>JAZKBF010000096.1:10101-27947 GCA_040388745.1 Bacteroidota bacterium | reverse complement strand
TTATTTCCATTCAATTTTTGAATCGCCTGAAGAATATTATCCGTTGCTGCCACGGTTCCTGCGCCACTTACATATCCTGTTAATACTTTGGCTATTACGGGTGCATTTGTCAGCGTAGTTGCATTACCTACACTTGTTATATCCCCTGTAAGATTTGCATTGGTAATAACCGTAGCTGCATTTCCAACTGAGGTAACTCCGCCCGTTAAATTTGCATTGGTTACAACTGTTGTTGCAGTTGTTGCTGTTGCGGCATTACCGGTAGTTGAACCAGAACTACCAGTTACATTTCCGGTAACATTTCCAGTAAGAGGTCCAGAAAATGCGCTCGAAGTAACTGTTCCTGTAAATGTTGGCGAAGCAAGTGGAGCTAAACTTGCATTAGCTCTATCTACAAAAGCTGTTGTGGCTAATTTAGTGGTGCTGTCATTCGCGGCTTGTGTTACGCCAATAGTACCAGTTGGCATTGTTGGGGTTCCTGTAAATGCTGGAGAAGCAAGCGGTGCATTGTTTGCACTATTTCCATTTAATTTTTGAATCGCCTGAAGAATATTGTCTGTTGCTGCCACTGTGCCGGCACCACTTACATATCCTGTTAATACTTTGGCTATTACCGGTGCATTTGTCAGTGTTGTTGCATTACCTACACTTGTTATATCTCCGGTAAGATTGGCATTTGTTACAACAGTTGCTGCATTTCCAACTGAGGTAACTCCCCCTGTTAAATTTGCGTTTGTAACCACTGTAGCCGCATTTCCAACACTTGTAACTCCACCAGTTAAATTTGCATTCGTTGCATTATTTCCATTCAGTTTTTGAATCGCCTGAAGAATATTATCCGTTGCTGCCACTGTGCCCGCACCACTTACATACCCTGTTAATACTTTAGCTATTACAGGTGCATTTGTCAGCGTTGTTGCATTACCTACACTTGTTATATCTCCAGTAAGATTGGCATTAGTAATAACAGTTGCTGCATTTCCAACTGAGGTAACTCCGCCTGTTAAATTTGCATTGGTTACAACTGTTGTTGCAGTAGTAGCAGTTGCTGCATTACCTGTAGTTGAACCAGAACTACCAGTTACATTTCCGGTAACGTTTCCAGTAAGAGGCCCAGAAAATGCGCTTGAGGTAACTGTTCCTGTAAATGTTGGAGAAGCAAGTGGAGCTAAACTTGCATTAGCTCTATCTACAAAAGCTGTTGTGGCTAATTTAGTGGTGCTGTCATTCGCTGCCTGTGTTACGCCAATAGTACCAGTTGGCATAGTTGGAGTTCCTGTAAATGTTGGAGAAGCAAGTGGAGCATTGTTTGCATCATTTCCATTCAACTTTTGAATCGCCTGAAGAATATTATCCGTTGCTGCCACTGTTCCTGCACCACTTACATATCCTGTTAATACTTTAGCTATTACAGGTGCATTTGTCAGCGTTGTTGCATTACCTACACTTGTTATATCTCCAGTAAGATTGGCATTAGTAATAACAGTTGCTGCATTTCCAACTGAGGTAACTCCGCCAGTTAAATTTGCGTTTGTAACAACTGTAGCCGCATTTCCGACACTTGTAACTCCACCTGTTAAATTTGCATTGGTTACAACTGTAGCTGCATTTCCAACACTTGTAACTCCACCTGTTAAATTTGCATTCGTTGCATTATTTCCATTCAATTTTTGAATAGCTTGAAGAATATTATCCGTTGCTGCCACTGTGCCTGCACCACTTACATATCCTGTTAATACTTTAGCTATTACAGGAGCATTTGTAAGCGTTGTTGCATTACCTACACTGGTTATATCACCTGTTAGATTGGCATTAGTTACGACCGTAGCTGCATTACCAACTGAGGTAACTCCACCTGTTAAATTTGCATTGGTTACAACTGTTGTTGCAGTTGTTGCTGTTGCGGCATTACCTGTAGTTGAACCAGAACTACCAGTTATATTTCCGGTAACATTCCCTGTAAGAGGTCCAGAAAATGCGCTCGAGGTAACTGTTCCTGTAAATGTTGGAGAAGCTAGTGGAGCTAAATTTGCATTTGCCCTATCTACAAAAGCTGTAGTGGCTAATTTAGTGGTGCTATCATTCGCTGCCTGTGTTACTCCTATAGTACCGGTTGGCATAGTTGGAGTTCCTGTAAATGTTGGAGAAGCAAGTGGTGCACTGTTTGCATTATTGCCATTCAATTTTTGAATAGCCTGTAGAATATTATCTGTTGCCGCCACTGTGCCTGCACCACTTACATATCCTGTTAATACTTTGGCTATTACTGGTGCATTTGTGAGAGTTGTTGCATTACCTACACTTGTTATATCTCCAGTAAGATTTGCATTAGTTACAACAGTAGCTGCATTTCCAACGGAGGTTACTCCGCCAGTTAAATTTGCATTGGTTACAACTGTAGCCGCATTTCCAACACTTGTAACTCCACCAGTTAAATTTGCATTCGTTGCATTATTTCCATTCAGTTTTTGAATCGCCTGAAGAATATTATCCGTTGCTGCCACTGTGCCCGCACCACTTACATACCCTGTTAATACTTTAGCTATTACAGGTGCATTTGTCAGCGTTGTTGCATTACCTACACTTGTTATATCTCCTGTTAGATTAGCATTGGTTACAACAGTTGCTGCTGTTGTAGCGGTTGTAGCATTGCCTGTAGTACTTTGATTTAATGTTGGAAAATCTCCTGCTACCGCAATAGATGGGACGCCAGAAGTTGTTGTATTTTTTAATATCCCTGTCGCTAATCCTGATAAAGCTGTTCCATTAATTTTTGCGACAGTAACAGCTCCAGTGTTGTTTATAGTTGCATCTCCACTCATTACTACATCGGTTGGCACATCGCTGCCGTTTCCAACTAATATATGCGAATTTGTTAAAGATGTTATATTTCCTGTGGCTCCCACTGAACCCGTACTTCCAGTTGAACCTGTTGAGCCAGTTGAACCTATTGATCCTGTTGATCCTGTTCCACCTGTTGAACCTGTTGAACCCGTTGATCCTGTTGATCCTGTTGATCCTGTTGAACCAGTTGAACCGGTTGATCCTGTTGATCCTGTTGATCCTGTTGATCCCGTTGAACCGGTCGCCCCTATAGAACCAGTCGCCCCTGTAGAACCTGTTGTTCCTGTTGTTCCTGTTGTTCCTGTCCCCCCTGTATTACCTGTTGAACCTGTCGATCCCATCGAACCAGTATCTCCTATTGATCCAGTAGTCCCTGTTGAACCTGTTGTCCCTGTTGAACCTGTTGATCCAATTAAACCGGTATCGCCTATTGAACCTGTAGTCCCTGTTGAACCTGTTGATCCAATTAAACCGGTATCTCCTGTTGAACCAGTAGTCCCTGTGGAACCTGTCGCTCCAATTGAACCAGTATCACCTGTTGAACCTGTCAATCCTATTAAACCTGTATCTCCTATTGAACCAGTCCCACCTGTTGAACCTGTCGCTCCCATTGAACCAGTATCGCCTGTTAAACCAATTATTCCATCAGGACCCACAGAGCCTGTAGTTCCTGTTATTCCTCCTTCACCCATTGCACCCGTTGATCCTATTATTCCCTCTGCACCTATTGAACCTGTGGCACCAGTCATTCCTACTATTCCATCAATTCCTGTAGCACCAGTAGAACCAGAAACACCTATAGCACCTGTATAACCTGTTGCACCAATAGGACCAATCGCCTGAACCCATTGTGTTCCATTCCAATACCAAAAACCCAATCCTCCGCTCGTCATAGATGCATTGTTGTTATACACTAACAATGAAGTAGCGGGGTTTGTAATAGTAGTAGTATCTGTGGTAGATGTTAAGCTAACCCTGGGAATAAGCAAACCTTTATTTGGGCTTATTATATCCAGCATTGCTGATGAATCGGGCAATGCGCCTGTAGTATTAATACCAAGATTCTGTCCAATTGCTTTTTGTTGTAATAAAATAACAATAAAAAATAAACAAATTACACTTGTAAAAAAACGCAGCGTTTGCTTTTGTTGCTTTATCATATTCGTATTGAATGATACTTGAGTATACATACCTTTAATTGGTTTGCTTTTCATTGTTTTGCTTCTTTGATTAATCCTCTTTTTATACCGAAGCAAACATATTTAGAATTTCAATTTTTATTTTACCAATGTTTTATAAATGCTTTCATGTGTAATGAAAAGTTAGTATTTACTAAAAAGCAGTTTTTGTGTTTTCGTTTTAGTCTTGAAAAAAAATATTGTATCAGGTTGATAAACAAGGAGTAATTTAATATCAAAGGAGAATACAAAGTGATTTTCTGATTTCAAAAAATATAATTACATGAATTTTTACCCGAATTTTAAAAGCTCATTTTGGCAAAAAAAAAGCATTTTTCAACTTTAAGTAGATTTTTGAAAAATGCTTTTTTTGAATCGGCTTCTTATTTAAATAAAAAAGCAACAACCTTTTTAATTAATATCAGAACGATAATAATTAGGCTGAAACACTAAAAAAAACGATAGACAGCCTAAATTGATATGAGCAATTAAAAAAAGTAAAAATCGTGAACTATTCTAAATGGAAGGCCGTGAGAGGGCAGGAAACATGCGTAAAATTACTTACATGAAATTAAATACCTCGTTATCCAACTGTTGAACTCATCTGAAATAAAGGCAGATACATCGCAACAAGAATAATTGCGACAAGAAGTCCTAGAAAAATGATCATTATTGGTTCAATTAAACTGCCCAATATGCTTGTCTGGTGCTCTACTTCATCAGAGTATTGCTTTGCCAATTTAGAAAACATTACATCGAGCTGGTTTACTTCTTCCGCAACTCTTATTAAGGAGATCATCCGCCTGTTGTATATTTTAAATTTTGCCAGACTAAGGTGTAATGGCTGGCCTTTCAGAATATCTTCCTGTATTGTTTCGAGTGACACTTCAATTGGGTAAAATCCAACCATTTTTTTCACCAGATCAATTGCAGTTACTAAGGGAGTCTTGGCACTGATCAACAAATTCATTGATTGACAAAAGCGAGCAAGGTATATTTTGCTTATCATGTCCTTCATAATGGGCGTGCGTAATAATACATCCGCACTCAACTTTCTAAACCAAACCGTTTTCCTTTTACCATATAGAAAAACAACTACAATGGTGATCCCTACTAAAAGGTACAAAGAATAATTTGAAAAAGCATCAGATAACCGAATGATCAATCGTGTGAAATAAGGCAATTCCCCTTTGAAACGTTTGAAAACATCAGCAAACATAGGAACTACAAATTTCATCATAAAAAAGATAGCCCCAAAGGATGCTGTAAAAACAACGGCAGGATATGAAAGGGCACTTATTAACTGCCGTTTCTGTTGAATTTTTTTGGAATAAAAATAGGAAAGCTCCTGCAACACTTTCGTTAAACTTCCGCTTTCTTCACCAATCTGAATGCTGTAATATTCGTATGGTGAAAACATACCTGTTTGTTCAACTGCACTTGACAAGCCTGCGCCTGCTATTATGGACTCTTTTATAGTGCCAAATAAAATTTTATCCTTCTCTTTTGTCTGTTCTTCCTCCATTAATTCCAGAGCCGAACGAATATCCACTCCTGCTGAAAAAAGAATACATAATTCTGAATAAAAACGCTCTTTCTTTTTATCACTAAAGCCTGTTTCAAATAGTTTAAGATCCTTATTCAGAAAGTCAAGTGTACCCTTCCTTTCTTTTACAGATGTGGCAGGTGCTTTTTTTACAAAATCAATATTATTCAGATCTATTTGCAGCATATTTAATTGCTCGAATTTTCCATTTGTAATCTAATCATTGTTTCGGCACTGTATTCTTTAATGAAATGAAAATGTTCTAATTCTCCAAGTATAATAGCATCAAAGGTAAACTCATTAATAATCGAAAGAGGTACACTTGTCGATTTCTTTAAATATTCCGGACTAATATTTACCGGAGAAAACATAAAAGTATCAGTTAGACCATTGGCTTCCCTTAAAATATAATTTCCCTTAAATTCATATTGAAGCTGAACTTTGTTTTCTGAATTTAAAATCAATTTATCCCCATCGTACATTACATATCCGGCATTTACAAAATCTGTATTTAAAATTGAATTTAACTGAATTGCATTAGTATTTTCTCTTTTTATATTATTATAATTTAAATATTGCTTGTGAATTATTGAATAGCCCGTATAACAGAAACCAATAACGATACTACTTAGGATCATCCCAATGAGCAATTCCAACAATGTAAAGGCTGAAATCTGTTTCATTATTCCGCCAATATTAATTCATTTCTTATCGCGATTGTTTTCCCGCTTTTACTCAACGCAGTTAAAGTAAGCTGATATAAATTTTCTGTCCCGGGGTAATGTTCGATTATTTTTTTAATAATCCAGTCGCCTGCTACTTCTTCTGAATCAAGAAATTCTTTTTTAGTCTTCGTTTCTATTGCTTTCTTGTTCAATATCAAAATGGCCTTTAATTGAAGCCTCTGCTTATCTGAATCCAAAACATTAGTATAAATCATGGTTGCAACACCAAAACAAACAACAATAATAATCATTGCTATTAAAGATTCTATCAGTGTTGCAGCTTTCAAATTATGGTTCAGTTGAGCCATTTTACAATTTTTTTTACTGTAGATTCTTCTACCAAATTAATACCTGTATAATGCTCCGGCAGTTTTGATAAATCGATAACGGCATTCAATAAATGATTTTCGTATACAGAGGAAGCTGTGCTTAACATTATATTATCGCACATTAAACTGCCGTTGATTGTTCCTTTAAGATCAACGTAACCATTCGAATAGACCTGTCCGTATATAACTGCCTCTTCTGAGATCAGAAGCCTTGCCTGTCCCGTTATATTATTTTCGTTTTTTATTATAAACACACTTCCCAATATAGTATCACTTTTATTTAAAACAATAATTGAAGTGCCGGTTGGTTTATTGTTACTGATAAGCCCTATGACGCTTGGATACGTTAAAGTAACCTCCTCAGCAATACTAATTGAATCTGAAGCAAAAACCTGCACATTCCCTCTGAATTTTTTTTCAATTATTATTTTTGGAGCAAACAACAACACGTCTTTCAGCAGAGCGTTTGATGAAACAGTAATCTGCTTTTCTGAAATGACAGCTATATTCCCTGAATACATCCCATTCGAAATTATTATGGGAACTACACTTGAAAATACCAATGTTTTATTCTGAAAGCTATTACTCAAAGTATCTCCTATCAGCTCGTTTTTTATACTGAGTATACTGTCATTGTCACTCAATGATTTCTTAAAAAAAACAGCCTGAATATTCTCTATTAATTCTGGATTAAACTTTGGAAGTGTCTTTTCACTCTGCTTGACCTCTCCTTCAATTAATAGACTTCGGGAAAAGCTCTGTCCTTCTATATAGGCTCTTTTCACTCCTGCTTTTGGTAAAAAAGCAGGGCCTTTAATGAGGGTATTACCGCATAGCGCAAGAGGCTTGTCCTTATCGGATAAATGTAAACTATATAAATGATCACTATCCGGATAAAAGCCAACCTGTGCAGTACGAACTGACGTACTATTTTTAAATGTCGCTTTCGAAATTACTATTTCATATGCTCCCCACAGCTTTCTGATCAGAATTACACTGTCAATCCCTTTATTAAACAAATCAATTGTTTTTTCTTCGTTTAGCGCAACCAATGATTGCTTCGACAATAGAAGCTTTATTCCTGAATCTGCATTCAAGTTTAATTGCCTTTTTATCTCAAAATTTTCATATTGGATCCTGCTAAGATATGCTGCCATTATGAGAGCACTACTGGTAATTGCAATAATTAAGGAGATAACAATCGCATAAAATAACGCGCCTGCTTTTATCATTTTGTTTTGGCCTGAGATTTCTGATTTTTTTCAGAAGCGACTTTCTTTTTAAAAACTGAAGGCGTTTCTTTATTTACTTTTTTAGGCGTGTCTGTCGAACTATTCTTTTTTACTTTTTTTAATGGTTGTTTATTTTCCTCGTCATCGTGCTTTTTAAAAATAGATCTTATTTTCTCTTTAAATGCCTTATATCTTTCAGCCGCATTTTTACGAGGTTCTTTTGCAACCTTTTCCTTATCACGGTTCTCGTCCTTCTTGACAACCTCTATACCATTTTTATACTTCTTTTTTGTAATGGCCTTACCATTCCCATAGGTTGTTTGGTAGCCGTTCAATTTTCCGTTCCTATATTTTGTTTCTAAAATAAGGTCACCATTTATATCAAAGCTTTTAGATGTGCTTGATTTTATACCCCTCCTCCACGCATTTACCTCCTTCATTTTCCCAGTTTCATACCAGGTAATCCATTCTCCATTTTTTATTCCATTTTTAAATGTACCCTTCTCTCTTAAATTACCCGTAACATAGAATGAAGTGTAGGAGCCGTTAAGTATTTTGCCATCATAGCCTCCTGTGGTTTCCATTATTTTGTTTGATGCATACCAGTAATAAGTCACCCCCTCCCGGACGTATATCCTTTTAACCTTAGCGGATAAGTCTGCTTTTATTGTATAATCAGGGTAATTCACATAAACGGTATAGCTATCCTTCTGCTTCATTTGTGCAGAAATAATTTGCGGAACAAGAAGGACGAAAAATATTATTTTTTTCAATTGGTAATTTTTTTGATATTATTTTATTTTCGACAATATTTCATCATTTAATACAAGGGACTCGAGGATCCTGTATTGACCAATATTAGCTGCCTTATAATAGTTATTAAGCAAAATAGTTTTCTCCTCTTTCTTATCACTCTGTCCCTTTCCTAAAGATTTTAACAATTTCAGAAATGGTGTAACACATTTATATTTTTCGCTCGTTTTTTCTTCATTTATCTTTCTGGTAACATTTCTTAAAATTACAGATGCATGTTCTTCATCTTTGTTAAAAAAATAAAGCATAGCAAGAAACAGTTTTATTTCAACTTCAGAAAAAGGAATACTTTTAAAACTTATTTCTCTTAATAATTTGTTCAAGCTTTGAATTGCATCTGAATAGCGGCCTTCGTAAAACGCAATGGATGTTTTATGGTAAACAAACAAAATGAAATTTGGAATATTTTCAGGATCTGGCTCATCTTCCAGGATATCATTTTTAAGGTGGAAATCAGGAAGTTTTGATCCTGTAACAGTGTATTCGATTTTTGAAATTAAAAAATGAGATGCAAAGCAACTGTGATTGAGTAGCAACAATGCTTCTGTCTTGCATGATATCTTATCATAATAAACAAGTGCATTTTTATGCAATTTTAATTGATAATAATATTCAAAATATAAAAAATTAATAACCTGAATTAAATGTTTATAAACCTTATCATCCTCAAAATTTTTAAGTATTTCAGTTGATTCAGCCAGCATTGATTCAATGGTTGTTTCATCATGGAGTTTAGCGGCATCGGATAAAAATAAAGCGAAATGGATGTTTAGGATATTTTTATAAATCGTTAAGCGATGAGATTTATAGAGCCTGCACACGTTTTCCATTTCATTCTTTAACAAAATCAGTGAGGTGAGCTGTATCTCATTTCGGCTTAAATAATATTCGCTGATCGTTTTGCAAAAAGAGGATAATAAATCTTCTGCTTTATCCTGTGCTAAGTTATATGCAACATGCTTATTATAGAGTTGTGAATAATCAAAATGCTTTGCAGAATGCAGATGGAGCTTTTTTAATGCTTTGTAAACTACTATCAGTTCATTGGGCATGTCATTTTTAATTAACTCTGCTTCTAATTTTTTTAATATCTGAATTGCAGTTTCACGAGGAGTATTATAAACCAACTGATCAATTTTTGATACGTTTTGAATCAACTCAATACGGGTTTCAGCGGTATTTTTAAACAGAAAGAATTGAACTTTCTCCGACAATCTTGACTTTAAGGTATAAAAAGCCGGGGGATTAACGTTGAGAATTGTGATCAACTCTTTGTCCGTAGTTTTTTCCTTACGGTATTTAACCAACAGAGACAAGAATTTGTCCGCTTTTGATTCTTTCATTTGTAACGAAAGAAGTGAATAATCCTTCTCATTTAATTGATGAATGATCTTTTGAAGCATAAAAAGTATATAGATATTTAAAATCCTTTTAAGGAATGGGACAAATCAGATTAATTTAAGTTGTGCAAATCCTCTTTCTTAAGAGGCTTATGAAGAAATTTGACAACTTGTTTATATTGACTTGCTTTTTTTATATCCGAAGGGTTTGCGGAGGAAGAAAGTATTACAATTTTTATTTTTCTATTTAATAGTGTTGGAAAATTGTTAAGCTCATCAAGGAATTGAAAACCATCCAAAACGGGCATATTGATGTCTAAAAAGAGAACCGATGGTAATAAATCAAAATCAGTAGAGTTAAGCATTTCTATATTTTTCAAAAATTCTAATGACCCCAAAGCTCCACTATGTTTATAAACGTACTCAGCAAAACCCGCTTTTTTAATTATAGTTTCATTAATATAATTATCAATTTCACAATCATCGACAATCATAACTGATTGGTATTTTGAATCAGCTTTTTTTAATTCCACTTTTTTTGAGATATAACTCATATTGAATTAGTAATAATTAATATTTATGCAAATGCTTCGAAAAAGCCATTACTGCTTTTTGTAATGATATGCATTTAAATCACGTTAAAAATAAATACTTTTTTTTCTCCACCTTTATCAAAAACAACGAATTCATTACCATGTAAGAAAAGTTTGATTTTTGTTAAAAACCAAGAATCTCGTACAATAAAAAAAACTAATTGTGAAACAATGGTATTGGAACTTGAGTTCATTGATAGTTCGCATCTATCCCCTTTGTAAAGAATAGGACAATTTTTAAAAATGAAGGTTAATAATAATTTCAAAAATTATTTAAAGGCTCAATTATACAATATTTTAAAATCAATTGGCTTCCGTAAAAACACCCTTTTTTATCCGTAAAAACACGGTATTTTTATGCACTTTTTCGAAACCTGCATCTATATTTGTCTATTTTTGTTTTAGAACCGCTCTGAATAAATTGATATAGAAGAAGTTAGAAAGGGGAAAGTATAAGAGCAATCATTGCAAGTTTGAACAGGAAATAAAATTTAAATCAAATTAATATTAAAAAAATGAGAAACATTTTCATCCTTACCTGCTTACTATTCATCAACATCTGTTCCGCTCAACAAAACGAATCATCAAATAATGTTGATGGTCCTTTTACTATTGTAGAAGAAATGCCTTCATTTAAAGGTGGTGATACTGAAATGGTTAAGTTTATTCAAAAAAATGTAAAATATCCTCAAGCTGAAAAGGAAGCAGGTATAACTGGTACTTGCTTTGTCACTTTTATTGTTGAGAAAAATGGTAAACTAGGCGAAATAAAAATTTTAAGAGGTGTGTCAGGTGGTCCGGGTTTGGACAAAGAAGCATTGCGTGTAGTTAAAAAAATGCCTAAATGGAAACCTGGCAGACAAAATGGAAAAAAAGTACGGGTACAATATAATCTTCCAATCAAATATACAATTCGTTAAATCGAAGTTACAAAAGCTATTTGGCCAGTGAACAAACTGATTATTGAAGAATAAAAAACGTGCGCAGCATTATCAAATAAAACAGTAAACACAAAATTTCATCATTTTCAGCAGTAAAAAAAAATATGAGTGGAAATAATTTCGAAAAAGTAATGGCTGATCATCCAGATGAAACATTGCTAAAAATTTTGAAAAACAGAAATGACTATCAAAAAGAAGCCTGCGATGCTGCTATTAATGAAGCTATTAAAAGAAAGCTAGTTTCTGGTCTGACTGATTTACAAATAAAACTCCCTTCATCCGTAAAACCGGTAAACCCCCAATTTGAAGAGGAAAGAATAATTACAAAAGAAAAGGCGAAGCGCGACATGCTATTTGGCGCATTATGGTGCATAGGAGGAATAATTGCAACATCAGCTCATATCGGCTTTATATTTTGGGGTGCTATCGTTTTTGGTGGCATTCAATTTTTTAGGGGTTTAATTAATAATGATTAGTGAATTACATCATTCCATATAAAAAATAAAAAGCAGGATATTTCCTGCTTTTTATTTTTACATTTTTTATTTTTTTGTTAATTCTTTAGAGAATATCTCACAAGTTTCAGCAAGCCGGACAAATTCTGATCTGTATCCATCTCCGTCCTCACCCTTGGCTGCTTTTGCCATTGCAATCACTTCTTTATAGTTAGAAGTGCCTTTATATTTTGAATCTTTTAATAATAGTCTAAATTCTATTACTGCGGTTGCAAACTTAAAGTTGTTTGAGATAGAAGAAAACGGCAATTGTTCATCTAATAATGTCTCCACAATTAATTTACTCGTTGTGTCATTTGGCTCTTTGTATCGAAACTTAATGGTCACTAATTCATTACTTTGTGAAGTTGAACTATTCGTTAGCTTTTGATATTTTAAAGAATCGATATTGTCTATTACTTCGTTGGAAGAGCTCGGTACGATTTCATATATGGCTGTAACCGAATGTCCTGAACCGATCTCACCTGCATCCTTTTTATCATTATTAAAATCTTCATCGGCAAGCACCCTGTTTTCATACCCAATTAATCGATATGCTTTGATTTTAGAAGGATTGAACTCTATTTGTATTTTCACATCTTTAGCTATTGTATACAAAGTAGCGCCCATTTCTTTCACTAATACTTTTTTAGCTTCTAAAATATTATCGATGTAAGCATAATTCCCATTTCCTTTATCTGCCAATTGTTCCATTTTAGAATCTTTGTAATTACCTGTTCCAAAGCCTAAAACAGTTAAAAAGATACCGTCATTTCTTTTTTCTTCAATTAAGCGGCTTAATTCATCATCACTGGAAACACCCACATTAAAATCTCCGTCAGTTGCTAATATCACTCTATTATTACCCGATTTGATGAAACTTTCTTTTGCCATTTTATAAGCTAAAACAATGCCCTCTCCTCCTGCTGTTGATCCTCCGGCACTTAGTTTATTTATAGCTTCAAATATCTTATCTTTTTTACTACCGGAGGTGGAAGATAAAATCAGTCCTGCTGCTCCTGCATAAACTACAATGGATACTTTATCCTGTTCTCGCAATTGCTCAACCAATAGGGTTAAGGCTGACTTTAGCAAAGGCAATTTATCACGTGAATCCATTGAGCCGGAAACATCAATTAGAAATACTAAATTAGAAGCTGCTAAATTTTCTGTTTCTATTTTTTTTCCTTGTAATCCAATATGAATTAACTGGTGTGTCTTGTTCCAAGGGCACTCTGTCACTTCAGGGGTAATTGAAAAAGGTTGATTTTCTTTTGGTTTCGGATAATCATAAGAAAAATAATTGATCATCTCTTCGATTCGTACAGCATTTTTTGGCGGGAGATGACCACCGTTAATATACCTTCTGATATTACTATAGGAAGCAGCATCTACATCAATTGAGAAGGTAGAAAATGGATCATTGTTTACTTTTTTGAATTCATTTTCTTTTATACTTTGATATTCTTCTGAGTTAAATTCATAACCTGTCACCTTTATGCCATCAATATAATAAGCTGTACCACTTCCACGAGCCCCCCTTACAATTAACTCAGAGCCTTCATCCGACTGATAAATACCTGCAGTAGTTGCGGCAACTGAATTAATATTTTTTGAAGCCATATTTTGGTATTCTTCCCGGGTAACGGTTGAACCTGATTTCGTATCCGGCTCAATTAAAGGTTCATAGTAGGATACAATCTCAACAGCTTGTAAAGCTGCACCTCCTTCCATTTTAATTTCCAGAAAATTGGTTTTTCCGTTTTCCACTTTAACTGAAATAGTTTCAGAAGATTGGTATCCCACATAACTAACTTTGATTGTATAAATTCCAACATTAAGAGAATCAAACACACATTCTCCCAATATATTACTTGTTCCGGCAGCAATTTTTTTCCCCTTCTGTTCAATAGAAACATTGGCAAAAGGAATTTCTTCCATGGTTGATTTGTCAGTAATTTTAATTTTCACTGATCCGGTTTGTCCGAATAGCAATGCGTTTCCTAGAAACACGATTGCAAAAAACATTTTTTTCATAAGGGTTTTGTTTTTGAGGTTAATACTTGAAACCGGGATGTGTTTTCAATTATTACAACGGAGTATACAAAAACAAGTTTGCCAGAATGAACGGATGGTGGGAATAAGGATATTAACGGTAGTTTTTAGCTCCAGTATGGTTTGGCGTTATCAAATAATTGATTTCGAATTGGTAGGTAGTTCTTTTGAATTTAAAATTAAATAAAAATACAATTATTAATTGTTAAAAATTGAATTGGTTCCTCTGCCAAAACGCAATAACGCATTTTGGCAGAGGAACCAATTACACCCATAAATTTCAATATTATTTCTTTTTAGGAACAAATTTATCCACCAATTTTTCTGAAACAGTATTCCATTTTTCAAGCAATTTGGTTCTATTTTGATTTAGCTCCTGATTGGTTGCATTGAATTTATTAGAGGCGGTATTGTATTCATTCACAGCAGCATTGAACTGGTCAACGTCTTTTTTTGTTCTTTGTGATTGGCTTTTTGCGTCAAACGAGGTTTTTATTTTTTCAAATTTTTCTTTTTGAATAAAATAGTTCGTGATCTCGGTAAATTTTACTGCTTCTTTTTCATAAAAATTTAAAATTTCAAGGCAAGCTGATTTTACCGAATTGTCGCCTTTATAGTCTTTAATTTCTGCCAATTTTTTTTTTCCTTCAGCGCTATTATTCGCCAATGCATTCCTGTTTTGCTCCATTGCATTGATATCACCTTTATTTTGCGCATCTATTAAATACACCTCTTGTTTATTGCTTTTAAAAAATATTAAATAAATAACATTATAATATTTATAAACCTTTCCAGCTTCTGCTAATTTTTTACCGATCTTGTCTTTGCCTTCAATAAGATTTATATTATGGTCTGCAGCAAACTTTTTTTCTTCCGCTTCAATCATTTCTCCTGCATCTTTTAGTTTGTCATCAGCTCTTTCTTTTGCTAACATATACGTTTCCATAGCATCATAAGATTGTTCTGCTATTTCTTCCATGTCCACAATTTTTGCATAATCCTCATTTAAAACCAGTTTGTTTAATTTTAAATAAGACACTACCGAATCTCTGTACGAAGTATTATCTTCGAATCCCGGCATATTTTTTATTTTAGTGATCGATTTAGTGATTTGGGAAACAAGCTCTTTCCTTTTGTTTTCAACAGTGCGTGCTTTTTTTCCATGAGCTGCAGCGCTTGTATAATCCCACATTTCATCTGTTATTTGTTTAAATTCCTTTCCAATAGTTTCCAAATAAGTTCCAGCTTTATCCATTTTTTGGCCGAAAGCATTAATTGTAGAAAAGATAAAAAAGATACCCAATAAAGTAATTGATCTTACCGCTGTTGTTTTCATAGTTTTTGTTAGAATTTATTTGGTTATTTAGTTTGAGTTATAGTCCGTTAATATGTTGTATGATTCTTGTAAAATTATATCTTTTTTTAAGTCTTCCATTTTTGCATTGATCAAATTTTGCAAAAATTCATCCATTTTCATTACCTCACTGTTGTTTTTATTCGGCTTTACAGTAAAAAGATTATAGTTATTTTCAAATGTTTTATCAATAATACTATCAATAACATTGGTTGTTTTGAGTGCTTTATTGTACCCCAATGGATACAATAGAATGGCATTGTTTTCCGACAATGTTTTAAGCGTATCAGCCAACGTTATCAGGCGTTTAAATTGATGGTCCGTTTTTATTCTGGTGGTGCTTAGATTGGCACAGATGCTTATTTTTTCATCGGGTAAGGCATCCACGTTTACCTTTTTTGCAATTACATCATTAAGCAATGCATTGCTGTACTCATTTTCTCCAACCGAAAAACTACTCCATAGATCTGGAATTGGAATATTGGGCATTACTCCTATTTTTTGATAGGTAGCTCCGGAAAGGTCATATAGTTTTTCGATGGTAATTTTTATATATCCATTTTTTTCATCGTAACTTTTGGGCCCGGCAAACATATTGTAAGATGTATCAAGCGGCACAACAATTTGTCCTGTTGCCTTTCCGTATGAATTGCTTCCCACGATAATAGCACGATGTTGTGTTTTAAGTATTTGAGCCAATAATTCCGATGCTGACGCACTTCCATTATTGATGATGATTACCAATGGTCCCGAATATATAGCTCCTCTATTCAAATCCTTTATTACTCTTGGCTTTTGGGATTGTATTTTCTCAATAAATAATGGAGCAGCGTCAATAAAGATACCAGCGAGATTTGTGGCTTCTTCTATGGAGCCTCCTCCGTTATTGCGCAGATCTAATATCAGTCCTTTGATATTATCTTCTTTTAATTTAACAATTTCTTTCGCTACATCGTTTGCACAACCAAAAGGAGTGTTTTTGGAGAAATCAGTATAAAAACTGGGAAGAGAAATGTAACCGATCTCTTGTTTTTGGGATAAGATATAGCTGTTGATATTGTTGTCTTCCGATTTTAGTATTTCCTTAGCCAAATGTGTTTCAACAACAGCACCATTTTTTTTTAAAACGGTAATGTCTATTTCCTTTTCAGGAGCTTTAGAGAATAGATCGTTAAATTCATAAATGTCGTAATCCGAAACATCAATTTGGGGTTTATTATTAAATTTTATTTTGGTTACCTGATCGCCAACATTAAGGTTATTCGATTTCCATGCAGGACTGCCAGGGGCAATAGCTGTAATTTCTATATGTTCGTTTTTGTTTTCGTTAAATGAGAAACCATATATTTCTACCGTGGTTGAAAGAGATGCTGTAAATTCCTTATTTGCGGAAGCCGTAAAATAGTTGCTATGCGGATCGCAGGTGGAAATAATAGCCTGAAGTAAACTTTCTTCCAAATAATTTTCTATTCCTATCGGATTATTTATTTTTTTACGAAAATTTTTTCGCAACTTATTGATCGCTTTTATCTTCAGATCATTATTTTTTTCAAATTCAAAATCTTTATCCAACCTACTTGCCAACTCTAGCTGACCAAGGGTATATAACCTAACCCAGTTATCGATCTTGTTTATTTTTTGAGAAATATTTTTCGGATAGTTATTTTTAAAAGAATTGTAAAAAATTAATGAATCATTATTATGCCAAACATATTTTTTATTGATACAACTATTCGTTAAGCTGTCCGACTCTTTCAATCGCTTTTCATAAATGGTAAGCAGAAAATCGAATGATCTGCAAAAGATAGCTGTTGATGATGTTTCCTGGTTTTGTATATCTTTTAAATAAAGAATGTCTTTATCATATAAACTGGAGCATTGTCCATCAATATCAAATAAATAACTATCAATCACTTTGGAAGCAAAAGCCTTATCAAATTCGGGAGACTGGTAATGGATCTTTTTGATCAGATAAAGTATTTTTTCAACTTTTTCGCAAGGTTTGGATTCTTCCTGGGCAAAACAAACAGAGGAAAATAAGAGAGAGATCAAAAAAGTAAAAAAGTATAACTGTCTTATCTTAATTCGAATAAATATTTTTTTGCAAGAATTAAACATTAAAAAATAAGATAAGATAGATGTTCAAATAGGAAGGAGAGTAATCAAAAAAATTGCAATATTTTAATTTAATTCAAGCCTATTAATTTCAGCCAAAAGTACTCAATATTTTGAAGCAGGTGCATATAATTGCCTCCTTATTAGACCTTCCTTCTGTCATCCCGAGCTTTTGCGAGGGATCTTGCTATTATTGAGGATATTGCTTTTGATTAACAAGATCCCTCAAGCTAAAAAGCCAATCGGGATGACATTGCTGATAAAAAATGCCTCTTCTTGCACGACCT
>JAZKBF010000096.1:0-10001 GCA_040388745.1 Bacteroidota bacterium | reverse complement strand
AAAAAGCCAATCGGGATGACATTGCTGATAAAAAATGCCTCTTCTTGCACGACCTTCCACTTCTGTCATCCCGAGCTTTTCGCGAGGGATCTTGTTATTAAGGAGGTTTTTCGCTCATGATTAACAAGATCCCTCTGGCTAAAAAGCCATTCGGGATGACATTGCTGATAAAAAATGCCTCTTCTTGCACGACCTTCCACTTCTGTCATCCCGAGCTTTTCGCGAGGGATCTTGTTATTAAGGAGGTTTTTCGCTCATGATTAACAAGATCCCTCTTGGCTAAAAAGCCATTCGGGATGACATTGTCGATAAAATCAAAATTTCCGTTTACACTATTTAATGTTTGGGGGATGGAACAGAACTATGTCCTTTCAGAAACAAATATTTAATTTTTTCCTGACTTTTTCTTCCCAATTTGTCGGTTGCTTTATAGTACTTATCATTTGAAAGCACAAAAAATTCCTGAATGCCTTTTATAGATTTTACAATGTATGGAAAGTATCTTAATTTAGTTTGAGGCAATCCCATTGCTTCACAGGAGCGCTCGCCCAGAAAAAAATGGTTATACCCAAGGTGTATTTTGATCAGCAGTTTCTTTTGCCAATTATATTTCGGAAAAGAAGAAAGTAGTGGTTCATTCATCAATGCTAAGGCCAGGGCTTTGGTGTCGTCATCGGCAGGAGGTTGTGTGATGGTCCACTTATAAAGTTCTTCTATTGCTTGTTCTTCGGTATCAGGCAGGTATGCAGGCGGAATTCCTAATAGATATCCAATATACTTCCAAAAATGTAAAAGTCCTTCCACTTCGTCTTTTGAAGGTTTGAATCCTAAATTTTTTAAACCATCCATAAATGCCAATGAAAATCCTAAATTGGTGGCCACCATATCCCATTGATTTATTGGCAAACCCCACTTACTACTATCCCATAATGGCATTTTAAGGATCATCCCCCTTGTATAGGCATGTATCAAGCGAACCTTTATAGTATGCTTAAAACCTTGTTCTGACCTATCCAGGGCATTTTCTCCGGTAACATTTACCCAAAACTCAATGGTTTCAGCCATACGTTTGGCGGCTCCCTTTTTAAGCGCTTCGGTAAATATCAATGGTTTGTTGATGGCTGCCGATTCATATCCACCCATTAAACAATAATTGCGCAACACAATTAAAGCCGCTGCACCCGACCTGCGACAAAATGCAGCTCCTCTATCCAATTTATTCTTGTCAAACCATATTGGCAGGGTGTCTACTTCTAAAAATAGTTGTTTCAGACATTCAGGAACATTGGGAACATTGTTTATCCCTTTCAAAAAAATACTTGAAACCAATGCATCCGCCTCTTTAAACCCCATCTTCAAATACACTTCCTTCACCACATCATCTGCCAATGAATCACATTCAAAAAGCAGATGAACCTTCTGTTCTATGCTTTGCCTATCCGGAATGTGCTCCAGTTTTTTGAGCATTTTTTTTCCATGCCCATTTTTCCAATAATGGTCGAAGCCCGGTGAAGGATATATAAAGCGGCTGGGATTCATTTCTTTAATGTCCGGTTTCAATTTCTATTCTTCCCATTTTCCTGTGCTTTTAGCAATATCAATTAATTTTTGTCCCTGTTCGGTCATCAAGCCTTCTTTTATAAGCTTTTCAACCCTTTCCCTGTTAGATCTGCTCCATTTACTTTTTGGACTTCGGGGTGTAAATTGTAAATAATAACTCTCTGCATCTCGTTTGTTTGCTTTACTGTCTATCCAACCAAAACACAAGGCTTCTTCAATGGCTTCATCGTAAGAAATACTTTTTGTTGAACTTTTTTTGTGATACAGGATCAACAAAACGCGTTCAACAATACGGCTATTCTTTTCCAGCCATTTACGCCATTGCTTTCTATCACTGGCATAAAAAGTTTGCTTCTCGTCTTTTGTTTCCATTTATTTGTGTCTTGTCCCTAGGCTATAAATATATGAATTCAATAAAAAACATATCCAATATTTAAAGATAATCTACCATCTAAAAAATAAGTTCTTTTGCTAGGTTGTAAACCATGGGAATTAACAAATTGGTCGTAAATAATTGTGCTTCCTCCAAAACCTAACAAAAAATCTACTGCAAAATGTTTAAAAAGATAAATTTGATACCCACCTAATGCGCCTAATTTAATATAACGTTTCCTGTAGTCGTAGTTTCCATTCGGAATAAATTCGTGGAGATCAATTAATCCGGAATAAACACCGCAATATATTCCTTTGTGCCAATTTTTATTATTCAGATAAAATCGATACTCCGGAATCACTTGAAAAGAGCGATATTTAGAATGAGGAGAATTAATATTGTAATTGAAATAATTAAAATATCCGGATAGCTGAAAACTCTGCTTTTTATCAATAAATTTTTCCGCTGATAATGAATAAGAATACGACTGTGAAACCAATGGTGCCAAGGCTGTAGACAAGATATCTATTTTAACCACAAACCCCATTCTCCGATTGTATAGCGAGTCCTGTGCAATCAAGGAATTAGAAAACAAACCGATAATAATGATAGAATATAATTTTTGTAATGCAGTCATTTTTATGTTTAATTTTCAATTGACCAATACCCCTCAATAGCTTCTTTAATAGCCGGTTTTTCAAACTCGTAATCAGGATGCTCTAAAAGAAATTCCAAAAATAATTTAACTACTTCACGTTGCTTCTCTGTCAATAATACAAATTGAGATCTTGAATATTCCGAAAGATTCGTTAATGCAAATGACATCCCAAAGCGATATTCACCCTTGATCTCAGCGATCATGAATGCCGGCAAATGAAATTTCATGCCTTTAGGATCGAAGAAACTTAAGCTGGAATTAAATTGATTCAGTACCGATGAAGGAATAACATTCCAATGCTGCTTTTCATCTATCTTTCTGCATTCCTCCCGGAATTGTGCATCCTTATAGTCATCTATAGCATTTGCTTCATTTAATCCAATACCACCCTCAAATTCCACACCCTTAAATGCTTCAGTAATTTCAGAAATTAAAGACTGTTCGTCTGAGCTATTTTTTTTGGGCATGAATTGACATTCTTTAGACTAATCGTAATTGTAATTGTAAAACTGAGCTCGACCAATAAAATAAAAACAATCTGTTTAAAAACATTCATTGGGGCGTTCCCTTTCTTAAACAAGAAAGGGCCGGGCTTTCCGTTTCAATCTTTTCTAAACAGAAAAGCCTGCCCGACTGAAAGACATCAGTCGTTCGGGCGGGGATTTACACTGCAATCCCTAACGCGGCATTATCATTAAAATTCGATCATTTTCCACCACTCTTTTTATTAACCATTAATTTCAAAGAATTTATTTCCGTGTACAAAACCTTTATTTCATATTCATTCCATTCAAGCAACATTTCTGTTTTATTATAAAAATTTAATGAATTGAACGAAAGTGTTTTCTGCTCTTTGTTAGCCGACACTACCAGATCATATTCAGCATAGGACTCCGCATCAGATGGAGAGCCATCCAGCGAAGGAGCATCCATAACATCCACCACTTCCTTAAAGTTGATCTTTAGGTCTCCGATAATAGCATCCTGACCAAAGTATATAAAAAATGACTTTCCGAAGCTCAATGTATCAACAACTAATTGAACCGTTTCCTGATCCTTAATTTCCAGGCTAAAAACATAGTTCCCCCATGCCAGCGGGTAGTTTACGGCTTGCTCCTTTCCCTCAAAATACCAAAGAAAAGTATGAAACTTCTTGCCTCCTTCTTCTATGTTTAATTCCAATTGAATGCTTGCCGACCGGTCATTCCATGGCTTATCCTGAATAAAAAAATTAACAGGTGTAATCGCTACTGTTTTAAAATGAATTAACTTATTTTCTCCTTTATTAAGAGGAGCCTTAAACATACCGCTATTCATCGTTTTTTTAGTTTGTGCATACCCTATTGATGCCATTGATAAAAGCAGGAGAAGGAAAATTTTTATTTCTTTAATGTTCATTTTTCAAAATTGTTTTTAAAACTCATTGCGCTGTCATTTCGAGCCCTTCGACTCCGCTCAGGACAGGCTCTGTCGAGAATTGCGTGAGCTTCGGCTTTAAGCCTTTTTAATTACAAACTACCTTTTGTTACGGCTATAATTACTCCAAAATCCCCATCCAGTTGTTTCCAGTTTTTTTGCGGCAAATACGTTCGTGAAACATAACCATCAAGATACAAAGCATTTTTACAGCCCAGGTCTTTAAAATATTTTGCAAAATCATAGAAATTTATTTCTTTTTTAGACATCGCAAAAATGATCTTTTTATCAGGCAAGATACCTACTCCATTTCTAATGTTCAAATTTGCTGAACCTTCTTTAAAGGCAGAATGGATCGCTCCGTTAATAACCAACATGGGCCCGGATTGTGTGGCATACTCAATTTTACTGTTGTTAACGAAGTCGGTGGTTTTACATATTACTCCCAGCTTTTCTTTGGTGATATAAAAAACACCATTGGGTTTCAGGTAAAAGTTTCCTTTACCTGATGATGTATCCAAAGGAGATAAAGCAACATGCTGCTGAATAAAAAGCCCTTGTGGGGAATTGTCTGGCTTGTACATACCACCATTCATTGCAAACACTAAAGTTTCCTGTTTATTTTCCAGCCAGGTCCTTAAGTTATTAATGCTCCCAAAAACGTTCGCGTTCTCATCACGCCAGTAAAACTTAAGGTTTTGAGATATTGGATCTACAGTATAACTTAGAATTTTCTCCTCAACCGAAGTACGATTTACTTTAAAGGCAATAAGCCCTACTAATGTAAGTCCAAAAAGTACGAAGAGTATAGATCGTTTTTTTATTGTCATAGTATTACGGCATGATGCCGATTAAAAAAGCTCAGCGGGACGTTACGCTTAACAGGGGGCTGCATAACACCCGTTACCAAATTGGCGCAAGAAAGCAAGAGCTGGTAAAAACATAAAGAAACGCTTCGTTGAACAAGCGGAAATAATTGTTTTATTTGCAAGTAGCTTTGGTTATTCTCCAATTAAATTTAAAAATGTCTTTATATTGCTGATTTGTAATCTCAAATTCACTATTGTATGTTAAAGAACCATTAGGGGCAATGAATTCATAGATATCAATATCCCTTTCAAAAATTTTCGCTCCTGTTTTTGAAATGAATTCGATATGCGCTCCAATATCTTTAAAAGTGGCCAAAGTTGCTTTGTTAGTAATTTTACATACTATTTTCAAACCTTTAACTTTCAAGCTTAGAGCGTTCTTGTATTTCGGTTCATATTTTAAAGTTCCGTCCAGATATTTAGTTGAATTTGAACATTCTTTTTGCAGTAGCTGCTCTTTAAGTTCTTGCTCTGTTAAAGGTTTAACTACTTCCATATCTGCTGAATTAATAGGGGCAGTTGATTGCTCATTCGATGAATTAGTCTGGCAATTGGTTAGGAATAAAAGAGTTGAAAGGCCAATAAGTAATGTGCGCGTTTTTTTCATTTTATTTGATTTTAAATTTTTAAACAATTTGGCTTTTAGGATTCTCTTGTTGTATCATTTGTCGTACAAATATGAGTGTAATAACAGTTGGTTTGTCGGCTTTAAACCTTGCGGATTAAATCTATTAACATTTCTACTTTGGTAACTTTATTTCATGACCAATTTTTTTTATTCATTATTGATAACAATTTATGAAATATGATACCTTTTGACCTTCGTTATTAAATTTTAATCGCCTTACATTTATATTATGAATAAAATCATCAAGGACTTCTCTTGAGGGATGTTTAACTCTTCCAATCCCGTGATTGAAAACAAAAAATGGTATATATTCTAAACCATTTGGAAAAATTTTCCAATTGTTTTTTGAGCCGTGATGGGGCACCTGTAACAGAAAACATTTTTTTATGTAATCTTGACGGCCATAATAATCAAAAAACGGGTCAAAATCTGCAGGAATTTTAAGAAATGAGTCTCCTGTTAATAGTGTTCCCGTCTTTTTATAATCGCAACAGTAATTACATAAATCATCAAAACAATTATCACAGTTTTCGCACGTACAAGCCCAAGAATTAACTATTGTTGGACCGTGATATAAAACAATTGAAGAATAATTTACATTTCCGTTAATAGTATCTTTATATGCTTTACGAACACTTGCTCTTAGTGATATATTATCAAATAAATCTTGAATGTTATTAGATTTTATTGATATTAATAAATTATCGATTGCAGTTTTAAAATTTAGAATTTTTGCATTTTCTTTGAAATATTTTAGATAAAAAACAAATTCCCAAAACTTTTGTTTAAAAGAAATTTTTAATGGAAATGAAAGGTAGTTTATTTTATCATTATTATTAAAATTATTACCTTCCTGCTCTTGCACATATTTAAGAAAACCACTGTCATTTTCAAACTTATCAAAATCAAATTCTATTTTTTCTCCGGTTAAGTCATTATCAGGTTTAGTTGGTTTTTCATTTGAGTTCAGCTCAATAGAGCCTTCATTATTGTTTCCTATTACAATGACTTTTGAAACTTTAAATTTTTCTTGCAAAAAATAGCTTGTTGGGTTTCTTAAAAATAAATCATAATCTGGATTATTGCTGCTGTTATCTGCAAACAGCCCCAACCTTGAAAGTGGCGTATAATAAGGAATTAGCACTGTTTCGCAACTTATACCGTCTAATAAATCGTTTACTCCATTAACATGGTCCTCATCAAAATGAGAAATTACCAATAAATCAATTTTAGTATATTTTTGTTTGAATTTTTGTATTGAATTTTGGAGATATGTTCTTCCACTAAGAGTGCCACAGTCGAAAACAATAGTAAATTTTTTGTCGTTTGAAGGAGCTAATATTTCTCCAGCATAAAAACATCCTTGCCCAACGGGATAAAATTTAAAATGTGCTGATAAAAGGAAATTCATAGAAATTAGTTTTATTTTATAATTTTTTTTTCTAAACTGGAATTTTATTAATTGTTAAAATTTGTCCTCTCTGATAAAGATCTTCAGGGTTCGTGCTTTTTAATTCTTGTAATGCTTCCATTAATAATTTATCATCATTAATGTTTACCAAAAGAATTGGAATAATCCCTTTTATTGGTTGATTTGCTTCTTTTTGAATGCGAACAACATCTTTAATGAGTTTAGAGTAATGCTCTTTGAATTTACTTTTTAGCTTTGCTGGTGTGGTAATTTGTTTGTACATCTTACATTCGACAACATAAACTATGTTGTTTAATTTGTATATACAATCTATTTCAATATCATTTAAATGTATTTTATTCAATTCACAATTGATTTTGTTTCGTTTTAACTTATCTACCAATGCATCGAGAAGTAAGCCATCTTTTGTTTTAACTATTTCGTAAATGTCCTTATCTAATTCATACGGCACGTAGTAAGTAAGTGGTGTATTACAAATTGGACAGGCAAATTTTTGTAATTTTTTAGGATCTATTTTTAATTGAAATACACCTTTGTAGGTTGAAGGTGGGCAACTGGTACATTCGATAAAAGAATCTTCTTTACTTGGTTTTATAATATCACTTTCATAGAGATGGCTGAATAATTTTAAACGGTCTTCAAAATTGTCTATATCGTGAAATGAACTTACCAAAATTTGATTTGATTTGTAAAGCCCTTTAAATGCTTCGTTTACATACATATCTTTAAATGCTTTTAAGAGTTCAAAAAAAGTCCAAAGATTTTGTTCGGAAACTAAAGTGTTAAAATTTTTTGCGATTGCTTCTTTTTGAATATAATTTTCTAACTCTTGAAATGTACAAATATGCTTACCTATAAAACCATACTTCTGAAGCAATTGCATCGTTTTTTTTTCGAATTTACTTTTGTTTGTAAAATATGTACGCATAATAGGCCAGACAAGGCTTATACCTTCTTTTTCAAAATCTTTCACAAAATGTTCTACTGATTTTCCGAATTTCGTTTCTAAAAACACGCCCAACATTGGAGCATATTTTTCGAATACATCATTGATTTGTGATTCGGCTTTAATAGACATTGTTTCTGTCCTCAACTTAATTTTATCACGCAAATGCTCGTCATCCTGGACATTAGAAAGAATAATACGTGGAAAAGAAATACTTGTAGTATTTCCTTCTAATTCAATTGTTTTGGTATCTAAAAATTCTTCTTTAGATAAAAGAAATAAATTCCGGCAAGCTATGTTTTGCCAAAATAAATTGTAAAATATTTCTTTTGTTGCTGACATTAATTTAGTCTCCTTTCAAACTCTTGTTTTAAAATACTTTGCTTTAATAGTTCTGACTGCTCAACTCGATTCAATTTGTATTTCATTAGATTTTTTCTTTCGAGTTGGTTCATACAATTAAAGTTAAAGATTTATCATTATTTCAATTAATCGAAAATATCCGTTTACTTATCTACACATTTAAACAATTCACCGGCAAAGGTATTATAATAAGTCAACCAGCAATTTTTTAAGCCAATTAAGAATAATTATAAAAAGGTTCTTGTTTAGCATAAACTTTCCAATTCGAAGCTACTACTTTCTTCTTGTTAAATGATTTCGTTTGCTTTTTTAATTTAAAAATAAGTTGCAAGTTTTAGTACATGAATTTTCCCGGGGTTTTCGATACGATGCCTTCTTGACTAAACGACATTATCCGCCCGAAATAACCGCACGCGTGACCATTTCGGTTGGAGTCGGGAAATTTTGGAAGGTTGAAAACCATTGAATAAACTTAAGGAGTAATATTTGAAAACCGGTGAATGACCAATTTTAGTTTATAATGTATGGAAGTTTTTAATACTAAATGAGAAAACCCCTATAATAGGGGTTTTCATGCAATTATATTAGATGCCTGGCCGAAATGCCATTGCCTGATCAAAATCTTTTAAAGTTGGCTTAGCTTTTATTATCAGTTGTAACAATTAAAAACTTAGAAATGCTCCAGAATTCCTCCTCATTAAGAATTTCAAGTTTTACAATTGAACTAGCCCCTTCAACAAATTTATATGAATTTGCAGGGTGGGATGTAACAAGACTCACTTTCCTTCCTTTAACAGGAATGTTTTTTATTTTTGTAATATCAATTTTCGCAAAACAATTAGGACAAATAGTCTCATTTATTTCAATTACCTTCCCTAAACCAATAAAACCGCCTTCACTTGTAATTACTCCTTTACTTTTCAGCTCTTTGGTGGTTCCAACAATAAAATAAGCCGTGTTGAGCTTCTCTGTTTTTTGGTCAGACCCTTCTTTTTCTTCGTTGTACTTCATTGTAAGATTTGCAAAATCAACATTAAGCCCTTCGAGTTTGGTTTTTAGATCTGTAATTTCAGTTTCTTTTTCAATAAGCTGATTTGTAAGGTTGGTAACAGCCAGTTCGAGAGCATCTACTTTTAAATTAGAAGATTTTAATCTTTTAGTCAGGTTGGCAACCTTTTGTTTGTTCTTCCCTAACAAGTCGTATATCAACTGTATATCGCTGTTAATTTGATCCTTATTGGATTTTTTAAATTCAACCCCTTTGGAACTTGTTGAAATAATTTTTTCTTTGGATTTTATTTGATTTAAATTTTCCTGGATCTCATTAAATGATGTAATAAATTCATTCATAGCCGCTTCTTTATCGATTATAAGAGAATCCTTTTCTTTTAGTTCAAGATTCATGTTTACGTTTACATGTGCCAGACTATCGGCTAAAGCAATTTGTTTTTTTTCTTCGCTGTTGCATGCAAACAAAGCGGTAATGGCCAGTAGTATTACATATTTTTTCATAATAGATCTTTTTTTAAAATGATTTGTTGCAAAGATAGAGTTGTTGGTTCACATAAATGTTACATAATTATTTTAATTTAACAGAGCCTGTTTAGAGCCTTTAAATTTTAGATAAAATATTTATGCCAATACTTAAAATATTTTTTTTAATAAAAACTTTTTGTCGAAATTGAGGGGTTAAAATGCTCTCACACTTTCTCGACAAGCTCGAAATGACCGCGCGCATGGTCATTTCGAGCTTGTC
>JAZKBF010000095.1:0-2504 GCA_040388745.1 Bacteroidota bacterium | reverse complement strand
GAGCCCAGGGCCCATTCAGAAAATGTGAATATGCCACGATACTCTTACTATAAAGAGCATTTACCATGCATAATACCAAGGGCCAATTCCAGTAACACGTCTTGCGGGGCCCTCGTTAGAGGTGGAGGACGACTTATTCTATTCAGAGGATGAATTAGTAGTCGACGGCAATTTTGGCTCTGTGAGTGGCAGTTCCGGTGAACAAGGTGGCCTATCATCCAACAAACGAAGCAGAATGAATCCCGACAACCCATCTAATCCAGAATCACTTGTCAGCGATCAACCTGGATGCGTGAGCACTATGACGAGAGTGGAGCCAGTTTACCTCAAGTGCGTTGTTTGTCAAGATTATCCGCCGACGGAAGTTTTCCAGTGTCATGAGGGCCACCTTGTCTGCAACAAATGCAGTGCAAATATAAAACGCTGTCCCAATTGTCACGTCCTTTACACTCAGAAGAAGATCAGAAGTCTTGTAGCGGAAACTTATCTGGACGGCATGACATTTATTTGTCGCTTTAAGAATTCGGGTTGCTTGAGGACAGACCTTCATCGGCACCAACGAACTTCCCATGAGATCCAATGTGATCACAAGTAAGAATCTATTTCAACGTTAATAATTAAACTAAATGTAATTTATTTTAATTATTTAATTTGATTAATATAAATATAATTATGTATATTTTTTTGGTTTGCAGTCCAAGCGCACCCGGCTTCAACTTTTGCGGCACATTATTCAGCAGAAGAGTCTGTAAGTTTCGAATTGAGCCCGACTCCATTATTAAGGATCCCCAGTATACTAAAGACCTAATCGAGCATCTGACATGTTATTCTCACAAACAACCAGTGCCTTACGAGAAGATTAAAATTGGAAAGGAAACTTCATTTAAAGATTTTTCCCCATGCATTTCCCCTCTTAATCCTTACGAAATATTAGTGCTATTTCAAGTTTTTGACAGCACAAGTCGTAAAACTGTTGGATATTATGTGTTAATTGAGCCAACTCCAGATTGCGGGCGAGAAACTTTATCATTTGCCGTTGTCGGACTTAATTGTTCTATTCCGGACCCCATTGGTGGAAATCGTCACAGCGATAAGATCAAAGTCAAGTTATCTATCCAAGCCAAGCCCGATCCCAACAAAGTGGCAAAGGATGGAGAAGATTGTGTTCCAGATCTGAGCTGGACAATAAAATCGACTTATTTGGATGAATGGGAAGAATTGATGAGGACTCCGATTGAAGACCAACCACCATTCAGTTTTTCACTGCCCAAAAGTTTCGTACAAGAATGTTATGAGCAGAAAGATGGCTATTATGATTTGTCTGTAAGGTTTGGTCCACTAGTTGATTAATTGGAAGATGAAATGTTATTTGCTGACTGCTAAGAGATAACTGCTAATGAATGAGATTATTTGAAGGAATTGTTTAACTATTAACTATCGATGTAGTTAAAAATGAAAATATTGTTAATTTTTCGTAGGTTTATTGTAAAAAAAAATTGTATGATGAAAAAAATAGTTCTTCGATTGTTTAGCAGGATGTACAACAGAATTGCTTATATTAATGAATTTATGGTATCCAGTATCGGTATTTGACACTTGCGTATAATTGTATGAAAATTCCAAATGTGAAATTTAATTTACTAAAATGTAAAAAATCAATTTACTTATTTGTGTTGGTTGATGATAACCTCAATAATTACGTATAATTATGTCTACGTGTAATAAAATGTGGGATAAGCTTTAATTGTAGTACAGTAGGTAGAGCTAAATAAAAATTGAGCAAAATTCTATGATACAATTCAGAAGTGTAATTGTAAAAACCCAAGCCATACACAAATGTTTTTGATTGATCGTTTTTCTTTGGAATTACCAAACGACCTCCCCCTCCCCCCAAACATCCCCCTCCTCCCCCAAACCGTAAATCACTTTTTAAAACTCGCCCCTTAATTCCCACCACTTTTAAACAAGCTAATTAATTACTAGACGACCTCCTCCTCCCCCCAAACGCCCCCTTTTTCCCCCAAACCGTAAATCACTTTTTAAAACTCGCCCCTTAATTTCCTCAAGTCCAAAGCACTCCCCCAAAACAATTATGCTCACCCATTTCTTCTCAATTAGCATAAATAATTAAAGTAGCCCTGGCCGGTTTAGTTATTCTCCTCAAGTCCAAATAAAAAAACAGTTTCAAATTTTCCCGCTTTTTTTATCGTCAACAATCTGATAGGAAATTAATTTGCATTTTTTCCTTTTTTCTCTTCCTCAAAAATTGGACTCGGATCTAATTACCATATGTTTTCTCCTTTTTTTTGTAAATAAAATAAAGCGGGAATTTTCAAATGTTGTTTTTAATGAGGAATTTTTAAAGGGGGTACTAATGAAGTAGGTCATTCAATTGGGAAAATTAATTAATTAGGTCATTGAATTGGGAAAAATAATTTAATTAGGTCACTAAATTGGAGGAAATTAATTAATTAGGTCACTAAATTGGAGGAAATTAATTAATT
>JAZKBF010000094.1:0-2742 GCA_040388745.1 Bacteroidota bacterium | reverse complement strand
GGACTCTGAATCCCTCATCGTAGGTTCGACCCCTACCATCCCAGCCAAAGACATACAGTAATAATAAAGTTAATAATTATGACAGCTCAGAATTTAAAAAAAGTCGGAAAAAAAGTATTTTTTGTGGGCTTTTTGGGGTCATGCCTGGCTTCAGTCACTGCTTCTCTTGGACGTCAGCCAGGAACAGTAGATAGGTATGGTAAATATGTAGAGAATCCATACCATAATATCTTAAATTACACGATGGGTGTTTGGTTGGTTTTTTTAATAATTTTATTTTTAGGTTGTTGGATGGTGCTTCAAGGAAAAAAACAAAAATTGGGATTTATGTGGATACTCCTTTTAGTTCCTATAGTAAATCTAATTGTTCTGAAGCGAGTGTTTGATTTACCAGATTTATCAGACAATAATCTATCACAAAAGTTGGTGTAATAGTTTTAATATAAATGGAAGAACGTTTTATTACTAGAAGTATTTATTTTAGAAGTCCAAAAAAATCGTTCTAATTGACCTAAAAACTGAGTATGGAAAACGCAATTATTATCCATGGTTACAACGATAGATCTGAATTTGAAGATGTTAGTCGTCCAGCTGCGTCTAATGATCATTGGATCCCATGGTTGCAGAGACAACTTTTATTAAAAGGTATTGAGACACAAACTCCCGAAATGCCCGGTCTCTATGAACCAAACTACGAAAAATGGAAAGAGATGCTGGAGAGGTTTAGCCCTGATGAAAATACTATCTTGATTGGACATAGTTGTGGAGCCGGATTTTTAATCAGGTGGTTAAGCGAAAATAAGGCTAAGGTTAATAAAGTTATTCTAGTCGCACCTTGGCTTGATCCAGAGCGTGTAATCGACCCAAAGTTTTTTCAATTTCAAATTGATTCAAATATATCTGCGAGAACAGCCGGGTTAACAATCATGTATTCCATCGATGATTCAGAAGAAATCATTACTAGCGTAAATACTTTAAAAGCAAAACTGGAAAATGTTCAATTTAAAGAATTTAAAGATAAAGGGCATTTTGTTTTGAATTCTTTGAGATCAGAAAAATTTCCTGAGTTACTAGATGAGATATTTGGATAAACATTATCCAAAATTAAAATGAAAAATACAAAATGATAAAAAAAGATGTTCCTAGCGGCACGATACATAAAATCCCTTTAGATTTACTTAAAGCTTTAACCCTGGATTCAAGAGCATTAGCGATATGGGAAGACATTACTCCGTTGGCGCGAAATGAGTGGATCTGCTGGGTTATTTTTGTTAAGAAAGAACAAACTAGAAAAGATCATATTAAAAGAACTATTAGTGAACTTAAAGATGGAATGCGTCGACCTTGTTGTTGGCTGGGTTGTACTCATCGCACAGATAAGTCGGTAAGTCCTTCAGTAAAAGCAATTTTAGGTAGAAAATCTAAATCGAAATAAACTTTTTAATAAATATGACAAAAATTTTTTCTACTCGGCAGGCACTTCGATTAGCAAATGCTCTTCGAGATAAAAATATCGAAGTTATAACTGAATATTGGGATGGGCATAAACATATTGATATTTTTATTCCTAGTGCTAAGTTAAATATAGAAGTTGATGGCTTACAGCATTACTTCAGATCTTCTCAGATTACCGCGGACTTTAAAAGAGAGTACTTTTCAACTCAAAATGGTTTTTATACACTTCATATTCCTAACTTCTTGGTTAAAATGTATCTAAGTCGAGTTGTCCACGCAATAACCGAAGTTGTTTTGAAGGCGAACGAGACCTCGAAAAGCTAAGTAAATTAAAATGAAGATCTTTATTAAAAATCGAAATAATTTAAGCATCTGTGTTGAAGTTCATGAAACCCCTAATTCCAGAGGTTTAGTTTTTGTTAGTCACGGTCTTGGTGGTTGGAAAGAGCAGCCACAGATTATAAACTCTGCACAGGCCTTTATAGATAATAACTTTACCGTCGTTTGTTTTGACGCTACAAATTCTTTTGGAGAGAGTGAAGGTGACTACTTGGACGCCACAGCCACTAATTATTATCACGATCTCGAGGACGTTATAGAATGGTCTAAAACCCAAAGCTGGTATAAAGAACCCTTTTGTTTAATCGGACACAGTTTAGGCGCTTTATCTAGTGCATTATATTCTGAGAAATTTCCAGAGAAGGCAGAGGGGTTAGTTCCGATATCTACTGTTGTGAGTGGAAAGTTAACTTTAGAAAGCGGCGAGTACAAAAATAATAATGTATTGGAAGAATGGGAAAAAACAGGCATTAGAGAAACACCGAGTTTGTCTCGACCCGGTTTAACTAAAAAGTTAAAATGGTCACATATAGAAGATCGTCTAAAGTATGATTTAATGCCTAAAGTTAACAAACTAACCATGCCAACATTGATGATAGTTGGAGAGTTGGATACAGGTACTCCACTAGAACATCAAAAAATATTATTCGATAAGTTACCTGGAGAAAAAGAAATTCATGTGATTCCGGGAGCCCCTCATACATTTAAGGACCCCGAACACTTATCCGAGGTTAAAAGCGTAATTGATAGATGGATAAAAAAACATTTTTAAGACAAAAACATTAATCGCCCAAAAGGCGATTTTTTGTTAAAATATAGGTATGAATACCTCAAAATTTCAGTATGATGTAGTTGTAATCGGTGGTGGTCCCGCAGGGATGATTGCAGCAGGCAGAGCCGCAGAACTTGGTGCAAAGGTTGCGCTTCTAGAAAAGAATCCAAAGCTTG
>JAZKBF010000093.1:0-3075 GCA_040388745.1 Bacteroidota bacterium | reverse complement strand
ATTGACGGACAGTTTATACTAGTAGTCAGGCTGATGATGAGCACAAATTTTTGGTATTTTTTTCGACAGGGAAAACCAGGGCAACTACTGGTCGAAATCATACACAAATCCTATTTTTTAAATATTTTTTTTGTTTATTCATATACATTACTCACAAAACAAAAATCGATAATAAAGTACATAGAACATACCATGTATTTTTGCATTTGTGAATGTAAGCAGTACAAAATATAGCATTGGTTAAACAAAAAGAAACAATTAAAATATTGACATGAGTAACGCTAAAGTAATACGTGTCGCACGATATTTAAAACTGTCAATAAAAATATTCAACTTACATTTTATCTTTTATTTTATGTTACATTTTACTTGTACGCTACATATACTTAGCTTTACGCTTTAGTACTTAATAATACTAATGCTTATCCTACTAATGCAATTCATATACGTTTAAATGTATGCATTTAAAATAAAAAGTATTTAAGTACAAATACTTAGACTTGAATTTTAATGCAAGTCGAATTTTTCTCATGAATTTAAAAAACTATATGTGAGATATTATGTTGTTTTAAAAATAATATTTGTATGCACATATTTTAAACGTGTTTTTAATACAATAAATAAAAATCATCTATAAAATGGAACAGTAACTTTAAATGTTAATTAACTGATGTCAAAAATATTTTAATATTTTACTATAATCCACCAAGCAGCAAAGCTTATTTGAAACTGAAATAAAATGTAATCATAATATATTTAGAAACAAGTCATAAAATTTTCATGGTCATTCCAATTGTTTATTCTGCGTGTTTGCTTTACACTTGAGTTGAGATACTCCACTTCCGGTTAGGATCACCTCCCACACACAACCAGCTTGAAAGCTGTTTACAGCTGACCCATATATTTCTGTGACATCGCCTCCGGCGGGACTAGAGACATCCATCTCCATCACTGCATACAAATCATCAAAAGAAATAACTTGGTTGAAAGCATCCTCGGAGGAATACTCGTAGCCTACTAAAACATAACAAAGTTCAAACTAATTAGGAATTAAAATAAGTACTTCAATTTAATTAATTTAACTGTTTTATGTATGTTTACTTGGGACATTTAACTGCATTCCATAAAAAATTAAAGTTAGCACCTGGATTTCTAGTTGTGGTGGCGTTTCCAGAATGAATGCCTTGAGGAAATGGTGGTTTCCCCATTTCCCTTGTTACTAAAATGCTTTTTTTAAATGTCCAATTAAATTAGCACAAAAACAAGATTAGTTTTTGCATGCATAACGCATGCTATATGTATGGTAAAATGGATATCCATGTGGATAAAGCATTGCTCGTCCCCATTCCCTGTTTTTCATGACATTTAACTGGTTGCGCAATAATTATTGCCTTTGTTATTATTAACTTTTTCCCCATTTGCCTTGGAAGCAACCAGTTCCCGTGATCCTCCTCCAATGACCACCGAGTCATAATGAAAGTAATGCTGAGGCACCTCTGGCGCTCCTTGTCCTTTCAAAGCGAACTCCTCGAAATAAAATGAAAATTATAACATGTTAATTTCCAAATACACCATCCAATGCAATAGTAAATCCTTTTTTTTTACGTTCACATGGACTCTTGGTGTCTAACTCAGCTTGGAGGTTAATTTCGACATTTTGAATTCTTCAACTTCCGTTTTAATAGCTTGAATTGCAGCTGGAATAAAAAAAATTCAGGATTGAGGTTCTTTCAGTTTGCGATTTTTCAGTATCAATCCATGTTGCATGTCAACTTCACACCCACTTTTTTCATCAAATCAGTGATTTCATAGCATGACTCAGCGTGTCCCAATTTTTTGTTCACTGATCCGTTAATTGATTGAGTGGTTTTATTTATTGTGTTATCAAAATCAGGTGCTACATAAGTGTGCCACATCCGTTGATAAGTGGCTCTTTTCTGTTGGGTGTGTGATGCCTTCGCTCTAAACGCGATCCGTTCCTGGGCTTGTTCCATTTTTTCCATAGCTGCGCTGGACGTTTCTGAGATATATCTGTAGATCATTCCAGTCTCAGTTAAAACTTGTTTGAAAGATGTTTGAAAGGGGCTTGTCCAATGTGGCCTAATCACTCTGCATGGGAAAATGTGTCTTTGATTATCGCCTCCAGAGCTTCAGTGAATTTTTACAAGATTTTCAAAATGAGCGTCGGTCTCTCCATTTCTAATGTCAGCTTTGGCAAATGATGGTGGGCATAAATATTAGTCGCTGATGTAAGCTGCTGCTCCAAGACCCCATTCATATTCAACAGTCGATGGAGTGGAATTTAAGTTATCGCCAAAGGCATTTTTCCCCCGTTTGTCCTGACAACTTGGAAGCAACTAGTTCCTCTCATTCTTCACTGATACACAAGTCAAAATCGAAGGAATGTTGGGATTCCTCAGGTGCTCGGTGTTCATTGAAGCAGAGAAGGTCCCACTCCGTAACGTAACGTTTCCTAATGATGTATTCTAAATGTGTCCTTCCAGCTTCCAATGTGCACTGAAGTACTCCATTTATGTTGAGAAAGATGGTTGGTGGTGCTCTGGTGCTCACATCCAAGCCAAAAGTGAGAGCCTCGTCCTCCTGATCTGGCTGCCCTTTGATCAAAAAGGGCAGCCAGATGCATTAATTATTTTGGGAATTCACACAAGTTCTTCCTAGGCCCCACTCATACACAGTACGCAATACACTGTGATTGACGTAATAAAAAGAGCAACTTCTTTTCCTACTTGTCATGCAGCCAGGGAAGCAGCCAGTCCCCCCGATTATATTCCAGTAATGGCCACCAAGTCGTAATCGAAGAAACTAATCGTGCTGAATATTAGAGTGGCTCTGTTTGTGCTTAATGGTGTGGACGATCTTCCTGTATTGCTCCGACCTTTGTCTGTGTGTACCCAATTGGAATGCGTGGGTAGAATCCAAAAATTATGGCTTTGATTCCGTGGCCCTTCAGTAAATTAGTAATTCCAACGGAGCTCACTCCCACGGTTATCAGTTTCCCTTAAACATTTGGTCATGGAAGCTTTTCTTATAGAATTATAGCTGTAATGGAGTCCA
>JAZKBF010000092.1:57246-66605 GCA_040388745.1 Bacteroidota bacterium | reverse complement strand
AATATTTTTGGACAATTTATTGTTTTAACGGACTATATGTGACGACCTATATTCCCCGCTGGTCGGGATTTGTAATCTCGACCCAAGAGCTAGGGATTTGTAATCCCGGCAAATAGTAACCAAATTATTTATTAAGTTTGCTATATTGGATTTCATTATAGAATAAATGAAGGCAAAGCTCATTTTGTGACTATGACAGTTGTGGATTGGATAGATGTATTCACCCGCAAAAATCATAAAATGGCAATAGTAGAGTCATTAAAATATTGCCAGGAAAATAAGGGGCTTGAAATTTTTGCATGGTGTCTTATGCCCAGCCACCTTCATTTGATTATCAGAGCAGATACTGACATTAAACTCTCCGACACCATTAGGGATTTTAAAAAATTCACATCGAAAAAAATAATTCGATTAATACAGGAAGAGCCTGAAAGTAGAAGAGAATGGATGCTTGATAGGTTTGAATTTGCAGGGAGATATAATCCAAAAATAAAGCATTTTAAATTTTGGCAAGATGGAAATCATCCGGTAGAGCTATTCAGCCCTCAGTTTACTAAACAAAAACTGGACTATATTCATAATAACCCTTTAGAAGAAATGTTTGTTTCAGAATCCCAAGAATACCTTTTTAGCTCAGCTAGAAATTATTCAGATATGAAAGGCTTAATAGATGTTACTTTAATATGAGCTTTAAAACGAATCGGATTACAAATCCTTTTAACTATTTGGCAGGGATTGCAAATCCCTGCCAGCGGGGAAAAGATTTTCTTAACAGCATTTGTCTTGCAGACAAATACTTCTTCGCAAATCCGCTCATCAACTTAGCCATTCGTTAGCGGTCATTGTATAGACCGTCAGTGCAAACATCAAATAGACGACAAAAAACAAGTAAAAAAAACAAAATAAATTATGACAGAAGTACAAAAATCATTACCAAAATGGATACTTATTGTATCAGGAATTTTTGCATTAATGGAAATTATGGTAAGTTTATCAATTTGCTTTTCACCGCAATCGGTTTTGGAAACAGTTGACCTTAATGCAAAAGGCGTTGACTACTTAATTTATATGTGGGCTTCCCGACAATTTGCGCTTGGTTTTATCTTTGGTTTTGCCACACTTAAGAAATCAATCCCCATGCTGACAATTGCATATATTTTCTTTTTAGTAATGTTTATTGGCGACTTCTTTATTGGAATTTCACAAAAAGAGAATTCCCTTATCATTGCTGCTATAGTAATGTGTATTATTTCTTCAGCAATGATATTTGCAATAAATAAGAGAAAATAATACTTGATTTTCCGAATGAGCATTTGTTGTAACCCTCGCTATTCTCGAATTTTTATTATAAAAACAAATGACTAACCGACAAGTAATTTTATATATCGCAACAACTTTGGACGGTTTCATCGCAAAGGACAATGACGACATCAGTTTTCTTTCTATAGTGGAAAGCCCTGGCGAGGACTATGGTTACAGCGATTTTATAAAAACGGTAGACACTGTAATAATGGGTAGGAGAACGTACGACAAGGTTATGACTTTTGGTGGGGAGTTCCCACACCGGGACAAAAAATGTTATGTGATCTCACATACAAAAAAAGGGACGGACAATAATGTTGAATTTTTCAATGGCAACATTGGAGAACTGATCACAAACATTCGCAAGGCAGAGGGGAAAAATATTTTTATAGATGGTGGAGCACAGGTAGTTTTTGAATTAATGAAAGAAAAACTCATCGACAAATATGTTATTTCAATCATTCCTCATTTGCTCGGTAGTGGTATAAAGCTTTTTAAAGCAGATTGTCCAGAGCAAAAGTTGAAATTAATTCGTAGTGTAACATTTCCAAGCGGACTTGTTCAACTTTGGTATGACAAACAACAATAAGGAAAAAATTGCCTGTCACTGACATTACCTATTGATATGGTCGTTTACAGCAAGTCTCTAAAACACAACAAAAATATTGAAACAATTAATCACATTTTTCGGGCTTGCATATTTAATTTCATGGACAATTTGGTTGCCATTGTATGGCCACAATGTAGGGCTAACCAACATGCCAACTATTCCTTTCAATCATGCCATCGGAGGGCTGGGGCCTTTAATAGCTTCTTTTTTGACAACTTTTATTTTTTTGAAAACAGAGGGAATAAAAAAACTTTTGGCAAAATGTTTTCAAATAAAACCGCTTGTCTATTTAGCAATTGCATTATTAAGCCCCTTCTTACTTGCTTTTATTGGAGCAATAATTGCTTATTTCATTAACAAAACACCAATCAATATTTCTGGACTGCTCACCACAAAAGAATTTCCGCAATGGAGCTTACTCACTTTTTTTATTTATAACTTACTATTTTTTGGCTTCGGTGAAGAAGTTGGTTGGCGGGGGTTTGCACTACCAAGGCTGCTCAAAAAATCAAACGCATTAACTGCAAGTATTCTGCTTACATTGTTTTGGGCCTTATGGCATTTACCCTTATTCTATTACCGACCAGGTTATACAACAATGGACTGGACTGGAATTTTAGGTTGGGTTTTTAGTTTGTTGACAGGAAGCATTTTACTTACCTGGTTGTATAACTCATCAAGAGCAAGTATTTTAATTTGTGCTGTTTTTCATTCTACCATCGACATTGCATTTACTGCCGACATTGCTGACAAAAACATTGTAAACTATATGGGATTCCTAATAACTGTTTGGGGTATCCTGACAATTATTATTTTTAAACCGAAAAATTTGGCGACAAATGAATGAGAGAAGAACATCCACATCAAATTTCCAGAGCAACAAATTATAAAATGAAAGCAATAGTATATACAACCTATGGCCCACCGGAAGTTGCTAAATTAATGGAGGTTGATAAACCTATACCAAAAGACAACGAAGTATTAATTAAGGTTTATGCATCTACAGTTAACCGAACTGACTCTGGTTTTCGTGGTGCCAACTATTTTATTTCACGATTTTGGACTGGACTTTTACGACCCAAATATCAAATATTAGGCTGCGAGTTTGCAGGTGTAATTGAAGAAATTGGAAAGAGTGTAACAACATTCAAGCAAGGTGATAAAGTTTTTGGTTTTAACGACAAAACCTGCGGAGGCCATGGAGAGTATTTAACAATTGCTGAAACGGATGCCCTTACTACAATGCCCGCAAATTCATCGTACGATGAGTCAGCACCTATTTGTGAAGGTGCCCATTATGCTTTATGCGATATCAGGGCAGCAAAAGTAAAAAATGGACAGAATGTTTTGGTAAATGGTGCTACAGGAGCTATTGGCTCAGCAGCGGTACAACTGTTAAAACACTTTGGAGCAAAAGTCACAGCTGTGTGCGACACAAAAAACATGGCACTTGTAAGATCATTAGGCGCAGACAAAGTTTTTGATTACACCAAAGAAGATTTCACAAAAACTGAACAGATATTTGACTTCATATATGACGCTGTGGGTAAAAGTTCGTTTGGCAAATGCAAACCATTATTAACTGAAAATGGTATCTACAAATCAACAGAACTTGGTAAAAATGCTGAAAATATTTTTTTAGCCCTCATTACACCCATTTTGGGTGGTAAAAAGGTTTTATTTCCTATTCCAACAATAACTAAGGAAGACGTTATTTTATTGAAAACACTGGTTGAAAACCAAGAATTTAAGCCGGTTATAGACAGATATTATAAATTAGAACAAATTGTTGAGGCCTATAAATACGTTGAAGCAGGACAAAAAATAGGCAACGTAGTGATAAAAGTAGCTGAATAACAATATTATGCTACTCCTCAGCTGAAAAATCAGACACCTAAAGTTGTGAAACCTTATGCAAAATCTTTCACAATAAATTCTATATTTGCACCCTCTTAACCTCGTAAAAATTTAATCAGAAAATATATGTCGTACAATTTATTAAAAGGAAAACGTGGTATTATCACCGGTGCATTAGATTCGAATTCAATTGCCTGGAAAGTTGCTGAAAAAGCACACGAAGAAGGCGCAACCTTTGTTTTAACCAATGCCCCTATAGCAATGCGTATGGGTGAAATAAAAGTATTGGCAGAAAAAACAAAATCAGAGATCATTCCTGCTGATGCAACAAGTGTAGAAGAATTAACAAACCTATTTACAAAATCACAGGAAGTATTAGGTGGTAAGATCGACTTTGTTTTACATTCTATCGGTATGAGTGTTAACATTCGTAAGAACATACCTTATACAGAATCCAATTATGATTACTTTATGAAGGGTATTGACGTTTCGGCTATGTCTTTGCATAAAATGTTAAGTGTTGCTAAAAAAATGGACGCAATCAATGAATATGGCAGTGTGGTAGCTTTAACCTATATGGCAGCGCAACGTACCTACCCTTTTTATACCGATATGGCTGATATTAAGGCTATGCTGGAATCAATAGCGCGTAGTTTCGGTTACCACTATGGTAAAGATAAAAAAGTACGTATCAACACAGTTTCTCAATCTCCAACCAAAACTACAGCCGGTACTGGTATTAAAGGTTTTGGTGATTTCTATAATTTTGCTGATTCAGTAGCACCATTAGGTAACGCAAGTGCCGAGCAATGCGCTGATTATTGCATCACTTTATTCTCCGATCTAACCCGTATGGTTACTATGCAGAATTTATTTCACGATGGAGGTTATTCTTCTACCGGAGTGAGTATGGAGGCAATGCAAAAATTTGGAGAGGAATAAGGCTATTCTCACAAAATAATATTCGAAAAAAAAAGGAACTCAATTTGAGTTCCTTTTTTTTTAGTTGAGCTTCCTGAACTAATTCCATGTTGAGAATAGGTCATCTTGCTCCATGAGCATTTTTCTTTAGATTTTTTCGTGAACGGGCAGCCGAACCGTTATCTTTTTCTTCAATGAAAAAATAAATTTAGGAAAACGTGCGCGAGGATTGAACAAACGCGATGCCGGGCCGCCAGAGGGGGAGGAATCGTTTGTTCTTGATTTTTTGTTTCTTTTGTATCAAGACAAAAGAAAAACACACAGTTTTGGAGAAGTCATAATTGAACCCGAATTAATTTTTCAAAGTAAGATGCTTAAAATAACTCAGCTAACAAAAAAAAGGAACTCAATTTGAGTTCCTTTTTTAACTAAAATAATTCCTTAACAACTACCTCCCAACTTGCTTCAAATGAACCACATGCGAACGCACGGCACTTAATACCGTTGGGAATTCCAAATAAGCAATATTAAACTGCTCACAGGTTTCACGCACAAACTGGCTGATCTTCGGATAGTGAATATGACTGATACGAGGGAATAAATGATGTTCAACCTGAAAATTTAATCCACCGGTAAACCAGGAAACTATTCTGCTCTTTGTTGCAAAATTTGCTGTTGTTTTTATTTGGTGTACAGCCCACTCCTCCTCTATTTTGTAACTTTCTTTATCAGGTGTTGAAAATTGCGCATCTTCCACAATATGAGCCAATTGGAATACCACGGCAATGATGAACCCGCATACAAAAGAGATCACTAAATAACCGATAATAGTTTCAATTAAACCAACACTAAAGATAGGCACCACAATAAAGGCGCCAATATAAAGAAGCTTGCTTATCCAAAAAATGAAATGTTCTTTCACATCCATTTTACGGAAAGGAGTTTCTCCAATTTTACCGCTAAAGTATTTTGTGAAATCCTGAACAAATATCCATAGCAAGTAAGTTACTCCATACAAACCCACCCAATAAATATGTTGAAAACGGTGGTACCAGTACTTTTTTTGGTCTTCATGCACTCTAATCCATGGTTTGATGTCAATATCATCGTCCATACCTTCAATATTGGTAAAGGAATGGTGGTTCACATTGTGTTTATATTTCCATAAATAAACACTTCCACCCATTGCATTTAACGAATAACCCATCAGGTCATTTACCCATGATTTTTGAGAAAAGCTTCCATGTGCGCCATCGTGCATTACATTAAAACCAATTGCCGCAAGGTTAACACCCATCAAACAGGATAATATAATGGATACCCAGGCTGTAGGAGTAAAGAAAACCAATATGGTGTAAAGTGCAACAGCTGAAGAGATAAGAAATGCCGTTTTAAAATATAATTTATAGTTACCTGTTTGTGGTATATTGTTAGACTTAAAATAAGCATCAACTTTTTCTTTTAAAACATTAAAGAAAACGCTGTTTTTATTATTAAAACTGACTTTTTGCATTATGATTTTTATTGGTGAATAATTCAAAGGTAACGATAAAAAAGGTGCCAGATTGTGATAGTTTTCATTCAGGACTGTTAATAATTCCTAATTTTTGGCCTTCATCGACCATGTAAAAGTGAATTCAGCTACCACATCCCCTGCTTCGTCCTTTCCAATGGAAGTTGTATCTACTAAAACGCTTTCCCCGCTTACTTTGGCTTTATTGATAAGAGAATTGATCAGATCACCATCAGAACAGGTAAAAGTGATGTTTCCTATGGCTTTTTTATGATAAAGTGCCTGATTTTTTATGATCAGCATCGATACTGCAGGTTTTGAATTATAAACACCGTTAAGCACCAGCAGCCCTGTTGACATTTCAGCCGCCATAGAAAGGCAGGCAAAATACATGGAACGGAAAGGGTTTTGAGTCAACCAGCCGTATCTAACGGTTGTAACTGCTCTTTTGTCACTAAGTTCTTTTACTCTGATGCCTGCAATAAATGCTAAGGGTAATTTTTTCAACAAATACAATCGGAACAAAAATGGATTGGTGATCAGCTTTTGAAATTTGGTTGCGCTCATATGGATTACGGATAACGAATGTTTACGAATTTACGAATCTGTGTTTGTTAAATTGCCTACTTCTTAAATTGTCAATTGCCTACTGCTTAATTGCCTATTGCAAAATTATTTATTGTTATTCTTTTGGAAATATACTCCCCGATAATATCATCGCCTCTGCAAATGCCTTTTCATCAATATCTGTAGGGATATTTTTTTTACGAAAATAGCTCAATAGGTTTTCTGTTGCCATATTGCCTGTTAATTTATCGGTAGCCATCGGGCAGCCACCGTACCCTTTAATAGCACTGTCAAATCTACGACAACCGCTTGTATATGCAGCATTTATTTTCTCTTCCCAGGTATCAGGTGTGGTGTGCAAATGAGCCCCTATTTCAATCCCCGGAAATTCAGGAACCAATTTTTTGAACAAAAATGAAATATTCTCAGGGTTGGAAACACCAATAGTATCTGACAATGCAATGATCTTAATTCCCATCTTTGCCAATCGTTTTGTCCATAAAATGGCTGTATCGCTGCTCCACTCATCGCCATAAGGGTTACCGAATGCCATAGAAATATATACAACAAGTTCTTTTCTGTTTCTTACGCAAAGATCCTGTATCTCTTCCACTCTTAGCAGCGATTCGGCAATAGAGGAATTGGTATTACGTTGCTGAAATGTTTCAGAAATAGAAAAAGGAAAACCTAAATAACTGATCTCTTCAAATTCAACGGCATCTTGTGCACCACGAACATTAGCAATAATTGCAAGTAATTTAGATGTGGTAGAACTCAGGTCCAATTGCTCCAATACCTGGGCAGTATCCCGCAATTGAGGAATTGCTTTAGGAGAAACAAAACTTCCGAAATCAATGGTGTCAAATCCGGCTTTTAGCAATGAATTGATATACTCAACTTTTTTTTCAGTTGGTATAAATTCGTGGATGCCTTGCATTGCATCTCGTGGACATTCGATAAGTTTCATATACTTCGTATAATTAGAAATTATGATAAAAAATAACGCCTGTTGTCATCCCGAGCTTTGGCGAGGGATCTTGTTTTTGATAATTAGAATGCCCTTTATTTGAGAAGATCCCTCGCAAAAGCTCGGGATGACAAACCATTATAATGAAACAACCTTCAAAAGCTTTTTATTGATCCGTTTTGCAATTCCCGGGCCTTCATAAATAAATCCGGTATAAATTTGTACCAGGCTCGCACCTGCATTTAGTTTTTCAATTGCATCATCTGCAGTATGAATTCCACCCACAGCTATAATTGGAAAAGCCTTATTGGATTTGGTACTTAAGTATCTTACAACTTCTGTTGAACGTTTTGCTAATGGTTTCCCACTTAAGCCACCGGCACCAATAGTTTTGAGTCTTGAATCCTCAGTATGGAGTCCCTCTCTTGAAATGGTGGTGTTAGTTGCTATAACCCCATCAATCTTTGTTTCTTTAACAATATCAATTATATCATCCAGCTGCTCATTGGTTAGATCGGGGGCAATTTTCAGAAGGATCGGTTTTGGATTGCTTTTTTGAGAATTTAATTTCTTTATACGGGTCAACAGTTTTGCAAGCGGTTCTTTATCCTGCAAAGCACGCAAATTTGGTGTATTGGGTGAACTTACATTCACCGCAAAATAATCAACATGATCAAACAAAGCTTCAAAACATTTTTCATAATCACTTTCTGCTTCTTCGTTAGGAGTATTTTTATTCTTACCAATATTGCCACCAATAATGATCTTTGTTTTACGTTTTTTTAAACGTTCCACTGCTGCATCAACTCCTCCATTATTAAAACCCATGCGGTTTATCAGCGCTTCATCTTCAGGCAAACGGAACATGCGGGGCTTTTCATTTCCAGGTTGTGCTTTTGGGGTAAGTGTTCCTATTTCAATAAAACCGAAACCATAATTACCTAATTCATCATACAATTTTGCATCTTTATCAAAGCCCGCAGCTAGTCCTACAGGATTAGGAAACATCAATCCGAACAAATTGACTTCCAGTCGCTTATCATCGATCATATAAACCATACGTATAAGCTGAGAAACGCCTGGAATGGCAGAGAAAAACTTAATGATCTTAAAAACGATATGGTGAATTGTTTCGGGTTGAAACAGGAAAAATATTGGCTTTAAGAGGGTTTTATACATAATGTTTATTTCACCGCGAAATTACAATAAAATCATCTTAATGAAAAATCAAGATGGATTATTCGCCATTTCCGTTTTGATATTGATCAAAACCTTCGGAACAACAAATCTAAAAAGGCAGCTTTTGAAATAAAAAACAGGTACTAAATTAAAGGACGAAAAAAGAGCAATAAGTCAATGATTATTTTTTCTTGATTAATTCAATTTCCTTTTTCATTTCCTCAAGTTCTTTTTTCATCGATTCAATTAGCTTTTGCTGATCCGAAATTTGCACCTGTTGTTCCTGAACAGCTTTTACCAAAGGTACCACAAACTCGGCATAACGTAAGCTATAAAGTCCATTTTCGCTCTTTGGCTTATTTACACCACTGAAGCTGTAACCTGTTTTTTGGGCCGCAACATCCACTTCTTGTGCTATAAAACCGCTGAACTGTATCTTTTCA
>JAZKBF010000092.1:46489-57236 GCA_040388745.1 Bacteroidota bacterium | reverse complement strand
AAAGGATTAAGCTTCACTTATCTATTACTAAACTATCTTTTCAATGTCATATTTCCCTTCCCAATCCGGAGTTTCTTGGGTACCGGTTATTTCATTTTCTTTATTCAAATCATAATGATAGGTAACTGGTCTAAGTTCTTTTATAAAAACAAGACCGGGAACATTTTCCTGCACATTATTTTTTATACGGGCATCTGAGTAGGCAGCAAAATTCACTTGCCCTTCTATAGTTACAACTGAACCATTCCCCACATGCACCTGATTGGATGCAGATATTGATAAAGCGGCAGCACCCAAGGCCATAGAATTGGAGTATGCAGAAAATGAATAAAATGCATTATACCCCAGGGCGGTATTTAAGTTCCCAGTTACATTGGAATAAAGTGCGTAGGACCCAAAGGCCGTATTTTGTCTTCCGGTAGTATTGTTGGTAAGGGCTTGAAATCCATTTGCGGTATTTTCGTATCCGGTTGTATTCCCATAAAGGCCATAAGCGCCCACACCAGTATTTCGATTACCACTGTTTGCAGCCGTAGCTACAGCTGGCTGATTAAAGTACAGGGCTTTATATCCAACCCCAACATTGTCTGTGGCAAGCCCACCAAAAGTATTACTCTGAGTGTATAATGCCTGAGTTCCAATTGCTGTGTTCTGCCCTGCCGATGAATTACTTTTAAGTGCTTCCATACCAAAGGCTGTATTACTATATCCATCGGTGTTGCCCGATAGAGCATTCTTTCCTCCAGCTGTATTCTCAAACCCTGTAGAATTTAGTTTAAGCGCAGCATAGCCATTGGCCATATTATTGGTTCCAGTTGTATTGGAAGTAAGAGCAAAATATCCATAACCTGTATTGAAGGTTCCTGTATTTGCTGTTCCTGCAACATAACCATAAAAAGTATTTGCTTTAGTAGGGTCTGATTCTATCCTTCCCGCTTTTAGATTATTTACACGTATATCAAAAGGTACATTATCAGTATTACCAATAAAGTTGGTACCATCAACATTGCCGGTATTGCCAACAAGCGCCCAGGCGTTAGTAACAGTTCCTGCAGATCCGGTTGGTCCAACCACTCCAGCTCCAGTTGCACCTGTAATACCTAAAGAACCCGTAGCACCAGTACTGCCCGTTGAACCTGTAGTTCCAGTTGTCCCTGTGGTTCCTGTTGAGCCGGTTCTTCCTGTACTGCCAGTCGAAGCGGTAGTTCCCGTTGAGCCCGTTGAGCCGGTCGAGCCAACACCTGTTGCTCCGGTAGCCCCCGTTGTACCAGTAGATCCGGTTGCACCTGTGGAGCCGGTTGTACCTGTGGATCCTGTAGTACCTGTTGATCCGGTTGTACCTGTTGAGCCGGTAGAACCTGTTGAACCCGTAGAACCTGTTGCCCCGGTAGCTCCTGTATTTCCAGTTGCCCCTGTATCACCAGTTACTCCTATTTCTCCTGTTGCACCAGTACTTCCTGTTGAACCGGTAGAACCTGTTACACCTGTACTACCAGTAGCACCAATGTTACCTGTACTGCCGGTACTGCCGGTTGAGCCGGAACCGGTTGAACCGGTAATTCCCATAAGACCAGTAGACCCAGTGTCACCGATAGAGCCAGTACTTCCGGTTGAACCAGAACCTGTTGAACCTGTAATTCCTATGTCACCTGTTGTACCCGTATTTCCAGTTGCTCCAGAATCCCCGGTAGCTCCCGTATCACCCGTAGAGCCACTCCCTGTTACTCCTGTATTTCCTGAATTCCCAGTGGCTCCTGTAGCACCAGTCACCCCGGTGGAACCGATCATTCCTGTGGGACCGGTTACTCTTGTCCATTGTGCTCCTTCCCAAAAATAAAATCCAATTGCACCACCAGTCATTGTTGCATTAGTATTGTAAACCAACAAACTAATGGCAGGGCCGGGAACAGTAAGTAGATCAGTAGTGGATGTTAAGTTTACACGAGGTATCAGCAAGCCTTTGCTGGTTGAAACGATGTCTAATAGTGCGGATGCATCCGGAGTTAATGTACCAATTCCAACATTATTGTTTTGTGCAAAAACCCCTCCACCTGTCTCTTTACAAAGGAGAAGGTTGAAAAAAATAATTAGTGTAAGAAAGCCAATTTTCATTTTGCAGGTATCCTGAAACAAGCCCTGTTTATGAAATGTATTTTTGAATGATCCAGCTATTGAATCACTTAATATGTTGATTTCCATCCTGTTATTCTCCGTTCCGATTAGTAAAGGTGTCCAAGCCAATACTGCAAATTTAAATAAAAAAAATTAGGTTTAATTCCCGCTATTTCACACATCCGATTTTTTGAAATGTGGAAACAGCGAGAATTTTTAGTTTAAGGTGTTATTAATGATATATTTCCAGAATTTCCACTGGTATTACAACCATTGGATGCCCTTACTCTATAATGATAGGTAGTGCCGGTGGTTAATCCCGTAATCGATGTTGTTAATACATTACCAACACTCAAATTATTATATCCTGTAACATAATTGGCGAATCCGGCATCAGTCGCAACATCTATATAATAGGTAGTTGCATTTGCAGACATGGCCCAATTAGCGCTAAACGATGTAGTAGCTAAACTTGAAGCAGCACTTGCGACAGGCGGATTTGGTACAATAGTAGTAACTGTAACTGTGTTTGAGTTTAAACTCGTACCGCAACCATTAGCTCCACGAACTCTGTAATAATAGGTAGTTCCCGGAGTTAACGCTGTTACATCAAACGTTGTAAGAGATCCAGCATTAAAATTGTTAAAGACACCAACAAAAGTTCCAAATGCAGGACTTGTGGACACATCTAAAAAATAGCTGGTTGCACCCAAAGTTGAAGTCCAGACTGCTCCAAAGGAGAAACAGGATATGGAAGCTATTGTAGTATTGGTTACAGTTGGAGCACCCGGAACATATAAAGGTACAGTTAAGTTGGCGGAATTTCCGCTGCTTCCGCAGGCATTGGCCGCCCTAATTCTATAGTAATAATTTATACCGTTTATTAAACCGCTTACCGTTTTACACGATACGTTCCCCATCGACAAATTATTAAAGCCTGCTACAAATGTTGTGAATGAAGCATTTGTAGATACATCTATAAAGTAATTTGTTGCACCCGGAGATAATCCCCAACAAGTACCAAAGGAAGTACAACTGATTCCGGTAGTTCCGGGAGATGGAATAGCCGGAGCAGTTATCGTGTACGCTATATTATTTGAACTAGAACTTGTACCGCAATTGTTGTTGGTACGTACTCTGTAATAATAAGTAACATTGGCAGCCAAACCAGTTACATTTCGGTTAAGCACATTACCTACGTTCAAATCATTATAACCGGCTATAAAGGTTCCGAAGGCAGGATCGTTAGAAACATCTAAAGAATAAGATGTTGCCCCTCCAACTGCACCCCAACTTGCAAGGAATGATGTACACGTAAAACTGGTAACCGCATTAGCTGTCGGTTGCGCAGGCGGTGTTGTTGCAGCAGTTACGATATTAGAATATCCACTGGCACTGCAACCATTCACGGCACGTACACGGTAATAATAAATGGTACTTGCTACTAAGCCTGTAATATTATAGGTTGTAGTATTACCAACATTCAACGCATTGTACGAACCAAGGAATGATCCGAATGCAGGATCCGTAGACACATCTAGCAAATAATTAAGTGCGCCAGAGGTTGCAGCCCAATTCGCATTCATACCAGAACAGGTAACGTTGCTGGCACCATTCGCCACCGGAGAATTAGGAGGGAACGTGCTGGCTGTTATCGTATTTGAATTTAAACTGGTAACGCAGGCATTTAATGCACGTACACGGTAATAATAATTAGTATTAACAGTTAATCCGGTTACATTTTTGGTTAAAACGTTACCAACATTCAATGCATTAAAACCTGGAAGAAACGAGCCAAAGGCTGGATCAACTGACACATCTATTTCGTAGGCTATAACACCTCCTACAGCTTGCCAATTGGCATTCAGGAATGTACAGGTGATACTACTTGCTGCTGTTGCATTTGGAGCATTAAGGATAGAAGGATTAACCACAATGAAATTGGAATTCCCACCTGAGGCACAGCCACTTGCTGCACGTATCCTGTAATAACGAACAGTTCCCGGTAAACCGGCTGCATTGTATGTAGTTACGTTACCAACATCAAAATTATTATATGCACCAATAAACGATGTGAAGCCTGCATCATTAGCAATATCTAAGTAGTAGGTTATTGCGCCCGGTACAGCATTCCAGTTGGCGTTCATAGATGTACACGTAATATTGGTTCCGGCCGTTGCAACAGGAGCTGCAGGAGCATTAGTACTGGCAGTAATACTATTAGAATTTGGACTCGTAACGCAGGCGTTCATTGCACGTACACGGTAATAATAATTCGTGTTCACAGTTAAGCCTGTTACATTGTAGCTTAATACAAGGCCTACGTTCAAATCATTGTAACCTGGTATAAAGGTAGCAAATGAAGGGCTGGTAGATACATCTAAGAAGTACGCAATCGCACCAGTAACTGTTCCCCAGTTCGCGTTGAAAACTGTACAAGCAACTCCGGTGGCTGCAGAAGCAACAGGAGCATTAATCGCTGAAGGATTAACCATTACGAAATTGGAATTTGAACCTGATGCACAGCCACTTGCGGCACGTACCCTGTAATAAACGGTAGTTCCACTTAAACCGGTCACGTTATAGGTTGTTACGTTTCCTGCATTAAAATTGTTGTAAACACCAATAAAAGTGGTGAATGAGGCATCTGTAGCAACATCTATATAATAGGTTATCGCGCCAGGTACTGCCGACCAGTTACCATTCAATGAAGTACACGTGACATTGGTTGCCGCAGTTGCCACCGGTGCAGCAGGAGCGTTAGTGCTGGCAGTTATGGAATTTGAATTAGCACTTGTTGCACAGGCATTCATTGCACGTACTCGGTAATAATAAGTAGTGTTCACAGTTAAGCCTGTAACATTATATGATAATACATTTCCAGCATTAAAATTGTTGAAACCAGGTATAAAAGTAGCGAACGAGGGACTTGTAGATACATCTAAAAAGTAACCTATCGATCCTGATGAAGCGGCCCAGTTAGCATTGAAAACTGCACAAGCAACACCTGAAGCTGCAAAGGCAACAGGGGCAGTAATGGATGCCGGATCGGTCATTATGAAATTGGAATTTGATCCTGAGGCGCAACCACTTGCTGCACGTACTCTGAAATAAACAGTAGTTCCGGGTAAGCCAGTCACATTATAGGTTGTTACCAAACCAACGTTAAAGTTATTGTAAGCACCCACAAAAGTGGTGAATGAAGCGTCAGTAGCAACATCCAAATAATAATTAATAACACCGGATACCCCAGACCAATTTGCGTTCATAGATGTACAGGTAACATTGGTTGCGGCAGTAGCTATAGGAGCAGCTGGGGCATTCGTGCTGGCCGTGATGGTATTGGAGTTTGAACTCGTTGTACAACCACTCATTGCGCGTACACGGTAATAATACGTTGTATTAACGGTTAAACCTGTTATACTATAGGTTACCACGTTACCAACATTCAAATTATTATAAGTTCCTACAAATGAGGAGAATGAAGGGTTTGTAGAGATGTCTAAAAAGTAACCAATCACACCTGATACTGCACCCCAGTTTGCGTTAAATGTTGTACAGGCAACGCTCGTAGCTGCATTTGCAACGGGAGCAGTAAGTGCAGAAGTCTGAACAACTATAAAATTAGAATTTAAACTGGCATTACAACCATTTGCAGCACGGACCCTATAATAATAGGTAATTCCTGCAGATAAGCCTGTTACGTTATAAGTTAATACGTTATTAACATTCAAATTGTTGTAACCAGCTACAAAAGCAGTAAATGAAGCATCGGTAGCAACATCCAAGAAGTAGGTTATCGCGCCAGCAGATGCACTCCAGTTGGCATTCATTGAAAGACATACAACATTGGTAGGAGTCAATGCATTAGGAGCATCAGGCGCAGTAATTGTAGCATTGATGGTATTGGAATTTTGACTGGTGCTGCAACCATTACTTGCACGAACGCGGTAATAATAAGTAGTACCTGTTGTTAAGCCTGTAATATTATAGGTAGTAGCATTGTTTACGTTCAAATTATTATAAGTACCAAAAAATGAACTGAATGCAGGGCTGGTTGAAACATCCAGGAAGTATGCATTGGCACCAGTAGATGCTCCCCAATTTGCATTCATAGAAGTACACGTAAAGTTAGAAGCTGCAATTCCCACCGGAGCAAAAGGTGCAGAAGTAATAACCATAATAGAATTTGAATTTAAACTGACACTGCAACCATTAGCCGCACGCACCCTATAAAAATAAGTAGTATTTACAATTAAACCAGTAATATTGTAAGTAGTAACATTGCTGACGTTCACGTTGTTATACCCGACAACAAATGAGGTGAAACCAGCATCGGTAGCCACGTCAAGGAAATAAACTGTTGCACCGGAAACTGCTCCCCAGTTAGCATTCAGTGAAGTACAGGTAAAGTTTGAAGCTCCAACAGCAGTTGGAGAAATTGGAGCTGTCGTACTCACTGCTATGGTGCTGGAATTTGAACTGGTACTACAGCCATTTAAAGCTCTTACACGGTAATAATATGTCGTATTAACAACTAATCCTGTTACGTTAATAGTAGTGTTATTACCCACATTCAAATTAGCATAACCCGGGAGTAACGCTGTAAATCCGGCATCTGTTGCAACATCCAGGATATAAGCTGTAGCCCCTGCAACTGCTCCCCAATTAGCATTTAATGAAGTACAGGTGAAATTAGAAGCAGCAGTTGCTGTTGGAGCAATTGGAGCAGTTGTACTGGTTGTAATTGTATTTGAATTTAAACCTGTGCTACAACCATTGCTTGCGCGTACCCTGTAATAATAAGTGACATTAACAGTTAAGCCTGTTATATTATAGGTTGTTGTGTTGTTCACATTCAAATTATTATAGGTACCAACAAATGTTCCAATGCCGAAAGCCGGATCAGTTGAAACATCTAAAAAATAAGCAATTGCACCTGCAGAAGCACTCCAGTTGACATTCATAGATGTACATGTAAAGTTACTAGCTGCCACTGCGGTGGGAGCAAGAGGTGCTGAAGTGACAACTACAATAGTATTGGAATACAAACTGGTATCGCAACCATTACCGGCACGTACACGGTAATAATAAGTGGTGTTTACAGTTAAACCAGTTATGTTTTTTGTTGTTACGTTGTTTACGTTCAAATTATTAAAACCAGCTACAAATGTTCCAAATGATGGACTGGTAGATACTTCTAAAAAATAGACAGTTGCTGCGGCTACGGCACCCCAATTCGCATTCATGGAAGTACAGGTAAAGTTATTAGCAGCCACCGCTACCGGAGCAACAGGAGCAGAAGTGCTAACAGCTACAGTATTTGAATAAGAACTGGTATCACATCCATTACCTGCACGAACACGGTAAAAATAGGTGGAATTTGCAATTAGACCAGTAATATTTTTTGTTAATGCAGTACCAACATTCACATTATTAAAACCCGGTAGAAATGTACTGAATGTTGCACTTGTAGAAACTTCTAAATAGTAGGAGGTTGCAGCCGGAGCAGCTGCCCAATTCGCATTCATGGAAGTACAGGTAAAATTAGAAGCGGCCAAAGCACCTGGCGCGTTTGGAGCGGTGGTAATAATAGCAATGGTATTTGAAAATGAGCTGGTGTCACATCCATTACCAGCGCGTACACGATAATAATAAGATGTGTTTGAAGTTAAACCAGTTACGTTCTTAGTTATAACGTTGTTTACATTCAAATTACTAAAACCTGCAACAAATGTTCCGGGCAAAAATGAGGCACTAGTAGAAACCTGCAAATAATATGCCGTTGCACTTGGCACTGTTCCCCAATTCGCATTCATGGAGGTACAGGTAAAGTTGGTGGCAGCAATTGCCGCTGGTGCAATAGGTGCAGTAGAGATAATGCTTATAGTATTAGAATTTGAACTTGTTGCACAACCATTACTTGCGCGCACACGGTAATAATAAGTAGTGCTTGGTGTAAGGCCGGTAACATTTTTAGTTGTTGCACCACCTACATTTAAATTATTAAAACCTGCTACAAATGTTCCAGCACCAAATGCAGCACTGGTAGATACATCTAGAAAATAGGCCGTAGTGCCAGCAACCACACCCCAGTTTGCATTCAATGAAACACAGGTAAGATTGGAAGCTGCTAATGCATTTGGAGCACTTGGAGCTGTAGTGGTAACTAAAGTGGTATTTGAATATGAACTCGTGTCGCAACCATTGCCTGCACGTACGCGATAATAATAAGTGGTGTTTGCAGTCAAACCAGTTACATTTTTTGTTGTAACATTGTTTACATTCACATTATTAAAGCCTGCTACAAATGTTCCCGTTCCAAATGATGCACTTGTAGAAACCTGTAAATAATAGGCCGTTGCACTTGGCACAGTTCCCCAATTTGCATTCATGGAAGTACAAGTTAGGTTGGAAGCAGCTGTTGCTGTTGGAGCAATAGGAGCCGTAGTAGTAACAGTTATAGTATTAGAATAGGAACTGGTATCACACCCATTCCCTGCACGTACACGATAATAATAAGAGGTATTCGAAATCAATCCTGTTATATTATATGTAGTTACATTGTTTACGTTCACATTGTTATAACCTGCTACAAAGGTACCGGCTACAAATGATGGATTAGAAGCCACTTCTAAATAATAGGCGGTAGCTCCTGCAACTGCTCCCCAATTTGCATTCATGGTGGTACAGGTAAAGTTAGATGCAGCTGTTGCAGTTGGTGCAACTGGAGCTGAAGTGCTCACGGCAATAGTATTAGAATACAAACTGGTATCGCAACCATTGCCTGCACGCACACGGTAATAATAAGTAGTACTTGAAGTTAAACCTATAACATTATACGTAGTTGCGTTGTTTACATTTATATTATTATAGCCCGTTACGAATGTTCCCACTCCAAATGATGCATTGGTTGCTACTTCTAAATAATAGGCAGTAGCTCCTGCAACCGCTCCCCAATTCGCATTCAGAGAAGTACAGGTAAAGTTAGAAGCAGTTACTGCATTAGGAGCAACCGGAGCGGAAGTACTAACAGAAATAGTATTGGAGTATGTGCTGGTATCGCAACCATTTCCTGCACGAACACGGTAATAATAAGTAGTACTGGAAGTTAAGCCTGTTACGTTATAAGTAGTTACATTACTTACATTTATATTATTATAACCGGTTACAAAGGTACCAACTCCAAAAGATGCACTGCTGGCTACTTCTAAATAGTAGGTGGTAGCACCGGAAACTGCTCCCCAATTCGCATTTAGGGAGGTACAGGTAAAGTTGGAAGCCGCTACCGCATTAGGAGCAACCGGAGCGGAAGTACTAATTAAAACGGTATTGGAATATAAACTGGTATCGCAACCATTACCTGCACGTAAACGATAATAATAAATCGCGCTTGAACTAAGGCCTGTAATATTATAAGTAGTTGCATTGTTTACATTTATATTATTATAGCCCGGTACAAATGTTCCAATGCCGAACGAAGCACTGGTAGAGACTTCTAAATAATAGGCAGTAGCACTTGTAACCGCACCCCAATTTGCATTTACAGAAGTACAGGTATAGTTAGATGGAGCAGTTGCTGCCGGAGCAACCGGAGCGGCAGTACTACTAATTATTGTATTGGAATATAAACTGGTATCGCAACCGTTACCGGCACGTACACGGTAATAATAAGTGGTGCTAGAAGTAAGACCGGTTATGTTATAAGTAGTAACATTATTTACATTCACATTATTATAACCTGTTACAAAGGTTCCAAGGCCAAACGATGCACTTGTGGCTACTTCTAAATAATAAGCAGTGGCACCAGGTGCAGCCCCCCAATTCGCATTCATGGAAGTACAGGTAAAATTGGATGCAGCCACAGCTGTAGGAGCGATCGGTGCTGAGGTACTAACGTTTATTGTATTTGAATATAAACTGGTATCACATCCGTTACCTGCACGCACACGGTAATAATAAGTGGTGCTTGAAGTAAGACCAGTAACATTATAAGTAGTTACATTGTTTACATTTATATTATTGTAACCTGTTACAAAAGTTCCTGCACCAAATGATGCACTGGTGGCTACTTCTAAATAATAGGCAGTAGCACCCGTAACAGCTCCCCAATTCGCATTTACAGATGTACATGTGAAATTAGAAGCGGCAACAGCGTTAGGTGCAACCGGAGCAGAAGTGCTCACTAAAATAGTATTGGAATATAAACTGGTATCACAACCATTACCTGCACGTACACGGTAATAATACGTAGTACTTGAAGTAAGACCTGTAACATTATAAGTAGTTACATTGTTTACATTTATATTATTATAACCTGTTACAAAAGTTCCTGCACCAAATGATGCACTGGTAGCTACTTCTAAATAATAAGCAGTAGCACCCGTTACAGCACCCCAATTGGCATTTACAGATGTACATGTGAAATTAGAAGGTGCAGTAGCAGTAGGAGCAACCGGAGCGGAAGTGCTCACTGAAATGGTATTGGAATATAAACTGGTATCGCAACCATTACCTGCACGTACACGGTAATAATAAGTGGTACTTGAAGTAAGACCGGTAACATTATAAGTAGTTACGTTGTTTACATTTATATTATTATAACCTGTTACAAAAGTTCCTGCACCAAATGATG
>JAZKBF010000092.1:46245-46389 GCA_040388745.1 Bacteroidota bacterium | reverse complement strand
CACTGGTAGCTACTTCTAAATAATAAGCAGTAGCACCTGTAACTGCACCCCAATTTGCATTTACAGAAGTACAGGTAAAATTGGAAGCAGCAACAGCGTTAGGTGCAACCGGAGCAGAAGTGCTCACTAAAATAGTATTGGAAT
>JAZKBF010000092.1:46043-46145 GCA_040388745.1 Bacteroidota bacterium | reverse complement strand
TGGAATATAAACTGGTATCACAACCATTACCTGCACGTACACGGTAATAATACGTGGTACTTGAAGTAAGACCTGTAACATTATAAGTAGTTACATTGTTAA
>JAZKBF010000092.1:0-45943 GCA_040388745.1 Bacteroidota bacterium | reverse complement strand
CATTTATATTATTATAACCTGTAACAAAAGTTCCTGCACTAAACGATGCTGTGGTAGCTACTTCTAAATAATAGGCAGTAGCACTTGTAACCGCCCCCCAATTTGCATTTACAGATGTACATGTATAGTTAGAAGGTGCAGTAGCAGTAGGAGCAACCGGAGCGGAAGTGCTCACTAAAATAGTATTAGAATATAAACTGGTATCGCAACCATTACCTGCACGTACACGGTAATAATACGTGGTACTTGAAGTAAGACCGGTAACATTATAAGTAGTTACATTGTTTACATTTATATTATTATAACCTGTAACAAAAGTTCCTGCACTAAACGATGCTGTGGTGGCTACTTCTAAATAATAGGCAGTAGCACCCGTTACGGCACCCCAATTTGCATTTACAGATGTACATGTGAAATTGGAAGCGGCCACAGCGTTAGGTGCAACCGGAGCAGAAGTACTCACTAAAATAGTATTGGAATATAAACTGGTATCACAACCATTTCCGGCACGAACACGATAATAATACGTGGTACTTGAAGTAAGGCCTGTAACATTATAAGTAGTTACGTTGTTTACATTTATATTATTATACCCTGCTACAAAAGTTCCTGCACCAAATGAAGCACTGGTAGACACTTCTAAATAATAGGCAGTAGCACTTGTAACCGCACCCCAATTTGCATTTATGGAGGTACAGGTAAAGTTAGAGGCTGCTGTTGCAGTTGGTGCAACAGGAGCGGCAGTACTCACTAAAATAGTATTGGAATACAAACTGGTATCGCAACCATTACCTGCACGTACACGGTAATAATAAGTTGTGCTTGAAGTAAGGCCTGTAACATTAAAAGTAGTTACATTGTTTACATTCACATTGTTATAACCGGTTACAAAGGTTCCTATTCCAAATGATGCACTGGTAGCGACTTCTAAATAATAAGTAGTAGCAGCAGTAACTGCCCCCCAATTGGCATTCATTGAAGTACAAGTAAAGTTGGAGGCTGCTGCAGCAGTAGGAGCAACCGGAGCGGAAGTACTCACTAAAATAGTATTGGAATATAAACTGGTATCGCAACCGTTACCTGCACGCACACGGTAATAATAAGTGGTACTTGAAGTAAGGCCTGTTACATTATAAGTGGTTACATTGTTTACATTTATATTATTATACCCTGTTACAAAAGTTCCTGGTCCAAATGATGCAGTGGTGGCTACTTCTAAATAATAGGCAGTAGCACCTGTAACGGCACCCCAATTTGCATTTACGGAAGTACAGGTAAAGTTAGATGGAGCAGCTGCTGTTGGTGCAACCGGAGCTGATGTGCTAACTGAAACTGTGTTGGAATACAAACTGGTATCACAACCATTACCGGCACGTAAGCGGTAATAATAGTTGGTGCTTGACGTAAGACCGGTAACATTATAAGTGGTTACATTGTTCACATCCACATTATTATAGCCCGTTACAAAGGTACCTATGCCGAATGAGGCACTGGTAGATACTTCTAAATAATAAGTGGTTGCATCTGAAACGGCACCCCAATTTGCATTAACTGAAGTACAGGTAAAGTTAGATGGAGCTGTGGCTGCCGGAGCAACCGGAGCAACAGTACTCACCGAAATCGTATTGGAATATAAACTGGTATCGCAGCCATTACCTGCACGTATACGGTAATAATAGTTGGTGCTTGAAATAAGACCTGTTACATTATAAGTGGTGACGTTGTTCACATTCACATTATTATAACCTGTTACAAAGGTTCCAATTCCAAATGCCGCACTGGTAGACACTTCTAAATAATAAGCGGTAGCACCGGTAACAGCACCCCAATTTGCATTTATGGAAGTACAGGTAAAGTTAGATGGTGCTGTTGCAGTTGGTGCCACGGGTGCAGCAGTGCTGACTGAAATAGTGTTGGAATACAAACTGGTATCACAACCATTACCTGCACGCACACGGTAATAATAGGTGGTACTTGAGGTCAAGCCTGTTATGTTGTAGGTTGTAACATTGTTTACATTCACATTATTATAGCCGGTAACAAACGTTCCAATGCCAAAAGATGCACTGGTTGACACTTCTAAATAATATGTAGTAGCAGCTGTAACTGCTCCCCAATTTGCATTTACGGAAGTACAGGTAAAGTTGGAAGCTGCTGCTGCTGTTGGAGCAACCGGAGCGGAAGTGCTAACTGAAATAGTATTGGAATATAAACTGGTATCACAGCCATTACCTGCACGCACACGGTAATAATAGGTAGTACTGGAGGTTAAGCCTGTTACATTGTATGTAGTTACATTACTTACATCAATATTATTATAACCCGTTACAAATGTGCCAAGCCCAAATGCGGGACTGGTAGACACTTCTAAATAATAGGTGGTAGCTCCGGATGATGCACCCCAATTCGCATTCATTGAAGTACAGGTAAAGTTAGATGCGGCTGTGGCTGTTGGAGCTATTGGTGCAGAAGTACTAACTGAAATGGTATTGGAATATAAACTGGTGTCGCAGCCATTACCGGCACGTAAACGGTAATAATAAGTAGTACTTGCAGTAAGGCCGGTAATGTTATAGGTAGTAACATTATTTACATCCACATTATTATAACCTGCAACAAATGTACCGCTGGTGAAAGATGCACTGGTAGCTACTTCCAAATAATAAGCTGTTGCACCTACAGAAGCACCCCAATTGGCGTTCATGGAAGTACAGGTAAAGTTGGAAGCAACTGTAGCTGTTGGAGCAACAGGAGCAGCAGTACTAATGCTGATGGTATTGGAATTCAAACTTGTGTCGCAGCCATTTATTACCCTTAATCTGTAATAATAATTAGTACTTGGAGTTAAACCGGTAACACTGTAAATAGTAACATTGCCAACGTTCAAATCAGTAAAACCAGCAACAAAAGTGGTGAACGAAGCATCAGTAGCAACATCCAGCAAAAAGGCTGTTGATCCACCAGATGCAGCCCAATTAGCGCTAAAGGAAGTACATGTAAAATTGGATGCGGCAACTGCTATTGGAGCTACTGCAGCAGTAGATAATTTAATTGCCAAACATAAGGTATCACTTACTTCACAGCCATTTAATGCAGATACACAAACATTGCCATCTGTAGTTCCAAAATCAACTGTTATGCTTGGTGTTCCAGTTCCTGCGGTTATTGTTGCTCCAGCAGGCACTGTCCAGTTATAACCTGTGGATCCCGGAACTGCTGGTATAGAGTAAACGTTACCTGTAGAGCTCTGACATGGATTGGTACTTCCCGAAATAGGACCTGATACGCTAATACCATCAATAGAAACCCAACTTGTTCCATTGTAATAATTAAAAACATTACAGTCGGTATTATAGATCAACAAGCCGGTTGCAGGTGCTGCAATAGCATCACGCTGAAGGACACTAAGACGAGGAATCAATAATCCCTTATCACTTGCCGTTAAATCAAGCAATGAACTTGGTGCAGGAACAAGAATTCCTATACCCACATTATTTTGTGCTAAGGCACTTGCTCCTCCCCAAAGAAGAGGAGTAATAATGGTTGCTAAAAATAATGCTGTTGAGATAATAATTTTTTTTGTCATACGGTTTTGTTTTTGTCCTTAAAGAAAAGAGATGATCTGAATATTTTTATTTTTCTAATATATTAATTTCTGTTCTGCGATTTAGTTTTCTACCTTCTTCATTATCATTTGTAGCTATTGGATTCGACTCTCCGTATCCTTTAGGAACCATTTGTTCCCTGCTGATACCTGCTGCAAAAAGATAATCCAAAACTGCTTGCGATCTGGCTTGAGAAAGGTTTAAATTAAACTCCGCAGAGCTTTGACTATCGGTATAGCTTGCAATTTCAACTTTCATGGTAAGACTTAAGTTCAATAATTTAACCAACTGATTAAGCTCGGCAATGGATTGCGGACGCAATGTGGCTTTACCATAATCATAGAAAATGTTTTTCAATAATATTTTATTTCCGACATCAACTTTTTTCAAGGTAATAGGTCTCCGTATTTCTTTGTACTCTGATGAAGCAGGAATATTAATGTTCTCGGAATGAAATAAATACCCTTTCTTATTTACTGCTACACCATAATTTTTACCTGCAGGCAATGAAACAAGGAATTTCCCTGTAGATGAATTGGATTTGATCACATTTATAACCTCATTTTCATCGTTATCGATGATCTGAATTTCGGCACCAATCGGAACAAATGTTTCCTTATCAATGATCACCCCTTTAAATAGAACAAGTCCGTAAGTGTTTTTTTTATTTTTAAAATATAATTCATAAATATCTTTTTTACCGGAACCTCCGGTACGCACAGAAGAATAGTAACCTGTTTTTGAATCTGCAGTTACATTAAAGAACAAATCATCATTGGGTGTATTAATAGAATCACCCATATTATAAGGTACACTCCATTTGTTATTTTCAAATACGGATTTAAAAATATCATATCCACCTTTTGTATTATGCCCTTTTGAGCTAAAATATAGTGTTTTGCCATCGGGGTGAATAAACACTCCCTCTTCATTTTCAGTTGTATTTATTGTTTCACCAAGATTTTCGGCTTTACCCCATATCCCTGTTTTATCAGCACGACACATCCAAATATCCAATTCCCCTTGTCCACCTTTACGGTTGCTTATAAAATAAATTGTTCGTCCATCAGGAGAAATACTTGCTGATGATTCATGTTTTTTAGAATTGATCGGTTCAGGCATTTTAACAGGTTCTGACCAATCTTCTCCTATTAATTCAGATTCGTAAATATTTCCGCTCCGGTCACCTCTGTATATTAACATCCGCTGACCATCATTGGAAAGAGCGATAGCTGAATTGTTTCTCAATGGTTGATTTACGGTTGGACCCAATAATTTTGCATCGCTCCATTTCCAGATCATATCATTATAATAAGAAACATAAATATTTTCCATACCATTTACCTGACTTTCCATAGCTTCCGGTGTTAAAGGACGTCTTGACGTAAATATCATCATTTGTCCATCAGCCGATATGATCGGGGCGTATTCATCAAAAGGTGTGTTAACAGTTTCACCTAAATTTGTGATAGTAATATTTTGATCATCCAGGTTCTCAACTTTCTCCAAATTGTTTTTGTTTTCCTGACCTTGTGCTTGAAAAGTAATCGATACAATTAACAGTGCACTATAAAAAAAATTTCTCATTATTGTTAGTCTAATAGTCTTGTAGGGGAATTTCTAAAATTTTGTGTAATAAGTCGCAATGAAATTTCAATTCCACCTTTTCCTTTTGTTCCTCGCGTTAAAGATGAAGTATTAACATCATAACTAACACCAAAAGCATAGTTCGAATATTCAAAAAGCATCATAGGAATTATAGCGTCTTTCATTCTGTATTGAGCTCCAAGCGATATGGCCATTCCTTTACCATATCCGGTATAAACGGACTCATTTTTTAGGGCCAAACGAAATAATGTACCGACATTCAACTCACTCGATGGCCCTTGTTTGATAAAGGATGCATTTGGTGTTATCGTTAAATCGGAATTTGCTATTCCTATCCTGGATTGACCATGAAGAACAAATCTGGAATACAGTTCATCTGTACTTCCTGTTGTATAAAAGCTTTGCTTAGGAGTGTTAATATTGAGAGCAGCAAAACCCAAAATTAATTGAAACTGGTCGTTAGCAGAAATGGTGGATGAAGGTTTATTAAATTTCCATGAAAGGCCGGTTGAAAAATCGCCATACGTGCTTGGAGGAATAGTAGCAATATCATTTGAAAGCAAAGCCGGATTGTAAGCTCCGGTGCCCGAATCATATTGATTTTCCCATTGCATAGCAGCAGTAGATATACTTTTTTGAATATATCCTCCCTGCATTGCTCCTGCTAGTGATTGTTGCTTATTAATAAACACTGTACCGGCAAGGTGCAGATTTAATTGGGTAGTTCCCAATTTTAAGTCACCTGCAACATCTTTAAAAGCTGTAAGTCCGGCACCAAGATACCCCTTTTTCCACTTCTTTTTAGTTATGCGTGTATCAAATGAAAATAATGCAGTGTTATAAGTAGCACCTGACATGCCCATCCCCTGCCATTGATTTTTATAATTTAAGAACACCCGTTGATTGCCTTCAAAAACACCGGTTAAAGCTGGGTTAAGCATTAATGGTGTCATCATGGTTTGAGAAAAATGGATATCTTGAGCAAAACAAGCCCCACTCCTGCCCGCTCCGAAAAAGATCGCTAAAATCAAAAACAAGCTAATGCCTACCCTCCCAAAGGGAAGGAGAAAAAACCTTGCAAGACCACGCAGAGTAGACGTTTGTTTCATTATTTAAATTTCGTTATTATTATTTTTATTATTCCTACTTGAAAATACACTATCTCAACAATGTAACATTCCCTTTTTTAGTGATCTCTTTTCCGTCTTTCAACTTCCCTTTAATATAATAAACGAAAACGCCAATATTCATAGGTGATCCCTTATACGTTCCATCCCATCCTGTAGCAATATCGGTAGTTTCAAATACTTTTTCGCCCCAACGATTGTAAATGATAAACTCAATTTCTGTAATTCCCTTTCCAAGTATGTGTAAAACATCATTATTACCATCACCGTTAGGAGAAAAAACATTGGCAACAAACACATTAGTTGATAGTTCTACGTTCACCGCTAAGGCGAAAGGGATAAGTGCAGGATCGGAGGTGAAGTTTTCAAATGATGCTTTTGTAAGGCCGCTTAATCCATAATTACTGATGGTTGCAGCTAATCCAGGGTTTTTCCATTCAGTTGAGATCGTTTCCCAATAGGCAAGAATGTCATAATCAGCAATTCCATCAGCTGTATCATTATAGTATATAGTAATGTCTGCTTTGTCAGCACCTGAAGTACGGTTTATCTTATGAAAGAAATTTGGGTTTATATCGCCAACAATAGGTTCTTTTAATGAAGGATCAAAACCTTCCGAAAGAGGATCAACATTTGCCATCCGCACTTTAAAAGTATTGGCTGTTGCTTCATTTGGAGTAATATCAACAGGCCTGAAACGAGCCGTTCCCAAGCTTGAGCCAACGGGATAAAAATAGGAACTGGTAGAAAGGGTATTACGAGAAAGTCCTCCATCATTGGTGCTGCTTACAAATCCACTGGTACGGGTAATATTAGCGGTATCAGTAGCCAATACCAGCACTGTGTTATCGCCTGCATCAAATTCATGATCATTAAGGGCAAGTGTATCTTCGATTTCCACATCAACACTAACAAGTTGTTTTGTTCCGGTACCTGCTAATTCAAGATTATTGAAATGTGTGAGCATACTTCCGCCTATAGTTTGAATACCGCTATCTAAATGCACCCAACCATTAGGTCCGACTGTAAAAATATTGTCGGAAGAATTATTATTTGTCCAGTTGCCACGAATATAAAAATTGCCTGAATTAGCAATACTACCATTGTTCTGATGAATTACATTGCCATTGATAACAAATACAGAACTTTTATTAGCCATAGGGGCACCATTGTTAACGAAATTTGTCTGGGCGAAGGATAGAACGGGTAACAGCAAAAAGGAAGCAATAATTAGATAATAAGACGGCAATGAATTGCGAAGTAAAAACTTAGCATCCAAACCCTTCATTGCAGAACGTGAAGAAACCTTTCTTCTACCTGAAGAATTCTCTATAAAATTTAATTTAAGAGAATTCTGAAAAGTGGAAAAAAAGCCCTTAAAAAGAATATTATCTATGATAAGATACAATTTCATGGTGTCGAAAGATAATAATTTATTTTTGTTTGAAAAAAAAAATGCAAAAATATTTTGAATTTATAATTCTGATTAATGTAACTTAATTATAAATACCTAAAAATCTGTAATTTATAAAAATAAATATCCCTCTGCATTTCTTAAATTGAAATTCATTTTGATACGTTTATTGTTTCCATAGGTTTCAAATCCTAAATTTTATCCATAAAAATTGGGTTTTAGGGAAAGTAATTGTCTATTTCATATAGTATTGAGGGGAATTTTTAAACCCATCTTTTAAACCGAAACAGGGTTTGAAAGATGGGTTTTAAAATTGTATGATAAAATGAGATCAGAAACTACATGATAGCTCTGGAAACGATCTCCTTCATTATCTCATTTGTACCAGCATAAATTTTCTGTACTCTGCTGTCGGCATAAGCGCGTGCGATCCAATATTCCCATATATAGCCATAACCACCATGTAGTTGTAAACATTCGTCTACTACTTTACATTGCAGGTCGGTCATAGAAAATTTAAGCATGGCAGCGGTTGGAATATCTAATTTTTTATTTAAATGCAGCTCAATACATTTATCAACAAACACTCTTCCAATTTGTGTTTCAGTAGCCATTTCGGCTAATTTAAAACGTGTATTCTGAAAAGAGGCAACCGGTTTACCAAAAGCAATACGTTCTTTGGTATATTGAATGGTTTTTTCAATTGCTGTTTCAGCAGTTGTAATTCCCATGATACCCACTAAAAGTCTCTCTTGTGGAAGCTCTTGCATAAGATAGTTAAATCCCTCCCCTTCTTTACCAAGCAAACAGGATACGGGTACTTTAACATTGTCAAAAAACATTTCGCAGGTATCCTGAGCCTTCATTCCGATCTTTTTCAGAGGTGTACCTTTAGAATATCCTTCCATTGTATTATCCATGATCAAAAGGCTTGTTCCTTTGGCTCCGGCAGCAGGATCTGTTTTTACAACCACAATCACCATATCGGACATATAACCATTGGTAATAAAGGTTTTTGAACCATTAACAATATAATGGTCACCTTGTTTGACCGCAGTGGTTTTTATTCCCTGCAAATCACTTCCGGCAGATGGCTCACTCATGGCAATGGCTGTAATGGCTTCACCACTTACCATTTTAGGAATCCATTTCTTTTTTTGTTCTTCGGTTCCGTAATGTAAAATATATGGCGCAACAATATCGGAATGTAAAAAGAAGCCAGGGCCTGTACAGCCTGTTTTCGAAAGCTCTTCAATTATTATTGCACTGTATAAAAAATCAGTTCCGGGACCACCATATTCCACAGGTGCACAAGGACAAAGAATTCCCATTTCTCCAGCCTTCAGCCATGCTTCCCTTGAAATTTGACCTTCCTGCTCCCATTTATCATGGAAAGGAACGATCTCTTTCTGAAAAAAATCTCTTACTGCAATTCGAAGCATTTCATGCTCTTCGGTAAATAGAGTGCGTGGTATCATATTTTAGATGTTGATTAAGCTAAATTGTTAAATTGATTATTGAAATTGCCTACTGCCAATTATTTCTGATGCATAAGGGATAACAGCTGAAATCCTTTTCAATTTTAGAAAAAAGATCACAGCGGGGCCAAATTTATAAAATAATTTTAGTTTTCCTTAGTTGTTCAATTTCTATTTTTGAATAGCCTATTGCTATTAGCTCTTGCTCCGTATGCTCACCTAAAAGAGGTGCCGGGAATTCAACTTCAAATTCAAAACTGCTGAATTTAAGAGGAAGTCCGAATTGTAATACTTCACCTTCATCAGAATAGTTTTTTATCTGAATCATATTGCGAGCCTTCACTTGTTCGTTATCCAGGCTTTCTTTTAAAGAAAGAATGGGAGATACACAGCAATCGATATCTTTGAATTTATCTGTCCAAAATTGTTGAGTATTGCTTTCAAAAATTGTGGATACTTCAATAAATACTTTTTGTGCCTGCTCTTCAGCTACCATGTGAAAAATCACAAGATCGTTTCTGTCAATGGCTTTGCAGAAGCGTTCCCAAAATTTAAATTCCAAAGCACCAAGCGCCATAAATTTGTTATCGGATGTTTCATAAATAGAATAGCATGGTAAAGCGCCTGTTAAAAAGCCATGTTCACCATGATCTACCTGCGCCAAGGCTGTTGTTGCATGGGCCAATATACCATCCATTATAGAAACATCAATGTATTGCCCCTCCCCTGTCGTTTTCTGTTGTACCAAGGCCGCAAGTATTCCCATTGCTGCATTTAAAGAACCTCCTACAACATCTGCTATTTGAAAATTAGGAATGAAAGGTTGTACCTCACCCCTTTGATTCCCCTCTCCATTTGGAGAGGGGTTAGAGTTGAAATCTTTTTTACCACGATCAAGTACACCTGTATATCCGCAATAATTAATATCATGCCCTGCTTTGTCGCGATATGGGCCAGTTTGACCGTAACCGGTAATGGAACAATAAATTAATTTCGGATTATTTTTTTTGAGTGTTTCATAATCTATTCCCAGTTTATTCACAACACCGGGACGAAAACTTTCTACAATAATATCCGCTGTTTCGGATAATTTTAAAAACAGGAGGCGCCCTTCTTCTTTAGTGAGATCAATGGCTATTGACCGTTTATTACGATTTACGGCATGAAAGAAAACTGAGTTTTTATTTTGCATAGGTGGCATCAGTCGCGCGTAATCACCAATGGAAAGTTCCTCTATTTTTAGCACATCAGCTCCCATATCAGCCAGGTGAAGTGTACACATTGGGCCGGGTAGCAGACGTGTAAGGTCTAGAATTTTTATACCTGTTAAGGGTTTTATTTTCATAAATTTAAGAGGTTTAATTCTGATAGTTGCTGAGATCACTATAACCCTAACAGGGTTTGAAACCCTGTCAGGGTAGGTTTCAAATCAAAACAGAAAATTATTTATATCCTAACACCGATCATACATACATCATCAACCTGTTCCTGATCTTGTTTCCAATCATCAAATGCTTTAATAAGTATATCATGCTGTTCAGCCATTGTTTTATCCTGAATTGCAAGTAGTAATTCCTTTAATGGTTTGTATTTAAATTTCTCACCGAATTCACCACCAAACTGATCGGCATATCCATCAGAAAATGAATATACTGTATCCCCTTTGTATACTTCCATTTCATGAAGTGTAAAAGGATCCATCCTTTCATACAAGCCAATTGGCTGACGATCGGCTTTGATCTCTATCAGATAGTGGCTTGTGGTACATAGAACAGTGTTCGATTCAATTGCTGGTTTTCCTTTTCTTATTACCCAAAGAGGGTTGTATGCTCCCGCATATTGAAGTTTCACCGTTTTTTCAACTGATGGAAAAGGCGAAAGACCTATCAGCGCGATGTCCATTCCATCTTTTTGTGTTGTGTAATTTTCGCGTTGTTCAAAAGCTCCGGTTACAATTTCACGAACATTGTTAAGGATAAGATCAGGTTGATGAATGGTTCCCTTTTTCATTACATCATTCAAGGCGTTGCAGCAAATAACACTCATGATAGCGCCAGGAACACCGTGTCCTGTGCAATCTGCGGCAGCGAACAGAAAAATAGAGTTTGGAGAAGGAGGTTGATTGAACCAATAAAAATCACCACTCACAATATCTTTTGGTTTATACAATAGAAAAGAATCCGGTACAATTTTTTTTAATAATTCTTTGGATGGAAAATAGGCGTCCTGTATGTATTTAGCATAATCAATGCTATCGGTTATTTCTTTATTTTTTATTTCCAGCTCATGATGCTGTATGGCGATTTTATCAAATGCATTTTTAAGTTCAATATTTTTCAGACGATGTATTTCAGCTTCTTTTTCAGCATTCTCCACAGAGAAAGCAATTTGCTGATGTTTGAGCATGTTCACTTTTTCGCTGCTCAATATTTCCTGCTGAAGGTCGTTGAAACATTTGTAATGATGAAGTGATCTTGAAAAATCATTATTTTTCTCATACGCAGAAGAAAGTAGCTGATGGACCTCAGCTGTTAAGGCTATAATTTTCAGTTCTTCAGAAATTATCAAAGCCTTATTTAGATTGGTAATAGCGGATACTATATTTGCTTGCTCGAGATAAATTTTACCTCTCCCAATCAGGCATAATAATTCAAATCTTTTTTCTTTAAACTGGTTGGATATTTCAGCTTTATTGTAATATTCAATGGACATTTCCAAGTCACCTTTTTCACTAAAAAGGCTTGCAAGGCCAAGATAAGTCCAGGGAATCCCCTGAACATCCTTTATATTTTCTCTTAGTAAAAGACTTTCTTTATAATATTCTTCAGCTTCCTCATAGTTTTTACTTAACACAAAATTTCTTCCTATCAGGTTTAAAGAAGAAGCTACAGCTTTTAGATCTTTCAGTTGTTTACGTGTTTCGAGGCCTATCCGTAAAGCTTTTATAGCTTGTGAATAATCATGCGTCCTTGAATAGATCTGGCCTAAAACGGTATAACAATCCGCTTTATTTTCCTTGTCAACCACCTGCCGGCTCATTTTTACAGCCTGTTGCGCATGATGCATTGCTTTTTCGTACTGCCCATATTGATCATACATACCTGCAGAGATACAATGCGCTCTTGATATGCCAAGTGGATCATTTATTTTTTCAAATTGATGCAGGGACTCTATGGCTTCTTTGAGGTGATCACCATCCGCTGTTTTCCAAAAGGCGAGTTGAGCAATGGTAAGCCTGGCATACGTTACATTCAATTGATCGTGAACAGCAATAGCCTTTTCTTTTGCATTGATAGCTAGCCGCATTGCATGATCCCGATCAACATAACGCAAGGCCCAGGCCTCGTTATTCAATTCATTAATCATTGTATCTTTAGGCAAAGCTTGCATCAGTAATGGTTATCGGGGCATAAAATTAGCAATTGAACTTATAGATTCGTTATAAGTACTTGAAGGATATTTTTCCTTTAATTGAGCTGCTGTTTTTTTTACATTATCAAAATATCCAAGATTAAAATAGCTCAATGAAAGCAAAAACAGCTGCAAAGGTCCTTTGTCTTCATCCAATTTAAAAAGATCAATTAATTGTTTCCTGGTATATGCTTCTTCAGTATATTGGTAATTATCCTTATAAATAGCTGCATAATTTTCTAAAACACCAACCATAGGATCGGTATCCTTGAGGTTCTTTAAGTATGTATTGTAGTCGTTTTGCAGACCTTTCAAGTCTGTATTTATTTCTTTTAATGCCCTTTCATAAGCAGGATTATTATTTTTAAAATCAGCTGCTTTCCCTTTTAGTATTTCCTGATTTTTTTTTGCTTCTTCAATACTGTTCAGTTTAGCTGTATTAACGATAAGCCCTTCCCAAGCTTCTAATAACAGGGCTGTTTCATTTTCAGTAGCGGCTTTATAATTTGTTATGTATTTATTGCAAATTTCTAAAAGCAGATCGGGCCTGTTATATTTTTCATTGCTAAAAAGCCATTTAATAACTTTTTCAAGTTCTTCTTTCGATCCTTTTTTAGCAATGTTTTCCAGGTCGTTTATTTTCTCTTTTTGTTCCGCTGTTTTCGTTTTATAATCGTCCAGCTTATTTTCTAAACTCAAGGCCCTTTCTTCATCATCAGGATCGGTAAATATTTTTTTGCAGACCATCACAATTTCTTCCATCGTTTTAATATCATTGAAATGAAGAGCAATATCAAAAAACTCGGTGATCTCAGAAAATTTAGAACTTTCATCCCATGCATCCAGCGTTGCTTTAGATACGCTTAAAACTTGTGATCTATAAAGCTGTTGATAATGCTTATACTCTTTTTCATTTACAAACTGAATATTTGATCTCCATCTTAATTTATTTAAATAATTCAGGTAAGCATCAAGTGCTTCGGCTTCCAGTTTATTTTCTAATCCCTTTTTACCATTTTCGCGTTGTTCTAATTCTTTTATGGATTGCTCTAAATACATTTTGATACTTTGAAAATACCAACTTAAAGGATATTCAGTAATAAATGCTTTTGAAGATTCTATTATTTCTTCGTGTTTTTTTAAGGAATTTAATGAAATACAATCGTAAAATAACATCATCTCTCCCAGGGTAAGTGGTGATGCCTCTCCGTACATTTTCTTTTTGGGATCGAAATTCTTTTTTCTCAATGAATTGTTGAAAGATAAAAGCTGGCTGTATTTATAAGAGCTTAGCAGACTTGTCCATACAGTTTGAATTTGCATTCCAAATTTGTCGCTTGCCGGATCAATAGTGTTTATGGCATTTTTCAGCTCTTCTGCAATTAGCAGTTCCCGTTGCGCTTCCACTTTTTTAAGCCATTCTTTTAATTCATCCAGCTTGTTTTTAGCGAAATTAAATTTAGGATATGTATTAATTGTTTTCTCAAGAAGAACTTCTGCATCCGCAGCCATTCCCTGATCCTGTAATTCAATAGCATTTGAATAATTAACAACTGCTGTTAATTCCACTTCTTCGTTTGATCTATACAGTCCGCTTAAATCAGGATTATATGGCACATTCAAATTTTTGGAAAGAAGGGTTGCCAACTGTTGATGAAGAGCAAAGAAACTATTTTTGTTGCCGGTTACTTGTTCAGCTAATATAATACCGCCTGTTTGCACATCTATCAAGCGTGCATCGATGCGTAAGGTATTATCTAAAAAATAAAATGAACCGGTAAGAATGTTTTGTGCACCAAGCCCTTTTCCAAGCTTTTGCGCAGTAGCAGGATCAAAATATTTTGATTGTCCTAGTTTAATTTCCTGGATCAGTTTTTCTAGTTTTTCCCGTTCTACTATGTTTACACCTTTTACTTTTGATAGGTCGGTAATAAGCATATCGGCAATACCTTTAGACAAGGCATTGTATTTAGCATCTCCACTCGAATTATCGAAATAGGAAATAGCAATTGTTTTCGCTTTAACTGTTGAGACAAAAGCAAAAAACAATATATACGCTAGCCATTTTTTCATTTATATTTTTACACTTAGCTTATTAAGCGCCTTTTGAGCGGGAACAAAATCAGGATTTTTTTCAAGTACTTTTTTAAAAATTTCCATGGCTTTGTCTGATTCACCTTTATCCATTTGATCCAGTCCATCAGAATACAACAATGAGGTTTCATAGGAAAGCGCTGCTTTTGTTTTTGTTTCTGTTGCGGTTTCTGAAGTAGTACCTAAATCCGAAACGGCCATTTCAACATTCAATCCATTTGCTATTTTAACAACCAATTTTTTTTCAAGATCAAAAAAAGTTGCAGTACCACCATCCACGCCTTCACTCTTGATGATCTTACCTGTTTCCACATCAATGATGCGCGCATCGATTCGCAGGCTGCCCATGAGATCAAAGAAAGAACCTGTTAAAATATATTCCACACCTAACAGCTTCCCCACTCTGGTAGCAGTTGAAGCATCAAATTCTTTGGAATTATTTAATTTTTGTTCTTTTAATATTTCTTCCAGTCTTGCCCGTTCTACAACGTTTAGCATTTTTATTTTTGTAAGATCAGAGATCAGCATATCTGCCAAACCTTTCCTTAAACGTGATAGTTCATTATTGTCGGAGCCATTATCAAAATAGAGAACAGCGATCCTTTTTGCATCCGGATTTGGTGTGGCTTCATTTAATTTATTTACCAAGTCATCCTGTTGCTTTACAACATTTTCGTTTGCAGCTGTTGTAATTTCAGGCGGTATCACTTCATTTCCATCATTTGATTTAAAAATAAAATAGGTAGCCGATGAGCCAATAAGGACCAGAACAATTACAATCACGAAAATAAAAAATGGAGAGATTTTTTTTGCAGGAGCATTCGCTGCATGTTTATTTCTTTCAGGTGTTGCCTCAGAAAAGCTATGTACAGGTGTTACCAGTTCATTGGGTATATTCCCTTTCAGGTATTCAAGAAAAAACCAATTGGTTAGGCTCGCCAATGCAGTTTGACATGGCGCTATCCATTCACGTGTGGCTGCAGAAAGATCATCCTGCGCATGAGCTGCGTAGTTACCGTAGGTCTGGATCGTCCCTATCAGGATTCCCATCCGATCTGGGATAATTTTTTTATTTAAAAGTTCACGACCGTAATCATTCAACATCATTTTGCCTTTTGGCTCCCCTATTTCTTTGATATAAATAAAGCGGCAGATGGCTTCTGTTGTTCTACGTGCGTTTTGAAGAAAGGTATCAGGATCCTGATCGGCATAACCAAATGATTTTACAAGCATCCGACTCAGGTGAGTCACCTTTTCTTCCAAACTTTCAATAAGTGGGTCTTTTTCGTTTTCGGTCATTATACGTTGGGTGAAGACCAAAAGTACAAATTATTAAGTATTTTATTTTGATTTTCTTCCTTTAAGTTTTGAAGTGGATATTGTTTAGTTTTTATAGAAATCAAAACCCAAATTCCATTTTACCAAAATAATTTAAAGAGCGCTTTTTATTTTATGGATAATGCTTGGCAATGTATTGAGTTGCCTGTTCTTGAGTTTTAATGGCAAAATCTTTGTAGCGGTCGTGAACATCAATAATTTCTTCTAATGCATCCTGCACAAGCTGCTTATTTTCCCATGTTTTAAGATGTTCCACAACAATTTCCAAACAACCTTTTTTATAAGCGATCTGACCGAGGACATGCACCAATGTTTTGCGAACTCTCACCGTTTTATCATGTTGCAATTCTTTTAACAAGGGTAGAATATCCAATGGATGAGTTCTCCCGCGAAGTTCAATACCATGGCAAATTTCTCTCCTGATCTCTTTGTCGGGATGATGTAAATAGGCTTTTGCCCAGCTTAAAACGGGCTTAGGATTTACTTCCCCCATCTTTTTAACTGAACCAATTACAGCATTCCTCACCGAATGATGTGCATCAAACAAACCATTATCAAAAAAGTGTTTTACAATTTCGAACTCTTTTTTACCAATTTCACCGGCAGCATTAATGGTGGTTTGTCGTATTTTAAAGTCGTGCTCTTTTAAAAGAGAATCAAGCAATTTGATTATTTTTTTTTGAAGATCATTTTCAGAAAAATAAATCCGTCCTATCGATAAATAGGCTGATTTACGGATGTATGTATCCTCATCGGAAAAGTAGGAAATGGTTTTATTGAATTTACCGGAATTTATTTCAGCCTTTAGTTCTTTACTTATTTTTTCAACAAGCTTAATTCGTTCTTCTTTTGATAATTCGTAAAAACTCATTGTTTATAAGTGTTTGAATTAAACGTAATCTCATTTTTTTGTTTCAGCCTCTAAGTATTCTTTTTGTAAAACTATTGAATAAAAAAGTGGGAAGCAAACGTGATCTCTGGCACAGATTTTACATTTATCATTTCAATAGCTATTTGTATGAAAATCACGCCCGATTTTATTCCCCATCATAAATTCCATAAAGGAAGTTGGCTGTTGCCTATTAAAAGGCCTAATTGGTATTATTTTAAAGAACAGAAAAATAAAAATATAATCACAAATAGAGATTTTTCACAAAGCGTTGATGGTCCTTTAAAAGAGTTGGTAAAATACCTTCATAAAAAAGGAATTAAAACTACTCCCTCCTGTGCCGGACATCACATCCACGAAAAAAATTTTGAAAAAATCTATGATTCATTAAAAGAAGATAAAAGGGACATTAGCCACAATGGCTTGGTGTTGGAGGATTGTGAAAGCGGTAAAATTTATATTTATAAAAATAAAAATTATCAATTGCCCTGGTCGAAAAAGATCTTTTTAAAAGAAGTAATGCTTTATCAGCAGGAAGGTGTTATAGGCATTAAATTAAGAAATAAAAAACTGAAGAAAGAAGTTTTAAAAATAAAGATCCCAAAGGTTAAAATAAGGGAAAAAGATTCTGTTCTATTTATTTTTACAAAAGATAAAAATGGAAATAACCTAAGTAAATGGAAGGAAATAACAAAAAAAGTAAAACATATTCTAAGGCCATCTAACAGATAATTAAAGGAAATTGTGAATTAAACCGATTTGAAATTTTCGAGATTTAATTTTAATCTTCATGAGACTATTGTTCTGAAAGTGAGATTTATTCTTGGTCGGGTGATTTTTTTTGTCTTGGGAAGGCAATGTAACCAGTTTGTTTGTGTTGCACCTTTCATAACTAATAAACTACCACTTTCCAACAAAACGGATACAGATTGTTTCGTCAATTTATGTTTAAAAGAAAATTTCCTTTCTGCTCCGAAACTTAATGAAGCAATGGTGGTGTTTACACCCATTGATTTTTCATCATCGCTATGCCAACTTACTCCCTCATCACCAGTGTGATATAAATTCAATAAGCAGGAATTAAATTGCGCTTGTGTAATTTCTTCCACAATTGCTTTTAATTCCAAGAGTTCTTTTGTCCAGGTAAGTGCTTGTTTAGTTGTATTGGAATAAGTGTATGCATAGTTGCCGTTGCCATACCATGCTGCTTTTCGCTTGGTGATGATGTGTTTGCCGAAAATTATTGCCTCATCATTTTTCCAGTCAATTGTATTCAATAATTTATCGAGGTAAAATTGAGTTCTCTCCTGATCAAACACTTTTCCATAATAGTTTACAAGTCCATCGTTAGGTAATAGGTTAATAATTGTTTCTGAATTAAATAGATCCATTTTTTGATATTTACATACAACTTTATTAACCTCAGTAGATCACAATTTGTCTAAAGCTTCTATTTTTTTGGCGTTTCCCTTTCTTGAAAAAAGAAAGGAGCGGGCTTTCCGCTTCAATCTTTTCTAAACAGAAAAGCCTGCCCGACTGAAAGGCCTCAGTCGTTCGGGCGGGGATTTACGCTACAATCCCTAACGCAGCATTAATAATTAGGCAAGCAAGATGAACAATATATTAGCTTTTTTAAATAGGAAAGCGAACTGTGAATTTTGTACCTTCAGTTCTGTCTAAATCTAATGTACCTCCAATTTGTTCGGTGAGCATTTCTAATAATTGAAGTCCAAGAGAATTTGGGTTTTTGAGATCAACATACGAAGGAATACCAATCCCATCATCAGCAACTTCCAAAATGTATTGATTGGTATTTTTTAATTTTTTTTCCAATCCAAAAAACAAATGAATATTCCCTTTACGCTTTTCCGGAAAAGCATATTTAAAACTATTTGATATAAGTTCGTTCAGTATTAATCCGCAAGGGATAGCGATATCTATTTTAAAAAAATGAGACTGAGTAATGGCATTCACATGGACCTGAACATTTTCCGGGTTAAGGTTATGGCTATTGTCCATATAGGTTATAAACGAATGCATATACTCTGTAAAATCAATACGCGAAAGATCTTTGGATTGGTACAATTTTTCATGTACCAATGCCATTGCCCTGATACGGTTTTTGCTTTCCATAAAAGTTTCCAACAGATCGGGCTGTGTAATTTTTTCGGATTGAAGATTCAATAAGCTTGAGATCACCTGTAAATTATTTTTCACCCGATGATGTATCTCTTTGAGCAGCACTTCCTTTTCACGTAATGAAATGGTTGATGATTGAAGTTCTTCACCCAACATATTTATGCCAAGAGCGAGAGCATCAAAATCATTTCTTTTTCCAGAAACAGTAGCTTTCTTAGTATAATTTAACTGGGCAAGAGATAATACAACATTTAAAATTTCATTGATATGGCTGGCATTTTTCTTTTTCTCGGCTTTAACACTTTTTAATTTTTTCTCAATTTTATAAAGGCCGGCTAAAATGGCATCCTTCTTATTTGTTTCATCAAAAGGCTTCCCTCCCGCGATACGAGTAACTATATTAAATATATCATCCAATTCTTCCGCCATTTTATCTTATTTTAATGGTACTGCAAAACGCTTTAACCATAATACGGCTTCGTTTTCCACAGTAAATAATTTTGTAGGTACAGCCGATCTATTCATTCCAAGAAAAAAATTACCTATAACCCGACTTACTGGCGACCTTATTAACATTGCTATTGCACAAACACCAGGAGTCCGATTTTGCATCGAAAAATGATCACGTGCTTCTTTACTGATAGATTGTATTTCCATTAAATTTACAAGTAAAGGATAAATAGTGTCTCCTGAAATTTCCTTTACAGAACCAGTGTTTTCGCGAGCATCCTCAAGTGTGACAATAGCGTTTGGCTTCACAACAGTATAACAAATCCCATCATTACCAAGCCATGAAGTAAAAGCCCTTATTTCAATTATTTTGTTTTTAGCGCTGTTCACAATTTTATTAGATCAGATTTAATTTTCCAACCAAAAATAACTATTATTTCATTTAAAAAACATATGTCTGGATGAAAACAACCCTCATTTGAGGTTTCTTTAACCCTTACACTTGAATTCCAATTATAAGAATGTCGTCCACTTGTTCCAAATTGCCTTTCCAACTGTTGATCGTCTCTTTTAATATACTGCGCTGCTTCAACATTGGTAAATGATTAACTGATAACAACAGATCTTCTAAAGCCTTATATTTAAATTTCTTTCCATTGGGTCCACCAAACTGGTCGGCATAACCATCGGTAAAGGTGTAAACAGTGTCACCCTTTTGAAGTTGAATGATCTGTTGAGTAAATTCTTTGTCTTTATCATTGTATTTACCAACAGGCATTTTATCGGCTTTATACTCAATCAGTTGCAGGTCGCCATTTAATTCATTTTCAGAAGAAGATGGATTGCCGGAAGAGATTTCAGGGTTTCTGCGGATTATCCACAATGGGTTGTAAGCTGCGGAATAGGTTAAGGTCAATGAATTAAAATCGAATTTACAAAGCACACAATCCATGCCATCCTGGGAATTTTCTGTTCCTTTTGGATTGAGTGCTTTTATAATTTCCTGACGCTGTTTATTCAGGATCTTGTTTGGTTCTGTGATATTCCGTTCAATTACATTTTCGTTTAAAAAATTTATATTTAATAAACTCATAAATGCACCAGGCACACCATGGCCGGTACAATCGGCTGTTACAACATAAAATGCACCTTCGGTTTTTCCTGTTTGAAGAGAATCGAGATCCGCACTATCTTTTGGATGATCGTAGGAAGCTTCTTTATAAGCCCAATAGAAATCACCGCTTACAATATCTTTGGGTTGGTAAAAGATGAAAAAGTTTTCTTTTGGTTTCCCATCCCCCAAAGTGAATAATGCCTTACTAATATATTCCTCACTGGTAAGCATAGCCTGTTGTATGCGGGATGCATAATTGATACTATCCGTTATTTCCTTATTTTTTTCTTCTATTTGATGGTAAGCGACATCAACCAATTGCTTTTGATTCTCAATTAATAGTTTCTGTCTTTTTGTGGTACGCCACCTGTTATACATAAAGCTCGAAAACACCACAACCAGTATAAAACCACCAATCACAAATAGTAAGATCATTTTCTGATGCTTTTTTTCTTCCCAGATAATCGCATCTTTTTTATCCTGTTCAGCTTTTGTTAAACTTTCTTTTTTATCAAACTCATAAGTCATTTGAGTGCGTACCATTTTTTGGGTATTCTCTTCGTTGTTTAAACTATCCCGGTAAAGAAAAAATAAATTGCGATGCTTGTAAGCTTCTCTCCAATTGCCTTGTGCACTATCTAAATCAGCTAAGCCATTGAAACATTCTTTTATAAATTCTTTATTCCCAATTTTTTTAGAAAGAGAAAGCGCAGAAACCAAATACTGGTTGGCTTCCTTAAATTTTTTCAATTTAACGTTTAGTGAGGCCAGGTTGATGTATGATATTGCAATTTTATCTCTATTTCCGATCTCTTTTCTTATTGTAAGTGAAGACAGGAAATTTTTCAATGCTTCAGGATAATTCCCCTGATCCATATAAACCAATCCAATGTTGTTATAAGATGCCGCCATTCCACTTTTGTTGGTCATTGTTTCTCTTATTTTAAGTGCAGCAAAATGATTTTTCAAAGCCTCGGAGTAATTGCCTTGTTCTTCATAAATATTTCCAATATTATTATAATCAATTGCAATATTGGTGTTATTTCCCAGTTCGTTATTTATTTTAAGAGAAGCTAAGTCATTTTTTAAAGCCTCTGAAAAATTGCCTTGCTTATTATAAATATTCCCCAAACAGGAATAAATATTAGCTATTCCAGTTTTATTTCCCAGCTTTTCATGGATTTTCAAAGCAGCTAAATCATTTTTCAATGCTTCCGGATAATTTCCAAGATCGTAATGAATAATTCCCAGATTATTGTATGAAGTAGCCATTCCTCTTTCATATCCCATTTCTTCATTTATTTTAAGAGAAGCCAGAAAACTTTTCAATGCTTCAGGATAGTTGCCTTGATCCTTATAAATGTTACCAATAGTATTATGCGAGCGGGCCACTCCTTTATTATCATTTATTTCCTTATTTATTTTAAGCGAGGCCAGAACATTTTTCAATGCCTCATGGTACTTGTTTTGTCGTAAATAAATATTTCCAACGTTATAGAAAGAAGATGCGATACTTCTTTTGTCCCTGATTTCCTGTGACACATTTAATGCCTTTTGATGATTAACAAGCGCTTGCTGATAATTTCCAGTATCGTCAGCAAAAAAACCTGAATTGGTAAAACACTTTATAAGTCCTTGTTTATAGGTGTTTTTTAAAGCAAGTTTGGTTGCATTTTCCAAATAGTCTTTTGCTTTTTCAGCGTCAGTAAATTCGTACTCTTCAAAAAGTTTGTTTAAAGCATTTACTTTGGTGGTATCTTCTGTAGTAGTCTTGAGAAGGGTGTTTAACGAATCAATTCTTGAATTTTGGGCAAGGCAAAATGAATAAATAATATTAAATACAGAAAGAAGAATTAAAATTGCAATTTTTTTTTGCATAATACTAAATTAAAACCGGTACCGTATAGAGTTGGTTTATCTCTATAATTTTTTATTATCCATCAACAGCAAGCACAGTCTCAGTGATTCCTTAAAGATACATCTATTTTATTGAACCAAATACCTTTTCCTTTGATGATTGAAGAAATCGAAATGATCCCGCAACAAGAGTATAAGAATGGCTCCTTGAGCTATTTGTAGTTTTTAAATTCGAGGTGTAGATCTATCTCACTTTAAATTTAATAAATTTCATTCTATCGAAATTCTATAAATTTTATCATCACCCGCAAGAGGCGGAGGACTGGAGGTTCCAATATTAGAAGAGGAAAAAAGCAATGAACCATCAGGAGCTTGAATGATATTACGAAGTCGCTGAAAAGTCCCTATGAGTGTATCCTGCCTGTTTAGAGCGGTTGTACCGTCTAAGCTGATATCAAAATGAACCAGCCTCCCCCCTTTCAATGCTCCGAAAATAAAATCGTTTTCCCAAGCCCCCCATTCTGCGCCATGTATGAATGTGCATCCGGAAGGGGCCCAAACTTCCAAGCCTGTTTGATAAATTGCAGATGTAAGCGAATCGGTTTCTGTCCCGCCAATTGCAATCGGCCAACCATAATTTTTTCCGGCCTCTATCAAATTGATCTCATCGTGGCAACACCAGCCAAGTTCACCTGATGGTCCATGCTCTGTTGCAATCATTTTACCCTGTTTGTTCCAATCAAAGCCTTGCACATTTCTATGCCCATACGTCCAAATAAGGCTATTAAAAGGATTCCCTGGAGGAGCGCTGCCATTTCTATCTAAACGCAAAATTTTTCCGGCTAAAGAGTTTTTATCCTATGCAAGATCCGGTTGCGTGGCATCCCCGGTACCTAAATAAAGATAACCATCCGGGCCAAAACGTAATGCACCACCATCGTGATTATTACTTACAGGTATTCCAGTAAGAATTATCTGATCCTCGATAATTGCATCGTTCTCTAATTTTAAACGGACCAGCTGATTGCTTCCAACTATGGTTTCATAAATAAATACAAAATGATTGTTATTAAAATCGGGATCAATGGCCAAACCAAGCAAGCCACCCTCAGAAACCTCAACGTTCCGAAACATCATTAAATTATGGGCAACCGCTCCTTTTTTTAATAAATTTATATTCCCGTTGCGTTCGAGAAAGAGGAAATCTCCATTTGGCAAAAACGCCATCCCCCAGGGGTTTTGAAGATCCTTTACAAAAACAACGATCTTAAGATGCTTATGGGAAGTCTGTTGGGAGATAGCCGGATCTTTTTTACAGGTCACACTAGCAACCAGAATTAAACAAAAGAAAATAATTCTGAATACTTTTTTTAAATTAATTGAAGACATGAATTTTAGATTCTAAAAACGCAAAATTGAATTCGTCAAAGTGTATGCTTTCCGCATTACTACAACATTTTATATTGTGGCTGTCCCCCAATTTTTCCATAAGGCAGATAAATTGTGAACGATGTTCCCTCCTTTTCCTTACTTGAAAATTTTATTTGTCCCTCAAGTTTTTTTGTTATTTTATTTACTGTATAAAGCCCTAAACCAATGCCTGTTGACTTTTCTGATGCGCGGTAAAATAGTTTAAAAATATCCTTTTGTAAATTATCTGATATGCCAATTCCATTGTCGGCAACAGTAATTTTAACTTCGTTATTTTCGTCTACAATAGAAATTTTAATAAATGCGTCATTGGCATTTTCTTTTCTGTATTTGATAGAATTATCAATAAGATTTTTGAGCAATCTGGTAATGAGAAGTTTGTCGCTATAAAAATTTTGATCAATAGAAATGTCCGTCTCAAATTTTATTTCCTTAAATCCGCTCGCGAATTCAAATGATCTTATTACTTCATTAATAATCTCATTGAAATTAATAAGATGGATTGCCATTTCATACGTCCTGATATTTGTGGCTTCCACAAGTATTCGTACAATATTGTCGAGTCGGTCAGCCTCGTGTTTTATTGTTTTACAAAAGTATTTAGCTTCATCCATGTCTTTCGCTTTTGTGTCAACCAGATTAAGCCAGCCCAAAATACTTGTGATGGGGTTTCGCATATCGTGCGAAATTCTGTAAATAAAATCTTCAAGTTCGTAAGTAGGTACGACAAGGTCGGTGATGTCTTTCCCAGAAATACCTAATCCACCATCAACTTTAAATGCTTTTATGTGAATATGAATATTCCCTAAACTTGGATGTAATTTGACATTCTCTAAAGTGAACGTTTTGCCAGTTCTGATCACTTCTTTGTATATTTCAAGCCTACCGCTTGATTTAACATCAGGGAATATTTCTGTAATGTGCTTCCCTACAATTTCATTCCTGTTGAGGCGAAGTTTTTTGTAAAACGCTTCATTAACATCAACATAATATAGGTCTTTGTCGAAAATGCTGAGAAACATTTCGCTACGTTCAAAGAATTTTGATCTTAGTTTGTCCTGATCATCCGTAGTGATTTGTCCGGAAACTTTTTCCGATGCTTCATTTACATCCATGAGTTCTTCGTTTTTTATTTTATAATTTTAAACAAAAGATACTCCTGATTTCTTTAAGGTATTTTATTTATTCGGTGTAAAGGCAATAAAATAGGGTAGAATTATTTTTTGTGGCATCAGGCAGAGAAGCCAATTTTTTTCCTGATATGGTTGAGGAGAGGAATTTATAGATGGGATGGTATACTCGTACTTCTAAGTTCTATTGTTGATAAAAACAGGAGCATTTGGTTCTACAAATACATTAGTAAATTTATACCATCGAAATTAAAAATCCGAATTTCAAAAAAAAATTTGCACCAATCGATTTGAGATCGCTTGGCTATTGTTTCAATTTTATTGGGATCCAAATTTCTTCTTCCGAATCCTGATCACCATTTTTATATTTCTCACCTAATATTTCAAAATGAGGCCTATTGTCTAAGGAATAGTTTGAAGCCGGCAACCAGATCCCAAAAATGTATTCGAATATTTTAGTGTCAGTACTTGATCCTTTAAAATCAAAAACCGCATAAAGGCCACCAGTCAATGTAAAGATTTTCATTTCATCTGGAATTATCTCAAAGTCTGCAACTTCAACCAGGGCCCATTTTTCAAATTCTTTGCTCGGATCAAAATTGTCAAAGTACGAAGGTTCATAAACTTGCAACGAAAACATGTTTGTTGTAAGGCTATTGCTTATTTCCTTTCGTCTTGGCATAAAACTTCGCCAAAGCACCCCTGTTTTGTTGTCGGCTAAAGACATTTTCAAACTTTTACCAACTAACTTTTTTTCTTTTAAAACTTCAATTCTTGGTTGCATGTTATTTTGCTATATCAAGCTATGAATTTTTTTGTAATTCTTCTCCTGCATTATTTACTCAATTCCAAAGGAGGTTCAATTAAGTCCCAAAGGTTGCCATACAAGTCTTCAAAAACAGCCACTGTTCCATACGTTTCAATAACCGGTTCTCTCACAATAGTAATTTTTTGGTCTTTCAAATTTTGGTAATCTCTTTTAAAATTATCCGTGTATAAAAACAAGAAAACACGTCCACCGGTTTGATTGCCTACCCTCGTATGTTGCTCATCATTAGAAGCCTTTGCAAGTAATAAACAACAATCCGTTGAACCTTTTGGTGCGACTAAAACCCATCTTTTTGTTTCGCTCAAAATACTGTCTTCAACTAATGTGAAGTGCAATTTTTTTGTATAAAACTCAATCGCTTTATCATAGTCTTCAACTACTATTGCAATATGTGCTATTCGTTGTTTCATTAATTTGTTATAAGTTAAATTGTTATGGTAATCAGCCGCTCTTTCTCGACAAGCTCGAAATGACTGAGCGCATGGTCATTTCGAGCTTGTCGAGAAAATTGTGCGTAAGCATTTAAACCCTCAATTTCGTTGTAAACATTACAATGCATTTTAAATATATAAAGTCTAATGCAATTGTAATTTTGTATCAGGCACCGCAATCAGCAATTCCGCTAGCTTTGGTTAAGCCTTTAAAAATAATAAAAATCCCTGTCATATTAAATGTGAATGAGATCAACAACTAATTTGACAGGGATTTTTTCAGCATTGTATTTCGTTTATTTAATTCCAGCCTCCTCCCAACGCTCTATAAATATTGACCTTAGCATTCATTTGCTTCATTTTGATCTCGATCAGATCTATTTTAGATTCAAGTGCTTCACGCTGTGTTAATAATACTTCCATATAATCAGCCCGTGCTGATTTGAAAAGCTGATTTGAAATAGTGACCGATTGCGCAAGCAGATCCACTTCTTTCGATTTTGTATTGTAACTTTTTGAATAATTACTGGTTCTTGAGAGTTGATTCGCCACTTCAACATAAGCATTTAAAATGGTACGCTCATAATTGTATATTGCCTGTATTTGCTTTGCATTGGCATTGTAGTAAGTTGCTTTAATACCATTCCTGTTTATCAGGGGAGCTACCAGATCTCCAGCCAATGAAAAAATAATAGATTCCGGGTTAACAAGGTAGGCAGGATTAAAAGCCTGCAAACCTGCCCCAGCTGTAATTCTAACAGATGGATAAAAATTGGCTTTCGCAGCTTTTACATCCAGCTTGTTTGCCATTAGTTCCAACTCAGCTTGCTTCACGTCCCTGCGTTTTTCCAATAGCTGAGCCGGAATTCCTGCATAAATAGAATCAAGTACAATGCTGTTAAAAGCCCCGGCATTCCTTTGTATAGGCTTTGGATATCGGCCAGTTAAGAAATTAATTCGGTTCTCGGTTTCAACAATATTTTGTTTTATACCATACTGAAGATTTTGAGTGTTGAGCAATTGGGCTTCAAACCTATTAACCGCTAATTGGGAAACCTTGGCGGCCTCCTTTTCCTGTTTTATTGTTTGAAGGGCATTGCTTTGGATCTCAATATTTTTTTGAATTATTTCCAACTGGTTATCAAGCGCCATAAGTTCATAATATGAACCGGCAATTTCTGCAATAAGACCAGTGACCATAAAATTCTTCCCTTCAACACTGGACAAATACCTGAATATGGCAGCTTTTTTAGCATTACGGAGTTTTTTCCAGATATCTACTTCCCATGAAAAAACAGCGCTTGCCATAAAATCTCCAACATATTTAGGTGCTTTCCCGGGGTTAGCCTTAAGGTCTTCTTCCGATTGACCATTCCATGTATAAAGACCTTCTTTGATGGGCCCTCCACCAATTCTGATGTCTCCAAATGGAAGGTATTCTCCTTTTTTCGCCCTTATTTCATTCTTTCGCATTTCAATCTCCTGCAAAGTAATGTTCAATTCCTGGTTGTTTTTCAATGCAGTGTCAATCAGTGCAATCAGGGTTTGGTCGTTAAAGTATTCCCTCCATTTGATGGTTGCCGTGTTTACAGTATCCTGCGAGTTATTGAAACTCGCAGGAACCGATCTATTTTCGGTTTTTGTTATCTGTAGTGCCGGAACACATCCTCCAAGCAACAGGGTAACAAGTATTGCTTTAAGTACTTTATGAATTATTTTTGCTTTCATTTTTGTTTAGAAATTTTGTTACAAAATATTTAATTTTTTTAACTAAGGCAGTGTCGGAACGGCTATCCACAAAGGCTTCACTTAATGGGTTCTCATCTTCATCTTTGATCAGCTTTTTGCCTTCAGCCATTTTACCAAAAATATAGTACAACCCAGGCACCATGAGTACTCCGAAAATGGTTCCAAATAACATACCTCCAAGTGCTGATGCACCTATGGTGTGGTTACCAACAGCACCCGGGCCGGTGGCAACTACCAAAGGGATTAAGCCTGCAATAAATGCAAATGATGTCATTAGAATAGGGCGGAAACGAGTTCGCGCTCCTTCAATTGCTGCTTCAAGCACGGTTGCTCCCTGCATGTGTTTTTGAACGGCAAATTCTACGATCAAAACAGCATTTTTACCAAGCAATCCGGTAAGCATGATCAGTCCTACCTGCGCGTAAACATCATTGGCAAGCCCCATCATTTTTAAAAGCATGAATGCCCCGAATATTCCCGGAGGAATAGAAAGTAGCACTGCTAATGGCAACAAAAAGCTTTCATACTGCGCAGCAAGAATTAAATAAACAAATAGTAATACCACCAAAAATATATAGATCGCTTCATTTCCTCTTTTTGATTCATCATATGAAAGCCCCTGCCAGGCAATATCATAACCTTTCGGTAAAGATAGCTTTGCAACTTCTTGTATAGCCTTTAGCGCATCTCCGGAGGAGTAACCCTGAGCAGGTACTCCATTAATTAAAGAGGAGTTGTACAAATTGTATCGGGATATTTCATTGGGTCCCTGCGTCTTCTTCATGGTCATGAATGAAGAATAGGGAACCATTTCGCCCATATCGTTTTTTACAAACAAATTCAAAATATCCGATGGTTGCTTTCTGTATTCAGGTCCGGCTTGTGTATATACTTTGTAATAACTGTTGAACCGAATAAACCCTTGTTCGTATGTACTTCCAATTAAAATATTGAGATTTTCCATCGCCTTTCCAATAGAAACACCTTTTTGCATGGCTCGTGCATTGTCAATGATCAATTCGTATTGAGGGTATTTAGCGGAGTAGGATGCAAATAGCCCCGACAGCTCTTTTCTTTTTCCTAAAGCTTCTAAAAAATCGCCATTCACTTTATCAAATTCCTGATAATCTACATCACTGCTTTTGTCTAATAAACGTAATGCAAAACCATCAGAAGAGCCATAGCCGGGAACAGCAGGTGGTTCAAAATATTCAACAATAGCTGGCAGGTCTTTTGATTTTTCTTCCAGCTCTTTAATTATTTCCTTTGATGAATGTTTCCGATCCGACCAATCTTTTAAGTTAATAAGGCAAGTTCCAGCATTGGAGCCTCTTCCTTCAGAAAGAATTTCATATCCCGCAAGAGAAGTAACAGACTGAACTCCATCCACTTCCTTCGCGATATGTTGAAGCTTTCTGGATATTTCATTCGTTCTTTCAAGTGTAGTTCCCGGAGGTGTTTGAATGATCGCATAAATTTGTCCTTGGTCTTCATTGGGAATGAATCCTGAAGGAAGAATTTTGTTTATGCCAACAATACCTAAAACAAATGCAATCAGCATACCATACGTAACAATTTTGCGATTAACTATCAGTTTGAGTAGTCCTACATATTTTACTGTAATTTTCTCGAAGCCTCTGTTAAACCAGTCAAGAAATATGTTTACCGGTGTTCTTCTTTTGGGCTTACCATGCGTGTTCTTCAATAATATTGCACAAAGCACAGGTGTTAGTGTGAGCGCAACGAAACCCGAGATCACGATGGCGCTGGCCATGGTTATAGAAAATTGGCGATAAAGTATACCTACCGGTCCTGTCATAAATGCAACAGGAACAAATACAGCTGTCATAACTAAGGTAATTGCTATAATAGCGCCACCTATCTCTCCAACCACCTTTTTTACCGCATTAAATGGAGATAAATGTTCCTCCTCCATTTTAACATGCACGGCTTCCACAACCACTATGGCATTATCTACCACAATACCGATAGCTAAAACCAAAGCAAATAATGTTATCAGGTTTATACTTAAGCCAAACATTTGCATACATAAAAAGGCGCCAATAAGGGATACAGGAACTGCCAGGATAGGAATAAGTGTTGAACGCCAGTCGCCAAGAAAAAGAAATACAACCAATGCAACCAGTAAAAAAGCTTCCAGTAAGGTATGTAGTACTTTTTCGATGGAGGCATTCACGAATTTTGAAACATCGTAATTGATCTCATAATCCATTCCCGGAGGAAAATCTTTCTTTAATTCTTCCAGTTTGATTTTTACATCCTCAATCACTTTATTGGCATTAGATCCGGAATTCTGTTTCAGTACAATTGAGGCGGAAGGCTGTCCGTCTTTGTTTGAGTAAATGTCCACAAATTCACTACCTGCCTCCACAGCAGCAATATCTCCCAGTTTTATTACCTCACCCAAAGCATTAGCCCGGATGATGATACCCTTATACTCTTCCGGCTTATTAAACCAACCTTTATAGGAAAGAACATATTCCTGCGCTTGCGCAGTTATTCCGGAACTCATACCCACTCTTCCGGGTCTTCCAAGAACACTTTGTTCATCAATGGCTTCCATCACTTCTTCGGTAGAAATATTATAAGCCCTCATTCTATCCGGTTTTAACCAAATACGTATCGCAAAAGATCGACTACCCACAGCTTCAGCTCTGCCCATTCCGGGAATCCTTTTTACTTCAGGTAAAATGTATGTATTGGCATAATTGAATAAAAATTTCTCATCAGCGCTTTTCTCAGTACTGAAAAGATTTACATACATCAACATACTTGGTTGTATCGGGGTGATGATCACACCCTCTCTTTGCACTAATGGTGGGAGGTTGGCCATTACCTGGTCGATCCTCGTTTTAACTCTTATGGCTGCAATAGTAGGATCAGTTCCGGGCTCGAATATTATATCAATTCCAGCTTCGCTTGCGCTACTTGCTGTTGATAACATATATTGCATGCCTTGAACACCATTGATCGCTTTTTCCAAAATTGTTAAGGTTGATTTAACCAAAACTTCTGCATTTGAACCCGGAAATTCAATGAAAATACTTACCCTTGGAGGGGCAATATCCGGGAATTGCGCTACTGGACTTGTATTCATAGCTATTAGTCCAAGGAAAATTATTCCAAGGGACAGTACTATTGATAATACAGGTCGTTGAATGAATTTTAAAAACATATTTTTTTTAGTTTAAATTTTTATCTATTCAGCGTGTAAATGATCTATTTCATTTAATACCTGCTGCGGATTTACAAAGTCATAGTGTATTTGCTCATTGTTTTTTACTTTGCGCAAACCTTCAAGAAGGATCTTGTCCTTTACGGTTAAACCTTCTGTAACTACATATAAATGTGGCATTTCCTCACCAACAGTAATTTGGCGTGACTGCACTACATTATTTTCATCGATCACAAAAACAAATTTCTTATCAAGGATATCAAATGTTGACTTTTGAGGTATGATCAGTGCATTTTTCAAAGAAATGGGCATTTGAATATTTCCTGTTTCTCCATGTCTTAATATTGCTTTTGGATTTCGAAATGTTGCCCTGAATGCAATATTCCCGGTTTCATTATTGAAATCGGCCTCAATGGTTTCTACTATTCCTGAGCCTTCAAACAGCTTATTATTTGCCATTTTCAATTGTACTTTTTGAAGACTATCTGACTTTGTCCTAGTGATATAATCTAAGTATTCTGCTTCAGGCACATTGAAATAAACCCACATTCTACTATTATCAGAAAGTGTTGTAAGAAGCTCTCCCTCGTCAACCAGACTTCCTAATCGAACATTAAAGAGGCCCATCATGCCATCAAATGGTGCACGAATTTCGGTGAAACCTAAATGTGCCTGCGCCATAGACAGCTCTGCTTTTGTTTTATCGAGATGCGCCTTCGCCAAGGCCAATTCTTTTGGAGATACAATATTGCTATCGGCAAGGCTTTTTGTATTTTGATATTCAATTTCTACAAAATCAGCTTCGGCCTGTGCCTTCTGCATTTCAGCCTGGTACAACAAAGGCATGATCTGAAACATCAGCTGGCCTTTTTTTACACACTGCCCTTCATCTACATAAATGTTTTGTAAAAAACCTCTCTCCTGAGATTTTAATTCGATGTGACTGATGGCATGGATCTGGGATACAAACTCATGCACAACAAACGTATCCTTTTGGATAGGGCTGGTAACCAAAAATTTACCCTCCTCTTCCTTTTCATGTTTTTCATTTTTACAACTTGTATAAACGAACGCGCTTGCTACGCTAAGGAGAATTAATATTCTCTTCATAATAATTTTGATTTAAATTAATTAATAAGGATAAGCACTTCCATTTAAGTATGGAAGCACAAAAAAAAGATTTGATGTATGTGAATGGTCACATAAATCATTTAATAAACTAATGAATTAATCCTGGTAGATCTTCCAGGAATGATAGAGAATAAAAAGAGGAACCGTAGACCGGTTTTGAAAAGATTGTACTATTTTAAAAAAATCATTTCTTACAGAAGCAGAAATGTTGAATGTACCCTCAGACGGATCATTCCAGATCAATGGAATCAGATCATCATCAAAATTATCTTCCTGTCCATTTTCGTCAGAGGCTTCCGGTTCGTTCGGTGTTGGGGCTGATTCGAAAGGCAAGTGAAATGGATGATGAGAGCTATTAAATAGATCATCCGATAAATGACATGTTAAGTCTTGGTGAATTGCGATTTTTTTCCCTTGAGTACTGGCGGATGCAGAAGATTGCCCCCAAACAAATAAAAAGCCAAAAAGAACAAATAAGCAGTATTTTAAAACCGCTTTCAACAATAAATTGTTTTGTTCATTAACCTTTATGTAAATACTTTTTCCTGACATTTGAGAAGACAAATCTACAAACATATTTACAACATCTTTTAAAAAAAATTCCATTTTTGTTGAACAGCAATAAAAATAACCCATATCAGGTATTAAGAAAACTATTAATGGCTGTATCAATTAGCCAAATGTTTGCCCGGTTTATTTTCTATTTCATATATCTGTCAAACTCCTCAATGAAACCGGTTATATCTATTTTAATGGGTTCAGTTTTTCCATTAAAAAGCAAAACATTCCAATAATATTCATCCAGAGCGATGTTAATAATTTTTCCATCAGCGAGTTTGAATCTTAAATTCCCTTTAGAAACTATGTCTATTGTTCTGGTATTAGTTGAGTCTAAATACTCTCGCACTTTTGATAAATAAAATTGCTGATCATCAGCAGTTGTATAAAAATCCTCTTCATTATCCTTTATTAAACTATCAATTATGCTCTCGGTAGGTGAAACTATAATTGCACAAGGGGTTGTAATGATATCGCCAATTTTAAAATCTCCTGGTTCTACCTGATGAGACTCAATGCTGTCTTTGTCAGCAGATATGGCATTATTTTTTTCTTTATTTTCTTGTCCGCAAGAAATGATCATCAACATTATCAAAGCACTAATTAATGTTCTCATTTTCCTTTTATTGTTATTTATTAATTATGTTTTATATCCATCGCAGGTAACTCAAGTTGCAATTATTAATTTCGATAAGACGTTTCAGTTCTGTTGTCCTGGTAATATGCATTCACTTTGTCAACTTTACCCTGATCATTTTTTACAAATTCAATTTTGAAATATGTATTTCCTTTTCCTTTCATAACGGTAGGTGACATGGCTTCAAGTTCGAATTTTGGTCTTCCTGTTCTCTGATAAAATAATTTCCCATTTTCTAAAGTGAATACTCTTTCATTGTATACACCAGCGTATTCACTTAATGTCAATGTGTCTAGGGTGATTGGATTATTAACTGCTTTTATTAAGTCAAAGTCCCAATTTAGATTAAATAATTCAACAGTATCTTTCGTATTTGAAATCAGATCGTCAAAAATTTTAATTTCAGCTGTTTCCAAAGCTTTGTTGGAAGGGACTTCAATTTCCGGCTTAACACCAACTTTTTCCCAACTTGTTTTTGTAATTGGATTTATTGCCGTGCTATAAGGAACTGACAAAACAAAACCACTACCAACATCTTGTGAAAATGTTCCATGTGCACCGCCACCGGTTGTTTCCCCGACAATTGTAGCTCTTTTTATACATTGTAAATCATAGCAAAACTCTTCAGCTGCAGAAAAGGTTTTATTATTAGTTAATATATATAAAGGCATTTTTGCCAATTTTGTAAATGAAATGTCGGGCTTTGTCCAATATTCTGTTGTTTTTTTTGCTGTTCTGTCAAACATATCATTTATATGAGTTGATTTTTCTAAGAAATATCCGCAAATCATATTTACAGTTTCCTGAGAACCTCCCCCGCAATCTCTTAAGTCAATAATTACGGCATTCGTATTCGAAATAAATTGAAGACTCGCTTCAACAGTCTCTTTTCCATAAACAGTATCGGCCCAAAAATGATCTATATTGATATAACCGATGTTTCCATTCAAAATTTCAACTTTTCTTAAACCAAAATTAGCCTGTTTGATTTTTTTAAATGGGTCTTCAATAATTGGCGGATGGTCAATTGGAGGTTTAACAAATGCTTGAGGAGCATATTTTACCATTAAATGCCCATCATGATATATTGAATATAAGTCGATGGTTAAAACATCCGAGAAAGCAACCGGGTCTTTGATTTTATCGTATGCACCATCTTTCAATTTTTTGGTAATACAATTACTCATTTTAATTGCTGTCTCGGGAAAAACATAATTGTCCAAAAGAATTTGGCTAATGTTTTTTACGATCTCAGTTCTATATTTTGAATTAAGTATAACTGTCTTTTGTGCAAAAATGATCGTAGGGAAGAAAATTAAGGTTAAAAAAAATTTCAATTTATTCATAGTGTACGTTGTTGTCTCATAAAATTGCCGCCAATGAGCGGTTAGGTAATGTAATAGGCTGGTTTTTAAATTTCTTTTACAACATACTCCATCGTATGCAATTTAATTTTGCTTATGCCTACACTCCATAATTTAATTACTAAAAATGTAAAAGCTATTAATAAAACAGTGCTCAGTAAAAAATTATTCTCATTATTAGAAGAAAAATATATCAGTAAAAAATCATATAAACCATGAAAAAGAATAGGGATGAAAATACTTTTTAATATCAAATTTCTTTTTACTTCTCCAACATTAAATTTAGACAATGATAAATAGTAACCCATTATAACACCAAAAAATCCATGACCCGGAACGGCCAAAACAGCTCTAAGAATGGCAGTTGTAAAGCCATGTTCAAAAACATACAAGATATTTTCTACCAAAGCAAAGCCTAATGAAACAAAAACCGCATAAACAATACCATCATAGTGATGATCAAAATCCTTACTCTTCCAAACTACCCAATAAAGAATAATGAATTTCGATAATTCTTCAGGAATGGCTGCACAAAAGAAAGCATCATAGAAAGATTTTACTAAAGGTGTTTGAAATACACTGCCAAAATATGAAATCGGTAAAGCAATGATCAAGGTGAGTATTATTGATAAAAAGCCTCCAAAAAAACATTTGGCCAACAATGCGTTGGGTTCCTTGATCTGGTCTTTTATATATATCAGATAAAGAAAAATAATTACCGGTGTTATTGATGAAATTAATAGGATCATTTTAGATTTAGTTTGATTTTACAGTAAATAAAAGTTCGCTGGGCTTTTTAATATTGAGAAAGGCCTAGGCAAAATGTTTTAATTTAATACTACTAATGAGAAACAGCTTTTAGTCCGATAATTGAACTAATAAGTGTTATGATAAAAAAGACTCTCCAAAAAGAAACGGGTTCTTTAAAAACAAAAATGCCAATTAAAACCGTCCCGACTGCTCCAATCCCCGTCCAAACGGCATAAGCGGTGCCAATAGGTAGATTTTGTGTAGCTTTTATCAAAAGTCCCATACTGATACATAGTGCAACTATAAATCCTACAAACCACAAATACATTTCAGTCCCTATCGTTTCTTTCGTCTTCCCTAAGCAGAAAGCAAAGGCTACTTCAAATAATCCTGCAATAATTAAAAAGATCCAACTCATTTTAAATAGTCTTTAAGGTTGCGAAAACGGTCAAATATGCGATGCCATGAATAAGGCTTTTGAGGTCAGCTAATGTATTGTCCATTTTATGTTGTGGATGTTACTTAAGTTCAATTTTCTTCCCAAAAACTAACGTGTCAAGGTCTAATTTTACATAATAATAGTCTGTGTCTTTCGAATTAAAGTTCCCATCATTATTAAAGTCTCTCTGCATTTTTACTAATGCAATATTTTGTTTTTCATAAATATCAAAGCCAACTATATTTTCATTGTCCCCCGTTAATGATTTCAAATTGTTGCCGTGAGTGTCAGTGACATATAATATTGCAGGATCTTCACTATCTATATGGCCGTTCTTATTTCTGTCAATATTCATTATTCTATAAAAAACAAAATTTGCAGTAAGGCTCTTACCTGGTTTTCTATCAGAATAATATGAATAATTTACTTTGTTTAAGCTTACTATATAAGTATCTTTTTCAAAAAGTTTTTTACTGCTGTCTGTTTTAAAATTATAGAAGATCACATTTGAATAAAAGTCTCCCCATAAAGCAAGTTTGCTAGAGCTGAAAAGTCCTGCATTGTAAACAGTAGGTATAATAAATGTTGATGATGAGTCACTAATTATAGGACTACCAAATTCTCTAGTAATTTTAGATGAACCTTGGCCATAGATTAAATTAGTCGTCAAGATAAAAGTTGTCAGAATAAATGTTTTAGTTGTCATTTTGTTGTTATCATTTTTGTAATATCAGCTAACGATTAGCTTGGCGATTTGGCTGATTTCGTAGGTAAAATTATAAAATTAACCCGTGACAAAAAAACAAATAAAAAATAAATTTATAACGTTGCGAAAGGTTTTTGCCATCACCTATTTTCATTGCGCGTTCAAATGATGAAGCGCACTATAAGCGGCCATATCACATAGGTGATATAAGCAGCAGTTAAGTTTAATTAAATTTGTCTTTTATATAATTGTCCAATTTCCCTTCTTCATTCAATTTTATAAGTTTATCCATTTCTTTATTAGAACTTATTTCAATCCTTTTTTTATAAACATTCATAATAGAAATCAGACCTGCTTTTGTAGCAGTAAATGCGGTTGCTGTGCTTTTATTCTCTAAAAAAAAGCTGGCATAACTAGCCATATAAATTAAAAGCAATTCCGCATTCTTCCCATATATTTTCTGCAGTTGTTCTGTAAGACTAATGCTTATAGTAGGGCTTCCTGTAATCCATTTTAATACAAAGGCATTTGTTTCCTTTCTTTTTTCAGTCTCTTTATTTAGATCTATTGTCTCAAGCCATTTAGTGGCCGCAACAATATCTTTTTCATATTTTGCATAATCTTCGTCTGCTTTTAATTCAACATTTTGAGGTACATTAAAAGTTGTTTGAGCAGAAATGTTTTTGAAAATCAGGATCGTCAAAGCAAAAGTTAACAAGAGAAATTTTATTCTTTTCATAGTGGTTTATTTTTTAGTATTGGTTATTAAATTTCTGTTAACGAGAAAAAAAATCTATTGTTTCCGACCTCCTTTTTAGGAGTTGTGCCCTGCTTAAATTTATTTCTTAGTAGGAGTTTGATTGAATTCTCATTGTTCTCATGGGTGTAAGCTTCAATTGTTTTTAGTTTCATTTTATTAAATCCGAAGTCAATAGCCTTTACTATGGCTTCATTCATATATCCCATTCGGTGAAATTCCGGGGCAAGCGTGTAACCTGTTTCCGCTTTATATTCATTTTTTGAAATATTCCAAAGACAAATGGTCCCAATAAATTTGTTGCTGCCTTTTTGGGTAATTACCCATAATATGGTTTTATTATCCGCTGTTTCTTTTTGTATTCTGTCAATGAAGGCTTGAGTTTGTTCAATAGAAGAATGTCTGAAATCCTCAAGGTATGTATTTACCTTGTCGTCCGAGCGATGAGAAAAAATGTCCAGGTCATCAGTTGCTTCAATTTGCCGTAAGATCAAACGATCAGTTTTCAATATTGGGAAAGGAGTGAAATTTGTTTCAATCATTTTGTTATTGCTTGTCAATAATTCGATGTCTTTGAACGTTTGGTTTTCTGGTTTGTTTTGCTCTTAAATTAAAATCCCCTAACTGCACGAACTGAATTGGCGTTACCCATAGCCGTCCAGTCCCGTTTACCATCACTGAATTGGAGATACCAGGCAAAATTGTAGCCTTTATCGCCAGTTTCCGGATCTGTATAAATATAATCACTTGAACTCCAGTAATAATCTCCCTGAAAACAAACTGAAATCAGGGTACTGCACAAATTCTTTATTCTTAAATTTAAGTATATTAAATTTAACTCATCTATTGTTGGTAGTCGCCAATCATTAAATATTTTACCCTCTTCACTGTGATTCTGAACTTCTTGAATAGCGATAAGTGCTTCATTCCAATCGCATGCCTTTTTTGACTGGTCTATTGTTTCAGTGATCAAACCGTGCAAGCTGTCTGCTGTTATTGAAAAAACAATACCACCTCCGAAATTTTCGCCAATTTTATGAGTTTGTGCTTGTAATATAAATTGCGAGGCAAATAGATAAACTGTAAAAAATATTTTTTTCATAATGTTATTTTATTATTTCATTGGTTAGTCAGCTTTTTTGAGGGATGTTAGCATTCGTTTTGTTTTTCTTCATCTACAATTCCGTCAATTTTAACCTTGTAAACGGCTATTTGACGTTAGCAGCCTTCACGTCTTTTTTCTGCCAATACTTTTCGATAATAATTACCACAGTAGCTCCAACAATATACATAAGAAGGTCAATAAAGGAAAATGAGGTTCCAATCACAGTTCTTGCAATTCTTGATTTTTCCAAGTGAATCCTTTCGACAATATTTAGGTACTGAAGAAATTCTATTGCGAAAGAAAAGGCCAATACAAGTATGACTGCACTTAAAACAGACAATTTGAGAAAAGATTTTATAAAACAATAAATTAAAATAACAACCAAAACATCGCCAAGATATGGTCTTACAAAATTGTCATTAACAAATAAGGCAATCACAACTTCAATAAAAAAAATCAAAATTGCTATCGCAAAGTAGGTTTTGTTAAATGTTAGCATACTGTTTATTAAGGTTGCTCCAAACGATTAACTGAGCGTTGTGAACAATTTCATAAACGAAGTTATAAAATTACAAGTGGCAGAAGCACAATAAAAATAAATTTATTTCAATATAAAATATTTTTGACTTCCGATTTCATTGTAACCTTAAATGATGAAACCTGATATAAACGGTTATATCTCATAGGCAATGTTAACGGTAATTTTTCTTTATCAGTTTATTTTCTCTTACAATTTTAAGTATTTGTATTTGAAAGTAAAAAGTTTTTTTCAGATCATTAAAATCCCAGGCAATATTTTCTAAAACCACTACACTGGTCTTGCTTGCGGGAAAATAAAAATTCATTGATACAAAACCAGGCGCAAAACCTGTTTGTCCGTATTGTAAAATGCTATCCTTTGAGTCTATTGTAATACCGTAGCCATAATCTATTTTTCCAAAAATTGGATGTTCTCTTGTAGCATATTTTTGTTTTGTTGTCATTAACTGAAAGGTGCTTTTCAACAAAAGTTTACCACCGAATAAATTTTCGTCCCATAAGATCAGATCACTTGCATCAGAAACAAAAGAACCTGCGGCTGCATAGTTTTCCAAACTCCCTTTCTCAATTATTATACTACCGTCTTCTTGCTCAGCATACCCATTCACTAAATTCAGATGTTTATGCAGGTCAGGATGAAAGGTGTTTTTCATTTTACACTTTTCAAATAGTTCGGTAGATAGATCGGCAAATGATCTTTTAGATGTTCTTTCAACAATGGTAGCTAATAGATCGTAACCAATTTGCGAATATGCAAATTGAGTCCCGGCAATAAAAGCTAAAGGCTTATCAAGCTTTTTAATTCCGTGAGTATGCGTTAATAATTGATGAATGGTAATAGTATCGGCCCAAGTCATTGTTAGTTCAGGCAAATAGTTGCGTATAGCAACGTCAAGTTTAATATGTCCCTTTTCAAATTCCTGAAGCACCACAACCGCTGTTATTTGTTTGCTTATTGAGCCAATAACAAACTGGTCGTTTTCTTTTAATGGGGTTTTGTTTTCAAAATTCGAATAACCAAAAATTTTAGAATATTTCGTTTCTCCATTTTGAGAAATTACAATTATTCCATTAAATGGCTTTTCTGTTTTGGTTGCTATAAGAGAGTCTATTTGTGATGCAATATCAAGCTGTTGGCCAAAAACAATATTTGTAGCAAAGAAAAATGCGAAATAAATCACTCGTTTTATCATATAAAATGTTGCTTTTTCATTATAAAATTACCCACTAACAGATGGCTAAGCGAAGATTTGCTTTTGGATGGAAATTTTAACTAATGCCCTAACCTTTGCTGTTCTGCTTTACTGGCGCTTGTTTCTCTTTGTTCAACTTTTATTTTTCCAAAATCATAACTAACCCCAATGTATATCCTTCTTGAATCATAGTATTGATAACTTTCCCATTTTTGATCTTGAAAATTAACGGAGTATCGTGCTGCACCTAATTTAAAAATATCGTTCATGCCAAGTGTGAAATTCAATTTATCCTTTAAGAAGGATTTTTTTATTGCAAAGCCAACATATAAAAGGGGTTTATAGTAATATACTTCTTCTAATCTGGGTCCATTAAAATTACCACTCAGTTCTATTTTTATATTTTTTGGTAATAAAAACTGATTACCAATATAGCCGTAATATGAAAATGCGGAGTTGGAATAATCAAGTCCATTTATTTTCCCAATATAGTCAACATAATACGCTCCGGCATTAAATGTTAGTGACCACCATAAATAAACATCAGTGCGCATGAACAGAGAATACTCCAGGATGTTACTGTTTTTTAAATTGCCAATTTGAAATATGGATTCTTTAGTGGAATCATTTTGAGAGGAGTATCTTATAAAAGGATTGCTAACCCGTCTATATGAAAAAGAGTTTGAAATTTTCCCATTATAAGTGTGCGAAAAATTAATTGTATTACTGATCGTAGGCATCAAATATGGATTCCCAATGCTTGAGGTTAACGTATTTATAAATGATTTATATGGATTGAACGAGTTATAATTCGGACGATTGATCCTATTATTATATGAAAGTTGAAATACATTTTTCTCAGACTTTTTGTAATCCAGGCTAATTACAGGAAACACTTTAAAGTATTGCTTATTATATTTAAAATTTGTAGTAATACTTTCGGTATGTATAGCGGTATTTTCTCCTCGTAATCCAACTTGTAAACTAAGTTTGTCGATTTGTTTTTGTAAGTTAAGATAAGCAGCAGAAATGTTTTCTGCGTAAGAAAATTTATTTGTGAAAGCATTGTCAATGGTATACTCTCCCGTCAGATTATTTTTATTTTGAAGAACATAATCACTTGTTATTTTCTGAAACGACTCCTTAACACCTGCTTCCAGGCTTAATGTTTTCGACAGCTTTTTTTCGAAGTCCAGTTTTGAGGAAATTATATTCAGATTTAATGTATTATCGCTTTTAAAATTTATTGAAGGGCTTGTTTCATTGCCATTAATATCAAGGTATTTGTTTTCATAAGTTCCTTGATAAACATCAAGGTATGGTGTATAATAGTCCGTTGAGAACGTAAGCTTTGTTCCCAGTGTATCAAATAAATGTTCAGCACTGAAATTATAACTGTTATAAGTCCATGAATTTGGAGTTGCACTGTTATAATTCAGTTGTGAATATCCAAGACTATTATCACTTATATAGTTGTTGCCTGAAGTTGACCGCATAGCATAACCGGGGTTAGATTGAAATCTAAACCCAAGAATGTTATTTTTATTTACATACCAATCGGCACCTAAATTGATGGTAAGGTATTTTCCATTATCATAATCGTGAGCCTGCTGATCGAAAACCGTTGTAACAGAATTAGTTGTAATGCTTTTTTTGAAATTATTATCAAAGCGCAAACGCCCCATGTATCCATCAACATTACTAAAGATGGCTACTTTATTCCATTTATAGTTGAGTGACACACCTCCGGAATTAACATTATAAACCCCTTGCGCTAAATTATAATTAACGCTGCCGCTAAACCCGGTAATTTTTATTTTTTTAGTTTTTATATTAATGATACCGGCAGTTCCGGAGGCATCATATTTAACAGGAGGGTTTTTTAATATTTCTATTTTTTCTATAGAAGAGGAATTAATACTCCTCAGTAAATTTATTAACTGTTGTCCCGACATTTGTTGTACCCTATCATCAATAAATATTTTAACCCCGGAACTACCTTGTATAGTAATGTTATCATTCTGTACAATAACTCCCGGAAGGTGAGATAACAGATCGTAAACACTATTACCAACCGCCAAAGGACTGCCTTCAATATTTACAATGATGTTCCCGTTTTTATATTCAATAGGATCTTTAATTGCATTTACAGTAACCTCATTCAGATTTTGGGTGGCTATTTTAACAATGATTGGAGCTATGATCTTTGAAGTGCTATCGAACTCAATTTTTTCACTATACGTATCAGCGAACCCTACTACCAAAATCTTTAGAATGTAAGTTCCAGCTTTGATTCCGTTGAAACAATAATTTCCTTTTTCATCTGTAAGGATACCTTTGTAAATAGTACTGTCTGTACTGTTCATTAAAGCGATTGGCGCATAAGGGATAGCGGCATTTGAGCCATCAGCTATTTTTCCGCTAATTTGACATTGAGAAAAAGAATACGTGTATGAGAGAACACTTAATAGTAATAAAAGGGGTAATTTCTTAAGGTATATCATCATTTTAGGGCGCAATCAATTTATATCGATACAAATATAAAAAAATGTTGACCCAAATTTCAGGTAAAATAACACCTGCAATTAACACCAACAAGAGCGAAAATGGCAAGATGCCTACTAATAAACGGCACGAGTTAAAAAAACTCGCGCCTACTTACTGCACTAATACTCACGCCTGTCGGGGCAATCAATTTATATCGATACGAGTATAAAAAAATGCTGACCCAAGTCACATTCGCACACCGATAACTAAAATGTCGTCAATTTGCTCTGCTCCGGCTTTCCAGTCTTCGATAAATCTGTCGAGATGCGCCTCTTGTTCTTTTAAAGATTTGTCTTGAATTGAAAGCAATAAGGCTTTAAATCTTTTTGTTGTAAGTTTTTTGTTGTCTTGTCCGCTGAACGTGTCCGCGTAGCCGTCTGTTGAAATATAAAAAGTGTCACCTTGCTCCAGTTTTATTTCGTGTGTGTCGAAATACTGGCTGTCTTCCGTTAAACCGCCAATTGCTTTCTTTGTAGCTTTAATTTCTTCTACGGTTACCTGTCCGTTGCGGATGATCCAAATCGGTCGATTGGCACCTGCATATTTTACAATTCGGTTTACTGTGTCAACAGAGCAAAGTGCAATATCCATTCCATCACGTGTTGATTCGTCTTTGTCTGACTGATGTAATGACTGTTTAACTCCAATGTTCAACAGCGATAATATTTCACTTACATTATTGCTTTGCTGAACGGCATCGGTGAGCCGCTCATAACCTACCATGCTCATAAACGCGCCCGGAACTCCATGTCCTGTACAATCAGCCGTAGCAACAAATACCGATTCATTGTTTTTATGAAAGAAGTAAAAATCACCGCTTACAATGTCTTTTGGTTTAAAGAGTATGAAACTTTGCGGAAAGGAGGAGTAAATTTCTTCCTTCTCTGGCAGAAACGCTTTTTGTATGCGAAGCGCGTAGTTGATGCTGTCGGTAATGTCTTTGTTTTTTTCTTCTACTACTTTCTTTTGTTCCGTAATTTCTACATTCGCTTTTCGCAACTGCTCGGTTCTTTGTTCCACTTTGGTTTCCAGAATTTCTTTTTCTCTTTTAAGGTTTTTTTCTCTCCATTTTATAAAACTCCAGATTCCCGAAACAAAAACAAGAACATAAATGGTGTACATCCACCATGTTCTCCACCAGGGGGGCAGTACCTTAAATTTATATTCCACCGGTTCGCTCCAGATGCCAAACGGACTTTGTGCTTTTAATTTGAACGTGTATGTGCCTTCACGGATGTTACCGAATGTAGCACTGTTCTTTTTGAGCACCGGACTCCATTCCTTGTCATACCCCTCCAACATATACTGGTAATTTACCATGTAGGGACGGGCGGGTTCAATGGCGGCAAAATCAAAAGTTACATTGTTGTGCTCGTAGGGCAAAATTAAATTTTCGGGCAAAGGATAAAATTCGGTGATGCTGTCAAATTGTATGGAACCGAATTTTAATTTCATGTTGTCGCGCTCTGCATCGCTAAAAATTTTTCCGAATGTGCTAACTTCTTCTGTTATGTTTGCAGGTGTACTGCCTGAATCGGGCTTTTGATTTCCGATTTGCAGTTTATCTCTATCTAAATTATACCAGGAAATATTTTCGTTATTTATTTTCACTGCCTGTATAAAAACTGCTGGGGGCTTGTTGTTTTTATTTAATGCTGCGTAATCAAAACGCACAAGTGATGTTTTGTCCGAACCGGTGCCTGCCCAAATAATTCCTTTGCTGTCTGCGAACATACAGTTTTGCCCCGTGTTCACATCTTTTACAGGATAGCCTGTTGCCGAATTGTAAATTTCAATTACAGGAGTATAATTTATCAACTCTTCGTTGGTTAAATTATTCTGCGCGGGCAGGCTGCTTTGTGGGGTTTTGCCCTTTAACTTTGGCGTAAAGGAAGTGAGCATAGCCACACCAAGGTTTGTTCCTATTGCTATGTTTTGTTCTTTGGTAATTACTATTTGCGTTACAGAGTTATCGGGCAGTCCCTGCGCGGTGGTAAAATTTAAAAAAGATTTCCCGTCATAGCGCGATATTCCGCCTCCATAAGTGCTGAACCATAAATTCCCGTTCTTGTCTTCGGTGATGTTACAAACAATATTGTTGGCAAGCCCCTGTGCAGTGGTGAAATTCATAAAGGATTCAGAGCCTGTCCTGAGCTTAGCCGAAGGATCATAGCGTGATACTCCCCCACCAGCAGTGCCGAACCATAAAATCCCGTTCTTATCTTCGGTGATGCTAAAAACACTGTTGTTGGCAAGCCCCTGTGCGGTGGTAAAACTCATAAATGATTTTCCGTCATAGCGCGATACTCCACCGCCAACAGTGCCGAACCATAAATTCCCGTTCTTGTCTTCGGTGATGCTCCTTACGATATTGTTAGCTAATCCCTGTGCGGTGGTAAAATTCATAAATGATCCTGAGCCTGTCCTGAGCTTAGCCGAAGGATCATAGCGTGATACTCCACCTCCATAAGTGCCGAACCATAAAATCCCGTTCTTGTCTTCGGTAATGCTAAAAACGCTGTTGTTGGCAAGTCCCTGCGCAGTGGTAAAATTCATAAAGGATTTCCCATCATAGCGCGATACGCCACCACCAGCAGTGCCGAACCATAAATTCCCGTTCTTGTCTTCGGTGATGCTAAAAACGATGTTGTTGGCAAGTCCCTGCGTAGTGGAAAAATTTACAAAGGATTCCCCGTCATAACGTGATACTCCCCCTCCTTCTGTGCCGAACCATAAATTCCCGTTCTTGTCTTCGGTGATGCTAAAAACACTGTTGTTGGTTAATCCCTGCGTGGTGGTAAAATTCATAAAGGATTCTGAGCCTGTTCCGAGCTTAGCCGAAGGATCATAGCGCGATACGCCCCCACCAATAGTGCCGAACCATAAATTACCGTGCTTGTCTTCGGTGATGCTAAAAACACTGTTA
>JAZKBF010000091.1:0-1327 GCA_040388745.1 Bacteroidota bacterium | reverse complement strand
TACATGCCATTTATTTAATTTTTTTTTATTTATTTTTTTTAAGTTTTTGAGTTTTTGAGTTTTTAAATTATTAGTTAAGTTTATTATTTAAAAATTTTCTTCACGTAAATTCTTTACAAAACATACATCCTCTGCCTGAGTTGTCTGTCTACCCGTATGAGCAGATAATTTACTAGCATCTGCCAATAATTTTACTAGATAACTTTCTGCTGCTTCTTGCATAGCCAAATTAGCAGATTTTCTAAATTTATAAGAATCTAAGTAGTGGAATAGTAGAAATTAACTAAACTGCCATGATCATGAACATTTTAAAAACTAAGAGATTAAAATACAACGGATTTATTTAATGTAGCGGCAGTTGTGTTGGTCGTGACCTTGCAACTTTTGTACCAATCTTTACCTGACACAATGCATGCACATGGTTCAAACTCCCATACAAGAATTTCAATTCGGACTGTAATAAAGGATGATATCATCCTGAAGTGCTAATCATGCACTGATCTCGGTCAATAAAATGAAAATCCAACTTGCAAAAGCGTGTTTAGTGTAAACCGTACCACAAGAGAAATGATAAAAAATACATGCATGTATGAATGTGCAAGTTCCGAATTTGCAATTTTCGACCATGTAAAGGTTGTTTATAAAAGCCTCACTTATACAACGGATGTACTTGTTATAGTAATTTGGGTTCATGATCATGGTCATGAGAGTCATTTTCATGATTCAGGACTCAGGATGCTTATTGTTCGCTGCGCTGGGAGCGTCAAAACCACTGCACTGGTCCGGTGACTGACTAGGTCCAGCAGTCGGGATCGTGTAGTAGCACGTACCCATGTCATATCCCATTACTGATATCACGTATGCATCTTTTATTCTGGAACGTGTGTGGTGCTGGTGGCTGGTACTGCACTGTTCTCGTGATTGGATAGGATTAGTGTGAAGTAGAAAGATAACGATGATGCGATGAATAAATAAAAACAGGTAAACCGGTTGGATAAGTTTCAGTATTTGTGGCCGGCTCCGCCGGCATTTGTACATTTCTAGTTGAAATATTGGAAAAAAAATCATAATTTTTTTTTGAAAACGTCATATTTCAAAAACTATTGAGTTTTGGACCATAGTTTGTTGACAAAGTTTGATCCTCATACCTTAATCTATCGATTGGTACAATAAAATATTTTGCCCATTTAAAAAGCATGTAACCGTTAATTGGCCGTTACTCCCGTACCGTTAAACCGATTTGGCCCAAAATCAATAGGGATCCTCTTTGGTACTATATGTATCTGTATACCAAGTTTGATGTAAATCGGATCATCCGTTTGAAAGA
>JAZKBF010000090.1:0-1871 GCA_040388745.1 Bacteroidota bacterium | reverse complement strand
GAGATTTACCAATCTGCTGCATCTGACCAAGTTCTTTAGTAACAGCACCAATAACCCGAGCGGCGTTATCTAAACGCTCATTAATAGCCTTATTGCTGTTATCCATACCCTTCTGAATCTCCTGACGGGTTTGACTAGATTCATCCTTAACTTGCTTAAGGAATTCTAGAACCAGTTTCATTGTTGGGTCGTCGGCAACAGGAGCTGTAGGTTTCTGAAGACGCTTGATGAAAAATGCCATGGCAGCAAAGCCAAGGATTATTATTGCGATTAGGATGTAGAGTGATGGGGTCATGAAAATATTATTCAATTACTTTTATTTTAAAACTAACTTTTTTATTTTTATAATTCTCACCTTTAACAAAAACTTGGCAATTAAAACTACCAGTTTTAAGAAAAGTAACTTTAAGTACACCTTCTTGGATATCAGATTTAGCTTGAATAATATTATGTTTAAATCTAATAATTTTTTGCGCTTCGTCGGTAAATAAGCTTGTTATATTAGATGTTTCCTCAACTAAGAATTCAGGTTTTAAAATTAATCCCCACTCTACTGTTTTTAAAAGGTAGTCACTATAGTTCACTACCGCAATTTTTATAGAATGCTCTTTGTTTGCAGAGAAAATAAATTCTTTTTCCGGTGAAATTACTTGACCATCAAACTTTATTCCAACTTCACTCTCTTTGATAAACATTGACTTTGATCCACTTTGTGCTGTGTTTTCAACTATAGCTGTCAGTAATTCGAAAATTTTATCTTCGGAGGTGCGCTTCCTATCTTGCACTGCCGTTGATGCTTCAATAATAATTTGAATTGAATTCCAAAAAACCACAAGAACGTAAACAACTAAAATTAGACTTAATAAAAAAAGTGCCACTAAGACTGAGGCATGTTGGGGATACATGGCCACTCCGACACTAAAACTAATTAATGCACCGGTAAGGGAAAAAGCTCCTGAAAAAACAATATTTTTTGGATTCAAATAGTGAAGTTTTTTTCTCGCTTTATTTTTCTCCTTTTTCAACAATACTATGTTCTTACTTAAAGCTTCGATATTCACCCTTCCTTTTTTTTGTTTTGTAAGTTCATTCTTTAAATTATTTTCAGCTTGTTTTTGTTGGTTTTCATAAGTTTCCTCTAAAAGTTTAACCCCATCAGGGAAAAAGGATATACCTATAGCAAGAATAGGTATAACAAAACCAGCCATAGTTAATATTAAAGCGCCATAGATTTGAAATATTGTTTGTAACATTCATTTAAATAATTAATAAGCCTTCGCAAACACTACTCTCTGCTTGCTTGGTTCGCCATTCTTAATGCACTTACCTTCTCCTTTGCCCTCTTCATCAAAAGGCAAACAACGAATTGTCGCGCCGGTTTCTTCCTTAATCTGCGCTTCAACTACCGCGTCGCCACACCAATGCGCTAGTACAAAGTTTCCTGCTTCTATTTCTTTAACGAAGTCATCCCAAGTATCTACTACTTTGGTTCTTTCTTGGCGCATTTTTAATGCTTTATCAAAAAGATCTTTTTGAATCATTTCTAAAAGCTTTGCGATCTCTACTGCTACATCTTCCACATCAACCGTAGCTTTATCACCTGTATCACGTCTTACCAATACTACAGTTCCTGCGGCTAAATCTTTTGGTCCAATTTCTACACGCACTGGCACACCTTTTTTCTCCCAACCAAAAAACTTTTCACCTGGGCGAAGATCACTGATGTCTACTTTAACTTTAACACCAGCTGCCAACAAAGTATCTGCAATCTGCTGCGCTTTAGCATTTACCTTTTCATTTTCGCTTTGATCTTTTGTTCCAATAGAACAAATAACAACCTGAGTCGCTGCAATCTTTGGAGGCAACACCAA
>JAZKBF010000089.1:0-1079 GCA_040388745.1 Bacteroidota bacterium | reverse complement strand
CTAACGCTCAAAATACACTTGCTTAAATTGGGAAGCCCTTGTAGTTTGAATTAACAGGCACCGTAGCGCCAGCGGAGGGAATTTTACGGCATAGCAAAGCGGCGCCGTAAAATGTCCTGTTGAATGATTTGTTAGCCATTTTCACACAAACTCAAACCATATATTTGTTTTTAAAGATTTTAAATCTTTAACTATATTGTATGCTTTACTAGCATAAATAAAGGTAGTAAATGAACCCAGCTCATTAATTGATTCACACCAGTAATTTTCTGAATTAATTAAGTGAAATTGTTCAGTTGGTTTAAAGTAAGCTGTAAAACTAAGTTGACATATTTCTTCATCATCGACAGAGTGAGAAATAATAAACTGCCTTGTTAAATTAAACTCAAAATTTTCACCCTCACCCCAATCGAATGTGCCCCATTGAACCAAAAGCATATCAGCTTCTAGGCGATTAGTAAGCCCATCAAATTTGATTGACTCATAAAACTTAGTAAAGCAATTTACTAATTGGGAAATATCTAAATTTTTTTCATCAATTTTATTTTCAGAAAGAAAATTTTTAAATATTGCAGCAGAATTTAAGGGGTTCATAAAAATATCTCATTAAGTTGTTATCTCACAATAGCCTTTGTAATTATTTTCTCCATTAGTGATCAACCAATATCCCTTGCCATTTGAATCAAATTCAAAATCGGCTTTTACGCTTGCTGATAAGTGAATGTTTATCGAAATACCATCAGATACTTTATTAGTTGTACAACTATATTCAGTATTTTTGAATTGTTGAATAAATGTACTTAACGGATGGGAAAGTAAAGATGCGTCATTAGGCGTGCCAGTAAATATAACCTCGGATTTAGATGGGGCATTATGAATTGCCTCTGGATTGGCAAGCAATAAAAATCCTATCGGGTTTTCTGGCGAAATTAATAATGCGATTGCAGACATTTTGTCTCCTGATGGCTAACGTTAGAGTTAACGGGCGTGCATAGCACGTCCCGTTGAACGACTTGTTAGGTATCGCGGATTCACAAAGTAAGTGCAACGGTATTAAAAAAGGGTGAGATTGATGACGA
>JAZKBF010000088.1:324-1419 GCA_040388745.1 Bacteroidota bacterium | reverse complement strand
AAACCATAGTTCAAAACTCAATAGTTTTTGAAATATGACATTTTGAAAAAAAAATTGATTCAATTTTTTTTTTCAATATTTCAACTAGAAAAGTAAAAATGCCGGCGGAGCCGGCCACAATTACTGAAACTTATCCAACCGGTTTACCTGTTTTTATTTATCTTTCAGAATAACTCTATTCAAGCGGTACTACTTCTAGCTTAGAAAATACCAATGAGTTCGTGACGATGCATATACATTTAAAAAAATCTCTGTTAGAAATAATATTACGTTTTTGTGTACCTATTTTATTCCCATCACATCTCGCTGTCCTTCAAAATAATGATACTAATGTAACTTCGTGTATAAGGAACTGGAATGGGTGTTTTGGATAATAAAATGAGCAGTTATTTGATTTCATGTTTGAAAAGCATGAAACTAACGACTTGCTTCATTGGCTCTATCCGGAGCTAACAGGAAATATTAAATTCATGCTTAGAATACATTTTATGTATAAATACTTACTTGCCACCTGCCTGTATGCAAATTCTTCTCTGTGGAAATTCTGCGTGCTACTTTGCGACAAATGGCGTGAAGAAAAGGAGGACGGGATCTTGTTATTATTGTCACGTATCACGTGTTCTATTGCAAAACTTGAATGGTAGTCAAAGGAAGAAGGGTAAATTGATTATGTTACTTTAGGCTTGGCTGATAAAGAGTGAAAGCACAGCACATGAATAGCTTTATACACAATACAAAGTAATGCTGTTGCAACACCAAACTTTATTTGCCGAATGAACCTTGAATGAAAACGATTTCGATTGGATTATTAGTGGAGCACTCCACATACCTAATTTCGTAATGTTTTGATCATGATAATCATTTCTCCATTTAAGAAGGTGTAGGAAGGGAAGACGATTGAGCACCAAACCTGTATAGACATGGGTTCCACACTCTTCTGGATTTTATTGAGCATAACGGCACTAATTACCGTAGTTATCCCCTTTGGAAAAGCTTTTACAGATGCTCGCTTTAAAAGGCGAGAGAGAATAAAATGGTTCACTGGATACTTGACTTGAGTTAATAATTGTCTTATTGCTTCCTCCACACTTTCAA
>JAZKBF010000088.1:0-258 GCA_040388745.1 Bacteroidota bacterium | reverse complement strand
TCGTTTAAAACAAAGTTACCCAGCTCATCAAAATGTTTTTGATACATTTTTTTTCTATGACTCAGTCTTTTTCCTTAAATCCTCATATCTTAAATAACACACAAGGCCCGGCAGCTGTAATATCGTAAAAGCATTCTAAACAGAAGATGATCAGTAATAACAATTTTACTCTTCCACATCATCTTCTAGCAGCTTCAAGCTGTTACCAAACCTCACCGTGTAGCTTAATCAGGATAATGCACTTTCAACTATCATGAT
>JAZKBF010000087.1:0-1532 GCA_040388745.1 Bacteroidota bacterium | reverse complement strand
AAATCGTTTCTTTTGCCTTAGAACATCATAATTAAACCAAATTGCTAAAGCTCCAAAAAAAAATGTTACCAAAGCTCCTGTTAAACTCATGTTCAGGCATGGCTAAACCCGTGGGTTTCTACATAGAAACCCACGGGTTTGGGTTTTAAAGGGTTTAATGGGTTTAAAAGGGTTAAAACGGGTAATTGGGTTATAACGGGCTCAGTAATGTTAATTTGAATTTGGTGGGTTTTATATTACTCAATGGGGTATATATGTCCCCATGTTAATTTAATTAAACCCAACACCCAATCCCAAGAAATTTCAAATGGGCACGGGTTTTAATGGGTTACCCACGGGTTACCCAGCCCACACAGAAACCCAGAGCCATGCCTGCTCATGTTTGATCTATGCTCCACCAACAAATACGACTGAAATCCTTGAACAGCTGGTATCCAAACTAAACTACCCCAAATCAAATAAAATCCTGCTCGATCATGAGTAAATTCCATCATTGTAACAAGCACATGTTCCAAATGACTTGATTTTAAAATATAAATAGCTTGAAGAAGTACGTTAACCAAATGTCCTAAATCGAACGTATTATCATTCATTCGTACTCCAGCAACTAAAAAAGTCACATTAAATATTTGCCATATCATCATCCCCATTCTGGGTAAAATCAGTTGTTTTAGATTTACACCCAAAAAGTAAGGGTGCAAGTTCGACCCCAAAAAGAAACGAATTATTAATGGTTGATTAAGAGTAGATTTATCCACGTGTGAATTGAACACCAAACAAGTACAAATTAGTAAAGCTGATAAGTTCAATGTTAGTATTGTTGCTCTCATGTTTTCGTAGATTTGAACAGGTAAGTTCGGTTTCAAATAGAAGCTGATTAACAAAAGTGTTAGTGTGGCATAGTGATACAGTTCCCCGTTGCTCTAAATTTAAAAAAACATATATTTCCGTGCATTTTTTTAACGTTTACATTAGCCCTTATTGTAAATCGTTTAATGAAAACATTTTATAAATACCTTATATACTGGGATTAATCTAGACTCAGTTGTTGGTCCGAAATGCTTTGTCTTTGTAAACGCAAGCCATAAGTAAGCCCAGACAAAAAAGGTGGCAACCAAGAACCAACTTCCATGATTACCAATGGTAAAAAATTGCACTTCTTTTAAAATTGATAAATCGTTGGGCAATTCCACGTGCTTACGTCCTAAAACTGGGAGCACATTGGTTGCAAGTACAATAAATATAATACTCACTGCTGTAATAATGTTGAAAACTAGCGTTTTCACAAATAAATCAAGAAATTGTTTACAATTCATCATATTAGAATAATGATGTATTGGGAGTATGATCAGCTTTGTGTTTCCAGCTCAAATATTCAAACACAAATAAGTGAGTTTACAGTTTTGTATTCATTTTATCAATGAAATCACTCATTATAGTTTTATCGTGGGAAAGGGAAAACAAGCTTTTAAGCTTCCTATTATTGTAAAGTAAAGTCCTGTAGTTGAACAGCATGTATTTTTATACAAAGC
>JAZKBF010000086.1:0-1743 GCA_040388745.1 Bacteroidota bacterium | reverse complement strand
AGAAAGCTTATTAATTCCTTGTTTGGACGAGGGTTCGAATCCCTCCGACTCCACGAACTGATCAAAAAAGGTTCTGCTTTTTAGCAGAACCTTTTTATTTTCCGGAATACGCAAAAAGCTTGCTTTTAAAAGTATGAAGGAAAATAAAAAATAGGTGAAGTGTAACGAAACCTTTTTTGATTCCCTGTGAGGGAAAGAAGGGATCATGTTAATAATCCCTCCGACTCCACAAAAAAAATCGTAAGTGCTTGTTTTTAGCAACTTACGATTTTTTATTTCAATCGGGGGACGTAATGGGGAACGTTTACAAAAAAATCAATGTTTATAGGGGTTTTAGGGGTGTAAAAAAAACACCCATTAGGTGTTCATAACTTGTACAGAAGAATGGAAAAAAGATAATCGAAGAACAATATTTTTCGAAATCTAATTCTCTTCCTTATAATATATTTTATAATATTTTCTACCATCAGCATCTACACCTTGCTCTATTAATTCTTTATCTCCATGGATGTAAATGTGGAAATTTTTGTCGAGTTTTAAAACGCTTTTAAATACGCGTTCTTGTTTTTTTACTGCTTGTGGCGATATTTCAAAACTATCTGCTACTTCTATTTCATGACTTTCTCTGAAGGTTTCATCATAATTCCTAAATGATTTTATTATCCCTTTATCCTGAAGCACCTCTTCTTCAAACTCTTCTTTGTCAAAATTTTCGTGGCCTTTAAAATACTGAACAGAACGATTAAGCAAATCTATCTGATCTGCCTTGGTAACTTCAAACTCTTCAGATAATTGTTTTGTAACAAAGCTTTTAGTGATGTTTAAAAATTGATTTGTTTGATTAAATTCATTATTCAACTGTACCAATCCTAAAAACGTTTCTTTCCAAAATTGAGCTTCCTCCCCACGATTTTGATTGTCAATTATTAAAACCTCAAAGCCCTCTTTTTTATTTGTATTAAATACGAGGCAGCCTTTATCAAATTTATTTACATCAATCCCTTCTTTGTATGTTATAGAAAATTTGCTCTTCACTTCATCTATTTCAAAAAAACCATTCTTCGTTTCTGTTTTAAAAACACCAATGGCATCCATCGTTTTGTTTTCTATCAAACATCCTTCAAAATAACAGACATACAACTCACCCGATTTAATTTTTGGATGGTTAGAGCTTTGGGCTAAATGATGGACAATGTTTAGTGAGGCTTCGTGAAAAGGTGTTTCTTCAGAAAATATCTCACCCATATAATTATAAATTTCATTAAATTTTAAAGATGAAGCATGCGTGAATTTATATTTTTCGTAAACATTTATAAATTTATTTAAGAAAAACGGCTTTAATCTATCTGACAGTTCTTCATCAATAACTAAAGGTTCTTTTGATAATATTAATTCTTGTTCAGTTGAATTGGTTCCTATATAGTGAACAGAAACTTGTTTCAATGTGGCATTTGTAAAATCCATTAATTGATTTTGTATTTAATTATTAGTAATCCAATTTAAAAAACATCCCCCCGCCAAGGCTGGCAATCCCCAATTTTACGGTCTGCTTGGCAATTGTTGAATCTGCCTGATTAGGTAAAATTAGGCTTTTTTAGCGGTTTAAAATTAAAAAGGAGGTTCCATTTGATTCAAATGACTTTTATGATTTATTAAGTCTAATTAATTAGTGATTCTAACACGGATAACTGTTACACAAAAATTCTATATTTGCTTAATACTAACCAAACAAAAAAATATTTA
>JAZKBF010000085.1:0-31436 GCA_040388745.1 Bacteroidota bacterium | reverse complement strand
GTAGCCCGTAGGGGAATCGAACCCCTCTTACCAGGATGAAAACCTGGCGTCCTAACCCCTAGACGAACGGGCCCTTTATTTTGGGAGTGCAAATGTACGTGAAATAATTATTTCTACAAATTATTTTTAAACATATTCTTAAAATAGTTGAAAAATCAATCGACTTCATCGCTATCCACCTGAAAACGAAAGCCCAAGCGTTTTCCAGTTTTTATTTGCATGCTCTCACTTGCTGCCTGCATGTCGGATACCGATACTTCTTTAACAGAATCAAATGGTGGGGTGAACAAATCGAAATTCAAACAATACAAGATAGTTGATTCCAGTACCGATTTAATGGCTTTTTCATCAATTACAGCATGTACAAAGTCGTTATACAAAAAACCTAATTGGCGTTTACCCTCAATAAAATAGTGGTTTTCTTTATTTACAAAGATCCGCCCTATCACATAGCCAACATCATTTATCCGGTTATAGGTGAAGGAATCATTCAAAAAGTTGTAAATATTAATTATCCCGCAAAACGACCGGCTGTGATCTTCCTTCACATAAGAGTTTCGCCATATCTGATGAGATTTGTCAAATTCAAAAATATTGGTGTGCATCGAGAAAATAAGAAGATCTCCCGCTACCCTTAATCCAAATTCGAATTCGCCCTTCTCTCTGTATTCAATGGCAATTCTCTTATCAATGTTGGCAACCTCACCTTTAAAATCCGCTGCTATTTGTTTAGCACTTGCTTTCAGGATCTTGAAAGACTGAAGTGTATTGTAATACACATCCTGCTTCATGCTGGATTTTTCCTTCAGCGTTTTTAAGATCAGCTCGTATGGCGTTAGTTTTTCCATGGGTTTTAATTTTAATGATTTGCAAAATCTCTATTTCTCCAATTCTTTAATTCTCCAACTCTCTATTTCTCCCCCTCTCCACTTCTCCACTTCTCCACTTCTCTACTTCTCTACTTCTCTACTTCTCCACCTCTCCACCTCTCCAATTCTCTACTTCTCTAATTTTTTTAATAAGCTTTAGCAAACACCACCCGCTGAATTGACGGCTTCCCCGAATAGATACATATACCGGCTTCTTGTTTATTATTTAAAGGAATACAACGAATAGTCGCTTTTGTCTCTTCTTTAATTTTTTGCTCCGATTCAGGCGTTCCATCCCAATGTGCCATCACAAATCCCGGTGTTTCCTCTAAAATGCGCTTAAATTCCTCGTAAGTATCTGCTTTATAGGTTTTTGCCTCACGCATTGTTCTCGCTTTTTGATACAAATTATCCTGTATTTGTTCAAGTAAATGTGCGATTTTGGTTTCGATATCCGCTTGCTGAAGTGTTTCTTTTTCCAAAGTATCTCTGCGGGCTACTTCAACCGTTCCATTTTCAAGATCACGTGCTCCAATAGCAATTCGCACCGGCACACCTTTTAATTCATATTCTGCAAATTTCCAGCCCGGACGTTGTGTATCCCTGTCGTCATACTTAACGCTGATCCCTTTGCCTTCCATTGCTTTTTTCATTTTCAAAACCACTTCACTGATCTGGGCCAATTGTTCCTCTCCTTTATAGATCGGTACGATAACTACCTGGAAAGGAGCAAGTTTTGGAGGTAATACCAATCCTTTATCGTCCGAGTGCGACATTACTAATGCACCCATTAATCTGGTAGAAACCCCCCATGATGTTGCCCATACAAAATCCTGTTTGCCTTCTTTGTTAGCAAATTTTACATCAAACGCTTTCGCGAAGTTTTGACCTAAGAAGTGTGAGGTTCCTGCTTGTAAAGCTTTTCCATCCTGCATCATGGCCTCAATGCAATATGTTTCTATTGCCCCTGCAAAACGTTCATTTGCTGTTTTGATCCCTTTAATTACCGGTATCGCCATCCATTGTTCCGCAAAATCAGCATATACCTCAAGCATTTTTTCAGTTTCGATCACCGCTTCCGCAGCTGTAGCATGGGCGGTATGGCCTTCCTGCCACAAAAATTCGGTAGTACGTAAAAACAAACGGGTACGCATCTCCCAACGCACAACATTCGCCCATTGATTAATTAATAAAGGTAGATCACGATACGATTGTATCCAACCCCTGTATGTATTCCAGATAATGGTTTCCGATGTTGGCCTGATGATCAATTCTTCATCCAGCTTAGCGGTTTCATCCACTACAATTCCACTTCCATCTTCAGCGTTTTTCAAACGATAATGAGTAACTACGGCACATTCTTTCGCAAACCCTTGTACGTGGCTGGCTTCCTTACTAAAAAATGATTTTGGAATAAATAATGGAAAATACGCGTTCACATGTCCGGTATCTTTAAACATTTTATCTAATGCGGCTTGCATTTTTTCCCAAATTGCATAACCGTAGGGCTTAATTACCATACAACCTTTTACTGCTGAATGTTCTGCTAAATCAGCCTTTGCAACCAACTCATTGTACCATTCAGAATAATTTCCTTCACGGGTTGTTAACTCTTTACTCATAGGGTTTTTATTTGTGGTATAGTATTTGTAATTTTACATTTGACTTACATTTACAAAAGTAGAAAATTAAACCTTTTGCCGATGAGTTTGTCAAATTAAAAGCGTCCCCAAATTAAAAACCTATTTCAAATGAAAACGAACTTAACCTTTTTAGTTGTTACAATGGCTGCATTATCAGTATGTGCATCGTCACAAACTGTAAAAGCACAGGTTTACACTGATGACATTTATTACTCATCAAAAGATGCTGCCGCGGATAAAGAAAAACGTCAGCAACTTGCTGAACAGGAAAAACAAAGGCAATTAGCGGAACAGGAAAAAAGAAAAGAGGAGGCTGCAAAAAGAGCTGCGGATGAAACTTCTGGTAATCAAAACAAATCCAACCAATCATCAGAAAGCAGCAATCCGGATGATTACTATTCAACTACCGAAAGATCAACGGATGCGAATGGTAATACCACTGTCACCAATAATTATTACGATCGTCCTTTCGATTATAATGATTATTACGATGATGAATATTCGGTTCGTTTGAGACGTTTTCACAATAACGTTGGTTCTTATGGTTATTACGATAATTATTACACCAATTCATATTGGTACACCGGCAACCCATATAACTATGGTACCAGTGTTTACATGGGATATAATTTTTGGGGATCAACGTATTCAGCGTTTACCTATAATCCAAGTTCTTATTGGTATTCCAATTTAGGTTGGGGTTGCGATCCTTGGTACAATCCTTATGGTAGCTGCGGATATGGCGGATACGGAGGTTATGGTGGGTACGGTGGTTACGGTGGTTACGGGGGATATGGTGGTGGTTACTACGGTTATAATCCTTACATGGGTGGATATGGAAGCGCCTACAATCAAGGATATTACAATGGTTTTAACGATGGTTATAACAGCAATAACTATTTTAACAGCTATGATAACAACAGTTATTATTATGGTCCAAGAAAAACCATCGGTGCTAACGGACGTACTACAACTCAACCAACTTTAGCACACAGATATATGGATGCAGTTGAAAAGGAAACATCTAAACCATTTGATGCAACAAAAGGAAGAGATAATAATCCGTATTTAAATGTGCGTGATAATAATTCCAGAACAGTTAGTCCACCACGTAACGATCAGCAAAAACCGCGTGAAGAGCAGGCAAAACCGCGTGAAGAAAAGGTGAATAACAATCAGCAAAAACCACGTGAGGATCAGCCAAAACCTCGTGAGGAAAAGCCAAATAATCCGCAGAAACCGCGTAATGAAGAACCAATTTTCGACCGTTGGGGTAAAACAGAAGAGCAGGCTAAACCACGCAATGATCAACCAAAACCGCGTGAAGAACAAGCTAAACCTCGTAATGAACAACCAAAACAAGAGCAACAACAACAAAGACAAGAACAACCAAAACAAGAGCAGCAGCAACAACAACCTAGACAGGAGCAACAACAGCAACAGCCTAGACAAGAACAACCAAGACAAGAGCAACAACAACAGAAACCTCGCAGAGAGCAATCTAATTACCAAAAACCGAGATCAACTCCATCGTCACCTCAAATGGGTAATGCTGGTGGAAGTAACGGTAGCTCAAGAAGTGGTTCCTCAGCTCCTAGTTCAGGTGGCTCAAGAAGCGGTTCATCAACTCCAAGTTCAGGAGGCGGAAGAAGATAAAACTAAAATTAGATTTAAGATCTGAGACCGGGAGAGAAAACAACTTCCGGATCTCAGATCTAAATACTAAAAATTCATATCTCACATATCAATACTAAAGAAATTAAAACTATGAAAAAACATACCTTAATACTAGGGGTAGGATTATTCTATGCCTTTTCTACTTCAGCTCAAAATGATATTGACGCGATGAGATACTCGCAATTAACCTTTGGAGGAACAGCTCGTTTTGCTTCTATGGCAGGTTCTATGGGTGCTTTGGGTGGCGACATCTCCACATTAAGTTTTAACCCGGCCGGTATAGCAGTATTCCGGAAAACAGAGCTTTCTATCACACCTTCTATTTATTCTCAGCACTCTTCATCCTCCTATAATAATTCAGAATCAGGAGATGGAAAATTAAATTTTAATCTCGGGAATATCGGCTTGGTAACGAGCTGGAAAACCAGGGAAAGTAACCCATCCGGCTGGGAGTCGTTTAATTTCGGATTCGGATATAACCGCACCAATAATTTCCATAGCCGCACGAGCGTGGTGGGAAGTAATAAAACAAGTTCATTGTTGGATACCTATGTTGCAAATGCAAACGGACATTCAAGTGATGACTTTGATGCGTTTTCCACTGATCTTGCTTGGCAGACATATCTTCTTAATCCTGATACTTCAGTGAATTTACAATACAATCATGTAATTAAAAAATATGGGCAATTGCAAAAGAAATCAGTAGAAAGCAAAGGCTCAATGGGCGAAACAGTATTAAGCTTTGGAGGTAATTACAAAGATAAAGTATTGGTGGGTGGTACTGTTGGTTTTGTAAATGCAAGATATATTGAAGAATCTGTTTATGAAGAAATTGATGATCAGGATACCATCCAGAATTTTAAATCATTTACCTATTCTCAGGATTTAAATACAAAGGGTAACGGTGTTAATTTTAAGCTTGGTTTTATTGTTAAGCCCACCGATTGGTTCCGTATAGGGGCTGCGATCCATACCCCAACTGTTCTTGGTTTAAAAGATGAGTACAGCAGCTCTATGAGATCGGATCTGGAAAGTGTAAAATATGATACCGTTTCTCCGAAAGGATCATTTGATTATAGCGTTACCACTCCTTTCAGGGTTATGGGAAGCATCGGATTTATCATTAATAAAAATGCCTTATTGAATGTTGATTACGAGCATGTTGATTATACCTACGCACAGCTCTATTCAAGCCCTAATGTGTTTGCTGATGTTAATAAAACAATACGTTCAAAATATACTTCAGCACAAAACATCAGGGTTGGTGGTGAAATTCGTTTCGACCCGCTTAGTTTCAGAGGAGGCTATGCGTTGTATGGAAGTCCGTTCAAAACCGGAGACAACAAAAACGCCAACAGAACCAGTTATACAGCAGGAGTTGGCTTTAGAGAAAATAATTACTTTATAGATTTTGCTTATGTATTCACAAAATATTCCGAAACCAGTTATTTATATGATCCAACAGGGCTTGATCTTAGTTCCGTAAAAAACGATTATAGAAACTCAAGCTTTATGCTAACGTTTGGAGTAAAGTTTTAGATTTTTGTTTGTGAGAGAAGTCGTACCCGATAATTTATTGGGTGCGACTTTTTGTTATTTATTGTTAAGAAGCTTAGAAAAGGTAGCGAAGCCAGGATTTATCTGTTAATTTTGATTGCATATTATGAGATCGATCCTATTTGCTATACTATTCAGCGTTTGGGCAGGCTTGGCGCTTGGACAAACGGATTTTTATGTCCGGCTTTCAGATGCCACCACTGAATTGACAAAGCAAAAAGTGGTTTATGACCCAACTTACTTTACTATTAGCTATCCCAACGGGGATGTTCCAACCGGTAAAGGTGTTTGCACCGATGTGGTGATTCGGGCATATCGAAAATTGGGAATAGATCTTCAAAAAGAGGTTCATGAAGATATGAAGGCAAATTTTCAGAAATACCCTAAAACCTGGGGACTGAAGCACCCCGATAAAAATATCGACCACAGAAGAGTTCCAAATTTGATGGTGTTTTTTACCCGCCATGGACAAGTTAAACCCATTACAGATAAACCGGAGGATTATTTGCCCGGGAACATAGTTTGCTGGAATTTAGGTGGCGCGGTAACGCACATCGGACTAGTGGTGAATAAAAAATCAGCAGATGGAAAAAGATATTTAGTTGTTCATAATATTGGAGGAGGGCAAGTGCTTGCCGATTGCTTATTCGAGTATAAAATTATAGGACACTATACATATGGAAAATAATTTACTAAGGCTCTGTTAAGAAATAAATGGTGCAGAATTGGCGAAGTTATTTTGTTCTTTTTCAAGGCGTAGATGAGGCTGAATAGCCTTCGCTATTTAACGATTTTAAAACGAAGAAAAAGAGCAAAAGAACGAGACAAAATGTATCAGTTAATTCTTAACAGAGCCTAAGCTTTTCCATCAACATAAAAAATTGTATTTCGAAACAATGGCAAAAGTAAAACACAACCCGGATGCAAAGCAACTGATCGATGAAGGTATCAGTCAGGCAGAGCCTTTTGCGCAAATAATTTGTAAAAAATTACGTTCTATAATTATAAAAGCCGAACCTGGTATTATTGAAGATTGGAAATGGGGACCTAATTATTATAAAGATGGGATGGTTTGCGGCTTCTGGCATTTTAAAAAACACGTATCATTTGTTTTTTTTTAGGGTGCTTTGCTGAAAGATAAGAAAAAAGTGTTGCAACAAAATCCAGGAACTTTGCACAATAGGCACATTAAATATGCAGATATAAAAGAGGTAGATGAAAAACTGTTGATCGAATACATTACCGAAGCAGTAATGAACAATGAAAAGGGTTTGAAGCTTACAGAGGCAAAAGATAAAACAGTTGTGATCCCTGAAGATTTTAAAAAATTACTTTCAAAAAACAGATCCTTAAAAAATTTTGAAGCGATGAGCTATTCAAAACGAAAAGATTATGTGCTGTGGATAGAAGGTGCCAAACAAATTGAAACAAGAAAAAAAAGAATTGAAAAGGCCTTGGAAAAAATTGCCGAAAATCAAGGATTGAATGATAAGTATATGAGGTCTCTTTAAGAGCGTGTTGAAATTTTAATAAAATGTTTTAGCCAATTCAAAGCCTTCAACTAAGCATAGACGAGGCACGCGCGCGGTCATATTGAGCCTGTCGAAATATGTGCGAGAGCTTTGAATGTTGCTAATTTTATTTATTTAAATAAAAATTAAACAAGCTCTAATTTTTTTGTGATAAATTTGATAAAATTCAAATACGTATGAGTAAAAAAATAACAATAGTTGGTGCCGGATTGGTTGGTTCACTTTTATCAATATATTTAGCAAAACGCGGATATCATGTAGATGTATTTGAACGCAGGCCGGATATGCGCAAAGCAAAAACAATGGCAGGCAAATCTATTAATCTTGCTTTGAGCGATCGTGGCTGGAAAGGATTGGAAGGGGTTGGTATTGCTGACGAAATAAGAAAAATTGCTATTCCCATGTATGGCCGTGCTATTCATCACAAAGATGGATCAACTGCTTATCAACCTTATGGAAAGGATAACCAGGCCATTTATTCGGTTTCTCGAGCTGAAATAAATATGCGTTTGATGGATCTGGCAGAGCAACAACCAAACGTAAAAATTCATTTTAATGAGCGTTGCACCACCATCGAAAGAAATAAATTAAATGCTCATTTCGAAAATGCTGAATCACAAAAAACATCAGTTGTTCAAAGCGATCTGCTGTTTGGTGCGGATGGAGCATTTGCTGCATCGCGTTTAAACATGCAGCTTACAAGCGATCTGTTTGAATACAATCAACATTATATTGAGGCTGGGTATAAAGAATTAATTATTCCTGCAGGTGAGAATGGCAGTTTTTTATTAGAAAAAAACGCATTGCACATCTGGCCGCGCGGAAGTTTTATGATGATCGCATTACCCAATATGGACGGTAATTTCACCTGTACCTTGTTTTTACCTTTTGAAGGAGAAAAGTCTTTTGCAAATTTAAAAACACCGGAACAAATAAAAGCATTTTTTGAAACTGAATTTGCTGATGCTATTCCTTTGATGCCTACTTATATTGATGATTTTATAAAAAATCCAACATCGTCATTGGTAACTGTAAAATGTTTTCCCTGGACCTTTGATAATAAAATTGGCTTGATCGGTGATGCTGCGCATGCTATTGTTCCATTTTATGGACAAGGTATGAATTGCGGGTTTGAGGATTGTGTGGTGCTAAATGAACTTATAGAAAAGCACGACACTTCTTTAAATGAAACGGAAAAATTTGATGCAGCCTGGGCAAAAATTTTGATGGAATACCAAAATTTACGCAAGCCGGATGCTGATGCAATTGCTGATCTGGCAATTATGAATTTTATTGAAATGCGTGATAAAACAGCTGATCCTAAATTTTTATTGCAAAAAAAGATCGAGGCCGGTTTCAGTAAAAAGTATCCTGATAAATGGATTCCTCTTTATTCGATGGTAACCTATAGTCCGGATATTCGCTATTCTAAAGCCTTTAACGAAGGTCAAAGACAGGAATCTATTATGCAAAAAGTGATGGCAATACCGGAGATCGAAAAGAAATGGGATACTGAAGAGGTGGAAAAAGAAATTTTGAAGTATTTGTAAAAAGAAAGTTTACCGCAAAGACGCGAAGACACAAAGTTTTTCTCCACGCCTCTGCGCCTTAGCGGTGAAAAAATGATTTACCTGAAAAAATACCTGGTCGTAAAATTGCTGATAGAAAATGTTAGCAACTATGAGTTGATGGGTATTTATCGGCCTCAGGCTTATGTGAAGGGTGCGAAGGGTTATTCTACCGAATGCCAGATAGAGCTTTACAAAAAGCCGATAGAGCAGGGGCAAAGTGCCGTTATAAATGCAGTTTTTTTTGCTCCGCATGGATTTGGTGAGCATTTAAAACAAGGAAGTTTAGTAACTTTACGTAATGGTTTGAATATTGAAGCCAAGGCATTGGTGCTTGAAATTATTGGATATAAATAATAAGGATAGCGGAGTTTAGAAAAATTAGAATATACTATACTTTATATAGGTTAAAATACATTATAATGTTTACAACGAAATTGAGGGTTAAAATGCTTACACACAATTTTCTCGACAAGCTCGAAATGATCACGCGCGGTCATTTCGAGCTTGTCGAGAAAGCGCGGCTGATTACCTTAAATAATTGAATATAAGAGGGATTAAGACAGAGATCATTTTGAAAAAATTAAAATATATATTATTTCTTTTCGCATTTGCATTCATGCATGTGTATACTTCTGCGCAAACAAACACCGATTTGCAGCTCGCGCAGCAGTTTTATGACAATAAAGAATTTGATAAAGCACTTGATTATTACGAAAAGCTTTATAATAAAGTATCGGCAGAGGAATTTTATACTCCTTATTTGAATTGTTTGCTCGAATTAAAAGAATTTAAAAAGGCAGAAAAAGTTGTAAAAAAACAGATCAAACAAAAGCCTGAAAGTCCTGATCTCTTTGTTGATCTGGGAACAGTTTATGAACGTGCTGAGGATTCCGGTAAAGCAAAAAACAGTTGGGAATTGGCCATCAAATCTATCAAACACGATGACCAGGTATTTATTGTTGCCAAAGCATTCATGGAAATAAAGCAATATGATTATGCCATTGCAACCTATCTGAGAGGGAGAAAAATGTCGGAGAACGATTATCCTTTTAGTTTTGAATTAGCCGATGTTCATGCCATCAAAGGCGATAAAATGGCAATGATAAATGAGTATTTAGATGTTTTGGAATCTCAGGATTCATATATTCAAAGTGTTCAAAATGCCTTGCAAACAAGTTTTGGTAATGAGGCTGACACCAAACAAAATGAATTATTAAAAGCCGAATTATTAAAACGCATTTCCAAAAACCCTGACAAAACGATCCTTTCAGAGCTTTTGATTTGGATGCAAATTCAGCAAAAAGATTTTGAAGGCGCATTTATTCAAGCCAAGGCATTGGATAAACGTAAAAAAGAAGAGGGTAACAGAATAATGAATTTGGCAAAACTGTGCACTCAGAACGAAAGTTATGATGTCGCGGTAAAGGCTTATCAATACGTGATTTCAAAGGGTCCTGACAATTTTTTTTATGCCAATGCCCGTATGGAATTGTTGGATGTATCCTATCAGAAAATTGTTTTGAAAGGGAATTATAACCTGATCGATTTGACGGAGCTCGAAAAAAATTATCAAATCACGATCACTGAATTAGGAAAATCAGCCAGTACTGTCCCGCTTTTAAAAAACCTGGCGCACTTACAGGCATTTTATTTAAACAAGCCGGATGATGCAATAGCCTTGCTCGGAGAAGCAATTGTATTACCACAATTACCCCTACCGATCCAGGCGGAATGCAAATTAGAATTAGCTGATATTTTATTGATGACAGGCGATATCTGGGAAGCCTCTTTACGCTATTCTCAAGTGGAAAAGTCCTTTAAATATGATGCTATAGGGCAGGAGGCGAAATTTCGTAATGCAAAAATATCCTATTACACCGGAGATTTTATGTGGGCGCAGGCACAATTGGATGTTTTAAAAGGTGCAACAGCAAAGCTCATCGCGAATGATGCCATGGATCTGTCATTACTCATCAGTGATGCACTAGCCATCGATACGAACATTGCGCCATTAATGATATTCTCCAGAGCCGATCTGCTTGCATTTCAAAATAAAGATGAACAGGCAAAAATAACGCTCGATTCAATCAATACATTATTTCCTAACCATGCTTTAGCAGATGATATCCTGTATAAAAAGGCCAAAATAGTATTAAAACATGGCAATTATATCGAAGCAGCTGCTCTTTACGACACGATCATAAAAACCTATGGCGATGACATTTTAGGAGATGATGCCCTTTTTAAACTTGCCGAATTAAATGAAAATCAGTTTAAAAATTTGGATAAAGCAAAAGAATTGTACCAGCAATTATTGATAAAGTATCCTGGAAGTTTGTATGTGGTGGAAGCACGCAAACGATTTAGAAAGTTAAGGGGCGATAGTTTTAATTAAACACAATTTTCCAACTAAATAATTTTGTAGAAAATGATATTCATGAAGAAAGACCAATATGCCAAATTCTGAACTAACCGGAAGTGTAAAAGGATTGCTTGCGGAATATAAAAAGGCTATCAACGAACTTATAAATAGCATAACGCCTTTAAGTGCAGATCAGCTCTCTTCTATTGCCGATGCTGATACAAAGGACTTAGACTGCAAGTCAATACAAACAGTTTTAGCACATATTGTTTTTTCTGGTTTCGTTTATACTATTGAGATCGAAAGATCAATTGGTCTGAAGAAAAGTTATCCCGACAAAACAGTTTTTAATAATGCAGACCAGTACATTGAACAATTAAATTTGATGTTTAATTATTGCGAAAAATTTTTTAAACAAAATCCCGACCTGATAATTGAACAAGCAGACAATTCAAAAAAAATAGCGGTAAGCTGGGGGCAACTATATGATGTCGAACAACTTTTAGAACATGCTATTGTTCATGTTTTGCGGCACAGAAGACAAATTGACTCTTTTATTAAAAAACAAATTGAACTTGCCGTCTAAAAAAATAAAACAACCAAAGATTAGAAAGAAAAATATAGATTCGTAATTCGTTAAAATTCGTAATAAAAATGATAATATATAACGTAACAGTAAACATTGAAAATGATGTTCGTGAAGAGTGGTTGCAATGGATGAAAGAAAAACACATTCCGGATGTAATGAAAACAGGGCATTTTTTAGAAAATAAAATTTGTAAGGTATTGGTTGAGGAAGAGCAGGGAACAACCTATTCCATTCAATACACCTGCGAAAGCATTGAAAGGCTTGAAGAATATCAGCGGGAGCATTCAGCTCGTTTGCAAAAAGAACACGCTGATAAATATGCAAATAAATTTGTAGCGTTTAGATCGTTGCTGGAGATTTTATAGAAAAAAATTAAGAACCATTTGCAAGAATCATTAACAATGACCATTGAACCAATGACCAATCAGGTAAGAGCAAAAAAACATTTAGGGCAACATTTTTTGAAGGATGAAACAATAGCTCTCGACATCGTGAAAGGTCTGAAGCACACTGCTCATTACAAAAAAGTATTAGAAGTGGGCCCTGGTATGGGCGTACTCACCAAGTATTTAATTACTGAACCAGCTTACGAAACACACATTATAGAAATTGACAGAGAATCGATCGCATATTTAAAAAAAAGTTTTCCAACTCTGGAGAATAGAATTATTGAAGGTGATTTTTTGAAACTTGATTTTAATAATTTGTTTCAAAACGAGCCATTTGCAGTAATTGGTAATTTCCCATATAATATTTCTACCGAAATTTTATTTAAAGTACTTGATCATAAAAATCAGGTTCCTGAAGTGGTTGGTATGTTTCAAAAAGAAGTTGCAGAGCGCATTGCTTCCAAACCAAGAAATAAAACGTATGGTATCACCAGCGTATTGTTACAGGCTTTTTATGACATCGATTATTTATTTACCGTTCACGAAAACGTATTTAACCCTCCGCCACGTGTAAAATCAGCGGTGATCCGTTTAACACGAAATGCTGTGCAGCACTTGGATTGTAATGAAAAATTATTTAAACAAGTAGTAAAAGCAGGATTTAACCAACGCAGAAAAACATTACGTAATTCTATCAAAGCATTTAAACTGAAACCTGAATTTTTAGATCATAAATACCTTACCCAACGGGCAGAAGAATTATCTGTTGCTGATTTTGTTGCATTAACAAATATGGTGGAGGTTGCGGTACCGGTTTAACAATTTTGCTTTGACAATTTATCAAATCCGTCTTGTTAAACATAAAAATGACTCAAGGTCATACTTAACATATTTCAGCATCCTATTCAACTTGTATCATGTTAAACATAAAATGATCGAGGTCATGCTGAACTTGTTTCAGCATCCCAGTCGGAATGATCAACATAATCCATATATAAATTCATTTATTTATAACCAATTGGTCTTCTGCGGATTTATTCTACAAAAATTCATTGACAATGAAGCTGAATTGACCTAGCTTTGCACATTATAAATTTAAAAAACTAAACATGGTATCAAATAAAGTAGAAACAGCATTAAACAAACAAATTGAGTTTGAGGCTTCATCATCACAATATTATCTCGCAATGGCCTCTTGGGCTGAAACACAAGGTTTAACAGGTGTTGCTGAGTTTTTATATGCTCAGTCAGATGAGGAGCGTATGCACATGCTTAAACTTGTTAAATATGTGAATGAGCGTGGCGGACATGCATTAGTTCCTGCACTTAAACAACAACCTCAAAAATTTAAATCGATACAATATGTTTTCGAAGAGGTATTAAAACATGAAGTGCTTGTTTCGAATGAGATCAACGGTTTGGTAGATACTTGTTTGAAAGAAAAAGATTATACAACACATAATTTTTTACAGTGGTATGTAGCTGAGCAAATTGAAGAAGAAGCTTTAGCACGCAGGATCCTTGACAAATTAAAGTTGATCGGTGATGATAAAGGTGGAATGTATTTATTTGACCGTGATCTACCTTCTATCAGTGTTGCTGGAGCTGTTGCAGGACGTGGTAGAAAATAATAGTATTAAAAACAATTCCGGAATGGAATAGAAAAAAGAGGTGTAAGGATCTAGTATATGATTTTTACTCCTCTTTTTTTGTGGCCTTGTGCTTGACCACCAAGCATCTCCACAAGTCATTATTTAAGAAAAATTGCCCCTCACACTTTCTCGACTTCGCTCGAACTGACAGCGCGTGATGTCAATTCGAGCGAAGTCGAGAACCGTGTATAAGGATATTTTGTTAGAAAAATCCCTTAACTTAATGACATTGGCATTGCCTCTTGGCAAGATGACTTGTTTTTTTTCAAAAAAACATGCAGTTTTGCCCACTATTGATCAGTTTCGGTTTATAAACGAAGATTGGAATCGGGAGAGTAAAAGATAATTATTTATAGGTTTTAGGTGTTTCATACTTACATTTGTATACTTGAAAAAAACAATCGCCATATTAATTTTATTTGCCATACTGCTTCAAATATGCGGTAGTATGTCGATCATTATTAATTACGCGCTGAATAAAGAATATATTTCAAAGACTTTTTGTGAGAATCGCACTAGGCCCAAAATGAACTGCCAAGGGAAATGCCACTTAAAAAAACAATTGGCGAAAGAAGAGAAGAAAGAACAATCCCCAACAAACCCTACCAAGGAGAAGGTTGAGGTTCAATATTTTTCAGAAACTAATTCCAATGTTCTTTTTTTAACACCATCCTTAACAACAATATTTAAACCTTCTTATTCCTTCTCTCTCTCAGAGAAACACCTCCATTCTGTTTTTCAGCCGCCTCAAGTTTAACCGAAACGTTTTGTTTTTATGAATGCTCGAATCCGGGATTGCTTGTCAATTTAGGTTTGAGTTTATATCATTCGGTTAAATTTTATATTCTAAATAATGAAAAAAATTATTGCTTTGACAATCCCGCTTATAGTGGGATTGACCAACATTGTATGGGCTCAAAATACCATCACGGGTAAAATATTTGACAAGGAAACCAAAGAACCATTAGTAGGAGTAACCATTTTTATCCCTAACACTCAGGTGGGAGCAACAACCAATAATAATGGTGTTTTTACATTAACAAGCGAACAGCTTTTCGATAGTGTCGAAATTAGATATGTGGGCTATCAGACACAAAAGCTAAAAACGGAACAAGGGAAAAATCTTGTCGTTGGCCTTTCCGCCTCTACAACCAATATGCAGGAAGTGGTGGTAACCGCAAGCCGCGATGCACAGACAAGGGCAGACGTTCCCATGGCGATCAGTAAATTATCAGCTACCACCATTAATGATTCCAAAGCGACTCTTATTACCGAACTTATTAATAAAGTGCCTGGTGTAGCGATGCTTAATCTTAATAACGAACAGCACATGATGTCCATACGCCAACCAATGGGTTCGAATGCTTATTTCTTGTATTTAGAAGATGGAATCCCGCTCCGTGCAATGGGTGTGTTTAATCATAATGCTCTGATAGAAATGAACATTTTTGCCATCTCAAGCATTGAAGTGGTGAAAGGCCCCGCTTCATCACTATATGGGCCGGAAGCTGTGGGAGGGGCCATCAATTTTATTACTCAAAAACCAACAGCTGTTATTACAGCACGTGTTGGTGTTCAGTTTGATAATTTTGGTTACAAGCGTGTTCAATACGGTACAGGAGGAATGATCGCTAAAAAAGTTGGCTTTTATTTAGGAGGTTTTTATGCGAAACAACAAAATGGTTGGATGACCTATTCTGATTATGATAAAAATTCCATCAATGCCCGATTTGATTATGATCTGACAAAAAAAACAAAATTGATCTTAGCAGGTTCGTATAATGATTATTCTTCCGATATGTCGGGAAGTGTGGATAGTATTGCTTTTTATGAGAGACAATATATAAGCACTTCCAATTTTACATATAGAAAAGTAAACTCATTGCGCAGCCGCCTTTCAGCCGAACATAAATGGAACGAAAATAACAATACAACCTTGCATTTAATATACAGGGACAATAGCATTGCACAAAACCCTGCATATGGTATTCGTTGGACAACAGGTAGTCTCACTGCAACAGGCGAGATTAACGACAACAGTTCTAAGAGTAAAGCATTCATATTGCAACATGCAGCTGAAATAAAACCGATCAGAACCAAATTGATTGCAGGTGTAAGTTTAGATAATTCACCCGTAACGTACGATTCGTATCGTATCGATCTTTTTGCAAAGCTTCGGCCGGGTGGTACTTCGGTGGAGCAATATACAGTGGACAAAGAGAGGCCTGATATTAAAATAGCGGATTACGATGCTACTTTAGTAAATAGTGCAGCGTATGTACAGGCTGATGTAAAACCAATTAAACAACTAACCATTACACTTGGTGGAAGGTATGATGATATGTCGTTTAAATACAAAAACTACCTTGATAACACTTCAGGTAAAAAATCATATCAACAGTTTACTCCAAAGTTAGGGATGACCTATAAAATAAACTCCAACATTGGTGTTTATGGCAATTACAGTTTAGGCTTTTCTCCTCCGGGCTTGACATCAGTATTTCGTAAAAAACCAAATACCAACCCTGCGGAATTTTATTACAACCTTGAACCGGCAAAATTTACCAATTATGAATTGGGCGGATGGGCCAGTTTATTAAAAAATAAAATAGATATTGATATTGCCGTTTACCGAATGATAGGAACAAACGAGTTACTAAGTATCAAACAGCCTGACAACTCTACTGATTACCAAAGTGCAGGAAAAACAACTCACCAGGGCGTAGAATTCGGGCTTACCTATCGCCCCAACACCCAATGGATGGTTCGTATTGGAGGAACAAATGCTATGCATCGTTATGACGAGTTTATTTTGAGTACAAAAACAGCTGACAAAATAAAAGACGTAAATGGAAAAATGATGCCGAGTTCTCCTTCATGGATAGCCAATAGCGAAATTATATACAAACCCAAATTTGTAAAAGGGTTAAGGGTAGGTATCGAATGGCAACACATGAGCAGTTGGTACCAAAACCAGATCAATACCGTTAAATATGAAGATAAAGGTGCTTTTGGTTTGAAAGGGATCAGCGTGCTTAACTTTCGTGTAGGATACCAATGGAAAAGTATTGAAGTGTTTAGCAACATCATGAATTTAACGGATGAGTTATACGCATTTAATGCAACAAGAGGTAATGCTGCAACTGATAGAACAGGCTTTACTGCCGCACCTCCGCGCACATTTGTTTTCGGGATACAGTATAATTTTACAGGTAAAAAATAGATAAAATAAAAACGGTGGCGGCATTTTGGCTTGCTCCGTTTTTATTAAACTTTTTATAAAATAATTTAATGCCTATTTGGAGCGTCATTGCGAGACTTTTCAGTCGAAGCGATCTCAAAAATGATGGATGTGAGATTGCTTCGTGCCTCGCAATGACGCTCTGAATAAAGGTTTTTTAAGAAATTGAAATTTAATAACATTTTGACTTGTATAAAGTCTATTAAACATAAATAAATTATGAAAAATATTTTTATTGCATCAGGTCTGATCTCATTGTTGTTTTCATGTACCAATAAGTCACATGAAGAAATGGAAGAATGTGTAGAAAAAATAATTTCCACAGATACAACCGCACAAACAACATGTCCATTTTTAACAAACGATAATAATGGAAATATGGTATTGAGTTTTATTAAAGAAAAGAATGATACAGTTGCTGTGATATGCTATGCTGTTTCAACCGATAAAGGATATTCATTTGGAGAACCCATAGAAATACCTGTTAGTAGTGAAGTTCATCCGAGCGGAGAAAATTCACCCAAAATGGCATTTAAACCCAATGGAGAAATTATTGTGGTTTGGGGTGTAGACAATGGAAATCCTAAGAAAAAATATGCAGGCTTGGTTTATTATGCACAATCTTTTGATGAAGGAAAAAATTGGACGGGAGCTAAACGCTTGGTTGAAGATACAACAAGTATTGACCAACGGTATTTTGACATTTCAGTTTTACAAAATGGAGAAGTAGGAGTTATTTGGCTCGACAGCCGCAGCAAAACAGACAAACAAGGTTCAACACTTTATTATGCAGTAACAGACGGTAAAAATGGATTTAAGAACGAAAAACCAATTGCTGAAACCATTTGCCAATGCTGCCGTACCGATCTGTTTGTGGATAGCAAAGGCGCTATCCATGCAGCGTATCGCGATATAATAAATGATTCTATTCGTGATATGGTACATACCATTTCCATGGATGGTGGTAAAACATTTTCTCCATCCAAGCGCATAAGTGATGATAATTGGGCAATTGATGGCTGCCCGCATACAGGCCCTGCAATGGCAGAAAATACGAATGGCCTGCATTTCGCCTGGTACACCATGGGTGGTGGGAATGGTGTTTTTTACAGTTTTACTAACGACAATGGGAAAACGTTTTCAATGCGTGACAGTGTGAGCACTAAGCCCTCTGCCAAACACCCTCAACTAAGCGCTTTGCCGAATGGTGATGTAATTATTGTATGGGATGAAACAATTCAAAAAGGAGAAAACTATAATGCATGGGTTGGTTTACAACACAGAACAAATGAAGGGAAAGTTATTTCCACTGAGCATATTACATCAGATGAGATGGTTTCGGGTTTCCCTGTGATCAAAGCGATTGATGATAGTGCCGTTTTGGTAGCTTGGGTTCAGCAGCATCAGGACAAAAATAAATCTGCAGAAAACTCCAAACATAAACATTCCAAAGGCGGACAGGTGCATTATAGAATGATACACCTTAAGTAAACTATTTAATACCAATTGCTTAATCTATTTTATACCAATAGTTTAATGGATAAGAAACCTGACAGGTTTTCAAAACCTGTTAGGTTTAATAACTGCCTTTTAAACTAAAATTATAGGATTAATTTGTAACACGTGTTGGTATAGTTTGCCATCAAACAGTTCTATTGTATTTTTGTTGATTTACTGCTGATAAAAAGAGGAAGCGTTTGTTTTCAATTTCCAAAACCTGACCAATAGGATGAATTGGATTCAAATGCTCTAAAAAAAATCAGAAAGAATATTGAGAAAATACGATTAAAACTACTGAATGATCTTGGTACGTATTTCAGTGATCTTATCAGTGATTTGTTTAAATTGTTCAGGAGTTATTTTCCCGGTAATAGTATCGTATATCGCTTTTAAGCCGGTTAGATCTGTTAAAACCTCTGTAGCACCATCGGTTTCTGCTTTATAGCTGTCCAATAAAGAAATTAAAGTTTCAAGGGTTGCTTTTTCTCCTCCAATTTTATTCATTATAGCTTCATTGTTTGTAGCAGTTCCAATTTGACATGCAACAAATAAACCTTCTATCCATCCACCGGCAACCATCAAACTTGATACGCCTGCCTGTCCGTTTTCCTGTAAATAATTATCTGCGTTTCTGTATGATTCAGTGATAATAGCAAGCAATGAATCTTTGCTGTCGGAGCTTGCATCAATACGTTCACTCATCTTTTCATCAAATGCCCCGCTAATTCCTAAGCTGGTGGCCATTTTATTGGTACATCTCAAGTACAACATGGATTCTTGAGTTTGGTCAAAAATGTTGGTTACACCCAGATCAATTCCATAAACACCTAAATTAAGCGCCCTGGATTTTACCGATGAATATTTAGAGACACTTTCAATGGGGTTTAAATATTTCGAATTGTATTTCGCTTCAGCGTCATTTAACAATCCCATTGTTTCGCTTTGAGCGGGTATGGAAGAAAAAATTAATTGTACTTTATTGTTTTTTTCTTTTTGAATAGCAGTTGCCGGGTCACCACCGGAAAGAGTATCATCTTCCGAAGCGGGGTCACCACAAGCACTTAACATTACGGCAATTGAAATGCACGATAGGTAGAAATAAACTGTCTTAAAATTCATGTGGTTTGTTTAAAAACGCTCAAATATAATAAAAATAGATTTGAAATTTGTGATTGAGACAAAAAATATCCCTTACCTCATATTTCGCTTATAGGACATGATAAATAAATTATCCGGTCATTGTATTTTTCTTTAGTCCGATAATTTCAACGGCTGTTTTTACAATAGAATCAGTATCAAAACCGCATTCAATGTGTAGTTCTGCCTGCTCGCCATGTTCAATATATTTATCGGGGATACCCAACCGCTTTACCTGTGCATTGTAATTATTATCGGCCATAAATTCAATTACAGCGCTTCCCATACCGCCCATGATACAGCCATCTTCAATGGTAATTACACGGGAGTGCTTTTTAAAAACTTCGTGTAATAACTCTTCATCGATTGGCTTTACAAAACGCATGTCGTAATGCGCAGCACTGATGTTTTTTTCCTCCAATTGTTTACAGGCAGCCACGGCAAAATTGCCTACATGGCCAATTGTTAAAATAGCAATATCCTCCCCGTTTTGTATCCTCCGGCCCTTTCCAATGCTGATTTTTTGAAATGATTTTTTCCAATCGATCATTGCGCCATTACCACGTGGATAACGTATGGAGAAAGGTGCATTTGTTTCAGGCAATTGTGCTGTATACATTAAATTGCGCAACTCCTCCTCATTCATTGGAGCAGAAACGATCATATTGGGAATACAACGGAAATACGCCAGATCATAGGCTCCATGATGCGTTGGACCATCAGCTCCGGCAAGTCCTCCTCTGTCCAGACAAAATACTACGTGCAAATTTTGTAATGCAACATCATGTATCACCTGATCGTAAGCACGCTGCATAAAAGAAGAGTAAATGTTACAGAAAGGAATTAAACCCTGTGTAGCCATTCCGGCCGAAAAAGTAACAGCATGTTGTTCAGCAATACCTACATCAAATGCTCTGTCAGGCATGGCTTTCATCATTATGTTCAATGAACAGCCGCTAGGCATAGCAGGCGTTACGCCCATTATTTTTGGGTTTTTTTCAGCAAGTTCTACAATAGTATAACCAAACACATCCTGATATTTGGGTGGTTGTGGCTCTTTGGGAACAATTTTTATGATCTCGCCTGTATCCTTGTTGAATAAGCCCGGAGCATGCCATATTGTTTGATTTCCTTCTTCCGAAAATTTATATCCTTTCCCTTTTTGAGTTAAGCAATGTAATATTTTAGGCCCGGGAATATCTTTTAGATCGCGCAATACTTTTGTTAACCGTTCCACATCATGCCCGTCAACAGGCCCAAAATAACGGAATTTCAATGATTCAAACATATTACTTTGTTTTAGTAACACTGTTTTTATCCCGTTTTCAATTTTTGAAACAATATCCTGAGCATTTGGTCCAAACTTGCTTATTTTACCAAGCAGGTTCCATGTTTCATCTTTAAATTTATTGTAAGTGCGTGAAGTGGTAATGTCGGTTAAATATTCTTTTAATGCACCTACATTAGGATCAATGCTCATGCAATTGTCGTTCAGTATCACCAATAAATTAGAGTTAGTGATGCCTCCATGATTAAGCGCTTCAAAGGCCATTCCCGCGGTCATGGCTCCGTCACCTATCACTGCAATATGCTGGCGCTCTTTTTCTCCTTTGTATGCCGATGCAACAGCCATACCTAAAGCCGCGCCAATGGAGGTGGAAGAGTGACCTACTCCAAAAGTATCGTATTCGCTTTCTGAACGTTTAGGGAAACCACTGATGCCATTGTAAAGGCGATTGGTATGAAAGTTCTTTCTTCTTCCTGTTAAAATTTTGTGGCCATAGGCTTGGTGGCCAACATCCCATACTAATTGATCGTAAGGTGTATTGAACACATAATGTAAAGCCACAGTAAGTTCTACCACACCAAGGCTAGCACCAAAGTGTCCGCCTTTTTGCGATACCACATCAATAATAAACTGACGAAGTTCCTTGCTGATCTGCGGAAGATCCTCTTCCTTAAATTTCTTTAAATCACTCGGGTATTCAATTTTATCAAGTAATTTGCCAGCTTTAAATTCCATTAATTAGTTTTGATATAAATTCAGAAACAAAGATAAATTATTTAATTCGATATTTTATTAAATTGAATGTGATGGATCGAAGTGCTTTAAACCAGCACCCGACAGCCCATTTAAACTGCTTTTCTGCACTAATTTTCTGCTTATGATTAGTGAAATTTTGGCACCTGTTTTTTTACAATTTGATCAAACACGACATTATGAACGCACACTAATTGATTTTATTTAATCAATAGAAAAATAAGTACTCCAATTAACAAAATGGCAATAATAACATATTTTAAAAAAAATTTTTGAACAGCTGCTGCTTTTTGTTCATTGAGATTTTCTTGTCTTGTAAATTCTTGTTTTTCACTTTCTGTGCTAATTCTTTTCCCATCATTGTAATGACTCACCATTTGGCCATCCTCTTGCCATATTCCGTGTCGGAGTCCATTTAAATAAGCTCCTTTTTCATTAATATTTCCATGAATATCATAGTAGATCCAATCGCCTTCTTCTTTACCGTTTTTGTATTGCCCTTTCCAGTTTAATTGCCCATTACTATAATGAGATTCGCTTTCTCCTTCCAATATTCCATCACGATACGTGTTTACCAAATGCAAATTACCCTCTATATATTCTCTCCATTCACCCTCAAACTTGTCATTTTTATAATTCCCTTTAGCCTTTAATTGCCCTGTATACCAATACAACTCCCAATACCCGTTTTTTTGTCCATTGGTATAATTCCCCATCGATTCCAATTGACCTTCCTTATTATAAGTGAAACTTTCTCCATTCACCTCGCCATTTTCATTAATGCTTTGATTATTTACCATAATTTCCTTCTTAAATATAACAATGAAACAAAAATAATAATAAATATCAGGTTTCAAAATATGTTTGTAACAAACAATTTAAGATTTTGTTGTGATTCAAAAACAAAATATCCTTTCCATTTTTTTGAAAACGGAACTAAACAATTCTTTGAGAAAAGGCTCTAAAAAAGAGGATATTATCAAAAATATTTTATCTTTGTATAAATAAACAAATAAATAAAAATTTGAAGTTCAGCGATTTTAATTTTGAGAGTAATCTTCAGGAAGGCCTCGATTCGATGGGGTTTAACACTCCAACCCCAATACAACAACAAGCCATACCGATCATACTGAGTAAGAGGGATTTAATAGGTTGTGCACAAACAGGTACAGGCAAAACGGCAGCTTTTTTGCTTCCGATTTTAAATAAGTTGGCAAAGGATCCAACCGATAGTACCAATACATTGATCATTGTTCCTACACGTGAGTTAGCATTACAAATAGATCAGGCCTTGCAAGGCTTTTCCTACTTTACATCAGTAAGTTCTCTTGCTATTTATGGAGGAAGTGACGGAAGTAGTTTTGAACGTGAAAAACGTGCATTATCAGAAGGCGCAAATATTATTATTGCAACACCCGGCCGTTTGATGGCACATTTAAATATGGGGTATGTGAAGTTGGATAAACTGGAACATTTGATACTAGATGAGGCCGATAGAATGTTGGACATGGGCTTTGTGGATGACATTTTAAAGATAAGCAATTACCTGCCAAAAGTTCGTCAAACATTGATGTTTTCGGCTACCATGCCACCTAAGATCCGTACCTTGGCAAATTCACTTTTAGTTAACCCGGAACAGATCAGCATATCCATTTCTAAACCTGCTGCTGGTGTTATACAAGGAGCTTATTTGGTTTACGATACGCAAAAAAACAATTTAATAAAATCACTGCTTGAAGGAAAAGATCTGAGTAGTGTTATCATTTTTGTTTCTACCAAAATAAAAGTGAAAGAGTTAGAGCGCGACTTACAAAAAGCAGGATTAAAAGCCAAAGCAATACATTCTGATCTGGATCAACCGGAGCGGGAAGAGGTATTACGTAATTTCAGAAGCAAAAAATTGCAAATTTTAGTTGCCACCGATATTCTGTCCCGTGGTATTGATATTGAAGATATCGGTTTAGTTATTAATTATGACGTTCCGGGTGATGCAGCGGATTATATTCACCGTATTGGTCGTACAGCTCGTGCTGCAGCTACTGGCGTGGCATTAACATTTATCAATGAATACGATCAGCAAAAGTTTTTGCAAATTGAAACACTGCTTGAAAGCGAAGTAAAAAAGCTACCATTGCCTGAAAGCCTTGGTGTCGGACCGGTTTATTCGCCCGAAATAAAGAACAAAAGACCTTTTGTTAAGAAAAAAAGCAATTTCTCTAAAGACCGCAGACCAGCGAGGAGGTAATTGGGCAATGTTTCAATTATACAGTAGGCAATTTATCAGCAGGCAATTATTCAATTAAAGGAACCACCTGTCGCAGTTGCACAATTGTTTAATTACTTTTCAAATTGCCTACTGATAAATTGTCTATTGTAAAATTATTTTAAAAAATTGCCTACTGCAAAATTGAACAATTGTAAAATTATTTAATTTAAAATCATTTTCAGATGAAAACAAAGATCTTAGTCCTCAGTTTAATGTTTGTTGCAAGTTTAGGCTTTGCCCAAACAAAAAAAATGCATTTTGAAACCACAACTTTTGCAGAAATAAAAGCAAAAGCAAAAAAGGAAAATAAATTAATTTTTATTGATGCCTATACATCCTGGTGCGGTCCTTGTAAATGGATGGCCGCCAATGTATTCACCAATGATACGGTTGCTGATTATTTCAATGCTAAATTTATCAATGCAAAATTTGATATGGAAATAGGCGAAGGAGTTGATATTGCAAAACTATACGAAGTACAATGTTATCCCAATTTATTATTTATTGATGGTGATGGTAAATTAATACATCGTGGAGCAGGCGGACTAAGTGTGAAAAAATTCACTCAGTTAGCTGAAGATGCCTTTAACCCTGAAAAAAGGTTTTCTAAATATAAAGATGAATACCCCTTAAAAAAAGCGGATCCTTCTTTTTTAAGAGAATACGTTGAAGCCGTTTCTAAAACCTGCCTTAGCACCGATGCTCCCGTTCAGGATTATTTCAAAACTCAAAAAGATGAAGTTCTTACCAATAGAGCCAATTGGAACATGATCAGAGACTATAGTTCAGACTACAAAAGCCGTGAATTTGTTTATTTATTAAATAATATAGAAACCTATAATAAAGCATATACTGCCGATTCGGTAAATTCAAAAATCAAGGAGGTGTTTTTAAATGGCGGGTATTCAATTATTTACACAAAAGAAATGAAAGATTCTGATTTCGAGGCTTATAAAAACGAAATTAAAAAAATGAAATTTACAGGTATTGATGAGATTTTATTTAATCTGGAATTGGCTAACTCAAAGAAAAAAGGAGATTGGAAAAAATATATAGATCTAAGCGTTGAAAAAGGAGATAAATATTTTCATTCTGCTGAAGATTATAACAATATTTCATGGGATATTTATGAGCATTCGGATGATATGGCCGCTTTGCAAAAAGCCGAATCGTGGATGCAAAAAGCCGTTATAGACGAGCCCAATTGGTATAATTACGATACCTATACTGGAGTTTTATATAAGTTAAATAAAAAGCAGGAAGCCAAAGCAGCCGGTAATAAAGCGATTGAATTAGCAAAAAAAGGCGGTGTAGGCGAAGAAGAATACAAGGAGACAACAGAATTGTTGCAGAAAATTGAAAAATTAAAATAATAGTTTCGGTTCCCAATAATGCTCTTTAGTAAAATAATGCCGCGTTAGGGATTGCAACGAAAATCCTTTTTGTTCTTCACAAAAAGATTGCTTGAAAAGCCCGCCCCTTTCTTGTTTAAGAAAGGGAAACGCCCAAAGTAATTCTAACAATAGCAACCAGACTTCAATTGCTAATACAAAACAATATTATCGATCAACCGCACATTGCCGAGTTTAAGTGCAACACATGCAACCGCACTTTGGGCTTGTTTATAATCAGTGATCGGTTGTAAGCTGTCAGCATCCGAAATTTCAAAATATTCCAATTCAATTTTGGGTTCAGTCTTTAGTTGAGCTTCCGCAAAGGATTTTAACTCGGCAACAGTTTTTATTGTTTGTAATTCTTTTACTTCAAACAACGTTTTTGAGATTATAGAAGCAATATCTCTATCTTCAGCTATTAATCTTTCATTTCGGGAACTCATTGCCAAACCATTGCTTTCCCGTATAATAGGGCATGCAAAAATTTCAATAGGCATGTTCAGCAGTTTTACCATTTTACGTATTACCGCCAATTGTTGAAAATCTTTTTGTCCGAAAAAGGCTTTATTGGGCTCCACAATTCTGAATAATTTACTTACTACTTGTGCAACACCATTAAAATGCCCTGGGCGATGCGCCCCTTCCATTACTTCAACCAATGAACCAAAATCTACCGCATTACCTTTTGTCCAGCTTTTGTCTTCAATTTTCTCTTTTTTTAGTTCAAGCTCTTCAAAAGTGTAAATTTCAGATACTTCAGGGATAAAAAGGATATCGCAATGGGCTGTTTCCAATAATTTGCAATCTGCTTCAAAGGTTCGGGGATAATTCTGTAGATCACTTAGATCATTAAATTGGGTGGGGTTCACAAAGATGCTGCAAACTACAAGATCGCATTGAATTTTTGCGGCATTGATCAATGAAATATGTCCTCGATGTAAGGCACCCATGGTGGGTACAAACCCAACAATATAGTGTTGATCTCTTACGTTATCTAAGTAGATTTTTAGTTGCTGAGCCGAATTAAAAATAATCATTAAACAAAAGAATAGTTAAAAATCGTTAATATCCTAGTTAATAGAGCCCGTTTAGAGATAATGGGGCAAATCTAATATTAATACTTTGAAAATTCGAAATTTTTTCATTACTTTTGTTTACTTTTTAACAATCTAACCTTAATCCAACTCATATGAAGAAGAAAGCGAGAGTTTTATTTGTATCACAAGAAGTAACCCCCTACTTAGATGAAACTCCAATGGGTATTATTGGACGCAAATTGCCACAAGGAATACAAGAACGAGGAAAGGAAATAAGGACATTTATGCCTAAATATGGTTGTATCAACGAAAGACGCAACCAATTGCACGAAGTAATTCGTTTGTCAGGTATGAATTTGATCATTGATGATTCTGATCACCAGTTAATTATTAAAGTTGCATCTATCCAATCGGCTCGCATGCAGGTTTATTTTATTGATAATCAGGAATATTTTGAACGTAAACATATTTTAACAGATAAAAAAGGTGAACATTTTGCCGACAATGATGAGCGTGCTATTTTCTTTTGCCGCGGAGTGATTGAAACCGTTAATAAATTAGGTTGGTCTCCTGATATTGTTCATTTACATGGTTGGATGACCAGTTTAACTGCACTTTATTTGAAAAAATCATTTAAAGACAACCCATTATTTGCCGATACTAAAATTGTGTATTCAGTTTATGATGATGAATTTACAACTCCTTTACACAAAGATTTTGCTAAAAAGGTTTTATTTGATGGAATCGAAAAAGCAGATGTAGAATTATATAAAAATCCTACTTTTGTGAATGTTAGCAAATTGGCTATTGATTTAGCTGATGGTGTAATTAAAGGAAGTGCGAAAATTAATTCAGACGTAGAAAAATACATCAAAAAATCGGGTAAACCGGTACTTGAGTATATGGCTGGTGATGAGTACATTGCTGCTTATTCAGAGTTTTATGATGCTGTGCTTGAAGAAGTGGTAGAAGCAGTTTAGTTAATATAATTGTTTATATGGTTTTATACAATAAAAGAATATCCGAAATTTTGCCCCAAGTAATTGGGGCAAAATTTTTTTTAATTCTACTCGTAAGTATTTCAATTAGTATAACATCTTGTGATGAGTCCAGCGTGGTTGGTTTAGATGTACAGCCTGCTAATGACCTGTTAAGTGTTGATTACCAGGACACTACCACATTAATTACCAAAACAGTAAGTGTAGATTCATTGCGTACTGATGAAACTCTTATTATTACCGCAGATGCCTTGTTAGGTATTTATCAGGATCCTACATTCGGAAAAGCAACAGCTTCGCTTTACACTCAGCTGCGATTACCAACCAACAACCCTTTATTTGGAACAAGTCCTTTAATTGACTCCGTTGTATTGTCTTTAGTTTACGACCCTGCATATTATGGGAAAAGACAACGTGTTGAACAAAAAGTTAATGTATATGAGGTTGCACAAGACATAAAAGGCGAGAACAGTTACTATTCTAACAATACGCTTACTGTTAATACTTTAGATCTGGCAAATAATTTCGGATTTATTCCTGAACCGTCTAAAAGTATAACAATTCTTAATGAAGTTCTGAAACCTCAGCTTCGTATACCACTTGATACTTCCTTCGGGCAAACGATCTTAAGCAACCAAACTACTGCTAATTTAGCCAGCAATACTGCTTTTCAAAGTTTTATGAAAGGGCTGTATATTACTACTGAGAACACAACGGGCTTAAGCAGCGCTGAGGGTAATATTTTACACTTTAAAATGGCTGACGCGCAGTCAAAAGTTACCTTATATTATCACAATGATATAGATGATTCCTTGAAATATGATTTAGGTCTTGGCAGTGTTGCCCGTTTTTCGCATTTTACTCATGATCATTCTACTGCTATTGATGCGAACCTTGCTGCGCAATTAAGCACATCTCCTTCTCCACCAATGCAAAATGATGTGGTTTTTATTCAATCAATGGCCGGGGTTAAAACTACGATCGAATTACCTTATTTAATGAACTGGGTAAATGCCGGAGACATTGCAATTAATAAAGCGGAGTTGGTGATCAAAGTAGATCCAACATCAACTTACATGCTTGATACCTTTGCGGCTCCAACCAAATTAGTATTGTTTGGTATTAATGATGACGGCACCAATTATGTATTACCTGATGCCAATGAAGGTGATAATTATTTTGGAGGGACGTATAATTCAACTACACACGAATATCACTTTAATATTGCACGTTACATTCAGCAGGTACTGGCCGGAAAAAGAAAAAACAATGGTTTGCATTTACTTGCAGGGAGCGGAGCAATCAATGCCAACAGGGTAATAATAGGTGGCGGAGCAAGCACCAGCGCCTACCGAATGAAACTCAATATAGGATATACTAAATTACAATAAAATAATTGGAGAGTTGGAGAATTGGAGAGTTTTAAAATTACCAAATCACTAAATCTGCAAATCACTAAATACTAAAAAAATATGTGCGGAATAGTTGCATACATCGGAAACAGACAAGCATATCCGATCCTTATAAAAGGTTTACAAAGGCTTGAATACAGAGGGTATGACAGTGCTGGTGTTGCTTTAATAGATGAGAATTTAACTTCACACGCTTCAGATTTAAACGTATACAAATGCAAAGGTAAGGTTGCCGAACTAGCCAGTTTTGTTAGCGAAAAAAACAAAAACGGGACTATCGGTATTGGTCATACACGTTGGGCTACACACGGTGTCCCGAATGATGTAAATGCACACCCTCATTATTCCGGCTCCAAAAATTTAGTGATGATACATAACGGTATCATCGAAAATTATGGCTCTCTAAAAGAAGAATTAAAAAAACGTGGTCATGTTTTTTTAAGCGATACGGATACAGAAGTTCTTATCCATTTAATAGAAGACATTCAACAAAAAGAAAATATACGGGTTGGTGAAGCTGTTCGTTTAGCCTTAAACCAGGTTGTTGGAGCTTATGCGATCGTAATTCTTTCGAAAGATAATCCTAATGAATTGATTGCCGCTAAAAAAGGTAGCCCAATGGTAATAGGTATTGGTGTTGATGAGTTTTTCATTGCATCAGATGCCACACCAATCATTGAATACACAAAAAATGTAGTTTATCTCGAAGATGAAGAGATCGCATTTATTGAACGTGGGAAAGAGCTGAAAATAAAAACGATCAAGAATAAAGTTAAAACCCCGTACATACAGGAATTGGAGCTAAAGCTGGAGGCTTTGGAAAAAGGTGGATATGATCACTTTATGTTGAAGGAGATCTACGAGCAGCCACGTTCTATTAAAGACAGTATGCGAGGCAGATTAAGTGCTGAAAAAGGCATTGTAAATTTGGGTGGTATTGCTGAATACGAGCAAAAATTTTTAAATGCAAAACGAATTATTTTTATCGCATGTGGAACATCCTGGCATGCAGCATTGGTTGCAGAATATTTGTTTGAAGACCTGACACGGATCCCTGTGGAGGTGGAATACGCTTCCGAGTTCCGTTACCGTAATCCGATAATTTATGAAGATGATGTAGTGATTGCTATTTCACAGTCAGGTGAAACAGCCGATACACTTGCTGCAATTGAACTTGCAAAATCAAAAGGTGCTACCATTGTTGGCATCTGTAACGTGGTTGGCTCATCCATTGCACGTGCCACCCATGCAGGTTCTTACACCCATGCTGGACCTGAAATTGGTGTAGCATCTACAAAAGCATTTACTGCTCAAATAACAGTATTGGTTTTAATGGCCTTGAGAGTTGCGTTTCTTAAGGGAACAATCTCCTCATCACGTTTTCACCAGTTGTTAAATGAATTGGAAGCAATTCCTGCAAAAGTTGAACGCGTTTTGAAAACAAACGATAAGATAAAATACATTGCTGATATTTATAAAAACTCTACCAATGCATTGTATCTTGGACGTGGATATTCGTTCCCTGTTGCCTTAGAAGGCGCTTTGAAACTAAAAGAGATCTCCTATATTCATGCTGAAGGTTATCCTGCTGCTGAAATGAAACATGGACCAATTGCTTTGATCGATGAAGAAATGCCGGTTTTTGTAATTGCAACAAAAGGAGCTTCTTACGAAAAAGTGGTTAGTAATATCCAGGAAGTAAAAGCACGTAAAGGGAAAATTATCGCTATTGTTACTGAAGGTGATACCCAAGTAAAAGAAATGGCTGATTATACAATTGAAATCCCTGAAACGGATGAAATTTTAGTTCCTTTGGTTTCAGTGGTGCCGTTGCAGTTATTATCTTATCATATTGCTGTAATGAGAGGCTGTAATGTTGATCAGCCGAGGAATTTAGCTAAGTCCGTTACTGTGGAATAGTGTTTATATTTATTTAAAAAACAACATAAAAAAAGACCTCAAATTAATTTGAGGTCTTTTTTTATGCAATTAAGATTTCGCTGCTAGCGGTTTCTCTACCTCACCAACGTTACAATTCCTTTATAGGTATGTTTCCGCTTTTTAAAATCAGTGATCTTTATCGAATAAATATATACATCTCCCTGAGCAATTACAGCCCCTCTGTTTGCTTTACCATCCCAAGGCTTAGTAATATCATCTGAACTGAAGATCAAATTGCCCCAGCGGTCAAAAATAGCCATTTCATAGATACCCACAAAAGTTCCTTTACCGGAGAAAAAATCATTTATTCCATCATCGTTAGGTGAAAACGCATTTGGAACATAAAACATAAAGTCGGGCTCAATAATGATGGTTTGGTAAGCTGTATCAATACAATTGTATTGAGTAGATGCGATCAATGTTATGGTGTAAGTGCTCGTATCCTGATAGGTATGAGGAGCAGGATTAAAGGCAGATGAAGTATCGCCATCACCAAAATTCCAATTCCAATAGTAAGCTCCTGTTGATAGGTCTGTAATTGAAATGATAGGATCTGTAATAGTTGTTACTTCTGGTTGCACGGTGAAACCCGCATGTGGATTGGGATATACAGTGATATAATTAGTTT
>JAZKBF010000084.1:0-1128 GCA_040388745.1 Bacteroidota bacterium | reverse complement strand
ACATATTTTTTGTGTACATGACTTTGCATTTCTGCTGGAATTTCAGAATATTTTGGAAAACGTAAATTATTTTCATATAATGCAGCTATTATCGATAACTTGAAGCAATCATATTCTGTTTTGATGTTTAGCAAACCGTGTCTACTTTTGAGACCATCGGGCAATTTAATGTATCCTCTTGGACGAATAGGCTTGTAAAGTCCAATATCAATTTCAATCGATAATATTCCTTCAATTCGTATACCACTTCCACTTTCGGTCAAAAGCGTAATCACATTTTCAATGTACTTTATACTAAAGTCAAGAATTTCATCAATATAGGATGAGTGTATTAAACGAGAAAAGGGAGAGTGAAAGTGTTTTATTTTCCTTTCTTCTGTTTTTAGCTCGGTACAATCAATTTCAAAAGCCAACTTGCAGCGTATACCTTGATGCTCAGCAATATATTTCTGCAACAAACTGACCAAGCCAGTATACACAATTTGCACTGCTTCTTTTAAAACAATGACTGTACTCAAATACTTGTGCTGTAGAGTAAGTACAGCACCTCTGTTGGATCGATTTTTTATTTCGAAAGGGGTATCTGAAATGTCTACATCTTTTATTTCAGTATCGTCTTTTGGTTTACGACAATAATGTGTAATGATGTTTTTGCAATCAGCTTTACATTTTTTGCAAGAATGGGTACCTATAATATGCTCATTGAGCTCACTGCAACTTATAGTTTTGTATGTACACCCAGGCCGTTTACACAAAAACTGTCTGTGTGCTCTTCCTATCCCTTTTTTTATTACGCTTAACCGCAATGGTTTGTTTGGTGGATCAAAGTCCTGTTTCGTTTTACCCATTTTAACCCAGCAGAAACAAGACACGAAAATGACAATGAAAATGTTCCGATCGTCGAGTCTTGTTTTAAATAGCAATTTTGCACGTCCAACACCATACAACTTATTCACTAATACAAAATTCACTGAATGTAAGGAAAAATACTTTTCACAAGGAGCACTTTCTGCAGACTGACAAAGTTTATTGTAAATTCCTGTTATTTAACCAAACCGTGATATATGTATTTAATACGATTATGTGAAAGTGAAAGTGACGTTTTTCAAACGTAAATACGTTTTCATT
>JAZKBF010000083.1:0-2895 GCA_040388745.1 Bacteroidota bacterium | reverse complement strand
GCGTCAATTGAGCAAGACGGAATTATTTTAGAAGCATTGTCTAATGCAATGTTTCGCGTTGAGCTTGAGAACGGACACGTGATTACAGCACATATTTCAGGTAAAATGCGTATGCATTATATTAAAATTTTAACCGGTGACAAAGTAAAAATTGAAATGTCGCCTTACGATTTAACAAAAGGAAGAATAACATATAGATACAAATAGTTCTGTATTTAGAGAATAGAAAAATAAAGAAAAACACAAATTCGTAAATTCGTAGTATAATGAAAGTAAGAACATCAATCAAAAAAAGAAGTGTTGACTGCAAAATAGTTCGTAGAAATGGCGTTTTGTATGTGATCAACAAAAAAAATCCTAAGTTTAAACAAAGACAAGGGTAAAATTAATTTGAAAATGTGCTAATTTGAAAATGTGTTAATTACTTTTCAAATTATTATTTATCAAATTATCAAATTAACAAATTATCAAATAAATAAACAATGGCAAGAATTGCAGGTATTGATTTACCAAACAACAAAAGAGGCGAAATTGGCTTAACTTACATTTACGGAATAGGTCGCAGCAGTGCTCAGAAAGTATTAACTGAAGCTGGTATCGATTGGAATACTAAAGTTCAAGACTGGAATGATGACCAGTTAACAGCTATCCGTACTATCCTTAACGATAAGTACAAATTAGAAGGTTCTTTACGTTCTGAAGTGCAATTAAACATCAAACGTTTGATGGACATTGGTGCTTATAGAGGTATTCGTCACCGTTTAGGATTACCTGTACGTGGTCAAACTACTAAAAACAATGCACGTACCAGAAAAGGTAAACGTAAAACAGTTGCAAACAAGAAAAAAGTAACGAAATAAAAAATTGAAAGATTAGAGGCTTTAGTAATAGAGCCACTGATTCACAAAATAAAAGAAATGGCTAAACAAAATCAATCAACAACTGCAACTAAAGCAGTTGCTAAAAAAAGAGTTGTAAAAGTAGATGCAGTTGGGGAAGCTCATATCAACGCTACATTTAACAACATTATTATTTCCTTAACCAATATTACCGGTCAGGTAATATCATGGTCGAGTGCTGGTAAAATGGGGTTTCGTGGTTCAAAAAAGAACACACCTTATGCAGCTCAGTTAGCAGCTTCTGATTGTGCAAAAGTAGCTCATGCTGCAGGATTAAGAAAAGTAAAAGTATTTGTTAAAGGTCCTGGTGCAGGTCGTGAATCAGCGATACGTACTATTTCCGGTGCAGGTATTGAGGTAAGTGAGATCATGGATATTACACCAATTCCACATAATGGTTGCCGTCCTCCAAAACGCAGAAGAGTATAATCAACGAATAACAAATCTGTTCGGATCTACGAATTACAAATTCGTATCACTTTGAGACAGACATTTATAACAGGAATAGAAAAAAAACAAAAAGAAAATGGCAAGATACATTGGCCCCAAATCAAAAATTGCAAGAAAGTTTAAAGAACCAATATTTGGTCCAGATAAGGCATTAGAAAAAAAGAATTATCCTCCGGGGATGCATGGTTTATCTAAAAAACGTTCTAAGCAATCGGAATACTCTGTTCAGTTACGTGAAAAACAAAAAGCAAAATATACTTATGGTATATTAGAACGTCAATTTGCAAAAATTTACGCGATGGCTCAAACTGCACATGGTGTTACTGGTGAAGTGTTGCTTCAGTTGATCGAGTCCCGTTTGGATAATGTTGTTTATCGTATGGGTATTGCTCCAACTCGCAGTGGTGCACGTCAATTAGTTGGACATGGCCATATCACAGTTAATGGTAATGTTGTAAATATTGCATCTTATGTTCTAAAACCAGGTGATTCTGTTGCAGTTCGCGAACGTTCAAAAACATTAGAAGTAATCAGCAAAAACGTATTATCTTCAAGTAATCAGTTTCCTTGGATGGATTTTGATAAAACAAGTATGGTAGGTAAATTTATTTCAATTCCTGAAAGAGTTCAAATACCAGAAAATATCAAAGAACAACTAATTGTCGAGTTGTACTCTAAATAAAGAATTCACCTTTTAACCCTTCCTCCAAAAGAGATAGGGTTTTGGTGAATACTAAAAGAAAAAATTTTGCTGCCTCCCTTCTGTGAAGAGAGAATAAAAAAAAGTAAAATTTATAACAATTAACTATTAACTAATAACTATACACACACATGGCAATTTTAGCTTTTCAAAAACCTGATAAGGTTATTATGATTAACTCCAGTGAAACTGAAGGACAATTTGAATTCCGTCCTTTGGAGCCTGGTTATGGTATCACCGTTGGTAATGCTTTAAGAAGAATTTTGTTGTCATCACTTGAAGGCCATGCTATCACTACTATAAAAATTGAAGGAGTTGATCATGAGTTTTCTACACTTAAAGGAGTTACAGAAGATGTAACTGAGATCATACTTAATTTAAAACAAGTACGTTTTAAGAAACAAATAGAAACTACGGATTTTGAAAAAGTAACTGTAACAATTACTGGTAAAAATCAATTAACTGCAGGTGATATTGGAAAATTCACTTCTGGATTCCAAGTATTGAATTCTGATTTGGTTATCTGTAACATGGAACCAAGTGTTAAGTTAAAATTAGAATTAACCATTGATAAAGGTCGTGGCTATGTACCAGCTGAAGAAAATAAACCTCTTAATACTAGTTTAGGGTTAATTCCTATCGATTCAATTTACACTCCAATTAAAAATGTTCAATACAGTATTGAAAATTTTCGTGTGGAGCAAAAAACGGATTACGAAAAATTGATAATGAACATTGTTACAGATGGTTCTATTCATCCAAAAGAAGCATTAAAAGAAGCTGCTAAAATTTTGATTCACCACTTTATGTTGTTCTCAGACGAGCGAATCACTTTGGATACTGAAG
>JAZKBF010000082.1:0-15578 GCA_040388745.1 Bacteroidota bacterium | reverse complement strand
TCTAAAATGATCTTTTTAGAAATAGAACCTTTGTTCAACTGAATTTTAGTAATGTATAATCCAGTAGAAAGTCCTTCACGTTGAATAGTATATTTTTGAGTGTTTAATCCAACAATTTGTTTAACCATTCTTCCAGTTACATCATATAATTCAACACTTTTAATAGTAGTTGAACCTTTTACTGAAAAATTAATTTCAGTTGATGATGGGTTAGGGAAAATAGTAATGTCAGATACATTAACGTTTTCATTAACTCCAGCAGGGTTAGGAACACAACCAGCCAAACCTAAAGCACAAACCATACGTGGGTTTAAATAACCTTGAATGGTATCCATGTATAATCTTCCTTTTGCAGCTGACATATCTGGATTGCTTAATTTTTGCTTGCAATTAACAATAGGTCCATTTGTTGTACCTGAATATCCATTGTATTGTGCAATGAAAGTAGCTTCACTCCACCAATCCCAAGGACTTCCTTGTTCACTTTCTGTATCAGTACCAGTACAAGTAGCGGCAACAGGAACTGGAGTTACAAAAGGATATAAACCTTCTAAGCCATCATTTATCGTGTTAGCTCTGGTTGTATATACGTCAGTATAAATTGAACTGTTGAAAATTGCATTATTGTCAATTGATGGTTTATTAACAACTCTTATAACGTCATAACTACCACTTGCCTCAACAACAAATGCACCTGTAGTTGGAACAATAACAGCTCCTGTTGTATATGGAGCATTCGCATCTTTGTAGCAATGTAAACCAACTATTGGAACTTCTCCTGCGTTTATCCAAGAAGTATCTCCAATTGCACCACCAACATTGAATGCCATGTTTATGGTAGAAGTGTGAGATGGTAAGTTAGCAATATTTAAACCAGTTGTATTTGTTCCATCAAAATTACCGGATAATGATTGATCAATATATGGTACCGGTGGACTTACTGTGTTATCTAAGAATTTCCCTAATTGAATTTCAGCAACCTGGTTCAATGATGCATAAGCAAGAGCTATGTATCCACCAGAACCTAAACCACCTACCGCAATTTTGGTAGTATCAATTTTATAAGTGTTCGCAGTCGCTTTATCTTCTTTGAAATAACGAACGCAATTTTTTGCATCTTGAATAGCACGGTAAACTGCATTTAAGAGTGTACCAGTTCTTACATCTGTATTAGTTGAAAGAGCATTCCATCCTAAACGGTAATCAGCAGCAACTGCAACATATCCTCTTTTTGCAAATCTGTTACACATTTCTACTACAGCACTATCAGTTTTTGAACCGGTAGCTTGTCCATTCGCAACTGCTGGAAGAAAACTTCCTGTATGAAGTACAATAACCAATGGTCTTGCAGTTAATACGTCTCCGGTTGGTTGGTAAACATCCATTTTTAGATCGGATGGTGCTGGTGTTCCTGTTAAAACAGAAAGATTATTTCCGTAAACAACGTTTGATGTAACTGTTACCGAAGTGAAAACTTCAGTTAAATACCTTCCGGTTTGTGAAAAGCCATTCAAAGAAACGGCTAAAAGGCATAATGTTGCGACTAATTGTAATTTTTTTCTCATCATTTAGGTTTTTTTAGTGATTAATTTTTTTGCAAAGATAGTTTTTTTTTTAATTTGACAATTATTGTGGAAAAGTTTTGAGAAATGTATTTTGGCCTGAAATTGTTTAAAAAGAGTAAATACTATCTGTTAAAAAGATGATAGTATAAATGACTGGCTATGATGAACTTGCTCAGCATCAAATAGATTCCGAAACAAGTTCGAATGACGTTTTTGCCAATTCTATTTCAAATTCTCCGCGTCACATTTTAGAAGAAAAGGTTCAAATACCTGGGAAATATATAATTTACCTTTATAATATAAAGCTGTTGAACCGCCACTAATGTCAGAACCATCATTAGAATAAACAGCTTTATATTCACCTGTAATTATGTTTACACGATAAACAACAGTAGGAGAGATGTTCTTAGGGTCTTTATAATGTTTTAAAAAGGCGATTTGGTTGAGATGTGCAGTAACAAGTATTTCATTGTCAGTGATAAAAGTAATATTATCAAGCCCCTTCAGCTTTGCAATTGTTTTTGGAACATATCGATCTTTGTTATCTGGCGTATTTTTCAACATATAAAGTTTATTGCTTCTTATCGTTGAAAGCAACACAAAATCGGAAGGACAATGATTGATGGCTATTCCATTTGCATACGAAAATCTGTCAGCGGCTACGTTCCATTGTTGATTCGCAGGGTGATAACTAACAACGTTCGAAGTTTTTAATTTCAATAAAGATTCCATTGCACTTCCACGTTTGCGCGCATCATTAGTAACAAAAATTTCCCCGGCACAATTTGCTGTAACATCATTTGGTGAAACAAGTAATGGAGAATCCAACTTTTCTTTGAACTGCAGATGATCAGCAAATACAGTATAAATAATAATTGAATGTTCTTTTTTTTCTTCGTTGTGTGAAACACAATACAATAATATTTCGCCTTTTAAATTTTTAACCAGGTCAAAACCATGAGGGCGAAATACCATGCCCTGTGGTTCATTCGATCGTTTCAAAATTTTATAGCTATCGTTAATTAAATTTACTTCGCAAATTTCGGCATACACATCTTTTCCATTTCTTCTTTGCAAACAAGAAGCAAGAATTCGAGGGTAAGAACTGCTAAATGTATCAAGTACAATATCTTCTGGACCAGGGCCAACTTCTATTTTTACACTGTTCCTGTGTTGAACAAGAGGAAGTTTAGGCGAACAGGATGTGAAAGCAAAAACAATAAATAGTGGAAACAAAAATTTCATAAGAAATAGATTGTAGGGTTTTTCTGTAATTTTTTTTGAGATACGAATATCAAAAAATAAATGGTAAGAAAATAAAAAAACTTAAAAATAAGTGGAGAACCCAAATTGAAACCCTGCTGTTCTGGCTGCCGGATTGCCTAATAGATCGCGTTCCCAATGGTAGCGATAATTAGCCCTGATCACAGTTTGTGATGATGGTCTGAAACTAATTCCGGGAACAATTGCAGTTATATGATCATAAATGTTTTCACCGGTTTCATTAAATATACCTTTGTTATAATCGGTGTATTCCAGCCTTAAAGCAACATTAAAAGTGCTGTTTTCCCATCCCAGAATTTTTCGTTTAATTACAGGTTGAACAATATCTATAAAACCACCTTGTTGTTTATTTCCAAATTGTTGAATATAGGTTGTTGGAACATCGATCATCGCCCAAACCCATTCAGCATTTATATAAGTATTGATCTTAGGCACTGTGGTATTAAAATCAATGGCAAACAGATCCACTCGTCTTTTTTTATCTACTTCTACGCCATCTAAATTAAATTTATTGTAAACACCGCCCATCCATGAAAAACCAATTTCTCCCACTTTTCGGTGACGAATGGCTGTTTTTGCAGTAACAAGCGGAACTCCATTAAAACTTTCTTCAAACCGTTCAGGGCTTTCTTTACTTGCCGGAAGCCAGGTTCTATTTTGTTGATTGGAAATTATTTTATCATCAAATCCATTTGTTAAATAAGCTTCGTAGGCCCATACCCAATTATTACGGGCATATTTTCCAAAAAGACCAAAACCTACATTGCTCCATGTCGAAGGAATAATAGTGGTTGAAGAAATAGGACGACTGATAAATTCCCATTTCGGACCATCATGATTTTGATTGAATCCCCCAATAGGGTTCATTATTACCCCACCTCGTAAATTAAATAAAGGATGAAACTCAATATCCATTGAAGCAAATTCGATCGCAATTTCTTTTCCACCTTCTTCAAATTCAATTTCCGATAAAAATTTTATTCTTTTTTTGATCGTTGATGATAAGAAAATTGTCATACGTGGAATTTGAAATGATAAACCTTCGGTAACTCCATCAGTAGCGAAATAACTGCTGTTCGCCTCTAAATAACCACCAATGGAAACTGGCAATTTTCCCATCTGTAAAAACGGACGGTTATAAACTGCATCCATGTTCATTTTTAAATTAGATGTATCGGGTTGAACACGCTTTAAAAAAGAAGAATCGTTTTGTGCAAATGCTTGTGAAGCAATTGCGAATAAAATAAGAAGTACTATTTTTTTCATTCTATAATTATTTTTTTTGAAATTTTGTTATCTGATCATTTGCCACAAAGCCCCAAAGAAATTGAGTTTGACAATAATTTTTCTTATGCTTTATTTCTTCGCTACTTTGTGTCTTATGGAAAGTGTTTAATTAAATTAATTTTAAATAGATATTATTTTCATCTAAAGTTATCGGAAATGATTTTAACGATTGCTCCGCAGGACCGTGTACTACCTCACCTTTACTGGTAAACTCGCTACCATGTGCCGAACAGGAGATCAGATCACCATTTACATTTAATTCATTCGACTGATGTGTGCAGCGCAGTAATAAAGCCTTAAATTCTGTTTCCGAAAAACGATATATTACAATTGGGAAATTTGAGCTTTCTACTCTCATAATAATGTATTTCCGGAAGGAGGTTTTATCATCTTTTTTAACGATAAATTCGGATTTACTTAACTGAACAGAATTGTTATTTACCACACCTGTAACATGATGTACACCTGCACAACTATTGAGCAAGACAGATAAACCCAGGCAGGAAAATCCAACTGTACCACATTGTTTAATAAAATTCCTACGTTCCATTATTTATAGTGATTCCAGAAATTTAATTATTTGCGCTTTTTGTTGTTCCGATAAAGCATAAAATGCCGCTCTTCTGCTCGAGGCTTCACCTCCGTGATAAGAAATAACTCCTTCAAAAGTGGTTGCTCTTCCATCATGAAGTAAAAACATATTTCCTCCTTGCGAATCTTTCGCAAGCCCAATTCCCCAAAGTGGTGGAGTTCTCCATTCATTACTATTGGCGCTTCCTTCCGGATAACTATCATCCAAAAGTTCTCCCATATCGTGTAACAAAAAATCAGAATAGGGGTGAAATGTTTGATTGCTTAAAGCACTGATATCTGATTCGCTGGTAACCAAGGTGGACTTATGGCAACTTGTGCAACCGATCCCCTCGAATAAATTTTGACCGGCCACAACATCAGCATCATCAATGTTTCTGCGAGGTGGTGCTTTTAAGGTACGCATATAAAATACCAGGCTATGCACAAAGCTTGATGAAACCTCAGGATCAGGAACATGATCGCCTGTGTTGATCCCCAATTGCGCGTTATATAGATCCTCCGTATCAAAATCAGAAGTAATACCAATATCCTGTTTTAAAGCAAATACAACCTGATCCTGAATGGTAACTTTTTCAGCTTTTTTACCAAAACGCCCTATGTATTTTCCATTATTTGCAGTATGAATTGTTTGTGGAGTAAAAAAATCGGTAGGTGTAACATAATTCGCCCTTCCTGAAATACCATCGCCATCAACATCACTCGAATCAGCATTGGCCAATATAGAAGCATCGGATAATGCTGCGATATACCCTAAACCCATTACTGCCGGGGCTAAGCGCTTGGTAAATACATTTGCCTGGCTTGGAAATGCTTCCGGGGAATATCCGGGAATAGACCGTTCCTGTAATTGAGGACCTCCATGATTCAATAAATAATCGATCTGTCCATTTTCAATTTTTGCAAAACGGTTAACCATTGTTGATGGATGCCCTTTCCCATTACCCACATGGCAATTGGAGCAGGATGTTTGAACAAATATGGGGCCCAGGCCTTGTTCAGGGCCAAATATTTCACCAAATGCTGCATCACCAATTAAGTGTTCTATTTCCTGTTGCGCAGTTAATCCAGGAATTGTTCCAGCTAAAATTTCATCATCTGCAGGGGCTGGTGGTAGCATCTTTTCGCAAGAGATCATCAATACTAAAAAAAATGTTAAGCTTACAAGTAGTATTGTTTTTTTCATATTCAAATTTCTTTTATTGCGCTATTTGTTTAAATTTTTGCTGATTATTCCCAACGCCAATTGCCTACTGACAAATTGTTCAATTGTTAAATTGGGCTAATTAATTATTACTTGCACCGGAACTTATCCAGCATTTTATTTTTTTTCTGTCTTCTAAAGAAAGTGGCCCGGTTGGAGGCATTGTTTTGTTTATAATAACCCTACTTTCCAATGTGCCGGTTGATGCAACCGCTTTAAAACCAGCATAAGTGGTAAAGTCTCCATTACTTGAACCTGCATTATGACAACCAGAAGAAACACAATTGGCATTAATAATTGGTTTTATTTCTGAATTGTAACTTGGACTAACACCTGTGCAATCAATAACTTCTTCCTTCGTTTCCTTTTTACATGCCGGAAATAATACCAGCATAAAAGCGATAGAAAATAAAATAAGTTGTATTGATTTTACTGCTTTCATACAACAAATATAATTCATTTTTTTAGATTAGTCTAAAAAATATTTATTATTAATTTAAAATTATTTTGTAATTTTGTCTAAAATCATTGTTTTGATGCACTCATTTACAGAAGAAAATTATCTCAAGGCCATTTACAAACTCATTGAACAGGAAGGCGATGTTGTAAGCACCAACGCCATCGCTGAAAAAATGAGTACTAAAGCAGCATCCGTAACTGATATGCTTAAAAAACTTTCGGATAAAAAACTAATTAACTATCAAAAATATCAAGGGGTAACGCTTACTTCAAAAGGGGAAAAAGTTGCTCTTACTATCATCAGAAAACACCGCTTGTGGGAAATGTTTTTGGTTGAAAAGTTGGATTTTAAATGGGATGAAGTACACGATGTTGCCGAACAATTAGAACATATTAATTCGGATAAACTGATCGAAGAAATTGATAAATTTTTAAACTACCCTAAAGTGGACCCTCATGGGGATCCTATACCGGATGCGAAAGGGAAATTAAATATTCCTAAATCACATTTATTATCAAAGTTCAAAAAAAATGATGTTTGTATTATGACCGGTGTAGTTGATCACTCTACGGCATTTTTGCAATATTTGGATAGATCAGGCATTGCTTTAGGAAGTGAAATTAAAATAAAAGAGATCATTGAATTTGATCATTCACTTCAAATTACTATCAACAAAGGCGCTTCTGTTTTTATAAGTAATGATGTTGCAAAAAATATTTTAGTGATCATTAAATAAATTATGAAAAACGGTTCAAGAAAATCACTGGAGGAAGTACATTCAAGTGTACATACAGATAAAAGCAGTTTCTGGCGGAAACTTTTTGCCTATATGGGACCGGCCTATTTAATAAGTGTTGGTTATATGGATCCGGGAAACTGGGCTACCGATATTGCAGGTGGTAGTCAGTTCGGGTATAAATTATTATGGGTGCTTTTAATGAGCAACGTCATGGCTTTGCTTCTTCAGAGTTTAAGTGCCAGATTGGGATTGGTGAGAGGGCTCGATCTTGCACAAGCTTCCAGGGCTACTTATCCACGTGTTGTAAATTTTTGCAACTGGATCTTAGCCGAGATCGCTATTGCTGCTTGTGACCTTGCAGAAGTGATAGGGATGGCAATAGGTTTACAATTATTATTCAATATTCCCCTTTTAGCAGGTGTTTCCATTACTGTGTTAGACACCCTGCTTCTATTAGTATTACAAAAGCATGGCATCCGGAAAATGGAGGCTTTTATTCTGGCTTTGGTTGCAACTATTGGGCTCGCTTTTATTGCAGAAATGTACTTTGCTCAACCTGATGGAGCCGAATTGATAAAAGGGTTTATACCTTCTATTCCCAATGATCAGGCACTTTATATCGCAATTGGTATTATTGGGGCTACTGTTATGCCGCATAATTTATACTTACATTCTTCGCTTGTTCAAACACGTAAACTCGATAGAACACCTAAAGGCATTAAGGAAGCAATAAAATTTAATTTTATTGATACCAGTATCGCTTTAAATCTCGCTTTGTTTGTAAATGCTGCTATTCTTATCCTTGCTGCAAGCGCTTTTTATTCAACAGGTAGATTTGGTGTTGCTGAAATTCAGGATGCATATAAATTACTTGAAGGTGTTCTTGGAACTCACCTTGCTCCACTTTTATTTGCTGTGGCCTTGATTGCTGCAGGGCAAAGCTCAACATTAACAGGCACCTTATCCGGTCAGATTGTAATGGAAGGATATTTAAATATACGTATTCAACCCTGGTTAAGAAGATTAATAACCCGGATGATCGCGATAGTACCTGCCTTATTAGTTATTTCCATATTTGGTGAAGAGGCAACAGGTGAATTGTTGATCTTAAGCCAGGTTATTTTAAGTATGCAACTCGGATTCGCTATTATTCCTCTTATTCACTTAACTAGTGATAAAAAACATATGGGAATATTTGCAAACAAAACATGGGTAAAAGTATGTGCCTGGATCGTTGCCATAATAATTGTAGGATTGAATGCGAAACTTGTTTTTGAAACAGTTAAGGAATGGTTGGGGACTGTGGAAAATCCATTCATTTTATATATTACCGTTGTTCCATTAATAATTGCAGCAGCATTTTTATTAGTGTACATAACTGTTAGCCCGCTGTTAAAAAAACAAAACGTTTCAGAAAACAGGGTTCCCGATGGAACTCCCGAAGAACTTGAAATTCTTCCTATGCTGAAGTATAACAAGATCGCCATCACTGTTGATTTTAGCAAAAGCGACAGTAAGGCCATCAGCTATGCATTTGCACAGGGCGGTAAAAGTGCCGAATATATTCTGATACATATTGTTGAAACAGCCGGGGCAAGATTGATGGATCAGGAGATTGATGATCTTGAAACAGTATCTGATAAAGAAAATCTGGAAAAATATCGAGTTGAATTGGTTTCAAAAGGGTATAAGATCGACACTAAACTTGGTTTTGGTAACCCTAAAAAAAGTATTCCTGAAATTGTAAATAATACATCTTGTGATTTACTGGTGATGGGTGCCCATGGCCACAGAGCATTAAAAGATATGATCTTCGGAACCACCCTTGATGCAGTCCGACATAATGTGAAAGTTCCGGTATTGATCGTCAGGTGATAAACCTATCCTCTTATCAATCACAATAGGGAAGGGGGATGCAATTCGTTTTTTTATAGGAAAATGATTGATTATCTCATTTTTCCTCTCTTCCAAAAGCAGAGGCATTAAGGTGATTGTTTTATATTACCTTTGTAACCTTATGGCCGCTGAAAATTCTATTAATATAAAAAATAAAAAAGCATCTTTTGAATATTCATTTATTGATAAATATGTTGCAGGTCTTCAATTGACCGGAACAGAAATAAAATCAGTACGTGAAGCGAAATCGAATATTAACGATGCTTTTTGTGTGTTTTTGAATGATGAATTATTTATCCGTAATATGCACATTGCTCCTTATTTTAATGGGACGTATAATAATGTGGGTGAAAAACGTGACCGCAAACTATTACTCAATAAGCAGGAACTGAACAAGCTTCAGGGAAAATTAAAAGATAAAGGATTAACAATTATTCCTTTACGTTTATTTATTAGTGAAAAAGGATACGCAAAGCTGGAAATAGCATTGGCAAAGGGTAAAAAGCTATACGATAAGCGGGATGATATTAAAAAGAAAGATATAGAAAGAGAAACGAGCAGGAGCCTTAAATAACTAAAGCATATATTTTTTCTAAAATAAATTTGTAAAAACGCCTCTTAGGCAAACTAACCGTTGAATCCCAGTATCAATATTTTAATATAAAAACATAAAAGAGAACAATAGAAACCCCTTAAAGAACACAATTGAAGCCTATCTCCGATGTGAAACACAATTGATTTCTGACACCACTTCCTTGAAATTCCGTAACGATAAAATCATTAGAAACTCTCATTAACTAAATATTTAGTAAAATAACTATATAAATAGTTGTATAACTAAAATATTAGTTATATCTTTACGTTGTAATTAAAATCAAACCTATTTATGAAAGAATTAACAAAAGCGGAAGAACAAGTAATGCAAGCGCTTTGGAAAATTGAAAAAGGATTTATTAAAGATATTATCGCTGAATTTCCAAAACCTTTTCCTGCGTACACCACCGTTTCAACTATTGTAAGAATACTGGAAGAAAAAAAATTCATAGATCATAAAGCATATGGTAAAACTCATGAATATTTTCCTCTCGTTTCTAAAAAAGAATATAGAAGTTTTGCTTTTAAAAATATTTTCAAAAATTATTTCAGTGGATCCACCGAGAATTTAATGTCCTACTTTGTTAAGGAAAACGATATTGATATAAAAGACCTTAATGAGATTTTAAAAACCATAAATAAAAAGAAATCAAATGAATAATCATTTCCTGGTTTATCTGCTTGAAGCAAGTATTTGCCAACTCTTTTTCTATATTGTTTATATACTTTTTCTGAAAAAGGAAACTTATTTCAATTTGAATAGAACATACCTCCTTTGTTCTATTCTTTTATCATTGCTCATTCCATCAATACAAATAAAACATGAAGCCATAGAGCCATTTGTTTCTGCTCCGTTGCAAACAATTGTTGAACCCATACAAACTGTTACCAATATAGTAGAAGATAAAATTGAAAGTCGTATTGATATTCTTTTCATTTTATGGATTATATATATAATTATTGCTGCTATTGTTGCAGCAAAATTTATATATCAATTTTTTCGCTTGATATTTTTCATCCGAAAAGGCGAGATATCTGTACTGAACAGGCACTACTTAATATGTACGAATGGCCAATACCCTACCTCTTCTTTTTTCGGATACATTTTATGGGATAATACAGTTGCCTTATCTGATAAAGAAATTGAACAGATCATTAAACATGAAATGGCTCATATTAAGCAGTTTCACACGCTCGATAATTTATTAATGGAATTGCTTGGAATACTGTTTTGGTTCAACCCTTTTGTTTATTTATATAATAAAAAGCTAAAAGAAGTTCATGAGCACATTGCAGATAATGAAGTGGTAAACAATAAGGAATTTACAAGTCATGATTACGAAGTGCTTATCAACAAACAGATTTTAAACAATATTGGATTTCAGTTGAGTAATAATTTTAATATGTCTAACCTAAAAAACAGAATCGCCATGATAACAAAATCAAGATCTGGGAAAATAGCAAGGCTAAAGCTAACAATTGCTATTCCCGCAGCAGCACTAATGATGCTTTCTTTTTCTTATGCGAAGGAAGGGAATCCTAAATCATCTGAAAACATTCATGCTATAATTGCTGGCAATGACTTTCAAATCGAAAAAATGTCAAAAGGTGAATTACTGGCCTCAGGGGAACTTCAAACGGACAATAGAAAATATGTTTTAAAAAGTTTTCGTATGACTACCAAATTAAATGGTTTAGTTATGGTAGAAGATGCTACTAATGGAGTCTTTACTCAACAAATGAGGTCTATGATAAAAAAGGTAAAATCGGGTGGCACCATTGTGTTCAAAGAAATACAAGCTCAGGTATTTGATGATACTGAAAAAAATGGTTCAATAATACCATTAGCCGGATTTACCATAACGATCAAATAAATTATTTCTTTCCAATTTCAAAGGCGGTCTCCTGTTCTGGATCGCCTTTTTATTTTATAATTTCAAACTGGAAAAAGAACTATCCAATTAATTTCATATTTTTGCAACCTAAATAAAAAAACAAAATGGATTTTAGCATCAACGAAAACCAGCAAATGATTGCTGATATGATTAAGAAGTTTGGTAAGGATCATATCAGTCCTAAAATGATGGAATGGGACGAGTCTCAGGAATTTCCGGTAGAAGTATTCAAAAAGTTAGGTGAACTTGGGTTGATGGGCGTACTTGTACCAACAGAATATGGTGGTTCAGGTTTCTCCTATACCGAGTATGTTACTGCAATTGTTGAGCTAAGTAAAATTTGTGGTTCGATCGGACTTTCAATGGCAGCGCATAACTCATTATGTACAGGTCATATTTTAGCATTTGGTAACGAAGAACAAAAAAAGAAATACCTTCCTAAACTAGCTACAGCCGAATGGATTGGTGCATGGGGCTTAACAGAAACCGGTACCGGATCCGATTCAGGTGGTATGGCTTCAAACGCTAAAAAAGATGGTGACTATTATATAATCAATGGTTCTAAAAATTTTATTACCCATGCTATTTCAGGAAATGTAGCAGTTGTAATAGTTCGTACCGGTGAAAAAGGAGATAATAAAGGGATGTCAACTTTTATTATTGAAAAAGGAACTCCAGGTTTAAGATCAGGAAAAAAAGAAAATAAATTAGGGATGCGTGCATCAGAAACCGCTGAACTTATTTTCGATAATTGCCGTGTTCATAAAGATCAAATGATGGGCAAAGAGGGCGAAGGCTTTATGCAAGCGATGAAAGTACTTGATGGAGGGCGTATTTCTATTGCCTCATTGGCCGTAGGTATTGCAAAAGGCGCTTTGGAAGCATCCATAAAATATTCTAAGGAGCGTGAGCAGTTCGGGAAACCAATTTCTCATTTTCAAGGAATATCCTTTAAATTAGCAACTATGGCAACAGAAATTGAAGCCGCTGAATTATTAACGTTCTCTGCTGCTGATAGAAAAAACCAAGGATTAAAAATGACCAAAGAAGGAGCTTACGCGAAGTATTACGCCTCTGAAGTATGCGTTAGAGCGGCAACAGAAGCGGTACAGATTTTTGGCGGCTACGGATATACTAAAGATTACCCTGCCGAAAAATATTTCCGTGATTCCAAGCTTTGTACAATAGGCGAAGGAACATCCGAAATTCAAAAAATAGTAATTGCAAGAGAAATTCTGAAATAGTTCTTGCCACTAATTACACGAATTAAGAGCCTGTTTAAATTTTAATTACATATTTTGTTATTGAATGCTTTGCTCATTAATGGTTTCTATTCAACCCAGCTCGGGCTGTGTCATCCCGAACTTTTGTGAGGGATCTTGTTTTCATTGAGGCAAAAATGAATTATGAAAAGAAAAGAGGCTAAATAGGTGGAAAATGCGCCTTTTTTAATATTTATTTTTTTAATTATCATAATATTCTTACATTTGCATCCCCAGTTTGAAAGAACTGACAAAAATTAAAATAAAAAATTCAACAAATCTAAAAATAACAACATGCTAATTGTACCAATTAAAGAAGGTGAAGCAATCGAAAAAGCACTTAAGAAATTCAAAAAGAAATTTGAAAAAACAGGTGTTGTAAAAGAATTACGTGAACGTTCAAAATTCACTAAGCCATCTATTGTATACCGCGAAGGGAAGAAAAAAGCGATTTACAAAGAACAAATGCAAAGAAACGAAGAAGAACAATAGTTCTCTTCTCCATACTATATCTCGAAAGAGGAAAAATTTATTTTGTTTCTGCATAACTTTAATAAGGTTATGTACGTTAAAGAATATAAATTTTTCCTCTTTCTTATTTATACAGTATCGTTTTTTTAATTGCCATCCCAAATAATTCGATGCTTCGAAAAGAGTTCACACAGGCTAAGCTGAATATGAGCGGTGCATGGTCATTTCGAGCTTGTCGAGAAAGGTGCGTTAGCTTTAATAAGCAATATGCTATTCTTTTATATAAAATTAAAACTGGCTCTAAAATCATTTTAAATACCGCAAGCATAAATATCATGCAATAAAAAAAGGCAGTACTTAAATCATTTTTTTTTTATAAGTATCTTAATAATCTGCGTACCATAATACTAAGTACTTTAATTACCTAACACACAATATCCCTTTATAAATAAATATTATGGATATAAATGGTTGCAAAGATGGATTTCTGGAATTCATCCAATATGAAAAACGAGCTTCCAAACATACATTAGTAGCCTATTCTAATGATATAAAACAGTTTGTTACCTACCTAAGCACCACTTACGAAATAACAAAAATAGCAGAAGTTAATCATACCATTATCCGATCCTGGATAGTAAGTTTGATGGAACAAAAAATATCTCCCCGCTCGGTAAACCGCAAAATCACTACACTTAAAACCTTCTATAAATTTTTATTGCGACAAAGCATAGTAACTGAAAACCCTATGTTGAAGATCCTTTCACCAAAAACATCCAAGCGATTACCCGTTTTTATAGAAAAAGAAAAAATGGACACACTCCTTGATGATACTGTTTTTGGTGATGATTTTGAAGGACAACGTAATAAATTAATAATTGAGCTCTTTTATGCTACCGGTATTCGTTTATCAGAACTTATTAATCTCAAACAATCCAATGTGGACCTGTATCTATGCCAGATAAAAGTGCTTGGAAAACGCAATAAAGAACGCATTGTTCCATTTAACACAATTTTGAAAGATCAAATTCAACAATACATAACAGCCAAGGCGAGTTTGAATGATGAATTTTTGTTTATCAATAAAAATGGCAAGCAATTGTATGAAAAATTCGTTTACAGGATAGTAAACACATATCTTTCACAAATAACCACAGTGAACAAAAAAAGTCCGCATGTATTGCGCCATTCATTTGCCACACACATGCTTAATAACGGAGCTGATTTGAATGCGATCAAAGAATTACTGGGCCATGCCAACCTTTCTGCAACGCAAGTTTATACGCACAATACTGTTGAAAAACTTAAAAATATTCACAAGCAAGCTCATCCGAAAGGGTAGGGGAATTGTTTGGCAATTGTTTCAATTTTGGAGTAGACAATTTATAAACATTTCCAATTGTAAATTTCAAAAGGATATTTATAAATGTATTGATAATACTGCGTTAGGGATTGGAGCGTAAATCCTTTTCTTTTTAGAAAGATTGAAGCCCTTCGACCTCGCTCAGGATAAACTCCAAGCCCGCCCCTTTCTTTTTAGAAAGGGAAACGCCCTAATAAACCTGATTAAAGACTAAATTGTTTTTGATTTGTGAATGAAAAACGTATAATTTCAATTCAAAAAAAGAAAAATCGCCCAGTTTTTTATAATTTCAACGAAATGTGAAAGGGTTTACAAAAAATTATTTGTATATTCGCAGTAACATATTACTTCGCTCTGAAGAACTCTAAAAATGCTTTTTAACAATTTAATATAGGAGAACTAATTATGACAATTAAAATTCAATCAGTGCATTTTGATGCAGACAAAAAACTTGTAGAATTTATACAAGAACGTATTGATAAACTAACACATTATTATGATGGTATCATAAGCAGTGATGTTACGCTTCGCCTTGATAAATCAAGTGCTGTAGATAATAAAGTAGCTGAAATAAAAGTTCACATTGCAGGGAATGATCTTTTTGCAAAAAAACATTGCAAAAGTTTTGAAGAAGCAGTTGATACAACTATTGACGCATTAAAAATTCAGGTAAAAAAACATAAAGAAAAAATTCAAGGAATTTAAGCCTTGTTTACTCAAACATTTAGTTAAATTTGCCCCGGTTTTAGGATCGGGGCATTTTTTTTTGAAAAAAAAGAAAAAAAACATTGTTACTCTGTAATTAATTCTTACTTTTGCAATCCGTTTTTGAGGAGTATCATTGAAATTTCTCAAAAATTAGTATTAAGAAAAATATTTATAGTTCTTTTAAATTATAGCAGTACTAACAAAATAAGCCGATGTAGCTCAGTTGGCCAGAGCAGCTGATTTGTAATCAGCTGGTCGG
>JAZKBF010000081.1:0-3567 GCA_040388745.1 Bacteroidota bacterium | reverse complement strand
GCATAAGCCATGCGTTATAAACAAATATTGAAATCATTAAAACAAGCAAAAGTTGCATGAGCTTGATGAGAACATTTTTAGCAAATTTATCTTGATACTGTGCATTAAGTTTATCAAAGTTCTTAGATATAACAATTGTACCGATTTTTGCACCACTAAAATCAAAAAGCGGCTCCAAAGACAAGCCTTCTTCTTTGCCGTCAACGATTGGAAACACAGTATAAAATTCCGTACTTTTATTAAGATACGTAGATGTCATTAATGACATTATTTTCTCTTTATCAGTTGATTCTAGATATCTAAAATTACCAATTGTATTGATAACGTCAAGTTGCTCATCTGTCAGTTTTTTTTCTTTTTTCTCTTGCTCGTTTGAAACCTTCGTACACACTCTTTTATATAAGTTCTTATTAACAAAAATACTAATATCAGCGCCTGTAATTTTCTTTGTTTTGTTTATCAAACTTTTGAATGAAAATACAAATTCCAAACTGCCAATATGCTCTTTTTCATAAAATACAGGAACAACGCCTCGAAGACCAAGCCCAGCCCGACCCAACTCAAGCCCTTTTTGTGGACTCTTTAAACTATTAGTGCTGACAACCGTTTGCCTAAAATCACTTAAATCTTCACCATAATCACCATCCTTATGAAGTTTAAGAAACGTTGATGCAGGCGCGTTATGGAATTGCATCTCACTTAAATCATATTTTTCATTTTGCTCAACAAACATAGGTCTTAACTGATCCCATAACCACGTTCTATCTTCGTTCTTAAATGCCTTTCCAATACTTGGAATTGTAGCCAGCATATCGGCACGTGATTCGGCTTTACCTGCTATTTTAAGAAAGTCTGATGCAATTTGTTCTGAGATAGCTTTTAATTCATTGCTTTTAGCACACTCTAATGCAAAATCGTGATCAACACGAATCGCAAGAAGCGTAAGCGTTAATGAAATACACGAAACCATAGGAATAAGAAGCGGAATTTTAAATCGCAGCCCTCTCATGTTTAATCTACTTAACGCATACATAGAATTATCCTCATTTTTAACACAAAATAACATTAAATAAAATTATCATTATTTCATCGCATCTATAATATACCCAGCAAGTATAAATATAGCAAATAATGGAAGAGCCCACTGGCAATAATTAACAAGTGTTCTTAAAATGCTATTCGAATATACTGTTTTTACAATATATTTTTCCAATATACACACAAAAAACAGTATAGTTAACTGAAACATATAGCCAATTCCAAACACTTTGAGAACCAAACTATCAACAACAGCACTATCGGGATATTTCAACGTAATCGTAAACTGCAGCGTAATAAGCGCCAAAAGAGACGACAATACCACACTGATTTTTGCCATAATATTTATGTTACTGACCCATAATAAGATGAGCGGAAACAACATAATCATAAAGAATGGGAAAAAGATCATTGGTACATACGTCTTGGATGCCCGTTCCGCTTTGACCAAAAAACGTAAATTTTCGTATAAATATCCATTCCAGCCTCTTAAAGTCTGCATCTTGGTATGAAACCCGTGTAAATACCATAAAGGCGTACTTGCGCCAATGGTTACGCCTGAATCGTATTCTTCCTCTACCTCGTACACAATACGCATATCAGCCATCGTGTTTTTTGTAGATTCAACATCAAGAATCAAAAGCTGTTCATCAAAAGGAAATGCTTTTGTATCAAGTGGAACCTCAAATTCTCCCGTTACGGTTAAAATGTATTCAACTCTACCGTCACTATAAATGATTAAACCATGGTGTTCTTTTTGCGGTATCTTTATTAAATTTTTAATCTTAAGACTTGGGTTCCAGATGTTTGCTAACTTCTTAAGCGCTTCAGCATCATCGAGCATAATACGACTTACACCTTTCTCCTTTTTATCGAAAGCAAGACTTGGGTCCTTCCATCCTGTCTTTAATTGAATAATCCCTGAGAAACCCTCTAAAAGGTTACTAATGTCATCCAATTTCAAAACCAAAAGTTCAACGCGCACTGGCACTGGGAATATAAACTCTTCTTTGTTTTCAGCTTCCGATGAAAACAGTGAGGTCTGTGTTAATATAAGAACCAGAAATAAGAAAATTTTTCTAAAGCAAAACATCATTTTGAAACCCATAATTCATCACATCATCTTCAGAAGCTTTAGTGGTATACGTGTTTTCCATTCCACTCTCTTCGGCAATATATTTATCATTCGCAGTACGCGTCGGATGCAATTCCTTTATCATATGAGAAATCGTATCAAGCTGATTACGTTGATGAGCAAAGTCCGCCAACGATACGTTTTTCCCGTGCAACATTAACTTGCATCTTTTTACTAATTCAATAAGCGGATAGAGCGTTAATCCATTAAACACAACGAAAACAGCGCTGGCCAGAACAATGATTCTCACAATTCCATTAATAATTTCCCATAATATTTTTTTATAAAATTTTATATGAAGATCTTCAAATGATTTCACAACCGTAATCTTGCCAATATTCTTTCCTGCAAAATCATTAAGCGGATAAAATATGATTCCGAAATGTTCTTTATTAAGCATTGGAAATGTAATTTTTTCATCAGAGCTCTTTTCAAGATTAGACGTATTTATATATGAGAATATTTTTTCCTTGTTGCTTGATTCTGCATGTGTATATTCACCAATAATATTGGATTGCGCTTCTGCAGAATTATTGCTATCTGATTTAACGCTTATTAATGTGCAAATATCATCAAACAATTTTGTCTCAATAAACACAGCTATTTCAGAGGACGTTAAAGATTTATATTTATTAATTATATTTTTCATCGTGAAAACAAATTCCATACTGCCAATGTGTCCATCGGCATCTGAGATTGGAACAACACCGCGAATTCCTAAGCCAGCACGACCAAGTTCAAGACCTTTTTGTGGGCGCTTTTCCTTATTGGCCAAAACAACAGTCTCTCTAAATCCACTCAAATCTTCTCCATAGCCACCATCTTTATGGATTCTCAAGAATGTCGTGGCAGGCGCTTTATGAAACTGAAGCTCGCTCATAAAATATTTTTGTTTTTGTTTGAAAAACATTGTTTTTAATTGTTCAGCAAGCCATTCACGATCTTCTTTTCGAAAAGCTTCAACAATAGATGGAATGGTTGCCAGCATAACGGCACGTGACGCAGCAAGCGCTGCCGTTTCGTCAATGTCCGTCTGTATTTTCCCAACAATATCTGATAATATCGTACGTTTTATATTAACAAGTTCATTTTCTTGAACTCTATAGGATACAAAAACGGCACCTGAAATTGAAATAACAATACACAAGATCACTGTAAGTGGTGCTTTTAGGCTGAGTGGTGCATGTTTAAGTCTTGCAAAGATATGCATTTAACTCAAATTCATTAAATCCTCTGACATTAGAATGCCACAAAAATTATTAAGAATACCACAAAAATTATTAACAAATTATTAACAAAATGCTGACACGTGCTGTTAATATACGTCTTCAAATTACACAGTGTATACGTCCATTTAGTTCGTTCAGTAACAGCAACTGTTTGATGTTTATGGA
>JAZKBF010000080.1:0-22729 GCA_040388745.1 Bacteroidota bacterium | reverse complement strand
CCATCAGTTATAGCATAAACGATGTCACCTTTTTCTAATTCTACTGTATGTTGAGTAAAAGGAATTGAATCTTGTGTATGTTTTCCAACCGGCATTTTATCGGGCTCCAGTTCAATGATTTGTTTTTTTCTAACGATCCAGATAGGATTGTTTGCAGCTGAATAAGTTAACCTTCCTTCATGATCTTCTCCAATTGAAGAGTTGGTATTAAAATCAAAACTGATCAAGCTGCAATCCATTCCATCTTTCCCGCCTTCAGCACTTCCATCATTTGATAGATGTTCGATTATTTTACTGCGGGTATAATTTAATATTTCGCTTGGCTCAGTTAGTTGTTGCCCTTTTACTGCTTCATTTAAACAGGAAATATTAAGCATACTCATAATAGCTCCGGGTACTCCATGTCCTGTGCTATCTGCGGTTACCAATGCAAAATTGCCATTTGCTAATGGAGATGCCCAATAAAAATCTCCACTTACAATATCTTTAGGTTGAAAAAAAATAAAATAATCTTTGTCGTGTTGAATATCTTTTAACATCTGTTGAGATTCCGAAACAAGCCCGGAATTACTTTTAATTAGATTTGCATCTAACATTTTAACGCTTGCCAACAGAGCGCGTTGTATCCGTTGAGCATAATTGATGCTGTCAGTAATTTCTTTATTTTTTTCTGAAACTAATTCTTTTTGAAGTGACACTTCATTTTTTTGAAATTCAATAATTCTCTTTTGTTTACGGGTTATCCGAAGGGAGCGGACAACAAATCCCGAAAAAATAAAAACAAGGATCAAAACGAAAGAGACAAGGATCAGGATCAGTTCCTGCCTTTTTTTATTTGCGGAGGTAATTGTATCCTTTTTATCCTGTTCTGCTTTTGTGGCCGCTTCTTGTTTTTCAAACTTATTTGTTAAAATGATCTCTGTGGTTTTTTTTCTGGTTTCTTCATTGTCAATGATATCTCTGTAAACAATAAAAAGTTGGTGATGCTGGTAGGCATCCTTCCAGTTGCCCTGCATACTGTCTAAAATAGACAAAGTATAGTAACTAACCTTTATCGCTCCTTTATAGCCATTCTCTACGCTAAATTGTAATGATTTATTTAAATAATTTTTTGCTTTTTTAAACTGGTTTAATTTTGTATGAATATGACCAAGACTGTTGTAAGAATCCGCAATGCCTTCTTTATCGTTTATATCCATCCTTATTTTTAACGCAGAAAAGTAATTTTTCATTGCTTCCGGATAATTGTTTTGACGATCATAAATTAGGCCTATGTTATTATAACACGTAGCCATACCTTGTATATCTTTTATGTTTTCCTTTATCTTCAATGCTGCGAGATGATTATTTAACGCCTTTGAAAAATTGCCTTGTAAATAATAAATAATTCCAATATTGTTATAAGTATTTGAAAGACCTTGTTTATCTCCGAGGTTCTTCTTTATCTTTAATGAAGCAAAATGATTTATCAATGCTTCGGGGTAATTGTGCTGGAGATAATAAATAATTCCAATATTATTATAAGAAAAAGCGATCCCTTGCATATCTTTAATATCTTCTCTGATCTTTAATGATGCGATCTGATTTTTTAATGCTTCAGGATAATTACCCATCGATTGATAGATAGTTCCTATGTTGTTGAAAGAACCCGCAATTCCTCTTTTATCATTTATTTTTTGTCTGGTCGTTAATGCAGATTCCGATTTTTTTATTGCTTGTGGGTAATTGCCTTGTTTCCAATAAATAATTCCAATGTTGCTATAAGCATTGGCTATGCCCTTAAACCATCCTCTTTCATTTTTAACTATAAGGGAATTTGCTAAGGCGAGCGCTTTGTTCCCATATTTTAATCCTTGGTCATATTCTCTGATTATAATGTATTCACGGGATATGTTGGTTAAATGATTTACCTTATTAGTATCGGGGAGGGCGGTTTTGATCAAGATAAGGAGAGAATCAATGTTTCGGTTTTGGGCAAAGGAAACACCTTCAAACTCTTTTCCAAAAAAGAAAGAGAAAAAAAAGACAAAGATTAAAAGATATTTTAGTTTCATTTACTTCCTATCAAAATTAAACTTCACACTCAAAAACTTTTTTAAACACGAATACCAATAACTGTAACATCATCCACCTGTTCTAAATTACCTTTCCATAAGCTGAATTCATCAGAAAGCCTTTCTTTTTGCACCTTCATTGGCAAATGACTAATATTAATTAGCAATTCTTTTAATTGTTTAGACATAAATTTTTTACCCTTAGGACCTCCAAACTGGTCGGGCATACCATCCGTTATAGCATAAACGATGTCACATTTTTCTAATTTTACTGTATGTTGAGTAAAAGGAATTGAATCTTGTGTATGTTTTCCAACCGGCATTTTATCGGGCTCCAGTTCAATGATTTGTTTTTTTCTAACGATCCAGATAGGATTGTTTGCAGCTGAATAAGTTAACCTTCCTTCATGATCTTCTCCAATTGAAGAGTTGGTATTAAAATCAAAACTGATCAAGCTGCAATCCATTCCATCTTTCCCGCCTTCAGCACTTCCATCATTTGATAGATGTTCGATTATTTTACTGCGGGTATAATTTAATATTTCGCTTGGCTCAGTTAGTTGTTGCCCTTTTACTGCTTCATTTAAACAGGAAATATTAAGCATACTCATAATAGCTCCGGGTACTCCATGTCCTGTGCTATCTGCGGTTACCAATGCAAAATTGCCATTTGCTAATGGAGATGCCCAATAAAAATCTCCACTTACAATATCTTTAGGTTGAAAAAAAATAAAGTAATCTCTGTCGTGCTGAATATCTTTTAACATCTGTTGAGATTCCGAAACAAGCCCGGAATAACTTCTAATTAGATTTGAATCCAACAGTTTATCGCTTGCCAACAAAGCGCGTTGTATCCGTTGCGCATAGTTGATGCTATCCGTAATTTCTTTGTTTTTTTCTGAAACGATTTCCTTTTGATGAGAAACCTCATTTTTTTGAAGTTCAATTATTCTCTTTTGTTTACGGGTTATCCGAAGGGATCGGACAACAAATCCTGCAAAAATAAAAACAAGGATCAAAACGAAAGAGACAAGGATCAGGATCAGTTCCTGTCTTTTTTTATTTGCTGCAGTAATCGTATCCTTTTTATCCTGTTCTGCTTTTGTTGCTGCTTCTTGTTTCTCAAACTTATCAGTTAATATTATCTCAGTTGTTTTTTTCTTTGTTTCTGCATTATCAATACTGTCTCTGAATATAATAAATAATTTGTGATGTTGATATGCTGCTTTCCAATTGCCTTGTATGCTGTCTAGTAAAGATAAGCCATTGTAACTTTTTTTAATCCATTCTTTACTGCCAATTTGTATGGAAAGAGCTAAACCATCGTTTAAATATTTTTCTGCTTCCTTCATTTTATTTAATTTTGTATTTAATACTCCAAGGTGGAAAAAAATTTGAGCCATCCCTTTTTTATCGCCTATTTCTTTTTTTATTTTTAAAGCAGTATTGAAATTGTGAAAAGCCTCAAGGTTTTTCCCTTCAGATTGATAAACAAGTCCAATGTTATTGTATGACATAGAAATACCTTGCTTATCACCTATATCTTCTCTAAATTTTAATGCATGCAAATGACTTTTTAATGCAAAAGGGAAATTTTTCTGACTGTGATAAATACCACCGATATTGTTATAAGATTCAGCCACTTCCTGTTTATTATTCGCTATTTTTTCCCTTATTTTCAGAGCAAGAAAATAATGTTTTAGCGCCTCTGAATAATTACCTTGAGATTCATAAACAGATCCAATGTTATTATAAGCAATAGCCACTCCTTGTTGATTTCCAATTTCTATTTGTACGTTTAAATAAGCAAAATAATTTTTCAGGGCTTCTGCAAGATTCCCCTGATTCCAATTAATTAATCCAATATTGTTATAAGACCCGGAAATGCCCTTTTTATCGTCTATCAATTTTTTTATTTTTAACGAAGCCATATGATGTTTTAATGCCTCATGGAAATTTCCCAGGGAAGTAAAAGTAACTCCGATATTGTTGTAAGTTTGTGCTATGCCTTTATAATCAGCAATTTCTTTTCGAATATTTAATGCGAAAAAATAACTTTTCAATGCTTCATTGTATTTCCCCTGCTCCGAATATACTATTCCAATGATATGGTATGTATTTGCAATACCCGGCCTATCATTGAGTTTATTCTTTATCTTTAATACTGAATAATAATTGGTCAGGGTTTGATGATAATTCCCTTTATCCCAGTAGATAAGGGCAATGGAATTGTAAGCGGAAACAATACCTTTAGTCCAGCCTCTTTTATTTTCAATTACAACTGAACTTGCCAAAGCTAATGCTTTCATTCCATACTGCACCCCATTGTTATGATCGCTAATGCTCAGGTATTCTCGAGATAATTTGTTAAGATGATTTACTTTGTTTGTATCTAGTCTATCAGTTTCGATTAGGGCGAGAAGAGAATCAATATTTCGGTTTTGAGCAATGGAAACTCCGCCAAAATCTTTAAAAAAGAGGATCGAGAAAAATAAGGTAAAGGTTAAGAAATATTTTATTTTCATTTTCAATTCTTCAAAATGAATAGTACATTTTTACAGGTACTCCCCAAAAACTATTCATCTCAAATCTACCTAAATATTTGGAGCAAAATGAATTCAATACGAACAAAAATTACTACCTTTAGTAAAAATAAAACATCATGCGATCTTTTTCAGAATTTTATAAAATAGCAATCTTTAGTATTTCGATAATTTCAATGTTTGCATTCAGTTCATGTTACAAAGAAGGTAACGGTGGAAAATCGATTGTTAATGGATATGTATCACACCACAGCCATAAGATACCTGGTGCTACCGTATATATTAAGTATGGTGCTGTTGAATTTCCGGGAACTGATGTGTCCAAATACGATGCATCCGTAACTGCTGATGCCGCAGCTCATTATGAAATTAAAGATCTGCGAAAAGGGGAGTATTACCTGTATGGGGTCGGATACGATAATTCAATTATGGAAATTGTATCAGGTGGTATAGGAATAAAACTTAAATACAATAAGGTAACAACTACCGATATCCCGGTTACAGAACATTAGAATATAATTTTGATGAAAAAACTGCTTTGCAATTCCTTTGTTATATGCTCATTTGTTGTAATTACTATAAGTGGTTGTACCAATGATAAAGGTATCCCAGATTATAACAATTACCCGGATGATATAGGGAAACTTTTTTTTACAAAATGTTCAACACCCGGTTGCCATACTGATGCCAGTAAAGAAGCTGCAGCAGGTTTATCAATGGAAAGCTGGGATAAATTATTTGAAGGCGGAAAAGGAAGTGCAGCAGTTATCCCCTTTCGACATGATTACAGCACCTTATTTTCATACACCAATACTTTTTCTGATTTAGGGATCTCAAATTTACCCACTATGCCCTTCAATGGGGCTAATTTATCCCGTGAGGAGATTTTACTATTAAAAAACTGGATAAACGCAGGTGCCCCAAGTCGCGATGGATTTGTGAAATTTTCAGATGATCCAAACCGTAAAAAAATTTATATCAGTAATCAGGGATGTGATGTAGTAACGGTTATCGACCAGGAAACCTTATTACCGATGCGATACGTAGATGTAGGCAATACAGGAGGTACAGAATCCCCGCACATGATAAAAGTATCTCCTGACGGGCAATATTGGTACGTTGTTTCCATATCCGGAAACACCTTGCAAAAATACCGCAGCAGTGACGATACCTTTGTAGGAGAAGCATTTTTAAGCGTAAAGAACTGGAATACCTTTACCATTAGCAATGACGGGCAAAAAGCCTATGTTATTGATTGGAATAGTAACGGTGATATTGCTGAAGTGAACCTAAGTACTTTTGCGGTAACACATAATATGGGCTTTAATTTCCCCCATGGTTCTTGTCTTAATCCTGCCGGGGATACTTTATATGTAACGCAACAAAACAGCAGTAATAAGTTATATAAAATGCCAGTGAATGATCTGGCAGCATTTACTGAAATAAATTTGTTTAACGTACAACCTTCAAGTTTTTTAAATGCACATGAAGTGTTTTTTTCTCCCGATGGAACAAAATATTTTGTTACCTGCCAGGGAACCTCCGAACTGCGGATTTTCCAACAAGGTACTGATCAACTGCTTGCTGTAATTCCTATTGGAGCATTGCCCTCAGAAATGAGTGCATCCGTGCTTCACAGTTATTTATTTGTTTCATGTCCCGAGGATATCACTTCTTTTCCCGGTAAAAGAGGTGCCGTATGGGTAATTGACATCAATACCAATTCATTGGTCAATACAATATACACAGGGCATCAACCACACGGAATTGCAGTTGACGACACCAAAAATCTGGTGTACGTTGCTAACAGAAATGCTACTACTGATGGTCCCGCACCCCATCATTCCGGTATATGTGGAGGACGAAACGGGTATGTCACATTTATTGACATGAGTACTTTAACTCTTTTAAAATCAGGAACAAGCGATAAAAAAGTGGAAGTATCTGTCGATCCTTATTCTGTGGCTGTACGACCATGAAAAACAATTTTGCAATTTTGCAGTTGGCAATTTTTTAATCCTAAGTTTCTTACTCCCAATTCTCTAACTCCACAAATCTCTAACTCCCAAATTCTCTAAATCTCTGACTCTCCAACTCTCCAATTCTCTAAAATCTCTAACTCTGCAATTCCATAAATCAACAATTATTTTTATATTTGTATTTCAATCGAAAAAAAACATTTATGACAGCAATCAGACACAATTGGACCGTAGAAGAAATTCTTGATGTATATAATACACCTTTGCTTGAATTAATTAATCAGGCTCAGCAAATTCACCGTGAGTTTAATAATGCGGGGGAAGTACAGGTTAGTTCGCTTTTGTCAATAAAAACGGGCGGTTGCGCTGAAGATTGCAGTTATTGCCCACAGGCAGCTCGCTATAATACTGGTGTAGAAGTTCATAAATTAATGACGGTTAATGAAGTGATGGAAGCTGCTGACAAAGCAAAAGAGGGCGGTGCATCTCGTTTGTGTATGGGAGCTGCATGGCGCGAAGTGAGGGATAACCGTGATTTTGATCGTGTGCTGGAGATGGTTAAAGGGGTGAATGAAAAGGGGATGGAAGTATGCTGTACATTAGGCATGCTTACCGAAACACAAGCGCAAAAACTTGCTGATGCAGGACTATACGCTTATAATCACAATTTAGATACTTCTGAAGAAAGCTATAAAAAAATTATTACTACACGTACTTATGACGATCGTTTAGATACAATTAAGAATGTTCGTAAAGCAAAAGTATCTGTTTGTTCCGGTGGTATCATTGGTTTAGGCGAAACTATTGAAGATCGTGTTAAAATGTTAAAAACATTATCATCAATGGAAGTTCATCCTGAATCTGTTCCAATAAATGCATTGGTTCCTGTTGCAGGTACACCTTTGGAAAACCAACCGCTTGTGCCTATCTGGGATATGGTTCGTATGATCGCAACAACTCGTATTTTAATACCAAAAACGGTGGTTCGTCTTTCGGCTGGACGTACGCAAATGAGCTTGGAAGGACAGGCATTGTGTTTTATGGCTGGCGCTAATTCTATTTTTGCCGGAGATAAATTATTAACCACTCCAAATCCTGATTTTAATGCTGATATGGAAATGTTTAAGATCTTTGGTTTAACTCCACGAAAAGCGTTTAAAGGAGTAAAACAACCACAAGTAGCAATTTAATCAGCGGCTTGTAAACATTAGGCCATTACTGATTCGTAATTCGATAAAATTAGTTTATGACTTTTTCGGCTGACAACTTTTTATTCAATTCAATTAAAAAGCGACAGGAACAAAATGCATTACGCAAATTGGTTATTAGTGGTCAATTGATTGATTTTTGCAGTAATGATTATTTAGGTTTTGCACGCAATAGAGAATTACTTGATTCATCCGAACTTGAGATCTCCAATCTTCGATCTCAAATCCCCAATCTTCTTGGTTCAACCGGTTCTCGTTTATTAGCAGGCAATTCTGCTTATGCTGAAGAATTAGAAAAAAAAATTGCAACATTTCATAATGCCGAAGCGGGTTTGATTTATAATTCCGGTTATGATGCCAATCTTGGTTTATTCTCTGCTTTAGGACAAAAAGGCGATACCATCATTTATGATGAATTGATACACGCCTCTGTACATGATGGGATAAAACTTTCATCAGCATCGGCCTATATGTTCAGGCACAATGACATTACTCATTTAGAAGAACGATTGAAAATACCCGGTGGAGTAGTTTACGTTGTTGTTGAAAGTATTTATTCGATGGACGGTGACACGGCTCCTTTGAAAGAAATAGTGGATCTCTGTAAAAAATACAATGCCAATTTAATTGTTGACGAAGCCCATGCAACAGGCGTTACAACCAATAATGGTAAAGGATTGGTACAACAATTAAGTTTAGAACAAGATGTTTTTGCCCGTGTCCATACTTTTGGTAAAGCACTGGGATGTCATGGTGCCATTATACTCGGAAGTGATCTACTTCGAAATTTCCTGATCAATTTTTCCCGATCGTTTATTTATACCACAGCATTGCCTGTAAAAAGTCTCGTAGCTGTGAATCAGGCTTATCAATTGCTTCAGAAGAGTAATGATCTTATTCAGCAATTACACGAAAATATAAATTATTTTAAAGGTCTTCTTTCCGAAAACATAAAAGCGCAATTAATTGAAAGCGATAGCGCTATCCAGTGTATTGTAGTTAGCGGAAACGACAAGGTGAAAACCCTTGCTACTTCATTGCAGAATTCTGGTTATGATGTTCGTCCTATTCTTAGTCCTACAGTCCCAAAAGGTAAAGAACGATTGCGTATTTGTATTCATGTATTCAATACAATACCTCAGATCAAAGGTTTATGTGATTCGATAAATAGCAGTTTTTGATTTAGCATACCTATTTCTACTCTGAAATAGTTCAATTTAGCTATATCCTCATTAAACAGGTACGATTTTTTAGTAAAAGTTCAATATACCGCTTTGCGAAATCTGACCAGGAAATATTAGTATGTCATGTAGTGGTTGTTTGGGAATACTAAAAAACTATAAAACTATGGAAGATAAAAGTTCTCCAAAAGACTTTCCTATCGTTTGCGTTGGCGGTTCGGCCGGCAGTCTAGACTCTTTTACCCGCTTACTGCAGAATATGCCGGCCAATATGGGCGTTGCAATTGTCATCGTTAATCACGTAAGAGAAATTGCAACCCAACTGCACAAGATCTTACCTCGCTTTACCAATATGCCTGTTGAATTGATCACAGAAAGGCTAGACATCAAGCCCAACCATGTGTTTATCATTCCCGAACAGCGCGACTTACATGTTTTTGAAGATGAGTTCCGCCTTAAGCCGGTATCAAAACCAAGGGGATGGCCCGATGTGGTTACAATTTTTCTGCGTTCCCTCACCAAAAACTGGGAGGGGAAATTAATTGCTGTCATTGTTTCTGGCTATGACGGTGATGGTGCAAATGCGCTTTGCGAAATAAAAGAAATTGGTGGCATTACCATTGCACAGAAACCAGACACAGCATCACGACCGGATATGCCTGAAAGCGCAATAGCAAGTGGGTGTATTGATTTTATTCTTTCGCCCGAGGATATCGCTAAAGAAATTATACGAATTGCCGCACGCGAGTGAGGTTGGACATTGGTGTCGAATTTTAGCCTATTTTTAAGAAAAATAGAATTAATGTTAAATCGAATTCATCATATCGCTATAATTTGTTCCGACTATAAAAGATCCAAGGAATTTTATACCCATATTTTAGGACTTAAAATTATCCGTGAAATTTTCAGAGAAGAGCGCCAGTCTTATAAATTGGATCTTTCGTTGAATGGGGAGTATGTAGTTGAACTCTTCTCGTTTCCTGATCCCCCTCAACGATTGTCAAGACCGGAAGCTACCGGGCTGAGACATCTTGCATTTGAGGTAGATAATTTAAATACTGTAATTGAAATTTTAAAGAAAAAAAATATCATTGCCGAGCCGATCCGCACAGACGAAATGACCAATAAGCATTTTACATTTATTTTTGACCCCGACAACCTACCCATCGAATTATACGAAAAATAATAATAAGAGTAATTTCGCAAAAGAGCATTAATTCAGCTTGGAATCATCCTCCAATGCTTGCCGATAGCTAAGCTCGCCTTGAGAAATTGCCAGTCTGATAATTTATTATAAATTTGTTATGATCTACACTGCTATTTATCTTAAAATATTATTAAAATGAAAACAAAATTTTCTGCTATTTTATTGTTAGTGTTTCTGTTTGTCGCTTGTCAAACAAAAAATAAGGAATCGGTTGTTGGTAAATGGGAAATAACCGGCATTATCCCTATTGACACAGCTGCTTCAAAGTCTGCCATTGAGGTTGCTGCCATCGGATTGTTAAACAATATGACCAATGGGGCAATTATAGAATATTATGAAAGTGGTGATTATGAAATAAAAAGGGATACTACCTCATTGGAAAAAGGGAAGTACACTATTTCTGAAAATTCAATTACACATGTTAAAATGGACGGTTCGATCGAAAAAAACAGTTTAAATTTCAAGAATAATACTGAACTGGAAATAAAATCATCCAGTATGACATTATCGCTTAAGAAAAATTAATTTTTTTCATAGGTTCTATTTTTATGACTTTACAGGAACGAGATAAAAATGCGGTGTGGCACCCATTCACACAATTAAAAACAGCTCCTTTGCCTATTGCAATTGTAAAAGGGGAGGGGGCTTATTTTTTTGATGAGGCAGGCAATAGGTATATTGATGGCATAGCCTCCTGGTGGGTAAATGTACATGGACATTGCCATCCTTATCTGACAAAAAGAATTTCGGAGCAGTTACAAACGCTGGAACATACACTGTTTTCAGGCTTTACGCACGAACCGGCAGTACAACTCGCAGAACGTTTATTGAAACGCCTGCCCTCAAATCAATCAAAAATATTTTATTCTGATAATGGTTCTACAGCCGTTGAAGTGGCCTTGAAAATGGCATTTCAGTATTGGAGCAATCAATCCATTCATAAAACTAAAGTAATAGCTTTTGAGAACGGTTATCACGGTGATACTTTTGGAGGTATGTCGGTTGGAGCGCGTAATGCGTTTAACCTTCCTTTTTCAAAATTATTGTTTGATGTAATTCACATTCCTGTTCCGGTAAAGGGAAAAGAACAAGATACTTTAGATGCTTTACAGACCGCTTTGCAGCGAGATGATATTTCCTCCTTTATTTTTGAACCTTTGGTGCAGGGAGCCGGTGGAATGGTGATGTACTCTCCACAGGTACTGGACGAATTGATCAAACGCTGTAGGGATAAAAATGTAATTACTATTGCTGATGAGGTAATGACAGGTTTTGGACGGACGGGCAAATTTTTTGCAAGCGAATATCTGGAGCAAAAACCCGATATTATTTGTATGAGTAAAGGCTTGACCGGTGGTGTAATGCCCCTTGGAGCAACTGCTTGCGCCCAATTTATTTACAATGAATTTTTAAGTGATGATAAAATGAAAACCTTTTATCACGGACATTCTTATACAGCAAATCCTACCGCATGTTCTGCCGCTTTAGCCAGTATGGATCTGTTTGATAAACCCGAAGCATTTGATGACATTAAGCGTATAGAGCAACTGCACCATTTATTTTTACAAAAAATAAGATCACATAAAGCATTAATTGATGTTCGGCAATTAGGAACTATTATAGCTTTCGAAATAAAAACGGGCGAACAAACCAATTACCTGAATTCTTTGGCGGAATATATTTCAGAGTTTTTTATTTCCCGCGGAATTATTCTTCGTCCGCTTGGAAACATAATGTATATACTGCCTCCATATTGTATTAGTAATAATGATTTAGAATATATTTATAATGCAACGGAGGAGTTTTTGAATAGTTTATGATTAAAATTTAGCACATAAATATTTGTTAGGCAACATTTTAAAATAGACAATATGAATACTAAAGAAATCGAAAAGTACACAGAAAACGAAATACAAAACGGTAAGACACATCAAGAAATTTTCAATAAAATTGTATCGACTTCAGACTTCAATATTCATGACGTTGCAGACATTGTTAGAAAAATTCCAACATTAGAAAAAAGGAGGAAATATAAATTATTTAACAACGTATTAGCTGGAATTTTAGCACTTAGCATTATCAGCAGAATAATTACAGGATTGGGAGAATTAATCCAAGGAAAGAATGACGTAAGTGTGATTGTAATGCTTTTTCCAATTATTACAATTTTACTTTTTTGGGGTGTTTATTCATATAAGAGAAAATTACATTTAGTGACCGGACTTTTTATGATTTTCGGTGCAATAATGGTAGCGTTTAGACTATTTAACAATTTTGACATCTTATCACTCGTTGACATTTTACTTACTTTATCCGGCTCGTGCATTGCACTCTATTTAAATTCAAAATTAGCGAGCGACTATGTTTTAGACAAAGAATTCAAAGAAACAAAACCAGACCAACGAGTAGACTCGCTTAAATTTACAGAATAAAAAACGTTGCCTAAGAGCGCCTTTAAAAAATGCGGAGTTCGTGCAAGTTGCAAATTTCTAAACCAGCACATCGCAAGGCTGCCAACTGTAAAGGTTCCATAAATCCTAAATCTTCAATCGAAAATCAGAATGTTTAAATCAAAGAAACAACTTGTTTTTATAATATTAGCCGGTATTTTTATTACCAATGCCATAGTTGCTGAATTAATTGGTGGGAAGCTGATACAAATAGGTCCGTTTATAATGAGCATAGGTATTATTCCCTGGCCTATTGTGTTTTTAACTACCGATCTAATTAATGAATATTATGGAAAAGCCGGAGTAAGAAAGCTATCATTAATTACAGCATCTTTGATTGCATACGCTTTTGTGATCTTATTTTTTGCGATTAAAATACCTGCTGCAATAGGCATTTCTACTGTTACCGATTCGGAGTTTTATGCAGTTTTCGGCCAAAGCATGTGGATCATAGCAGGTAGTATTGTCGCATTTTTAACATCACAGTTTATTGATGTATTTATTTTTTGGCTTTTACGTGACAAAACAGGAGGTAAAATGCTTTGGCTCAGAAGTACTGGTTCTACTGTTGTTTCACAATTAGTGGATACATTTGTGGTATTGGGTATTGCTTTTTGGTTGCCCGGTAAAATGACCACAGAAGTGTTTATCAATGCAGCATTAACCGGCTATACATTTAAACTGATCATTGCTGTGGTTCTTACACCATTAATTTATTTCGGGCATAAGCTTATTGATAAATACATTGGTGATGAAGAGGCAGAGCATATCATAAAAAATGCTGCGGAAGAATCATTGCACCATAGAGTGGGGGAGTAGGAGAGCCTTATTTTTTTTCTACCAACATTTTAATAAATTCCAGAGAAAATTTATACGCATCCCCGGGCCAGCGAGCCGACAAATAATTCCCATCCCTAACTGTAAAACCTCTTTCCAGGTGTTTGAGATCATCTCTAAACAAAGGTGTTGGCCCCGTCAGGAAATTGTTTTTATTGGACAATGCTGAAGTAACCTCATCTTGCACCGTAATTTCAGGATAGGTCAAATAGTAATCTTTCAGCCATAATTTCGTCATGGTATATGCCGTTAATTCCTGTGTTTTTAATAAAGAGGTTGTTTTGTACGTATGAGTAACTGATTTCCCAGTTTCATGATCTATACTTCTCGCAGCTAATACTACACCATGGCAAATGGCTGCAACAGGCTTTTTTGCTTTAAAAAAAGCAACAACAAGTTGCTGTAAAATGGATGATTCCAGGTATTCCTTTACTCCTTTATCATGACCACCCGGCAAAAGGATTGCATCAAAATCATTTTCTTTTATCTCTGAATATTTTATAGGATCACAAAATGTGCTGCTCTTTTCCATCTCGTGATAAGCTTCAACAGCATCTTTCCGCGCTTGTAAAACACCTTTCCAGATTCCAAGGTTTTCGCCTGTAAGCATTTTAGTATCGGCTTTTGCTTTTCTTCCATCGGGTGTTGAAAATCGAACATCGAAATTTTTATCTGAAAGGACTTTCCAGGGAATAGCTACTTCTGTTGGATCAAAGCCATAGGTTGGAACAGGTATAATTACTTTTATAGTATTCATAATTTGATAATAAAAGGGATAAACAATAAAGTCCCGCTAATGCGGGACTTTATCAATTTTAGTTTAATTGTTTTTGGTTGTTTTAAATTATTCTTCCAACCTTTTAATAGAACAACCTACCGATTTTGTGGAATTTGTTTTTACTGCTTTACCAGCACCGATAGCTACAATAGCATCTTTTAAAAAATGTTCTTTAGCATCATTGGCATCTTTTATATTATCATCAATGGCACCGCGATAAGCCAATCCTTTTTTATCAAACAAAAATATATGAGGAGTGCGGGTAGCACCAAAAGCATTAGCCAATTGGGAATTTTTATCTACAACATAACTGAAATTATAAAGCTGCACTTTAGCATATTTTTTCATTTCCTCAAAAGAATCATCGGCATCACGTTGTGCTTCATTTGAATTAACCACGATCACACCAATTTTGTTTGTTGTTGCAAGCGTTGCTACTTCTTTGATACGTGCTTCAGTTAATTTCACATACGGACAGGTATTGCAGGAAAAGATCACAAGCAAACCATTCTCGCCTTTTACATCAGCCAACGAAACTTCTTTCCCTGTAATATTCATCATTTTGTGATCAGCTTTTGGTATTTCAGAACCAATTGCCAATTCCTGAATAATGCCGGTTTTAAAAGCTGTTGCGATTAAAAAAACGGCTATTACTGATACTAATTGTATAGATTTTTTCATAGGATCATATTTTATGTATGGTGAATTTACAAAAAAAAATGATAATTCAACAATTGTACATTTTTTCTTCAGGGCTGTTCATGCAAAATGCCGAAATCGGAGCGTCATTGCGAGAGTTTTTCGCTCCCTTCGTCAAGCTCAGGATAAACTCCGCAATCTCATTTATCTTGTTTGAGATTGCTTCAGTCATAAAAATTCCTTCGCAATGACTTAGTTTTGTGTAATTTTTAACTAAACAGCCCTGTTATTTCTTAATTATCTAATTCAAATTCATTTGTATTTTTTCTTTATTTTTACCCTTATAAAACCTACAATTATTATGACCAAAGCTAAAATAAAACCTTCCAATTTAGAGTTTTTAAAACTGTTAAAGAAAAATAATAACCGTGATTGGTTTGCTGTTCATAAAGAAAGGTATTTGCTTGAGCTATCACAAATGGAAGCTTTTGTAGATGATCTATTAGTGGAAATGAATAAGAATGATGTTATTGAAACTCCGTCCGGAAAAAAGAGTTTATACCGTATTTACCGTGATACCCGGTTTTCGAAAGATAAAACACCTTATAAAAACCATTGGGCCGCTGGCTTTAAACGTGCTACAAAAAAACGAAGAGGAGGATATTATTTTCATATTGAACCCGGCAATACTTTTGCAGCAGGAGGTTTCTGGGACCCGGAACCAAAAGATCTAAAACGTATCAGAGATGAGTTTGCGCATGATGCTACTCCTGTGCGCAAAATATTAAAAAACAAATCGTTTATAAATACATTTGGCAGTTTAGATGGCGAACAGGTAAAAACCACTCCTAAAGGTTTTGATGCCGATAATGCAGCTATTGACCTTATCCGTTACAAACAATTTTTGCTTGTCCACAAATTTAGCGATAAGGAAGTATTAGCTGATGATTTTTTGAAACAGGTAAATGACACCTTCAAAAAAATGCGTCCCTTTTTTGATTATATGACGGAAGTATTAACTACGGATGTAAATGGGGTTTCGACTGTTTCTTAGTCTTTCAAGGGTTTAGCTCCGAACTCTGGCATTGGTTTCGATAACTCTATCTTATATAATTGGGGAAGTGTTTAGGATCCTATATTACAAATACCCACCCATTTCAGTTTTGATTTTATGCTTTTTTCCTTGACAATCGCGATGAACACAAGAATTAAATAATACAATTGAAAGGAATATTACAACTACTAAAATCAGATTGTTTTTCATAGAATCAAATTGATAATATTATTACAAGATTGTGGAAAAATGCTGCGTTAGGGATTGAAGTGGAAATCCCCGCCCGAACGACTGACGTCTTTCAGTCGGGCAGGCTTTTTGTTCTTCTCAAAAAGATTGAAGTGTAAAGCCCGCCCCTTTCTTTTTCAAGAAAGGGGAACGCCCAAATAAAATTAATATTAACAGGAATATTGAAAACTTCAGTAAAGAACTCCAATAATCGAATTTAACCTAAAATGCTGCAATCTCATCCGACACATACTGCCCAGATTTTAGTTTGCCAACAATTTTTGAGAATGATTCAATAGTATAGTTCACATCTTCAATAGTATGAACAGCGGTAGGGATCAAACGTAAAATGATCATCCCTTTTGGAACTACAGGATAAACCACCATTGAACAGAAAATATTAAAATTCTCACGAAGATCAAGGATCAAATTGGTTGCTTCAGGTATAGAACCGTTCATATAAACAGGCGTTACCGGTGAATTGGTTTCTCCGATCTCAAATCCTGCTTTTTTCAAGCCATTTTGTAAAGCATGTGTAATTTCCCAAAGTTTATTTTTTAATTCAGGATGTGTACGCATTAACTCCAAGCGCTTTAAAGCACCTGTTACTAATGCCATTGGCAACGCTTTTGCGAATATCTGAGAACGCATATTGTAACGTAAATATTCTACAATTTGCTCATCACTTGAAATAAAACCACCGATCAATGCAAAGGATTTAGCGAATGTTCCGAAATAAATATCAATTCCATCCTGGCAACCTTGCTCTTGTCCTGTTCCACCACCTGTAGCACCCATAGTACCGATACCATGTGCATCATCAACAAACAAACGGAAATTGAATTTTTTCTTTAATTCAACTATCTCTTTTAATTTTCCCTGATCGCCACGCATACCAAAAACACCTTCGGTAATTAATAAAATAGAACCATTTTGTGCTTCAGCAAGTTTTGTAGCACGTTCTAATTGTTTTACACAATCATCAATATCATTGTGTTTGAACACATAACGTTTTCCCATGTGTAAACGCACACCATCTAAAATACAAGCATGCGATTCAGCATCATAAACAATTACATCATGGCGGTCGACTAAACAATCAATAGCAGAAACCATTGCCTGGTAACCGAAATTACATAGGATGGTACTTTCTTTTTGAACAAATGCGGATAATTCAGTTTCCAGTTGCTCATGAAAATCAGAGTTTCCACTCATCATACGAGCACCCATTGGCATTGCAAATCCAAATTGAGAAGCAGCATCAGCATCCGCTTTACGCACTTCGGGATGGTTGGCTAAACCTAAATAATTATTTAAACTCCAGTTCAAACGTTCCTTACCGCGGAAGATCATACGGGGTGCAATATCACCTTCCAGTTTTGGAAATGTAAAATACCCGTGTGACGCTTTTGCGTGCATTCCTATCGGACCACGATTTGCTTTGATTTTTTCAAATAGATCTTTCATAATGTTGTTTATTGCTTTTGAAGATATGTTTTAACTTTAATAAAAATTATGATAATATTGTCGCAGAAGTATCACACCTGTCATCCTGAGCTTTTCGCGAAGGATCTTGTTTTTATTGATGATAATTTCACTGACTAGCAAGATCCCTCTTGGCAAAAAGCCAATTAAGATAACAATGCCCCAAAAAATTTTTTTTTGCGAAATTAGTCTTTTACACACTATTTTCAAAGGTTTTTTAATTAACAAAGAGGCTTTTTATCAATAAATAACATTAAATACAGATATTTCAACCAAAAAAATGTATATTTGCAATCCTTTTATGATGAAAAAATATTTCAATATAATTTTTGTTCTGATTTTGCTTTTGGGCTTTGTGTCATGCAGTGAAAAAAAAGTGTATGAATCCACCAGTAAAGAGAAGAAGAAAAAATCGGGTTTAACCCTTGGCAAGTTTAATAAACTTGTGAAGAGTACCGATATTGATGCTAAATATGCAGCGGCTGTTAAGTACTTTAAAAAGGAAGATTATACCAAAGCGCTTACACTGTTTGAAGAGTTGATGAGCGTATATCGTGGTACTGCAAAAGCGGAGGAAGTTCATTACTATTACGCATATTGTAATTATAATTTAGACGATTATATTGTTGCCGGATATCACTTTCGTAATTTTGTAAAAACGTTTCCAAGTAGCGTACATACCGAAGAATGTGCATACATGAATGCATATTGTTTTTATTTGAGTTCTCCCGGTTATAGTCTTGATCAGGTGGATACAAAGCTGGCAATTAAAGAATTTCAACGTTTCACCAATCAGTACCCGAAAAGCACACGAATTGCTGATTGCAATACCATGCTGGATAAGCTGAGAGGGAAGCTGGAGCGTAAATCGTACGAAAACGCAATGTTGTATTACAATATGGTAGACTATAAAGCTGCAATTGTAGTTTTTGCTAACCATATCAAAGATTTTCCGGAATCAAAACATGTAGAGGAACTAAATTATTTAACCATTAAATCGTACTATTTATTGGCATTGAACAGTATTGAATCAAAAAAACAAGAACGTTTTAAGGCTGCCGTGGATACCTACATTAAGTATGTAGATACTTTTCCAAAAGGCGGATATTTAAAGGATGCTGAAATGATCTATTCGAGTGCTTTGAAAAATTTAGAAAAATATAACAAACCAACATAATAAAACAATGGACTATAAAAAAACAACCGCTGATTTAACCACTACTACTCGCGATTTAAGAGATTTCGATGGTAAAACTGGTAATATGTATGAAAGTATTGCGATCATCTCTAAACGTGCTAACCAAATTAGCTCGGAAATTAAAGAAGAGTTGACCAATAAGTTGGCTGAGTTTGCTTCTACAACTGATAATTTGGAAGAAATTTTTGAAAACCGTGAACAAATTGAAATTTCAAGATTTTATGAGCGTTTACCAAAACCTTCATTAATTGCAATTCAGGAATTTTTCGATGATAAGATCTATCACCGTAACCCAACTACTGAAACTGAAAAATAATTAAGCAATTAAACAGTAGGCAAATATTCAATTTAACAATTTATCAGTAAGCAAGTATTCAATTTAACAATTTATCAGTAGGCAATTTCATAATTTAAAAATTACCAATTGCCTACTGCAAAATTGCTGAATTGTCAAATTCCTTTTTAATTGCCTACTGCACAATTGTCAAATTGCTTCTTAATTGCCTACTGCTAAATTGTTAAATTGTCAATTTTTTTATATGATGCTGCGCAATAAAAACATTATTATTGGTGTAACAGCCAGCATTGCTGCTTATAAATCAGCGTTTTTAATTCGTTTGCTTGTAAAAGCAGGCGCCAATGTTAAGGTGATAATGACACCTTCTTCCAATGAATTCATTACTCCGCTTACCCTTTCCACTCTCTCTAAAAACCCTGTATTAATTGATTTCGTAAAGGACAGAACCGGTCAATGGAATAACCATGTAGAACTGGGTTTATGGGCCGATGCACTTGTTATTGCTCCTGCATCCGCTAATACCATTGCTAAAATGGCAAATGGCCTATGTGATAATCTTTTGCTTGCTACTTACTTATCAGCACGTTGTAAAGTATACATTGCTCCTGCAATGGATCTGGATATGTATAAACATCCGGCCACTACCGAAAATTTAAAACGATTAAGATCATTTGGTAACAGTATTATTAACCCTGGCTTTGGTGAACTGGCAAGTGGTTTGAATGGCGAAGGCCGCATGGCTGAACCTGAAGAGATCTTTGATCACCTTTCTAAAGCGCTATCATCTAATTTATCATTTACCGGAAAAAAAATACTGGTAACTGCTGGTCCTACTTATGAGGCGATCGACCCTGTTCGTTTTATCGGAAATCATTCATCAGCAAAAATGGGTTTTGCTATAGCGGAAGAATTTGCCAACCTGGGTGCTGAAGTTACCTTGGTTTGTGGTCCTAATGCTTTAAAAACGACTAATCCAAACATTCATCGTATTGATATAACATCCGCTGAAGAATTATATACTGCTTCTGTAAAAGCCTTTAAATCGGTTAATATGGCTGTCCTTTCGGCTGCTGTTGCTGATTTTAAACCTTCAAAAGTTGCCGGTCAGAAAATTAAAAAAACAACAGCAACAAAAAGTATTGACCTGGTTCCAACCAAAGATACCTTGCTGGAATTAGGAAAACTAAAAAGATCCAATCAGCTTCTTATTGGTTTTGCTCTTGAAACGGAGAATGAAAAAGAAAATGCTAAAGTAAAAATAAAAAAGAAAAACCTCGATCTGATCGTCCTTAATTCATTGAACGACAAGGGAGCAGGTTTTAAAACGGATACAAACAAAATAACGATCTTTGATAAATACAATAAATCTATAAAATTCGAGTTAAAAACTAAGGCCGAAGTGGCTAAGGATATTGTAGAAGTGATCAGAAAATATAAATCAGGAATTAAGAATTAAGATCGTGCGCAAACTCATAGTTGTATCTTTAATGCTTTTTGTTTTTAACACCTCCTTTTCACAGGAGTTGAACTGTAAGGTGCAGGTATTGTCGCAATCCATTCAGGGTACCGATAAAAGTGTGTTTGAAACCCTGCAAACAGGCATTTTTGAATTCATGAACAATAAAAAATGGACCACCGAAACGTTTAAAATTAATGAAAGGATCGATTGCAGCATTTTAATTAATATCACCGAACGCCCTTCTACCGATGATTTTAAAGCAACCATCCAGGTTCAGGTACGCAGGCCTGTTTTTAAAGCTTCCTATAACTCTGTACTTTTAAATAATAACGATAATGATTTTGCATTTAAATATTTAGAAAATCAGGCCCTTGAGTTTACCGAAAACCTCCATTTATCTAATCTTACATCTGTTTTGGCCTACTATGCTTACCTTATTATTGGTTTGGATTACGATTCATTTTCGTTGAATGGCGGTACTCCTTATTTGCAAAAAGCCTTAGCTGTGGTCAACAATGCTCAGAGTGGAAATGATGTTGGCTGGAAAGCATTTGATAGCAATAAAAATCGTTACTGGTTAATTAATAATTATTTAGATGCTTCCTTTGTTCCATTGCGTGAGTGTATGTATAAATACCATCGTTTAGGAATGGATATGATGGTTGATAACAAAGAAACCGGACGCGTTGCAATTGCTGAAAGTCTTGAGGATCTGAGAAAAATACATCAGATAAAACCATTGTCTTATAGTCTTCAGGTTTTTTTTAATGCAAAATCCGATGAAATAATCAATGTTTTTTCAGGAGCTTTCCCTGATGAAAAATCGAAAATAGTGAATCTCATGAACGAGATAGATCCAACCAATAGTAACAAATACCAAAAGATAACTGCCAGTCAGTGATGCTTTGCCGTTTTGAATAAAAACGTCATTTTTTTTCTGCATACCACTTTATAGTATATCTTTATAAAGTATGAGAATTTCAGCCATCAAATATATTTCCATATTAACAGCGCCACTTGTTGGAATAATTTCCTTAACCATGCATGGCTGGTTCACATGGTTGCTCCCCATCTTTTCCTTTGCAATTATACCATTCAGCGAATTGTTTTTTAATGGTAGTTCAAAAAACCTTTCCGATCTGGAAGAAAATGCGGCAAAAAACGATACCACCTTCGATTACATTTTATACCTCATGGTTCCCGTTCAGTATATTTCATTGGTTTATTTTTTATTCTCTTTTAATGAACCCCTTCAAGGATATGAAATTGCCGGAAGAATAGTTACAATGGGTATTTTGTGCGGAATACTTGGTATCAATGTCGCCCATGAAATTGGACATCGCGTAAAGCCTTTTGAACAGTTTTTAGCCAAATCGCTCTTGCTTACATCGCTTTATATGCATTTCATTATTGAACATAACAGGGGGCATCACAGGCACGTTTGTACCGATCATGATCCAGCTTCTTCAAAATATGGAGAGGTGCTTTATGCATTTTGGTTTCGATCCATCATCTATAGCTTTATTTCGGCCTGGAAAATTGAAACGGATATGCTTAAAAAGAAAGGGATACCGGTTCTTTCGTGGCAAAATGAAATGATCCGGTTTATCGTAATTCAACTGGGATTCATTTTACTCATCTATTTGATCTTCGGCTACCTCGTTATGCTTTACTTTTTAGGTGCTGCATTTTTTGGAATAGTGCTGCTCGAAACAATAAATTATGTTGAACATTATGGTTTACGTAGAAATAAAACAAACGAAACTACCTACGAACGTGTTATGCCTGTTCATTCCTGGAACTCCAACCATCCTTTAGGCCGCATCATGTTGTTTGAACTAAGCCGTCATTCCGATCATCATTATATGGCGAGCAGGAAATATCAGATCTTACGCAATTTTGAAAACTCACCTCAAATGCCTACTGGCTATCCCGGGATGATACTACTGGCGCTTATCCCTCCATTATGGTTTAAAGTTATGCATAAGAGGATTAAGCTTCTTCAGGAGCAGTAGTTTGTTCGTTCATAAAATTATTTTCGTTTTCATTATTTGGGCGTGCCCCTTCGCTGCGCTACGGGTCGGGCTTTACGTTCCAAGTCCTCGCTGCGCTCCGGGCTTTCAACTTCAAT
>JAZKBF010000079.1:0-1246 GCA_040388745.1 Bacteroidota bacterium | reverse complement strand
AGCCATTCCTTCTTTTTATAATTACCGCGGCTATCCGCACAATGTTTGTACATCGGTGAATGATGTGGTGGTACATGGTTTTCCTGGTAACCAGCCATTAAAAGAAGGCGATATTATTTCTGTGGATATGGGTGTGATACTGAATGGATGGCATGGAGATCATGCATACACTTTTATTTTAGGTGAAGTGGCAGAAGAGGTGATACAACTTGTTCGCGTAACAAAAGAATCATTGTATAAAGGCATTGAAAAAGCAGTGATCAATAACCGTGTGGGCGATATTTCTTATGCGATACAGGAACACACAGAAAAAAAATATGGCTACGGTGTAGTAAGAGAATTAGTGGGTCATGGTTTGGGAAGAAGCCTGCACGAAGATCCGCAGGTACCAAATTATGGCAAGCGTGGAAGCGGCCCCAAAATGAAAGAGAATCTTGTGATAGCGATAGAACCCATGATCAACCTGGGATCAAGAGAAGTGTATACAGATGATGATGGCTGGACCGTGAGAACACGTGATGGCAAAGCTTCCGTGCATTTTGAACATGATGTATGCATCAAACGCAACCAGGCGCTAATCTTATCAGACTATAGTATCATTGAAGCTGCAGAAAAAGCAAATACCAATTTATATAGCGGTTATTATTAATGGCCAATTAATATTTTGAGGTGCTGCAGAAAATAAGACGAATGTTGAACCACATAGGCACAACTTGTCCCGCCAAAGGCGTGGATAGATACATAGGCTACCACATAATTTTATTATCCTGATAGATTCGCTCCTTTAAATACTTTTTAGTTGTGCTTATTTATCTATGTGTAAAATCTATGTGCCTATGTGTCTATGTGGTTCAAAAGTATTTCTCAACCTCTGTTAAGCTTACAAATTTTTGGGACGCACCTCAAAATATTGATTAGCCTCATTGATCGGGTTCCGAATTTCTTCTAAAAATATTTTTCCACATTTATTTCCGCATTCCTTTGTCAGTCAATTGATCCTGCATTCTTTTGTTTGAAAAAAATTGCATTTTTTTCAATTATCAGCTGAAAAAAATTTACGGGTCGTGCAGCGTTTTTTAATTCGGCTCATGCATCTAGACTTATTAATATATAACAAAAAATAATGTGATTAAGTGTTAAAGATTCCCCAAAACAATGCGTTTTTGTGTCTGTTTTTTTAATAATTTGAGCTCCTTAACTAAAAACTACTGCGCTCATGAGAAAAATTGTGCTCATTCTGTGCGTG
>JAZKBF010000078.1:0-48259 GCA_040388745.1 Bacteroidota bacterium | reverse complement strand
TTCCTTTAAATTGTGCATTTTTTCTCGTTTTTTATCTCAAATCTCATATCTCACGTCTCAAATCTAATTTCTAAGAATTTTTCCTCCAGTAATAATTGACTGAATACGTTCAAGAGTTTTCTTTTCAGTACAAAGTGATAAGAATGCTTCACGTTCGAGATCCAATAAATATTGCTCGCTTACAACTGTAGGTGAAGACAAATCGCCACCAGCCAATACGTAAGCTAATTTTTGTGAAATTTTTTCATCGTGCTCGCTGATGTAATTTCCGGATTTCATTGTGTTCGCACCTAAATACGCCAATCCTAACGCTTGTTTTCCAAGCACACGGATATCTTTACGCTTAACTGGTTGAGTATAGCCAGCATCCGCTAGTTCAATACAATTTGCCTTTGCTTCAGCCAATAAACGGTTACGTGACATTACAATCACATCTTTGCCTTTACGTAAGTAGCCTAAATCAAATGCTTCAGCAGCAGATGTAGATACTTTAGCCTGACCAATGGTTAAGAAACGATCACGGAAATTATTTAATTCAACATCACCTTCCTGTAAATCATCAGCTAAACGAACAGCAAATTCTTTGCTTCCGCCACCTCCCGGGATCAAACCAACACCGAATTCAACTAGTCCCATATAAGTTTCAGCATGCAGTACTACTCTGTCGGCATGCAAGCTCATTTCGCAAGCACCACCTAAAGCTAAGTTATGAGGCGCAACTACTACAGGAATAGAAGAGTAACGTATGCGCATCATTGAATCCTGGAATGCTTTGATTGCCATGTTCAACTCATCGTACTCTTGTTCCACAGCCATCATAAAAATCATTCCCACGTTAGCACCAGCGCTGAAATTAGCGCCTTCATTGGAGATTACTAATCCACGGTAACTTTTTTCTGCTAAGTCAATTGCTTTGTTGATACCTTCAATTACTTCACCACCAATAGAATTCATTTTTGTATGAAACTCTAAGTTGATGATTCCATCACCGATGTCAGTAATGGTTGTACCGCTGTTTTTCCAGATTGTATTTTTTTCGCGGATATTATCCAATAGGATGAAAGACTCAGTTCCGGGAATAGTTTTGTATGATTTAGAAGGAATATCGTAATATTTTTTAGCACCATCTTCTACTTTGTAGAAAGATGCTGCACCGCTTGCAAGCATATCATAAACCCATTGTGCAGGTTTTTTACCGGCAGCTTCCATTGCTTTTACTGTTTCAGCAACTCCCAGTGCATCCCATGCTTCGAAAGGTCCTAATTCCCATGCAAAACCTGCATTCATTGCAGAATCGATTTTGAATAACTCGTCAGTAATTTCAGGAATACGGTAACTCACGTAGGAGAACAAGCTGTAGAATGATTCGCGGTAAAAGTCGCCTGCTTTGTCTTTGCCGGCAAGAAGCACTTTCATTCTTGCTCTTAAATTATCAATAGTTTTTGTTGCTTCAAGTGTAGCAAATTTTACTTTTTCAGATGGTTTGTATTCAAGTGTTTTCAAATCCAACACGTGGATATCCGATTTTCCGCCTGCACCTTTTACTTTTTTGAAGAAACCTTGCTCTGTTTTGCTTCCCAGCCATTTATTTTCTACCATTTTAGCAATAAAGCCTGGGATTTTAAATTGTTCGATTGCTTCATCCTTCGGACAGGTAGCAGCAACACCGTTTGCAACGTGTACCAATGTATCCAAGCCTACTACGTCACAAGTACGGAAAGTAGCTGATTTCGGGCGCCCCAATACTGGTCCGGTTAATTTATCTACTTCTTCAACCGTTAAGCCCATTTTCTCTACTAAATGGAAAAGGCTCATAATACCGAATACACCAATTCTGTTGGCAATAAATGCAGGGGTATCTTTACACAAAACGGTTGTTTTACCTAAATACAACTCACCATAGTGCATTAAGAAATCCACTACTTCAGGAGAAGTTTTTGGAGTAGGAATAATTTCTAATAAACGTAAGTAACGTGGAGGGTTAAAGAAGTGGGTCCCGCAGAAATGTTTCTGGAAATCTTCGCTTCTGCCTTCAGTCATCATGTGGATAGGGATACCGGAAGTGTTAGATGTGATAAGAGTTCCCGGCTTACGGAATTTTTCTACCTTTTCGAACACTTGTTTTTTAATATCCAAACGTTCTATAACTACCTCAATGATCCAATCGCATGAAGCGATATCTTTCATATCATCATCAAAGTTACCGGTTGTAACACGCTTAGCATATGCTTTACGATAGATAGGGGATGGATTCGATTTTAATGCAAAATCAAGAGCATCATTCACTATTTTGTTACGACTTTTTTTATCTGCTGCAGCATCTTTTGGAACGATATCGAGTAATAAAACTTCAATACCAATGTTTGCAAAATGGCATGCAATGCGACTTCCCATTACACCAGAGCCAAGTACCGCTACTTTTTTAATGATTCTATTCATATAGTTTTTTTTATGAAATTAAATACTTCTTATTTTAAAAGGTCATTCCGAAATGATTCGCAATCTTTACTGTTGAGATGCTGAAACCCGCTCAGCATAATGTTTATCATGAATTTTGCTTATGATTGACATAATTCCAGCTTTTGTAGTTTATGACGTTCTTCAGCAATTTGTGTTATTTCATTTACTGTTTTAAAAAAATCTTCAATTCGTTCTTTCCCGATTTTTTCTTCAATTAAGCGGTTAAATTTACGAACAATATTCTTAGCAAGTTCTTTATTTTCTTTGCCTTTTTCGGTTAATAATAATTTAACCTTTCTTTTATCGATAGTATCTACTTTTCTTACAATTAATTTCTCAGTTTCAAGGGTTTTGATCATTCTTGAAAGAGAAGTGCTTTCCATGCCCAATTTAGGAGCAATGTCCGAAGCATACGAACCCTCATTACTATCTATATTCAAAAGAAAATAACCAATTGAAATGGTTCCACCATGCTGCATTGCCTCTGCATTGTACATTCTGCTGATTATTTGCCAACCGTTTTTGAATTTTGAATCAACGGTTTCTCTGTGCTTTTTTTCCATTACTTGACAAATGTAATAAGATTTACTATGCAAGCATAGTAAATCTTCAACTATTTTTTTGTCAGCCGGTTTAAAGGATTATGTGATTCCATCCCTTTTAGGGTAACTGAGGCAGGTTCATAAATGTGTTCCTTAGAAAATATACCCTATTTAAGGGATAAAGATTTTGAAAAAAAACTGCTACCTTTGGGCTTATTGTTTGTTTTTATATTGTAAACAATAGCGGAACATTAAGTGTAATTAATAATTGTTTTTAAAAATGGAGTTTACAGCACTAAAAATAGCCGAATTATTAAACGGGACGGTGGAGGGCAATGGGAATGTTGTTGTTTCCGGCTTGTCAAAAATTGAAGAAGGCAAAACCGGGACCTTATCCTTTTTAGCCAACACTTTATATACCCCCCTTGTGTATGAAACAGATGCCTCGGTGATCATTTTAAACAATAATTTAGTACTTGATAAACCCGTAAAATCAACCTGTACGCTTATCAGGGTAGAGGATGCTTATGGAAGTTTCGCCAAATTATTAGAAATTTATTATCAGATTAATCAAAACAAAAAAGGCATTGAGCAACCTTCCTTTATTTCGGCAACTGCTAAATATGGGACGGATTGTTATATTGGCGCTTTTGCTTATATCGGTGAAAATGTGCGGATCGGGAACAATGTAAAAATTTATCCTCATTGTTATATTGGCGACAACACCACCATTGGTGATGATTCTACGCTATACTCCGGTGTAAAAGTGTATTATGATTCTGTTATCGGTAACCATTGTACCATTCATGCAAGTACTGTTGTTGGCAGTGATGGGTTCGGCTTTGCCCCCAATTCAGAAAATAATTATAAGAAGGTACCACAAATAGGCAATGTAATTATTGAGGACCATGTTGAAATAGGTTCTAATACTTCCATTGATAGGGCTACTATGGGCTCAACAATTATACGTAAAGGTGCAAAACTTGATAATTTGGTACAAATTGCACACAATGTGGAAATAGGTGAAAATGCAATATTGGCAGGAGGTGCCTTTGTTGCCGGTTCAAGCAAAATTGGTAAAAATGTAATGATCGGTGGCCAGGCTGGTGTGGTTGGCCATGTTAAAGTTGCTGATGGTGTTAAAATTGCCGGACAATCCGGTGTTGGCTCTACCATTGAAAAAGAAGGGCTTGTTGTACAAGGCTCTCCGGCTTTTGCAATAGGTGATTATCAACGTAGCTATGTTCTTTTTAGAGGACTTCAAAAACTCAACGATCGTATAAGAAGTTTAGAAGCTGAGATCAAAAAAATAATGCAGCTATAAGCCTACTGTAGGGCTAAAGAATCTTTGCTGGTTTACGAATTTGTATGTTAAAAACTAAGAAAACTGCCCTTTCAAGTATGGAAGGGCAGTTTTTTTTATTCCTTATCCGTAGCTAAGCAAGTAATGCTATCTTTGCAACCGAAAATTATGAAAGAAAAGAAATTCATAGATGTTAGCCAGGTTATTGCAGACAAAGCTCCAAAATTAAAAAAGTGGATGCCGAAGTTCGTTATGGTTTGGTTAAAACGTAAGCTTCATGAAGATGAAATAAACATTTTAATGCATGAGCTGAAAGATGAATACGGCTTAAAATTTAATAATAAAGGTTTAGAAAAATTTGGTGCAAATATTGAATCTTTACATTCTAACTATATCCCTAAAACAGGTGGAATTATTATTGCGGCTAACCATCCATTAGGTGGGTTGGATGGAATGGCGTTAATTAAAGCAGTGGGAGAAATAAGGCCGGATGTTCGTTTTGTTGTAAACGATGTTTTAGATAATTTAAAAAATTACGGTGATGTTTTTGTTGGTGTAAATAAAATAAGCTCTACTTCTGCCAAGTCGCTGCGGAATATGGAAAATGTTTTGGAATCAGAGGATGCAGTAATATTCTTTCCCGCAGGTTTAGTGTCCCGCAAACAAAAAGGGGGAATAAAAGACCTGACCTGGAAAAAAAGTTTTGTAACCCAGGCAATTGACCACAAACGGCAAATTGTTCCTGTATTTATTGAAGGGAAAAATTCTAAATTTTTCTACCGGTTTGCGAATTTCCGTAAGCGAATAGGGATAAAAGCGAATATTGAAATGATGTTTTTACCGGATGAAATGTTCAAACAAAAAGGACAGACCATTAAAATACATTTCGGAAAGCCATTCGATTCCTCTCTTTTAGATAACAATAAATCTCATAGGGTTTGGGCAGCCTTTATAAAACAATACGTTTACTCCGATGAATTTAAGAAAGGTATTACTTTTGAAGAATATTTGAAAAGTAATATGTAATATTTAAGATGTAATAAAAATGTAATATGTAATATTTAAGATGTAATGCAGAAAACAACACATCTTACATATTAAATATTACAATCTTCCCTCACTCTATTATTGGATATTTTGTATAAGCGGCCTTCCTGCAACAGGAGTTAAAATGCCACCATTCGGTAGTGATTCCGGAAAATCCGGCCTGTTCCATTACACTTCGTAATAATTCCCGGTTCAACAATTGTTTGTGTGTTAATTTCCCTTCTTTGATCATTCGATCCTCTTCCCTTGGGTAAGCCAATTCTCCAAAATAATCGTATTTAGTTCCCATATCTAATTCATAACCGTTTTCATTGATAATGCTTAGATCCACTGCTGCACCAAAGTTATGTAATGATCCTCCTGCCGGATTTGATAAATATTTGGATCGCTCCTGATAAGGGATATCAAGGGTGTTCCACATTTTATATTGCACACTGCGAGGTCTTGCACCATCATAAACAATAAGATTATAGAAAGGAAATTGTGATTTTAAAAATAGTTGCGCCATTCTTAATTTTTCTGCAACCTCTATCTGTAAATAGCAAGTATTAAAATCTCCATATACGTCAAAACCTAAAAAATTGTCGGAAGTTGAATATTTTAAATCGACAACAATAGAACTATCAATTACTTTTATATCCACACATCCTGCACCAATAATAGATTGTTCGGTTTGTGAAAAAAGAAAGGGGAATGGAAGATTTTCGCAACACTCCTGAACTGAATCGATACAGACATCAATAACAGGTGGACTTAATAAAGGTTCAATGATATGTTTTTTTTGATTATCCGCACGAGCGAAATCATTACAAGAAGTGAAAATACAGCATCCAAGGATAATTACAAATATGGCTATTACCGGCATTTTCATACTATAAAAGTACAAAACAATTTTATAAAATGGTTTACAAATAGTCGGAGCGACTAATTTTGCATATGAATTGAAGAAAAATGAAGAAGATTAATCCTGATTAAAATCAATAATTAGTAGATTTGTTAAAATAAATAGTCGGATCTGATTTCATTAAAACTCATTAAACATGCCTTCATTTGATATTGTAAATAAAGTAGATGCGCAATTGCTTGATAATGCAATAAACGTAGCTCGTAAAGAAATAATAAATCGCTTTGATTTCAGTGGTTCAAAAAGTGAAATTACATTGGATAAGAAAGCAATGGCCATTCATGTTTTAACAGAAAATGAGATGCGCATGGATTCGATCGTTGATGTTATCCGTAATCGGATGATCAAACAAAAGCTTGACCCTCTTTGTCTTGATTTTGGGAAAGATCAATATGCTTCAGGGTTTATGGTGAAGAAAGATATTAAAGTAAAGGAAGGGATCGATAAAGATGTTGCTAGAAAAATCACCAAAGATATTAAGGATTCTAAATTAAAAGTGCAATCACAAATGATGGACGATCAGGTGAGGGTAACCGCAAAAAAAATTGATGATCTACAAGCTGTAATGGCTATTTTACGAAGAGGCGAATATGAATTGCCTTTGCAATTTACCAATATGAAGTCGTAGGTTGTTATAAGATGAAGGGAATTAACAGGTTGCTTCAACCAGTCTCTAATCCTTTAAGAAATAAATTTTTATTATAGGAAAAGAGTTTTTCATTTTTCTAAATTACAATTTTGGTCAGGTATTTCAGAAGCGGGAATAAGTTTTACCTTGTTTTCTTCTTTCGACCAAACAGCGATTCTTCTTCCTGCTTTTTTGTGCTCGGCAATTGCTTTTGCAATAGCATATTTTACACCAGCATTTATTTTATCAATAAGAGAGAGTTGCTTTTCCATTTTCAAATTGAATTAATTTCTTGCCATATTTTATCGTCAATAATATGAATTGGTGAACCATATTTTTTTTCAGCAATTTGAATTTGCCCTTCAGAATATGAATTGTCGTACATCACAAATTCATCAACATTATTAAGATACAAAGATACTAAATTTTTTAGGCTTCTGGAATACCTTCTGGTGATAGTGGCTAATGGGATATCATGTCCACCACCGGCTACTCTTTCAGCAACACGCTGAATTGCCAATTCTTCACTGTGCAAGTAAAAATAAATTAGAATAATTGTATAACCTTCTTTTTTACATTTTTTGATAAAAGGAGCAAATGAACGAGATGCAAGTGTAGTTTCGAAGGCGAAATCAATTTTTTGTGATGCTAACTCTTCAATTCGCTGCAACATCAATCTTCCTGCCTGAATGGCAACTGCATCGCTATTGAAAGGAGATAATCCGGAAGCGATAGCATCGGCATTTACATATTCTTTACAATTAAGAAATTGTGGTAATAATTGTAAAGATGCAGTTGTTTTTCCAGCACCATTAGGACCTGATATGATATATAAATTTGGCATTTTACGAAACTTTTATACCCAACTCATCCAATTGCGCCTGTGCAATAACAGAAGGAGAATCGATCATGACATCACGTCCTGAATTATTTTTAGGAAAAGCAATAAAATCCCGGATTCCATCAGCCCCACCAAAGAGTGAGCACAAACGGTCGAAACCTAATGCCAGTCCACCATGCGGAGGAGCACCGAATTCAAAAGCATTCATCAAAAATCCAAACTGTGCTTGTGCTTCTTCTTTTGAAAAACCAAGAAGATCAAACATACGTGATTGTAATTGTTTGTTGAAAATACGAATAGAACCACCACCAACCTCAACACCGTTTATTACCATATCGTATGCATTTGCGCGCACGTCTCCCGGGTGAGTATCGATCAATTTAATGTCTTCAGGCTTTGGTGAAGTAAAAGGATGATGCATGGCATGGAAACGAGATGTTTCTTCACTCCATTCCAATAATGGAAAGTCTATAACCCAATGACAAGCAAATGTGTTTTTATTGCGCAAGCCTAAACGTGTTCCCATTTCCAGGCGTAATTCGGATAATGCTTTGCGGGTTTTGTTTGTTTCACCGGCAAGTATCAGTATTAAATCACCAGGTTTTGCATCAAAAGCCAGTGCCCATTTTTTAAGCTCTTCTTCGTTATAAAATTTATCAACCGAAGATTTAATTGTTCCATCAGCATTGTAACGAGCATAAACCAATCCTGTTGCTCCAATTTGCGGACGTTTTACATAATCAGTTAACTCATCTAATTGTTTACGTGAATATTCTGCTGCACCTTTTGCGCAAATACCAACCACTAATTGCGCATCGTTAAACACCTTGAAATCTTTCCCTTTCACCACATCGTTCAACTCAATAAACTTCATTTCAAACCGGATATCAGGTTTATCATTTCCGTAAAACTTCATTGCATCCGCATAGGTCATACGGGTAAGAGTAGGAATATCAATGGCTTTCACCGTTTTAAATAAATGACGAACCAGTCCTTCAAAAGTTTGTAAAATATCCTCTTGTTCTACAAAGGCCATTTCACAATCAATTTGAGTAAACTCAGGCTGACGATCGGCACGCAGGTCTTCATCTCTGAAACATTTTACAATTTGGTAATAACGATCGAAACCACCTATCATCAATAATTGTTTGAATGTTTGCGGTGATTGTGGCAAAGCATAAAATTCTCCCTGATTCATACGTGAAGGCACAACAAAATCTCGTGCACCTTCAGGCGTTGACTTGATCAATACAGGGGTTTCTACTTCCAGGAAATTTAGTTTGTCTAAATAATTGCGCGTTTCAATTGCCATGCGGTGGCGGAGCTCCAAATTTTTACGAACCGGATTTCTACGAAGATCCAAGTAGCGGTATTTCATACGGATGTCGTCACCTCCATCAGTTTCATCTTCGATGGTGAATGGGGGAGTTAGCGCGGCATTTAAAACACTTATTTTATCAGGGTATATTTCAATATCTCCCGTGTCTATTTTATCACTTTTTGAATAACGCTCTGCAACTTTCCCGGTAACACTGATCACATATTCCCTGCCTAAAGTGCGAGCTATGTCAATGATCTCTTTTTCGGCCTTTTCTGTTTCAATTGTAATTTGAGTTATACCATAACGGTCACGTAAATCGATCCATAACAAGGATCCTTTATCTCTAACACCTTGTACCCATCCACTAATGGTCACTGTTTCATTAACATTTTTTATTCGTAATTCTCCGCAGGTATTTGTACGTAACATCGTATTTATTAATTTACTAATTTGAAAATTTGCACATTTTCAAATTGATTTATATTTATATTTTTATTGCAATTACTGTAACATCATCCACTTGCTCTAAATCACCCTTCCATCCTAAAAATTCCCGGTTTAAAATTTTTTCCTGTTCTTCCATAGGCAAAGTATAAATGGAGGATAGTATTGATTTAAGCTGTTTCGACATAAATTTTTTACCTTTTGCACCACCAAACTGGTCGGCATAACCATCGGTACCCATATAAATTATATCACCTTTTTTTGCAATAATTTCCTGCTGGCTAAAAGGCTTCATATTTGAATAAAATCCAACAGGTTGTTTATCGCTCTTGAATTCCATGAAACTGGTCATATCATTTCTACCAGAAATTACATACAATGCGTTATTAGCACCCGAAAAATGAATTTTTACATCCTCAGATTCAGAATTTTTAAATATAGAGATCAGAGCGATGTCCATTCCATCTTTACCACCAGAATCAAGTTGTTTTGGATTTAATGCACATATAATGATCCGCCTTAATTCATCTAAAATTAATGCAGGTTCTGTAATGTTTTTTGAATGCGAAATTTCGTTTAACAAGCTAATTCCGATCAAACTCATAAATGCCCCAGGAATACCATGTCCAGTGCTATCAGCGCAAGCTATAAGAGTTCTGTCAGGTAATTCAAAAGTCCAGTAAAAATCACCACTAACAATATCTCTTGGTTTGTAAATAATGAAATATTCTTTTAATGTTTGTTGTAGAATACTTTTTGAGGTTAAAAAACTTTGTTGAATACGCTGGGCATAATTTAAACTATCTGTGATCGCATGAATTGCTTCGGAAAGCTTGATATTAGCGCCTTTTAATTCAACGGTACGTTCAATTACTTTCTCCTCCAATACCTTTTTTTCTTTTGCTAACTGAGCGGTTCGGTAATTAATGAATCCGAAAACACCGGCAATAATAAGCACTAGAGATATTGTATAAAACCACCAGGTTTGCCACCAGGGAGGCTTAATAGTAAAGGAAAAAGCAATGATGTCGTTACTCCATACATTATTACTATTTACAGCTTTTACTTTAAATGTATAGGTTTTACCTGGAGCAATATTTGTAAAATTCGCTTCAGGATTTGTTGATAAGGGCGACCAGTCATTGTCTTGTCCTTCAAGTATATAGGTGTATTTTATATTGTCAGTAGTTAGCGCCTGAAAGTCGAATGTTAAGTGATTGTTTTTATGTGAAAGAACAAGATCGTAAGGCAAATTATTTCGCAAATCAACGGAATCAGCATAGTTTCTCCAATCCACATTTTGATATGATAAACGAATATTGTTTAGATGCAGTTTAGGAGGTGTTAAGTTTTGAAAATCGTATTTACGATTAAACATGGATAAGCCATTTGTAGTGCCAAACCAAATTAAGCCTTTATCATCAATTAATATTGCATTTGAAAATACTTCAACACCTTTAAAACCTTCTTGTTCACCATAATACCTTAATGATTCCACTTTTAGATCAGAGGTAAGTTTTAGTCTGTTTATACCTTTATCAGTACCTATGCATAAGCTTTTATTTGTTTTATCCCATACTAGTGAGGTAATATTATTTGAACACAAACCTTCATTGGTAGAAAAATTTGTAAATTGTTTAGTGTCTTTGCCTCCTGAGATCGAAGGTGTAAAACAACTGATCCCTCCCTCACCGGTTCCAAAAAAGATATGGTGATTATCATCTTCAGTAATGGACCATACCGATTTATTTACCAATCCGTCCTCTTCAGTATAGTTTACAAATTTTTCATTTTCAAATTTTAGCACTCCAGCATCGTTTGTTCCCAACCATATCCCATTCTTACTATCTTTAAAAATAGTGAGGATGTTATCAGAAACCAATCCATCTGATAATGAATATTGTTTTTCTCCATTATTGTCCAATTTAAACAAGCCTTTACCGTATGTTGCAATCCACATTGCTCCTTTTTCATCCTGAAAAATACCAACAACCATTGGCAAAGTAATATTATTGAGTTTTAATATTCTTTTACTTAATACATAAGTGCCGTTTTGTTTTTTTAATCGAAAAATACCTTCACTGGTACCTACCCATAGATCATTATTATTATCGCTGGCAATACAAGATATTGTACTTTGCTTTAATTCGGGGACAGAAGCTAGTTGAGAAAAAACATTATTTGAAAAGATCGTTACTCCATCACTATATGTTCCAATGATATACGCTCCATCATTTGTTTGAAATAAACTGGTAATTTTATTAGATATTAAACCATTTTTTTGAGTGTAATTAACAAATGATTCACTGCTAAATAAATTGACACCACCAGATTGTGTACCTATCCAAATATTTCCTTCATAATCAGTAGTTACGCATAAAACCCCATTAGCAGACAATCCGTTTTTTTCGTTAAACAAGGTGTAATCTTCTCCATCAAACTTTAATACTCCATGTTCAGTGGCAAACCAAATATTTCCATGTTTATCTTCTACAATACTTCCAATGAAATCATTACTTACTTCATCCGGGATCTTTATTTTTTGAAAATCATTTCCATCAAATTTAACAATGCCACCATTGCTTGAACCAAACCATATATTTCCTTTGCTGTCAGTTAATATCGACCAAAAACTCCTGTCAATAAAAACATTTGTTTTATCATAATTTGTAATTTTATTTCCTTCAAGCTTGGAAACACCTTTTTTTAAAGCAAACCAAAAATCCCCTTTTTTATCCTGCGCAATGGCATATACCAAATTACTGGACAGCCCATCATCAGTTGTTATTTTTTTGAAATTTTTCCCATCAAATATTGATATTCCCCCTCCTTCAGTTGCAAACCAAATTTGATTTTTATCATCACAATAAATTGAATAGACAGAATTATTGGACAAGCCCTGCTTCATCGTATAATCATAAAATCTTAACCCATCGAATTTTGAAGCACCATCATATGGTGTCCCGATCCATATATTACCGGATCGATCTTCGCTAAAACAAGTAATATCATTTGCAACAAGGCCATCCTTTTTTGTAAAGTTCTTAAATTCTTTCCCATCAAACCTGCTTACGCCTCCTCCTTGAGTAGCAAACCACAAATAACCTTTACTATCCTGGAAAATATTATTTACAATTGAACTGGCTAGTCCGTTTTTGGGAGTATAATTCTTGAAATTATATTGTTGGGCAATAGCGGTGTTTAGCATAAAACACTGCAAAATAAAAACGAGGAGATAATATTTTAGTCTAAAAAAGGTCATAAAAAAAAATTGCCTAACCATGATCTTATGGTTAGGCAAATTTAAACTTTTAATCGATAAAATTGTTCTTAATTCACAACTAGTTTTTTAAGCACTTTTTCAGAACTTGTTTCTATAACAACAGTATAAACACCCTTTGTAAAATTGCTGGTGTTAATTTGTTTAACTTTTTTGCCGGATGAAGCAATAATAATTTCGTTATAAACTGTTTGACCAAGAACATTTACAATTTTTAACTGAGCATTTTCAGTTAAAGCCGAAAACTCAATAGTAACATTATCCTTTGCTGGATTTGGGTATACTGTAACTGCTGCGTTCAACATTATAGCTGATTCAATACCTATTGTTATAACTCCTGCTTTTTTATTTGAGCGGGAAGTATTAACAGGTGCTCTTGTTGGGTCGCAAGATGTACTCCAATCAGTTTTCACTCTCCATATCGGGCTATTCGTATGATCTGCAAAATTTGCATCCACCGCAAGCGTTTGTGTTCCAGCAACAGTACCTACAACAAACCATGTGTTTAATCCTGCTGTATCGCAAATTAAATTATAGTTAGTTACAGGGTTAGGTGCACCTTCAATTGAGTATGGGGCGTTCCAAGAGAATTGTCCAGAACCAATATCAAGAATATAAATGGTATTGTGGTAAGGACTTAAAGCACTGTAATTGCCACATGAATCAAGTAATTGTAATTTGTAACGGTATGTTCCAGTATTTGGGTCACCGTTTGCTGGGCCAACATTTCTGCTGGTATCCGTAAACAAACTAAGAGAATCATAAGCAACTGCACCTATTCTTTTGTATAGCGCTGTTGAAACCTCACGATACACAATAAACGAATCTACTGCAGTATATGATGTTTTATCCCAATAAATAAGGTTATTTACCGATTCTTCATCAACAGTAACCATACAAATACTTGGTGTGATCACATCCATTGCAACTGTAGTTGTAGCAGATGCTACACAACCTTTATGATCTGTAACTGTAACAGTATTAGCTCCAAGAGCAAGTCCGGTTGCAGTTTGAGTTGCAGCGCCACTCGTCCAGGAATAGGTAGAAATGGTGTTTCCTCCAGTGGTTGTTACTGTTGAAGTTCCGTTGTTACTTCCACAAGTTGCACCTGTGCTGGTAGCCGTAGCTACAAGTAAAGCTGGTTGTGCTATCGTATAACTTCTAACACTTGTACAACCTTGTGCATCATTCACAAAAACAAGATAATTTCCCGGAATCAAGGTATTCAGATCTTCATTATTTGTTTGTGGTGGAGCAACGTTCCATGTTTTTAAATATGGAGAAGTTCCTCCAGTTATGGTAATATTGATAGATCCGTTACCTAAATTAAAACAAGTTACATCTGTTACAACTGCCGAAATAATAGGAGCGTTGGAGTTACTAAGAGAGATTTCTCCTACCTCAGAACATCCATGTGCATCCATTACAGTAACTGAGTATGTTCCAGCAGGCAATCCTGTTGCAATTTGTGTTGTCTGATTATTAGTATTTGAATCCCATAAATAGGTGTAAGGAGATGTTCCACCAGTTACGCTTGCTGTTGTTGAACCATCAAAATTACCGCAAGTTGGCGAAACTACAGGGGTAACAGAAATACTGATTGAATCTGCCTGACCTACAGTAGCGTTAAATGTTGCTTTACAACTTCCTGCGTCCGTAACTAATAAAGAATAGTTACCTGCAGGAACACCGCTTAAATTTTGTGTAATTGCTCCATTTGACCATGAATAGATAAAAGGAGCAGTTCCTCCTGTGATACTAATGGTTACAGCACCATCCGAGCCTCCGTTACAGCCTGCATTAGTTACCGCGCTTAATGCAATGGTTGCAGTGTTTATTTCGCTAACACTCAAATGAGCGGTGGATATACAACCGCTATGATCAGTTACTGTCACAGTATATAAACCATAACCAAGTGCGGATGCTGTTGCTGTTGTATTTCCACCAGTCCATAGATAGGTAAAAGGAGAAGTACCACCACTTGTTATAGTTACAGTAGCAGTTCCTGTTGATGAACCACAGGCAGATTGTGTTGAAGTAGCTGCAAGTACAATAGGAGCAGGGTTACTGATCGATACTGCAAAAGTGGACGCACATCCAATATTATCAGTTACCGTTGCATAATAAATACCAGGGGACAGGTTAGTTGCTGCGGCAGTTGTTTGCGCATTTGCATCATTCCATAAGTATGAATATGGTTCTTGTCCATTAGCAACTGAAATTATTGCGCTACCATTAGTTCCGCCACCACAAGTTGGACTTGTTGATGAAGTAAGAGTAATAGCCGGACCTCCTTCACCATTAACATTTACAGATTTTGAATAGGTTGCTGAATTTCCACAACCATTGGTGATCAAAACAGTTACAACATAAATTCCTTGTGTTGAAAATGTATGAGAAGCAGTTGGTGAACTTGAAGTTAATGTAGCGCCATCCCCAAAGTTCCAGGCATAATTAGCACCGCCAAAAGCAAGGAAATTAATTGGTGCACAAGTTGTAAATGGAGGAGGAGAAGTAACCAACTCTCCGTTTACTACCTGGTTCCCACCAATATTAATTGCAATTGAATCGGTTACGCTATTACCACAGTTGTTGGTGATAGTAAGAGAAACAGTGGAAGGTCCGTTATTGGCAAATACGTGTTTGATAATTGTAACAGGAAATACTCCATCTCCACCATCAATTAACACATGTTCTGTTGCAGTTCCGGTATTGCCATCACCAAAATCCCAAACGTTATTAGCAGCATCTCCCATGAAATAGAAAACAATTGCATCTCCAGCGCAACCTGCTGTAGTATTATTACCTTCACCTCCAGGGAACCCAAACGTTTTTTTACCATCTTGTCCAATTAAGGAAGGGAAAATAGTGTTGGAAACATTTTGAACCATTGTGATCGTTTTAGTCATTCCACAGGCATTTTTTGCTATTACAGTTACTGTTTTAGCTCCCGCAGTGGCATAAATATGGTGCGATCCGGCACCTATTGTAGTATCAGCAGGGGTACCATCTCCATAGTTCCAGAAATATTCCGTTGTAGCTTGACCATGGTTGATAACAAAGAAAACTTTGTCTCCCGGGCAAGAAGGGTTTTGTATACCGTTCACTTGTAAATCGTCACTTACAGGGCTATTGTTTAAAACCTGAACTGTTGAGTATATTATTGTAGAATCGCCACATCCGTTTTTTACTTTACATGAAATGGTTTTTATTCCAATTGTGCTGAAAGCATGTTGAATATCTTCACCAGCTGTAGTCAGGATAGTACCATCTCCAAAATCCCAGGTATAGGATTGGAAACCATTTTGATTAAGTTTAAAATGAATCAGATCGTTAGGGCAAGAACTGGTACTAGGATCTGTTTGAATATTTAATCCGCTGTAAAATGATCCCGTATTACCAACTATAATCGTTCCATAAAGAGTAGTGTCCTTTCCACACTCATTTGTTATTTTTACAAAGTAGGTATAGGTTCCGGTTGCGGCATAAATATGGTGTGCATAGCCTTGACTACTGGAAATACTATCTCCATCTCCAAATTTCCAGAAATAATTTGAGTAGCCCCATGGAGCATTAAAATTTACCTGATCATTAGGGCATGCCGGATTTGGTCCGCCTTCCACTTTGAACCATGAATCAGTTGAAAAACCTACATTGTTCTTAATCTCCAAAATAGTGTATAAAGTAGTATCATGACCACAACCATTTGTTATTTTTACGGAAATAGTATATACCATTAAAGCACTTCCGTATGTATGATTGTAATTTCTATTATTTGAAGTTATCAATGCTGAGCCATCTCCAAAATTCCATATATAATTTAAATATCCTCCCGGTGCCTCAAAACCCACGTTAGAGTTTGGACAAGAAGGGGAATTTACTCTTAATTTAAAATCTGAATTGTTTGGAAAAGGGGCACTGTTATTTATCTGGATAGTTTTATATAAAGTGGTATCATTTCCGCATCCATTGGTGATTTTTACTGAAACAGTAAAAGGAGCAATAGTCGAAAAAACATGGTTATTATAATTATTTGTGGTATTGGCTACAAAGCCATCACCGAAGTTCCACTCATAATTTGAATATCCACCTGGCGCGTTGAAACCAACGTTATCATTTGGACAAGCAGTATTGGAGCCAATTTCCAATTTGAACCATGATTGATTTGGAAAAGGAGCAGAGTTTGTTATTGCTAATGTAGAATACAAAGTCGTATCATTTCCACAGGCGCTGGTTATCTTCACAGAAACCGTAAAAGTTCCTAGAGAAGTTCCGTAAAAGTGATTATTATAATTATCGCTTGTTGTTAGAGATGGAGAACCGTCACCGAAATTCCATTTATAATTATTATAACCCTGAGGAGCATTAAAATTCACATTTGAATTAGGACAAGCAGGAGAGTTAACTTGTAAATTAAAATTTTGATTTGGCCATGGTGCGGTACTGCTGATAATTACCGTTGAGGTTAACAATGTATCGTTTCCGCAAGGGCTGGTTATTTTTACGGAAGCAGTATATGTAGCCAGTGTATTACCGTAAGTGTGATTATTGAAATTATTAGTAGTAGTTACCAAGGGTGAACCATCACCGAAATTCCACTGGTAATTATTGTAACCACCCGGTGCATTAAAACCTACATTTGAATTAGGGCAGGATAATGACGGGTTTTGTAATTTAAAATCAGGATAAGTAGGAAATGCCGGACTGTTTGTGATAACAACCGTCATGGATGTGGTGCCGGATTTGCCGCAGCCATTTGTTACTGTTAAGGATACATTTTTTGTTCCATTATTAGCATATAAATGCTGTGGATTCTGTAAGTTTGAAGTACTTCCATCACCAAAACTCCATGAATAAGTAGAATAAGCATTTGTACTAAAATTGATCGGAACTGTAGTACAAGAAACGTTGCCATTTGTCCAGGCATTAGGATGAGGATAAGCAACTGCAGCAACGTAAATGGTTTTAGTTACTGTTTGATTTCCACATTGACCTCCACTTGTTAGGAGTGTAACCGTTTTAGTTCCATTTAAAGTATAAGCATGGCTTGGGTTAAAATCATTTGATATTGGACTGCCATCACCAAAATTCCATATTGCTGAATTAGGCTGACCCTGTCCATTTATATTAAACGTAAAGATATCATTTACACAAGCCGAATCAGAAGTACTGATAGAAAAACCATTTACCTGGATATTATTGTTGCAATAAACAGTTTGAATGAGATTATCATTACTATCATAAGCTTTTAAAAATACATTATAATACCCGGCAGAAGAAAAGGTATGAACAGCAGAAACAGAAAGTGGCATGGTGTCAAGAAGCAAAGGGCTACCATCAACAAAGTCCCATTCAACGCGGTGATAACCGGAGATGTTACCGGTAATATTAAATGCTACTGAAAAAGGAGCACACCCCTGGCTGTTACTAACATTTAAAGATACCTGAGCAAACGAGTTGACATTGCCGATCAAAAGCAGAAGTGCAACAATAATAAATTTAAAAGTAATTTTTTTCATATTTCGTTGGTTTTTATATTTGAGGCTAAATTATATTTTTTTTCTCAAATTGATATTAAAATGTTGAAATGTTTTCCCAAAATAAGCTTGATTAATGGCGGTATTGTTTCGATAAAGTAGTCAAAAGTGGCGTTTAGATTAATGGAGAGGGTGGCTGGAAAGGTTTTAGAAATAATCGAAACAAACAAAAAGTGAAAAGTTATTAACAGTTTTTGTTGGTTTTTTAGAGGCTTTGGAACAAGAATTACCCTTATTTCCTTAAAAATGATTTTTTCATAAATATTTATTATAAAGGTTCGACCTGAACTACCCATTATGAGAATAATCGGTATTAGTACTCTATGAAAAACAGGAATAAGCTGTTGTACATTAAAGGAAATGAATTTTGATTCAAAACAAACCACTTCAACATAGCATGTTTTGAATTAATTTTAAAAGGAGGTTCATTGAAGCAGTTAAAAAAACGGAACGTTTTCAGCCGAACCTTCTTAGGGGATCACTATTAAAAAATGGAGAAAATCAAAATGAAAAAAAATCTGCAATACTTCTCGCAGAAAAGTTCCATATTATTTTTCAATAATAATTTTTTTCAAAGCCTCTATTTCCTTTTGCATTTCTATAATAAGTTTTTGTTGTTCCTGCACTGCTTTTACCAATGGTACAGTAAACTCTGCATAGCGCAAGCCATAGTAGTCTTTTTCATTTTTTGGCACATCCACTCCGCTGAAATTGTAACCAAGTTTTTTTGCTGCCGCTTCCACATCTTGTGCCAGGAAACCGCTAAATACAATTTTTTCTTTAGATGCAATAGATTGCAAGTCCTCTATATTTTTATCGCTTACATCGCCTTCTCTTTTTTTATTATTTCCAATAAAATCATTAATCCCGTTAACATCTAAGTTATAGGTAACCGGTCTAAGTTGCATTATGAAATCCAAACCATGTACATTTTCCTTTACATTTTTTTTGAAGCGTGCATCTGAAAGCGTTGTCCAACCTACCTGGCCACCAATGGAGTTAACACTTGCATCACCAATACGCACCTGGTTAGACGCTGTCATGGAAGCATTTGCACCTATCACTGTTGAATTAGTATATGAGTCAAAATTTGCAAAAGCTCTATAACCAACAAAAGTATTATTATTACCATTATCAGTTAAATATCCAGCATCACCTCCCAATGCGGTATTTCCGCTTGACAATTTCGTATTATTAATGGCCCTTTCACCAATAGCGATATTAAAGCTTCCGCTGATATTACCGTAATGCGCCTCTGATCCCATGGCTGTATTAAAGTTTCCTGTGGTATTTCGTTCAAGCGCCTGAAATCCGTTAGCAGTGTTGTTGTATCCTGTGGTGATTGAGTATAATGATTGGGATCCACTTGATGTATTTTTGATTCCAGTATTTGCAGAAGCAGTGGATGAGCCTAATAATGCTTCAAAACCAATAGCCACATTATAACTGTTAAAAGCAGTTGCGCTGTTGTTAGCGTAACGCATGGCGTTGTAGCCAATAGCAGTAGAATAGCTTCCGGCTATATTGGACAAAAGAGCAAAGGCTCCATCAGCGGTATTATTGTTTCCAGTAGTATTGCCGCCATTAGCTGAATTTCCGTTTGCAGTATTGAAGTATCCTGTGGTATTGCCAGAAAGGGCTCCATTTCCGTTGGCTGTGTTCTGGACTCCGGAGGTGTTGCTAAAAAGCGCATACTGTCCATTGGCGGTATTAAAGTTTCCTGTAGTGTTAGAATAAAGTGCCTGTGATCCATTGGCGGTATTCCAGCTTCCTGTGGTGTTGGCCATAAGCGCTTGATACCCATTGGCGATATTGGCGTTTCCTGTGGTGTTAGCATTACCTGCTTGATAACCCCAAAAAGTATTATATAAAGTTCGGTCTATTCTGCCTGCTTTTTGGTTATTTACTCTAATATTAAAAGGGATGTTATCAGTAGTGCCAATAAAGTTAGTTCCATCAACAGTAGCTGCGTTTCCTATGCGTGACCATGCATTTAATGAGCCATCCGCTCCGGTAAAACCTGTAGAACCAATAATTCCAGCCGCGCCTGTTGTTCCGGTGGAACCAACAATTCCATCAACCCCTGTTGCTCCAGTAGAACCAATAATTCCATCAGCACCTGTTGTTCCTGTGGAACCTACAATTCCATCAGCCCCAGTTGTTCCGGTTGCTCCAACTATTCCGGCAGCACCTGTCGTACCTGTTGCACCTATATTTCCATCAGACCCTGTGGCCCCGGTTTGACCAACAGCGCCCACTAATCCGGCCGCTCCGTTTAGGCCATTAGTTCCCGCTATACCTGTAGCACCTGTTGTGCCTGTAAAACCTGTATTACCTGCTATCCCCGGGGTGCCACATGTTTCTGCATAAAGCGCATAGGGAACGCTCAATAATTGTGATGTTCCAACAATAGAATAAGCCGTGCCCCCGGAAGGATCTGTTTCTGTCTTTATAAAATAAAGGCCACTTCCCCAGTTAATACTATTAAAAGTTCCAGAAACAACGGTACCGGCACCTATTTCTAAGGTCACTAAACCATTAGCATTGGAAGTTGGTGTTTGGGTTTCGGTGTAAACGTTTGTACCGGTTGCAGAGCCTTGCAAGATGCTAATTTGCATTCCTACAGCAGTTGAAGTAACCAATGTATTGCTGTTGTTCCTGATCACAGCCTGATAACTCATTTTTTGAGGAGCTTGAGCAAACACAATGCAGTTATTAATAAATAGTGCAACGATAAGGGTAAGTGTTTTTTTCATTTTGTTTAATTTTTGATGATTTTAAATGTTTTTACTTCTTTATTGTTGTCGCTTATTTTTAGAAAATAAATTGCATTATCAAAATGGCTCATTGCAATATTTGTTTGGGAATCTTCAATTTTTCTATTGTCTAAAAGTTTGCCGCTTATATCGTAAAGTTGATAACTTAGATTTTCTGTTTTGTCTGCCTTCAACGTTATATAGTCTGTTGCAGGATTTGGATAAGCGGAGAGAGTAAGGTTTATCTCTTTTGCATCTGCAATTCCGGCAACAACTGAAATTTCGTAGGGTTGCTGCACTCCCTGGGCCATAGAACCATTTGTACCGGTGTTGGTGGTGTAAATAGCCTGTCCAACAGTATAACTCACAGTGCCTCCGCTGCCAGAAGCATCACCGCCAGAAGCCGGTACGGACTTTTGTGCTTGCAGAGTAGTCAATCCTATAACTAAAAAAAATAATGCACTAAATTTAATGTGTTTGTGTCTCATAAATTTCTCTTTTTTTCGTTGGCTAAAATTTATATAAGGCAATTAAAATAACCCTTTTTAAAACAAAAATACAATTGCAAAGTAATACAATAATTTTAAATTGGAGGTTTTTAAAAATTTAATTTGCACTTAAGATATAAGAGCCTGTTTAAATTTTAATTAGATATTTTGTTATTGAATGCTTGGCTCATTGCTAGCTTCTGTTAAACTAACTCCGGCTGTGTCATCCCGAACTTTTGTGATCCCACAGTACTGCGGGATTGTTATTATGAAAGATATGCCAAAACCACAACAAGATCCTTCTTGGCGAAAAAGCCAATCGGGATAACATTGCTTATAGATGTGGTTCTTGCTCATAATTTAAAGATTATTTAGAAGTTATATGCAAATGATAGAATCAATTTTTAATACAATTTAAAGAGGTTCTAAGTATCAATAGTTATTATCAAAAGGAGGGGCTGAAAAATGCTTAGTATTACTATTATTAGATTTAGTAGTTTTGCTCAAACATTTTAATGCTCATGGAATCGCCAGTTTTTTCAGATGAATATTTTATGCAGGAAGCAATAAAGGAGGCTAAAAAAGCCTTCGATGCTGATGAGGTACCAGTAGGAGCCGTAATTGTTTGCAACAATAAGATCATTGCAAGGGCGCATAATTTAACTGAACGATTAAATGATGTAACAGCGCATGCCGAAATGCAGGCCATTACATCGGCATCAAATTTTTTGAATGGGAAATACCTGGATGGTTGTACTCTTTATGTAACTCTGGAACCTTGTGTAATGTGCGCGGGTGCCGTTGCCTGGGCGCAATTTTCAAAATTGGTTTTTGGAGCTTCGGATACCAAACGCGGATTTAATTTATTGAGCGAAAAAAGAATACTTCATCCTAAAACAGAAATAATATCCGGAATATTAAAAGAAGAGTGCGCTCTACTAATTAAAACATTTTTTCAACAAAAAAGGTGATTGAATTTCAATCACCTTTTTTGTTTCTTTATTTTGTTTTTCTATCGATTACAACTTTTGCTTTTTTCTTTTCCCCGATTTGAGGTTGAGCGATAGGTTTTAATTCTTCTTTTTTCAAGTCCTCTTTCTTTGTCTCTTTCAGTTCTAGTTTTAAAACATTCCCATCAGTATCCAATTCAATTAGTTCGTATCCTAATTTTGTTAAACCATCATTGATCTTTGCTTTATCGCCTACAACTAAAATTGTCATGCTATTATAAGGTAATTGTTTTTTTGCAAGCATATCTATCTCTTGCTTTGTAATTGATCTTAACAGGTCGTTTTGTTTGTCAACAAAATTTTTATCTAAGTTGTAATCCAATATACGCTTAATAAAACCAGCCTTTTGGCCTGCAGTTTCATATTTTAAGGCTTCACTTTGTCCTATAGAATTTTTGGTAAAAATCAACTCCTCATTGGTGATACCTTTATCGGCATAATTTTTTATTTCTTTCATAAATTCAACCACAGAACTATCAGAAGCATTTGCTCTAACGCCTGAGGCTGCCATAAAAGGTCCAACAAACTGATTACCTGAAAAGCCTGAGCGCGCACCATACGAATAACCATGCGCTTCACGTAAATTCAAATTAATGCGACTGTTGAATGCGCCTCCTAATACAAAGTTCATAATACCTGATCTATAATATTCTCCGGTGGCATCGTAAGGCATTGCCATGTATCCAATGCGGATTTCTGATTGAGGGGCTTTTTCTTTATTAACGATATAAATTTTTGTTTTATTTATTACAGGCAGCGTAGGTTCTATACCATGTATGATCTTATTCCCTTTCCAGTTTTTCAAAAATGTTAATTTAGGGACAATGGCTTCCTGAGAAATATCACCAACAATTACAGCTGACGAAATGGTAGGCGAAAAATAATCGGAATAGAATTTTTTTAAGTCATCTAATGTGATACCATTTACTGTTTCTGCCGTTCCCAAAGCAGGTATACCCATAATGTGCGAATCTCCGTACATCAATTTTGAAAAAACGTTATTGGCAATAGTTGGTGCCTGTGTTGTTTGGTTAGCAATAGATTCAAGTTTTTGTTTTTTAATACGATCAAATTCTTCCGGATCAAATTTAGGATGAAACAATTTTTCTTCCGCAATAGCTAAAGTTGAATCAATATTTTTAGTTAAAGAGGAGATATACATGATGATATCCTGCCCATTATTACTGATACTTACACTACTTCCTAAGAGTTCAAGTTTTTCGGAAATTTGTTCAGCAGTATGCAAAGTGGTGGATTCATTTAACAGGCTGGAAAGCAACAGTGAAATGCCTGCTTTATCCTTGTTTTCATACCTATGGCCGGCTTCAATATTTAATTGGATAGTAACATTTGGCACTTCAGTACTTTTTGCTCCGATCATTTTTAGGCCGTTATCAAAATTTTGTAACCAATAATCCGGGGCTTTTACTGAAACTGCTGCACTTGTTAAAGGCTTTTTATTCCTGTCGAAAGTTTCTTTTGCTTTATTGTAAACTATGTTTTTATATTCCGGAGCTTCAGCAATATTGATATTACGAACAGGTGGTTTGAAATTATCAGGTTTTGCGATCACTTCAGGCTTACCTTTTGGATATACACTTAAAATAACCGCGTGTTTATTTTTAATATATTTATTATAAACTCTCAATACATCCTCTTTGGTTACATTATTATATCGCTCAATTTCTTTAGTAATGAAATTAGGGTTATTGGTAAATGTTTGAAAAGAAGCAAGCATGCCACCTTTGCCCTGAACACTCGATAATGAATTTACCATATAGGTTTCAAAACCTGCTTTGAATTTTTTCAGATCATCGTCTGTTATACCTCTTTTTTCAAATTCAATAAGCGATGCACGCACTAATGAATCCATTTGTTTCAATGTTTTATCAGGAAATGTTCGAACAGTAATGATAAATTCTCCTGACAATTCTTTGGTATTAAGGCCAACATCAGCAGATTGAGCTAATTGAGGTTTTACAAAATTTTGATAAAAAATAGATGATTTGCTTCCAGATAAAATATCCGATAATATATCAAGTGGAGCCTCATCTTCAGAACGTTCAGCAACTGCAGGATAAGTGAAGGTAATTTGAGGTGCCCTGATATTATCTTCGTATGAAATATATCGATCTTCGTTCAATACAACAGGAGCAAAGTTTTGGCTTTTCACATCAATACCGCGAGGTATAGGTCCAAAATATTTTTCGGCAAGCTTGATAACATCACTTACACTCACATCACCGGAAACGGTGAGCGTTGCATTATTGGGGCCATACCAACGTTTAAAAAAGTTTTTCAGATCAGTTACATCCACACGATTCAGATCTTCAATGTATCCAATCGTTAGCCATGAATAGGGATGTTCCATAGGATATAGTGCAGCTCCGGTTTTTTCACGGGCAAGACCATAAGGTTTGTTATCATAATTTTGTCCGCGTTCATTTTTAACTGTGGCGCGTTGAACTTCAAATTTTTTCTGAGTAACGGAATCAAGTAAAAAGCCCATTCTATCCGACTCCAGCCACAATGCCGTTTCCAATTGGTTGGAAGGGAGCAATTCGAAATAATTTGTTCTGTCAGTATTCGTGGATCCGTTTAATGTACCACCTGCTTCCGAAACAATTTTAAAATGCTGCTCATCGCCAACATGCTCGGAGCCCTGAAACATCATGTGTTCAAAAAAGTGAGCAAAGCCTGATCGTCCTTCCTGTTCACGCGCAGAGCCAACATGATAGGTTAGATCAACGTATACAATAGGATCGGAATGATCTTCGTGGATCACTATTGTTAATCCATTCGACAATTTATATTTTTCGTAAGGAATGACCAATTCACTTCCTTTACGTGTAATTTTTTCAACAAGAGTGGTTTGAGAAAATAGTGAAGTACAGATAGGGGCAATAGCCAGTGTTAAAGCAAAAATATTTTTTAATTTCATTATTACAATTTTGTATGGTTTATTACAAATTTAAAAATTTTTTTCGTTGCAAAAAATCATTTTTGATATTGTAATGCTTTAATTTAAGGATGTTTCGCTAAGAATTGTTAAAATCTCACAGGTAATCGAATGTTTTGTAACTTTGTATTAAATATTAAACACCATTAACTAAAATATAAAATATTATGTATCCAGAAAGTATAGTAAAACCAATGAAAGCAGAGCTTACAACAGTTGGTTTCGAAGATCTAACAACTCCCGATGAAGTAAATGAAGCCATTAACAGCAAAGGTTCTGTTTTGGTTGTAGTAAATTCTGTTTGCGGATGTGCTGCAGGTGCTGCTCGCCCGGGAGTAAAATTAGCTGTTTCAGGAGCTAAACGCCCTGATAGGATCACAACCGTTTTTGCAGGGTTTGATACAGAAGCTGTTGCAGAAGCTCGTAAACATTTTGCACCATATCCACCATCATCACCAGCTTTGGCTTTATTTAAAGATGGTAAATTGGTTCATTTTGTTGAACGTCATCACATTGAAGGACGCAATGCACAGATGATCGCTGAAAATTTACAAATGGCTTTTAATGAATATTGTTAATTCAAATAAGTAAGATGTATTTGAAAACTCTCGTCCCGATAATTGTCAGGGCGAGAGTTTTTATTTGACTTTATATAAGTTAAAAAACAATTGTAATGTTTACAACGAAATTGAAGGTTAAAAATCTTAAACACACAATTTTCTCGACAAGCTCGAAATGCCCTTGCGTGCAGTAATTTCGAGCTTGTCGAGAATTGCGGCTGATTACTGTAACGATTTAACTTAATCTTAATTTCCAAAAAAATAAAATCAAATGACTAAATATTTCATCATCGGAAGTCTGTTTATTTCAACTGCTTTATTCGCTCAAAAAAAAGCCCCGGAAAACTGGCTGTTATTAAACCCCTCAACGGATAAGGTGTATGGTACTGGCGTAGAAAATGCTTATGTAACATTAACAGGTAAAAAAACGAAAACCGTTATTGTGGCTGTTATTGATAGCGGTACTGATATTGAGCATGAAGATCTGAAAGATATTATCTGGACCAATGCAGTTGAGATTGCCGACAATGGAATTGATGATGACAAAAATGGTTATGTTGATGATGTTCATGGCTGGAGCTTTTTGGGAGGCAAAAATGGTGATATCAATTATGAAGCAAGTGAACTTGCAAGAATGTATCAGCGCATGAGCAAAAAATTCGAAAACGCAGATACTACAAAATTAGTAGGCGCTGAAATAAAAGAATTTGATGAATACAAAAAAATAAAGATCACCTTTTTAAAAGAGCAGGAGGAGAATGAGCAGCAGTTAGTGGGGATCCAAATGTTTTCTGATTTCCTTGAAAGAGCAAAAAAACAAAACAATGGTGTACTTTCTAAATCAGGTTTAAAAACGTATGTTCCGGAAAATAAAACAGATGAGAAAATTCAAAAACGAATGAAACTTTTGTTTTTGCTAGGTGTAAAGCCCGAAGAATTGGAAGGACAGATCTCAGAAGGCAGAAAAGCCATAGAAAATATGGTAAAATATAATAAAATGAATGCCGATTCAATTCGTCAATATGTTGTTGGTGATAATGTGTATAATGCTAATGAGCGTTATTACGGTTGCAACCGCGTTAAAGGACCTGATGCTTTGCATGGTACGCATGTTTCAGGGATAATTGCAGCAATAAGAAATAATAAAGTGGGCATAAATGGTATTGTCACTGATGTAAAGATCATGCCGGTAAGGGCCGTTCCTAATGGTGATGAAAGAGATAAGGATATTGCAAATGCAATACGGTATGCAGTTGATAATGGAGCAACAATTATTAATATGAGTTTCGGGAAATACTATTCTCCTGATAAAAAATTAGTGGATGAAGCTATAGAGTATGCATTATCAAAAGATGTTTTATTGATTCATGCAGCAGGGAATGATTCAAAAAATAGTGATAAAGAACTCTCTTTTCCTAATCGTGAATTATTATCAGGAAAGATTGTACCAAACTGGCTAGAAGTGGGCGCAAGCTCTTACAAAGGCGGCAAAAATTTAGTTGGGACATTCTCCAATTACGGGAAAACTAAAGTGGATCTGTTTGCTCCGGGAGTTGATATTTATTCAACCGTTCCCGATAATAAATACCTGAATGAATCAGGAACGAGTATGGCTTCGCCTACCACCGCTGGTGTTGCAGCACTTATCAGGTGCTATTTCCCTGAATTAAAGGCTGAAGAAGTAAAGGCGGTATTAATGAAAACAGTAGTTCCTTACAAAAAGAAAGTTATTAAACCAGGTACAAAGAAAAGTAAAGTGAAAATGACTGAACTTTGTATCTCGGGTGGATTTGTTAATGCTAATAATGCTGTAGTAGACTTGATGGGATTGAACAAAAAGAAATAAAATTAAATTTAGATAAAACTTCAATTTAAGGATATTGGGGAAGATTATTCTCAGAATTGGAAAAATAATTGCTCAAAAAACGAATAAGAGTGCTCTAAAACGATTGGCTGTAAAATTGTTACAATAAATTATAATTAATAATTTAAAAACAATTAAAAAAGCAGATCAAATGAAAAAAATAGTAGTAGTATTCTCAGCGCTTACAATCTCCTTAGGAGCAATGGCACAAAATGGCACAATGGAAAAAAAACACGATTGTGTAATGATGAAAGATGGGAAAATGGTTGAAATGAAAGATGGCAAAACAATGCCAATGACAACTGACATGACCATGAAAAACGGTACAGTTGTTATGACAGATGGTAAAATGAAAACCAAAGATGGGAAAATAATGCCAATGAAAGAAGGCGAATGTATGAACATGGATGGGAAAATGGAAATGAAGAAAAACGGAAAAAAAGATACCAAAATGAAGTCAGGGTATTAAAATAAATTTTGATTTTTCTCCTAATTTAAAATGTCCCGCTATGATGCGGGACATTTTTATTTATATGCTTATTCCCCTGTGCAGTGTATCGTTCAAAATTATATAAAATGTAGATCGTTAAGCGTAGCGGGACGCTACGCTTTTTTTAACCGACATGTGTTGGCCGTACTAAACCAAAAAAATGAATTTGGAAGCTGTTTTATTGTACTAATCTATTACAACTTTACCTGCTCCAACAATTCTTTTTAAATCATAAATTCTAAAAAAATAAAAACCTGTTGAAAGATTATTTCTTTCTAAAATAAATTTATCTGTATTAATGTTTCCGTTTCTTTTCATAAGTTTCCCCGAAACATCAAATAATTCAATACTTGCATCTCCTTCAAAATGGTGACTGCTCAAATCAATAACTGTTGATGTGTTAAAAGGGTTAGGATAAGCATTGAAAACAGTATAAATATTAAAATCATCGTTTCCATTATTTTCTGATATACCGGTTAATCCCAAACAAGAGGTATACTTTAAAATAGTTCCTCCGCTCCCAACCGCGTATCCGGTGTTCTGATCAACAAAATCAATTTTGAGTAACCTTGGTGTTCCAGGATTTAATGTTACAGTCGACCATGTATTGCCACCGTCTGCCGTTACCAGCATTTTTCCTGTATTTGCAGTTGTATTGCCTCCAACAATATATCCATTGTTTGCATCATAAAAATCCATTCCTGAAAGATTGTCACTTGTGCCGCTAGTTACTGCAGGCCAAGTTGTCCCTGAATTGTTTGTTTTAAGAATGGCTCCACTCATCCCTAAAACGAGGCCGGTTGAAGAACTTGTAAAATGTATGGCACCAGTTAGTCCAACGGAACCAGTTGCTGACGCCAGGTTCCAAGATGTTCCACCATCTGTAGTTTTTATTACGTTGCCATTATAATCATTCGCAAATCCATCCGTAGCAGATATAAAATAGATCGAATAAATACCAAAAGTAGAAGAACCGGAAGTGGGTAAACTTGTCCATGAAGTACCGGCATCAGTCGTCTTTAAAATAACTCCAGGGGTTCCGGAACTTGAACCATTAATTGCACCTGTGATATAACCGGTTGAGCTGTTAAAAAAATAAACACATCTAAAAGACATAGAAGTTCCTGTCCCTGTGGTAATAGGTGTCCAGGTGCTACCACCATCGGTTGTTTTGACAGCCGCTCCATTATCGCCAACAGCATAACCATTAGTTATATCAGTAAAATAAATTGAATAAAGAGTTTGAGTGGAACCGCTTGTTTGTTGAGTCCATGAAGTGCCCCCGTTGTTTGTTTTTAATATTTTTCCGGAACCTCCAGTAGCATAACAAACAGTTGAACTTGGTGCAGATACACCTACTAAACCTGTTGTAGTTCCACTTGTTAGTTGTGCCCATCCATTCCCCGGAGGACAAGGTGAATACTTTAAAATAGTTCCTTCGCTCCCAACCGCGTATCCCGTGTTCTGATCAACAAAATCAATTTTGAGTAACCTTGGTGTTCCTGAATTTAATGTTACAGTCGACCATGTATTGCCACCGTCTGCCGTTACCAGCATTTTTCCTGTATTTGCAGTTGTATTGCCTCCAACAATATATCCATTGTTTGCATCATAAAAATCCATTCCTGAAAGATTGTCACTTGTGCCGCTAGTTACTGCAGGCCAAGTTGTCCCTGAATTGTTTGTTTTAAGAATGGCTCCACTCATCCCTAAAACGAGGCCGGTTGAAGAACTTGTAAAATGTATGGCACCAGTTAGTCCAACGGAACCAGTTGCTGACGCCAGGTTCCAAGATGTTCCACCATCTGTAGTTTTTATTACGTTGCCATTATAATCATTCGCAAATCCATCCGTAGCAGATATAAAATAGATCGAATAAATACCAAAAGTAGAAGAACCGGAAGTGGGTAAACTTGTCCATGAAGTACCGGCATCAGTCGTCTTTAAAATAACTCCAGGGGTTCCGGAACTTGAACCATTAATTGCACCTGTGATATAACCGGTTGAGCTGTTAAAAAAATAAACACATCTAAAAGACATAGAAGTTCCTGTCCCTGTGGTAATAGGTGTCCAGGTGCTACCACCATCGGTTGTTTTGACAGCCGCTCCATTATCGCCAACAGCATAACCATTAGTTATATCAGTAAAATAAATTGAATAAAGAGTTTGAGTGGAACCGCTTGTTTGTTGAGTCCATGAAGTTCCCCCGTTGTTTGTTTTTAATATTTTTCCGGAACCTCCGGCAGCATAACATACTGTTGAACTTGGTGCAGATACTCCTACTAAACCTGTTGTAGTTCCACTTGTTAAGGGAGTCCAAGTTTGCGCACTTAGATTCAAGAAAATAAATAAAGACGAGGCAATAATAATGTATCTTGTTTTCATGTTGTTTATATTTTTATATCCCCGACTATGTTTGGCTTTTCGGTGTCAGCCGGATCGGTGAAAATACGGGATTAGCAGCGGTCTTAAAATTTATTTGTGACCTCGAGAGGGTTCGAACCTCCAACCTTTGGTTTCGGAAACCAACACTCTATCCAGTTGAGCTACGAAGTCATTAATTTTTTGCAAAGATAAGGTAAAATCAATGTGTTAATTTGAAAATGTGTTGATTTGATCCTGAAAGATCGTATTTATGATCTCAAGATCGCACATTATCAAATTACTGATCCAATACAATAAAATCAGTACTTTTATGTTTGATTAACGCAATCAACATTATTTTAAGCATGAAGAAAAGTATTTTATTTTTTATAACCTTATTTTTGGCTCAGTTTTCATTTGCTCAGGACGTTAGTATCGGGCAATGGAAGGATTATTTATCATACAAAAACGCGGTTTCAGTAGCAGAAGGTGGGAACTTGGTTTATTGTGCTACTATAAGCGGGCTATTTAAGTTTAATAAGGATGATAATTCAGTAGAGCGCTTATCTAAAGTGAATGGTTTGGCCGATGTGGAAGCAACGGTCCTTAATTTTAATAAATTCAGCAATAAATTACTAATTGCATATAAAAATTCAAACATTGATATTATTGATAATGGTACCATTATTAATTTGGCAGATATAAAGCGTAAATCCATCCTTGGAAATAAATCCATTAATAATATTTATTTTATCAATCAGTACGCTTATTTATCATGTGGTTTTGGTATTGTGGTAATAGATATGAATAAAGTGGAAGTGAGTGATACTTATTATATCGGACCTAATGGAAGTTCGATAAATGTGAGGGATATTACTTCCGATGGTACTTATTTTTATGTTGCTACTGATCAGGGTATTTACAGGGCCTTGCAAAACAATCCTAATTTAGCAAACTACTCTGCATGGTCATTGATGAGCGGTTTACCTACCGGTGTTTATAATACCATCACCGAATTTAATGGTAAAATATATACAAATTATTCGGCCTTTTTGACAAGTGCTATAAGTCAAAAGGATACGATGTTTGTTTATGATAATCTCAGCTGGAATTATTTTGGAGGCAATGGATATATTGTAAATACAATAAAAGCCTATAACAATCAATTGGTGGTTGTTTTTGATAATACAATTTCGAAATACGATATAAATTTATCTCTTACCGGCAGTTATACAACTTATTTTTTCCCGAGTTCCGGTGATTATGTTAATGCAAAACAAGCTGTTTTAGATAATAGTGGTGTTTTATGGATCGCTGACAGCCAATATGGTTTAGTTTCACTTAAATCCGGAAACGCATTTGATTTCAGGTACCCTGATGGTCCGTCTAGTGCAAATATCGTGGCCATGAGCATTAAGGATGATAATTTAGCTGTAGCGCCCGGTGGTGGTGGAAATGGGTATTATACCGATGGGATCTATTTTTATAATGGAACAGGTTGGACCAATACAAAAGGAAATTTCCCTTCCGTTGTGAATTTAGATACCGTATCTGATATTAAAAATGTATTGGTTGATCCTAACAATTCAAAACGGGTATATGCAACAACAGGGGCAGTTGGAGTGATCGAATTTTACGAAGGAGTACCCATTAAAAAGTACAATCAAAATAATAGTTCTTTACAAACACTTCAAAACATACCCGGTTATACGCCTGTATGGACATCCGGCTTGGCAATGGATGCTTTAAGTAATTTATGGGTTAGTAATTCAGGCGTTCCTTCTTCGGTATCTGTTAAAAAAACGGATGATACATGGCAGTCTCTGAACTTTTCTCCAATTATTGGTAATAACCCCGAATTAGGCCAGATATTGGTAGATAAAACCGATCAAAAATGGGTTGTATTAACACGTGGGGGAGGACTAATGGTTTACAATGGGGCTGCAACTGTTCCTAACACAACTAATACAAAAAAACTATCTACTGCTGTTGGAAACGGAGCTTTACCAAGTACAAATGTTTTTTGCCTGGCGGAAGATCTGGATGGGGAAATTTGGGTAGGTACTGATAAAGGAATTGCTGTTTTTTATTCGCCTTCAGCACTATTTTCCGGAGAGAATTTCGATGCTCAACAAATATTGATCGAGCAGGATGGGCACGTTCAAATATTACTTGAAACAGAGCTTATTCAATCCATTGCCATAGATGATGCTAATCGTAAATGGATAGCTACGGTTAATTCCGGGGTATTTTTAATGTCGGCTGACGGTACAAAACAAATTTATCATTTTGATGAGAGCAATAGCCCCTTATTTAGTAATGATGTAAAAAGTATAGCTATTAATCACAAAACGGGTGAAGTATTTTTTGGAACCACAAAAGGTTTGGTTTCTTACAGAGGAACTGCAACAGAAGGATTTGAATTTTTCACGGATGTATATTCATTCCCCAATCCTGTAAAACATGCGTATGATGGGCCAATTGCAATAAAAGGACTTGTTACCAATACCACTGTGAAAATTACAGACATAAGCGGAACACTGGTGTATGAGACAGTTTCGGAAGGCGGCCAAGCGATATGGTATGGTAAGAATTTTAACGGAGAGCGCGTTAATACAGGTGTTTATATGGTGTTTTGTACAAATGAAGATGGTACAAAAAAAATAGTGACAAAAATTTTATTTGTGAACTAAAAAGAATTTAGAGAATTTAAGATTTAGAGAAATGGAAATGTATTAAATTATTCAATTTTAATCATCTAATTCCTTAATTCTTCAACACTAACTCTCTAATTCTCTAACTCTCTATTTTCTTAATACGATGCTTCATAAAACAAGTGGTATCATACTTCATACCACCAAATACTCCGAAACAAGCTTAATAGTAAAGATCATTACTCCGGATTTTGGTGTTCAATCATATATTGTTAATGGTGTACGAGGCAAAAAATCTAAATTTAAAGCTCCTGTTTTTCAACCACTAACATTAGTGGATATGGTAGTTTCAAATACTGATAAGGCCAAACTGCAACGTATTTCTGAAATAAATATTCATTACCCCTACAATGATATACCTTACAATATTATCAAAAGTTCGATCGCACTTTTTTTAAATGAGGTTTTATACAAAGCAATAAAGGAGCAGCATTCCGATGAAAATTTATTTGAGTATGTGAAAAATTCATTACAATTATTAGATCTGAATCATCATAACTGTTCTAATTTTCATGTTTTTTTTATGGTTCAGTTAAGCCGTTATTTGGGTTTTTTTCCCGAAGGCCAGTGTACTGCAGCCACCCCGGTTTTTGATCTGCTGGAAGGGCATTTTGTGGGCTCCTTGCCTAATCATCCCAATTACCTGATCGCAGTTCAAAGTAAATTACTTAATCAATTAATAAATGGTGAGTATGGTACTATTCATCAATTAGAGATGGAAAAACATCAACGCAGACAACTATTGCAATCTCTGATCAAATTTTATCAATTGCACATCACATCATTTGGGGAAATAAAATCGCTGGAGGTATTGGAGCAGGTTATTGCTTAAAAAGGCTCTTCCCTTATTCTAAAAGGGAGATAGGATACTCGGGAAAATACTTTGGCAAATTGATATATGGTCAATTGCCAAATTGTTTTACTTCCCTTCTATGTCTCGTAGCTTTTGTAAATACTCCTCCGATTTTTTCAAATCTCCCAATAAATTATATACTACAGCCATATTTTTCAAAGCGAATGTGTTATTCGGATTCTTCGCAAGTAGTTGATTGGAGATAGCAAGCGCTTTATCATATTGTTTCAACATTCCATAACAATTCGCCAGGTTAATGTATGGTTGTTCGTTGTTAGGATCCAATGCAATGGATTTTACAAAATTTTGAGCAGCCTGGGTGTAATCACCTTGCGAAGCGTGGTAATTGCCCAGTTCAAAATAATACCGGGTATCTTTATTAGCAGTGGTAGTATCAACCATTGAAGTTAATGGATTTATAAATACATCTATGCCTATAGCTTTAAGATCTGCAGCAGCTTTTTTAGGTTCCAGGTATTGAGGATTGTATTTAATGGCTTCGTTGTAGAAATACGAAGCAACATTATTTTTACCAAGATTTTGGTAAACGATTCCTAAATGGTAATAGCTATCGGCATGACCAGGAGCCGTTTCTATGGCTTTATTGTAATAATAAATAGCAGAATCACTATTAGGAATAATTATCTGATAAGCAAGACCGATCAGGTAATAACTTTCCCCAAATTTGGGGTGAGTAACCAAGGATTGCCTTAATGCTCCAATCGCGGTAGCCACATACTGTTGCTTTTTAAGAGAATCTTTTTCAATAGAAGCAAGGTAAATATATTGGTTTCCAAAATGATTTTGATTTTGTGCGCTATTCTTTCCTGTTTTCACATCTTTGCTAAACAAGGTGAAATTGTCTTTCCATGCCTCATTTCGGCTCACTGTTTTAATAGAGTATAAAATAAAAGGAACAGTTAGAATAAGAACAAATTTTATATTGGATCTCAACCAAACCATTGTTGAATCAGTTGCGCTCAAAACGTCCATTTTAAATAGCAGTCCGGCACCATGTACTAAAGCAATACAAAATCCGAGGGAAGGAAAAAATAAAAAACGTTCAGCAAAAATACCTCCACGTAAAATGGTAAATGCCAAAGCAGGGATGAGGGTTATGTAAAATAAACTAAAGGCAAAACCCCAGGTAGTTTTTTTTAATGTTTGTTTAAAAGCGAAAATAGCTCCTGCTATAAATAAAGCAATACCCAGTAATGCCCATATGTTGCTCATGTGTACTGCCGGTATCTGGTTGAACGAATAATCGTAACGCAAAGGATGAGGCACTATCAATAGGCGTAAACAAAATGCAAACAACATAAAAGTAGTAGGTAGCTTTATATTACTTTGAGTGTATGGATAATTTATAATATCGGAAGGGATAATACCACTCAAGGTTCCTAATAAATATTTTTTTTGAATAAAAAACAGGATCACAACAAGTGCAAATGGAATACTTTTTTTTAAACATTCGATTACCTTATAATCCTTGTAATAAAATAAAAAAACAGGAAGTAGCATCACCCCGGTAAGCGCGGTTTCCTTAGATAGCATTCCCAAATAACAGAACAACAAACTTAGTATCAGGTAAAATGCCTTTTTTGTATCCGTAAATTTCAATGCAAACCAAAGCATGAGCATCACATTGAAAAAACTTAATAATTCATCACGGCCTTTGATGTTAGCAACAATTTCGGTGTGAATGGGATGTGCTACAAATAACAAAGCGATGAAGAAGGGAAATAATGCGTTGTAGGCATTAAATATTTTATTCAGAACGATGAAAAGCATGAATCCTGAAAATGCAAAGATCAAACAATTTACAAAATGGCTGATGTGTGGATTGCCATGAAAAAAATGATGTTCTATCGCAAAAGTGATGAGGGCTAAGGGGCGGTAATACCCTAAATGTACATTGGCAAAATGCCAGAACTCAACTTTCAATAATTTAAAAATGCCATGAAAGCCCTCCTGTACATAACGATTTCCGGTGATCGCTCCTGAATCATCCAAAGCATAGTCATGTCCAATGGTATTGGAGTATAATAAAAAAGCAATAACAGCAATAACGAGTGCCCATGCATATTTAATGGGCGAAACTACTTTTTGAGCTTCGCTTTTTTGCTTTATATGAGGAGTATGTTTTTTGTTTTGTTTAGACATATTTCCAGAATTTTCAACGAGTACCAAATTTTAATACTTATTCGGTATTCGTTAAGATTCGTTATTCATTGAGATTTACTCTACATGCACTACCAACCCTTTTAAATATTCACCTTCGGGATGAAAAATATTTACACAATGATCAGGAGGTTGAGAAAGATGATGCAATACCCTTACATTACGCCCTGCTTCAATTGCAGCTGCCATTACGGTACTGTTGAATGTGTTTTTATCAACTACCTGCGAGCAGGAAAAAGTAAATAATAATCCGCCCGGTTTGATTTGTTTGATCGCTTCATAATTTAAGCGTTTATAACCCATGATGGCATTGTGTTTTACATTTTGATGTTTTGCGAAAGCAGGAGGATCAAGCACAATAATGTCGTAAGTGTTTTCCTTGTGTTTCAAAAATTCAAATGTGTCAACAGCGAATGATTGATGATTTTGGATATTATTTAATTCAATATTTCTATCAGTAAGTTCAATTGCTTTTTTTGATATATCAGTAGAGTGAACTTCTTTAGCGCCTGAATTGGCGGCATAAACAGAGAATCCTCCGGTATAACAAAATGTATTTAAAACTACTTTGTCTTTTGAATAACTTCCAAGTAATTCACGATTTTCGCGTTGGTCCAAAAAGAAACCTGTTTTTTGACCGCCTTCCCAATCCACGTAAAATTTATTATGGTTCTCTAAAGCAATTGTGTTGATCGGGATCAACTCATCTCTTTTATACAGATACCCATTTGTTGCTTTCACAGGAGCTTGTTTGGGCATAGTATCTTCACTTTTATCAAAAACTGCTACCAGTGAATCACCCATTATTTCCTGTAATGCTTTTACAAACTGATCTTTTATCAAATGCATTCCAATAGAGTAGGATTGAAAAACAGCAGTTCCATTATAAAAATCAATAATAAATCCGGGTAAACCATCGCCTTCAGCAAAAAATAAACGGTAACAGTTGGTGGCTGGATTGTCCACTAAATTTAATTGTTTCCGAAAGTTATAGGCAGCCTGTATTTTGCTTTTCCAGAAATTATAATCTGGAGTAACTTCTTTAAAGGAGAACATACGAACTGCGATAGAACCAATTTGAAAGTGCCCCATTCCCAGAAATTCGTTTTGTGCAGAGTAAACTTCCACCACATCACCTTCCTTCACATCAGCACTAAATTTTTTTATTGCTCCCGAAAATACCCAAGGATGGAACCTATGTAAACTGTGGTCTTTTCCACTGGTTAAAGTTATTTTTATCATATATAGTAATTAATATTCTGCTGAATTGATTTACGCAAATTTACGAATAAGAGTTGAGAGGGAATTAATTATAATCTAAGGTTTTAGGACATGAGTAAAACAGAGTAAATGATCGATCCTGGATTTTTAAATTGTTTTAGTTCAGTGGTTAGATGTAAGCATTTACACGATTCAACCTTAGCGAATTTATTTTTTCACTACCACCTTCTTTACCACATTTTTTTCAGACGAAATCACATTAACAAAATAAGTTCCGGCTGTGAAATTTTTAATTGGTAATTGAATACGATTATTACCAACAATCACTTCTTTATTAATGTTAACAAGGGTTTTTGAAAGTAGATCAGTTACAACTATTGCCACATTTTGATTTGAAATTGAATGGAAATCAATTGTAAGTCCATCAGTTGTTGGATTAGGAAAAAGAGCGAAATTTTCAATTTTCTCAAGATCTTTAATTCCTGTTGGATCTGCTGCCCAGCAATCGGTAATGGGTATTGATGCAGAGCTGTTACCTGCATACGGAAGTCCATACATATCCTCAAGAGTACGCAAAATAGAGTAGTGATCAATGGTCTCTGAATATTGACCTTGCACAACATTTTCGCCAACAAATACGGTTGCAATATGGTTTGAATTAAAATTATCGTCTTCATCAAAGGTCAGGATAAATAAACTGTTGTTTGTTTTTGCCCATTGAATGTATCCATCAAGATTATTTTGAAGCCATGTATCACCATTCACAACAGCACTTGGAAGAAAGATAGGATCGTGCATATCATGTTTTAAATTTGGGATCACAAATGAAACGGTTGGTAATGTTGAAAAATCGGTTGGAAAGCTTGTGAATGGTTGATTATTGATAGCAGGGATACCGTTTGTTGGAGCATCCTGCCAGTTTATCCATGGACTGTGTTTCCGGGCGTAATCCCCCGAACTTGTTCCATTGAATCCAACAGATGGAAGGTCTTCCGAGTATCCGATAAACGAATAGGAGTTGGCGAGTAAACTTGCACCTAAATTAGGTGTGGTGAATGGAAAAGTGGAGGGGTCGGAATCAGTGACAACGCCTTGATTCGAACCTGAAAAAAGCATGATGTAATTCGGCTGACTGGGATGAGTAAGCCCAAAGGATTGGGTAAAATTGGCAGAAGAAGTACCATTAATAAGCGAGTTGATATACGGAGCATTCGATGAGCCTATGATAGAAGAGGATGCGTGATTTTCCATAACTACTATCACCACATGATCGTGTTGAGGAACAGTTTGGGCATTGATACTTAAATTATAAAATAATACAAGTAGGAGGGGAGCAGCGCAAATAAATTTTTTCATTTTATGTTATTTTAATTTAACGAATTTATGAAAAATTAAAGTAGTAATCAAAAATACAAGGATTCTAAAAACTTGGTTAATGTTGTTTTTTAAGGATATTGTTCTGATACATGTTCCTTAATTAAGGTTCGGATTTGGCTTGAACTGACCTCTAATGTTATCAATCGGAGCAAAAAAAAAAAATTGCTTCAGCATTAATTTTTCTTAACTAAACGATATTGTTCTGGTGTTTAACAAATAAATAAAATTCAAGTCAAAGTTTTTGCTACTTTCACAAACTCAAAAAATAAATAATATGTACGAAGACTTAGCAGTTAAAAAATCAAATATTCCCGGTGCGGGTAAAGGCTTATTCATCAAACGTGATGTTAAAAAAGGTGAACGGATCGTTGAATATCTTGGAGAGATCATTAGTTGGAAAGAATGCGATATCCGCGCAGAACGTGATGAGGGAGGATATGTGTTTTATGTGAATCGTAAAAAATGTATTGATGCATTTAATACACCCGAGGAATTGGCAAGGTTTGCGAACGATGCAAAAGGCTTAACAAAAATAACAGGGATCACAAATAATTGTAAATACGAGATCTACAAAAATTCAGGTTGGATAGCTGCAACTAAAAATATCAAAGCCGGTTCAGAAATTTTTGTAAGCTACGGAGCTGAATACTGGCGCGATATACGCTACAATATTAAATTAGAACAGGAAAAACAAAAAGAGGCTAAAAAGAAGAAATAGATTTTAGATATGAGATGTGAGTATTGAGAAAAGTTCTGTGTTTTTAAGAATAAAGAAACATCTCTATACTCACATCTCATGTCTCAAATCTTAATTATAAACCTCTTTTTTACTGGCCTTTAAAGTATTGATCAGTAGCGATGCAATGGTCATCGGGCCAATACCACCCGGCACTGGTGTTATAAAAGAAGCTTTGGGAGCTACTTCTTCATAATTCACATCACCAACTAATTTAAAACCACTTTTAGTTTTATCAGATGCTATTCGGGTAATTCCTACATCGATCACTACTACACCATCTTTAACCATATCGGCAGTAACAAATTCGGATTTACCGAGTGCAACAATTAATATATCAGCTTTTAGAGTATATTCTTTTAAATTGGCAGTCCGGCTGTGACAAAGGGTTACAGTGCAATTTCCGGGAACAGCGTTGCGTGCCATTAAAATACTTATTGGTGAACCCACAATATGGCTGCGGCCAATAACCACACAATGTTTGCCTGCGGTATCAATTTTATAGCGCTCCAGCAATTGCATAATCCCATAAGGAGTTGCTGGTAAATAGGTTGGCAAATTCAAAGCCATTCTACCCACATTTTGAGGATGAAAACCATCAACATCTTTTTGAGGTGAAATGGCTTCCATTATTTTATGCTCATGAATATGTTTTGGAAGTGGCAACTGAACAATGTATCCGTCAATGCTTGCGTTATTATTCAGCTCATCAATTTTTGTCAACAGCTCCTGTTCAGTAGCGGTTTCAGGTAATCTAACCAATGAAGATATAAATCCTGCTTTCTCACATGCTTTTACTTTTGCAGCAACATAGGTTTCACTTGCCCCATCATTACCCACTAAAATAGCTGCTAAATGGGGTGTTTTGCCGCCTTGGGCTTTTATAGTGTTAACCTCAAGAAGTATTTCAGCCTGAATTTGTTCTGATATTAATTTGCCGTCAAGGATGGTTGTCATTTTCGAATTAAAATTTTGTAAAAAGAAAAAATTTAACAATTAACCAATTTTGCAGTAGGCAATGAAGAAGAAATGCGATAATGATTCAATTGTACAATAGGCAATTAGTGATTAGTTAAATTGAAAATTTGCCTACTGAAAAATTGCCAAATTAATAAATTGTCTATTTCATTCCAGGCATATTTTTCATTTGCGACATCAACTTCGCCATGTCCTGCTTATTATTCATCATCTTCATCATTTTGCGGGTATCTTCGAACTGCTTGATCAAACGATTTACATCCTGTGAAGTTCTTCCGCTGCCTTTTGCAATCCTATCTCTTCGTTTACCATTCAACAATTCAGGGTTTTCACGTTCAGCGGGCGTCATGGATGAAATAATAGATTCAATACTAACAAAGGCACTATCATTTATATCAACATCTTTCAACGCCTTTCCAACGCCCGGGATCATTCCAACCAGATCTTTTATGTTACCCATTTTTTTAATTTGTTGCAACTGATCTAAAAAGTCATTAAAACTGAATTGGTTTTTTGCGATCTTCTTTTGAAGTTTTCTTGCGGCTTCAACATTAAATTGTTCTTCTGCACGTTCTACGAAGGTTACTACATCGCCCATACCTAAGATACGGTCGGCCATACGGCTTGGATGGAATACATCGAGTGCATCCATTTTTTCGCCAGTACCAACAAACTTAATTGGTTTGTTTACTACCGATTTAATAGAAAGAGCCGCACCACCGCGTGTATCACCATCTAATTTTGTTAATACTACACCATCAAAATCAAGAACATCGTTAAAAGCTTTAGCTGTGTTTACAGCATCCTGGCCGGTCATTGCATCAACCACAAATAATATCTCATCCGGCTCTACCGCTTTTTTTACAGCGGCTATCTCATTCATCATCGCTTCATCAATCGCCAAACGACCGGCAGTATCTATAATTACAACAGTATTGCCATTATCTTTCGCATGTTGGATAGCACGTTTTGCGATAGATACAGCATCTTTATTTTCAGGATCGGCATAAACATCAACACCTATTTGTGCACCTAATACCTGCAATTGCTGAATAGCAGCAGGTCGGTATATATCGCAGGCTACCAATAAAGGCTTTTTGCCACGTTTTGTTTTAAGATAATTCGCCAGTTTACCCGAAAATGTGGTTTTACCGGAACCTTGCAAACCACTCATCAATATAATAGTTGGATTACGGATCAATTTAATCTCCGCTGTTTCTCCACCCATTAAATTGGTAAGTTCTTCTTGAGTAATTTTCACCATTAATTGCCCCGGTGAAATAGCCGTTAGTACATTTTGTCCTAATGCTTTTTCTTTTACTGTATCAGTAAATTGTTTGGCTACTTTATAGTTAACGTCAGCATCCAATAAGGCTTTACGAATTTCCTTAATGGTTTCGGATACGTTTATTTCAGTGATTTTTCCCTGGCCTTTTAATAATTTAAAAGCGCGCTCTAGTTTGTTACTTAAATTATCAAACATGTTTGTTTTTTAAAAATATGAGTTGCAAATTTAGTAATTTAAGAGAGAAAATAGAAATTTTTCTCGCAAATCCAGTAGGAGAAGGGTTTTAATTCATTTGGACGTTCCCCTTTCTTGAAAAAGAAAGGGGCGGCTTGGAGTTTATCCTGAGCGAAGTCGAAGGGCTTCAATTTTTTCTGAAAAACGAAAAGGATTTGCGCTGCAATCCCTAACTCAGCATAATCAATCAATCAATCAATCAATCAATCAATCAATCAATCAATCAATCAATCAATCGGCATTCAAAACCATGAAAAGGTTCTTGAAATCCTTGCACGTACTAGCTCTATTATATATTACACATTTGCCTTATTCTTTTTTTTAAGAAAAACCTTCAAGAAGGTCCTTGAAGGTTTTTATTTTTCAATTTGATTAGAGCAAAAAAAAATGTATTTTAACCGAAGCGGAAATTGAAAATACTTCAAACAATTATACAATATGAATCACAAGTCAACTATAAAAAATAGGCTAAGATCAATATCAATTTTATTTGTTTTTTTTCTTTGTTTTCAGGTATCAGCACAAACATTTAAGGCTAGCCAACAAAAATGTGAGCGTGTAAAAGTTGCCTATCAGGAAAAATGGGAAGGGTTGAAAGAAGAAATGCAAAAGCAAGGGATCAACAGCACAGGATTTGAGACGTATATACAAATTTTTAAGAAAGATAAAATTGCAGAGGTATGGATTAGATCAAAAGAAAAAAACGAATTTAAATTATTTAAATCATACGTCATTTGTTCATCTTCAGGAGTTTTGGGACCCAAACGAAAGCAAGGAGATATGCAGGTTCCAGAAGGTTTTTACCATATTGCTGTGTTTAATCCTTATAGCAGTTACCACTTATCTTTAGGTGTTAGTTATCCCAACGCAAGCGATAAAATAATAGGTAGTGGAAATTTGGGTGGTGATATTATGATCCATGGAAATTGTGTTACTATTGGCTGTGTGCCACTCACCGACAATTTTATCAAAGAAGTGTATATACTTGCTGTTGAAGGTCGTAATAATGGACAGCAAAATGTTCCTGTTCATATTTTCCCGGCAAAATTGGATGAAAAAGAAATGGAAATATTAGCGGAGAAATATGCTAAAAATGTTGCCCTGGTAGAATTTTGGAAAAACCTGAAAATTGGTTACGATTACTTTGATAAGAATAAGAAGTTGCCAAAGGTAAGTGTTGATAAATCCGGGAAGTACATTTTTAAATAACTGATGTTACGCACTTATCAGCCCAGGAAGGGAGAGATCTTGTAGAAAACAGCAACCCCCAATCTATTGCTCATTGTTCGCTGTATTTTAAAAATAAGATAATTTAATAATTTAAAATGTTACTCGAATTTTATAAATAAAAAAAGCCCCAATACAAAGAGTATTGGGGCTTTTTAATAATTTAAAAAAAACTATTTTGTTTTAACAATTCTTTTTGTTTCAACAATTGCTCCTTCTTTGTAAGTACGGTAGAAATACATTCCTGAAGGTAAGTTAGAAAAATCAATTTCTACTTTACTGTCTGTTGCATCTAATGCAATAGTTTGTACTTTTTCTCCAATTACGTTAATCACATCAATAGATTCGATCCCTGAATATTTAACAGTTAATTTGTCCTGGAAAGGGTTAGGATAAGCTAAAGTTAATAAATTAGTTGTTTGTGCAACGATACCTGTTGACCCACTTGCTTGAAAGCCTCCTAACATAGTTTGGTGGATTCCACATTTATATCCATAGTTACCAGCAACAGTGATCGTATAATTATACGGTGTACCAATGGTCATAGTGCCTGAATTAATTGCTGCAGCACCGCTAGGGACCTGTAGGCCAACAACAGTATGTGTTCCAGAAATTAGGTTAAATACAATTACATCGCCAACCAAAGCTGTAGTAATAGTTGCAGGAGTAAAGGCATTGCTGGTAATGTCAACATTAATATTAATAGCATTTACGTTTAGAGTAATTAAGGCCATTAAGGATGCACAGATAATTGAGTAGCTTTTTTTCATATTCGTTGGGTTTTAAGGTTTATATAAAATCAAAAATACATTATTTTTTAAAAATAAAAAATTTAACCCCTCTTATTTATCAACAAGGCAATTGTTTATACTCTTCTTTGAAAAAAAATGACTTCAATTGCCGACAATTTCTATAAAACTATTTTACTGTCTAGGACAGCTCAAAAATGTTTTATATTATTCCATAGAGGGAGGAAATCCTAAGATGAAGTGCTTTTTATCTCCGGAGCAAAATTTAATTTTGAAATGATCACAAAAACCAAACTACTTATAATTGCTGCAAAAAAACACCATACCGAAATTGTGTACAGTTCAAAGAATAATTTTGAAATAATTAGTGACGATACCAACAAAGTACCCAATAATATCATTTTTTTAACGCTGGAAATAAACGGAGATATAATCGTTGGTAAAATATAAAATAGAGCAGCAAAAGGCATTATAGGGCTTCCAATATTAAAATCATATCTGATATGATGATTTTCAATTTGAGCAACAACATCATAAAATAAGATGCGATAGGCCCCAAATGCTGATAAAATGCCTCCTATTACAAGGAATATTAACAATGTTTTTTTTCTTGATTTTTCTTTTTCCAATAATATAATTGAAAGTGGTACCCATGCCGGCCAGATCACTTGCGCAATTAGTATAAAAACAAAGGTGGCAATTTGTTGTGTTATTAAACTGTCGGGTTGTTTCAATGCCAGCCACAAAACGCCTTCTACAAATTGTTGAATAGCAAAAAGTAATGGAATGCCGGCAAAAGCATATTGTGAGGGAGCTTTTGCTTTTATTAAGGTAGCAACGCCTATAGCCCCTATAACAGCACTCGCTCCAAAACTTACATTGGCATTAAAACACATATCTTTATTCCTTTTTTGTATTCTAAATTAAAAAGAGCGATCAACTTAATGATTTAGTAGTAACCCAATATTTATAGCCAACAATGGCTTTTTCCCAGGTTTTAAGTTTATTTAGATCTCGCTTATAATATTTTGGCAAAAAAAGCTTGTTAAATTTTGCCAAAAGTTGGAAAGTTTTCTTTTTCATAGCACAAGGATAGTTTAAAAAAATGTAAATTAAGGTAATACAAATTTACTTTTTTTGAAAATTTCTATGAACATAGCCTTGATTATTTTCTTATTATTGTTCTTTATAACGCCCTACGAATATTAACGAATACGAATCAGAATTTGTATGCATTCGTAATTCGTAAGGCTAATCAATCTAATTTTAAATATCATCCTTATGATCCAACCGAATTTAACCTGTCCTATTGCTTTTTTTGATCTGGAAACAACAGGAGTAAATGTAGCATCTGACCGTATTGTAGAAATTTCTATTTTAAAGATCTGGCCTGACGGAACCAAAGAAATAAAGACAAAACGAATCAATCCAACAATACCAATTCCCAAACAATCATCTGAGATACATGGCATTTATGATAAAGATGTTATTAATGAACCAACTTTTAAAGGCATAGCAAAAAGTCTTGCTGAATTTTTGAAAGATTGTGATTTGGCTGGATACAATTCCAATCGATTTGATATCCCTGTATTGGTTGAAGAATTTATGCGTGCCGAAATAGATTTTGATCTAAAAGGCAGACGTTTTGTGGATGTTCAAAATATCTTTCACCAAATGGAACAGCGCACCCTCAAAGCAGCATACAAATTTTATTGTGGGAAAGAAATTATAAATGCTCATAGTGCTCAGGCAGATATCGAAGCCACTTATGAAGTGTTTGTGGCTCAGCTTGAACGTTATGATGGTGTGGAATTTGAAGATAAAAAAGGAATTAGATCCGTTCCAATAAAAAATGACATCAATGCATTACATAGTTTTACGAATATCAATAAGAACGCGGATTTAGCAGGTCGTATTATTTTTAATGAACATGGGGTAGAGGTTTTTAATTTTGGTAAACATACCGGAAAATCAGTTGAACAGGTGTTACGTGATGAGCCATCTTATTATTCATGGATGCTGAATGGTGATTTTCCATTATACACTAAAAAAGTATTGACCGATATTAAATTACGATTGGCTTTTAATAAATAAACGAGTGATTTAGAGAAATGGAGATTTGTTGATTTGGAGAAGTATTAACAAATCAACAAATCTCTAATTCTCAATTTCTCTAATTCATTTTATATGAAAATAATTTGCATAGGACGTAATTACGCTGAACATGCCAAAGAAATGAACTCGGTTATACCTTCCGAACCGGTTTTTTTTCTAAAGCCTGATACCGCATTAATAAAGGACAACAACCCATTTTATTATCCCGATTTTTCAAAAGAGATACATCATGAAGTTGAATTGGTTTTAAAGATCAATAAACCGGGTAAAAACATTCAAACTCAATTCGCAAATAAGTATTATGATGAAATTGGCATAGGAATTGATTTCACCGCTCGTGACATTCAGGCGGAATGTAAAAAAAATGGTTTGCCCTGGGAAAAAGCAAAAGCATTTGATGGAGCAGCACCTATTGGAAAGTTCATTGATAAAAAACAATTCACTGACGAAAAAAATATTAATTTCCATTTAAAGATCAATGGAAATAATGTTCAGGAAGGAAATACAAAAGATCTATTGTTTTCATTTGATACAATAATTGCATACGTTTCAAAATATTTTACGCTTAGAACAGGTGATTTAATTTATACAGGAACACCCGAAGGTGTTGGGCCTGTGAAGATAGGAGACAGACTGGAAGCATTTATTGAAGATCAAAAACTGCTCGACTTTGAGATAAAATAACATCAGTCCCTAATACCGTCTCCAGAAGGAGAGAGTTAAACAGAAAAGATTTAAACAAAAAAATAAAAATTAACAGTAGATAAATTAAACCCAACTCCGCTAATACCATTCTTCCTTTAGAGAAGAAAATTAAAAGCAGAGGTAATAAACCCAAACAAATGAAAAAGAACATTATTCCAACCATTGCATTGATAATTATGTCGATCACTGCATGTACAAGCCAAAGTTTGCAGCAAAGAGCTGCTGCTGCAAAAGCTGCTGCCGATAAGGCTTTAAAGGATAGTAAAGGGACTGGTACTAATCCTTTAACTAATGATGAAGTAATAAGCGGATTGAAAGACGCATTAACTGTTGGAACCAATAATTCTACCGGGATAGCATCTAAATTGGATGGTTACTATAAAAATCCTAAGTTGTTTATTCCTTTTCCTCCTGAAGCAAAACAGGTGAAAGATAAGATGGATGCATTAGGTATGAAACCACAAACAGATAAGTTTGTAATGACCTTGAACCGTGCTGCTGAAGAAGCTGCTAAAAATGCTGCACCTGTTTTTATTGCTGCTGTTAAAGGAATGAGCATTGGCGATGGTTTTGGAATATTAAAAGGAGCTGATAATGCTGCAACACAATATTTAAAAGATAAAACCACAGCGGAATTAAAACAAAAATTCACACCTATTGTAAAAGCTGCCATTGATAAAGTAGAAGTAACCAAATACTGGAATCCTATTATTACTAAATACAACAAGATACCAATGGTTCAAAAGCAAAACCCTGATCTTACCGCTTACGTTACAGAAAAAGCGATGGCGGGTCTGTTTATGCTTTTAGCTGAGGAAGAATTGAAAATAAGAAAAGATCCTATGGCGCGTGTTAATGACATCTTAAAACGCGTATTTGGTGGTCTTTAGATAAATAAAAATGATCAAAAAAAATCCGTTACGTAATACGTAACGGATTTTTTTATGTCAATAAGTTCTCTTTACCCAAAATTCGATTGGTTAATTTTAGCTAAAGCACTAATAAATGCTGAAAGTTCTCTTTCATTGTAATGCTGCGTTAGGGATTGCAACGTAAATCCTTTTCTGTTTAGAAAAGATTGAA
>JAZKBF010000077.1:0-7540 GCA_040388745.1 Bacteroidota bacterium | reverse complement strand
ATGCATTCTCATAAAGGCAGGTTGAACTATAATCTTTTCTCGCTGGCCACTCCGGATAATCTTTCGGTTTAGATAAAGTATCGGTTTCTTTATAAATACATATTACAACGTTTCCTATCAAATGAATTTGAAAAGCAAAACCCTCTTGATAGGTCACGTGCGTGATGGCATCGGTAGGGATTACAAAATTGTTGATTATGATTTTCATATAGATTTTTTCTTTAAAACTATAGCATCTTTTTTACTATACCGAACAATAATAAATTGACTTAGGTATTTTATGTACTTTGTATTCAGATCGGAAACTTCCATTACATTTTCTAATCCAAAAAAGTAAAGGTGTCCATAAAAATTTTGTTCAATTAGATGTACCACAAATTCACCTATATCCATAAACTCAGTTGCGTCTAGTTCAATGTCTTTTGTAATGGGTTCATCGTTCACCTTTATTTGTGAAGATGCAAAGCGCTGCTTAATATCTTTGCTAAAAAGCCCACGGTCGAGAAGGAGTTTTGTGATAGTCATTTGTTCATGGCCTTTTTTATCCATTTAATATTTATATCAAAAATTAACAACACACTCACTTGCGTAACAATAACTACACCTTTTTCATTTGCAAATGAAAAGTATTCTTTGAGATCGTCGAGTGTGTGCCATAGTGCGTTGAGTTCGTTAGGTTCTGTTTTATCCATAATGTTTTTCGTTAACAGAAAGTCACGCTGTTTGTCTATAACGATGCATAGATTTTCATACGTAAAAGGAACGCTTATAAATTTTTGAAGCTTACTGATGAATTGTTCTTTCATATTTTAACACAGGGTGTATTGTTATTGAATTTATAGTGATCGAAGTAAAAAAAATAAGTTTGCCATATTGCTCCTTAAATTTCTTCTTACCAATGTACTTAATAAGATTACGCTTCATTTTCTTTTTTGCTTTGCGGATTGATGGGCATATAAAATTTGTTTCATATCAATAATATTTAATTCCTACATGTTTAAGATCAATGGCAGTGGTGGCCATTACTTTGCCGCCCTGGTCGGCCACGTCTTCGCTGAAGTTCCAATCTTCTGATATTACCTCGGCATAAAATTTATTTTGTACATGGTCGTAATTGATGCAATCGCTAATTTGAAAATAACAATCAGAGCTCCAATTGTCTATTCGAAAAATCATACAACCAGTATTCACCAATAAGTAATGTTTTGGGTAAATGTCATCGAGGTCTTCTATACTGAATGTCTCAGGGCAATTTGATTTTATAAAATCATTTGAAAGGCGCTTAATATCTTTTGCACCAAAAACTAATGGAGCAACCGCCGTACTCGTATCACCGCTCGCGTCTTTAATCGGTACCACGGCACTAAGCAGATCTGCGCCGTGTTGTTCGGCCAGGTCTACGAGTTTGTCAATCCAAAACTTTTCTGGTATGATGTCGGCATGTAGCATGGCAAACCATTTTATGTTATGCTCTTTACGCGCATTGAGTGCCATGCATAGCAGCTGGTTAAAACCGTTGGCCAATAAACTGGTTTGATTCACGGCTTTTATAATGCCGTGTTTTTTACTGGCATACTCCAGCACATTTGCCGTACCGGTACATATTTGACCGTTATAGGTTGGCACACCTAATAAGATGATTGATTTGTTTTCGGGTTCTGTGATTGCTTGCATAAAAATTTTGTTTATAGTGTGGTTTTTGGAGGGGTGTAAAATTGTGGAGTTTCTAAATCACGTTTAATTTTTTCGACTTCATTTTTCAATGATTGAAAAGCCAAATTATCTTCACGTTTATATATCTCGATAATCATTGCTTCAATTCTGGCGCCATCTCGCATAGAGAACTTACCACCAAGTCGCCTCATTTCTGATTGTGTAATTAAAACAGACTCACACGACATTGGATTACAGACTATGCCACTAAGCCCTAGTGATATTCGTAAAAAGTCAACCTGTTTTTTGGTTGGTCGTTTGATTGGTTTTTTCGGTTTCATAAAATTTATTGTTTAAAAAGGTTAAGTGTTTTGTGTATGCCATTATCTTCCATTTTCCATCATACCATAAGCATAACCGATAAATAAAAGCGTCATGCAAATTTTAACTTGACTTTTTCCTGTAATAAGAATTGAAAAATCTTTGAACTCTACGTTACATTTATTTTTGATTGCAGTCTGCGTAATCCATTTTATATAATCTTCAGAGAAAAGATCATTTCGAAAAGGGGAAAAATCTAGGTAGAATAATTCAAATGATTTCATTTTCATACTTTCTTATCTTCATTAACAAACTGTATAAATTGCGCACCGTTGCTTTTCCACTGTTTTGGTTCGGGTACGTTCATTTTCACTTTCGAATAATGGATAAGAAAAGAAGTAAACTTCTTTTGTTTTAGCCACTGTTTAAAGTCGGGATATTCGATCAAAAAACGGGTATACATTTGACTTTTATCGAAAGCAAATTCATGCAAATCAAATTTTGCAAAGTCGGGCATACCGGTAGTTACGTATCCAGACCACGGCAAACCGATACTTTTTAGGTTTGCGGCTATATCTTCAATAAATTCAATAAACTCCACGCCAACGTAATCGCGTAGCCTACGGACTTCCAGATTGATTGTGGGAGGTGTAATTATGCCTTTAGCATGAAACAGACTAGCACAAAGCCCCATAAAGCTATCAAACCGGTTCCACTCCAACGTATCCCAATCGCGTCCGAACCATTTTTTGAAGTGCATTAATGGTGTATAAGCCTTACTGAAAAAGGGTGCCATTTCAAATTCGACGATACGGGCTTCCTGACTATCGCCCATAATATTCAATGTCTTGTTGGTAGATATGCCGATCTTGCTTTTCTGTAAAAAAGGCTCAACATATTTTATATTAACCTTTAACCCTTTAATGATTACGTTAAACAAATTTTCGAAGTCAAAGGCATTTCTTCCTTTGTGCTTTATGTCGTTAAAATGCACCACCTGAGTACCAAGTTTTAAATCTTCAAATTTATGCTTGTCGTTGGTATCGTATTCTTTGCCATCTATGTCGCACAAACTTCTAACCAGGGCCAGCATATCAAATAACATACCTTTACCGGTACGGCCCATAGCATTGTCTGAAATGGTAGCGTCGGTAAATAGTACGGCCTTTAGTTCATAATCATAAAAATCGTGCATGAGATAACCCAACAGTGAACAAAGCGAATGAAAACGTTCTTTTTTTTCTCCAGAGACAAGCCAACAAAATTTATAAAAATCTCCATTTTCAAGCTCTTCGGGTGCAATGGCTTTATATTCACGGTTTAACATTTGATGATTCCAGATACTTCCTTCCATTTCGTCATATGGGCGAAGTGTAGAACCTTCTTTTGTAATTTCAAGAAAGCCATTAGTATAATACAAATATGTTGTATCAAGCTTATCGCGATTTATAATAATTTCGTTTTGTAACCTTACTCTTGCAAAAAGCTTTTTATTGAAATAAACATTAATCCCATCGTAAAATTTGTTCAATAATTTTTCTGCCGTAACATGCTCAATGTGTGGATTATTTTCAAAGTTGTATTCTTTTACAATAAACTTCTCCAGGTGATCAATGATATCGTCACTAGTTACATTTTTTATAATGTTGCCTTGCACCAAAACAAAAGTATAATCATCATTGTCGCCAACTTCAAAGCGACTGAACCCAAAAGACCCTAACAATTCTACGAATTTTACTTTGTTAACAATTATTTTATCTAGTTCTCCATTTTTATTTATCACTTCATCGAAGAAAGGATATAGACTTGCGTTACCTTGAAGGCTAAGTACCTGGTTTTTGCGTACCGATTTCTTTATATCTTTTTGCCGCTTTCGCACATCTGAGGCGAAATTGATCATCGTTTTTAATGTAGACGCCGCTAGATCATATTTTTTACCGATATATTTAGCGTAATCATCCCGCACCACCGGTTTATCGATCAATGCAATTAAATGTGCAAGCTCCTCGAACTTAGCGTTACGTACTATTGGGTTAGTTACGTTGCTGAGCAATAAATCAGCTTTCCATTTTACACCGTCTACCCGGTTAATGAGAATGTACTCCTCAATAGTTGCATAATGTTGGGGTTCTTTTTGGTCGGTATTAGTAGGTTCGGACATGAGAGGTTAGTATGTTTTACTTCTTAGAAGTTTTTTTCGATGCAACTGAATATCCATTCAGTGACTTTTGGGCTGACTGTGTCCCCTGCAGCTTCCAGTAATCCGTAAAGAATGTTTTTGGGTAACCCATCATCCAGATGATGAACGCTGCGGATGGTTTTATGCCAATCTTGCCAGCTAATGTTTCCGCTAAATTCTGACTGAATCCGTGCCGTATAATTCCCTTTCTGAGATATGATTTTACTAAACTTTTTACTTGAAATTCGATTAGTTTCTTGGCATCTGACTTGGTTGGAGTAGGCAACGATAAAAAGTCTTTTGCGTAAGTGGGGAAGGCCGAATGTTTTGCATGATATAATTTGCCATTCAGCATTATACCCGTGTTGGGCAAGTTGTGCGAGTATTGTTCTAAGTCCTTTATGAAGGAGTATTGGACTGTTTTCAATGACGATGATTCTGGGTCTAACATTGCAAATGATTCGCCAACCTTCATGCCATAAACTCGACTTACTGCCTTCGAGGCCTTTACCTTTCGTGTTCGCTTGCGAGATATCTTGGCAGGGAAAACCGAAGGTGATAATATCGACGTAGGCAGGTTTTTTGACTTTGTGCATGTCTCCATAGTGTTTGGCTTTAGGTAATAACCATTTTAAAATATCTTGTCGCAAGGGATCAATTTCACAAGTCCATTTTGTTTTTATGCCAAGGGCCTGCGCTCCTAATTCGAAACCGCCAATGCCTGAGCTTAGACTTCCGTGGGTCATTTTTATTTTAGCTTTTTTTTACAATACTCTAACCTATCAATTAGTGATTGAATGCCATCTTTGTTAAGAAAAATTGGCATTTCTCTCTGTTCTTTGGTCCAATCCCAAATTGATATATTACACTCGTTGTGTGCCGGTTCATACGCGGTTATATATGACATACCTTTTTTAGAATTTGATATACATGTAGAACATGTGCAATTAATTTGTTGTATAGGTTCCTTACATTTAACAAATAACGACTTAATCCAAAGCGTTAGCATAGCATAAAATATTCCTTCTTTCATACCTTTTCGGTTTAATTGTTTCGCATTTTAACATGAACGAACGGCACGATCATTAAACCCATGCATGTCATCATATAATTAAAACCGAGTAGGACTAAAAACCCAGCGCGCCACCCTTCGCAATCTTTTTCAATTAGGTGATGCCAAGGGATTAAGGTCAAGAATATGAATGAACTTCCTATATATTGAACAAATAAAATCAATGCCCATACTAGCATAATTTTTAACGTACTTTCTTTTTCTTCTTCTTCTTTCATGATTTTAGATTTAATTGTCATTGATATCATAACTCAGTAATTTTAATATTTGGTTCTCTAAAATTTCCGTTGCCATCTAAAATTTGCCCACACTTTTGGCACCAAAGAATTAATGTATTAAAAGGCATGACACCATCACCTAGTGGGTCTTTAATTTCTTTGTAGCGTATCGGTGCTCCACAGCATTTTGTTCGTACTAGCGTTTCACCCGTGTTTCTTTGTATCGTGTTTTCCATTTCTTTAATTTCATAATATAGTTCCGAAAATATAAATTGTTGTTCGTGGTTAAGACGATAACAAATGTGTAAATCCCTTCTTAGATTACTTAATTTGGCTGATGATTTGATATACTCATTCATAAACTATATCTCTTGAAAAATCCATGTAGTATCTAAAATTTCAAACTCTTTACCTGCGTGTTCTATTTTCACAGTCTCTTTAAACACATTAACAAGTCTAAGTTTTGCGTTTTCGTTTTGCGTGATTCTGGCTATATAAACAGGAATCGACATACCTGTCTGTTCTTTGATGTAGTGCTCTGAAAATATTCTGATTTGTTTTTGAGATTCCATAAATCAACCAACTTTAAAACATCCTAACAAAATCGTCCGGGTCTTTCCCTTCGGGTAGTGGCAATACATCCACTTCAAAGCCTTGCGCTAAAAACATATCGATGGCGCGACCGGTGGCCGCGATGCCGGCTTTGTCGCCGTCAAACACTAATACAACTTTTTGCGTATAGCGTTTCAATAACGTAACCTGATCGTCGGTAAGGCTTGTGCCACACGTACCGATGGTGTTATTAAAACCGGCTTGGTGCATGCTTATAACATCGGTGTACCCTTCCGTGACGTGCGCGTAACCTGCTTTACGTATGCCTGGCATGGCATGAAAGAGCCCGTACAACGTTTTACTTTTGTTGTATACCGGGCTTTCGGGTCCGTTGATGTATTTGATCACGTCGCCATCCGTTTGCGTGGCAATAGCGCCGTTTAAATGGCGGCCACCGAACGACACAATACGGCCGCGCTCATCTTGTATGGGGAAAATTAAGCGGTGCCGGTACGTATCGTAGTTGCGTTCCCCTTTTGTTTTAATCAACCCAAGATCGAAACCGTGTTGATAGTTGCCTTTGTTCACTAAAAGGTCAGTAAGGTAGTGCCACATATCGGGCGCGTACCCGATTTGCCATTGAATAACTGTTTCCTCCGTAAACTGACGGCGTATAATCTCATCGGCCACGTGGTTAAATTGCGGGTGGCTGCCATCCATAGTATAAAGAAACTGAGCATACTTGCGTGCCGTGGCCTGGTTGATCTTATAAAGCATTTCAATGCGTTCCGTTTCTTGCGGATCGCGTACCGGCGCTTCATAGTCATCTTCAACAGTAATGTTAAAGTCGCTGCAAATCTCTTTTACCGCCAACGGGTAATTGAGATTTTTAAATTCCATCACAAACGTAATGCAGTCGCCACCCTTGCCGGTGCTGAAGTCTTTGAAAATTTGTTTTTGAGGAACAACATAAAACGATGGCGTTTTCTCATCTGTAAAAGGTGACTTCGCACGGTACGATGAACCGGCCTTTTTAAGATCACCGACGTACCTGCCTATCACGTCAACGATAGAGAGTTCGCGAATTTGGTCTATGGTGTTTCGCGAGATCATAACAGTTTGCTTATTGTTGATTTTCCGGTTCTGGTATCGGTCGTTTCGTCGGTCAATATTATTGCCTTTGGCTTTGGTTGGTAATTTTTTACCTCTATATAACCTCGAACGGTAACCATACCGATATCACGACCTTTCGTTATGTACGAGGTTCTAATAGCACACGGAATTCTTTCGCCCGATTCTAAAATCAAGCTGCAAGGTTGATACTCCTTTTTATCATCCCAAACAGTTTCCACCTTCGCCTTAAATTCATTTCTAGTAGTATCATAATAAATGACATCATCACCCGGTTTCATCACTTCAAAATTTTTGAGTTGATGTTTAATACGTGCTATTGCATCGTGATCGTATTTGAATTCTTTCATACCGGAAAATTTATTTTTTATCAAATACCATTAATGTGTTTTCGAAATATTTTACGTGCATTTC
>JAZKBF010000076.1:0-1218 GCA_040388745.1 Bacteroidota bacterium | reverse complement strand
TTTATTTATTTATTTACCGCAAACCATAAACATGAAATTACATCATATCAGATTCATATACTACACTACAATGGTACAATTAATCAAGTGAGAAAATTCAATTGATACAAATACAAAATAGATCACAGGGCATCACTCAAGCCGCTTTACTTTTTATCATACTTCACTAATATTGAACAAAATATTTTTCCATTCCTTGGATATAGATGATTCCACAAAAACTTTGGAGTTAATAATGGATTTCACAATAGTATTGTTAGTATTCGCAAGCCTATTCAATAATGAGTAGGCTGACAGACGCTGCAGAGCATTAAAATCATTTAACCCACATTGACAAAACATTTCTGAAGCACTACACCTTCTTCCAAATCCAAAAACTATTCTGCAAGCGTCATTATACGCTACTTTAACACTGCTTAATAACTGTTTTCTCCAAGGAACCCAAACACTACTGCAATAAACAGCAGAGAAAAAGGTACGAAAAAGATATGTTTTTACGTTTTTACTACAGGAGAAAAAACGACTCTTTATTAAGTTAGCCCGAGCATATAACTCTCGCTTTCTCCGTACTAACTCTTCTTCGTCCCTTTTCCTGCAGTTAATGTCATAACCTAGGTATCTCACCGTATCTTTCCATAGTAGTGTTTTACCACTTAACTTAACTAAAGGCATAGAGTCATCAAAGGTTCGATCACTAAATATCTGACATACTGTTTTTGTTGGATTGAAAATGAGATCATGATCACAGGCAAATTTCTCACAAATTTTAAGCAATATTTTAAGAGCTCGTATGCTGGTTGTAAGTAGTATGACGTCATCAGCATAGCAAAAATGGTTAACGATTTTATTACCAATCGTGCACCCGACATTGCTGTCTGTTAATAAAATACTGAGGTCATCCAAGTACAATGCAAATAGGTGGGGCGAAATGACACTTCCTTGTCTAACCGAATTTTTTACGCCAAATGGCCTTGATAACACATCTCCCCATCTTATCCTAAAGGTTTGCTCTCGAAACCAAAAGGTCAATAACCTGACAAAAACTGGGGGAACTCCTCTATCACATATTTTTTTCAGTAAAGTAAAGTGGTTCACCAAGTCTATTGCTTTCGAAGCGTCCATGTAACACGCATACACGGGTGTTCCATGACGTAAATAATGATGTGCTATCTGTTTAACACTATATATGGCAATTTCAGTACCTACACCACGCTTAAA
>JAZKBF010000075.1:0-129889 GCA_040388745.1 Bacteroidota bacterium | reverse complement strand
CACAAACTTGATTAAATGTACTGAACTAAATTGCAAATGCAAAAAATATTGCGCGAAGCGCACCTTTGAAAAAAAGCATTTGCAACTTGCACAATCTTCCGCATCTTGCTTAGGTGCTGTTATAAGCAGACTTACTTCCTTCGAATTAAACGGATAATATTAATTGTCGTCAAAACACCTATAACACTGGATTCAGCCATAAATGCAGTTGCTTTCAAATCATGAGTCAAAGTATTTGAAAGGTCTATGGCTTTTTCACACGAAGCGATAATTGCTTCAGCAAAGTGTTTGAAGTCTTTGTTCTCATTACCTTCAAGTTCCACTTTAATATAAGTGTGCAGTCGATTTTTATATTTGTCGCCACTTAGGTCGACATTATCTGCTTTGTGTATAGTGCCGTCAAATACCAAGGCTGTGATTTTTTTCATTATTGTCCTCGCAATGTTTCCCACATTTTGATAATCTAGAATCGTTTGCGCTTGCTGTAAACATTTTAAAAGATGGTTCTGGTCTTCATTTATTTCTGCCCATGGTGTTGTTTGAGGAACATATTTATTAGAAAAAATGTGGAAATTTTCTAAATCGGGTTGAACATTTACCGAATCAATATTCATATTAAAAGTTATTCTAATTGCGTTGCGAATAAGAACTTTCCAGTCGTTGAGAGAACTTTGGTAACTTTTGAAAGTGTCTGGAGCCATCGAAAGATGCAACTTATAAGTATTGTCTCCTCCGTATGCCACATGAGTCGTTTCTAAGAATAATTTTGATTTAAATAAAATTTCATGAAGATGCTTGTCTTCTGGTCTGTCGGACAAGTATAATAGATATTGATATTTCTTTTCGTCAAAGAGTTCCATAAGTTTGCTTATAACAAGTTTATATACGCATGTTTCCTCTTTACAAGCATTTGTAAACAATCACAACTACTTGTAATCTATTCCTTAAAAAACACAAATTTAAAAAATCAATGTTTTTTATGTCCTAGATTAAATACCCTGGAGATATTAAATCCGAATTTGTAGCCGCCTTTTAACCAGCTGTCGGTGGTGTTTGGGATGTAGTTGTTTTCAATAATTCCGGAAGCATTGGTAAAGTTAAGGTGAAACACATGTCCACCGGTTTCAATTTCAAGACCTATTGCTAAAGGGTTGTAAAAAGGGCTTACAGTATTATTAGTTCTGTATTTTGAAAATATATAATAATAATCAGCAATAATAGCCATACGTTTTGTGATCTTTAAACGAAAACCACCACCAACAGAAAATAGATCGTTGCTTTCTTCTGCAGCATTTTCAGGGTTAATACTGGCCAGAACAAAATTGCGATGCTGGAAAGTTGGGACCAATTCCATTGAAAAACGAGAGCCGAATTTACGTGCAACTATTAATTGGCTGGTGTAAGCAAAACGATGAATATCATTGTGTTTAATAGTGGAGTTTGCAGCCATACCGCTATAAAACTGGCTTCCCTCTTGCGGATTATAACTCATGTCGCCATAAAAAGCCATGGATACAGGAATGTGATTGTCGGTAGTTTGGCTTAGTATCCGATATTTTACCAATCCATCAATTAATTCTTTTTGTTTGCTTCGTCCAACCCCAAGTGTTAAATTATCAGTAATTCCAAAGTCAAATGAAATACGAATATCAGTTGAGTTATCAAATCCGTAAAGGGTATGAGCTCCACCACCGCTGGCTTCACCAATGTTCCCGAAGCGGTGTGTAACCCTGAAATCCATAGTTTTAGCCTTAACGGTTTCCGTGGATTGCATATTAATTACTTTACTGGTTTTAAAAGTTGCAGTAACTTTTTCGTGCGTTTTAACTGTTTCAACTGAATCGAGAAGACTCAACAGATCATCTTGTGCAAAAGCATTGATTGATGAAACTGTTAAACTAATAACTACAACTGTTTTTTGGAAAATTTTCATCATAGGATATTTTTATTTCTTTTTATATGGTTCTAATGTAGCGCTCAGCTTAACTTCTACATCTTCGGCAATATTTTTTACATAAAGGCTCGGCACTTTAATTCCATGGTCGGCAATGTGGATATTAAATTTGGTTGTAATAGTAATTTCCGATCCTTTGATTGTAATTGTTCCTTCAATAGTTCTGTCCTTTTCAACTCCATGTAAATTGAGCTTTCCCGTAACAGTAGCTTTATATTCACCATCTTTTGTCCAGTCAATTACTTCGTTGATCTTACCTTTGAAAGTTGCGCTTGGAAATTTTTCACTTTCTGCATAATTTTCATTAAAATGTTCCTGCATTAATGGTTTTTCAAATACAAAAGCGGTCATGGCTATTTTTGTTTGAATATCTCCGGTTGAAGTATTAAGTATAGGCTTAGCAGCTTTATTGATTGCTTCAATATTTTCGAGCGGTGATTCAGAAAAGAATGTGATCTCACAATTTTTAGCCATGTATATTTGTGCGGACATGCTTGCGCTTAATGCAATTGCAGCAACTGATAAAAATATATTTTTCATATTTTTTATTTTTTGGTTTTTATATACATTTCAAGAACTATGCCTATTATTGGTCAACAACATTACAAATATAAAATAATAAGGGTAACTAAGCTTAATTATTAGAATCTTTCATTGTTATCATCGGTTTGATCAATAAAACATTGATTTAATATAGATCTATTGGGGCGTTTCCCTTTCTGAAAACGAAAGGGGCGGGCTTTTCGTTTCAATCTTTTCTAAAAAGAAAAGGATTTTCACTACAATCCCTAACGCAGTAAAGACTGATTCCCTGAAACCATAAAAATCGTTATATTTGCTTGGCAAAAAGCTGAAAGAACTGATAAGGAAGAGAAATATTCCTGAATGAATTTATTTCAATAAAAACTAAGCAATTAAAAATGGAAACAACTTCAACTGAATTAAAAAACGTAGCACTGGTAAATAAACATATTTCGCTTGGTGCTAAAATGGTGCCTTTTGCAGGATATGTAATGCCGGTATCTTATAGCGGGTTAAATGATGAGCATTTAACAGTGCGCAATGCGGTGGGTGTATTTGATGTAAGCCATATGGGCGAGTTTATTTTAAAAGGTGAAAACGCTTTGGATCTCATTCAACGTGTTACTTCAAATGATGCATCGGTATTGACAGATGGGAAAGTACAGTATTCTTGTTTACCCAATGAAACAGGCGGAATTGTAGATGATCTATTGGTTTATCGTATTGACAAGAAATCATATATACTGGTTGTAAATGCTTCTAACATTGAAAAAGATTGGGACTGGATCCAAAAATACAATACCAAAAATGTAGAGATGCACAACATCTCTGATAGAACATCTTTGCTTGCTGTGCAAGGTCCGAAAGCAATTTTAGCATTACAAAAATTAACTGATATCAATCTTTCTGACATTCCTTATTATTCCTTCAAAAAAGGAAAGTTTAACGGGATTGAGAATGTGGTTATTTCAAATACGGGTTATACAGGTGCAGGTGGATTTGAACTTTATTTTGATAATGAAGTTGCTGAAAAAATGTGGGATGGGATCTTTGAAGCAGGTGCCGAATATGGGATTAAACCAATTGGTTTAGGAGCACGCGACACATTGCGCTTAGAGATGGGCTTTTGTTTATATGGTAATGATATTGATGATACTACATCACCAATTGAAGCCGGTTTAGGATGGATCACCAAATTCACAAAAGAGTTTACAAACAAAGCTGCATTATTAAACCAAAAAGAAAAAGGCGTTTCTAAAAAATTAGTTGGTTTTGAAATGATCGACCGTGGTATCCCCCGTCATGATTATCAAATTGCAGATGCTGCCGGCAACATTATTGGTAAGGTAACATCCGGTACACAATCGCCCTCTTTGAATAAAGCTATTGGAATGGGATATGTGAACACAGCCTTTTCAAAAACTGATTCAGAAATTTTTATTTTGATCCGCGATAAAGCAATAAAAGCGAAAGTGGTAAAAACTCCTTTTTATAAATCTTAAAACATAAGCTCACCTTCACATCTCCTTCAGCCCCTCTCCAATTAGAGAGGGCTGAAGCGATGAAGCCAAAAGCAAATGAACCTTTTATATGAAAAAACAGCTATTCGTTGATGTTTGTTTATCTCCTTATTTGTATCCTGTTTATCATAAAGAGGAAACTATTGTTGTAGTGATCGACATTTTACGTGCAACATCAGCAATGTGTACCGCTTTCCACCATGGAGTAGATAAAATAATTCCGGTTGCAACTATTGAAGAGGCCACAGAATACAAAAAACAAGGGTATTTAGTGGGAGCAGAACGCAATGGTATTGCCTTAGAAGGATTTGATTTTGGTAATTCGCCTTTTTCATATACCACAGAAAAAATTAAAGGTCAAACAATTGTTATTTCAACAACCAACGGAACACAGGCTATTGATGCTTCAAGGCATGCATACCAAGTTGTTATAGGTGCATTTACCAATATTACGGCCCTATGTGATTGGTTAAAATTACAGAACCGAAATGTTCTTCTTTTATGCTCCGGATGGAAAAATCGTCTTAATCTTGAAGACACACTGTTTGCTGGCGCTATTGCTAATATACTTTTAAAGGAAGATACTTTTAAATCGGGAGATGGCGCACTGGCTGCAAGTTATTTATATAAGTCGGCCCAGGATAATCCATATAAATATTTACGTAACTCTTCTCATACTGAGCGCCTGGCCGCTATGGGATTAAAAAAAGATATCAAGTATTGTTTTACACTTGATCAAACCACAATAATTCCGGTTTTGGAAGGGAAATACCTGGTAAAACTTGCTCATTAAAATAGTTGAATTAAAATTCAGTAAATTTGATCAATGAAATTTCAAATTCAAAAATTCAAAAAATAATCAATGCGTAAATTTCTTTTTATTTTTGTAATTTCAATTGCTATTTTTTTGATCCCTATCAATGAACCTGCATATTCATGGGGCTTTTTTGCACATCAAAAAATTAACAGGATGGCCGTATTTACATTGCCGGAGCAAATGATCGGATTTTATAAAAAGCATATTGAATATATTTCACAACACGCAGTAGATCCGGACAAACGAAGAAATGTAAGTGTTGATGAAGCTCCCCGACATTATATTGATATTGACCATTATGGGGCACATCCATTTGATTCGGTTCCGAAATTCTGGAAAGCCGCTGTGAAAAAATTCACTGAAGATACCTTGAAAGCCTATGGCATTGTTCCATGGCACATAGAAAGGATGGTATTCCGGTTGCAAGAAGCTTTTAAAGATGAAAATCTCGATCTGATATTACATTATTCTGCAGATCTGGGCCACTACATTGCTGATGCCCACGTACCGTTGCATACTACCGAAAATTATAACGGACAGCTGACCAATCAAAAAGGCATACATGGTTTTTGGGAATCACGTATTCCTGAACTAAAATCGGAAGGTTATGATTATTGGACAGGACGCGCAAAGTATGTTGAAAAACCACTGGAAAAAGCCTGGAGCACTGTAAAAGCAAGTAACGCAGCCGTTGATTCTGTTTTGAGATTTGAAGCCGAATTAAATGCTAAATATCCTGCTGATAAAAAATACAGTTTCGAAAACCGTGGTGCCACTGTGTTGAAAGTGTATTCCATAGAATATACAAATGATTATGATAAAATGCTGAATGGAATGGTAGAGCGTAGAATGCGCGAAGCAATTATCACTGTTGGTAGTTTATGGTACACAGCTTGGGTAAATGCCGGAAAGCCTGATTTAAGCCGTTTTGGCGACAAAAACATTTCCGATTCATTAAAACGCGCACAAAAAGCGGAACAAGAACTCTGGACCACCGGTAAAGCTGGAGGGGGCAAGGGGCATGATGATTGATACTACAAACTAAGTAATCATTTGATCAAGCTCAATACTGGCTCATTCTGTTTACACATACATTTTCAAAAATCGATATTCCTTTTTTCTGGATCCCTTATAAAATCTATCTCTTCCATATCACCACACTTGAAAATTTGCTTTGAAAAACAATTTGAAGAAATCCAAATTGCTCTGTATATTTTGTTACTTTTAACAACCAGTACAAGTATTTCCCTTGTATTTAATCTATAAACATATGAACCAAAAATTTATTTTATTTTTCCTGCATGTTTTTTTATGCAGCACAACATCTTTTTCTTTTGCACAGATCGCTGCTGATATCGATTCAAGGAAGATAATAAACAAAGGCATTGAATTGCATGATGAAAAAAAATATACTGAAGCAATTGCCGAGTTTACAAAAATAAACAGGAACGATACAAATTTTGTACTCGCAGTTTTAGAGTTGGCAAATACTTATATCGCTAATGGACAAGATTCATTGGCCCTCATTTCCTGTAATCAGGCTTTATACATTCCTTCCTCTTTCGCTCCGGATGTTCTTTTATATAAAGCCAATGCGCTTGATAATATGAAAAAAAGTGATGAAGCTGTAAAGGTTTATGAAGAAGGAATTAAAAAATACCCTTTGAATAATTCCTTTTATTTCGAGTTAGGTATACTAAAATTCAGGAAAGAACAATATGCAGAAGCACATGATCTATTCGCAAAATCAATTAAATATAATCCCTTTCACGCGGGGAGTCATTTTCAAATGGGTAACCTTGCCATAAAGCAAGGTAAACTAATACCGGCAATGCTTGCATGGAGTTTTTATCTTCTTATAGATAATTCTTCGGGGCGTGCAAAAGGCATCGTTAGTGAACTCGAGAAAATGGCTAAAAATGAATATGAATTTAAAGATGCAGTTAAACTGGAAACATTAAGTGAACAAGATGATTTTTCGGAGATAGAATCTTTGGTTAAATCAAAAATTGCTCTTAGCGCTAAGTATAAATCTAAAACCGATCTGAATTATAATCTTACAAAACAACTTCAGCTTATTTTTGAGAAACTCTCGGTGTCGAAAGAAGATAAAGGTTTTTATATGCAATTCTATACCCCATTTTTTACGGGATTAAATAAGAAAGGATTTTTTGAACCATACGCATACACAATTCTTTCTGGGATGGACATAAAGGAAATTGATAAATGGGTAGGTAAGAATAAAAGTGAAACGGATAATCTTATTACATGGGCTCTTACTTATATCGGTGAAAACGCTTCAACATTTGAGACAACACTTAATGGAAAGCAAGTTGTAGCGCGTCATTGGTATGGATCAAATAAAATTTCGGCTGTTGGGAACGAAAACGCAGCGAAACAAAATATTGGATATTGGAATTTTTATTACTCCAACGCCATACTTAAATCAGAAGGAGCTTTTAATGACAAAGATCAACGGAATGGCACCTGGAAATTTTATTATCCTACCGGCTTACTTAAGAGTATTGAAAATTATACAAATGGTGAAGTAACCGGAATTGTGCAAAAATATTATGAAAACGGAAGTATCAGTACAGGTAAAAATTTCTCAAACAATCTTTTGGATGGCTTACAAACCACGTACTATCCAACAGGTGTAGTTAACACCACTTACGAATACAAAATCGGAAAAGAGAACGGAAAAGAAATTGCGCATAGTCAAAAAGGAAAACTTAAGTATGATGTAAAAGTAGTTAACGATAAATACGAAGGGGAATTTATCCAATATTATGATAATGGCCATATTAAAGAAAAATCATTTTTTAAAGAGAGCGAAAAAACCGGTAAAACCATTGATTATTACAATTTCCCGGAAAATGCAGTAAAAAATGAAGGGAGCTATGATAAAGGGAAATTCTCAGGCGAATGGAAAAGCTATCATAATAATGGAAACCTTGAGGAGGTTGGAAGCTTTAATAAAGATGGAAATAAAAATGGTTTATGGAAAAATTTTTATGATAATAATATTTTAAAATCTGAAGAAAACTATTCAAATGGAAAGTCTGATGGCATTTTAAAATATTATGACGACTCTGCAAAATTAACGGAAGAATATATTGTTAAAAATGATATTCTTCAGGAATATAAAGCCTATAAGCCCAATGGAGAAATTGTATTTCAAAATAAAAAGGACGGTAAAAGAGATTATGATATACTTCAGTATTATCCCAATGGAAATAAGAAAAAAGAAGGGAAGATCAAAAATGGGAACAGTGACGGGACATGGAAATATTATAATTTAAATGGGTACATCACAGAGGAAACGCCTTATGTTGATGGCAAAAAGCATGGGAAGAATATCGATTATTACGAAAATGGAAAAATAAAATCGGAATTGAATTATGTAAATGGAGAAACTGATGGGTATTACAAAGAATATTATAAGAACGAGCAATTGCAAAAAGAAGGCGCGTACATACAAGATAAAGAAGTAGGGCCTTGGAATTATTATTACAAAAATGGAAAATTGCAAAAAATAAATTATTATAAAGATGCTGAGATAGATGGCTGGCAGCAGCATTTTGCTGTTAACGGCAAATTGGATTACGAGGATTTTATTGAATTTGGCTACTTTAAAAAAAGAATATCTTACGATACAACCGGTAAAGTTTTTGAAGAAATTACATTCGATAAGGGTACCTGCGATATGGAATTAAAGTTTTTCAATGGTAAAACAGCTTCAAAGACCATTTATAAAAATGATTTCGTTCAAGGCAATTTCGTTGCTTATTATCCTAATGGAAAAGTGAAAGCGTCTAAAAACTTTATAGATGGTGCTGAACAGGGCGAAGTTAAATTCTTCTATCCGGATGGAAAGATAGAATGGCTTCAGAATTTTGTTGATGGAAAAAAGAACGGGAAGCAAACGGAGTATGACGAGAATGGAAATGTAAAACGAGAAACTGATTATATTTATGGCAGCCAAACAGGGAAATCGATCTATTACTTTCCCAACAAAAAGATCGAAAAGGAATATTTATATAAAGATGGAAATGTTAATGGAAATACAACATTATATAGTGAGTCGGGTGAACTAATAATTTCCCGTACTTACAAAGACGACTATGTTAATAGTTATACCTATAATGACAAAACAGGGAACCTTGTTCCTCCGGTTGAAATAAAAAATGAAACAGGAACTGTTAAAGCATATTATAAAAGTGGTGGACACTCAATTGAATATACCCTTAAGAATGGTTCATTGATTGGGAGCCGCACTGTATATTATGAAAATGGCAAGATTCAGGAAGAGAAAAATTATTCATGGAATGAACAAGAAGGCCTGAGCAAATATTACTATGCTTCCGGGAAACTGAAGGCCGAAGAGAACTGGAGCCAGGACGAAAAAGAAGGGAAATGTATTTACTATCATGAGAATGGCAAAATTAAAAGCGAGGAATATTTTGTTAATGGGGAAGAGCATGGCACCTTTAAGTATTACGATGTTAATGGTACTTTAACAAAAACATATTTTTATTATAACGGTGACTTGATCGATGTATTATAACGAAATGCTGCCCAAAATAAAAATGCGGGTCCTATTGTTCCTGTTTCAATGTTCAACACTTTTGGTATACTCACAAAAGTCGAATGTAGATGAGGCCAGAGCGCGTTTTCCTGATGCCAGTGCAATTTATTTGTATAAATCGCAGGAGTTTAAAATAATTGTCGAAGATGGTATCCTTAAAGGGGTTTGCAAGGTTCGCGAGCAGATACTTATCAATAAAGAATCCGGAATAAATTATCAAACCAGGTATGTTTCATCCAACTCATTTGTAGAAGCAACCGATATAATTGCATTTACTTTAGTACCTGATAATAAAAAATATGTAAAAAAGATAGTTGAAAAAATCAGCCAGAAAGACGACCCTGATAGATCTTCTTTTTATGATGATGTTAAATCGTATAGTGTTGTTTTTCCTTCTGTTCAGGTTGGAGCCATTCTGGACCTTGAGTACACATTCAAATATAAAGAACCTCGTTTTATCGGAAGTTATTATTGGACCGATTACATTCCTGTAGTACAAAACGAATTAAAGATCTCCACACAAAATGACATTCATATTAATTACCTTTTTTTTAACAAAGAAGTAGTTGATGTTGAGTTTACCAAGGAAGCAAAGAAAAATGAAACGATCTACAAGTGGGAAACTAAAAATGTAAAACCGATAATTCAATATAGTGATGCCCCAAACATTAGGTATTATGAACCGCACATGATTTTTTATATAACTGATTTTGAAAATAACAAACAACGCAATCAATTACTCGGTACTCCAAAAAATCTTTATTCATGGTATAGTGAACTACAAAAAAATGTAAATAAAACAGAAGACAAAAGATTAAAAAAAATCACTGACAGCCTTATTTATGGCCTTACGGATGAGTTTGAAAAAGTTAAAAAAATATTTTATTGGGTGCAGGATAATATTTCCTATATCGCAATTGAAGATGGACTTGGTGGATTCATAGCTAGGGATGCAGGTCTTGTCTGTTCCAAAAAATTTGGCGACTGTAAAGACATGGCAAGTACTATCCACGAAATGCTTCGAATAGCAGGTATAAAGTCATATCTAACCTGGATTGGCTCCCGCGATATTCCCTATACTTATACCGATGCGCCAACTCCGGGTACCGACAATCACATGATCACTTCTTATTTGGATAAACAAGGCAAATGGAATTTTTTAGATGGAACCGGGAAGAATGCTCCTATTGAATTACATACTTCATTTATACAAGGAAAGCAAGCGCTTATTGGCATCAGCCCCGACAGTTTTTTAATCGTTACCGTTCCTGTAAAGGACACCAGTGTGAGTCAAACAATCGACTCAGTAACAATAGATATAAAAGACAACCTGGTAACCGGTAAAGGTAAAGCCACACTCACAGGATACGACATGCTTGATTATCTATACCATACACAAAATCTAAGCAAAGAAGAGCTTCAGGATCATATAAAAGGTTACTTTTCTAAAGGCAGCAACAAGGTTGTTTTTTTTGATGTAGTAACGGAACCCTCTGAAAGAGCACCATTGAAAATTTCTTATAATTTCAGCCTGCCAAATTATGTAAGGCGTAATCAAAATGAAATATATATTAATTTAAATATGAATAGCACATTGTCTCTTGAAAAAATAATTGAAACAAGGACAACACCAATTAACTTTAAACATAGAACAATAAAAAAACTTGTTACCGTACTAAATATTCCCGAGGATTATAAAATTGAATACATACCTAAAAGCGTTCGTTTTGGCAATGAAATAGTTGGTTTTCAAAGCACCTACGAAGTAAAGAATAATAAAATAATTCTTGTTACTGATTTTTATATCAATACATTATTATTATACGCAAAAGATTTTGAAAAATACAATAAAGTACTAACCGAACAAGTAAAAGCAAACAGTCAGGTTGTTTCATTAATTAAAAAATAAATTATGTTACCAAAAATTAAAGCGCTTATAATAATTGGATTGTTTTGTTTTACAGCCGTAAATGCTCAGGATATGGCATATAAGAAATACACATGGGAAACCGATCCAAAGATCCATCAACTTTCGCAAGTTGAAAACGAAAGCAATTATATAGTTCTGAAAGAAAAAATAATGCTTGAATTCGTTTATGAAGCTTCCGGCCAATTAGTGATGTACGAAACAAGACATTGCATTATTCATTTTAATAATGAAAAGGGGATAGAAGAAATGAATAAAATATATGTATCGTATGCCACAATTCTGGAAGAAATGGATCTCAAGGCTCGTACCATCACTTCTGAGGGGAAAATAATTCCATTAAGTAAAAGTGATGTAAAAAAAGTGGATGATCTAGAAAATTTAGGTCCATTTCTTATTTTTGCGATGGAAGGAATTGATAAAGGCGGTGAGATAGAATACCTGTACACAAATAAAAAATCCTACAATAAAAACAGTTCATGGAATTTACAAAAAGATAAAATAGTCAAAGATGTAACTGTTGATATATATTCCCCAGTAAATCTTATCTATGAAGGGAAAGGATATAATGGGTTTCCCGAATTTACTATCGATACAGCCTTAAAAACCAAAAATCATTTATCCGCCTCAGTTGCCAAAATAGAGGCATTAGAAGAAGAAAAATATTCGGCTTACGATGCTAATAAAATGCGTTTCGAATATCAGTTAGCCTATAATACAATTAACGGTAAAGCTCGTTTGTTTTCCTGGGATTATTTAGGAGCCGAACTTTACAACAGCGCATTTACGTTCACCAAGGCTGAAACAAAAGCAATGGAAAAGCTTGTAGCTAAACTTGAACTCAACAAAATTAAAACGGATGAACTGAAAATACTTGCCTTAGAACAGTTTATGAAAACAACGATCAATTTAAAAGAAGCGGACGAAAATAGTACCATAGATAAAATGCTTGATATTAAATATGGAAATGAACTTTGTCTTCAAAAGATCTATATTGGAATTGCAAAGATCCTGAATATACCCGTGGAGCTTGCACTTACAACAAACAGGATGAAACAAAAATTTGATAGTAATTTTCAATCCTGGAACAGTTTGCAGGAATATATAACATACTTTCCTTCCTTCGGTAAATATCTTTCGGCTAATAACTATTCAAGCAGGTTAGGTTTTCCTACTCCGCAACATACCGGTAGCAAAGGCTTATTTATAAAAGAAACAGAGGTTGGCGATTTAAAGGCAGGAGTGTCAAAAATTAAAACAATTGAAACACCATCTTACGTTAACTCCTATAATAATATTTCAGCATCTGTTGTTTTTAGTGAAGAGAATTTCACCCCTATCATTAATCTCAAACAGGAATTTATGGGATACTCTGCTTATTATATTCAACCCGGATTAATTTATGCAGACGAAAATCAGAAAAAAGAATTCATGGAGGGCATGGCGAAATTCGCTGGTAAAGAAACGGTAGTTAAATCGTATGAAATGAGTGGGATCAATAGCACAGATGTGTTAGTTAATCCCCTTGTTGTAAAAAGCGTTGTTGAAACGCCTCATTTAATTGAAAATGCAGGCAATAAATATTTTTTTAAAGTAGGCGAATTGATTGGTCCGCAAGAAGAGTTATATAAAGAAAAAATAAGACAAACTGATGGAGAAGTAACTTACGAGCATAGTTATACGCGTCTGCTCGAAATAAAGATCCCGCAAGGATATAAGATTAAAAATCCCGATGACATTAACATTGAAAAAAAATATACTGTGAACGGCCGCGTTTTATCCACCTTTGTTTCCAATTATAAATTGGAAGGAGATATATTGAAAATTAAAATTTATGAAGATTATCAAACACTATTCATTCCAAAGGCAAAATTCGATGAATACCGAAGTGTTATCAATGCTTCTGCCGATTTTAACAAAGTAGTTTTAATCTTGGAGAAATTATGAAAATAAGTTTCACCATTTTGCTGACCCTTTTTAATTTCTTTGTTTTTGGTCAAAATGATTTTGAATATTATTTTGGGCAGGCGCAGTCAAAGCTTGATAGCGACAAATACAGCGAAGCTGCCAATGATTTCAGTAATGCTTTGCGGGTTAAAGAAAAAGCAAAAAATGATTACCGGATAGCTGCTGCGCTTATTGGGAGATCACAATGCAGAATGAATCTTAAAAGTTACCAGGCAGCCATAAACGATATCGAAGAAGCAATAAAATTAAAGCCTGAATATACTGATCTGTACCTGGTGCGCAGCAGAATTCATCTTCGGAACAAACAGTATGATGAGGCCATTTTATGGGCAAACAAAGGTTTGCTTATCAAACCAGAGTATGAAGAATTGATAATTGTTAAAATCACTGCGAACGTTAAAAAAAAGAATTATAAAGCAGCAATGATCAATATAGACTCTGTTCTTGTTATTAATCCTAAAAACACTCAAGCCCTTACTTCTAAAGGAAACGTTTTACACCATCAAAAAGATTACAAAGGCGGCATTGAAGCTTTTTCAAAAACAATAGAAATTGAGCCACAAAATTATGAAGCCTTTTTCGACAGAGGAATATGCAAGGCTTTTTTAAAAGATTTTGATGGCGCGTTGGCAGATATTACCAGAGGAATGGAAATTGATTCATTGGAAAAATGGATTGGATATAATAACATTGCTTTTTTTATAAAATTTGAAGAAAAAGATTTTCAAGGCTCCTTGAAATATTTTGATGATGCAATAAAGATCAATCCTAAATTTTCGTATGCTTATAATAACCGGGGATACGCAAAATTACAATTGAAGGATCTTAAAGGAGCAAAACAAGACATAAGCAAATCCATTGAATTAGACCCAAAGAACTCTTACGCTTTCAGAACAATGGCTTTACTTTTATTAGCTGAAAACAAAGAAAAACAGGCCTGCGAGCAACTTAAAAAAGCCATCGACTTAGGGTATGCGGATGATTATGACGATGAAGTGGAAAATTTACAGAAATTGCATTGTAAATGATGCTTGCCCTTACAAACGATTGTAAAACCAAAAATCAGCAGAAGGACTTGGCTTGAGCGGTAGAGCTGTTATACGTCAACACGAGCAAGTGATATTTCTATTTCAAATGTGATCAATAGGTAGAATGTTTAATGAACCTTTTCAACCTCCCAAACCATCACCATCCTATCATCGCTTACAGAAATTAAATAATTATTAAAAGTACTCCAAAGCAATTTATTTACTGAATTTGCATGCCCATCAAAATTCTCTTTGTTGATTCGTACTAATAATTCAAAAGTGTTTGAATCCCATATCTTTATAGTTTTATCACGGCTGGCAGTAGCAAATAATGAAGCATCAGGATTAAATACTATATCGTATATCGCAAAATTGTGAGCAGGAATAGATCTTACCAAGTCATAATTTTTTGTATCCCAGATTTTTAAATGAGCGTCCCTTCCACCCGTTAATAGCATTGTTCCATCGGGTGAATATTTTACAATATTTGCAGAAAGTGTATGAGCAATAAAAATTTTTTTCTCTTCCAAGGTATTCAAATCAAAAATTCGAATGTTACAATCTCCAGCAGCAACAGCTATTTCAAGATTAACATAATTAAAATCAATACTGCGTATCTTTTCGTTACAGAGCTTTTTAATTTTGATCAACGATAATGTATCCAAGGAACAAATTGCGAAATTCCCGTCCCCACCTGCTGTATAAAAGCAATTAGTTTTTAAGGAGTACTTAATATCAAAAATAGGATCAGTATCGTGTAGAAGAATTTTGATTTCTTCCTTTTTTTTTAGATCAAGTATATGTACGCTCCCGGCAGATGTTCCAGCCATCAATAAATTTTTCTCAGGAATATGACATAAAGAATAAATAGCTGCCGGAAAAGATGCAGCAAACTTTTCAGCTTCCAGGGTTTGCAAATTCCATAAAGCAATGAATTTATCACCACTTCCTGTAAAAAAGGTTTGTTGCGATATACCTTTATCCATTGTGTATACAGAGCCATTGTGACCTGTTAGTGTGGCTGTTTTTTTTACGTTTAATTGCATGATAATATTTAAATTGGTAAAAAAAGCACGAAACCATCGTTAGATAATTTTGCTAGCTATTTTTAACCCTAAATTGAATTAATTGCCTTCTGTTTGATTATTCCAATACTAATTGGTACATTTCTTGCGTTATTCCGTTTTAAAACGAAATTATGAAGACCATTATTTTCATTTTATTCATATTTCCCACTTTTTGTTTTGCTCAGGATGAGAAAAGCAAAACAAATGCTCCTGTTAAACCATCAACCACCGATTGCCCTACCTGGAATAAAAAAGATAAGAAAAAGGATAAAGCGGCTTATTTTCAATCTTTACGGACCAATAAAACAAAAATAAATCAACAAACAACTTCAAATCCCAATAGCTATCGGGATTCAAAGATACAACCAAATTCAGTTCCACAAAAAACGGAAAGTTCAACTCCAAAAAAGAATGTAAAGCAAACTCCTGAAAAGAGTAATACTGAAGAAATTACTGTCTTAAAGACTAAAACCGAAAAAAGTCCAACCACAGTTTCTAAAGATAATACTAAGAATATATCATCGGAAGACAAAAAAACAACTTCAGAGCAAGAACAAAAAGCACAAACAGCTGATAAAAAGGACATTACACCTTCTTCCTCAGAAGAAAAGAAAGCTAAAGAAAATGATCCGGAAGATCAAAAAGCGAATGCTCAAAAAACTGAAAAACCAGATGAAAAAACTGAAAGCAGTAAGCTCAAAAAGAAACTGGAGCGCATGTCAAGAAAAACAACAAAGGTCCGTAGGCATAGCAATGCTAAATGCCCCTCATTTTAGTGTATGCAAAAGCCAAATACTTTTACGGGGAAATTAAAATCACCACAAAAACAATAATTACACTCAGAACACTCCGATAAAACTTTGTGTATCTGAGTGTTCTCAGTGCCTTAGTGGTAAAAAAAAATTGCGGACAGCCTTTTATGAATTATCATGATCGTTTGCATATCAGCCCATTAATCTTATCTTTGTAATCCGCTTTTAATTGGCGAAAAAATAATAATTCTTAATTTATAAAGAAATGGCAAATTCAGGTGATTTAAATGTAGGTTCGGTGATCCGTTTTGGAGGAGAACTATGCAAAATAGAAGAATATATACACCGTACACCGGGAAACTTACGGGCATTTTATCAGGCGCGTATGCGTAACCTGAAAACCGGTAAAATTGTTGAGAATCGTTTTCGTGTTGGGGAAGCTGTTGAAGTGGTACGTGTTGATTATAAACAAATGCAATATATTTTTCCTGAAGGTGATTTTATTGTTTGCATGAATAATGAAACCTTTGAACAGGTTTATGTTCCCTCTTTCCTATTCGGTGAAGGCTTGAAATTTTTAAAAGAAGGTATGGAAGTAAAAATATCCTTTGAAGGTGAAGATCCAATATTAGCTGAAGCCCCTGTTTTTGTTGAGTTAGTTATTACTTATACTGAACCGGGTGAAAAAGGAAATACCGCTACCAATACACTAAAAGCTGCTACATTAGAAACGGGCGCTATTGTTAGAGTTCCTTTATTTATTAATGAAGGCGAAAAAATTAAAGTAGATACCCGCACTTCAGAATATTCAGAAAGAGTGAAATAAAATAATTTATAAATGTACAATGTACTAATTCGAAAATGTACAATGGAAAATTCTGAATGCCCTGTCAAAATTATTGACAGGGCATTTTTTAAATTCTTATATTTGAAACATAGAACAAATCGTATCAAGGCATGAAATTACCATCTCTACATAAGTTAAAAGATATCGCTGCACTCATTAATTGTGAATTTGAAGGCAATGCTGACCATATTATCAGTGGCATGAATGAAATTCATAAGGTTGAAGCCGGTGATATTGTTTTTGTTGATCATCCTAAATATTACGATAAGGCCCTTAATTCAAAAGCCACCACCATTCTTATCAATAAAAAAGTAGAATGTCCGCAAGGCAAAGCGCTGCTTATTTCTGATGATCCATTCAGGGATTATAATAAATTGGTAATGCATTTTTGCCCCGTAAATTATTCTCTAAAACCTATTAGTGACACTGCAAAAACAGGGATCAATACGGTGATCATGCCGGGAGTATATTTGGGAAATAATGTGACAATTGGCGACAATTGTGTTATTCACCCAAACGTAGTTATTTATGATAATTGCCATATTAGAAATAATGTGATCATACACTCAAATACAGTGATAGGTGCTGATGCATTTTATTATAAAAAACGTACTGATAAATTCGATAAACTTATTTCCTGTGGAAGGGTCATCATTGAAGACGATGTAGAGATTGGTGCGCTATGTACCATCGATAAAGGTGTTTCGGGAGATACCGTAATTGGCGCGGGAACTAAGATCGATAACCATGTACAGATAGGACACGATACCGTGGTAGGGAAAATGTGTTTAATGGCCTCCCATGTTGGAGTTTCAGGAGTAGTTACTATTGAGGATGGTGCCACACTATGGGGGCAATCAGGTGTGAGAAGTGATGTAACAATAGGCAAAGGTGCTACACTTTTGGCGCAATCAGGTTTAGGTGAAAGTATTCCGGATGGTAAAACTTATTTCGGAACCCCTGCTGGCGATGCAAGAACCAAAATGAAAGAAGTTGCTGCATTAAAAATGTTACCTGACTTAATAAAAAAATTAGCGAATTAGTGAATAATAAAATTGGAGAGTTAGAGAAATGAAGAATAAGCGTTTAAAAATTACTAAATCGTCAAATCTACAAATCTCCAATTCACCAAATCTCTAAATCATCAATTCAACAATTGTAAAATGGCTTCCCAATTAAATAAAAATACTTCCAAACGAATTAAGGATATAAAACTTAACTCGCTGCTCCAAATTACAAAGGCGATTAACAATAATTTCTCTACTGATAAATTACTTGAAATTTTTAAAGAAGTTCTTGAAACTGAATTGAAAATTGGGAAATTAGTGCTTTATAGCGATAGTCAAAATGGCTGGAGCTGTATTTTAAAATATGGAGTTGGTGATGAGTATGATAATATTAATGTGGAGCGTGATCTATTGCCAATACAAGAAATAGGTACGATCAACTTTTCTGAAAAAAATCTTAATAACTCATTTGAAATTTTAATTCCCGTATTCCATAAATCAAAAGCATTAGCCTATGTGCTGATCAGTGACCTGGAGGACAAATTGGAAGTAAGTCCTGCTATTAAGCATTTGAATTTTGTACAAACGCTTGCAAGTATTATTGTTGTTGCCATTGAAAATAAAAAACTTGCCAAAGAAAGTATCCAACAGGCAGCAATGAAAAAGGAATTGGAGCTTGCATCTCAAATGCAATCGATGCTATTCCCAAGTATATTGCCAAATGATGCTCAATTGGATACTGCCGCCTTCTATTTACCTCACCAGGAGGTTGGAGGTGATTATTATGATTTTATATGGCTGAACGAAAACGAATGCGCCTTCTGTGTTGCAGATGTTTCGGGGAAAGGGGTGGCAGCCGCTTTGTTAATGTCAAACTTTCAGGCCAACCTTCGCGTTCTGTTTAATCATACAACATCTTTAACTGAACTTGTTCAGGAACTTAATACAAAAGTTTTGGCAAGCGCAAAAGGAGAAAAATTTATCACGTTATTTATTGCAAAATACAATTTGGTAACACATACGCTCACCTATATAAATGCCGCCCACAATCCACCACTACTTGCAACAAAAACATCTGTAAGCGCCCTTAAAGTGGGATGTACAGGTTTAGGAATGTTTGATGAAATAGGGAAAATTAAAGAAGGTATTATAAATATTACTCAGGGAACAACCATTGTATGCTATACTGACGGGCTTGTTGAATTGGAAAACGATAAAGGTGAAGATTTTGGTATAGATTCATTAAAAGAGATCATTAAAAACAATCCTGATAGTGACATGAAGAGTTTAAATAATTTAATAATGAAAACATGTACGGATTACAAACAAAGTAAGCCGTATATTGATGACATTGCTTTATTTAGCTTAAGAATTCATTAGAGGAACAATTTTCAGACATACACTTCTTGCCTTGGATAAAACTATATGGCAGCATACTATACCTTCTCTTCTTCAGCCTCGGTTTCTCTGTTTTTATGAAATACATCTATAGCAACAAGCATTGCAATAAAACCCCAGAAAGGCACAGAGGCCTTGTCGGTATCTAAAAAATTATTTAATGCACCGTGTACAATATAAGTTATAAAACCAAGTAAGATCACTAGAACCAATCTCTTGGTTTCATAATCATTTATTGTATAGTATAATCTAAAACCGGTAAAGAGTGTTGTAATTATAATGGCAAGGAACGTGAGTGTACCCAATACACCGGACTCACATAATGGCCCAATGTATTCGCTGTGCGCATTTCCTCTGTCGCCCATATTGGTACTGATTATTGTTTTTTCCTGCGAATGCTGAAACGGAGCATATTGAAAACTATAGGTTCCTGGCCCCCATCCAAAAAAAGGTCGTTCTTCAAACATCCGGAATGCCGCTCCCCAGCGGTTCAATCGTTCAAGGTTAGAGGCATCTGTAGAGATATTGGAAATCGATTCAATATGTTTATCAAAATCCTGTGAAGCATCCTGCCTGTTTTTTTCCAATTTCATTACAATATCGGTTTGATAAGTAATTAATATGGCGCTAACCGCTAAAAATGCAATTAATAAATTGCGAAACTTAATTCGTAGCAATAATACAAGATACCCCACCAGGGCCACAACCAAACTAAGCCAGGCAGCACGGGTATATGAAAAAACCAAAGCGATAGTGAAAATTACAAGAAATAAAAATGCGCTGAATTTAATGCTTGAAGTATATTTTTTATTCATCATAAAAAATATCAAAGCAGGAAAAAACATGGCGAGGATTGCTCCATAAATGGTATGATCATTATAAAAAGGCGACATCACATAGTTAGCGGGCTCTTCTTCAAACCCCATTAAATAGTGATTATATAGCGTGTAAAAAATAATAAGTGTAAATGAAATAATGTATAACCAATAAAATCTTTTAATATTTGTATAATCTCTAAACAATTGAGTTGCGATAAAATAAAATGCAATTACAAACCATAACCGCGAGATCAAAAATTTAAATGATACTACCGGAATTTCACTGGTTACACTTGTAATAAAGATCCAAACCAAATTGATAATAATAGCAATGGTAATGGGGTGTTTCATTACCTGAATGTCTATCGTATTTTTTTGTATTTGTTTTAGAATAAAAATGATCATAATGCCGAAAATGATTGGCTCAGTAGGTAAGCTAAGCCCTAAGCCACCTTCCATGTGCTGGAGGTTCACAGCCAAGGGGGTAAGAAATACAACCACGAGAATAAGCTTATCTAATGCGAAGAGGGCGAGTAAAATAATTAAAAGCACAGCCGGGAGTAAATTGAAATAATAAAATTCCAAATAAGTACATATTGCATTTATAAGGATAAATGAAATACTTAATGCATACGCCCACTTTATGTTTTTGTGTTCTAACAATTTTTTATTTTTTTGATTTTGTTAATTTTTGACTTTTGAAAATCTAAAATCAAGCAAGACAGCTTTTTTACAATTTGTTTCGCTTACCCATTATCGTTAATATGAGTAGCAAAAACAAATTTGCCGATAGCACCGAAACAGTCACTATTACCCAACGGATAGGATAAGATTTTTTATCAGCCGGGTATGGTTTGCTTACTATATTAGTATAGGTAAGTACTTTATTCAAATCGCTCATGACCTTATCGTACTCCAATTTAGAAGTATTATAACTTTCCAATAGTATATCAAACGTTTCCTTCATTTGATAATATTCCCCACCTTTTTCCTCAAGGTTACGCATCAAAGCGTCAATATCCTTTAAATTTTCTTTTCGTGCACCACTACTCAGTGCTTTTAAATAACTTTTAGTAACTTCTTTAACCTGCACCTCATAATCTAACAATTGATATTTCACCCTCAATTCCTGAAGTATAGAATTTACTGAATCAACCTGCTTTTTTTTAACAAGTAACTGGTTACTCACTATCTCCAACACTTCTTTTGTTTTTTCTCTTTGAAGGTTTCTTGCTTTCAAATTTAAAGCATTGATAATTTCGTTCACCATATCAGAAGCGATTTGAGCATCAGTGTCAAACACCTTAATTTCAATTGAATTAAATTGTGTTCGTCTAACTTCAACATTTGATTGGTAGGCTGCAATTAGATCAAAAAGTCCTGATTTTGAGGTTGTATCAATATCATAATGTGCTGCCAATTTAAATTTACTAACTACTGAGTTACGGATATCTGACGATTCCAATAATTGCAATAACTGTTCAGATGGAGTTTCTGAACTATATGGGATAATGTTAGATGGATAAACGATTGCAAAGGATTTGTATCTGGGCTTAATAAAAAATTCAGATGAAAAAACAGCAGAAACAACTATTGCAGAAACAGTAATGACCATAAAATGAAATTTCCATTTCATAATTAGTTTAATAAAATAGGAGCTATTTTGCATGTCTTCTTGCATTACATTAATATTTGCAGTAGAAATAAATACTGATATTATTTCAAATTTCTTTCCGGTTAAAACACGAATTCTTCAAAAAAATGAAAATTCAAAAACCGATATTTGCTACTTTTTAAATTTGAATTGTTTAATATTTTCAATCAATAAAATAGCAATAATGGCCATTAGCAAAGAAGCCATGGTTGAAACCACAACAATTATCCATCGTACAGGATATGATTTTTTCTCAGCCGGATACGCATTACTTACAACAAATTTTTGAGGTAACACTTGCTCCACATCCACTTTAGTTCCTTCATATTTTGTTTTAAGCAAGTTTAATTGTTTTCGTTGAAACTCCAAATTATCGCGCAATGAAACATATACACTGCCATAATTAGCGATTACTTTTAATTTTTCTTCCAGTGCTTTAATGGCGCGTTGATCGCCCTTCGAAATTGCAATTGCATATTGTCCTGTAGTAACCTCCGACTGAGATTCATAATCATATAGCCCGTAGCTATTAATTACTTTAATTGAATCGGTCATCGCGTTCACATCAGCTTCCTTTTCCAAATATTCATTTTTCACAATTCTTAATGCCTGTATGGCGCGTTCACGTTGCATACGTATTTTAGTGGAGTCATGTAACGCTGCAATGTCATTCGCTATAAGAGCTGCTGTATCAGGATTAACATCCATCACCTCAATTTTAACCGACATGTATTCTGTACGCTTGAAGGTAATATTACTCTGGAATTCGTCATACAATTTGGTGCGCTTAAATTTATCGGCTGTATCGATATCATAATGCTTCAATAGATTGTATTTTTCAGAGATTTTTGTCCTTATTTCATCAGAGTTCAGGATTTGAAGCATTTGTTCAGCCTCTTCTTCTGCACCAAAGGCAAGAACGTCATCCTGTTTAAAACTATTATCGCTCAAAAGAGCTTTCGAAATGGAACTGGTGGTGGCGGGAAATAAAATAACGGTTGATTTATATTTTTCCTGGATAGTTAAGGAGATGATACTTGAGATCACAAAAGTGCCTATACCAATAATGATAAGCGATATGCGCCATTTGTAAATAAAATGCAATATATTTAATGAGTTGAAATCTTCTGTCAATTGCTCTTTCTTGTTCATTTTAATAAATCTAAAATTTAGTTAAGTTGACAAAAATAAGAAAAATTGCGGATTTCGGATTTTTGATGGCAACAATCTCAAATTATGCAGATCCGCGATCAGAAATAATAAAAATTACCCGTATTTAACGATGCGGAAAATAGACTTAATACTTATAATTCCGGATACAAAAGCCCATAATACAGAGGCTGCTACCATTATTACAAAACTCATCATCCAATTTAGATCAAGCATTCTTGAACCATAATTAATTGCCACAACACCAATTGCGAACATTATTAAGGTATTGATTAATTTGTAATTGATCTTAAATTTGAAAATACGTTGGGCAATTATAACCTGGATAATAGCTGTTAAGAATTGAGTTATCATACTTGAAATTGCCGAGCCGTAAGCTTCAAACTGCCTGATAAGCAATAAGTTTAGGGTAATATTCAATATCATACCAAAAGCAGCCATTGTATTGAGCTGTTTCATATTGCCATTGGCAGTTAATAAGGTTCCGAAAATGTACGTAGTAGAAACTGCAATAAAACTTAACATTAGTAAACTGAAAATTTTTGCAGATTCTTCAACATGAACCTGGTAAAGCATCCCCATCAGCTCTTTACTATAAAAAACACAACCAACACCAATAACAATAGCAGGTGTAAGCAATAAAGTGCTTATCAGTTTCACCAAAGATTCTACGGATTCCTTGTGTTTTAACATTCTGGAAAATATAGGTAATAACATCCCTGCTGTTAAAAAGGCGATCATATTAGTTGCATCAAGCAAACGAAATGCCTGTGCATAAATACCCGACTGAACATCCCCAACACCTTTGGGCAACATACGTTCGATCATCACGGTATCAATACGATTATAGAATGACATTAATAAAGTAAGAATAGCAAAAGGCAAACTTTTTTTAAGGATCATTAATGAAAAAGCCCAATTCCATTTTAACTTAAAAGTATGGGTTTTATTAAGAATAATTAAAAATGCAGTTATTACACTTATCGAATAACCAATTGTTTGTGCATATACAAAATACATGATCCCATCAGGCTCCTTTAGCATATCTGTTTTAAGCATTACGATACATAAAACTATCAATATGGACCGGTCTAATATTGAAACAATAGCATCTGTTTTAAACAAATGCAAACCGGCTAAATTGGAACGCAGGTAATTAATAAAAAACAGTAAGAACATATTAAAGCCTTGCACCAGTAGCAGTTTCATCAATCGGGTGTCGTATCCAATTAAAAACCCCGCTACTACCACCACCACAATATAAATAACGGCCAGTAATATTTTTAATGTAAATAAACCCGAAAAATGTTTGGTAAGTAAATGATTGTTCTGCGCTATATTCTTGTTATTAAAATTAGTAATACCAAAATCCAGAACAATGGTAAGTAGGAAAGAAAAATTGAAAATGGCAAAATAAATACCATAACTGGCGGCACCAACTTCGTTTTGCACCTGCGTTTCGAATCCTAAAATATAAATGGATTTTATGAATAAATTCATAAAAAGTAAAAAGGCAAGATTGGCTACAAATTTCTTTTGCATCAGGCGAAAATACGAATTTTATGAAGGGAGAAATATGAAATTTTGGGTTTTGGGTTGGGTATTATCATACTTTACCAATTTATTATCTTGTACTATAAATGTTGTATAGTTCAATTGCTGGAACAGATCAAAACATTTTTCGCGATTTTCGTTCTCCCAAAGTTCGGCATATACAATAGGTTTGTTTTTAATTAAAAGAGTTTTTGCACCCTCCAAAACAAAATATTCAAAATTTTCTACGTCAATTTTTATTGCACTGATACGTTGCGGAGCCTTTAACAGCACTTCTATATGATCCAACATTTTTAAAGGCACTTTACAACGTTCTCCTTCGTTATTTTCGGTGATGCTGCTGTGTAACACGTGACTAAGGCCTTGCATCCGCACAGAACTGATCACAGGCATTACCATTTCTACTTCCCCTTCTGTATTTCCCAGCGCTACTTCAAACAAATGAACATTGTTTAATTTAAAATAATTTACAATTCGCTTGAATGTGGTAATATTATTCGGCATTGGTTCAAAACTATAGACGGTAACTCCTTTCACAGAACGGGCTAAATGCACCGTCATAATGCCAATATTAGCACCAATGTCGAGCACAGAAGTGTTTTCAGGTATTAAATTCAAAAATTGAAAAAAATCCTTTTCATTTTTATCACGTTTAAGAGTATAGATCTTAAACAAAGAAAAAACAAAAAGATAGTTTTTAAAACCCAGTATTTTATGAAGTAGGAGTTTAATTGCGTTTTTCATTCGGGTTGTAAAAGTATTGTTTTTTATGAAATACCCGATGATTTATAACATTAAGGCACCAAAGCGAGTATATTTTGATCGGCAATGTCACCCAAATTGAGTTTTTAGCTCCGATAGTAATCAGGATCGATCGCCCACAATTCATGAATAAAAACCTGATCCTCTCCCAAAAACTCAGGACCATAGAGCTTATTTTTTGTATTTTCGTTTCGAAAAAAAATAGAAACAGTGGAAATAGTTGTAAATACACGCTTACTCCTGAAAAATAAACTGGAAGGTATTGGTTGGTTTTCATACGAAACACTTAAACGTATTACCACCAGCCATCCTAACGACCATTTTATTTTTTTATTCGACCGTGATTTCGATGAAGATTTTATTTTTTCAGATAATATTACCCCAATTGTTCTTTCACCGCAAGCACGCCATCCCTTTTTATTCTATTGGTGGTTTGAATTTTCAGTGGCTAATTTTTTAAATAAATTTGATCCGGATGTATTTGTTTCTCCTGATGGTTATTCATCGCTCAATAGCAAAGTGAAACAATTAGCTGTAATTCACGATTTGAACTTTGAGCACTATCCCGAAGATGTACCTTTTTTAGTTCGAAAATACTACAAACATTTTTTTCCAAAGTTCGCTCATAAAGCAACAAGAATAGCTACTGTTTCCGAATATTCTAAAAACGATATTGTAAAAAACTACAAGATCGCTCCTTCAAACATTGATGTGGTTTACAATGGTTGCAATGAATTGTATGGGCCTGTAAATGAAACAATTAAACAGCAAACTAAACAGGAGTTTTCCCGCAGTTGCGATTACTTTTTGTTTGTTGGGGCATTGCATCCGCGTAAAAATATCTCACGTCTTTTTGAAGCGTTTGATAAATTTAAAAGCACCCGATCAAGTGATGTAAAAATGCTGATCGTAGGCGAAAAATATTACTGGACAAGTGATATAAAACAAACGTATATCAACATGGAATTCAGGGAGGATGTCATTTTTACCGGCCGCTTATCTACTGAAGATCTAAAAAATGTATTGGGCTCAGCACTCGCAATGACCTATGTCCCCTATTTTGAAGGTTTCGGGATCCCTATTCTGGAAGCTATGAATTGCGATATACCTGTAATTACAAGCAATGTAACGTCCATGCCGGAAGTAGCTAAAGATGCTGCACTCCTGGTTGATCCATTTTCAACTGATTCCATCGCTAATGCAATGCTATCCCTTCATAATGATCAGGATCTGCGCAACACGTTGATTCTAAAAGGCAGAAAGCGAAAACTTGATTTTAGCTGGGATAAAACTTCGGCTTTATTATGGGAAAGTATAGAACGTACTGCAAATTCTTAGTACATACCCCAGAGCACTTCATTTCCTACCTTCAAAAAGTTTAAAGAACCTTATAGATCAATGCTTTTTTATTCACCGGAAATTTACTATATTCGCATATTCAAAAAGAATCCACCAGGAAAATAGTATCTCTTTTTTATTTGTTTCAATACCATGGATCCATTAAATAAAATTCAGTTCAAATCGAGATCAAAAATATTGATAAGAAATGTTTCGTTGAAAAACCCATTGGTCATCAGTAAAGTATGTATTTTAATAAATGTGTGAAATTATAATACAATTGATGAAAACCATACTAAAAGCTATATACTTCCTTTCAACTCTGAGCAATAAACATTCCTTGGAAACTATTCTTCATTTAAAGAAAGAACCGGTTAGAACAAGATCTCTTCGCTATTTGATCTCTTGTATTTTAATTTCATCTGTTTTTTTATTTTCCGCTCAAAAAATAAATGCTAATAATGACCATAACCGCGCCATCGATTCCTTACAAAGCATTTTAAAAGTCGCTAAAGAAGATACCAACAAAGTAAATGTTTTAAATGAATTGAGTTTTGCATCGAGAAAAAAATCGGCTGACAATTCAATTCAATTTGCGGAAGAGGCATTACAATTATCTAAGAATTTATCCTTTAAAAAAGGAATAGCAAAGTCACTTACAAACCTCGGACTTACTTATAGATCAAGCAACAATATTGAAAAAGCGATAGAATACCATTTGCAATCCTTAAAGGTCCTTCATGAAATAGATAACAAAAAGGAGATCATTATTGCTTTAACCAGTATAGCAGATCTGTACTTAAAGCAAAATAATTTTAATAAAGCAATGAAGTTTTATATTGAGGCTTTAAAATTATCTGAAGAGATCTCAGCAAGTTCCGAAGCGCCAGAAAGCATCAACAGGCATATTGAAGATAAAAAACAAGAGGCCGGATTGATATTTTTAATTGGACAACTTTACCAAAATCAGAACAATTATGATAGTGCATTAAAGTATTTTTTCAGGGCTTTTAAAATATATGAGAAAATTAATGATGAAAACAATATAGCAGATGTTTATGTTTCAATTGGTATTGTTTTATACGAAAGAAATAATTTGGGCAAGTCGCAAACCTTTGTTTATAAGGGTTCTCACCCCGAAGCAATGGATTACCTTATCAAAGGAAGAAAAATTCATCTGAAAAATAATAATTTGAATGGCATCATCCGGTCTGATAATACTTTAGCATGTATTTACGCTGGGCAGGAAAAATTTGGTGAGGCCCTTGAATTTGCTTTTGAAGGCGTAAAGTTCTCAACAGAGGCAAATAATAAAAAAATGAGAACATCGCTTTACGGCACTATTGGCGATATATATTACTCACAAGGTAATTATACAACAGCAATTGAATACCTTGATAAATGTTATGAGGGAGCTAAATCGTTCAGTGATAAAAATTATATCAAAGATCTATACCTCAACTTTGCCAGTGTTTATGCAAAATTAGATAATTATCAAAAAGCGTATGAATATCATACACTCTATACCGGAATGAAAGATGCGCTGCTTAAGGGGCGGTCTAGCAAGGAGATAGTGGAGATGAGCGCTAAGTACGAAAGCGAAAAAAAGGACAAAGAACTGATAGAAAAAGATGGAGAAATAGCTAAGCAGCAGGCCGAAACAAAAAATCAGCAATTTCAGAGAAACGCTTTTATCATCGGTTTTGGATTAGTGCTGATAATCATTTTCTTTATACTTAGAGAATTTCGTGCAATTACAAAACAGAAAGAAGAAGTTGAAAAATCGTTTAAAAATATTTCCATTTTAAGTCAAATTGAACAAGAAATAACGTCATCCCTTTCTGTTGAAAAAATAATTGAAACAGTATACGAAAATGTGAACCAATTAATGAGGGCCGATGTTTTTTGTATTGGTATTCCTAACAAAGCTAAAAACACTATTGAATTCCCTGGTTTCATTGAAAAAGGGAAAAAGTATGATAGTTCGTATGATCTAAATGATAACACACGGTTTCCGGTTTTATGTTTTAACAATGGGCAGGAAATTTTTATTAATGACCTACGCAAAGAGTTTAAACAGTACATCCCATATATTCCAATTCCGGTGGTTGGCGAACGCCCTGAATCACTCATTTATTTACCATTATTTTCCCATGAAAAAGTAATTGGAGTGATCACTGTGGAAAGCTTCAGTAAAAATTCCTATACCCCATACCATCTCGATATCCTTAAAAAACTAGCAATATATATTGCCATTGCTATTGAAAATGCACAACTATACGAAAATCTGGAGGGGAAAATTGAAGAACGGACAGAAGAAGTATTGAAACAAAAAGAAGAGGTAGAAAAATCTTACGAGAACACAAAGTTGCTTAGTAATATTGGAAGAGAGATCGGGTCAGTTTTAACGGTTGAAGAGATCGTTAATAAAGTATATCAAAATATTAATAAATTAATGGATGCCTCGGCATTCGGTATTGGGATTTATAAAAGTTCTGAAAACCGGCTTGATGTCTCCGGTTTTATTGAAAAAGGTGAGAAACTGCCCTTCTTTTATTACGAATTAAGTGATGAAAAGCGACCAGCGGTTTGGTGTTTTAAAAATCAAAAAGAATTTATTACCAATGATTTCAGGAAGGATTACACAAGCTTCTTTCCAGGTAAAACATTGCCTTTTACAAAAGAAGGCGACCTGCCCGAATCACTTGTTTACCTCCCTCTTTCAACTGCTAATAAGCAGATCGGAGTAATTACAGTTCAAAGTTTTAAAGTAAATGCATACTCAGAATATCAACTTGATATTCTCAGAAATCTTGCGATCTACATCGTAAATGCACTCGAAAATGCCCACTTGTACAAAGGCATGGAAGAGGAAGTAAAATACAGAACACAAGAAGTTATTAAGCAAAAAGAAGAGCTGGAAATCTCCCGTAACAATTTAAGTGTATTAAGTGAAATTGGCCAGGAGCTTACTTCCACCCTCGATTTTGAAAGTATTTTCAGTAAGCTTCATGAAAACATTAACCGTTTAATGGATGCCGAAACATTTGGCGTTCGTATTTATCATCCTGAAAATAATACGATAGATATTAAATACGAATATGATAAAGGTAAAAGGGTGGAACCGTTTTCCTTCACAATGGAAAATAATGACAATTTATCCGTTTGGTGTATTAAAAACAAGAAGGAAATATTTATTAACGACAATCTGAACGAATATAAAAAGTACGTTAATAATATCGTAATAATAAATGGTGAAATGACTCACTCCTTGTTATTTTGTCCAATGATCTTAAAAGAGACGGTGATCGGGGTAATAACTGTTCAGAGTTATCAGAAGAACAGTTACACGGAACATCATATGAAAATGTTGAGAACCCTTGCCAACTATACAGCAATTGCACTTGAAAATGCTCAATTATATGAAAATCTCGAAGAGAAAATAAAGGACCGGACCGTAGAAGTACTAAAACAAAAGGAAGAGGTAGAAAGATCATACGAAAACACAAAACTGCTTAGTAATATTGGCAGGGAGATCACCTCCGTTCTATCTGTTGAAGAAATTGTTAATAAGGTATATGAAAATGTAAATAAACTGATGGATGCATCCGCATTCGGCATTGGACTATATGATAAAACGAATAAACGCATTCATTTCTCCGGATTAATTGAGAAAGGTGAAAAATTACCCACTCACTATGATGAATTGACGGATGAGAGCCGACCGGCAGTTTGGTGTTTTAATAAACAAAAGGAACTATTTACAAATAATTATCAAAACGATTATAACCTATACTTCCCGGGTGAAAAAAAGCCATTACCTAAAGAAGGTGTTAGTTCAGAGTCGTTAATTTATCTTCCACTTTCCACTTCCACTAAGCAGATCGGAGTTATTACTGTTCAGAGTTTTAAACAAAACGCATATACCGAATATCACCTCGATATTCTCCGGAATCTGGCTGTGTATGTTGTAAATGCCTTGGAAAATGCACATCTGTATCAAAACATGGAAGAAGAGGTTAAATACAGAACGCAGGAAGTTATTAAACAAAAAGAAGAACTTGAAGCCTCCCGTAACAATATTAATGTGTTAAGTGAAATTGGACAAGAGATCACCTCATCCCTTTCAATTGAAAAGATAATTGAAAAGGTATATGAAAATGTAAATAAACTAATGGATGCCTCCGTATTTACTATTGGAGTATATAATGAAGCAGAAAAAAGGTTGGATTTTATAGGTACCATAGAAAATGGTGAAAAAATTCCTTTTCAATCAATTGGCGTTGAAAATAGTGATCGACTTCCCAGCTTGTGTTTCAATGAAAGTAAGATCATTTTTATAAATGAACACCAAAAAGAATATAAAAAATACCTGCCTAATCTTCTTAAACCAATAGCAGGACTTGCTTCTGAATCTATAATTTATATTCCCCTTATAACAAAGGGTAAATCGATCGGTGTTATTACGGTGCAGAGTGCACGAAAAAATGCATTTACCGAGTATCATTTGAATATCCTGCAAAGTATGGCTATTTATGCCGCTATTGCGATAGAAAATGCGCAACTTTATGAAAACCTGGAAGTAAAAGTAATAAAGCGGACTGATGAAGTGCTAAAGCAAAAAGAAGAGGTAGAAAGATCTTATCAGAACACTAAACTCCTTAGTGATATTGGAAGAGAGATCATTTCAGTTTTATCAGTTGAAGAAATTATCAATAAGGTATATGAAAATGTAAACAAATTAATGGATGCTTCTGCATTTGGCATTGGTATTTTTAATGATGTTGAAAAACGAATTGATTTTTCAGGATTTATTGAAAAAGGAGAAAAGCTCCCTTTCTATTTTAACGAATTACACGATGAAAGCCGGCCGGCTGTTTGGTGTTTTAAAAATCAAAAAGAGATATTCATTAATGATCTTGTTAAGGAATACAATGATTATTTCCCTGGAAGAAAAATTCCGGTACCTAAAGCAGGAGAGCAATCCGAATCTATTATTTACCTTCCAATTTCCACCGGAAATAAGATGGTAGGCGTTATCACTGTTCAAAGTTTCAAACCAAATGCCTATAGCGAATATCAATTAAATATTCTAAGAAATTTAGCGGTTTATGTAGTTAATGCACTTGAAAATGCACGGCTTTATGAAACGATGGAAGATGAAGTAAAAACACGTACCCTTGAAATTGAAAAACAAAACGATGAGTTGGCCAGATTATCCATTGTTGCGAGTGAAACTGATAATGGGGTTTTAATTTTTGGTGCAACTGGTGAAATAGAATGGGTAAATTCAGGATTTACACGTCTTCAGGGCTATGGTTTAGAAGAATTGAAGCAAAGGGGTAACACATTAGAAAAGATCAGCCATAACCCGGATATAAAAAATTTAGTTCACGATTGCATTGCAAATAAAAAATCATCAATGTATCAGGCATTGAACATTACTAAGGACGGCACAGAACTATGGGTGCAAAGTTCCCTTACACCTATCCTGGATGAAGCGGGTAATGTTAAAAAATGGGTGATCATAGATATTGATGTTACAGCACGCAAAAAAGCTGAAGATGGTATCAGGCTGCAAAACGAAAAAATAACGGACAGCATCAACTACGCAAAAAGTATTCAGGAAGCCTTGCTTCCGCCAATAGAAGAAATACAAAACCACTTACCGGAATCTTTTATTTTATATAAACCAAAGGACATTGTTAGCGGTGATTTTTATTGGATCTACGAGGACAAAGAAAGGATTTTGATTGCTGTTGCAGATTGTACAGGGCACGGTGTACCGGGCGCTTTTATGTCCTTGATGGGGAATAATTTCCTGAACGATATTATTAAAGTGAAAGGTAAGTATACGCCTTCTGAAATTCTGGATGAATTAAATATCCAAATTTTGAATACCCTCAAGCAAAACAGCAAAGAAACATCTGTAAAATATGGAATGGACATTGCTCTTATAAGTTTAGAATTCGGACTTGATGGTTCGGAGAGCGTTTCCAAACACCAAACATCCAACTCTCAACTACTTACAAAATTGCAATTTGCCGGTGCGCATAGCCCTTTAGTTATTTTCAGAGGTAATGAATGTATTCCTATAAAAGGTGATCAGCGCTCAATTGGAAGCTATCAGAAAAATGAAAAACAAGGCTTCACCAATCATCGTTTTCAACTCCTGAAAGGCGATGTATTATATTTGTTTTCGGATGGTTTTGCCGATCAGATAGGAGGGCCCGAAGGCAAAAAAATGTTTTCACAACCTTTCAGAGATATTCTTCAATCCATTTGTGGTATTGAAATGTCAGAACAAAAGAAAACACTTGATACAACAATTACAGCCTGGAAAGGGAGATTAGATCAAACAGATGATATTTTGGTGCTTGGCATCCGTATATGATGAACCAAAGGAAATGAAACTCTATAAGGATCGAAACGTATAAGAATTAATTAAGGTATAGCTAATCAAAACTATTTTCAACTGGCACCAATTTGGTGAGATTCAATTGACAAGTGGTTTAAATCTTAAAAAAATGAGTGAAAAAACTAAAAATACAATGTGCCCCCCTCTTTCTCTCTTGCCACTGAAGGGGATCTGTTTAGGCTTTTTTATTCTGCTTGTTTTTTTCTCAACAGTTGATGCTCAAACATTAAAACGCCAATGTGTAGCAAGCACAGGCAATTATGTTTCAGAAAATGGGGTAACACTGCAGCAAACAATAGGACAACCTTATGGTACAACTCCCTATTATAGTAACACAACAAGATTTACCCCTGGCTTTCTTCAACCCGTTTTTAGGATCGAAAATATCAAATCAAGTATTGATGCAAAAGTATTTCCAAATCCAACCTCAAACCAGGTAACAATTGAATCATCCATAATACTTGAAAATGTAGTTATTCAAATAGTAGATATCACCGGGAAAATACTGTTGAACCAAAAAATAGCTGAGTTTAAAACCTATGCCATCGATTGCTCCAATTGGTCCACCGGTGCTTATGTGATCTCGCTGGCAGATTCTAAAAATAGTCTGTATTCATCAAAATTAATTATCACTAGATAAAAAATATGAAGCTTCACTACCTGAGATCTATTCTTTTATTTCCAATACTATTTTTTGTAATACATTCAAGCGCGCAATCCAACGTGACATTTGATGCGGGACAAGTGTTTTCTACATTTAAATATACGGATGCTCAGGGAGAGGAGGAAAAAGATTTTTCAAACAATATTTCGGGCTGTTTTAGTTTAGGCTATCAATATGTATTAAATAATGGATTATTTATACGTGCTAATGCAGGAATGCGTAAAGCCGGTGCCTCAATAGTTTTTGACGAAACAAATGTGAAATGGAATATTCAATATGCCGATGCGAATCTAGGTTTAGGATATATGCTTAACAAATGGCGGTTAAAACCTTATTTTTCTGTATCCCCCTATTTTGGTTATATGCTAAAAGCAGATCAAACAATTGGACCTGACACGTATGATATAATGCAAAATAAATCAATAAAAACCACCGATTATGGTTTGTTCTTTTCCCCGGGTTTTAAAATAGCACTTTCAAATTTGGTTTCTTTTTATGCCGAATATAAATACATTTTGGGATTACAAAATTTAGAAAAGTCAGATCAAAAATCTTTTAATCGTGGTTTTTCAATTAATTTAGGAGTATCCGTTGCGATAATAAAATACAATTACGTCACTTCTAAATAAATACAAATTTCTTTTCCAAAACACTAGTATCATTGAAAGTTTGGGTATAGCAATAATTAATTGCAATTAAATATATCGAAATAAGGGTAATATAATTTCAATTGCCAAAAAGCTCATAAAGAAATAATTCAAATGAACACAAGGTGTTGATTTTTGATTATTAACAATTGCATTCGGGCTGAGCTTTGTGCCAAAACTTTGCTTATTTTGTCTTGACTTTCTAACGATCAGAAAGTAGCAAGATTTCAACTCAAGAATTTTATAAGATTTTTTATAACGTATTAAATGCTTAGTACTATGAAACAGTCATCAATAAGCCAGTCACGGCCTTTTAGCAGATGGAGGAAAGGCTCGTCCAAAATGCCGGGTTGGGTATTGGCCTTTTTTTTATTATTTATCTGTCAGATCGGTTCTGCCCAATTAAGAGGATTAAATTATCAGGCAGTAGCTATTGATGAAAATGGAAAAGAAATTGTTGGGATGGATCTTAGCGGACAATCCATCCATAATAAAACAATAGCAGTACGTTTTTCAATTTTAAGTGGAAGTGCCAATGGTACGGTACTTTATCAGGAAGTTCATTCGGCCAATACGGATCGTTATGGTTTGTTTTCGTTGGTTATCGGTGATGGCACTGTTAGCAATTCAGGGCAATATCAGCTTATGATCGATATTCCATGGTCGGCAGCTAATCAATTTTTAAAGGTAGAAATAGATGCTAAAAATGAAGGTAATTATAAACTGATGAGTATTCAGCAGTTTATGGCCACTCCGTATACTTTTTATGCTTTAAGATCGGATTCAGCGCTTTCTTCCTTAAGATCTGATACGGCTCTTTATTCCCTAAATTCAGGAAATTCAGGTGGGAGTGGAACTAATTGGACTTTAACAGGCAATGATAGTACAATTGCAGGAACAAACTTTATTGGAACAACTGATTCTATAGATCTTGTTGTTAAAACAAATAATACCGAGAAACTGAGAGTGACAACAGGGGGGAACGTTGGTATAGGAACAGCGGTTCCGGGGGCGAACCTTTCGGTAGCAGGCATATTAGGAGTTTCAGAGGCAGGTAGTGATGGTAACAGGTTGAAAATAAGCTCTTCACCTTCCGGTGCGGTGATTTTTCAAGAAGACAACAGTCCAATATTATTTAAAACCCTTACAGGCACGCAGGAAAAAATGAGAATTGCTGATGATGGCAATGTTGGTATTGGTACAACAAACCCTATCCATAAGCTTGATGTGGTGGGGACAGTGCATGCCACCGATTCGGCTCAAAGGGGCTCTTACCTCCTACCAAGCGGATTTGTTGGAAATGATTGGAGAATGGGTTTGGGAAACAATGCGTACTGGAATGGATCAAATTGGCTGACGAAAGGTGATGGTGGTAACAATGGCGCTTCATTAATTTTAGGAAGCTTTGGTGTGGCACATTCTCTTCAGTTTTTTACAATATCTTCCAACGGTGGAACTGACCAAACCATTTCAAATGGAGGATTGGCCACTTACGAAAGAATGAGAATAACCGATGATGGTAAAGTAGGTATTGGAACAACCAGCCCTGGCGCTATGCTGGATGTGGCCGGACAAGTTAAAATTTCGGGCGGTTCTCCTGCTCTTGGTAGAGTACTTACTTCTGATGCTGCCGGTTTAGCTACCTGGGCCGTACCTAATAGCGGAACGGTAAGCACGGTTACTGGTGTTTTACCAATTTCGGTGACAACAGGTAGTACAACACCCCTTATTTCAATAGCCTCCAATTCAGCCGCAAGTGATGGTATTGTTACCTCCGGTGCCGGACAGAATAATATGGTATGGAAAACTGATGCCTCCGGAGCACCGGCCTGGCGGGTAGATTCCAGTTCTACCTATAATGCAGGAACAGGGTTAACGCTAACAGGAACCACATTTAATAGCGTTTGGACAACTTCCGGTTCAGATATTTATAGTAATAATGTAGGAAATATAGGTATCGGCACAATAGCTCCTGCAGCCAAGTTAGATGTTTCAGTCAACAATACAGATATCTCTACAGCAACTGTTCAAATTGCCCAGGCTGGAAGCGGTGACCCTCTATTATCTTTCGACATCGGGGGAGGGCTTACAACCTGGATGATGGGTGCAAATAACCTGGATGCGGATAAATTCATGATCATGAATTCAAACAACATCAGGGCAGGAAGTCGCTTCACCATTGACCAAACTGGCAATATCGGCATCGGGAATACCTCTCCGGCAGAAAAACTTGAAGTAACAGGGAATGCAAGAGTATCCGGCTTAGCAGGAACCGATACCCGTATGGTTCAATCCGACCTGAATGGAACGTTGGTTCCACTTACAGCAGGCACCGCCACTCAGGTTTTACTGGGTACTGGTGTATGGGGAAGTGTACCTACTACTACTGCCTGGTCACTTCTTGGTAATGCAGGAACAGTTGACGGTACTGATTTTATTGGCACTACCGATAATATTCCATTCAATGTTCGTGTAAATAATCAAAAGGCAGGAAAAATAGATCATATATTATTCAACACTTTTTTGGGTTATAGAGCAGGTGATACAATTACCACAGGTAACTACAATACCGCCATTGGATCGGATGCGCTTTCTTCCAACACTGATGGGATCAAAAATACCGGCAATGGACATAATTCACTTTATTCCAACACCACGGGAAATTGGAATACAGCAAGTGGAGGTAATGCACTTTATTCCAATACCACCGCTAGCCGTAATTCTGCAACAGGGTACTCTGCGCTTTATTCAAATACAACCGGGGGCTATAATACCGCCAATGGGTTTTATGCCCTTTACACTAACACCACAGGCGTTGAAAATACCGCCAATGGTGCCTATTCGCTTCGTTATAATAGCACCGGAAGTTATAATACTACCAATGGTATACAAGCGCTTTACACCAATACTATTGGAAAGAATAATACTGCAACAGGTGCTTACGCCCTTTATGCCAACGATACAGGAAAATACAATACTGCAAGCGGGGGGCTTGCACTTTATTCTAATACCTTCGGATCCTTTAATACTGCAAGTGGTATGCAGGCCCTTCTTTCTAATACCACCGGATACCAAAATACCGCCTCCGGTTCGAATTCACTTTATTCAAATACAACGGGTTTCTATAATACCGCTGATGGAGAGCAGGCACTTTATAGCAACACTGTAGGAACACATAATACCGCGACAGGAATGCAGGCACTTTATGCTAACACTACAGGGGTTCAGAATACCTCCACAGGTATGAATTCACTACGTTACAATACTACAGGTAACTATAATACTGCAAATGGATTACAAGCACTTTATTCGAATACCACAGGGGTCAAAAATACCGGTAGCGGATCCTATTCATTGTATCTCAATACAATAGGAGGCAGCAATACAGCAAATGGCTACCACGCACTTTATTCTAATGTGGCAGGCTCCAATGGTACTGCAATAGGTGTAAATGCCATGCAATATGCAAATAATACATCCACAGCATATGACAATACAAATGTGGCTGTTGGATTTGAAGCATTAAGAGGTTCGGCCACACCTGCGGTTAATGTTGGAGTTAATAATACAGCTATTGGATACCAAACTTTAAAATTTAATGTCGCTGGAAGTCAAAATATCGCTACTGGATACCAGGCATTATATTCCAATACCGGAGGGGTCAATAATACGGCTTATGGATTTAGAGCACTTTATCTCAATACGCTGGGAGCCTTTAATACGGCTACAGGAGATAGTGCCCTTTATTCCAACACCTTTGGGATTTACAATACAGCAACAGGAATGAGTGCACTTTATTCAAATACAACAGGACAATACAATACCGCTACCGGAGGAGGAGCGCTTCATTATAATACCACCGGGGAATACAATACAGCTACAGGAGTGGGTGCGCTTGGCTTTAATGGCATAGGGCTTCAAAATACTGCTACCGGTGCCGGTGCTCTTTATTACAATTACTCAGGGAATTACAATACAGCCACAGGAAATGGATCCCTTTATTACAATACAACAGCCAACAGCAATTCAGCTTATGGCGAAGATGCTCTTGAACATAACACCGTAGGGTATTCCAATACTTCAATGGGGAGAAATGCCCTTACAGATAACATTGATGGATTTCAAAATACGGCAATGGGAATGGCTTCACTCCAAAGCAATGTCACAGGAACAAACAATACAGCTTTGGGATTTGGCGCTTTCAATACAGGAACAGCCTTTTCGAACTCAACTGCATTAGGTTATGCTGCTCAAATAACGGCCGACAATACAATTCAGCTTGGTAATCCAAGTATTACTGATGTTAAAACTTCCGGAACCCTAACAGCCAATGGTTATACTACAGCTTTTAGTTCAAAAAATTCAGCATATACATTAACAGCAGTAGATGATATAGTTTCTGTAACGGGCACTACAACAATTACTTTGCCAACTGCAGTGGGAATTCCCGGAAGAAAATACACAATAAAAAACATGGGACCTGCAACAACGGTTACCGTTAGTGCAAGCGGAGCCGAAACAATTGACGGCTCTCCTACAAAACCCTTAGCACTTCAATATCAATATTTAACGGTATTAAGCAATGGCGCTAATTGGATGATTGTGGCTAATAATTAATTAAATGAATGAGTATTTAGATAAAAAATATCTCAAATTTCAACACCGATATATTTTTGAATTTTCAATAGAAATTATAACTTTACAAAAAAAACACTATGGCATCAATATCCACCGCTTTTGAAGCTCATCAGATAATGAGCGAAAAAAACACCTTGATCGCATTTACAGGACATTTCGATCATCTTTTAACAACATTACTATTACTGAACATAAAGAACAAATTAAGTGCATTAGAAGCCACCACAGGTATTGATAGGAAAGTATATAGCATATTGGTTGAAAGCATCGAAAATGTTAGCAAACATTCCAGCCAGGGAGATCAAACACAAAATATTGCAATATTACTTTTAAGTAAATCGGACGACAAGTATACCATTGTAACCGGAAACCATATAATGAATGATGAAATTCCTGCCTTGAAGGAAAAATTGGAGAAAGTTTTGCAACATAATCAGGCAGAGTTAAAACAACTATACCGCGAACAAATTCTCTCAAAACGTACGGATGATAATAATGCAGGATTAGGAATAATTGATATGGCGATCAAATCCGGTAATATGATACAATACGAATTCAAACCACTTACTGAAGACACATCGTTTTATCTTTTACAGATCGAAATAAATATTCAAAAACCTGTGCTGAGCGAGGTCGAAGTGTAATCCAACAATTCACAATTTGAGGATTATGCCGGGTATACAATTTAAATCAAAAATAATTCAACAATTTTAAAATGGAATCATTGATCATTGAGGGTACGGAAGATTCACCATCTGTAAAATTTGATGTTAATTCTGGTCAGTTTGTTATTTCAGGTAAATCCCGACCTGAAAACACAAGCAAATTTTTTACTCCGCTAATTAACTGGATCACTGAATTTTACGAAACCACGCCTGCACAAAAAGATCAACCGGACGACAAGTCAGCCATTGTTTTCGTATTTAAACTTGACTATTTTAATTCCGTTTCCGCAAAATACATCCTTGATATAATTTTTGCCTTACAAGGTTTTGTTTCGAAGGGCAACAAGATCGCTATAGAATGGCATTGCGCCAAACTTGATGACGATATGCTAGAAACAGGAAAAGAATTTTCAAACATGGTTAATTTGAAATTTGATTTTATTCAACATTAATGAATCCTAAAAAAAGCCCCTCCCTTCCTTTCCGACAAGGAGGATCACCTGCGCAAAAAACTTCAATAAAAATGAGGGGACAAGATGGGCGATGGGCTTTGAAAAGTGCTATAGTTGGAGCCGGACTTAAGAATATCTTTTTTTTTCTCTGTATTTTTCTAATGATCCCGTTTTCTTCATATTCACAAACAAATAAAGAATCCCTTCCCATATTTATTCTCCAGGGTACTGTAAAATTGAAAGGAAAACCGGTAGAAGGCGTTTCTCTTGAACTTTTAAAAAATAAAAAACAAGTAACTCAAATTTTGACCCGGAAAAATGGTATGTATTCTTTTCAAATGAATACAAACAATACTGATATTGAAACCGAATATATTCTTAAAATCAAAAAAGAGGGTGCCGCTCCCGGTATCTTAAGGATCAATACATATACTGTGAAAGAAGGATCCAATTATGTTCCATATATTTTTAACCTTGAAATAAATTTAACACAGCCTGTCGCCACTGATGTTATTACAAAGCAAGATTTCGGAAAAATAAAATGGGATTCAGAGCGTGGTGTTTTTGACTTTGATAAAGAGTATGTAAGTGTGGTTGAGAAAGAAACAGATTCTACAAAAACAGATTCCAGTAAATATCCTTTAGCAGTTATCGACAGAATAAATAAGATGGCAGAAGAGATAAAGACAACAGCAGATGAACAAGCAAAGCAAAAAACTGATGATCTTAAAACGGAACAATTGGCAGATAAAAATTTAGCTAATGTTTCCACAAATAAAGAATCCGAAAAAAAAGGTGGGAATGCCAGCACAAACGAAAAAAAAGAAATTACTTCTGATAAACAAAAATTGGCACTTGGCAATAAAAAGTCCGAACAATCCAAAGCCAAAACTGAAGTCATAGATTCGAAAGCTCCAACCTCAAATGTAAATACCGCAGCCAGTGTTCTTAAGAAAAAAACAAATGAAATAGCTGAGCTAAAAACAAAAGAAAATGCAAAGAAAACTTCAAATTTAAAAGGAAGTAAAGAAGATATAAAAAATAAAAAAGAGCAAGAAGCGATTGAAATAGCTGAGCTAAACACTAAAGAAAACACAAAGAAATTTTCAAATTTAAAAGAAAGTAAAGAAGTTATAGAAAATAAAAAAGAGCAGGAAGCGATCAAGATCAAATTAGAAAATCAAGCAAAACAACTTGCAATTGATAACAAACAACAAAGTACTAATACTCCTCCTGTAGATATTAACCCTAATACTTTTGATGGCATTAGTCTGTTTACAACAAACAATCAAAAAAATAAGTTGTTAGAAGATAAAAAAAAAATGGAAAGAAAAAAAACCGAGAACCTTACCCAAAAATATGAGACCAGCAATATATTGACTAGTTTACTTGATGTAGTTGAAGCATTTGATGAAAAATGAAGCGATATGCTAAGAGGATGAGAACACCCCATTAGCAAAAGAATAAAACAGAATTGAGTAACAAAATAAAAGATAATGAAGAAAATTTTCAATTTCCAATTTATACAAAAGGTTCAGGTTTCCATAAAAACACCTGGGCAAAAAGTTGTGCTTGAAAATAGAACAGGGGCATTAATACTAAAAGCTTTTTGGGTTTTATTCTTTTGCATTTTACAATCTGTAATTTGTAATATTAATTCTGTATCTGCACAAACGCTCAACCTGGGTAAATTTGGTATTGAAGAAGGCTTGCCTCAATCCAGCATTTACACCATGCTTCAGGATAAAGATGGAATTATCTGGGTAGGAACAATGAACGGTGTTAGTAAATACAACGGACTGAATTTTGAGAATTTTAGTAAAAAAGATGGAATGGCTGAGAACAGGGTAACTTCTTCCTGTCTCGATAAAAATGGGGATATCTGGTTTGGACATTGGTCTGGTGGAATAACAAAGTATGATGCAGCAACAAAAAAATTCCTTGAGGTCGTTCCAAAAAATTTCAAAATTTCAAAAACCATTACCTGCGTCCTTTCCGACAAAAAAGGAAGGATCTGGATGGGAACGGATGGACAGGGACTTCTGAAATATGAAAAAGGGAATTTCACCAATCTAACAACAAAAGATGGTTTAACGAGCAATGCAGTTACTGCATTAATGGAAAACAAAGATGGTGCGATCTGGATAGGCACAGCGAACGGGATCTCGATTTCACAAGCGAAACTCTCTTCTTTAGATGCTTATTTTCCAAGTCAATCCATTACATCATTTTTCTGCGATAGTAAAGGCAATAAATGGATCGGCACTTCCGACTATGGTGTGGTACGTATCAATGCATCCGATAATCTATTAAAGGCATACAATACCCTGGATGGTCTTGCCAGTAATCACGTGACACTTGTTTTTGAGTCGGAGAGCGGAACAATTTTTATTGGAACGTATGATGGAGGTGTTTCAAAATACCTTCCTCAACTTGAAGCAAATAATTACAAAAACACTGCATTTCAAACTATATCCACTCAACACGGCCTAAGTAATAATCGTATTCTGTCTATGATACAGGATAGAGAAAAAAATATCTGGATAGGAACTTTTTTAAATTTGAATCAATACTTTGATGAACAGTTCGAAATTTATGGTGAAAATGAAGGATTGTTAAACAGTTTGGTATGGTCGATAATAGAAGGTTCGAATAACGATTTTTGGATCGGTACTGAAGGAGGGCTGATTCAATTTATTCCGGAAGCCTATTCAATAGATGCCCCAGGGAAAGAGAAGCATCGTGAAGGCCAAACAGAGGGTTTAGCAGGGAAGACAGCAGGAACCAATAATTACCGTTTCATTCGTCACACCGGTAAGGAAGGGCAGGCGCTCAACACAAGTGCGCTTTATAAAGATATAAAAGGCAACATCTGGTTCACTGATTTTGGTCAGGGCCTTTCAAGATTCAATCCTTTAACAGGGCTTATCAAACGCTATACAACTGAAAATGGTTTGCCTGTAAATGAGATTTATTGTATCAATGGAGATAAAGATGGAAATATCTGGATAGGTACCAACAAGGGAGGATTGCTGAAATTTGATCTCACTGCAGAAACATTTGAAAGGTATACAACCGATGATGGTGTCGGCAGCAACCAGATCTATACAATTTTTCGGGATAGCAAAAACAGAATGTGGTTTGGGGCTCTTTCAGGTGATCTTACAATGTACGACAGTGACATTCCGTTCACTTCAAAGAACAGGTTTGATGGGAAACTTTTTAAAAAATTCACTCAGAAAGATGGCTATCCCTGCAAATTCACGATTTGCATCTCCGAAGATATAAAAGGTAATTTATGGTTCGGAACCCATGACATGGGCATATACAAATACGATCCCTTGGCGCTATTAGAAACGGGAGGGAATTTATTTAAAAATTATTCTACAAAAGATGGCTTGGCTTCAAACACCCCTTTCCTGCTTGTGTGTGATCGTAAAAATAATCTTTGGATCGGATCAGGTCTTGGCATCGATAAGTTTAACCTGAGAGATGAAACATTTAAACATTATGAAAAAGAGGATGGCTTCCTTGGAGTAGAAATAAATCCTAACGCTGTATGCCAGGATAAAATTGGTAATCTTTGGTTTGGTTCTATTATTGGATTAGTGAAATATAACAGTAAGCTTGAAAAAAACAATCTTATCGAACCGGTTACTACCATTAAGAATCCACGATTGTTTTTTGAGAATGTTGAGATCCCTGCCGACCATGTTTTCCCATGGACCCAAAATCATTTTACATTTGACTTTGTTGGTACCAGTTTAACAAATCCAAAACGTGTAAAATATCGTTATATGCTTGAGGGCCTCGACAAAGATTGGTCGCCTGTAGTAAAAGAAAATTCAATTACCTATCCTAATCTCGAATCGGGGAGTTATACTTTTAAAGTACGCTCCTGCAATAATGATGGCGTTTGGAACTACGAACCTATAACTTATAGTTTTACAATAAAACCTCCCTTTTGGCAAACAACATGGTTTTATATTCTTTTAGGAATAGTTGTTTTTTCGGTAATTATTTTCTTCATTAAATTACGCGAAAGGGTACTCAGGAAAGAGAATATAATCCTGGAACAAAAAGTTAATGAACGTACCGAGGTGATTAAAAAACAAAATATAGAAATTGAAAAAAAGAACATCGCTATTACCGACAGTATAGAATATGCCTCCATTATTCAACAAGCAATTTTACCATCTGAACAAGAAATAAGTGAACATTTTAAAAATCATTTTATATTGTATAAACCTAAAGATATTGTAAGTGGCGATTTCTATTGGATACATGAAGAAGAAGACAGAGTGTTGATAGCTGCTGCCGACTGCACGGGGCATGGAGTATCCGGGGCTTTTGTTTCACTGATGGGACATAATCTTTTGAATGAAACCATCAACGAGAATCACAACTTTAAGCCTTCAGAAATATTATACGAACTAAATGAAAAGATCTTAAATACACTAAAACAAAACAGTAAAAAAACATCCGCTAAATACGGAATGGATGTAGCACTTATTGCTGTTGATAAAAAAAATGGAAGCTTGGAATATGCAGGAGCGCACAATCCATTACTCATTTTCAGGAATGGTGAATATTTTCAGATAAAAGCAAATCAACGCTCTATTGGGAGTTATAAAAAAGAAGGGCAACCGGATTTTACCAATCAAACTTTCCAACTTTTAAAAGGCGATATGTTGTATATGTTCTCAGATGGATATGTTGATCAGATTGGTGGACCGGAAAACAAAAAAATGTTCCATCAACCCTTTCGGGACTTGCTTCAATCTGTCTGCAAACTTGAAATGCCGGAACAAAGAAAAATACTTGACGAAACAATAGTTAATTGGAGAGGAAACCACAATCAAACTGACGACATTTTGATTGTTGGCATTCGTATATAATTTTTAAGATGCAAGATTTAACAAATTTGAAATTGCAAATTTGAAATTGAACTTATTTAATTACCAGATTAACAATGACCTTATTTAATTATCAAATTTTCAAACCATTCTGTTTTATTTACCTTGTTATCATAATTCTCCTGTTTTCTCAGGAGAAAACTCAAGCACAAATACTTTCCGAAAATACAAAATTCAAACATTTATCTGTAAATGATGGGCTATCTGACAATTATGTTCACGCTATTTTTCAAGATAGAGAAGGTTTTATGTGGTTTGGAACAGGTGATGGATTAAATAAATATGATGGGTACAAATTCACTATTTATCGGCACAATCCTAATGATACCAATTCTTTTGGTGCCGGAACAATGGTATATTGTATCTATGAAGATAAAGAAGGACTTATTTGGATAGGTTCTGAAGGGTCATTGAGTGTGTTTAATAAGAAAGATGGCAAATTTAAGGTATATAAAAACGACCCCCAAAATCCAAACAGTATAAGCCATAATATAATCACAGCCATTAATGAAGATAAGGAAGGCATTATGTGGATATCAACTTATGGCGGGGGCCTTAATAAGTTAGATAAAAAAACCGGTAACTTTTTTGCTTATAGAAATGACCCGAAAGATCCCAATTCAATAAGCTCTGATTTCGTTGAAAATTTTATTGAGGACCCGAAAGGTGTTTTTTGGATAGCTACTTTTGAAGGTGGAAAAGGAGGATTAAATTCCTTTGATAAAAATTCAAAAAAATTCACTTATTATTCTTTGGGAAATTCCGTTCAATTGTTATTTCATATTGTTGAAGACACAAATGGTATAATATGGATGGGGACTGCCGGTGAAGGGTTAATTGCATTTGATAAAGAAAAAAAAACCGTTATCAAGCAATACCTCAACGCCCCAAAAGATAGACACAGTCTTAGCCAAAATACGGTCTTTTTTCCTTTTGAGGATTCCCAAGGATATTTATGGGCAGGAAGTATTCATGGAATTAACGTTATGGATAAACAGTCCGGTAAATTTACTGTTTTAAAAAACGATCCGGGAAGTTCCTATAGTTTAAGTAATAATTACATTACTACTATTTATGAAGATAACCAGGGGCTTATATGGATTGGTACAGGAGGAGGTGGTGTAAATATTTATGATAGAAATAACAACAATTTTATTATTTACAAAAACAATTCCAAAAACGAAAAAAGCTTAACCAATAACATGGTGTATAGCATTTATGAAGATTCGAAAGGAAGTATGTGGATGGGAACCGGGAAAGGGGGGCTTACAAATTTCAATAGAACTACAGGAGAATTTAATCATTTGAAAGGTGAAACAATGATAGGAGGAAAAAAAACCTCCATACCACTAATAGGTAGCATACAAGAAACGGATGACCAACAACTTTGGATCGGACCGCCCTCATATATGGTTTTCGGTTTTGACCGGTCAACTCATAAATATAATATACTCCCTACACTCACAAATGAAAAAGATGCAATTGAAGCTCCCGGTTTTATATTTGGCCTTTTAGCCGATTCGAAAAAAACATTATGGGCAGCAAGCCCTCAAGGTCTTTTTAATCTCAAGATCCCTGAAAAAAAAGTAATTTCTTATAAAAATGATCCTGACAATCCAAATAGTATTTCTGAGAATTATGTATTTAACTTATTTGAAGATTCCCAAAATAATATTTGGATAAGTACACGCAGCACAGGTTTAAATGTTTTTGAAAGAGCTACCGGTAAATTTTACTGCTTTAAAAACGACCCCAAGGATCCGAATAGCATAAATAACAATGTAGTCAATACAATATATCAGGCCCCTAATGGTGTATTGTGGATAGGTACAAATGGTGGTGGATTAAATGCGCTCATTTTGCAAAACGGAAAAAATAAATTTACTTCCGGTTATAAATTCTATCATTTTACTGATAAGGATGGACTCCCCAACAATGTAATTACCGGAATATTACCTGATGACGATGGAAGCCTTTGGATCGCTACTAATCAAGGATTGTGTCAGTTTTATGCCTCCAATTATTTAGCCTTAACTGTAAAGGAATATTTAACAAAAGCAATAGCAGATATTCAAAAAAAAGACATTGTAAAAAAAGACATTGCAATTTTTAAAAATTACGATATAAATGATGGCTTGCCAAGCAATTCGTTTACTGGCGCCATGTGTAAAACCAAAGATGGAAAGATGTACATGGGAAGTTCGGATGGATTATTATCCTTTTTGCCAAGCACTATTAAAAACAACACTCATAAACCACCCGTATATTTTACCTCTTTTAAAATTTTTGAAAAAGAATTCCCACTTGATACACCAATCGCTACTAAGCGAGAGCTGGTTCTTTCTTACAAACAAAGTTTCTTCTCATTTGAATTTGTTGCTTTGGATTATGCTCAGTCCTCTAAAAATCAATATGCTTTTATGATGGAAGGTTTTGATGATAAGTGGATAGATGTTGGCAACAGGCGTTATGCAAGTTACACAAACCTTGATCCTGGTGAATATATTTTCAGAGTTAAAGCATCTAATAATAATGGAGTATGGAATGAAGAAGGGGCATCCATTCGAATAATAATCACGCCCCCTTTTTGGCGTACCAATATATTTTATATCCTTTGTGTACTTGTTGCTAGCATGATTATTTTTGGCTATATCAAATGGAGGGAGCGTAAACTGAACAAAGAAAAAAGAATTCTGGAAGATCAGGTTACAATGCGTACAAAAGAATTAACGGAAGCTAATTCTGAAATTGTTCAAAAAAACCATGAGATAACTGATAGTATCAATTATGCTAAACGCATACAACAAGCGATATTACCGGATAAAAATGAAATTTATTCCGTTCTTCCTCAAAGCTTTGTGCTTTATAAACCAAAAGACATCGTTAGTGGAGATTTTTATTTCTTCAGTCTACCCCCTGCCAGCTCTCCAGCGGGAGCAAAAAATAAAATAGCTGAGGTGTTTATAGCTGCTGCCGATTGCACCGGACATGGAGTTCCTGGAGCATTTATGAGTATGATCGGTTCTGAAAAATTACACGATGCAGTGCAACAAAGTAAGATCCCGGGAGAAATTTTAATGTTGATAAACAAAGGGATCAAAACAACGCTTCACCAATCGCAAAATGATAATTCAACCCGTGATGGGATGGACATTGCTTTTTGTACTTTAGACCTGCAAAACAACAAAGTGTTGTATTCAGGTGCCAACAGGCCATTTCTGCTTATCCGTAAGGATAGCTCAGAAATAGAAGAAATAAAAGCAACAAAAAATGCAATTGGTGGTTTCACCGAAAACGAACAGCCTTTTGAAACGCATGAAATACAATTGAAACCAGGTGATACTTTTTATATTTTCACAGATGGTTATGCTGATCAGTTTGGTGGTGAAAAAGGGAAAAAATTCACAACAAAAAAATTCAAAAAATTATTAATTGATATTCAAAATAAATCAATGCAGGAGCAGGAAACACTGTTAAGCAATGTGATGGATGCCTGGAGTTTAAATACTGAACAAGTTGATGATATTTTGATTATTGGAATCCGTATTTGACAAGGGATAGGTGGTTATCTTTGTAATAAGAAAATTAGCTCCTAACGTAATAGAGTAACGATCCCTTTATAAAAGTGTTGATCTTTTTTGATATCAATAATTTTGATCGAATAAACGTACACATCTCTTTCCGCAAGTTCAGTGTCGTTATTTATCCTTCCATCCCATGGTTTATTAATATCATCTGTAAAAAATATTAAATTCCCCCATCGGTCGAATATCATCATTTCATATTCTCTTATATAAAGCCCTTTTCCGCTAAATGTTTTATTGTGAATATCATTATTAGGTGAAAAAGCATTCGGAATATAAAACACAAAATCAGGCTCTATAACAACAGTTTTATATGCCGTGTCGGAACAACCATATTGAGTGGATGTAATTAGGGAAACTATATACGTCCCGGTATCAGCGTATGTATGGAAACCGGGATTGGAGAGAGAAGAAATTGTCTGATCTCCAAAATCCCAGGTCCAAAAATCAGCACCGGCAGAAGCATCTATGATTTCTACAAGAGGGGCTAAAAAACTTGTTTTCGTGGGTTGGGTATAAAAATCAGCAACAGGATTTGGAAACACACTGATATAGCTGTTTTTAGTCATACTGGCAAAACAGCCACTATCAGAAGTAACCGTTAAGATAATAGAATAATATTCAGCGGAACTAACAGAAAGGTTAGTAAAACAATGATCGAAATTTTGCGAATAACTTACAGCACTTCCATCACCTACATTCCACTCCCATTGCATAATAGTACTTGGTAATGTAATAGAAGATTGATCCAGAAAAGAAATACACAAAGGGGCACATCCGGAAGTATCAGTTGCAGTAAAATTTACTGTGGGATTTGGGTGGATAATTACTGTTTTAGTAATTGAATCAGCGCATCCAAAATTAGACACCACTACTAATTTAGCAGTATAAGAACCTATCGAAGAATAAGGATGTGATGTTGTTTGATTATTGAAAACAGGGCTGCCATCACCAAAATTCCATTCCCAGGATTGTATCAGATCAGGGGCAAGAATAGTAGATTGATCTGTAAAAGGAACAACAGTACCATCACATACATTAGTTGTGCTGAATTTTGAGACAGGAAGAGGATGTACATTCACACTTTTTATAACAGTGTCTTTACATCCATTATTGCTGGTTGCGATCAAAGAAACGTTATGCGCTCCCTCACTGGTAAAGGTACGGCTTGCATTTTGAATACTACTCAATGCACTTCCATCTCCAAAATTCCAGGACCAGCCTGAAACAGTATCTCCTGAAACGGCCGACAGATCAGTAAAATTCATGACTTGATTTAAACATACCTCCGTAAAGCTATAGTCAGCAACCGGTAAACAATATACTTTTGCCGTTTTTGTAATTGAATCCAGACACCCATCAATAGTTGTTACAACCAGCTTAACACTGAACGTATCACAAGTAGCATAGGTGTATGTTGAATTTTGTAATGTTGATAGAGTACCATCTCCATAGTTCCAATTCCTGTTTAAAATACTTCCTGTACTCGCATCATTAAATATCATTGCTGCATTTTTGCAAACAGGGGTTAAATTAAACAATGCCTGTGGTAGAGGTTTTACGATCACATTGATCGATGCCGAATCTATACATCCATCTGCAGATACCACAGTAACAGCATATACAGTGGTAGCGTTTGGACTCACTTTTATAATTGAATCTGTGAAATTTCCAGGTGTCCATAAATAAGTTGCTCCTCCCTGTGCAGTTAAAGTGGTACTATCACCTAAACAAATGAGTGTATCTCCGGTTAACGTTATTACTGGCAAAGGGAATACATTCACGTTTTTTACAACAGTATCTTTACATCCGTTATTGCTTGTTGCGATCAAAGAAACAGCAAAAGGTCCCGAATTAGTGTATGCATGTGCTGAATTTTGAACCGTACTTAAAGGGCTTGTATCGCCAAAATCCCAGGACCAAACCGAAACAGTATCTCCTGAAACTGCCGACAGATCAGTAAAATTCATTGGTTGATTTAAACATTCATCCACAAAGCTAAAATCCGCAAGCGGCAAACAATAAACTCTTGCTGTTTTTGTTGTTGAATCTTTACAACCGTCATCAGTTGTTACAACTAACTTAGCATTGAACGTACCGCAAGTAGCATACGTGTATATTGAATTTTGAAGTGCCGATACAGTGCCGTCTCCGTAATGCCACTTCCAATTTACCGCCCCACCAAGACTTGCATCATTAAATATCATCGATGCATTTTTGCAGACAGGGTTCAAATTAAACAGCGCTTGTGGCAAGGGCTTTACAACAATATTGATTGATGATGAATCGCTACAGCCACCTGAATTGGTCACAACAACAGTGTATGTAATGTCAGCTGTTGGGCTTACCTTTATAATTGAATCTGTGGAATTTCCAGGGCTCCATAAATAAGTCCCGCCACCCGATGCTGTTAAAGTTGTACTGTCCCCCAAACAAATAACGGTATCACCTGTTAGCGTTATAGTTGGCAAGGCAATAACGGTTACAGTGATACTATCCGTATCAGTACAGCTATTGGCATCAGTGCCGGTAACATAATAGGTTGTAGTAACCAATGGAGATGCGATCACCACGGCACCGGTACTTGTATTTAATCCTGTGGTTGGCGACCATGAATAAGTAACTGCTCCGCTGGCAGTTAATGTATCTGCACCACCTCCGCACTGTGGTGGAGATACAAGAGACTGGCAGTTGGTATCCAATGTTCCGAATGCTAAATTGCAATACGATTCACTTTGAAGATAATCAAACGAAATACACGTATGTAATCCCGGAAACTGGATGATGGTATATCCTTCTGTCCCAATAAAAGCGGTATTGTTAGGATAACTCATTCCTATGCCCTGCCATATAACCTGGTAAGGCACGGAGGTATTGATCTGAACACTGTTACCACCAGAACCGATACTGGATAGGGCAATTTGCGGGTTAATAACTGGCCTGTTGAAACAAAATGTAAATAATCCCGCCAGGTCATTTCTGATAGCAGTGTTATTAGACGGCACATTATACTGAGTAGGAAAAACCCCTCCATTAAACATTCCACCGGTAGTTGACAAACCACCTGATGGCTTGGTAACCAAAACGCTTAAATCAGAAGAAATAGTTCCCGCTCCGGAAGTCCCATTAACAGTGCCCCAGGAAGCCCAGTTTAATTTAGTGGAATCGCAAAGTGGATTTAAAGGGCCTGTCACTTCTACTGTGGGCGGAGTATGTGCTACAAGCGTAACAGAATCAGTATTGATACAGCCGTTAAGATCAGTAACTGTAACAGTGTATGTTCCCGCTGAAAGTCCGGTTATTGCCTGTGTTGTTTGGGAAGGACTCGTACTCCATGAGTAGATGTAAGGACTTGTTCCGTTTACGGGATTTACCGTTGCAGTTCCATTTGTAGCACCACAAGCAGGATTTGTGAAGCCGGGATTTGAAACGATATTGTATGGAAGATTAACGGATATAGCATCTAAGAAATTACCAATTGCAGGATTACCTCCAGCCGCAGAAACCGAATTAAATCTCAACGAAAAATTATTCCCCACACCTCCCGGAATGATATAATTAACAGTATAATATCCCCATGCAGTATTCCCATCCGAAAAGTTTCCAAGTGTGGTGTATGGCCCACCAACTGGGCCAATGTCAACACTTAATACATCTACTCCACTTCTTCCTCTGTGCGCAAAGGAAATTGATAATGACACACCTGGTGCAGTTGTAAAATTCTGATACATGGTGGAAACCATGTACGCATTTAGTTCTAAAAACTGATTTCCCGAATAGGAAGGCACACCACCAAAACCGCTGCCCCAAACTTCAATATTATTGTCTGCTGCAGTAGTATTCCAGCAAGAGATGAGGCTGGCATCCACAATTACATAGCTTCCAGCGGAAGTAACCTGGTTGTCCTCAAAATCAGTATTGCATAACAAATTACATTGTGCATTCATTAAACCGAAGTTCGATAGTATGCACCAACTTATTATTATCCACTTAGAAAGAAAAGCTCTAAAAAAGATCATAAAAAAAATTTAGGGCCAAGTCGTTTACCTCAGCAATGTAACAATCCCTTTAAAAAAGTGTTCGTCTTTTCTGATATCAATAATTTTGATAGAATAAATATATACGTCTCCTTCCGCAAGTTCCGTGCTGTTCTTCAGTCTTCCATCCCAAGGAAGATTAATATCTACAGTTTTATAAATGAAATTTCCCCATCTGTCAAATATCGTCATTTCATATTCCCTTATATAAAGTCCTTTACCGCTAAATGTTTTATTGTGAATGTCATTATTAGGTGAAAAAGCATTCGGAATATAAAACACAAAATCAGGTTCTATAACAACGGTTTTATATGCCGTGTCGGAACAACCATATTGAGTGGATGTAATGAGAGTAACTAAGTATGTTCCGGTATCAGCGTATGTATGGGAACCGGGATCGGAGAGAGAAGAAATCGTCTGATCTCCCAAATCCCAGGTCCAAAAATCAACTCCAACGGAAGCATCTACAATTTCTACACGAGGATCTAAAAAACTTGTTTTTATTGGTTGGGTATAAAAATCAGCAACAGGATTTGGAAAAACACTGATATAATTATTTTTAGTCATAGTGGCAAAGCAACCACTATCAGAAGTAACCGTTAAGATAATAGAATAATAAGCAGCTGAACCAACAGAAAGGTTAGGGAAACAGTGGTCGAAATTTTGTGAATAACTTACAGCGCTTCCATCACTCACATTCCATTCCCATTGCATAATTGTACTTGGTAGTGTAATAGAAGATTGATCAAGAAAAGAAATACACAATGGTGCACATCCGGAAGTATCAGTTGCCGTAAAATTTACTGTAGGATTAGGGTGAACAATTACCGTTTTTGTTATTGAATCAGAGCATCCGAAATCGGACACCACTATTAATTTGGCAGTATAAGAACCTTTCGAAGCATAAGGATGTGAAGTAGTTTGGTTATTGTAAACAGGGCTGCCATCACCAAAATTCCATTCCCAGGATTGTACCAGATCCGGAGCAAGTATAGTAGACTGATCCGTAAAAGGAACAATGGTACCATCACATACATTTATGGTACTGAATTTTGCAACAGGCAAAGGATGTATTCTCACACTTTTTATCGCAGTGTCTTTACATCCATTATGGCTGGTTGCGATCAAAGAAACGTTATATGCTCCTGCAATCGTATAAGTACGACTTGCATTTTGAATACTGCTTAAAGCACTTCCATCTCCAAAATTCCAGGACCAACCAGTAACCGAATCATCGGGCATTGAGCTATTAATGGTATCATCAGGTACAACCGACAAGTCAATAAAATTCATGGTTTGACTTAAACATACATCAGTAGAGCTAAAGTTGGCAGCCGGCAAACAATTAACGGTCGCCATTTTTGAAATTGAATCTTTACATCCCATACTGGTTGTAACTGCTAATTTAACCATATAAATTCCACACTGTGCATAGGTATGAGCTGCATTTTGTGCTGTTGATATCGTTCCATCTCCATAATTCCAGTTCCAATTTATAATACTTCCTGTGCTTGCCTCATTATAGGTCATCGGGGTATTTAAACAAACAGAATCCATTGCAAAAAGTGCCTGTGGTAAAGGATTTACAACTACATTGATCGATGATGAATCGATGCAACCACTTGAATTGGTTACCACAACAGTGTATATGGTGGTAGAAGTTGGACTTACGGTTATGATCGAATCAGTTGAATTTCCAGGGCTCCATAAATAAGTGCCGCCACCCGATGCGGTTAAAGTAGTGCTATCCCCCAAACATATCAATGTATCACCTGTTAATGTTATAACCGGCAAGGGAACAACTGTTACGGTAATACTATCTGTATCCGAACAATTATTAGCATCAAAACCGGTAACGTAATAGGTTGTAGTAACCAAAGGAGATGCAATTACTACATCACCTGTACTTGTATTTAATCCCGTGGTGGGCGACCATGAGTAGGTAACTGCTCCGCTTGCAGTTAATGTATCTGCCCCTCCACCGCATTGTGGTGGAGATACAAGAGACTGGCAATTGGTATCCAATGTTCCGAATGCTAAATTGCAATACGTTTCACTTTGAAGATAATCAAACGAAATACAGGTATGTAATCCGGGAAACTGGATGATGGTAAACCCTTCTGTCCCTACAAAAGTGGTACTGTTTGGATAACTCATTCCAAGGCCTTGCCAGATAACCTGGTAAGGAACGGAGGTATTGATCTGAACACTGTTTCCACCATTTCCAATACTTGACATTGCAATTTGTGGGTTAATAACAGGCCTGTTGAAACAAAATGTAAATAATCCGGCAAGGTCATTTCTTATAGCTGTATTATTGGCAGGTACATTATATTGAGTAGGAAAAACACCTCCATTGTACATTCCGCCCGTAGTAGATAAACCACCTGATGGCTTAGTAACCAAAACGCTTAAATCAGAAGAAATAGTTCCGGCTCCTGAAGTTCCATTAACAGTGCCCCAGGAAGCCCAGTTTAATTTAGTAGAATCGCATAGCGGATTCATAGGGCCACTGACATTTACTGTGGGCTTAGGATTGACAGTTAGTGTAACTACTGCAGTATTGATACATCCTAAAATATCTGTTCCGGTGACCGTATAAGTGGAGGTAGCGGCTGGACTGGCTGAAACAGAATCCCCGGTGCTGCCGCTTAGTCCCGCTACCGGAGCCCATGAGTAGGTATTGGCTCCACTGGCAATTAAATTCAATGATGACCCGATGCAAGTGGATGGTGCTGGCGGTGAAACACTAACTGTTGGTAATGGATTTACAGATACTGTTTCTGATGCAGTACCAACACCACATGTTGTACAAGCAATGGTACCCTGAGTACAGGCGGGTGCTTGGTTGGTTGTTACACTGTATACTGCGGCAGAATTAACAACAATACTTTGTGTAGTTTCACCGGTACTCCATAAATAAGAATTGGCGCTACTTGAAGTAAGAGTAACTGATTCACCCTGACAAAGTTCAAGTGGACCGCTTGCAGTGATAGTTGGAGTGGCAGGAGCAGATAAAGTATAAATCCCCATTTCGAGAATAGCGATCCATGATGGTGAGCTGAGAGAATTTATTCTTACTCCCCTTACATTTGTTAAAGGCGAACTACTATAACATCTTTCTATCAATTGTCCCGTAACATAAAACCCTGCTGCTACATCAACTACTGTCCATGCAACCATATCAGGCGAAGTGAGTATTTCATGGTTAACATTACCATTTGGTGACATATCAAACATTATATTGATATTGTTAATGGTATAAGTTGAAATCAGATCCACCTCTATAAATTGAACAGCGTGACCACCTGAATTCCATCCGTCACCGCAGTTCCCATTAATGGCTTTTGCGGGAATGCTGGAGAGATAGGTGCCACTTGCCGTAACCGGCTTTCCTATAGCTACATTATCGCATTGTGCCGTTACGGAGATGTAACAGCAAACAAAAATAAAGGAAAAGAAGAGGACGATCTTTTTCATTTTTTATTTTCGTTTACCATAATGATAAAAATAATTAAAAATTTGGTTCATTCTTTTAATCTTTTCCATACATACAAGTTGCATAAAACCTACAAAAGGTTGCATTTTATGCATCGTTGAAAACAATTAAAATAAAGCATCTCTCCACTTCTCCTCCTCTACTCCCTAAATGGAAAGGGATGACCTACAGCATGGGATGAATAGAGTGATTGATAAGGTGGTATTTATTTCAGCAAGGTTACAGTTCCTCTAAAAAAGTACACATCATTTTTTATGTCAGTGATCTTGAATGAATAAATATAAATATCCACTTCGGCAATGCCACTGCCCTTATTTGCTTTGCCATCCCAAGGTTCGTTAACATCCGTAGTTTTAAAAGTAAGATTTCCCCAACGATCAAATATCATCATTTCGTATTCTTTGATAAAAAGGCCTTTTCCTGAAAATGTATCATTTTTTAGATCGCCATTAGGTGAAAAGGCCTCAGGAATATAAAACACAAATTCCGGTTCAATAATTACGGTTTGATAGGCTGTATCAATACAGGCATATTGAGTAGCAGTGATAAGTCTTACTAAATAGGTGCCGGTATCCCCATAGGTGTGAGCAAGCGGATTTTCAATTAAAGCCGTTTGAAGATCACCAAAATCCCAAGTCCAGAAATCAGCTCCGGTTGATGTATTTACAAAGGAGATCACAGGATCTATAATACTTGTTTTGGGAGGTTGCACCACAAAATCGGCAACCGGATTGGGATATGCTGTAATATAATTATTTTTCGATAATGTAGTAACGCATCCGCTATCGGATGTGGCCGTTAGGGTAACCGAAAAATAAAGAGCCGAACTAACAGATGTGTTGGCATAGCAATGGTCAAAATTTTTCGAAGTAATTATAGCGCCACCGTCACCAACATTCCATGCCCAAGCCACAACTATGCCTGGTGTAACAGTAGACAGATCCTGAAAGGAAATACACAAAGGAGCACAGCCTGTAGTATCACTTGCTGTAAAATTTACAACCGGATTAGGATGAACAAGTACTGTTTTGATGATGGAATCGAGACAACCAAAACTGGAAACTGTTACTAATTTAACACTGTAGGAACTTGGTCCAGAATAAAGATGAGAGGCAGTTTGACCTATATAAGCAGGGCTACCATCACCAAACCCCCATCCCCATAATTGTATGATATCCGGGGTAGGTATAGTAGATACATCTGAGAAAGTAACAGTGCTTCCATCACAAACATTTGTTGTATTAAATTTTGCATCAGGCAAAGGATGAACCACCACGTTTTTTGTAATAGTATCCTTACACCCATTATTGCTGGTTGCAATTAAAGAAACGGCATAAGGCCCTGCATTTATGTAGGTATGACTAAGATTTTGACCTGTACCTAAAGGACTGCTATCTCCAAAATTCCAGGACCAACCCGTAACAGAATCAGTAGGCATCGACAGATCCGCAAAATTCATGGTTTGATTTAAACATACATCGGTAAAACTAAAATCAGCCACCGGCAAACAAAATACCCTTAGCGTTTTTGAAATTGAATCCTTACACCCGGTATTGGCTGTTACTACTAATTTAGCATTAAAAACTCCGCAGGTTGAATAGGTGTGAGTTAAAGTTGGAAGTGTTGATGAAGAGCCATCTCCAAAGGTCCATTTCCAGGATGCAATATTCCCTGGGCTTATCGTGGAGTTATCAGTAAATAAGGTGCCATTTTGCAGGCAAACATTTGTTTTACTGAAAGCCGCAGTAGGATTAGTAAACAAAGTTACTGCAGTTGCAGCAGATGTTGCGGTACATGAATTTGCATCCGTTACCACCACCGTAAAACTTCCAGTTGCAGTTACTGTTATCGATTGTGTTGTGGCACCATTACTCCAGCTATAAGAACTCGCAGCACCTGCTGCAAGATTAACACTTCCTCCGGGGCAAAAGCTGGTTGGTCCGCTGGGAGTTATCACTGTTGAAGGGCTATTAACTGTAATGGTAACAGAGCTTTGCGAAAGACAACCATATCTGTCGGTAGCAGTTACATCGTATTGTGTAGTTACAGTTGGCGTTACAGTTGGCGTAGCAGATGTTGATGTAAAACCAGCAGGTACAGATGTCCAGCTATAGGTATAAGGCGATGATCCTAAAAAAGTGGTAGTAGGGAGAGACACATTACTGCCTGCACAAATAGTTGTTGCGCTTGGTGTAATAGTTGTAATAGGACAAAGGTTAACTTCTATTACGGATTTAGAACCGCTCGAGTTGCAAGGAAGGTCATTCCAATAACCATCAGCATATATTTGAGTACAATCTTCGTTCCCCGAATTATTTGGTTCGCCACCATTCCAATGGGTATATATAACGGGACTTTGATCGTACCACACAAAATTGCCTTCATTTGCTTCATCATTAAATCCAATCCAAATAGTTCCTCCAAAACCATTCGTATTAAGTTCACTAATGATGCATGCATTTTCAGTTGCTGATTGCATAGAAATAAGGCCGGCACCATAATTTTGTGCCCAGGCTTGAGCAGCGCTACCCGTTTGCGAAAGAGGATTATAGAAGTACATACTACATGACGAAAGGCAAGAAGTTAATTCGGTACAGCCGGCACCGGTAAAGGTGGACCGGATAAGATTCAAATCACATCCAGCCTGTCCTTTAACAGAAATTACGTTGAAAAAGAAGGCACAAAAGACAAAAATGAATATGAAGTAATTTTTTTTCATGTTTAATTTCATGGAATTTCAAAGATACTATATTTTATTAGGTTAAACCGCATACAGCTATGTAGAAACTATTAATTCATAAAGAAAAAGCGTAAAAATAAATTTGGTAATATTTGATCAACGTAAAAATTAAAATCGTTTCGCGGGATCCTTGATTTTATTTTAATATTTTTGAAATGCTGTTTGAGTTTTAATTTAAATTTATTAAGTTTGTAAATAAGACTTTTAAACAGTCTGATCTCTTAAAATTGAAATCTCAATACGTAAATTTTATAAATATGAAATATTCAATTCTTTACTTATGGTTGGTACTCCTTGTTACATTTTGTTATTTACAATCATGTACCTATGATAAAGGAGAATTGCCTATTCCAATAAAAACGGCACCGTATCAGACGGCTATCAAACCAATATTGGTGACTTATTGTTACGGACAAGGGACTCAAACTTGTCATGTTACCGCTTCAAACCAAGGAGCATCGGGTGATTTTACAACTTTTGCCGGCATTAAAGCAAAAGTGGATAATGGAACCATACAAAGCAGGGTATTAACTTCAGGCGGTGGAATGCCACCGGCATACTCTACCGGACCAACTGCATTATCTTCTGACGATTTAGAAAAATTAAAGACCTGGGTAAACAATGGAGCCCAGGACAATTAAATATTTTTAAAAACCCTACTTCTTTTTTTTCAATAAAGGGAATGCTTGAATGAACTTGCTTCAACAAATTATAATTTTCGTGCCAAGTTTATTTCTGTATATCAATCGCTAGGCAACTTAATTGAACCGCCTTGCGTTTGATAATAGTGGTTTATTCTCCTCTGTTCAAAAATGATAATTTTTCCATATAATTAACCTCAATACTCGGAAAGCCGAATTCTTCCGCAACTTTTCCTTTTATTAAATAACATCCTTTACCAATAAACGGGTGTTTAGCCAGTACATTAGGAAAATGAGTAGTGTCAAAAAAATAACCGTTCGAATCAAGAAAAGTTCCAAATGACATATCCTGGCCTTTTACAGTTCTTGTAAGTTTATGAGTTACGTAATATCCAATGATAGAAATGTTTTCATTTACATGCTGAATTAACTCCTGAACATTCAAATTTTTTTTAACAGGATCTTTTAATAATGAAAATGGAGAACACAATGGGAAACCTAATATTTCAATCTCATCTAAGGCATCATCATAAGGATGATGGTGCAATTCAGGAAGTTGAAATTCCTTTTTCGAGGTCTCAAAAAGTTCTTTTTTAGGGACGGTTTTTTTCTGACTTCCAAGTATGCTATGTATTTCCCATAGTAATTCTTTTTTTGATTTTCCAATAAAACGAAACGCCCCTATACGTATCAATATTCTGAGTTGTTCAACAGAAATACTAACGCGTTTAATAAAATTTTCCAGGTCTTTGAAATCACCATTTGCTGTTCGCTCTGATAATAACACTTCAACCGTTGTTTTTTCCAACTCAGCCAGATGAATAAAACCTAAATAAATATCATCATGATAAATAGTGGTCAGATGCTCGCTTCTGTTCACACAAGGTGCCAATACGCTTGCTCCTGACATTTTTGCTTCATGAATATAATTTTCGGTTCTGTAAAATCCTCCAAAATTATTGATCACGCCTACCATAAATTCTTTTGGGAAATAGGCTTTTAAATAAAGGCTCTGATAACTTTCAACAGCATAGGATGCGGAGTGCCCTTTGGAAAATGAATATCCGGCAAAGCTCTCGATCTGCCGCCATACTTCATTGGTGATAGCATCGGGGTATTCTTTTTTCTTACAATTAATAAAAAAATCTTCTTTCGCTTTTTGAAACTCTTCTCTTGCCCTGAACTTGCCCGACATTCCTCTGCGCATCACATCAGCCTGGGCTAAGGTAAGGCCTGCAAAGTAGTGTGCTACTTTTATCACATCTTCCTGATATACCATAATACCATACGTTTCACTCATCAATTCTCCTATTTTCGGATGAATGTAGGTCCTTCGTGTAGGATCGCGAAACCGTAAAATATATTCACGCATCATTCCTGATTGCGCAACACCGGGACGAATAATAGAGCTTGCAGCAACCAATCCTAAATAGGTATCTGTTTCCAGCTTTTTTAAAAGCATTCTCATTCCCGGAGATTCCACATAAAAGCAACCCATTGTTTTTCCGGTACGCAGCAGCTGTTTTATTCTTTCATCATTTTTAAATGCACTGATGTTATGAATATCAATATCGATGCCTTTATTTTTTTTTACAATTTCAACAGTATCTTTTATATGACCCAAACCACGCTGACTAAGAATGTCAAATTTGTAAAGCCCTATATCTTCGGATTCAATCATGCTGAACTGTGTTAAAGGAAAGCCTTTGGGTGGCAAGCTGGTAGCCGTATACCAGTTGATTGGTTTTTCTGAAATTAAAATGCCTCCAGCATGAATACTCAGGTGATTTGGAAAATCATGAATATGCTGACTGTATTTTAAAATAAGCTGAGTGATGTTATCAGGCGTTTGTTTTGATTTTTTATTGTCAACCAATTCATCAATTTCTCCTTTGGGTAACCCAAATACTTTACCAAGTTCCCTGATCACAGAATTGTATTGAAAGGTGTTATACGTTGCTAATAAAGCAGTATGCTTTGAACCGTATCTTCCAAAAATATATTGGATAATATCATCCCTGTCTTTCCACGAAAAATCAATATCAAAATCAGGAGGATTGACCCGGTATGGATTTATGAAACGTTCAAAATAAAGATCAAGGTCAACAGGGTCAACATCTGTTATTCGCAAACAATAAGCGGCTAAGCTATTGGCACCACTACCTCTGCCAACATAAAAATAATTTTTATGTTGCGCATACTTTACAATATCCCAGTTGATCAAAAAATAAGAACAAAAATTCATTTTAAAGATCGCGTCCAACTCTTTTTCTAAACGTTCGTAAACAGCAGAACTAGGGGCAGAGTACCTGTATTTGAGTCCTTCATAGCACAACTCCCTCATCAGGCACTCGTCTCCGTTAATACTACCTGTGAAAGTCTTTTTGTTTTTACTTTTTCCAAACTCAAAATTGATCTCACATTCAGCAATAATTTTTTTTGTATTCCTGATCAATTGAGGATAGATTTCATAGATCTTACATAACTCCATCTCCGAAAGCATCATCTCATTCACATCCGTTTGCTCCGTTAGGGGGAGCTTGCTTAGAAGCGTGTTATTATCAATCGCTCGTAATAAACGGTGCGCACTAAAATCTTTTTTATGCCGGAATGTAACAGGATGTAAAATAACCAGCTTGTGAGCATAATTTTTCACTTCCGAAAAAAGCAATTTATTTAAATCAGAAATACGTATGCCTATGTATTCATTCTCCCGTAATGATTTTGGATGAATAGCATTGAAAGGGTATATAATATAGCTGTTTTGGAATTCCGGAGCCTGCGATTGGAATATTATTTCTTTTGACAGATATGCAGAAAGGTGTTGATTCAATTCTAAAAAACCTTCGTTATTTTTTGCAATGCCTATGTAGTGTTGTTTTGCACCAATTCTAAAATCGATGCCTACAATTGGTGCAATAGCATGTTTTGGAGCTTCTCTGATAAACTCCAGGCAGGCAGATGTATTATTGATATCCGTTAATACAAATGATGTTATTCCTTTGTGCTGAGCTTCTGTCAATAGCTGCGATACCGACATGGTTCCATATTTGAAACTATAATATGTATGACAATTGAGGTACATTTAAGGAGAAATTCAAAATAATGGTTATATCATGTTTTATGCGGATAATTTATAACCACATAGAAACATAGTGTGTGCTTATGTTTTCGATAATAGGTTAAAGTATTCGTTTACGTATGTTTTTTGTCCTTGTTTAAAGATATTGAAACAGTTGAAATTTATTAAAATACCTTTTGGAGATTTTAAAAGTTTCATATAGGTTAGAAGCTGCGCTTCAAACACAGTAGTCATTTCCTGAACTGCTTTTAATTCAACAACCAAACATTGTTCAACAAATAAATCGCACCTAAATTCTATTTCCAGTTCTTTATTTTTATAAAGTACAGGGGTTTTCATCTCTGTTAAAAAATTTATTTTTCTATGTAATAATTCCTCTTTTAAACACTGATGATAAACGCTTTCAAGTAATCCTCTACCCATTATTTTATGCACTTCAATAGCTGCACCAAGCGTTTCATAAGTTAATTCGTCTAAATATTTTTGTGTTATCATTTTGGGTTTTATAAAACTATGTTTCTATGTGGTTAATTTTTTTATTAAGCAGTAAGCCCATTAAAAGGATTAAATTTCCTGAGCTGATAGCCTAAGGAAATTGCTCTTTGTATTTTATCATCTCCATATCTTTTTCTTAACTGATCCATTGCTTGATATAATTTGATCATTTGTTCGGAGTCATCAAACATATTGATTTGATAGGCTCCTCCAACCAAATGGCTGAAACGCACTCCAACTAATCGGATCAGCATTCTTCGCTGATATAGTTTTTCAAAAAGTTCTTTTACTTTACTGATCAACGTATGATCGCAGGATGTGTAGGCTATTTTTGCCTGGGTAGTATGCGTATCGAAATTAGAATAACGGATTTTTACCGTAATGCAAGAAGTTAATTTTTCTTCACCACGCATCTGAAAAGCTAATTTTTCAGTCATCGCAACCAGTGTGGATCGGAGTTTCGCCAAATCCGTTGTATCACTATCATACGTTTCTTCTGTTGAAAGCGATTTTCGTTCAGAATATTGTTCAACAGGAGTATTGTCTATTGCGTTGGCTTTTTTCCAGATACTGATTCCATTTGAGCCTAACACGTTTTCTAAAAGCTCAACTGGCATTTCCTGCAACGTTTTTATTTTTTCAACTCCCATACTTCTGAGCAAATGAGATGTTTTTTCGCCTATCATTGGTATCTTCCTTATCGGAAGAGGGGAGAGAAATGTTTTTTCCGTTCCAAAGTCAATTTGCCTTTGTCCATTTGGTTTTGCCTCACCCGTAGCAATTTTAGAAACGGTTTTGTTTTTAGATAAGCCAAATGAAATCGGAAGTCCTGTTTCATTCTGTATTTTGTGTCTTAATTCTGTTGTCCATTGATAACAACCAAAAAACTTATCCATTCCCGAAAGGTCAAGATAAAACTCATCAATAGATGATTTTTCATATACAGGAGCTTTTTCACTTATAATATCAGTGATCATGTTTGAATATTTACTGTAATTTTCATAATCTCCTCTTATAATAATTGCTTCAGGACATAATCTTCTTGCCAGTTTCATTGGCATAGCTGAATGAATACCAAATTTCCGGGCTTCATAACTACAGGACGCTACCACACCTCTGTCACTGCTTCCTCCTACTAATACAGGCTTACCAACTAATGTACTATTTTGTAAGCGTGATACTGAAACAAAAAAAGTATCCAGATCCATATGTACTATTGTGCGTTCCATTTTATTGTTTTTTTTTAGTGTCTTATTAACTGATGTTACGTTCTGCTTGTCTGTTTCCCTTGACTCTTCTCGAAAGTGCTTCGTGTGTGGTCATTTCGAGCGGAGTCGAGAACGTGCGTAAGCTTTAAAAGAAAAATTAGAAATGATCACGGATTTAATCCAGACCTTGGTTAGGAGGGCTATCCGTTGATTATATTTGGAATGTAATTATCTGATTTTAAAAATAAAAGAGAGTCTGTTTTTTTTGCCTCGTGCTTAACGTTTCCCTTGCTACTAGTGGTTTGGAGTTAAATTAAGCCTTTGTTTCCGGATTTGCCGAAACTCCCAAATACAAAACCAACTTCCCATCAAACTTAATGCCCAAATCACTAGTAGCAAGTGTTAGCCGTAGTTATTTTAATTGGATGCTTTTTTGTAATTCTATTGCAATTGAATAACTAGTTCTTAATTTAGATAATAAATCTTCTAGTTTTTTAACAATATTTGATTTAGCTTTATTAAATTCTTTTGACATTCTTGGAAACCCTTCTATTGAGTTCAAAAAGGATGTCATTCCATTAATTGCACTTATAATTCCAGTTGTCAAAAGATTTATAGAATTGGTAGTTGACTCAGTTTCTTCATCAGTTACGGTTAAGTCTTTACTTGAAATATTATAAAGATTCGACATTGAATCTATGGTTTTTTCAAAATTATCAAAGAAAATTGGAATTTCTGGTTCTATTCTATTAGCATAATTATCCATTACTTTTGCTGTTCTAATAAAAAAATCTTGAACAATTTTTAGGTTGGTTTGATTACCACTGGCAACTATATTTCCTATTTCTGTTGTTTTTTTATTGAACTGTTCTCCAATCCAGTTTGTAGCTTCTGAAATTCTATTTAATGATTGATTTGATTCATTAATATATTCTTGCATCATTATTTGATAATCAATTAAGCCATATTCTTCTTCGATTACTTCAGCAACAATTGATTTTTCATTATTCGCGGTTTCAACGACTTCGATTGGATTTAGTGAACTTATTTTTAAATCATTAATTCTCATAGGAATATGAATTCGCAAGAATTGACCTAATTCAGAGATATTGTTGTATTCAAAATATAATACTTTTTTGTTTTTACCAATTTCAGTTTTAAATTCTTGAATTTTTTTTATTTGTTCAGGATTTATTTCGTTCATTGAAATTGGAGCAGTTTTGAAATAAAATAGAATTTGTAATGAATTAGGCTTTTCAATAAATCTATTATAAGCATTTAAGAATTCTTCTTCAGTTCCTGATTCAGCCGAATCTGTTTTAGTTCCAAATTTCCCCCAAATTATTCCAATAAAAATGTCGTAATCACTTCCTAAATCTGAATTTATAATTTTTTGCGGATGAATTGTTGAAATTCCCGCTCCTGAATGAGTTTCCCATTTAAGAAGTTCAAGAAATATTTCATTTTGTTTTCCATATGAAATATTTAATTCTTTTATAACTTCATCAATTGATAATCTATCTTCTTTTAAATCGCTTGGAGAAGCTAAAAATATTTTATATTTAGTTATTGTTGACGGCATATTTTCGTTTTTTTTTTGATAATTACGGCTAACTTGTATATACCCGAAATAAACCTTCGCTAATCTATCACGAAATTATTTCGTTTTTTTTAAATGTAATCATTTTATAATAATTAAGGGGTGATTGTTTTTTTGCAAAGAATCAAAATCAAAAAATGCTGCCCCTATCGCTATTTAAAACATTTGATAACATAATACTCCATGTTCAGTGAAAACCAAAGGTAATTTACGTGTACCCCCCAATTTGATGTCGCATTTTGCGATATCAAGATTTCAAATTCTGCTGGCGTTAAGCTGACAACAATTTGTTTCAATTATTATTTTTAATAAAGTACCTTATCAGGGGTATTCCAATTATGTAACCATGGCGTGATTTTTTTTATTGAAATTTGTACCCCTGATAATTGATACCTATTAATTTTTTTATAATGTTTTGTGAGGATAATTTATTAACCATCCCTCTTTTGATAACAGCTTTCAAAAAAAATCTAAATAAAGTCTATTTCCAGTTGTTTCTTTTTATAAAGTACCGGGATTCCCATCTCCGCTAAAAAATTTATTTTTCTATGTAATAATCCTTCTTTTAAACATTGATGGTAAACGTTTTTAAGTAATTCTCTGCCTGTTTTTTTATGTACTTCAATAGTTGTCCCAACTATTTCATAAGTTAATTCGTCTAAATGTTTTTGTATTTCCATTTTCGTTTTTTTTATAAATAGATGTTTAATTATCCCGTCAAGGAACGAATGGTTAAAAAAATATTCCTTTCGGGGTTAAAATTACTAATATATTTAGTATTATTGTGCTAAAATATTTAGCAATGTCAAAAATAGCCAAAAACATTAGGGTTCTGAGAGCACTAAAAAAGTTATCTCAGGAACAATTATCTGAAAAATTAGATATTTCACGTTCCCGATTGGGTTCTTATGAAGAAGGACGAGCAGAACCATCATATGATCTATTAATAACAATAGCCGACTATTTTCATGTGGCGATTGATGCCTTAGTGCGTGCCGACCTGTCTAAAACAGATCCCGATGCGCTTATGAAAATTGGGCAAAACCGGATCTTATTTCCCATTTTAGTAGATAAAGATAATAACGACCTTGTGGAGGTGGTGCCCATAAAGGCAATGGCCGGTTATTTAAACGGATATGCCGATCCTACTTTTATTGAGGAGCTGCCCATCATGAATTTGCCTTTTAAAATTATTGGTAAGCATAGAGCATTCCCGATAAAAGGCGATTCAATGCCTCCACTAAAAGATGGAAGTATTGTAATAGGAAAATACGTGGAATCACTGGAAGATATTAAAGACGGACAAACCTACATTGTACTTACAAAAAATGATGGGGTAGTTTATAAACGTATTTATAGTGACAAGAAAAAAACAAGTGATACGTTTGAGTTTCATTCGGATAATCCTGAATACGCGCCCTATACTGTTAAAGCAGAAAACATTTTAGAGGTATGGAGTTTTGTATGCAGCTTAAATATTGGAGAATTTAAACAACAAGATTTAAATATCGACAATATAATTCGGTTTTTACAGTCATATAGAGTAGAAATGGGGAAGTAGTTCAAGTTTTTGATGCCCTTTGCACTTTCTGGACTCCGCTCGAAATGACCGCGTGCGGAGTTATTTCGAACGGAGTCGAGTAGCATTAAAATTTAAATATGTTTTATAGGAAAATTTATAAATGTAACCAAGGAGCCATTTGATAGGATAAGGCTCGCGTTAGGGATTGCAGCGGAAATCCTTCTCGGTTTTTTTGCCGGGAAGATTGCAGCCCTTCGACTTCGCTCAGGATAAACTCCAAGTCCGCCCTTTCTTTTTCAGAAAGGGAACGCCCAAATAAATTTAAATTTTAAAAACAAAATAGTTGACAGGGGAAAATAATCCGAAAGTACACGATAAATAATGTTTGCAATAATAGATATAGAAACCTGCGGAGGAAAGTTTGAATACCGCAGAGGCCATGTGATTGAAATATGTATTTTAATTCATGATGGTTTAACCGTGGTAGATAAATTTTCCACATTAATAAATCCTCAATGTTATATAAGTCCAACCTTTGTGCGGATTTCGGGTATTACCAACGAAATGGTAGAAGGTGCGCCCACCTTTGCTCAGGTAGCAAATAAAATATGGGAGATGACGAAAGACAGGATCTTTGTAGCGCATAATGTTGGATTTGATTATGGTTTTATAAAAGAAGAATTCGCCTCCTTTGGTGCAAAATTTAAACGTGATACACTCTGCACCGTTCGTTTAAGTCGGAAATTAATTCCCGGAAAAAAATCATACAGTTTAGGTAATCTATGCGAATCATTAGGGATCGATAATGCCGCCAGGCACCGTGCAGAAGGTGATGCCGTGGCAACCGCTAAATTATTTGACATTCTGATGCAGGTAAAAAGTGATCATCCGCAATACAAAAACAAAGGTGTGGATGAATTGATGGTAAGGCGGATCGATAAAATAAAAAAATATATTCTTGATAAACTTCCTGAGGAATGTGGCGTGTATTATTTTTTAGATCAGGAACAAAATATCATTTACATTGGTAAAAGTGTAAATGTATATAACCGTGCAATGAGCCATTTTAATACCAAAGAACAGAAAGGCCGAAAAATGTTGAACGATTTATACAATGTTGATTTTGTTGCCACCGGGAGTGAGTTAATTGCATTGTTATTGGAAGCCGAAGAAATAAAAAAACACAAACCAAAATATAATAGGCAACGCAAGGCTGATAACTTTACACATAGTATTGATTGGTATACAGATGAAAAAGGAATTATCAATTTTAAGCTGGTTGATTATAATGAATCGGAAAATGCATTGATGTCATTTACTACTTATTTTTCTGCGAGAGAAAAATTAGAATCCTGGCTGGATGAGCACACGTTGTGTTTACGCTATTGCGGATTAACCGATGATGAAGCAATTTGCTTTAATCATCAGATAAAAAAGTGCAATGGTATTTGTGCCGAGCAGGAAGAAATTGAAATATATAACAAACGAGCGAAAGCTGTTTTAGACAATTATATTTTTGCAAAACCCAACTTTGTAATAATTGATAAAGGAAAAATGCCGGGTGAACAATCGGTAATATTAATTGAAAACAGACATTATGCGGGGTACGGTTATTTTGATTCAACAGCGCAGATCAGTTCGCCCGAAGAATTTAAAGGAATTATAAAAAAAGCTACTTATTATCCCGATGCAGATGACCTGGTGAGAGGTTGGATAAAAGGGAATAAGCCTAAAATAATTTCAATGTGAAAAATAAAAACTATTTTGTAAAAATGAAAACAGAACACGTAAGTTATAAATAAAGAATAAAAAATGCTCTTTTTGGGAAAGAGTTGGTGTTTACTGCTTTTTAACATGTAGTTTCGTAAATTCGTAACGATTCGTTATCTGTAACCTTCAAAAAAAGAACAAATGACTAAACAGGAAATAATAAATAAATTGCTTAAAAAGCATATCGATTTTATTGAATTGATCAAGGGATTAAGCGACAAAGATTTTATGTTTTCCTTTGAAAATAAATGGACTGCAGGACAGCAACTTGATCATATTGTCAAGTCAGTTTCACCATTGAATATGGCCTTTTCACTTCCAAAATTTGTTATTCGAATGTTTTTTGGTAAGGCAAACCGACCTTCAAAAAACTATGATGATCTGGTAAAAAAATATATGTCAAAGCTTGAAACCGGGGGAGTGGCAACCGGAAAATTTGTTCCCCAAGCAATAGGCTTAGACAAAAAAGAGCAATTGACAAACAGCTTATTAAAAATTGTAAAAGATCTATCCAAAAAGATTGATAAATATTCAGAAGTTGAATTGGATGAATACCTCTTACCTCATCCTCTATTGGGTAAATTAACAGTTAGAGAAATGTTATTTTTCACAATTCATCATGTTGAACAGCATCAGAAAATAACGTTGCGAAACTTGGGGCGGTAATAGTATGCTTAAATATTATTTTAAGTTCAATGAAAAGGTTGTAAAGTGAAAAACGAAATTCCGAAAAGCCTTTATTTATAATGTGTAGCAAATTAAACAATAGCAATCTTTTGAATTCAAAAAATAAAAATATGAAAACATTAAACACTCTGAAATTACTTACTGGTATAGTTTTAATCTTATTGGTTACAAGTTGTCAGCAGCCCAAAAAATTAGTGCCGGGTGAAGGTTATATTAATGTTGCAGGTGGCAAAGTATGGTATCGAATAATTGGTGAAGGCCCTGAAACGCCTATTCTTTTATTGCATGGTGGCCCGGGTGTTCCCAGTTATTATCTCAAACCATTGGAAGCATTGAGCAAAAACCGTCCTGTGATTTTTTACGATCAGTTGGGATGTGGTAAGTCGGATAGGATCACAGATACAGCAATGATGACAGTGGAACATTTTGTGAATGAACTTGAACAGGTGAAACAGGCACTTGGCTTAAAAGAATATTATCTCTATGGACAGTCCTGGGGAACCATGCTTGCAACAGACTACTATTTGAAATTTCCTGAAGGGATAAAGGCTCTTATACTTAGCAGTCCTGCAATCAGCATTCCATTGTGGTTAAAAGATGCGGACACACTAATTGCTACTTTGCCAGACTCTGTTCAAAAAGATATTCTCATCAATGAACAAAACAAAACCTTTACCTCACCGGAATATCAGGCGGCAATAAAAATTTATTATGAAAATTTCCTTGCAAGAAAATTACCTTGGTCAACTGACATTGACAGTGCTTTTTCTCAGATCGGACAAAATGTATATGAATACATGGGAGGTCCCAGCGAATTTACTATGATCGGGCCATTAAAAGATTATGACCGCACCAATCGATTAGGTGAAATAAAAATACCCACTCTTTTTATAACCGGAGAATTTGATGAAGCCCGCCCATCCACTGTGAGGTATTACCAGAGTTTGGTTCCGGGAGCTAAATTTTCAATTATCGAAAATGCCGGACACATGACCATGCAGGATAATCCGGAGCAAAACATCCAGGTAATTACAGATTTCCTTAATGAGTTAGATTTGAAATAACTGAGGCCGATCAGGCATTTTTTTATTCCAACAGAAATGGTGGAATCCTTTAGAGTCTGTTTAATTTTTAATTACATATTTTGTTATTGAATGCGTTGCCCGGAGCTAGTTTCTGTCGAAACTAGCTCCGGCTATGTCATCCCGAACTTTTGTGAGGGATCTTGTTATTTAGGAAGGATATTGCTAAAAACAATTACAAGATCCCTCTTGGCGAAAAAGCCAATCGGGATGACATTGCCTATAAATGTGGTTTTTATTTACAATTTAAGGATTATTTAGAAATTAAAGGTGATGATAGAATTAATTTCGAATAAAATTTAAACAGGCTCTTAATGAAAAAATCTTGAAATTATTATGCGTTAATTTCAGGGATAATATTAAATTTGAACAGATGTAATCAAAATTCGCAAACCACATCAAATCAGACTTAAATAGGGTTTACTATGAAAAAAATTACAATTGCTTTTAGTATATTTATCTTTTCACAATCCCTTTATTCTCAGAGCTGGCTTGACGTTGGAGCCAGAGGTGCATACGGAGTGGGTTTTCTGGTAAACAAGAACTTTTACAATGACCGTAATTTTGCTCCAAAACTTTCTTACGGATATATGTATGGAGGTAAGATCGGAATAAATTTTAATGAAGAGCATGCCGTTACTGTGGATGTAACTTCTTCTGCTTTTGATCAGGCATTTACGTACAGCTTGGATAGTAATAAAACTAATTACTTGCGCAGCATTGGTTTCAATGCTACTAATATTTTATTGATGTACAGAAGATCGGTGAACTCCAGTTATTTTGAAATCGGTCCTCAAATTTCAATGATCAATAAAACGAGAGGTAGCGATAATCTTACCCAGACAAAAAATATAGATATTTCCGAAAATCTTGTTAAGTCCTATGTTTCAGCGGTAATGGGCTTTGGTGGATATATAATGGGTACAGAAAACTTTGGCGTAACATTGGGATGCAGAATATCCTATTCGCTAAATGATATTATTAGTGTCACTGGTCAGCAAAGTGATTTCCCCTCAATCAAAAGATATGATGTTTATAAATCCTCCAATCCCTTAACAGCTATGATGATGATTGGATTTGATTATGACGTAGGATATTTTACAAAAACAAGATGCAAAAAAAAGAAAACAAGGTTCATGCTGTTTTCGAATGGATAGATTAAAACGTTTTTCCTATCTGGATTTATCTCCAGCGGTAAAGCAAACAGGATGTTTCATTAAAATTGATGTAGGGCAATTTTCAATTTATAAAAAAATATGCAAAAATCAGATCTGATAAACTGTCATAAACGAATTATACCATACATACATAGAACCCCTGTTCTAACTTCTCAAACACTAAATAAATTGTCAGGTGCAGATGTATATTTTAAATGTGAAAATTTTCAAAAAATCGGAGCATTTAAAATGAGAGGAGCGGCCAATGCTGTTTTGCAAATTCCGGAGGACAAAAGGAAATATGGTGTAGTGACCCATTCGTCTGGAAATTTTGCTCAAGCCTTATCTCTTGCCGCGCAGGGCTTAGGTATTAAAGCATATATTGTTATGCCTTCTAACGCTACAGCGGTAAAAAAAGAAGCGGTAAAAGGATATGGTGGAGAAATTATAGAAAGTGAGTCAACCCTGGCTGCAAGGGAATCTGCGGCTAAACATATTGTAGAAAGTAAAGGCGCTACATTTATCCATCCTTCCGACAATATGGAAGTGATCATAGGACAAGCTACAGCTTGTATGGAACTATTGGAAGAACAACCCGATTTAGATTGTGTTTTTGCCCCGGTGGGTGGAGGTGGTTTAATTGCAGGAACTGCATTGGCTGCACATTTTTTTAGCGAAAAATGTAAAACATTTGGAGGAGAACCAATGGTTGCAGATGATGCTTACCGATCATTTATAAGTGGAAAAATAGAAAATAATAGATCAGCGGATACGATCGCTGACGGTTTAAAATCATATTTAGGAGATATAAATTTCCCAATAATCAAGCAGCATGTTGAAGGCATCATAAGGGTTACTGAAGATGAAATAATTGAAGCAATGAAATTGATCTGGGAGCGTATGAAAATAATTGTGGAACCTTCCAGTGCAGTTGCATTTGCAGCCTTATTAAAGGAAAAAGAAAAATTTAAGAACAAAAAGGTTGGTATTATACTTTCCGGAGGAAATATCGATTTATCAGAATTGCCTTTTTAAAGAAAAAACTATTTTCTTAATTATTAATCAATGTCATCCCGATCCCGCTTTTTGCGGGAGAGGGATCTTGTCAATCATTAGCATTATTATAATAATAAACAAGATCCTCTTGCAAGAAGGCTCCGTATGACAGTAGGCTCAACCTTTTTATCATAAATAAATCAGCAAAAAAATGAAAAAAATAATATTTCATTCAGTTTTCCTAAATTTCATTTTGGTTTGTTTACTTTCAAATCAGTCTTTCGGACAACTAAAAACAACCATTTCCGGAACCATTGAAAACGGAACGAACGACTCTGTTAATTTTACAATTGATAAAACATACCTTTCTCAAAAACAAACCAAATACCAGATCCCCCTCAAACAAAATCAATTTAGTTTTGAATTTCTGTTAGACAGAAATCGATTGGTGGAATTTAGTTACCAAGGCCAATTCATTCAAATTTATTTTGAACCGGGCGATAACCTGGATATAAAATTCAAAGCAGGTAGTTTATCTGAAAGTATTGTGTTTTCGGGAAAAGGAAGTGAAAATAATCAATTTAATAAAAAATTTAATGATCAATTTAAAAATGATTTTACGACCAGCCTGATCGAAGAAAAAATGAAAGCCCTTAGTCTGGATGAGTTTGAAATGTTGATCTATGAGAATCGAAAAAAAGAAAAAATATTTTACACCGATTATGCTGACAAAAAATTATTGTCCTCGGATTTTAAAAAATTCATTGAAAATCACATCAAATATAGTTACCTCAACTATTTGCTTTCTTACCCTGTTGTAAATGCCAATAAAAGTACTGCAATTCTAAAAGTGAATTCCTTGCCGGCAGTAATTCTGGAAGTGTTGGATAAAAAAACTGCTACTGATGAAGAAGCCATGATCAGTGAATCCTATAGAAATTTTCTCACTGCTTTTGTTACCTATTACGCATCCGAATTGAATGCATTTAATAAATTTAAGGACTATACAATTTCAACAGAAAAAAAATACGTAATAGCCCGCGATAATTTAAAAGGAGAGCCCTTCCTGTTTTATCTTACCAAATATTTACTAGAAATGGGAGAAAAAACAAATCCGGAAACAGTGAAACGGATTTATACAGAAATGGAGAAGGAGGATAAAACAGGGGAGTACACAGCAATTGTAAAAGAAAAGCTGGGGAAATGGATGAAAACAAAATTACCAAAAAACGCAGAAGGGAAATTAGATATTGCTTCAGCCGACTTTAAATTGCAGGGTTTTGATGGTAAGGAAATCAGTCTTGCCGATTTTAGAGGAAAAGTTATCTATGTGGATTTTTGGGCAAGTTGGTGTGGCCCTTGTAAACAGCAGTTTCCATTTAGCAAAAAGTTGCATGAGCAGCTAACCGACAAACAAAAAAAAGAAGTTGTATTTCTGTATATTTCAATTGATAATACAGAAGAGATTTGGAAAAAAGCCGTGAATAGTTTGCAATTGGGCGGAGAACATGCCTTATCACCTGGTGGCTGGAGTTCCTTTGTGGCTAAATATTATCAGATCAATAGTATTCCGAGATATCTGCTGATTGATAAAAAAGGGAATGTGGTAGACCCAAATGCGAAGCGCCCCGATGATGAAAATACGTTGCAGGATATTTTGAATTTAATTGAATAATAAAGATCTTTAAATATTAAACTCTTATATGTTTTCGAAACCCTTTAAGAGGCCGTTAGATCTATCCACAATTTTATTTAGTTACAACCACTCTTTGATTGATCATTTGGCCCTTATTAAGCTCAATAATAAGTAACAATGCTTAGGTTTTCAATATTTACGGTGCAATTATTTGCGCTATTCAAATTAACCTCATTTTTAGTGGATAAATATTGAAAATTAACAGGCGCTACATCTCCATTATTGTGTATTTTTGAATCCAATCAAATTATTCATATATCATTTAAACAAACTTTAAAAAACAAAAAAATATGCACATAAATTTTATGATTATTCTTGTGGCCGCTCTTGTGCCAATGGCATTGGGTTTTGTATGGTACAACCCTAAAGTATTTGGATCGGCATGGAAAACTGCTGCTGGTGTAACAGAAACCAAAATGAAAGGTGGTCATTCCGCTTTAGTTTTTGGACTTTCTTTTTTCTTAAGCCTTCTGCTTGCCTTTTCATTGCAATTTATGGTAATTCATCAATGGAGTATTTATTCTATTCTGGCAAATGAGCCCGGTATTAATGATCCTGCTTCCGAAGTAGGTTTGTGGATACAGGATTTTATGGCGAAATACGGTACCAACTTTCGTACCTTTAAACATGGTGCTTTGCACGGTACAATAGCTGGTTTTATGATAGCTTTACCAATTTTAGGTACCAATGCAATGTTTGAAGGAAAAGGATTTAAATACATCGCTGTAAATTGCGGATATTGGATCGTTTGTTTGGCATTGATGGGCGGCATAATTTGTGCATTTACCTAGACGCATCGGTTTCCCTTTAGTATTATTGGCAAGACGCTTTGGTTCAAGTTTTGGTGGAAAATTCACAAAAGTATTTATGCCTTTTCCACTGATAATGCTGCGTTAGGGATTCCTTCGACAAGAGCTCAGGATAAATTCCGCGTAAATCCTTCTTACCGCTAATTAGCGGTAAGAAGATTGAAGCGCAAAGCCCGCCCTTTCTTTTTTAAGAAAGGAACGCCCCAATGAAATACTCAATATAAATAAACATTTAAATGAAAATCAACACCAAAATTTTGGTACTGATTTTGTAAAGCATTACAAATAAAATTAAATTATGACTGAAAAAATAGAACACGTTCATTGCCTGATCATAGGTAGTGGCCCTGCCGGATATGCTGCCGCAATTTATGCTGCCAGAGCTGATATGAAACCCGTTATGTACCAAGGTTTACAACCAGGCGGGCAATTGACGATAACTACTGAAGTAGAAAATTACCCGGGCTATCCAAAAGGTACGCAAGGGCCGGAAATGATGGAAGATTTTAAGGCACAGGCCGAACGTTTTGGTACTGATATCCGTTGGGGATTAGCTACATCTGTAGATTTTTGTGGCCCGATACATAAAGTAGTAATTGATGAAAAAACGACCATCCATGCTGATACTGTTATTATTGCCACAGGAGCATCTGCAAAATGGTTGGGCATGGAATCAGAACAACGCTTAAATGGTTTTGGTGTATCGGCATGTGCTGTATGTGATGGATTCTTTTTTAAAGGACAGGATGTAGCAATTGTTGGAGCTGGTGATACTGCTGCTGAAGAGGCTACCTACCTTGCAAAACTTTGCAAAAAAGTATACATGATCGTGCGTAAAAGTGAAATGCGCGCATCAAAAACAATGCAATACAGAGTATTAAATACGCCCAATATCGAAGTGCTTTTTGAGTCGGAGACCAAAGAAATTCTTGGTGGGAAAAGTGTTGAAGGCGCAATAGTTGTGAATAGCAAAGGTGTAGAGCGTAAGTTGGATGTTACCGGTTTTTTTGTTGCTATCGGACATCAACCCAATACTGAAATTTTTAAAGGCTGGTTAGATATGGATGAAACCGGATATATTCAAACGGTTCCGGGAACAAGCAGAACCAATATCCCTGGTGTATTTGCAACAGGAGATGCACAGGATAAGGTGTATCGCCAGGCAGTTACAGCAGCCGGAAGCGGTTGTATGGGTGCCTTGGATGCGGAACGATATCTTGTTGCTAAAGAATTCGCTAGTTCGGTTTTAACTGAATAATTCAGTAAAATGGATTTGAACCGGATCGAATCCTCTACATTTTGGTTTTTATTGTTTTCTAATTCGCTTTTTTTTATCTTTACAGAATATTCATGATTCAACGCTAATTTTCAAATGAAAAAAATAGTTCTACTTTTTATTTTTAGTGCTTTTGCTCAATTGTCGTTTTCGCAGGGGTTTGGAACTGTGCCACCACCCAACAAATACAAAGCATCAAAAGTGGTGGATCCTGTGTATGGAATCACCATGTATGAGAAATTAAATTTAAAAACAGGCGGTGATTCAGTTCGTAATGATAGAAAAGGCTATGCTGCACAAGAGTGGGTGCAGGATATCTATGAAAGTGGTAAAGTTTTACACAGAGGATACTACGAGGATGGGCAGCTTAAGATCTATAAGAATTTTTATGAAAATGGTAACGTTGAACGGTCATTTAAAACAGTAGATTTCAAACGCAGTAACATGCAGATGTTTTATCCAACCGGAAAACTGAAATCTGAGATCACCTACTATGAGGGCAATCCTCAAATATGGGTGGATTATTATGCCAACGGACAAATTGAATATTCAGAGGAAAACACCAAAGATATGACAAGCCTTATCAGTCGTAAATCGTATTCTGAAGATGGAAAGCCACAGGAGATATTTGAATGTACTGACCCAAAGAAAAAGAAATATACCAAAAAGGAATATTATGAAAATGGTAAAATAAAAGCGGAAGGCCCTATGAGATTCAGTGCATCTACTATTGATTATCAAAAAGATGGTATGTGGAATGTGTATGACGAAAGTGGTAAGGTTACCAAAGAAAAATGGGTAAGAGGTGAGGAGATAAAAGATAAATAGAAAATTCTTGAACAAAAAAAAGGCTCTCTGGTTTTATCCGGGGAGCCTTTTTTGTTTAAGGTAAAAAGTTAATTAAGCTTTTTTCACATTTACTGCGTTTAAACCTTTTTTACCTTCTTGAATTTCAAAGGTAACTTTGTCGCCATCGCGAATTTGATCAACTAAACCTGTTACGTGAACAAATAGTTCTTCATTGGTACCATCTACCGTAATAAAGCCAAAACCTTTCGCTGAATTAAAAAATTTTACAGTTCCTGTTTTCATTAAATTAAAAATTAAAATTAATACTGCCACAAAAGTATGACTTTTATATATAATACAACTACAATAATTAAAATATTTTTTTATTAATGGCACTTTGTCGCCCATGAAGTGTGGAAAAAGTTCTACGAATTGGCATTTTTGGCGTTAGGCGCATTTGTTGTTATTGAGGAGTATTTTAATTGAAATGAGCAAAAAAGAGGTGTTTTTTTATCAAAAAATTAAATTAATATGCAAAAACTTAAAAATAGAACACGAATAACGCGCAGATGCGACTGATTTTGGCGGATTTTATTCTAATGAAGGAACAAATCTGCGAGTATCCGTTTAATCCCTGTCATCTGTGTTCTATTCTCTTTTATCTGCACTGAAAGACTTAGACTGGATTGCCTGCTACTCCATTTTCAGATCCTTTACATTCAATTGAAGCGAAATTTTACCATTGTATTCGTTTTCTTCAATAGCATAACAGGCACTAAATGGTTTTTTACGGAGTATATCGTCAAAATGCTGCGCCTGGCCAAAAGCGATGGATGAAATACTTTCTGCCGGATTTTTAGCGGCCTGAATGTCCATTTTTAAGTGGTTGTTCCCAACGATTCGAATATATCCTTTATCCACTAAGTTTTTAGTTATAAATACTGGCGACATGTTTTCAGGACCAAAAGGTTCGAATTGTTTTAATATCCTGAAAAATTTAGGAGTGATCTCATTCAATTCTAATTCTGCCTCAATTACAATTTCCGGAACAAGCATGTGTTCTTCAATGGTGGAGCTTACTATTTCTTCAAAACGCTGTTGAAAGGCTTCCAGATTTTCCATTTTTAAGGTTAATCCTGCCGCGTATTTATGCCCTCCGAATTGTTCCAGCAGATCAGAGCAGGCCTCAATGGCATTATACACATCAAAATCTTTTACTGAACGTGCCGAGCCGGTCGCTTTCCCATTGGACTCGGTAAGCACTATGGTAGGACGGTAATATTTTTCTATCAAACGGGAAGCTACAATGCCGATCACTCCCTTATGCCAATCCGAATGAAACAAGACTGTTGATTTACGATTGATCAGTTCAATATTGTCATCGATCATACTTAAGGCATGCTGGGTAATGGTTGAATCAAGTACCCTTCGTTCGGTATTGGTGGTATTGATATTTAACCCGGATGTTTTGGCATGATCAACATTATCCGAAACAAGTAAGGCTACAGCATTACGTCCTGTCTGAATTCTACCTGCCGCGTTAATACGTGGCCCAATAGTAAATACAAGTTCATTGATGGTGACCTTTTTTTTGATGTTTGCCAGATCTAAAATTGCTTTTATACCATTACGTGGCTTTTTGTTGATCTGCTCTAAGCCAAAATAACAGAGTGTGCGATTTTCACCGGTTATCGGTACAAGATCGGATGCAATGGAAATGGCAGCCAGGTCTAAATATTCACTTAGTTCATCAAAAGGGATATTGTTTTTTTGAGCATAAGCTTGAACCAGTTTGAAACCAACACCGCAGCCGCAAAGCTCATCAAAAGGGTAGGAGCAGTCGCTTCGTTTGGGGTCCAATACAGCAATAGCATTGGGTAATGTTTCACCCGGACGGTGATGGTCGCAAATGATAAAATCGATATTTCGTTCATTTGCATAATCTACTTTATCATTGGCTTTGATGCCACAATCAAGGGCAATGATCAAAGTGAAATTATTTTCTTTTGCGTAATCGATCCCCTGGAAGGAAATTCCATAACCCTCGGCATAACGATCAGGAATATAATAGTCAACTAATAAATTATCGTTCTCAGGAAAACTATTCAATAGCTTTCCCGGTTGAGTGATAAAAGGCAGTTTTTTTAGAAAGGAATATACCAACGAAACCGCTGTTGTCCCATCCACATCATAATCGCCATACACTAAAATTTTCTCATTGTTTTTAATGGCTTGTTCCAACCGGATGATCGCTTTATCCATATCCTTCATTAAAAAAGGATCGTGCAGGTCACTCAGCGAAGGGCGGAAAAACTTTTTTGCATCCTCATAATTGCTGATGCCACGTTTTGCAAGCATATTTGCCAATATCTTATCAATACCCAGCTCTAAAGTAAGCTGTTTTACTACCGCTTCATCAGCACCTTCTTTTATGCTCCACCGTTTTTCCATAATTCTTTTTTGTGTTGTAAAGTTACTTAAAATGGAAGGGAATATATCGTTTGTTGATAATTTAAGAATGTCTTTTAGAGCTGGTTAAATTTTATTCAAAATTAATTCGGTCATAATATTTAAATTTCTAAATAATCTTTAAATTGTGAATAAGAAGCTCATTTATAGGCAATGTCATCCCGATTGGCTTTTTCGCCAAGAGGGATCTTGTCGTGGTTTTAGCAATATCTTTTATAATAACGAGATCCCTCGCAAAAGTTCGGGATGACACAGCCGGAGCTGGGTTTAACAGAAATCACCAATGGAGCAAAGCATTTAATAACAAAATATGTAATTAAAATTTAAAAAGCTCTTTGGATTTTTAATTTAGCCGCTAACGTAGTGGTTTTTTGTATTAAAAAAATTACATTTGTGATATGCTAAAAGTAAAGGTAAACAACAACAAGGAACACAAAATTGTGTTTGACAATCCAACAAGCGGAACTATTAATGGAAGTCCTTTTGCCCTGGATATGATAGAAGTAAAACAGGGAAGTTTCCATATAATTAAAGATCTTAAATCATACAATGTTGAGGTGGTTGAAGTAGATTTTGTCCAAAAAAGTTTTTTGGTAAATGTGAATGGAAACAACTATCAACTTAAGGTAGAAAATAAATTTGATGAATTATTAAAAACCCTGGGTTTTGATAATTTGAATGCCAATAAAATAAATGAAATAAAAGCTCCGATGCCCGGCTTGGTTATTGATGTGTGCATTTCGGAAGGTGATGTTATTAAAAAAGGCGATCCCATCATTGTATTGGAAGCCATGAAAATGGAAAATATTATCAAATCGCCAACAGATGGAGTTATCAAAAAAATAAATGTGAAGAAAGGTGTGGCTGTGGAGAAAAATCAAGTGCTTATTAATTTTGTATAAACCCTACGAATTACGAATTTTAACGAATTACGAATACCAACACTGATTCGTAATTCGTTAAAATTCGTAATTCGTAGGAGTTTTTTCGTAATTCGTTTTAAATTCGTAATTCGTAGTATAAATGGAAAACAATAACTCACGTAGAAATTTTTTTAAAAAATCAGCTGCACTTGCGCTGGGAACCCTTGCAGCAACAAGCATTGTCAATAACGTACTTGCCGCCTCTGAGCATATCGAAAAAGAAAAGCCAACTCCAGACGGAGGGAAATACAGTCTTCCTATTTTACCTTATAATTATGATGCTTTAGAGCCTCATATTGATAAATTAACGATGGAGATCCACCATAGCAAACATCACCAGGCGTATGTGACCAATTTGAACAAAGCCTTGGAAACGGTTGATGGCAGCGTGTTAGGAAGTCCTCAATCCTTTGAAAATATTTTTGATAAAGTAGCAAAACTACCTGCTGCTGTTCGTAACAATGCTGGTGGACATTATAACCATTCTTTGTTTTGGATATTAATGAAACCAAATGCAGGCGGACAACCAAAAGGGAAAATAGCTGCTGCTATTAATGCTTCCTTTGGCTCCTTTGATGAATTCAAAACACAATTTACGGATGCTTCAATGAAACGTTTTGGCTCCGGTTGGTCTTGGTTGGTAGTGAGTAAAGGCAAATTAGTGATCACTTCTACAGCCAATCAGGATAATCCTTTAATGAATTTAGATAGCGTTGAAGTAAAAGGAACACCCATCCTTGCATTGGATGTTTGGGAGCATGCCTATTATTTAAAAAATCAAAACCGCAGAGCAGAATATATCGCCTCCTGGTGGAATGTATTGAACTGGGAAGCAGTTGAATCCCTTTTTGCTGCTGTAAAATAATTTTTTTTTTGATCTCCATTCGATTGTTTAAATTGAAAGACAAAGAAAAACGACACAAACATTCGCATATCTACCCCAAAACAGATTGCTATGCGCTACTTTGTAGCGAGTATAAACTAGTTACCTGCCATTATAGGGCGACCGTTACAATACAGAAAATGAACAGACATTTAATTATTTTAATGCTGACAACTTTAGTTTCTTGTGCAGACAAGAAGCCAAATAATGGGACAGCTCAGGCGACAGACACACTCGTGACGAAAGCTGAAATAATCAATAATGATAATATTTACGACAGGCTAAAAAGACACTTTGAATTATACAGAATAAAGCCCTCAATAGAAATAAATAATACAGAAGGCAATAAAACGGACATCCAACTTGCAAATCATAGAATAAAATGGTTTGATTCAGAAGATGAAACAAAAATCAAAATTGACAACGACCTTTTTACATTAAAAGACAAGGCTACATTAAACATTGTATGGGACAACAAAGATAGTGTTGACTTTGCCAACAATTGGGACGAAATAAAACTCTTCAAACATAAAGACAAAGAGTATATCGGAATACGAATGACATTTGCTCCTTGCACTGGATTAGGCTGTGGTGTGGAGTATTTTCTAATTTATGATGTTGCGACAAAATCAAAAAGCTTTTTCGGAACATTTAGAACTGACGACAACCTTGAACTCTTCGACTTTTCAAATGACGACAAAGTTGATTATCTATCTAAAATATTTAGTGGAGATGCTCATGGCTCGACACCAATGGAATTTATTTACGAACTCTATTCTATGGACACGAACGGACAATTTAAAGAGCAAAAAGACAATAGCGGTTTGAAGTATCAAATCAAACACACAACTTTTCCTAATGACACAACAAAGACAGACAAATTATCGGAACATTGGATAGCGAAAATAAAATAACGGCAGGTAACAGCACATTTGCAATAGGCGGGTTTTCGTGCTCCGCAGACAGTTTAGTGGTAGCCGAAAGTTTTGTGCTCCGCATAAAGTTCAGTGGTAAAAAACCCGCCCATCGCAAATCTGCAAACCGTTAGCTGGGATTTTACGACAATTATCATAATTATAAAAATCCCGAAAAAAATAAACATTATGACAGAATTTACATTACCGTTTTTTGGACAAATAAGTTTGGCTTCATTAGAAGAATACTATGACGTTGACATAGAACTAAATGGAGACAAACTACAAATTGACCTAAATTTTGAAACTAAGACTCTTGACCAAAACCAATTTGACACTATTAAGAGTTTTATAGAAAACATTGAAAAGTTCGACAAACAAAATAAAATCTACATTGACATTAATTCCAAAAATGCTGAAAATAGTGTTGTACGAGACTACTTAGAATACCATTTAGAAGAAGTAGATGCGGACGATTTAGCAACTATAATTGACTTCGACAACAAGACAACTTCTCCTGAAAACCAACTTTTATCGAAGTTGAAATTAGTTAGGGTTGGAATATACCCAGACCAAAAAGTTGAATCAAGTTGCTTGGCTGTTTTTGACTACACTATTAGTAGTGAAATTTCCGACCAATTACTTGTAGTTAATACTAACACGAATGGGAAGTTAGACCACTTGACTTGGGAAAGTTAATTGATAAATAAAAAACTACAGCTAACAGCACCTACAAGTTATGCGGGGTTTGTGCAAATCGCAATTTTATTTTTTCAACGGTATAAATTTATTTTTAAAAGTTGCAATAAAGTTCAGTACATTTAATTCAGTTTTTCAGTTAAGACAGTTTTGTGCTCTTTAAACCCGCACCTTTCTTAGCTGCAAACCGTTATAAGTAATGGCAAGAAGCCGTAACGATAAATTTCACGACAGAATAAATGATTAACCTAGAAAAATTCAGCCGACATTATTTCCAGTCATTAACGACTTCTGAATTGTACCGCAATCTTAAGATCTTAGAAATATTTTTGAAAGAACAATTTGTTAATAATGTTGACTTTAATACAACACTCACAGACATCGTTGACAAACTAAATAAATTAGATCATAATCTAGCTCGACTTGAATACGATTCTGATACAAACCGTAATAGAGAAGTTTGGGGAACTAATTATCAAGACAAAGGAGCGAACGGACTTGAAATAGAATTTGTATCTCCTAGTGACGTTTTTCTGATTTGGGTTGTAACGACAAAGTTGGTTTAATCGACATCTGTAAATGAAAGTGTGCCACTACTTATAACAGCACCTTTGAGCTATGCGGGGTTCGTGCAAGTTCGCAAATGCAAATTAAGGTGCTTCGTGAAATTCTTGACATTTGCTAATTCACTTTTGTACATTTAATAAAGTTTTTCGGTTAAGACAGTGTTGTGCTTTTAAACCCGCACAGCGCAAAGCTGCGAAACGTTATGTTTAACCTTATGACGACACTACCCATAGACATAGAAAGAAAAACAAACCAGCTTTTCATTGACGTGAAAGACATACAAGAAGTGAAAAAATTACTTCTGAGTTTATGGACAACGACACTGAATGTAGGTGAAGACCAACTTGCAAGAAGTATTTTGACAATTTCTGGAGGTGACGTTCAAAAACTAAAAGACGTTTTTAAGGACTTTTATGGTGACCCAAGAGACGTAATTATGACAGCAGAAAGACTGTTAGGTAACCCTGGTCATTACTTTATACCGACCTTTGATGAAATTGAAATGCCGACCAAGTTGAAATAATAGATTATCACTAAACGACCGAACATGAAAAAATTAAAGAACATACATCCCGGAGAAATTCTTCAAAAAGAATTTTTATTGCCTTTAGAAATTAGTGCTTACAAGCTCTCCAAAGACATTGGAATTCCACAGACGCGAGTTTCAGCTATCATAAAAGGGAAGAGACGTATTACCGCAGACACTGCACTTAGACTCTCCAAATATTTTGGAAACTCCGCAAAGTTTTGGCTCGGACTTCAGGACGACTTTGACATTGAAGAAGAAAGAAATGAGAAAAAAGCTGAACTGAATGCGATCAAGCAATATACTCGCAACGCTGCATAACAGCGCCAGTGCGCAAACCGTTAGGCATTATTGTACAGCGATACAAACAAACGGACAATACACTGAAAAACCACGTAACTGAAAACTTTTGGTTACGAGTGTGAAGAATTAGATTTATTAAAAAATATAATTTCAATAAAAATTAAAATTATGGCAAGTATCAATCCACACATTAATTTCAACGGCAATGCAGAAGAAGCATTCAACTTTTACAAATCAGTATTTGGCGGAGAGTTCGCAAAAATAATGCGTTTCAAAGATTTAGCAAGTGCTGAATTTCCAGTAGCAGAACATGAAGCAAATAAAATAATGCACATTGCTTTACCAATCGGTAAAAGTATTTTAATGGCTAATGATGTACCTGAAATAATGGGACGAACAAACGAAAATGAGAACAGAAGCAAAATTGTAATTAGTGCAGAAAGCAAAGAAGAAGCTGACAAATTATTTAATGGACTTTCGGCTGGCGGACAAATTGAAATGCCTATTTCTGACAGCCCTTGGGGTTCATATTTTGGTATGTTTAGAGACAAATATGGAATTGAATGGATGGTAGATTTTGACTCGAATTATAAGGGAAAAATTTAGCCGAAGAAAAATAACGAACGCCTAATAAGGTATTGCCAAAAGCGTTGCTGAATAGCTTCGATTGGACATTTGTGCAAAGTTCAACTTTCGTTCTTCGATAGAACTTTTGTGCTAAATATCCCCGCCTTCGGCAATACCCGAACCGTTAGGCACAATAAGCGCAATGACAACAAAAATAAAACGGTAGACATATTTAGTAATGACAACTTTAGACGCAATTAAGAGCATTAAAATAGACCTAACACAAGGACTTGTTGAACAAGACCAGTCGTGCGCAGGAAGTTATGAATTTGAAATCACTCCCAAAGAATTCTTAAATTACAGTAAACAAGACTTTAAATCAAATGACCAAAAGGGAAATATTAATGCTTTAACCAACGCGAAGCGCGCGATTGACTGTCAAACAGACAAGCTATTCTATTCAATTGGGCTCGACCCTAATAATTTTCCAAACAATATTGTAGAGGAATTCATATCAAAATCAAAAAACTCTCCCAAAAAAGATTTGCCGATTAGGTTACGCCTTTTACAGGCAATAAATTTTGCTCCAGCCAAAATTGTTTCTGATGTAAGACAAATCAGACATGCTCTTGAACATCATTATAAAAACCCCTCTGACGAAGAAGTATCAGGAGCAATTGAATTAGCGGAGCTTTTTATACAAGCAACTGACAGTAAACTACGAAATATGGTTGAATTTGGATTAACAGATAGACCTAAAAGCATTTTATCAGACGGCCATATATGGGACAGTATTTGGTTTCATTATAAATCTGACGCAGACATTTTCGAAGTTTCTTGGTGTTTAGGAAAAGAAAGACAACAAACATTTACGATAGAAAATACCTCGGTTGAGTTTTATTACATTCTTAAAATTGCAACTTCGTTTGAATATTTTGAGGACACCGAAGATGCGGTAATTGATTGGTTAGAATTTATTAGGCATCCAATTCCAAGGCAACATATCAAAATTGACCGAGACTATTAACCCAATTGTGTGGCACTAAAAGCTGACCACACGGGTTTTGCGTTAGTGGGCGGATAGTGCGAATAGAAACTTGAGCAATTAATAGACATTTGCGCGGATAGACAGTTTACGGTTTCAAAGCCCACCAACGCAAAGCCTGAAACCTTTACCTGCAAGCATAAAGGAAAACACGATGGAGACAATCCTAGAAGTGATATTCCAAGACATAATTTGGGCTGGATTTAGACGAATTGGAGCTTTTATAAGATGGACTTTTTTACAGAAAAAATTCACATATAAGGATCTTTTAAATAAAAGTTGGAACGGAAGCATTGGACTTCTTTTTGTTTCACTTATAATTTGGGGCTTATATTTCTTATTTAAATAATTGAAAAGTTAGTTGCAAACATAGATGACAAAAGACTTTACAACAAAAAATGATTTCAACCCAAAATTACAGTTCGCTTCCAGACAGAAAATCTTTGCAAACAATTTGTAAAGCAATTTCGGTTTTGGACGCAATAATTTCTCAAGAATGGGATTATCGATATTATTCCTACAACTCTAAATGGGCAGACCAAGAAGAATTTTTCGAAATGAGGAATGGTTGTGGCGACCAAATTTTAATTTTATTTCGAGAAGACGGCTGTGTAATAAATGGTTTAGCTCATGAGTATGCCCAGCAGGACAAAACCAAGTTGACGAAAAATATGCCGATAGTTTTTAATGATTTTATTTTTGGAGAACCTGTAAAATCAATAGGGACAGCCTTTTGCTTGTGGACAACGGAATTGAGAAATTGGCAAATTGGACAACTTGAAAGTTTTGAAGACAATTCTGAAGAAATGCTAAACATATTTGACGGACAACCTCAAACTTATATTGATTGGGCGACAGAATATTTTGAAGAGAGTTATAAAGAAAGTGGAATTTCATTGGACACAGTTTCAAAAATATACAAAGGTGCGACATTGACAAAAGAAATGGTTTTATCAATTGTAGACACTATTCAGGATTGGGAACAACTTAAAAAAGATTTAACAGAAATAAACTATCCGTTTGACTTTAACGACATCTCAAATAACAACTATAAAAAAAGCAAATGGAAGTTTTGGTAGCAATATACCAGCAGGTAAGACAGGCTATACGAAATGCGGCCCTCTCCAAAAATCACCTTTTCTCTTTAAACCGGCTAAAAATAATAGCTGCCAAAAAGCAGAGTGTAAAACCTAAAATTCCACTGAGCCGTATACCAAAATCATTCCCCGGATCTTTTCCATAAAGTAAAAGCATAGCAAATAAAGCGATGCCAAAGGTTTGAGCGATCTTCACAAAAAAGTAGCGCACAGCAAAATAAATTCCTTCCTTATTTGCACCTGTATCTAAAGTATCTTTTTCAATGATTTCAGCCAGTATCGCATTTGGTAAAATATTGAGAGATGCTAAAGGAATGGCTGCCAGAATGATCAATAAATAGATCTGAAGTTCAGCATCAATACTGCTTTTTCCTAAAAAATAGATCCCCAGAAAAACGATCGATAATAAGGAGAGTGAAAAAATGATGATGAGTTTTTTACCCACTTTTTTGGAAAAATAAATTACTACAGGATAAAACAAAAATGAAACAAGCACCATTGTTATCATTAACCTATTTCCAATATTTTCGCGCAATCCCAGCAATACAGTAACAAAATACAATAAGCCGGATGTTATGATTGTTACCGCAATGAAATAAGAGAAATCGGCTACAATAAATAATAAGAACTGCTTATTGGAGAGTGTTTGTTTCAGCGCTTGTTTTAAGGGGATTATACTTGGTTTGCTAATGCAATATTTTTTTTCATCTATCGCGAACACCGTTATCGCCATAAATGCAGAGGCTAAGAGCGCCATTAAAAAAACAGTGTACTGCAAAGCTGCAATCCGAGAAGTAATATTAAAGGAATGTTGCAACAGATCGGTAAGGTTAAATGCATTGGAGGCAATTCCTATTCCTACCACATAACCAACAGATTGCCATGTTGCTAAGCGGATCTTGTCCTGGGAGGTAGGAGCTAATTCCGGCAATAAAGCATTGTAAGGAATAATATACGTAGTGGATGAAACGTAAAAACAAATAAGCATGGAGCCCAGCCAGATAATATTAGCTGTGCTTTCTTCATGTTTCAAAGGATAAAAAACCACGCAGCAAAAGATAAGGGATGGAATTATGGCCATCTTCATTAAAGGAATCCTTCGCCCCTTAGGATTTTGATTCCGATCACTGAATTGTGCTATCAGGGGATCATATAAGGCATCTACCAGCCGGCCACTTGCTGTGATGATGGCAATGGCATTGAAAATACCAAAAATGGCAACCTGTGTGATCAAATTCGGTAAACCACTGCTTGTAGGCGGTAAATACAAATAAACCAATAGAACACTAATGAGATTGATCATTATGCTCCATCCCATCATGCCAAAAGCATAAGCAAATTGTTTGCTAAAAGGTAAAAATTGCTTCTCCATTCGTCCGCAATATCGGAAAAATTAAACTATTTTATTCTAAGTTGTAACTGATTTTAAATCAAGTAAATACGGCTGTTTATCGGAAGCATTGTTATTAACTATATTGGGCTATTACATCGATAAATTGAAACTTAAGTGTTTTAATACCGTAAATAAGCTGAGTTCTTTAAAAAAAAGGAGGGTATTATGATTTTTTCAGATCCCAAAAACAAACTAGCTTTATCCCTAATTATTCTTTACGGAATAATATGCATTTATCCGTTTGACTTTTCAAGCCGAATTGATCCGAATTCGCAAAACGATTCTCTATACTGTGTTAACTTCGATCTGGATCAAATAAAAAAACGGGGAAAACTTATTGTACTAACTGAAAATAGTTCAACAGGTTTTTACATTTACAAAGGCGACTCTATGGGCTTCGAATTCGAATTACTGAATTCATTCGCTAAAAACATAGGGGTTACACTTGAATTGGTAATTGTTAAAGACATGAACACTATTTTTAATCAACTCAATAAAGGTGAGGTTGATATAATAGCAGCCAATTTAACAGTTACCCAGGAAAGGGTTGCCATTGTGGATTTCACAGAACCTTTAATGTTAACCCGGCAAGTTCTTATTCAGCGGAAACCCGATAATTGGGAAACCCTTGACCAAACTAAACTGAATAAAAAACTGATCAGAAATATTCTTGACCTTGATGGGAAAAATATAGACGTTCGGAAAGGCTCTTCTTTTTATACCAGATTGGTCAGCTTATCGGAAGAAATAGGTGGAAAGATTAATATTAATGAAGTTTCGGGTGGAGTGGATACCGAGGAATTGATAAGGAGAGTTGCCCGTGGAGAAATTGATTATACAGTAGCGGATGAAAATATAGCGCTTAATAACCAAACCTATTATGCGAATATAGACATAGAAACACCGATCAGTTTTCCACAACAGATCGCCTGGGCAATACGAAAACAGTCTCCTCTTTTAAATCAGGAATTAAACAAGTGGATGGAGAAAATAAAAAAATCCAACGAATCGGCTTTAGCTTATAACAAGTATTTTAAAAGTGCTAAAAAGACAGTGAACAGGGCTGAAAACAATCGTTTCTCTTATAGAGGTGGTAATATATCGCAATATGACGACATGTTTAAAGTATACAGCCAAAAAATAGGCTGGGACTGGCAACTGCTGGCATCTATGGTGTATCAGGAATCACATTTTATAGCCACTGCTCAGTCCTGGGCGGGCGCAAACGGTCTTATGCAGCTTGTCCCGGGAACAGCCAGACATTATGGCCTTGATAGTACTTACCAAACAGCTGAGCAAAGTATTAAGGCAGGAACAAGTTATATTTCGGATTTGGATAAATACTGGAAACATCGGATCTCCTATAAGGAGGAGCGTATAAAGTTTATTCTCGCATCTTATAATGTTGGATTAGGCCATGTGATCGATGCCCGTAACCTTGCTGCAAAGTATGGTAAAGATCCTAATTTATGGTTTCATAATGTTGAGTACATGGTGCTTCAAAAATCTAATCCGTTGATCTACAACGATCCGGTAGTAAAATGTGGCTATTGCAGAGGCCAGGAAACGTTTATGTACGTTAAAGAAATTTTGAACCGCTACGAAAATTACAAAAACGTTCAACAAAATAATGTAAGTTTCGTAGGGAATTAATTTGTGTCTGTCAATAATGTCGTCATTAAATTTAGTACGTCATTGCGAAGGAGGTACGACTGAAGCAATCTCACACCAATATATGAGATTGCTTCGGGCGAAAAGCCCTCGCAATGACGCTTCGTATAAGAGTTTCTTCGTAAACAAACAACACTGAACATAATTTTAAAATCTGTGAATCTGAGGTTAATATTTTTTGGTAATTTGATTATGTGGTACTCTATGGACAGACACTAATTATCACAATTTGAGCTACTATCCCTTTTGTGATGCGACCCTAACAGGGGCTTTTAAGCCCCTGTTAGGGTTTGTTTTTAGATTCCAATTGTTTTTTTAATTCCAAGCAAGGGCTGGATCCTTTCAAATTGCCTCATTTTAAGAATATCGATCGGGTTTTAAATCTGCCCCTAATTTGATTAAGATCATTTGTAAAATATAAACGAAGAAAGCACCTAAATCGGAAAAACTCTATAATTTTGCACGATATTACATTGGACTTTATATAAGTTAAAATACATTATAATGTTTACAACGAAGTTTATGGTTAAAATGCTTACACACAATTTCTCGACAAGCTCGAAATGACCAGCGCACGGTCAGTCTGAGTAAGCCTGTGGTGAGCTTTTTGTCGAACCATCAAAGACCTTGGGCAGGCCTTCACAAGCCAAAATTTAAATTGGTATTTTTTATGAAACAATTTTGTTTTAGACATTTTTTTCTTTTTGCGGTAGTATCTTTCTGTTCTTTTTCTGATCTGTATGCTCAGGAAAAATCAAAATTTACGATCAGCGGTTATGTAAAGGATGCAGGTACCGGTGAGTATAGCATAGGAGCAAATGTATACATCAAAGAATTGCTGAAAGGCGCAAACAGTAATCAATATGGTTTTTATTCCATTACTGTTGAAAAGGGCACCTATCATTTGGTGGTCTCTTACCTTGGTTACCAAAATTATATACAAGAAATAGTGCTCGATAAAGATATCCGCCTGAATGTGGATATGAGATCGGAAGTGATCACCACGCAAGAGGTGGAGGTGGTATCGGAAAAAAGCGATAAAAATGTTTCCAGTACTTCTGTTGGTTCCGTAAAAATGGACATGGAAGAAATCAAAAAAATTCCTGCATTTATGGGCGAAGTGGATGTTTTAAAAACCATCCAATTATTGCCGGGTGTAAAATCTGCAGGGGAGGGGAATACCGGCTTTTATGTGCGTGGAGGTGGACCTGATCAGAATCTTATTTTGCTTGATGAAGCAGTAGTTTACAATGCATCCCATTTACTCGGCTTTTTTTCGGTATTTAATGGAGATGCAGTAAAAAGTATTACCTTAATAAAAGGAGGGATGCCTGCGCAATATGGAGGCCGCCTGGCTTCGGTGCTCGACATTTCAATGAAAGAAGGCAACAATAAAACGTACCATGCCGAAGGAGGTATTGGTGTGATCTCCTCCCGTTTAACAGTGCAGGGTCCGATAAAAAAAGATACAGGTTCATTTATTATTTCCGGCCGAAGAACTTACATCGATGTACTTGCAAAACCTTTTGCAAAGCCCGATTCCCCATTAAAAAATTCAGGTTATTATTTCTATGACCTGAATGCAAAGGTGAATTATCGTTTATCGGATAAGGACAGGATCTTTGCAAGTGGTTACTTTGGCAGGGATGTATTGAATTTTGAAGACAAGGTTGCCAAATTTAACTTAAAAGTAGGTTGGGGGAATTCGACTGCAGTGGTGCGTTGGAATCACTTGTTCAATAATAAATTGTTTATGAATACCTCCGCCATATTCAGCGATTATAATTTTTCTTTTGGTGCAGGTCAAAGTGGTTTTGAATTTAAATTATATTCCGGTATCCGCGATTGGAATGCAAAGGTTGATTTTAGTTATTTTCCAAGCATACGTCATGAAATTAAGTTCGGAGCAAATTACATTTTTCACACATTCACACCTACAAGCGTTTCTGCAAAGCAAGGAGATGTTGAATTTGATTTTGGAAAAATAAGAAAAGACAAGGCGCATGAAGCTGCTGTTTATCTTTCGGATGATTTTGATGTAAGTGATAAATTAAGGATCCATGCAGGTTTGCGCTATTCTTACTTTGTGCAGATCGGACCTTTCGATCGTTATATCAAAGATCCTATAAATGGACAAACAAGTCAGATCGTCCATTATACATCCAACAAAAAGGTGAAAGATTACGGAGGATTTGAACCCCGCATAAACGCCCGTTATCAGCTCAATTCAAAATCATCTATCAAAGCATCTTATACTTATAATTTACAGTATATCCACCTTGCATCGCTTTCGGCTGTGGCACTTCCAACAGATACCTGGGTGCCGTGTTCCCAGTTAGTGCAACCTCAAAAAGGAACTCAATATTCATTAGGTTATTTCCGGAATTTCAAAGAGAATACCTACGAAACATCTGTTGAAATTTATTACAAAGATCTGCAAAATCAGATCGAATATAAAGATGGATCATTGCCTTCCACTGATATTAATGATAATGCGGATAATCAATTTATATTTGGTAAAGGACAAGCTTATGGGGCTGAATTTTTTATAAAAAAACGCTTAGGCAGATTTAACGGTTGGGTTGGTTATACCTTATCGTATACAAAACGTATTTTTCCTGATCTGAATCTGGGTAAAGAATTTTATGCAAAATACGACAGGCGACATGATGTTTCTTTATTAGCAAGTTATGATCTAAGTAAAAAATGGACCTTCGCAGCTGTATGGGTTTACAGTACGGGAAATGCCATTACTGTGCCTGTTGCCTATTATATCATTGATGGTAATTTTGTTACAGAGTATGGCGATAGAAATGCATTCAGGATGCCTGCTTACCATCGTTTGGATCTTTCTGCAACATTTACACCTGATCGTAATAAAAAGATCGAACGCAAAAAACAGCGTTTAATAAAACGTTATCAGGAGCAGGGGAAAGATGTTTCCACGATCGAGGTTCCAAAAAAATGGTCTAAAAATTATGAATCCAGTTGGAGCTTTAGTGTTTTTAATGTGTATAACCGCCACAATCCATATATCGTTTATTTTTCGAACGAAGGAAGTATTGCTACCGGTGATTATAAAGCGAAAGCGAAACAGGTATATTTATTTCCTATACTGCCATCAGTAACATGGAATTTTAAATTTTAAATGCAATACAGATGAAAAAATTAATTTTATGTTCCATTGCATTATTTATGTTCCTGTTCAGCTGTACAGAGGATATTAACCTGAGTGTTGTAGGGGGAGAAAAAAAAATTGTGATCGAAGGTAGTATTGAAAATGGTCAACCTGCTAAAGTAATTGTTACCCGCAACAGCCCCTTATCACAAACGATAGACGTGAATACTATTTTAGTGACCGATGCCAAAGTGTATGTTTCCAATGGCGTTATTACCGACACCTTGGTATTAAGTATTGACTCTTTTGCATCATTCCCATTGGTTTACAAAGGATCATTGGTTATTGGAGCTCCTCAGCAAACCTATTATTTAACGGTGATCGCAGATGGCAAAACATTTACATCCATCACCACTATTCCGGCTCCCGTTGAATTAGATTCGGTTTGGTGGCAAGCGCAACCTCCCAGAGATAGTCTTGGATATGCCTGGGCGCATTTGTCGGAGCCTGCCGGATATGGCAATGCTTATAAGTGGTTTGCAAAACGTGCAACTGCTGACAGGCGTTTTATTTCACCTTACGCTTCCAGCTTCGATGATAAATTTATTGATGGAAAAAGTTTTGATTTTGCGTATAACCGTGGTACCGATCCTAATGATCAGGCCGCGGCTCCGCCTGAAAAAGAAGAGGATGGCTTTTTCAAAATAACAGATACTGTTTATATAAAATTTTGCACCATCGATTATTATACAGCTAAGTTCTATACCACCTACGAAGCGGCTTTACAAACCAATGGAAATCCTTTTTCCTCGCCCGTAAGTATTATCAGTAACATCAATGGTGGTGGTTTGGGCGTGTGGGGAGGTTTTGGCTGCTCTTATGATACTATTTTGCCACCACAATAATTGTTTGATTTTTCTGCCTTGCCCTGTTTTTGGCATCTTCTAGATGTTCTGATTCATCCAGTCCCTCTCAATTTTTCAACTCACTTCGAACTATCTATTCTCTTTTGAGCTACCTACCGCTGTGTCATCCCGAACTTTTCGTGATCCCGCAGTACTGCGGGATTGTTATTATGAATGATACCGCTCACGAATACGAGATCCCTCTTAGCGAAAAAGCCAATCGGGATGACATTGTCTATAAAATGCAGTTTTCGTTCACAATTTTGAAATTGTTTTAAAATTAAATTACTGATAGAACTAATTTGAAATAAAATTTGAACAGACTCTAAGTTTATTTTAACAAAAATAATTTTAACTGTAGGAGTCTGACCCCCGTAAATTTTAAATCAATTGTTGAGAGTAATTGCGGAGTCTATAGTCTAATAAGGTTTTTAGTTGAAATATTTTTTCTGCGTCCCAGATTTTGAACTGTGGTTCTGAACAGATATTTAATTTTGTTTGTATGAGAATTGTAATACATTTGCTTGTAAATAACTAAAAAAAATATTCCCATGAAAAAAATCTTTACTTTAATTTCTATCCTTTTAGTATCTGTTTCCGGTATTTGGGCGCAAGCGACTCCGAATGCTGGTTTCGAAACATGGACAGTTCAAGGAAGTTTTCCAACTTATGATGCTTGTACTGGCTGGGACAGTCCGAATTCCCAAACTGCTATCACGGGTACTTTTGTATGTATTAAATCAACAGATGTGCATTCCGGAAGTTTAGCTATGAAATTGGTTTCTAAATCTGTTTTAGGCCAGATAGCACCAGGTGTAACAACTACCGGCATATTACCAACTTCCAATGGAGGCGTAATTACAGGAGGCGTTACTTATGCTTTGAGACCCGACAGTATTGTTGGATGGTACAAATTTACTCCCGGAGCTGCCGGTGATAATGGTTTTGTAGGATTTAGATTATATGGATCAGGTGGGGAGAACGACTCCGTTGCCGTTGCCAATTACAATACGCCTTCTGCAACTATTGCTACATATACACGATTTGCAAAGGCTCTTACTTATTATTCCACCAATACTGTTGTAAATTCGAGATGGCTTTTGGTTTCAACTAAAGATGGTGAAAATGCAATTGTTAATAGCACCCTTTTTGTTGATGACTTAGATCTTATATTCAAAGTAGCTGATACCATTGCCCTTACATCAGGAACAAATCCAATGTGTTCAGGACAGTCAGCAACATTTACGTCATACCCTCATAATGGTGGAACAACTCCTGTTTATCAGTGGAAGGTTGATGGTGTTAATGTTGGAACAAACAGTCCAACCTACACTACAACAACCTTAACTACAGGACAGGTTGTTACATGCGTTTTAACGTCAAATTTAACTGGTGTAACAGTTACTGGCAGCCCTGCAACTTCTCCGGGTATTACAATGGTTGTAAATGCTACTCCAACTACACCGGTTATTTCTCCAAACGGAGCAATTTTGACATCCAGTGCAACCACCGGAAACCAATGGTATTTGAATGGTGCCATTATTCCGGCAGCAACCAGCCAAACATATACTACAACACAAAGCGGTAGCTATACGGTAATTGTAACAACTAATGGTTGTGTTTCTGCAACATCTGCGGCTGTGGTTATTAGCACTACGTTCACGGCAAGTGTTCTTGTCGCCACTACATCAGGAACAAATCCAAGCTGTACCGGATCATCAGTGACCTTTACTGCAACTCCCGCCAATGGTGGTACTACTCCGGTTTATCAATGGCAGGTAAATGGTGCTAATGTGGGAACAAACAGTCCAACATATACTACAACAACACTTACAAACGGTCAAACTGTTACTTGTATTTTAACTTCAAATTACCCGGGAGTAGTAGGAAGTCCGGCTACATCCAATGTAATTACGATCACGGTTAATGCAATTCCTGCAACACCTGTAATTACAGCAAATGGAGCAGTATTGACATCAAGTGCTTCTACAGGGAACCAGTGGTATTTGAATTCGGCAATTGTTCCGAATGCGATCAGTCAAACATATACTGCAACACAAAATGGTAATTACACGGTAATTGTAACAGTTAGCGGTTGTTCTTCGGTAGCTTCTGCTGCTGTAAATGTTATTAATGCTGGGATCGACCAGTCAAGTAATAATTATTTCTTTAATGTTTATCCAAACCCGAATGATGGCAATTTTAATGTTTCATTTAATGTTCCTTCAAAAGCAACTTATAAACTGGAGCTTAGAAATACTTTAGGGCAATTGGTTTATAACGAAACATTAACAGATTTTTCCGGAAGCTACTCAAAGCAAATGGATGTTAGTCAATTCGGAAAAGGTATTTATTTGATCAGCCTTACCAATTCGAATAACAATACTATTAAAAAAGTTGTGGTTTATTAAATTGTTAAAACAAAAACGTCTTAGGATAATTCCCGGAGACGTTTTTGTTTTTAATAAATTTTTCGCATTTCATCGTGTAAATTATCGGAACTGTTTTTCTTCTATTTCTCATTAAATATTCTGAATTGTATGAGCTTAAAAAAAATCATTTACTCCTCTGTTTATTTTCTTTCCACATTATATTCTTTATCGCTTTACGCTCAGGGTTCCGGATCATTAAAGGGAGTGGTAATGGATGCTTCCAATAGTGAGTTAATTATTGGAGCCGCTATATATGATCTTAAAGATATAACACATGGTGTTGTTACCGATTTTAATGGGAACTACCAATTGAATTTAGCAAAAGGGAAGCACACGATTATTTGTTCATTCGTAAGTATGAAATCGGATACGATCGAAGTTGAAATTGATTCATCAAAAGTAGTGGAGCATAATTTTAATTTGAGATCTTTTACTACTCAATTACAAACGATGGTGGTTTCTGCGGGAAAATACGAACAGAAACTTTCTGAGATCACGGTATCGATGGAAGTTTTAAAACCTGCTTTGATTGAAAATAAAAATTCAACAAATATAAAAGGGGTATTGGATCAGGCTCCGGGATTAAATATTTTGGATGGTGAACCACAGATTCGTGGAGGTAGTGGATTTAATTTTGGTATTGGAAGCCGTGTTGCTATTTTGATTGATGGATTACCAGCATTAGCAGGTGATGGTGGTCGTCCGGAATGGAATTTTATTCCACTTGAAAATGTTGAACAAATTGAAATTATTAAAGGTGCTTCTTCTGTAACGTACGGTTCTTCGGCATTAAGCGGAAGTATCAATATCCGAACGGCCTATCCTAAAGATAAACCAATTACTAAAGTGGCATTATCCTCAGGTATATATGATACACCTTCAATACCGAATGCAAAATGGTGGAACGGCATCGCAAATTTTTCGAGTGCTAATTTTTTGCATTCCGAAAAAATGGGGCAGTTTGACCTGGTAGTAGGTGGTATGGGTATTTATGATCATAATTTTATTGGCCCGCCATCCTATCATCCCGGCTTTGGTGCCGTAAATGATACCACAATTAAAGATAACCAGGTGGGTGAAAAAACAGGACGTGTAAATTTTAATTTACGTTACCGTCCAAAAAATATCACACAACTGAACTATGGTATCAATGGTAATTTTATGAAATCCACAAATAATTTGTCCTTGATATGGGACAATGATACTTCAGGGCTTTACAGGGCATTCCCAAACACGATGACATTACAGGACCAGACCATTTTTTATCTGGATCCATTCATAAATTATTTTTCGAAAAGCGGGTTCAAGCATAGTTTGCGTACCCGCTATTTTTATTCAGAGAATACATCCGGAAAACGTGGTGCCACCACAACAAATGATGCCAATGTGTTTTACAGCGAATATCAATTAACGAAGCAATTAAAAAATAAGTTGAACATTACCGGTGGGCTTATTATGAATCAAACGTATGCACATTCAGGCATAGCTTTCAAAGGCGTTTTGCCTCAAAACCACCTTCAAAATTTTGCTGTTTATGCTCAGTTTGATAAAAAAGTATGGAAAGTTTTAAATTTATCTGTTGGTTTCAGGGATGAATATTTTATTATGAATAGTGATAAGCCGATCTCCAAACCAATTTTTCGTTCAGGTTTAAATTTACAAGTGGCAGAAGCTACATTTATACGTTCTTCTTTCGGCCAGGGCTATCGCTTCCCGAGCATTACCGAAAAATATATGCGTTCCGATATTGGAGGGCTTTCTATTTTTCCAAACCCACAGTTAGTGGCTGAATCAAGCTGGAATGCGGAAATTGGTGTGAAGCAGGGATTTAAAATAAATAATTTTACAGGTGCTCTTGATGTTGCATTTTTCTGGCAGGAGTACGCAAATACCATTGAATTTACCTTTGGTGTATGGGATAAAAATAAAGATATGTTTGGTGATGATAGTCTATCAACCGGATTCAAATACATAAATACGGGTGCCACCCGTGTACGTGGATTTGAAATATCTTTACCAGCCGAAGGGCATATCACCAAAGATCTAAAACTAAGTGTGTTGGCTGATTATACCTATGTATTGCCCCAGGCTGTTAATCCAGCTGAAGTATTTATTATTGATAGTACGCCACAACCAATGTCCTATAATTTTAGCAGCACCGACACCCGAAATAGTATTTTAAAATATCGTTTCCAGAGTATCGCTAAAATTGATTTTCAGTTAACGTATAAGGCGCTTTCTTTTGGTGGTGATGTGCGATATTACAGTAATGTGCAAAATATTGATAAAATATTTTACCTTTTTGAACCTCAAATGCATAGCGGCATTGAAAAATATAGAAACCAACATAATGATGGAACTATCATATTTGATGCCCGCGTAGGAGTAGATGTAACCACCAATTTTAAATTGACTTTTGTAGTTAATAATGTACTTAATAGAAGTTATTCATTACGTCCTCTTAAAATTGAATCCCCACGTACCTTTGCATTGCGACTTTCATTTAACTTCTAAAAGTCCTAGAAATAAAGATAGTTACGAATAAAAACTAACCCACCCTGACAGGGCTTTAAGCTCTGTTAGGGTTATTTAGCTGGATTTTTAACCTACTCCTTTTTTACCTCTAACAGAATGATAACCTCTAACAAAAGAGGGAAAGGTCATTCCGAACTTGTTTCGGAATCCGGATGCTGAAACAAGTTCAGCATGACTCGCAAATAAATTGATCATTTTGTCACTGTTTAGCCTGAAACCCTGTCAGAGGCCCCTACTATAAAAAATAATGAATGAAATTTAAACAGGCTCTTAGTAATTTCTAAATTAGTAGTACTTTCGTAATCCTTAAATAAATAACAAACACAAATTCGTAATTCGTTAATATTCGTAATTCGTAGTAATGGCAAACCAAGAAGATATTTTTAAGAACATTATTTCTCACTCTAAAGAGTATGGATTTATTTTTCAAAGCAGTGAAATTTATGATGGCTTAAGTGCTGTGTATGATTACGGACAAATGGGTGTTGAGCTCAAAAAAAATCTTCGGGAATTCTGGTGGAAAGCCATGGTACAAATGCATGAAAATATTGTAGGTATCGATGCTTCTATATTTATGCACCCTACCACCTGGAAGGCTTCCGGACACGTGGATGCATTTAATGATCCCTTGATTGATAATAAGGACAGTAAAAAACGCTATCGTGCCGATGTGTTAATTGAAGAGCATGTAGCAAAGATTGAAGCAAAAATTCAGAAAGAAGTTGATAAAGCAAAAGAGCGTTTTGGAGAATCCTTTGACGAAGCGCAATTCAAAGCAACCAATACTCGTGTTCTGGAAAATCAAACGAAGATCGATTCTATTTTAGGGCGTTTTAAAGATGCTTTGGAAAAAAATAATCTGGAAGAAGTTCGTCAGATCATCATTGATTGCGAAATTGTTTGTCCGATTTCCGGTACAAAAAACTGGACAGAAGTGCGTCAGTTCAATTTAATGTTCAGTACTTCAATGGGTGCGGTGACTGAGGATTCGAACGTTATTTATCTTCGCCCGGAAACAGCGCAAGGGATCTTTGTAAATTTTTTAAATGTACAAAAATCAGGAAGAATGAAAATTCCTTTTGGTATTGCACAAACCGGAAAGGCTTTTCGTAATGAGATCGTAGCGCGTCAATTTATTTTTCGTATGCGTGAATTTGAACAAATGGAAATGCAATTTTTTGTTCGCCCGGGTACCGAAATGGAATGGTATAACTACTGGAAAAGTGCTCGTATGAAATGGCACAGTACTCTTGGTTTGGGTGAATCAAACTATCGTTTTCACGATCATTTAAAGCTTGCGCATTACGCCAATGCAGCCTGCGATATTGAATTTAATTTCCCTTTCGGATTCAAAGAATTAGAAGGTATCCATAGTCGTACCGATTTTGATCTAAAAGCGCATGAACTACATTCCGGAAAAAAATTACAATACTTCGACCCGGAGTTAAATCAGAATTATGTTCCTTATGTAGTTGAAACATCAGTGGGCCTAGATCGTTTGTTCTTGTCTGTTCTTTCTAAAGCATACGTTGAAGAAAAATTGGAAGATGGTACCGTACGTGTTGCATTAAATATTCCGGCTTTCCTTGCTCCAATAAAAGTAGCAGTGTTACCTTTGTTAAAAAAAGACGGTTTGCCTGAAAAGGCCCGTGAAATAATGAATGTATTGAAGTGTGAGCACGCTTGCGCTTTTGATGAAAAAGATACCATCGGTAAACGTTACCGCAGACAAGATGCTATTGGAACACCTTTTTGTATCACAATCGATCATCAATCATTAGAAGATAATACAGTAACGATCCGTTACCGCGATACGATGCTTCAGGAACGTGTGGCAATTGATAAATTACAACAGATCATTGATGATAAAGTGAGTATAAAAAAGGTTTTACAGAGTTTGATGTAAAACCCTTTTTAGCATTTTAAGGTCAAGATCACATTTGTTTGTCAGCTTCTGCTGTTGGGGTAAAAAAGCGTGATATAGGCTTGAATTCTTAGATGCATACCCGTTTTTAAGCCTACACTTTAAAATAAAAAAAATCGAATAATTTTCGATCAATTTTCCTGTCAGAGCATTCGCTCTATTGATATTTTATTGCTATTTTTGGTATACCACAGCCATTATGCTTTGAGTAAGATTCGATCCCGAAATTTTCTTACAGATTTAATAATTTTAATTCTTAATTCCACATTTAGTATTTTAAAAGATTGGAAAATATAGTAATATGAAAAAAATTCTGATCTTGTTTTTATTACCATTAGTTCTATTGTTTCTGGGATCAAATGCTCATCCTGTTAATAAAAATGCTGAGCACAGCCCTGCAATTGATTCCCTCCTGAATCTTGTACAAACAACCAAGGAAGATACTACCAAAGTAAATGCATTAAATTCATTGAGCAGGCAATTTGCGATGAGCGCGAGCTTTGAGCTGGCCTTGGAATATGCTCAAAAGGCAAAGGCAAAAAGTGAAAAGATCTTTTATAAAAAAGGCGTAGCAACAGCTTATAACAACATTGGAATTATCGATATGAATCAAGGCAATTACGATGCTGCATTCGATAATTATTCGATCGCCTTGAAAATATATAAAGAGATCGATTTTAAAAAAGGAATTGCAAACTGCTACAATAATTTAGGACTTATTTTTTATAACAAGGGTGATTACGGAAAATCATTGGATAACGCCCTGAAAGCCTTAAAAATGAGAGAAGAGATAAAAGATAAGGTCGGGGTAGGAATGTCGTATTCTAACATAGGAAATATTTATTTGAGCCAGGGAAATTCAACTAAAGCTCTGGAGTTTTATTTTAAGTCTTTAAAACTTAATAAAGAAAGCGGAAATAGACCTGCTGAAAGTATAAGCCTCAACAATATAGGTTTACTTTATGGAGATATGAAAGAGAACGAAAAAGCGTTGGACTATCATTTTAAAGCACTTAAAATAAATAGAGAATTGGGCGACCAAAAAGCAATAGCAATGTCGCACAATAATCTCGGTCTCGTTTATTCTCATCTCGGCAATTATGGCGATGCATTGGAAAACCAACTGTTATCAATAGAAATAAACAAAAAAATAGGAAATACACTGGGATTAGCTGTTTCCTATAGCAATATTGGAAATGTGTATACAGAAATGAGGAAATTTGAAGACGCTCTTCATTTCAATTACGAAGCCTTGAACCTATGCAGAAAAATTGGCTATAAAGCCGGTGTTAAGGATGTTTATTTTTCTCTGGCCGATCTGTTTGAAAAAAAAGAGGATTACAAACAGGCACTTGAGTATCATGTACTGTTTACTAACCTTAAGGATACCCTTATCAATGAAGAATCCAACAAGCAAATGGCGGATATGAATACAAAGTATGGCTCCGAAAAAAAAGATAAAGAGATACAATTATTAAATAAAGATAAAGAAAAGCAAGCGAGTTTGGCTGCTGCCGAGCTTTGGAAACAGCAAGTGATCTTGTTTTCAGTTTCAATGTTCTTATTGTTGGTACTTGCTTTTGCGATAGTTATTTATCGAAGCTTCAGACAAAAAAAACGCCTGAACGAGGAACTGGAAAAACTCTCGATCGTTGCAAGTGAAACCGACAATGGAGTTTTGATCTGTGGCCCCAATGGTGAAATAGAATGGAGTAATGCAGGGCTTACACGTTTGCTTGGTTATACCTTCGAAGAAATGAAACAGCGGGGAGATACAATAGAGGAGTTAAGTTCTAACCCGGATATAAAACGAATAATCCATCAGAGTATAGAAAACAAAAAAACATCTACTTACCAGGTATTGAATATTACTAAAGATGGGAAAGAACGTTGGACACAAAGTACACTCACACCCATTATAGATGATTCAGGCAATATCAAAAAACTGGTAGTGATCGATACGGATATTAGCGAAAGAAAAAAGATAGAAGATAAGTTAAATGAACAAAATAAGGAGCTGGAACAGTCACATAAAAACATTTCCATTCTACGCGAAATTGGTCAGGAAATAACTTCGAGCCTTTCTGTTGAAACAATTATTGAAAAAACGTATGGAAGTATAAACAAATTAATGGATGCCGATGTTTTTTGTATCGGGATCTACAATAAATTAAATAACAGTATTGATTTTCCGGGGTTTCTTGAAAAAGGTAAAAAATATAATAGCTCCTATAACCTTGATGACGACAACCGTTTACCTGTTTTATGTTTTAAGAACCATCAGGAAATCCTGATCAACGACCTGCAAAAGGAATTTAGTAAATATATACCTTTTATCCCATCTCCAATTGCTGGTGAACATCCCGAATCACTGATTTACCTTCCCTTGTTTTTCAACGAAAAGGTAGTTGGAGTTATCAATGTAGAAAGTTTTCAGAAAAATGCATATACAATTTACGACCTGAATATTCTCAAAAATTTAGCCGTATATGTGGCCATTGCTATTGAAAATGCCAAGCTTTACGAAAACCTTGAAGAAAAGGTAGAAGAACGTACCGCAGAGCTTGTAAAGAAAAATGAAGAGATCGAAAAAACATATAACAATATTCAGGTATTAAGTGAAATAGGTCAGGAGATCACTTCTACTTTAAATCTTGAAAAAGTGCTGGATACGGTTTATGAAAAAGTAAATTCATTGATGGATGCTACTGAATTTGGAATCGGGATCTATAACCATCAAAACCGATCTATTGATTTTAGTTATTATTACTATGAATCAAAGCGAATGGATTCCGATCTGGATACATGGGTTTCAATGGATGACAAAAATCGTTTATCGGTTTGGTGTGTAGAAAATAAAAAAACGGTTTTTATAAATGATATGCAAAATGAGTATTCTAAATACATTTCCAATTTAGATTCCTATATAGGAGAAGGGAAATTATTGTTAGAATCCGTAATATGCTTGCCTTTGGCAATTGAAGAGAAATTGGTTGGATTAATAAGTGTGCAAAGCCCGAGGAAAAATACCTATACCCAAAATCACCTTGAAATTCTTCAAACCTTAGCATCCTATGTTGCCATCGCCTTGGATAATGCCCGCTTGTACGACAACATGGAAGGTGAGATAAAACTCAGAACCGCAGAAATTGAAAAACAAAAACAATTACTTGAAGAAAAAAATCTAAAGATCACTGATAGTATCAACTATGCACTGAGGATCCAACAAGCCATATTGCCATCACAAAATATGATTAACGCCATTCTTCCTGATTCATTTGTGTTTTTCCGACCAAAGGATATTGTAAGCGGAGATTTTTATTGGGCATACCCTATTGATGAAGACCAAATACTTTTAGCTGTTGTAGATTGCACAGGACATGGAGTGCCCGGAGCATTTATGAGTATTATGGGATATAATTTATTGGAACAGATCGTAAAAGAAAATAAAATATTCCAACCTGCATTGATCTTAGATGAATTAAGTAAATTGGTTGTAAACTCATTAAAACAAACGGATGAAGTAGGATCGATCAAAGAAGGAATGGACATTGCATTGTGTAAGATCAATTATAAAAATTATGAACTGGAATATGCGGGTGCTCATAATTCTTTAAACCTGATCAGGAATGGCATAATTACAGAAACAAAAGCAACTAATAGAGCTATTGGTATTTCATTAGCTAATTCAGCGCCATTTATTAATCATAAAATAAAATTAGAAAAAGGGGATTGTTTTTACATTTTTTCCGATGGATATGCCGATCAGAAAGGTGGACCGAAAAATGAGAAGTTCTTCTATCAGCCCTTTCGGCAAGTGTTGCTTGACATCCACCACCATAGCATGGAAAAGCAAGAACAAAAACTAGAGCGGGTCATTTATGATTGGAAAGGGGAAAGAGAGCAGATTGATGACATGCTGGTAATTGGAGTTAGAGTATAAGTAATTTTAATATTTTACTTTTCTTAATTCCCTCCTTCGCTGGAAACAACATAGTGTGATGTCATTTCGAGCGAAGTCGAGAAAGCGCGAGGGAGGGTAAAATCAAACTAAACCTATTCAGAAATAATAAAAATAATTTCGAATTCCATTTTATCATTTCTTAAAATTCAATTCTATCGCTTCGTTTTCATTGTCTTTTGATTCCGGTAATTCAACTTTTATTTCAATTGAATCTTCCTTTTTACTGGTAGGCAGAACCGGAGTACCACCGCCAATTCCTACACCCACAGATGCTAAAATAATTAGAAGTACAAAGCCGAATAGCTTTATTGTTTTTTTTAAATTTTTCATGTTTTGATATAATGAATTATTAACTGTTGCTAAAAATAGCTACAGAATATTTTTTTTGAATTGAGACAAGAAGGTCAATAGAGAAGCAGAATAGCAGACTATGCCATTGCAGAAGAAAATTCTGTAGTCGGATTTTGAGGAATTGTTTTCAGTTGAAAAAAACGCAGAGCAGGTTCAAAGGAATAAAGTAGTATTGAATTAGAATCAATCTTTACTTTTGTCAATTTGTTGTAAACTGACAAAGCCTGTTTTTCGAATTCTTTGGACTTATTAAAAGAGTTGTATTCACTGGAAAGGGTAATGCCCTTTTTATAAGAAATGATCCTCTTGTTGATCTTGAAATTATGTGAGAATACTAATTCTGTTTTTGTTGTTTGTGGTTGCTGAGATTCTGAATTGCCAGCATACCCCGAAAAAGTAAAGACGGAAAAAAATAAACTTAAGGCCAACAAAAATTTGGGAAGTCTGTTTATAGGATATGTTGTTTGGGTTTTCATCTTTCTTAAAGGTATGGAATAATTATGAATTTTCATAATGTTTAGCATATACTCTAATTCGGAATTTTCATATTTCAGGGCGATATAAATTTGAGACTTTTTTGTCTACTTTTATATAGTCTGATTTTTAGGAAGGGTTACACAGATGTTTATCTCTTATTAATTAGTTCAATTAAATCTTCCCAACTTAATAATTCATTTTCATTAAAATATTTAGGATCGAATTGTCTAACATTCGAATCATTTCTTATTTTTCCATTTTTACCAGATCCAGCTAACCAATTTCTATGACCATCAAAAATATTTTTCGCTAAGTTTTTTGAGCTAACTATAAAATATTCAGGTTGTGAATTAATATTTTCTGGAATATTTACAAAAACAAAATATTTATTTTCTGATTTTTCATTTTCAATTTTTTGACTAAGAATCCATTTGCACTTGTTTTGTGTAGTTTTTGCTTGAATTGATACTAATTTGTTGCCTTCTGGATTACTCGCCAAAATATCTACACCTTCTGAATTTCTCAATGTTATTGCTGCCAAGTATCCTCGTCTTGAAAGTTCAGCGGCAACATAATATTCGCCAGCAACACCACATAATTGTTTTGATAGTTTCATTTATAGTTTTGTATTAATGTTTCTTGTTTATAGGGAATTTCTTTAAATATTTGCTAACATCTATATAAACGCAAATTTGCATTTTCAAATACTTACAAGCAATTGTAAGCACTTTTCACCCGTTACCCTATCAAATATAAGCTATTATCAAATAGCATAATCCTTAAAAACTATAAAACAATTTTCAAATTATAATCCTTAATTTCGTTCCATGCAATCCTTCCTCGAAAAAACGGTAAAACATCTGTGTGAAAAATATGGTGACGACATAAGTGAACTATGTATTGTCCTTCCCAACCGAAGAGCAGGATTGTTTTTGAAAACACACTTTGCCAACAATCTCAAAAAAACATTCTGGAGCCCTGAAATTTATGCAACCGAGGATTTTGTTGCACTGCTGGCTGAATTGGAAATTGCTGATTCTACTACCTTATTGTTTGAATTGTACGAGACAGTAAAAAATGTCAATAAAAATGAAGTAGAGAGCTTTGATGAATTCAGTAAATGGGGGCAGATCTTATTAAGTGATCTGAATGAGATAGATCGTTATTTGGTGGACGGAACGCAATTGTTTGGAAATTTAAAAGATATCAAGGAGCTTGAAGCCTGGAGTTTAAATAGCGATGAAGGATTAACTGATTTTCAACAACAATACCTGAGTTTCTGGCAGTCCTTAGGAACCTACTATTTTGATTTTAATAAAAGGTTATTGGATAAACATCAGGCATATCAAGGCTTGGCATATAAAATAGTTGCTTCCACTATTGAGGAAAGAATAAATAAACATCCCTGGAAAAAAATAATTTTTGCTGGTTTTAACGCCCTCAATAAAGCGGAAGAACAGATCATTGAAAAGCTGTTAGATCTCGGGAAAGCTGAAATTATATGGGATACCGATAGTTATTATATAAATGATACTAGGCAGGAAGCCGGTAAGTTCATTCGTAAATATGATAATCACGGGAGCTTTAAAAAGATCCCGGGTAAAAATATTGTATTTGAAGAAAACCTGCTTTCCACAGAAGATAAACACATCACCATCATTGGTGCTGCAAAAAATGTAGCGCAGGCCAAGGTTGCAGGAAATTTAGTAGCAGCATTTCAAAAACAATATGCAAGCCTGCAAAACACCGCATTGGTGCTTGCCGATGAAAATTTATTGTTCCCTGTTTTACATTCACTTCCCGAAAACATTGAGGATATAAATGTTACGATGGGGTATCCCTTAAAGAATACGCCTATTGCAGGATACTTCGACCTTGTTTTTAATCTGCATACTAACGCTATAAAACTAAGCCAGGGAAAAGAAAAATATAGTTTTTATCATAAGGATCTGTTAAAATTATTGAGCCATCCGTTCAGTACTATTTTAATTTTTAATAAAGACCATCATAACTCTGTTAAGCCTGTTATAAAGGCAATTCAGGATAGAAATATTGTATTCGCAGCTTTTTCTACGCTCGAAAAAATAATCACTGAAAAACAGGAAGATACGCTTGAAATTTTAAGACCCTTATTTAAACATTGGCAAACTCCTGCTGATGCCATTGCTTGTGTACATTATTTAATTGATACCTTAAAAAATGCCATAGTTGCACAACAAGGTAATTCATCAAAAAATACTGCGAGCCTTGAATTGGAATATTTGTTTGCTTTCACCAAAATAATAAAACGCATACAGGCGCTGATGCTTGATTATCCGGGTAGTATTGCTGATCTGAAAACATTGCAGAATATTCTCAAACAAATTGTAAGAAGTACCACCTTGCCCTTTTATGGTGAGCCTTTGATGGGATTACAAGTGATGGGGATGCTTGAAACACGTACACTTGATTTCGAGAATATTATTCTTTTATCCTGTAACGAGGATATTTTACCCTCCGGTAAAACGATGAATTCTTTTATACCTTTTGAATTAAAGCGTTATTTCGGTTTGCCTACATACAATGATAAGGATGCTATTTTCGCCTACCATTTTTATCGTTTGATCCAACGCGCAAAAAATATTTACTTGCTTTATAATACCGAGAGTGATGCGCTTGGCAGTGGAGAAAAAAGTCGTTTTTTGACGCAGTTGATCCATGAGCTTCCAAAAGTAAATAAGAATGTAGTGATCGAAGAAAAACTGGTTAACATTCCTGTAAATGTTGATAATACAGGGAATATCATCAGCATACCAAAAACACCAGCGATCATTGAAAAATTAAATCTCAAAGCTGCTAAAGGTTTTTCTCCCTCTCTTTTGAATACTTACCGCAACTGTTCTTTGCAATTTTATTTTCAGGCCATTGCTGGATTAAGAGAAGCAGAGGAAGTAGAAGAAACCATTGGTGCGGATACTTTGGGTAATACCATTCACGAAGTGTTGGAAACACTTTATCAGCCGTTTATTGGAAAAAAAATAAATGCGGCCGATATAAAAGAACTAAAAAAGCAGGTGGAAACGCTTACCATCAGTGTTTTTGAAAGGGAGTATAGTAAAACTGAAATAAGTTACGGAAAAAATTTATTAACGATCAAGGTTGCATTAAAATTTCTCAATAATTTTTTAGATTCTGAAATGAAGGCCATTGGCAAATATGAGAAAGATAGCACGCCTCTTATCATAAAAAATCTGGAACAGAAACTTGAAGCAACCTTAACTATTAACGGTCAAACGATAAAATTACATGGCAATGCCGATCGTATTGATAATGTTGGTAGTCTCACACGTATCATTGATTACAAAACAGGTATAGCGGATAATAAAGAATTAAAGCTCGAAGAATGGAGCAACATACAAACCGATAGCACACTTGCAAAAAGCTTTCAGTTATTGATGTATGCATGGATGTATCAAAAGATGAATCCTGCTATCCTGGATAATATGGTTTCAGGTATCATTACCTTTCGTGAGTTAAGTGCGGGATTAAAAACCGTTAAAATAAATAATAGTGATTTATTGAACGTCCCTATTTTAAATAAATTCGAAGAACAATTAGAAAATATACTTTCTGAAATATTCCATCCCGAAATTGAATTTAAACAAGCTGTCGATTTTAATAATTGCGAATACTGCGCTTTTAAAGGAATCTGTAATCGATAGACCTTACCAATTATACGTTAAATTTCTCGTTTATTCTACCTCAGCATTTCTTCGTTCCACTCTTTATGCCCGAGTGGGCTGTTGTTTGGGTGGGCTCGAGAAAAATGGAACACGTTGCCCCAGAGGGGCGATATCTTTGTAGAATATTGAAAATCAAAAAAAAGCAAGCCCCAGCGGGGCGAAATATTTCGCTCCGCTGGGGCTTAATCGATGTGGGGATTGTTTTTTTCTACAAAGATATCGCCCCTCTGGGGCTAATAAGTTTATAACATCGGTTATTAATTCTGTTTTTTTTATTTTCCAAAAACTGTATCTTTTTTTGAACAGCTGTATTATGAGGTCAAATGCTCAACGAAGTATTCACCTTAAAAACCCCAACAGCCATGTCTTCAGGAAAAGATAGTCCCCGCCAAAAAATGATCGGTATGATGTACTTAGTACTCACCGCACTGTTAGCACTTAATGTTTCTAAAGATATTTTGGATGCATTTGTAGTAGTTAATAAAGGATTGGAAAACACAACCAATAATTTCACCAATCGCAATGAAAATTTGTATGCCGATTTTGATCTTGCAAAAAGTATCGACCCGGTTCGTGTAACACCAAATTGGAAGTTAGCTCAGCAGGTTAAAAAACATTCATCCGAATTGACTGAATTTATTGATAAACTGCAAAAACAATTGGTTGCAAAAACGGATGGTATCGAACAAAGTACTGCTGATACCCTGCAAATGGCGGATATAAAAAGTAAAGACAATTATGATATACCTACCAATATTTTAATTGGTGATTCAGAAGATGGGGCATCGGGAGCGTCCCGGAAATTGAAAAATAAATTAATAGCTTTTAGAGAACAATTAGGCAATTGCATTTTAGCGGAAGATAAAAAGGATGTTATCCTGGATATTGATACTGAGGGTCCAAAAAATACTGCAAATAATGAAAATTGGGAATTGTATAATTTCTTCCATCGCCCTTTGGTTGCAAGCATTACAATATTATCTAAATTGAAAAATGATGTAAAAAATGCAGAGTCGATCGTTATCGATTATCTTTTGAAACAAAACGACACAGATGCAATGAAATTTGATACGATTGCCGCTAAAGTAATTCCTCAAAGTAACTATGTACTACTTGGTGAAAGCTATAAAGCCGATGTATTTATTGCGGCATTCAGTAAAACAAAAAAGCCGGAGATATTGGTTGGAAAATATAATGAAGCAACCAAAACATTTGATGAAACGCCCAATACGATGGAGGTAGAAAATGGTTTAGGTAAATACATTGCAAAGGCAGATAGAGAAGGAATGGTGAGCTATTCGGGAACTATTAAAATAAAATCTCCGAAAGGGAAAGATGTACTATTTCCTTTTAAATCGGAGTATATTGTTGCACGCCCTGCATTAACGGTTTCTGCTGAAAAAATGAATGTAGTATATCTTGGATTGGATAATCCTATTTCTGTTTCTGTTCCCGGCATACCTAATGAACGTTTGACTGTATCGGCTTCCAATGCTCAATTAAAAAACAATGGTAATGGTAAATATATGGTTAATGTAAAAAACGGTCCTAAAGTGGATGTGACTGTTTTTGCAACAATGGAAAATGGAGAGAAACGTAATATGGGTGTAATGAGTTTCAGGGTGAAACGTGTACCAAAACCGGTAGCCAGAATTGGTAAAATAACAATTGATGGAAATATGAGTCGCGATAAATTTGAAGCTGAAAGAGGCATTTTTGCACACTATGAAGACTTTGAGTTTAATGTGGTCTGTAAAATAATATCTTTTGAAATGTCCTATCCTGCTAAAGGTTTATATCTTAATCTTCCGACAAAAGGGAATCAGATCACAGATGATATGCATAAGATCTATAACAAACTAAAACGAAATGATAATGTGCGTTTCGAAAAAATAGTGGCAGTTGGACCGGATGGAATGGAAGTAAGTTTGAGTCCCTTAACAATAAAAGTGAATTGATCAGTGTTTCTTGTTTTGATCATTGTTGTTGTTCTTTGCCACAGATTTCACAAATTTATCACAAATTTATCTGTGTGAATCTGTGCAATCTGTGGCAAATATTACGCAGATACCTCGAGGCTCTGCCTCAAGGTTATTCATTGTTTTAAATTTTTAATTTATTTAAACTGTATCTTTTTACCTTTACCCGCATTAATATTGTTTTAACATAAAGAGCCAGGTGAACATACATCACAAAAATGATACTGATTTAGATTTGGAAATGCAGCAAGTGGAAGCTGCAAAGCTTAATTCTGCGCAGTTTGATGTGTTGTACGAAAAGTATTACAGATCCATTTTTGTTTTTATTTACCGAAGGACCGGAAATGAAGACCTAAGTGCTGATATTACTTCGCAAGTTTTTTTAAAAGCACTTCTCAATATTAAAAAATATGAGTTTAAGGGTGTGCCCTTTTCTGCATGGTTGTTTCGGGTTGCTTTTAATGAAATTAATATGTATTTTAGAAAGAACAATGCGCATAGGGTTGTCAGTCTAGAACAAAAAAATATCAGTCAGATAGTAATGGAGGTGCAGGAAGAGGACAATACGCTTGGGCAGCAACGAATGATGACAGCTTTGAAAAAATTGGATGGTGACGATATCCAATTGATAGAATTACGTTTTTTTGAAAAACGCTCTTTTGCGGAGATTGGCGTAATTATTGGTATTACGGAGAATAATGCAAAAGTAAAAGTATATCGTATTTTAGATAAATTAAAAAAAGTGTTAAAAACAAAATTTTAACCTTGACAAATGCTTTACACCTAAGGGTTTAATGTAAAAAAAAGATCAACACTACTAATGACAGATTTAAATTTTAATATTGATAAACCAGATTTGCCTGACGACCAGATCAATAAACACAAAGACTTTAAAAAGCTGATATATAAGTATCAATTAGCTACAAAGCCTTTGTACAAAACTCCTTTACATAAATTTAAACACATAAGGGTGTTTCTTATTATTTTATTGGCTTTGCTGGTTATGTTTATTATAATTGAAGTGATGGAAAAGGAAGAGGAGGGGGCTGTAAAACCTGCTGTGCCAGAACAAACTATTAAGGAATAATTAAGCCTGGATAGATCAAAATCAATGAATGTTGCGCTTTTAAAAGAATTTGTGATCGATGAATGTTTATTGTAGTTTTACTTCATGAATAAAATGATCCTATTTGTTTTTGTAAGTGTTTTGTTTTTTTCGTGTAAGAAAGAAGAGCAAGCTAAACCTGAAGAACCTATTACATATACCCATTGGTATAAAACCCGAAGCGGTTCCTTAGATACTTTATTTTCGATTTATTTTCCAAATGCGTTTTCTCCTAATTTCGATGGGAAAAATGATTATTTCCGGCCCTTAGGAAATTTTACAGGAAATTATTACAATTTTAGAGTATTTAACCGTGATGGAGGAGTGATTTTTTTTACAGGCAATAAAAATTCAAGCTGGGATGGTGGAAAGCGTGGTTACCATGTTGTAAAAGAAGCAGTATACATATACCAAATTAAGTTGAACGATAGTATTGGCAGTGAATATGAGTACACAGGTGCGGTAGCACTCTATAAGTAAACTAAATCATTCGTATCGTTTTTATTCTACAAACTTTCTTCTGATAATGAAGAAACCATGCCATCTGAATTTCATGTGTTCCTCCTGTTGCTTTATTGGTAAGTTTGGAAACAGTATAATCATACGAATATGCAATTTTCAAAAAACGATTTTGAAAACCGGCATTTATAATAAACGCATCCTGATTTCTATAACTTAACCCAAAGACCGCCCATTTGTATTTGGCGTTTATGCCCGGTAAAAAAATCTGAAAATCTTCTTGTTTCACAATTAAAATATTCGGAGAAATTATTAAGTTTTTTGTATTAAAATTCAGATTAGCTCCGGTGTGCATAGTTAATCTCATTGGCAATTTGCTTATTCCCATAAAGCCTTCATCTGGTTGTGACAAATGGTGAGCTGCGAATCCTCCATAAAATTTATTACTGTAAACAAGCAATCCTGCAGAAAAATCAATACCGGACTTTGAATATAAGCGCTGTACTTCATTCGTGTTATAAACAAAGCCGGATTGTGGATCTATCTGGTCTCCAAATGTTAATTTACTCCAATCTATTCTTTTTTGAAAATAACTTATACTTATTGCAGGTTGTAAAACTAATTTGTGTTTGAATAATTCATAATGTGGTGCATAATTAACGTCTAATCTGTTGTTGACAATTAAACCATTTCCTTCATTATCATTAATATAATTAATCCCAAAACCACCTCTTAAAAAGCGAACATACTGGTCGGCAGAAAAGTGAAAAGTTTTGTAACCACCATCAATATTTGGCCATTGCATTCTATATCCTGTTGCAAGCACCAATGTGCTGTCGGTTCCGGTAAACGCAGGATTGGTATAGATCCGTGAAGTATTGTATTGCGAGAAGTGCGGATCCTGAGCAATTAAAAAAATGCTACTAAAAAGCAAGGTGAAAGAGAGTATCAACTGTTTCATGTATGTGATTTTTTTATTCCAGGTTTATATAAAACGAATTGAAAACATTAATTACCTCGTAAACTTATACCCAACACCACGTATAGAATGAAAGTGCTGCGGCTCTTTTTGGTTTTTTTCAAAATATTTTCGAAAAGCAAGTATATAATTATCAATGGTGCGGGAAGATGGATAGGCATCGGCTCCCCAAACCTCATCTAAAATTTCTTCACGGGAAACTACCTCACCACTGCGTTTGATAAGTAATTTCAATAAAGCGATCTCCCGTTTGGTGATCTCCGTTTTCTGTCCATCAACTCCTTTAATTTCGTAGGTGATAAAATTCATTTCATTAGCGCCAAACCTGTATATTTCAATGGCTTTTTCAGCCTCCGGGTTTTTATTTCGTCTTAATAAAATTTGAACCCTAAGCAATAGTTCTTCAAGGTTAAAAGGTTTGGTCAAATAATCATCTGCACCTAATTTTAATCCCTGAACACGGTCGCTTCCAGAGCTTTTTGCTGTTAAAAATAAAACTGGAATTTGTGTGTTTTCTTTACGTATTTCTTCACATACTGCAAAACCATTTATTTCAGGGAGCATTACATCTAAAATAACCAGGTCGAAATTTTGTTTTTGAAATTCTTTTAAGGCTTCTGTTCCTGTAATAGCTGGAGTTACAGCATAACCTTCTAATTCCAGGTTCAACTGGATGGTTTTTAAAAGATGGTCTTCATCTTCAACTAAGAGAATGTGTTTTGAGTTCATGCGTTTTGTAAAGATAAAGATTTATCAATTGATTGATGATGTTGCGTTAGAGGTTCCTTCGACAGGCTCAGGATAAATTCCGCGTAAATCCCCGCCCGAACGACTGATGTCCTTCAGTCGGGCAGGCTTTTCTTTTTAGAAAAGATTGCAACGGAAAGCCCGCCCTTTCTTTTTTAAGAAAGGGAACGCCCAAATGAATTAAAATTTATAATTTTTCTTTGAGGGATACCTATTAATATTTAACTAGTTAAAATTTGTCCCGAAACTTCAGTTATAATGTAACAAAGCGTAACTTCGTATCATCAAACTTATGCATAATGAACATTCAAAAAAATGAATCTGTTTTATTAGATTCAAACATATCCAGAGATTTAAAAAATATCGCTGAAAAAGTATATAGTAATGAACGCATTACATTTGATGAAGGTCTTTTGCTGTATGAGAAAGGGGAGCTTGGCTACCTGGGTACGTTGGCAAATTATATTCGCGAAAAGAAGCATGGCAATTCTGTTTATTTTAACCGCAATTTTCATATTGAGCCAACCAATATTTGTGTATTCGATTGCAAATTTTGTTCCTACTCCCGTTTACTAAAGCAAAAAGATGGCGCTTGGGAATTATCGGAAGAGCAGATACTTGATCTTGTCCGTAAATATGATGGAAAGCCAGTTACAGAAGTTCATATAGTTGGTGGGGTGCATCCTAAAATGGGCCTGCATTATTTTGCTGAATTGATTAGAAAGATAAAAGTGATTCGTCCTGATATACATGTGAAAGCGTTTACTGCTGTGGAATTGGAGTATATGTGCAGGAAAGCGAAAGTAAGTTATGAAGAAGGACTAAGGATCTTAAAAGAACATGGTCAGGATTCGTTACCGGGCGGTGGTGCCGAAATATTTGACGAAGAGATCCGTAAACAAATTTGTGAAGATAAATGTACTGCTACTCAATGGCTTGAAATGCACGAAATGGCACACAGACTTGGAATGCCATCTAATGCAACCATGCTGTATGGACACATCGAAAAATTTGAACATAGGGTGGATCACATGAATCGCTTACGTACATTGCAAGACAAAACAAAAGGTTTTAACACCTTTATCCCATTGAAATTTCGTAATAAAGGAAATCAAATGAGTCATTTAAAAGAAGTAAGTGTGGTGGAGGATCTTCGTAACTATGCTATATCACGCATTTACATGGACAATTTTGCGCATTTAAAAGCATATTGGCCAATGATCGGTCGTACTACCACTCAAATGTCCTTGGCCTTTGGAGTGGATGATATTGATGGAACGATTGACGATTCAACAAAAATATATACCATGGCTGGTTCCGAAGAGCAATCTCCGGTATTAAGTACCCAGCAATTGGTTGAAATGATCAAGCAGGTAAAGCGCACACCAATTGAGCGCGACACACTTTACAATGTAATTACGGATTATAGCAATTATGATTTCAGTAAAGAAGAAGCGGTTTTATAATTAACGAAGTTTATTTATGCTTGTTTTTTAACGGTCATTCCGAACAGGTTTCAGAATCCCTAATTGATGCTGAAACCACCGATAGCCATCGGGGCAGGCAAGTTCAGCATGACCAAACAACTAACAACCAATAACTATCAACCAAAAATGGATATAGATCTAGAGAAAAATTTTAAAGAGGTAGTCAAAACCCTTTCCATTCAATTTGGAGATGATATGGACATTCAAGCTGTATTATTTTTAATTGGTGTTCAGGAATTGGGTAAGGGACCAATGAAATTTTCCAAAAATGGAAAATTGGATGTAATGCACATTGCAATATGCACGCTACTTACACCTTATGGATATTATGAATATGAAGGATTGGATAAAGATGGCTGGCCACATTGGAAAACAAACGAAAAATTGCCTCCATTAAAACCAGGACAACAGTTACAGCTTATGAAACAAGCTATTGTTGATTACTTTAAAAATAAAGAATTAGTTAATTAGGGCTTAATTTTAACGGTTACTTCAGCAGTTTTTCCCGGCTCATCCAAACGTAAAATACCTTTTCCCGTCATACCAGGGAAAGCTGTTACTTGCGTTGCCACAATATCAAGTATAGTAGGTAGTTGTATTTCAAAATTCACAACACCCGAACCATCAGTTACACCGTTAATAACAAGATCACCACCGGCAGGATGTGCAGGATTAGCAGGAACAGAAGGAGGAGAGGATAATTTCACAGCTGCACCTGCAACAGGAGCTCCTGCAGTATCAACTACAGTTACTTTACCTCTACATGTTTTATCTTTTTTACAAGAAGTAGTGCAAAGTGCTGCTACCAGCAATAAACCGACACATACAAAAGCAGAAAATTTCAAAATAAAGGTTTTCATAGTGTTATGATTTTTATAAATATTTTTTTTCGTTACTCAATTTTGTTAACTGATAAAGAACGCTTCATTATCTTTACGATTAGCAAATCTAATAAATTATTTTATGAATTACAAAAAACTTTTTAATGCCCTTTTTTTTATAATTGTTACCTTTTTGATGTTGGCATCGTTTAAATTCCCTTTTCGGGCTAATTCAGAGGAAATAAAGCTGATGATCGTTACCGATTTTGGAACAATTAAGCTGAAATTATACAATGAAACACCCATTCACCGGGATAACTTTGTAAAACTAATAAAAGCCCATTATTTTGATAGTTTGATGTTTCATCGTGTTATTCAGGGTTTTATGATCCAGGGAGGAGATCCTGATTCAAAAAATGCTCCTCCATTGATAGAACTCGGTAACGGAGGTCCCGGATATACGATTCCAGCTGAATTTAATTCCAAGTTATTTCATAAAAAAGGGGTGCTTGCAGCTGCACGTGATAGTGACCTGGAGAACCCTTCCCAGGCATCATCGGCTTCACAGTTTTATATTGTTCAGGGCAAAGTTTATAACGATTCTTTATTAAATGTACAGGCTAAACGAATTACTATGCGGAAATTGTTCAATACAGTTGTTAATCGTGATGAAAATAAGGGTTTGCTGAAAAGATACCAGGCTTTTGTAAAAACAGACCAGGAGGATAGCATGAAAGTCCTGAATGATATCATTACGAAGCAAGTGGAAGCAGAATTACCTGCAACAAAACCTTACAAATTTACGGATGAACAAATTAAAACCTATACCACTATTGGTGGAACACCGCATTTGGATCAGAGTTATACTATATTTGGTGAAGTGTATGAGGGAATTGAAGTAATTGATTCAATTGCGAAACAAAAGGTGGATAAAAATGCTCGGCCATTTACCGACATAAGAATGAAAATATCTATTATTCAGTAAAGTACTTTCGAATTTGATCAGTTTTTATTTGGGCGTTCCAATTCTTGAAAAAGAATTGGCGGGCTTTTCACTTCAATCTTTTTGTAAAGAACAAAAAGGATTTACGTTGCAATCCCTAACGCGGCATTACCATAACGATCAAAACTCAGGTTATTAGCAATGGAAACGTTAAACCATTCGAATATTTAAACAGATTATTACCTTTGCATAAATTATTATTAGATAATGAAAAATAAAATTGAAGAATTATTAAGCGAAATTGAAACGTTTGCTGCTGAAAGCAAGGAGCATGTTGAAGAATTTCGCATTAAAATATTAAGTAAAAAAGGAAAAGTAAGGGAACTGTTCGAAGAGTTTAAAAATGTTGCTCCGGAGCTTCGCAAAGAGGTTGGACAAAAGTTGAATGAACTTCAAAATAAAGCGCAGGAAAAAGTAAATGAATTAAAAGAGAAATTTGAAAATAGAGATGATGAAAAAAATCCAACTATTGATCTGACTCTTCCTGCCGAAAGTATTGCTGTTGGCTCACGTCACCCTTTATCAATTGTTCGTAATCAAATTGTAGAGATATTTTCCCGCATTGGTTTTACCATTTCGGACGGACCGGAGATAGAAGACGACTGGCATAATTTTACAGCACTTAATACACCTGCCGATCACCCTGCGCGGGATATGCAGGATACATTTTATATCAGCGAAGATCCTGATATCGTTTTACGTACACAAACTTCGTCTGTGCAGGTGCATGTGATGGAAAATAGTACTCCCCCGATCCGTACTATCTCACCGGGACGGGTTTACCGTAACGAGGCTATTTCGGCACGTGCGCATTGTCAATTTCACCAGGTAGAAGGTTTATATATTGATAAAAATGTTTCATTTGCTGATCTTAAACAAACCTTATTATATTTTTCGAAAGAAATGTTTGGCGAAGAAACGAAGATTCGTTTGCGTCCTTCCTTTTTTCCCTTCACAGAGATAAGCGCTGAAATGGATATATCTTGTCCTTTCTGCAAAGGCAAAGGTTGCAATATTTGCAAAGGAGCCGGCTGGGTAGAAATATTAGGTTGCGGTATGGTTGATCCTGCCGTACTTGATAATTGTAAGATCGACAGTAAAACATACAGCGGATTTGCCTTTGGTATGGGTGTTGAACGTATTACGATGTTGAAATACCAGGTAAAAGATCTTCGTTTGTTTTTTGAAAATGATGTGCGTTTTCTGAAACAGTTTAAAGCAGTAATATAAATAGACTTTATATAAGTTAAAATACATCCAAAGGTTAACAACGAAATTAGCGTTAAAAAGGCTTACACACAATTTTCTCGACAAGCTCGAAATGACCATGCGCGCAGTCATTTCGAGCTTGTCGAGAATTGCGTTTGATTGCGTTAACGAATTATCTTATATAAAGTTTAATGAATAATTTTCATCATTAATCCATAAAAGCATTTGCAACGCCTACAACACATTCAAGAAATGTTAAAGTCTGAACCGGATGATTCTTTCTTGAATTATGCATTGGCCTTAGAATACGCGAAAATAAATGATATTGATAAAGCAATTGAACTGATCGAGCAGCTTCTTGTTCGTGACGAAAATTATTTAGGAGCGTATTATCAATTAGGAAAATATTACGAGCAAAAGGAACTTCTTCAAAAGGCCATTGTTACTTATAATAAAGGCTTGGTTATAGCCCAACAAAAAAACGATAGAAAAACAGTAGGAGAATTGAATGAGGCCCTGATGATGCTGGAAGATTGAGAATCCTTAATATTTTCAGCTAAGAAAACTTTTTAGCACCCCAATGCTATGGATAAAAGTCATTCCGAACTTGTTTCGGAATCTCATGGATAGGATGCTGAAACAAGTTCAGCATGACACTATTAGATAAACGTTTAGCATACGATTTATTATAATTGCCTTACTTTAGCCCATTATAAATTTCCGTTATTTTTTGCTTTTGAGCTTTTTCATTTTCAATCAGTTTTTCAAGATCCTTTATTTCCGGAGCAAGAGGATTTTTTTCTTTTAATGTTTTTAATTTTACTGAGTTTTCATTTGCTCTTTCTTCATACATGATTTCCAGATCTTTAATGGATTTTTTTGCATAAAATGCAACCCATCTGATTGCATTTTCATCTTCTGCAATGCCCTTTAATACTTGAACTCCGGAATTGATGATTTCATTATTAGTGATCCTTTTCAAATACAATCCATATAAACTAACAAAACCGATTTTTGAAAACCCTGTAAATTTATCAGCCGATCTTACAAAAAAATCATTGTTCTCATCTGTACCATAATTTGCATATAATTCCGCAATAGCAAATAGTACATCATTGCTTTTTTCGTTCTCAAACTGTTTCGCTAATTTTATTCCTTCCTGAGCATCAGCTTTTGCGATTGCAGCTAAGGAAGCTCCTAATACACTATAGGCTCTATCATTTAAGGCCGTTTTATACAAGGCTTGCAGATCCTCATCTTTATAGAAGGCCGACAAATAAGCAATTGAGGCAGCACGTACACTGGATTTTTTATCTGTTTTTACCAAAGTCACTAAAAGTTCTTTTATTTGTTTCTCGCGACCCGGTAAGATGTTTTTTAAATTATAAATAGCATCTTCACGAATACTCCAAAATTTATCTTGTATTGCCGATACTATTATTTCTGTGGCTAAGGAATCTTTGGCATTTTTTGCAAGTTCTGTCAATGCTTCACTGCGATCCAAATAAAGAGGAGCATGTTGGTATTGAAAAGCCAATTCTTTAATTGTTTTTTGCTCGAATTTAGTACACAACAACATTTTTTCGGCATCCACATTTACCAGGTCAGGCTTTGTAGTTGCATCAAATTCAAATGTTTCATTGGCTTTAGTAACAGTAATTTTGTGGCGGATCTTTTGGCCGTTGGCATAAATATCAATAGCCATAGGTAATTTAAACAAAGGTGTTTTACTCAGGTCCTGCATTTGTTTAATTTCCACTTTTTGTTTTTTATTTGTAAGGTCATAATTTGCAGTAATGATCAGATCAGGATGCCCCGATGATAAAAACCATTGATTAAAAAACCAGTTCAGATCTTCACCAGTCACCAGTTCAAATGCTAAACGCAGATTATGAATTTCGACTGAAGTAAATTTATTTGTTTCTAAATACAATTTTAAGGATGCAAAAAATGCAGCATCACCAACATATTTACGTAGCATGTGCAGTACCTGTCCGCCTTTGTTATAGCTGTGTGCGTCAAACATGTCTTCTTTATCCTCATACTGAAAACGAATTAAATTAAGTTTCTTCCTTTCTGATTCAGCAAAATATCCTCTGGCAGATTCGGAGCTATGTAGATCTGCATCATCCAATCCATATTTATATTCTTCCCACAAATACTCACCGTATGTTGCAAAGGATTCGTTCAAAGGCAAATTGCTCCAGGACTCGCAGGTGACAAGATCTCCAAACCATTGATGAAACAATTCGTGTGAGATCACATCCTCATAATTTTTATCTAATAATTCCCTGTCTGTACGTTGTAAAAATTCACCATGTAAGGTAGCTGTTGTGTTTTCCATTGCCCCGGAAACATAATCACGTACTATTATTTGAGAGTATTTATTCCATGCGTATGGTACACCTAATTTAGTTGAGAAAAATTCAAGCATCTCGGGTGTGTTCCCAAAAATGTCCTTCGTATAGGGTGCATATTCTTTTTCTATATAGTAGTTTACTTCTTTATCCTGCCATTTATCTTTTACAATTTCAAATTCTCCCACTGCCATCATTGCCAAATATGGTGCATGAGGCAGATCCATCTGCCAGCAATCGGTACGTGTGCTATCCTCGTTATTGGATGAAAAAACTAATTCACCGTTGGATAGTGTAACAAATTTTTTATCCACGGTAATAAAAATTTCCTGTGTCATCCGTTCATTCGGATTATCAATGGTGGGAAACCATGCGGAACTGGATTGAGTTTCGCCCTGTGTCCAGATCTGTTGTGGTTTGTTTTTTTCTTTTCCTTCAGGATTAATAAAATACAAGCCTTTATCATCGGTGATAGCAGTACTTCCACCACCTTTTTTCAGTTCGTTGGGTTTTGAAATATAATCAATGAAAACAGTATATTCTTCAGTGTTTTTATATTCTTTATCTAATTTAATAGTAATGATATCTTTCTCATAGGTATATTCCAGAGGCTTTTTAGATATTGTTTCAGAAACAGTTGCTTCATAATTTCCGGATGGATCTTTTTTACTATCCATCCCTGTTTTGGTATAGTTTTTTTGAAGCAGGGTAACTTCTTTAATTTCCATTCCACGTGCATCCAGCTTTAATATTGATGTAGGGTAGAAGTAGGGTTTTATCTTAATGGTGGCTTTGCCATATAAATATTGTTTTTTCCAGTCAAAACTAACATCTAATTTTGTATGGATAATATCATTTATTCGGGTAGCGGAAGCTTGATACTGCGGAACTTCGGGTGTTTTGCCACTTGTTTCAACAGTGTCTAAATTAACAACCGGATAGTTGCCATTAGCACTTTCCGATTTTTTGAAAATTTTACAAGAACTAATTGCAAGTGTTAACCCAATTACAAAAAAGTATTTTTTAAGCATCATTTTATTTTTTTTACGGCTGTCAAAGGTTGTGAAAATATTAATGATTTCAAATTTTTGACACAATGAAAGCTAAAATGTATTATTGAGGGAAATTGTATAGGAGCTGCAATGGAATATCTTAATTTAAACGTATAAATTTTAATATTCATTTTTTCGCCCGTCCATTCGCTATGTCCCTCTTTATAGGTAAAGAAAACCATAGTTGAGTTTAACAATTTTTAACAGCAAAAAAGAGTATTAAAATGAGACTTTTTTTACTTTTGCTTCCGAAGAATATTTAATCAGTTCTAATAAAACTAACTATAACAATGACTGACATTAGAGAATTAAACGAGCGTATTCAACAAGAGAGTGCCTTTGTGGACCTGTTAACCATGGAAATGGACAAAGTAATTGTGGGTCAAAAATACATGGTGGAACGTCTATTAATAGGATTGTTATCCAATGGACATATTCTTTTGGAAGGTGTTCCGGGGTTGGCAAAAACATTAGCAATTAAATCCTTGGCATCTACTATTCATGCTAAATTCAGCCGTATCCAGTTCACTCCCGATCTATTGCCTGCCGATGTTATCGGTACTATGATCTATAATCAAAAAAGAGAAGAATTTACCGTGAAACAAGGTCCTATTTTCGCGAATTTTATTTTGGCGGATGAGATAAATCGTGCTCCGGCAAAGGTGCAAAGTGCTTTGCTTGAAGCTATGCAGGAAAAACAAGTTACCATTGGCGACCAGACTTTTAAATTACCAAACCCGTTTTTGGTACTTGCAACTCAAAATCCTATCGAACAAGAGGGAACATATCCATTACCGGAAGCTCAGGTTGACCGTTTTATGTTGAAAATAGTTGTGGGCTATCCTAATAAAGAAGAAGAGCGTAAGATCATCCGTCAAAATTTAGCAAGCGAATATCCAACTGCAAACCCAATTTTGAAGCAGGAGGATATATTGAATGCCCGAAAAGTAGTGAAGGATGTATATATGGATGAGAAGATCGAAAAATATATTATCGACATTGTTTTTGCTACACGTTATCCGGCAGAATATAAACTCAACAAATTTGCCGGCCTGATCAATTTTGGTGGTTCACCTCGTGCAAGTATCAATTTGGCGATGGCTTCTAAGGCTTACGCATTTATTAAACGCAGAGGATATGTTATTCCTGAAGATGTTCGTGCTGTTTGTACGGATGTATTGCGTCATCGTATAGGTCTGACATACGAAGCGGAAGCGGAAAATATTACTACTGAAATGATCATCAATGAAATTTTAAATACAGTTGAGGTACCTTAATAAAGGGGACGAGGGGCGATCTGGGGCGAGGGACGAAGGCCTAACATACTTGAAAAGATCAATACAAACATCAAAAGATAAAAAGAAATAACGATAGGCTGGATGGCAATGCGCGAAGCACGCCCCTTGTACCTGAACGCCACTCGTCTCTTATAAAAAATGGAAACGGCAGAACTTTTAAAAAAAGTAAGAAAGGTTGAAATTAAAACTCGTGGGCTCTCCAATCAGTTGTTTTCTGGAGAATACCACACGGCTTTTAAGGGCAGAGGTATGACTTTTAGTGAAGTTCGTGAATACCAGGCCGGTGATGATATCCGTGCGATCGACTGGAATGTGACCGCTCGTTTCAATAATACCTATGTTAAAATATTTGAAGAAGAACGTGAAATGACAGTTATGCTGTTAGTTGACGTTAGTGCATCGGGTGAATTTGGAACACAGAAACAATTAAAGCAGGAATTGATCACTGAGTTGTGCGCGGTACTTGCTTTTTCGGCAATTCAAAATAATGATAAAATAGGAGTGATCTTTTTCACTGATAAGATCGAAAAATTTATTCCACCTAAAAAAGGTAAAACTCATATTTTAAGGATCATTCGTGATCTGATTGAATTTAAACCCGAACATAAAAAAACGGATATTAAACAAGCGTTAAAATATTTAACCAATGTAATTAAAAAACGAAGTATTGCTTTTGTGATATCCGATTTTATTACAGATGCACATTTTATTGATGCTTTAAAAATAGCGAATAAGAAACACGATCTGGTAGCCCTTCGTATTTACGATAAACGTGAGATGGAATTACCAAATATTGGATTGGTTAAATTTATGGATGCTGAAACCGGAACATTAAAGTGGATCGATACTTCTGATAAAAATGTTCGTAATCACTTTTACGCGGAAGCAAAAAAACAAGAGGCAGCGTTAAAAGAAATATTTAAAAAAAGTGGAGTTGATTCGGCTGACATCAATACGGCAGAATCATATATAAAACCATTGATGAATTTATTTAAAAGAAGATAGCGTACAAATAACGAATCATTACGAATATACAAATCAGTGTGATACGTTGTGAATAAAAGAAGTTGTTGATCAATATAAAACTTTGCGCTTCTGCGCCTTTGCGTGAAACAAAAATGAGAATAGGAAAAAAAAATACATTAACTTTTATTTCTGCAATTAGCATTGTATTGCTGTTTCTATTCTCCTATGCTGCGAAAGCACAGGAAATAAAGGCTATAGCAAAACTCGATACCAGCGAAATGCGTGTCGGGCAGCAGGTTAAATTGCTATTGAGTATTCAGTACAGGGTTGATAATGGGAAGCAAATAAAAATCCAATGGCCTGAAATTGCTGATACTATTCGAAAAGAAGTGGAGGTTGTGGGACAGTCAAAAATTGATACAGTTATTCCCGATAAAAATAATCCTTTTCAATTCATCCAAACAAAAACACTTTACATTACTTCTTTTGATTCGGGTTACTGGGCAATACCTCCTTTTAAATTTTTGATCAATGATGATACCAATGGTTTTTTTACTGAGCCTTTATTGTTATCGGTTGGTACGATACCTGTTGACACCACCTTGGCCATTAAAGATATCAAGCCCCCCTATGATGAGAGCTACTCATTCCTTGATTGGATAAAAGACAATATGTATGTAGTGTATGGGACATTGATAGCAATACTTGTGATCATTCTTGTTTTTTATATACTCAGATATTTCAAAAAAGTAAAACCACCAATGGTATTTGTTGAAGCCCCTAAAATTCCGGCCCATATTGTAGCATTTGAAAAGCTGGATAAACTCAAAAAAGAAAATCTTTGGCAAGAAGGTAAATTGAAGCTGTATCATATTATGCTTACTGAAATAGTTCGTGAATACATCGAAAATCGCTTTAAAATACAAGCATTAGAACAAACCACTGATGAGATCTTATATGGTTTCCGCAATGTGGCAATTGATGAAGAAAGTAAAATGAAATTAAAAAAACTATTGATTTTAGCGGATTTGGTGAAGTTTGCTAAAGAGCAGCCATTGCCAAATGAAAATGAAATGAGCTTGAGTAATGCTTATGATTTCGTAAACGGAACGAAGAAAGAAGACGAAATTCCCAATGCTAAGAAAAACGCGGTTTTGACAAATAACATAAATAGTAATACAAAATAATGTTCGACTTTTTTAACGATATAACTTTTGCAAACAAAGAATTACTTTGGTTATTACTGGGTATCCCTGTAATTGCAACTTGGTATATTTTGAGAAATAGATCATTTAATGCTGAATTAAAGGTCTCTTCTGTAAAGGGATTTGAAGGAATAGGGAAATCATTAAAAATCTATTTGCGACATGGTTTAATTGTATTGCGTATTTTCTCAATAGCATTGTTGATAGTTGTTTTGGCTCGTCCGCAATCACGCTCAAGCTGGAAAGATGTTAAAACAGAAGGGATCGACATTGTTATGGCATTAGATATTTCCGGTAGTATGTTAGCGAAAGATTTTAAGCCAAATCGATTAGAAGCCGCAAAGGAAGTTGCTGTGGATTTTATTGATAGCAGGCCTAATGATCGCATTGGCCTGGTAATTTTTAGTGGTGAAAGTTTTACGCAATGTCCTTTAACCACGGATCACGCAGTTATTAAAAATTTATTTTCAGGCATACAAACAGGTATGGTTAAAGATGGTACAGCTATCGGTAATGGTTTAGCTACGGGTGTTTCCAGGGTAAAAGATAGTAATGCAAAAAGCAAAGTAGTGATTTTGTTAACCGATGGGGTAAATAATCAAGGTTCGGTAGCCCCATTAACTGCAGCAGAAATTGCGAAAGCTTTTAATGTGCGTGTGTATACAATTGGTGTAGGTACAATAGGGAAAGCCCTGGCTCCTGTGGCAATGTATCCCGATGGGAGTTACCAGTACGGTTATGTGGATGTTAATATAGATGAAAAAACACTTGGTGAAATTGCGGATATGACAGGCGGAAAATATTTTCGTGCAACTGATAATGATAAGTTAAAGGATGTTTATAAGGAGATTGACCGATTGGAAAAAACTATTTTCGAAGAAAAGAATTTCACAAATAAGGCAGAACATTTTTTACCGTTTGCAATTAGTGCAGCGCTGTTGTTGTTGATTGAGTTTTTACTAAGAAATACGTTATTTAAAAGTGTATCGTAAGATCAATTATGCAATTTATCAGTGGGCAATTTAACAATTTAGCAATTATACAGTAGACAATTTAACAATATAACAGCATCGTTGCAATCAATTTAGGAATCAGTGTAATAATTTTTAACAGACGCAGATTCGTAATTCGTTAAAATTCGTAATTCGTAGGAGTAAGATGTTTCAATTAGAAAATAAATATTTTTTATACGCACTAAGCCTGGTTCCAGTGTTTATTATTATTTATTGGTTGGTTAACCGATGGAGAAAAAAAGCCCTTGCTGCCTATGGCGATGTTTCAATTGTTAAACAATTGATCCCCGATGTTTCTGTGTCAAAGCGTATTTGGAAATTTATTTTATTTACACTGGCCTTTGCAATGGTGATCATAGGAATAGTAAATCCGCAAGTAGGTACTAAATTAGAAGAAGTTAAACGTAAAGGTGCTGATCTAATGATCTGTTTGGATGTTTCAAACAGTATGAAAGCGGAAGATCTTCAACCGAACCGATTAGAGAAAGCGAAACAAGCGATCTCGAGGTTGATCAATAAGTTAGAAGGCGATAGGATAGGTATCATTGTATTTGGAGGTGAAGCGTATGTGCAGTTGCCTATTACTACTGATTATTCAGCGGCCAAATTGTTTTTGGAAAGTATAAATACCGATATGATCCCGACACAAGGAACAGCCATTGGAACAGCTATTGATCTGGCATTAGAATCTTTCGGGAAAGATGAAGGGAAAAACAAGGCAATTGTGATCATCACTGATGGCGAAAATCACGAAGATGATGCCATAAAAGCTGCTGAGCTTGCAGCTGAAAAGGGAATTACAATTCACACGATAGGTATGGGATCGGCTGAGGGTGCTCCAATACCGGTTTATAAGAACAATGTGCGTGAGAGTTTTAGAAAAGATAAGGACGGCAATACTGTTGTAACAAAATTAAATGAGCAGGCCTTGCAAGAAATTGCAGCAGCCGGAAATGGAATTTATGTTAGGGCTTCAAACTCAGATGCCGGTTTAAATAGCGTGCTGGATGAGGTCAGTAAATTAGAAAAAAAACAATTTGAAAGTAAAATGTATAGTGATTATGAAGATCGCTTTCAATGGTTTGTTGCAGCTGCATTGGTACTGTTATTAATAGAATTGTTTTTAACAGAGCGTAAGAGTAAGATCTATCAGCGATTGAATTTATTTAATGATAAACAATAAGAAATGTCTTTAAAAGTAAAACAGTCCATTAACTCAGCTAAGTTCCTTTTTAGGGCCTTCCATCCAAAAAATGTTGGACTGCTCTTTGTTGCGTTTCTGTTTTTTATTTGCTCGCAAATGGGTTTTTCACAACAGGAAAAAAAATTCATTAGGGAAGGTAATAAACAATATGGAAATAAAAATTATACGGAAGCAGAAAAAAATTATTCAAGGGGACTGAACAAAAATAAAGATTCTTACAAAAGTGCATTTAATCTTGGTGATGCCTATTACAAACAAGGGAAATATGAGGAGGCCGCTGAACAGTTTCAATCTCTTACACATCGCGCTTCTTCAAAAGATACACTTTCAAAGGCTTATCATAATTTGGGTAATTCCTTAATGAAATCAAAAAAATACCAGGAAGGATTAGATGCTTATAAAAACGCATTGAAAAACAATCCTGATGACGAGGACACGCGGTACAATTTGGCTTATGCGCAGCAAATGCTTAAGCAACAGCAGCAACAACAGAAGAAAGACGATAAGGATAAAAAGGATAATAAAGACAAAGATAACAAGGACAAAAAAGATAATAAGGATAATAAAGACAAGGATAAAAAGGATAAAGACAAAAAAGACGATAAACCAAAAGACGATAAAGACAAAGAAAATAAAGAAAAGGAGAAGCCTAAAGAAGATCAGATTTCTAAGGAAGATGCAAAAAGATTGTTAGATGCATTGCAAAATGATGAAAAAAATCTTCAGGATAAAATGAAGAAGGATAAAGCGAAAGGAATG
>JAZKBF010000074.1:0-4691 GCA_040388745.1 Bacteroidota bacterium | reverse complement strand
AAAAGCGTATGTGGGTATGGATATTAAGTTAATTTATTCCGTAAAATGGTATTAATCATTATATTCTTTCAAGGGCTAATTCCGATCTTGCTTCTGCTAAGACGAGATTAAAATGATAATATCTGATCAAGTCGGTATTTGGGAATCTAGATATTGAAAATTGAACTTGTCTTTGAACCGCAATTGAACTCAACTTTGAAAAATGACAACGTGGACGTGTTGGTGGCGCTCCATTCAAAATGACGCCTGCAAAAGTAAGGCTAGCAATGTCTGCTATGGGTAAACCCGAAACAAAAATTAGTGAATTATGCATCGAGCTTGGCGTAACGCGACAAACACTTTATAGGCACGTGGATCCAAATGGACAAATACGATCAGATGGAGCAAAATTATTAGCTAAAAGATGAAGCTAATTCCAAAGGCAATTTTGTAAAACAAAACATTAAAGATTAACCAACAGTATCAACATTAAAACAGGAAACGTATGGGCTATTTTATTTATTGACAATTTTCGTAAAAAACACTAAAAATTAGATATAATACGACGTATTGTGCTTAAATTAAAAATGTAAAAAAGGGTGGCTTTCGAGTCACCTTTTTTGCGTATGTACATGACACGTTGGATTAATGAATAAAAATAGAGAGGCAGCTTTTTTAAAGCTGCTTTTTTTATGTGCAACAAAGGAGACCTGTATGTAAGAAAATTCAAGAAATATCTAAATGAATGGTGCTTTATTGGTTTTAAGGAAAGATTGTAATATTATGAAAAATAGTAATTTTAAATTAAGCAGTGCTTTAAGTGTTAGTTGTTTCTGTGCAGTTATTAATTTGGTGAATGCCAGCACTGGAGCAGACGATGATCGAGGAAATATTAAATTCCACCAAAGAAATACAGTTGCTGAGGCAAATCGAACCTCGGACAATAACAGGAAAATACCGCCCCTTGATTTTAACAAACTCTCAGTAGTAGGGTTAGGTCATTTAATAATGGATTCGCTTTTTAACGCTATGATTAATGGTGGATACAAATCAACAAAAGAAATTGAAAAATGTGATGAATTTGGAAATATTGTCTTAAAATCAAGATCTTATACAAATTTTCAATTTGGTAACATTAAAAATAATACAAAAGAAAATGGGCATCAAAGTAACTCCGTTTTTATTATAGAACATTTAAAAAGGATTGAAGAGAGTAGTAATAAGGGGACAACGTTAGATGAGGGCGAGGGATATTGGGCAATAGACAAAATAGGACTTGTCTCCCTTATGGGAAGCACGCTTGGAGGCGTAAGCTTCATACTAAAACATGCTCGAAGATAAATTTTTCAACTTGCATCTGAATCTTAAAAAGAAGGAGGGCAGTCCCCTTCTTTTTTATTGGAAGCAGTTCTATGGATAGCCTTGTATCCCTAAATTTTAGAAATGAATTACCCCGCCGCAAGCAGCGGGGTATCAAGTGGGCATCATTCTACGGATGGAGTTATTCATGAAGACAGTTCGCTGTAAGCGGCGGGGAGTTTAACCCATCCGGGATTAAAAAAGTTGCATCACTTATTAAAAACTGACTACCATTAATAGGAGTACAGCTTGAAATTTGCCAGGTCTAATGTTCTTCCCAAAATCGTTTATCTTTTTATTTATAAAACTTATTTTATTTTACACAATAAATCTAAATTATGTATTTTCAAATGATGAAGAAATAAACATAATACCTGGCTTTAAAACACTACAGAGCACATTAACAGACGCTGCAATGGTTGCATTAGGAAAAGCAGATCATGCGTTTAGCAATGTTGGCAGACTATCAGAAGTATACGAACTACCATTTGGTCAAAAGATCACACTAAATATTGGATCAGCGGTTCTTCTTGATAAAAGGGAAGGTTCTTGCACACGTACATGTTTATCCGCCGCGCATTGTGTTGAAAAACCAACATCTCGTTCAGCTAAAATGCAAAAATTGGATCATTATTTAAACCTTTTAATTCCTAGATATTATCAGGTTACATTTGAATCCAACGACGAACCAAGCTATTCATGCATTGTGACAAAATACGTAGTGCATCCTGAATACTTAGCAGGAAATAATGGCGCAGACATTGCCATTCTACGCCTTAATAAAACAGTTCCGCACCTACCTGGTTTAGCGCCCTGTTACACATTTTTATCAGAGTTTAAAAAGATTGTAAACTCAAATAAAAGTCAATTTTATGACCCTCGCCTACGGGCATTAATTTATGTCGGTTATGGAAGAGCTGGTACTGATTCTGATTATTTAAAAAGCAGACCTGATGGAAAACGAAGAGCCAGCCTCTCCTTACTTCATTACTTCCAAACAGACTCTGGCAATGCGCTTATATCAATTCCTTTCAAGACTCAATGTCGTTTTGATGAGTTTAACTTAGTTGATTTAACACAGCAACGAGAGCCAATGCCATTTGAAATCGGACGGCGTGTCGGAATGAGCGGAGGAGCAACAATTAGTCCTCTGTTTGGATTGGTCGGCATCAACAGATCAGCTTACCATAGTGATATATCCCCTATCGACAGACTAAAATTAGAAAAAAAACAATTTATAAAAAAATGGGATAACCCAATTTGTATTGGATTATTTTTGTCCTTTTTGCATGCAACTTCGCACAACAGAAGGCCGTACGGTTATATTACAAAATTCTCTCTTGGTTTATTTTATCTTTTTGCGTTATCTGATGAGATCTTAAGGAATAACGATATGTATGTGGGCACAAGGTGCACAAGTACAGCCATTGACATACATGAAGAATGGATTAAGAAACATAGAGAAGAATTTGAAAAAGAAGGTTAAGATCTCCCTAGCTAGATTCAAACAGGTTTTATTTGTGTTTTTTCTGTTGAGATAGTGGCTTTGGATAAAACACTAAAAGTTCCGTCACAAAATGAACTCGGCTGAAGTGGCGGCTGGTCGCGCATTCGGTCCCGTAGGGCCCAGTACGTAATGTTTTTATCTGCACGAATATGTAGCATTTCATGGAAATTGTGGCATGGTTCAAAACGAGTGAACAGATGTGGCATTTAGGGTAGCTGTTTTTTATCATTTCACCTAGCACAGCTGCGATTAAAGGCACATAGTTTTTTAATCAACTAAGATTTTGGATTATGATGATAGCAGCTTATAAAAACAACACGTATGGTAAACGTATTCCGGTTGCAACAAGACGCGATATTGCAGTGCAAGCGTTTAAAAATCAGAAAACCGTCTCTGATATTTCTAAAACGTATGGATGCAGCCGAATAACGGTTTACAAACAGCAAAATAAGGCGCTGACGGCTGTCAACAAAGCATTTGAGGATGAAGACGACGACACTGTTCTTTTCTATATTCCCATAACGAAGGCTTACATTAAGCAAACAGTCACTTCGTTATTTCTTATCTGTAAATCCAGCTACCGTGACATTATGTTCTTTTTAAAAACGATGTTTGATTACACATTATCACTTGGCTCAGTCTTTTCAATTATTGATGAAGCATCCGATAAAGCATCGTTCGTAAATCAATCCTATGACCTCAGCTCTATTAAAACAGGTGCGGCGGATGAGAAGTTTCATCGTAATAAGCCATTTTTGGCTGTTGTCGATATTGAATCACGATTTTGTCCATTGCTTGTTAAGGAAGAATGTCGTGACTATGAAACATGGGGCGTGCATTTGTTCGATTTACAGACGTGTGGTTTTGCGCCTGATACAATGATCCTGGATGGGGCAAAAGGTCTTGTTAAAGGACACGAGGTAGCACTTCCTGCAACAAAACGAAGACATGACCACTTTCATATTCTTAAGGATTTAAAAGACTGTGCTCGGTTTCTTAATAACCAAGAAGCCTCGCGTGTTACAGCAACATTAAAGCTCTATACACGTGCTGAAAATGCGCGTGATGAAACTAAAAAAATGAAAATTTCTACAGAATTGGCAGATACACTCACACAACTCAGCGCTCTCGAAGAGACACGGAAGTCTTTTTCCACACTTGTGCAATGGTTGGAACATGATGTTCTGCAATTGGCGGGGCATCCACCAACGGATCGCGCCATATTGTACGACTTTATTGTTGACGAAATGGCTGCGCTTGCAACGAAACATCCTCATCGAATTACAGACATTGTTACCTCCCTTAAAACACAACGAAATGCACTTCTGGATGTTGCTCACACATTGAATGAGAAGTTTTTAGAATTGGCAGAAAAATACACACTATCAATCGAAATGGTATGGAAGATTTGTTACACAACACGTTATTCAATGGATAGTATTAAGTACGGCATCACATCCTGCGAACTCGAGTCATTGATTGGTGATGAAAAATATGATGCAATTGAAGATGAGGTGCTCCTTATTTTGGAAGGAACACATCGGTGCAGCTCGATGGTTGAAAACCTCAATAGTCGATTGAGCCCCTACCTCGACGAAAAAAAAGAAGTAACGCAGAAGACACTTGGACTTATTCAGTTTTATCTACAAGATGTTTATGCGCAGTTATCATAAACATCTTGTAGATAAAACGCCAGCTGAAGCAATGACTGGAAAAGCACATAAGCCTTGGTTGGAAATGATCGGCTATACGCCATTCCAGCGCAAAGCTGATTAACTATTTACTTTTTTAAAGTAAGCGTCCTTTTCCCCCTATAAAAGCTTAAAAGTCCGCAGAAACGCTTGCT
>JAZKBF010000073.1:0-24284 GCA_040388745.1 Bacteroidota bacterium | reverse complement strand
GTTGCAACCCCTAATTTTGTCGTTACTACAACCTGTCCGCCCATTGCTCCAGTTGCCCCTGTTGAACCCGTACTACCCGTTGAGCCGGTTGAACCTGTTGAACCTGTGCTTCCTGTGCTTCCTGTTGAGCCGGTTGAACCAGTAGTTCCAATAGTACCTACAACCGTTTGCCACCCTAAGTTAAATCCATCAATTGAGTACATGGTTTGTCCGGCTACATCACCATCAGGAATAGCCCGTTGAGCAAATGATAAATTTGAAATTAAAATCGAAATTATTAATAGTGCTTTTTTCATGATTAGTTATATCTTAAAACTTTGTTTTCTCCTGCGTAATTCATAACGGTTATTTTTGTAGGCTTTAGCATTGGCAATGGAGCGTTGATAGCCTTGCCAAAGAAATTCCAACCAATAGGAGGGTACACATCACAACGTGCCACCCCTTGATGATGTAACGTTCGGGGATCTCCCGGAGCCAACGGTTGAAACCGTACACTATCCCCAGCCGTTGCACACACACTTATTATCGTGTTCTTTTTTGTTATCTGCTTTGCCAACAATTGCGTACCACCAGCGCGAGCCGTTATAAATCCTGTATCGCTTTGATTTGAATAAGTTGCCATATTATCTTAACTTTCTAAATCTGTTTGATTCCGGTTTAAACTGTAATTCAACACTTGCTAAATTGCTTTGCATTGGGTACCATTTAGGCTCATAACCGCTTGCTTTACGTACAAATTTTTGAATGTACGTTGCGTTGTTTTTTGAGTTGTAATCAGTAACAGCTAACCTATCGGCCATCATAAAATCTGTTTCAATAATTTTGTGTAAAAAGAACGGAAGTAGATATAATTTAAGCATAAAAACAGGATCTTGCATATCTTCAACAGGCAGTGATTGACCGTTATTGTACTCGACATTTTCACTCTTATATGTAGATTTCGGATAACCGAAAAACCCTTTTACTCTCAATGAATTATAAACATTAAGCGTTCCGAAATCTTTATATTTAGTATCATCTTCTATATCACCAGTTACTCCATTCAACCAATATTCAAGTCTTACGGTTCCCTCTGCTAATTGTGCTGAATAGGTTTTTAAGCAATATTCGTAACTGTCAAATATTTTTGTGCCGAAAACAGGAACCACGTAACTTACAATAACCTTATATGATCCAGTGCCATATAGTGCCAAAACCTTTGACCAATCCATAGTGTACTGAATAAATTTTTGGCCTTGGTCATTTGCGAAAAAATTAAATGCGTGATAAGTTCCGCAATCGTTATTTGATAGGAAGTCAACCGAAGTCCATGCCGAACCGTTCCATTTATGAAGATTCAATGTAGCTGCCGTTGTGATTGATTCAAACCAATAAATAAAATTTGTTACATCGTTTTCAAGTGCCAAACCTGAAGCATTCGCCAAAACCGGAATAATAAAATCATTACAACAACCTGGTAAAGGATTTAATGGTACATCGGGAACCGTAGAAGTTGGAGCCGGATTTGATGGTATTGTAAGCACTTTTTGAGTGATGCATTCCTCTTGCCATGTTCCGGCAATGTTATCATATATTCTTGCTGTGATCTTAAATGCCGTTGTGTTTTGTGGAATTTGAGTATAATCCAAAAGCACTTTAGCCGTCACCGTTTTGAACGTTAAGCCATCGGTATTCATTGATAAATACACCTTTAAAGGCGCACTAACTGAATTTTGGGAGGCAAACCACGTATCACCGTCTGCTGTCCATTTAGAACTATATCTTCTTTTGCCTGAAATCCCGCCACTTTCAAATGTTTCTATTCCTATTTCAACAACCGCCCCAGCATAGTTAGGATAATCCCCTGCCACAGCAAATGGAGCCGTTGTGTTTTTAAATACCGCCCTTATTTCTGTATTTGCAAATCCACTTACAAAATAATCGGAACCTGAAACAAGCTGAGTCCCCGCTAAATCATACGTTTTGATAGTCTTTATTGTAAATCCTGCCGTACTTGAGTAATCGTGTGGCGTTAATTCTTGCTGTTGAGTATAAGACTGCGCTACACCGTTTTTAGTAGCATTTACAATAATTCTGTAATACAACCTGAATGCTCCTGTTTTATATCTAAACCACCATTGATTAAATCCGTTATTTGGAAGTGATATATTAAAAAATGAACTGTCAACACCTAATGCTTGCGTCCATGTTTCCCAACGGAATAATACAGGATAATTTATACTAAAATAAAAACGTGTTCCAGTATCTAAATCTGTTCTGCGTTTTGCATGGTAATACTTTCTTATTGTTTCTGCTACTGGGATATGAAATTGATCTGCAATATTCAAATCAAAATATTGAGCATAACCAATAAACGGATAAGCCGAAAGTTGTGGATTGAACTCATCTAAAACAAACGTAGTGGTTCCATTCGATACAATCGTTTGAGCCTTTACACTTGTTAATTTTATTACATCGGTTAACCGGGTAGCTGACTCAATATAAAATACTGAATTAGCTGATAATTCATCTTCAGGGAATACATTTGCAGCCGTTGGATAAATTACACCTTCCGTTAACACATTGCTTTCAGGATGCCTTAATATTGCGTTCTTGTTATCAAAAACGATCATTGTAGGATCACTTGTAACGGTTGTAAAAGTATTTTGGTCAATTTCGAGCGTTACGTCATCCCCTACATTTGTAGCTAATGATTTTTTACGTACCTGAAAAGACATATAATATTTAGGTGTGGAACTTGCGCTGAATGAAGCCAAAACAGCAGCAGACATAAGCACTCCAACCTTAATATGAATCTTTGATGTTGAGGTTAATGTACTTGCATAGCCTTTTAAAACTTGATAAGTTCCACCGTAATTTATTCCATTGTTTGCACTTCCAGCCACACCACCAAATAAACGATCATAAAGAAAATTAGCATCTAATAAATTGCCTGTATTTTGGTACTCTGCAGGATCTGCCGGAACTTTATGAAATCCGATAACGTATTCCGTATAGCTGGCCGTTGGGCTTGCAATAAATGGGGTATCAACTGTGTTTTCAATATCAAATTCAATAACCGTTTCGGTAGCATCTAATTGAATAGAAGCAACCGCAACCCCGGCAACTTTATAGGTTAAATTTGATATTTTATAATTTGTGATACCTGTGTTAAAATTCTCATCATACCAACCTGTGTTTCCAATAACATTGTCCCGAATCGCACTATGTAAAATATTGGGATCAGTATAAAGCTTCATTGCCTCAATCTGAGTTATTAATTTCAAACAGTTTGAGCCTAAATAAGGCGGTATATTAGCTTGGTATAATAAAAATGGATTTAGTTTTGTGTAATGAATTACCTTGTAAGTGCTTTTATATATACCATCTGCCGCCCCTGTGTCAATTGATACACCTACAATAGTAGCAGGGTATTGACCAGAACCGCCAAAACTATAAGTAATGGCTTTCATTGGAACTGCGCCATCTGTAAAACCATCCTGCCACTCATACGCCCCTAAAGCCTTCATATTGCTGGAAGCTACATCACTTGCTAACTTATAATCAATAACAAAACATTGATCGGAAACCCCATCAATAGCACTTATAAAAGTTGGTGCGTTGTTATTCTTTATAAAGTTGTAATGATATTTTACCGCTGTAATAGGTGTTTTATTTGATATAGTAACGCTTTCATGTGAATAATCATTTCCGATTGTTGGTATTGCGTGGTCTAACTGTATAAGGCCGTTACCTTGTTTATCAATTATCGTAAAATCTCCGGCATCCATTGTAGCAACGGTAGAATAATTCCAAACTTTAACAGCATCACCAATATTGAAATTTCCAAATTGATTGTCGGGATCATAAACCCATCCTGCACCAATTAAACCATCAATTTTATTTAATACAAAAGGCGAATCAATTGAAGAAATTGCAACAATCTGAACTTTAAATTGCGTTTCAATACGGATTTTATCACCGGGATTAGCAAGTGCCCAATTAACGGAAGCCGCTGAAAGCTCCTTGAATATTTCTTGACTTGTTATTGCTATTGGTGTCATTTAGGCTTGTTTTGTTCAGTTATTTGCGCCATAATATCAACTACTTTACCTTTTACATTGGCACTGCCTAAAGCGTTTTCAAGTGCTTCAATATCTTCTTTTTTGCCGCCAAATGATTTTTTGAAATTAGCTGTAATATCTAAAGCCATAGCTTCAAAACCTTTTGCTGCATTTTGCAGGGTATTAATATATTCCTGACTCTTATTCATTTTACAAATTTACTATTTATTTTATAATTATGTAAATTATTTGTTGTTTTATAAAATATTGTTGTATTATTGCAAAATAAATATCGGGTGGATACGATAAATAAATCACATTTAAGCCTTTAGGGGAAAGCTATCCACAGCCGACCTCTAAAGGTTTTTTAATTTAATGATAATATGAAATCACACTTAAAAGCAATAGGTATATTTTGGGGCGTAATTGGTGGATTAACGGTTTGCTTTGGCGCATTAGGGGCTATAATTGGTGTTGAAAATACTTTTTGTGCAATTTGCCTTCTTATAGTTTTGCTGGCTATGGTTGCCGGGTTGTACGCTGGTATTTATGATAGTGTAAAAAATAAATAAATTATGAAAACAGAAACATTAGTAAAATATTTACAAGGCGATGGATCAATAAGGTCATTAGAAAAATCGATAAAAGAAGCCAAAAAATTAGGAGCAACGGATTTCCATGTTCATATACAAAACGAACGCACCAATGCAGCTTATGTTCAAATGATAGAATTTACTAAAACATTAACTGAACAAGAGGTTTTCTTGAATGAAATAAATACCACTAAGGAAGCATTGAAAGAGTTAGAAAATAAATACAAATTAAAATATAAAGCATGAGCTACCAAACCAACCCTATTAAACAAGCCGAAATAGCCGAAATTTTACGTAAAATTGCAGAAATAGAAAGTAATTTAGGATTAGATTCAACGGCTCACGATAGATTAGTGGCTAAGTCAAAGCAGGGCATTCTACTGCTTCAAATAAAAACATTGGATAGCGAACTTTATAAAATATTAGTTCCTTAGTGTAATTAATTCTTAACTTTAGATAATGGAAAAAATAAAAGCAAACGAATTAAGGATTGGGAATTTTATTTTTGAATGTGCCACATACGAAGAATTTTTAGATGGAACTAAAACCGAAATCACACCTCAAAAAATTATAACAATAACAAGCATATTAGAAGATGGTGTAAACGCTTACGCATTTTATTGGAATCAATATGAATGCATTGCTTATTCAAGTTTAATTCCAATTCCACTAACAGAAGATTGGTTGTTAAGGTTTGGATCTGAATTAGGTGGCAACACTAAAAATTACACAACAACAGAGATAGGCAAAATATACTCATTGGGATATATAAATATTTCTATATTTGATGGTAGCATTAGTGTTGAGGTTGGAGTAAACGATTATTTTCCCGTTGATATTAAATACGTTCACCAACTCCAAAACCTTTATTTTGCCTTGACTGGCGAAGAACTAACTATTAAATAAAATGGCTAAAAAGAAAAAATCACTCAATAATGAGTGCTGTGGCTCTATTGGCGAATCCGTACAAACAAAATGTTCTGATTCAAATTTATTCCAAAGAATAAGTGAAATTGAAATAAGAACAATGGAAAACGATCCTGTTAAATTAATGGGAAACGAAAGATCTGTAACATTCAATTTTAATGATCCTAAAATAGAAAAGAAAACTAAAGAGTTTATGGACGCTCACTGTAATAATGTTTATGGAATAGACAGAGAAATCGGTGAAATATTTAAAATAGTTCCTTAGTTTCCAGTAGGCTCTAAGTACGTTTCTTTCAAATTCAAAGTATAGATCTGACCAAACCGAACAGTCATTTGCGCTGTACTTAAAAACGGGTTGAATTTTAAACTTTCAACAACCGCTTCATTTCCTTGTGCATCGAAAATCCTGTTATTCGTAAACACATCTAAAAAGTTTTGCCATGTAAAAACAATTGCAGGGAATGTTTTTCTTACATATTGGTTCCCTGTTGGTCTATCCAAATAGGCGCTATTTAGCTGTGCCGGAATAAAACTATTAACGTAATGGAATCTATCCCACATCATTTTAGCATTCTCTAAAGTGGTATTATTAGTTGAAATCTTATTGTATTTCGATTGGCTCCCTTCCGTTAATAGAAATATTTTCGGTACACTAAAATGATCGTCTGATAATACCATCATTCCTATTCTGTTATCCATTAAAGTACCTAAAGATAATTGTTGCATCAAAGGAATAGCCGGAATACTTAAATTTATTCCAACTAATTTAAATATCTTTTTTATCGCTTTAATTATCGCATTTACAACCGAAGTAACAGCGTTTACAATCACCACAATAACATTGGCCACCACATCGAAAACCTCTAAAAAGTCATCTATTATTCTTTCAGGAACGGTTAATGCTGTTTTTGAAAATGCCCTTGCAAATGGAATCGTAACCTGATTAAAGTTTTTCATCATTACAAATGGCCTGTAATTAACGACTACAGGTTGACAAATCACTTGGTAAATACTGCCTGAATAGTTTTGTAAAGTGTTTGTTTCGGTATTATCCGTTTGAAATTCTATTAATGTATTGGCTTGTAACTCGTCTGTATTATAGGAGTATTCAGGAACGTAGATATCCGGCAATTGATAAATCGCAGGTTGTGCGTTCTTGTCTTTACGAATAAATATAACCTCATTGTTAGCCGTTACAACTATTTTTGCATTGTATTTTACTTTCAACCCTTCGATTAACTGCGCAAAAGTGCCTTTGTAAAATCCGTTTTGATCGTTTGACTCAGGAAGCAGGAAGCCTAATATTGTTGAATCGGCATTGCTTACTTCATTATACTGTTTCTCAGGCATTATAACTTCATTGTAATAATCGCTTCCTAATTCCCAAATTTCACTGCTAAAAGTCATTCCTAAGTACTCGCAACCTTTGGCCATAAGATCACGCACGTACATACAAGCATGATATTTTACAGGGCTTATGATAAACTTAATTAAGTCCTGAATTAATTTAATTAATGTTAAAATCAAGACAATTAAATAGGCAATTTTAACAATCAATTTTATTACTGCCGGGATCGTGGTAAAATAACCGCCCGCCTCAGAAACTAATCCTGTGATTTCTTCAATCTCTTTTGCGATGGCCTGTTGAATTGTATAAACCATCAATGTCGCAATGGCCGCTTGCTCATAGTTGGGAACTTTATTATTAACGTACGGCACCCAGCGATAATCTGAGCTGCTAATTGCCCCTGGAGATCCTGCAGGAAGCGAGGCCAAATATTCAAACGTAAAACCGCTTGCAACATCATTCAACCAATCAACTGTTGAGTGGCTCATTGCTTTGGCAGTAAATTTAATACCTTCTTTTACGTTCAATCCTGCGCTTAAATCAATATATCCATTGAATACTACCTTTGTTGTTGTTCCGTTCGTTATTTCTATTCTTAATGGTGGAGCTTCAAATATCCCAACTCCTCCGGTTAAACCTCCTGCAATATAATTCTTAATAAAATCATAGTTTTCAATAACCCATTCAAAATCTGTTATCGAAATAGTGCCGTTATTCGGGAACTCATCTTTACCGTAGTTTAATTCAACAATAAGCTCCTTCCAGTTCATTGGAGGCGTTATTACAAGGGAGTTATTAATATAAAATAAAGGTTGAATCATTATAGGTAATTCAATTTAGAATTAGATTTTTGTTTTGTTTGTTTTATTAGGCCGTTCACAATTTGCTTTTGAATCCAGTCCCCATTCTCATCCCTGTGACCACTATTAACCGGACGCCCCTTAAGTGTTTTTTCTATTGAATGAATTTTATTATTCATTGTCGTAAATTGCTGTATTAATAAGCTATTAGTAAGGTTTTCAGCAAACGAACCAATACCATTATCGGTAATATATTTAGGCAATACACCTTCATTATGCGCCCTTGCAACTTGAGCCAATTCATCATTAGATAAATCACCAATTAATTTATTTTGTGCGCCTGTTAAAATGCGTTCTGATCCATCAACTGCGATATGGTACCCATCCCGGCCATTGTGCATTTTATTACCTTTCAAATCTTCGCCAACGTTTTCAGTTCCCTCAAAATAACTGCCTGCAATAGCTCCTGCAATAGCCATTTGAATAAATGCTTTTGATGTCGCTTGGTCGCTATCTCCCTTATCTGCATAAGCAGCAATAAGTTTAAATAGCGCTACTCTTTTTTGTCTTGTTTCTTCTTTTTTAGCAAGCTCCTGTTTTCTTAATTCGTCTTTTGCCGCTGCAGCTTTTTCAAATGCGAGCGTGTTATCCTTCCCAGCAATAGCAAGTTGCTGTTGCTGTAAAATGTTGCGCTGTCTTAAATCAATATCGTTATCTAATTCCGTTTCAAGTCGGGTTTGTTTGGCCTTTGCTATCGAATCGTAAAAATCAAATGTAGATTGCATCCTGGCTTTATCTTCTACAGCTTCTTTGTCTTTTAATGCCTTTTCCGCTGCTATTCCCTTTTCGGTTATTGATAGCATATTATCAATGTCAATACCATGGTTCTTAATAGCCTCATCACTGGCAGTAACTTCCACTTGATTAGCGTTCTTTTCAGCTTCAGCAACCGCATCAATACCCTTTAATTCAATCTCGATAGCTTTTTCTTTTAAGCCTTCGATATACTCCATACGCTCAATATTGCGCTTGTCCTGATCAGTTAATTTAAATGCTTTTTCTTTTTCGCCTTTCGCTTTTATTTCAACATTCTTTTTTATAACCTCAGTTTTTACAGCGTGTTCAGCTTCTAATTTCCGTAACTCATCATAATACAACTGTTGTTCATGGATAACAGCGTTATTTATTTCTTTTGTTTTCTTTGCGATATTAGCGCCTATTATATCCATACCTAAAGGGATATTTCTATTTGTTCCTGTTAATGCAAAACCGGGATCTAATCCATATTTTGTTCTAATATCGGCCAGGCGTTTTTGCAGATCCGCTTCGGCCTGAATCTTCTTTTCATTCATTTCACCAGTCAATAAAAACTCGTCAGCTTGTTGTTGGCTCCATTCTTTATTTAATACCTTTAACTTAACCCTCTCTTTTATAATTTCATCATTGATCCGTTTCATTACACCCCAATGAGTTGACATATTTTCAGCAGAAGTTTTAAACGCTTCTTCACCTTTCACAATATCAATTACAAAGTTTACCATTTCTTTACCGTAAACAGTAAGAAGCGTAACACCAACGGATAAAAGCGTTCCAAACGTAAAAACAGAAGATGCTAATGATTTAAAAAGGCTTGGCACTTGTTCACCCTGCGCTTTCAGGGCTTTCAACTCCTTATTTGCCTTTGAAATCTCATCAAAGAAAATAGGTAAGTTATTGGAAATAGCCATAAATCCTGTTTGCATTGAATTTGCAAAGGCTGGCATCTCTCGTGTTAATTGGTTTACGGACATGCTTAATCCGTTAAAACCACTTTTATAATTTCCTACATTACGTTGAAACCTTCCGGCTCCTTGCTCTGCCTTATCCAATGAAGCACGTAACGCATCGGCCTCTTGTTTTATTCCTTTGAATACTTTACTATTTTCCCGACCCCGAACAGATAACTCCATTTGAGCCTTTGAAAGTTCATTGTAACGCTTGGTTGTTTGAGCATAAACACTGTTTAAATTTTCCTGTTCTTTGGCTAATTTATTAGTATTTTTTATTACAGCTTCCTGCGCTTTTGCTTCCTTTTCAAGTTGTTTAGCGACATCGAGTGCAATTTTTTCACTCTTTAATTTAGCTGAATTTAAGGCGTTTAATTGCTTTTGCCCTTCCGCTAAATCCTTATTATGCTGAGCAATATTGGAACTGTTAAGGAGATCGTTTTTACTTGCCGACTGAATGACTTTTTGCAGATTAGCCGCATACGTGGCCGTTTCCTTTATAGTATCATTAAACGCCTTTATTTTGGCCGTGGCATCTTCGCTAAGTATGTCGCTTGCTTCTATTCTGTCGCTCATTGTTTCTGTGAAGCCTGAACCTCTTTTTTATTGTGATTCAATATTTGATAAAATTCAAGTACGGTCATTTTTTTTGTGTCGATCATTCCTCCACCAATATGCTTACTCATTGCCACAATTACATCACCTGTATCACTCTTTTGGTTACTTTTTAGTAATGCGTTCAACTCAGCTTGTAAAACATTTATAAACGTGTTATTTATACGCTCCCCGGTCATTGCTAACTGAGCTTTTTTAATAAATATATCCCGGTTTAATTCTAAAATCTTTTTATACTGGTCATTAATTCCAAACGTGTCAATGTATTCATTTGTCATTATTTGCAAAGCGTTTTGTAATGTCAAAACTTCGCTTTTACTGCACTCTTTTTTAACTTTGAGTAAATAGGTCAAATCGTTTGTTTCTTGCAATTTAAACCATGAATAAATAGGCATAGTTTCAATGCTTGTATGATATTGTAGTTTACGAAAGAATGATAAAAACCTCATTTAATTTTTGCAGATTATTATAACTAATTTATGATTGGCAGAAATCAACAACTCTTCATTTTGATAAACTGGAATATCAACAAATTCAGGGTTTATGACTTCGATTATCATTTTTTTGACTTTTTTATCTCAAGCTCGCCCTTCTCCAACTTGTCCATTAACCAAAAGAACACACTTACAGAAACGTATTTATTTGGACACCCTCTCATCATTTCAGGCGTTGCCATCTGAAAGTCGCACGTATCAGCTTTAATATGCTTCCACCTATCCGACATCAATTTAAAAATTAGTTTATCATCAACTATATCAGTTAATTTTTTTATAAGGTTTACGCTTTTTGATAGATCCTTATTGAAATTTTTATCAATAATATCAGAAGCTTTTATTTTTGTTGGTTCCATTATGCTGCTTTATAAAATATTCTAAATCCGTTTTTCTGATAGTTACTGATAATTAAACCTAATTTCTTTTTTGCGTATTCTCTTAAAACTCCTAAATTCGTTTCATCTAATCCGATAATATCTTTACCCCAACGTGTTATTAAGTCATCGCCACCCTCTTTTATTGTATCGGCTGTGATTTGTATGGCTCCATCTTTATCATTGCGCCAAAACGTTTTAAATGATGAATAGAAATACCCGGTATCTTTCAGGGTAACATGATCCGTTATTTGCCCTTTGTCTTTCTTAAGCATTACAGTATAAGGGCTGTATTCTCCACCTATTTCATCTAATGGCCTGTCTTTTGAATCGACACCGTAAATTAATTGTGATGTTTGCTCCCCTTCAGTATTAAGCCTTTTAATTAAAGCTGTGAACTCTTTATCTAAAAACAGTTCCCGGAAAATCTCTTTTACGGTTGGCAGTTTTAACCTCTTTGTTTTATTTGTCAGCTTTTCAAACATTGATCAAGCAGTTTCCTGCATTCGTATTTCATTACAACATTCTGAGTAATTAAAATCTTATAGATCAACCTGATTATTAATCTTACTTTCAATAATTGATACTTTACCAGGCAAACCATATTTTAAAACAAAGGGCGATAGCGTTTCCACTACCGCCCCATTGCTCCCTTAACCCAAATTTTTAAACTGTTGTGTAATTTTCGTCTTTTAAAGCAATGAAATCAATTCCATTTTCGGCTGCAAAAACAACCACTACTTTTGCAGCGGCTAACGTGTATGTAAGATTATATACTCCTGGCGCTGATTCGGTAACAGTTGTAATTGCTACGTCTGCGCCTGATGTGGTGTCCCTTATTTTACTTGTTGCACCGCCAACGGAACTAACAAAATCAGTTACAACCAACCCCTCGATAGGGATTGTTGAAGCTAAATCAGTAGATGGTGTTGTGATTGTTGCTGTAACACCCCCGGAAATGATATTTGAAAATGCAATATTAGCATTGATCAAACCTTTTATGTTTAGCATACTGAAATCAGTAAATGCGGCTGCACTAATCATTCTTAATGATGAATCATCAAATGTATTAGGGATCTCAAATTGCAATGCAATGCTTTGGCTTTTTGCATCTTCTGCCATCATAACAGCAGCGTAAACCGATGCAGGGTTTAATGGAAGTGGATATAAAAAATTGTAACCGTATTTTTGACATCCAATAATATTACCAAGAATATCAACCGCATAAACGCCAATATCTTCACAACGCATTTTTTCGAACTCTTCTTTCCAAGATGGGCGGCATTGTGGTAATTCAGCAGTTGCTTTACGAACATTTTCTGAAATAAAATTACTGCTATTGTCTTCGAACGTTTCGAATATAGGATCACCTTTAACCATCTTAATATTTTTCAAAAGAGGTGTAAAAAACATCTTATAAGAATTGTCTGCGTGGTTCACAAATGGAGTAAGCCAAGCCAGGTTTAACGTTAAACTTGGATCAATATATTGCTCACCTCCAAGACTGTTAAATCTGCGTCTAAAGATAAACTTCTTAGCTACTTTAAAAATTGAATCGCAGGTTGGAGTTCCCATGTTTCCCATGCCATCACCGCATACACATATTTGATTTGCCATTTTTTTTATGTTTGTTTTAAATTGTTTATTGTTTAGTTATTAATGCTAAAAGGATTGAGTAAAAAACTATGATCACCTGTGAAATGCCTAAGAAAATAAAGTACTCAGCAATTCCAAATTTCAAGAACCATAACCCGAACCAAAACGTCATACACACTACACATGTCCCGAAAGGCTTGGTAAACTTGCTTTTCTTAGCTTCTAACCAATCATAATAAGGGGCTAATATATTTCCTTCCCACATTGTATAGTTGATCAAAAGCATTATTCCTGCCCAAGCGATACCGTATATTATTGCATGTGCCATCATTTATCTAACCCCTCCACAAGCGCCTTTTGTTCCACATGGGCGAGGTCTTGCTATTGGTCTGTTTTGTTTGTTCATCACTTAACTCCTCCTTTTACTCCTTTTGGTTTTTGAATTACATTAGACGCAATTGGTTCCGCTTTTATCTCCTTCTCTTTTGGTTCAGGTTTTAAATCAGAATCATCCAAAGGTTTTGTCGTCCATTTAACTTTTACACCCAACTTTTTAAGCAATTCAGCTTTACCTTCATCACTTAATGGATCAATAACTTTTTTCTCTGCCATAACTTTATTTTTTAACAACAAGTTTCATCTGTCCTGATGAATGGAATTTTGATAATTTGTTTTACTCCACTCATTTCATATTGTGCAAATACAGTTTTCTTTGCTCCTGTTTGCCCGGTGTATCTCCCAAAACGTGGCAAATCACGTATATCGTCATACTCGATCAGGTCATAATTAACCGTTCCGCTTTTTTCTACCGCAGTCATGAAAGCCATTATTAACTGTCTCATTGGCTTTATTGCCTGGATATAATGATCGTCCTGGGCCCACATAGCAAATTTTGCATCTATTAAAAAGAACAATTCGCATTCACTCTCTCTTCCAATCGCATTGCTTAAATCCCTGTTATTCCTTTCATCAACTGGCTCGTGCAACCATATTGCAGGAAGCTTTAAGGTTGAATCTAAACTGCCGGTTACTTTTGCGTTCAACTTTTCTTCTGTCACTTCAATAGTTCCATGATAGAACTTTGGAGCGTACAACTGAAAACTGCTTGCAATCGGTGCCGATGCGCCCGTAACAGTTATTGAAACATTTGGAACAATCGCTGTGATCTTATAAACCACAATCCCGATCGTAATATTAAATCCAACTGTCGCCCAAAGGGAATTACAAACATTTAGCCTGTAATTCCCTGCACTAAGAGTAGTGACCGATTGAATAGTGCAAGTCTTATCAATGGCAGCAATAATTGGCTCTAACAGCTCGTATGTGCTTTTCGATATATCCATTTATTAAAAGAACGGTATTGCAATTTCTTTTTTACCTCCATTAAAAACAGGAGTTATATAATCTTCAGGCGCAATTGATCTAATGTATAATTGAATAGCGTTATATGTATCAACTGCTTCATTCAAATACTTATACAAAGAACCTGGAGATACATTTTGTGAAGTATCAGCACTATTCACAACTTGACCCATAGTAGTATTCTTATACTTTATTTGTCGCATGAAATCAAAGAAAATAAAACCTTTTAGCATTTCTTTCATGCCTTTTGATTTTACAATTGTGTTTTGAAAATCTTCATTGAAAGCATTGTAAATAGCTAAAAACTTAGCTGTAACGGGAACTTTTGCTGTTAAATCAGCTTTGAAAGCAGCATAAAAAACTGCTCCCATTAAATCAATTAAAATAGTTTCTTCGTTATCAGTTATGAATTGTTCTAAATCATTGCTTATTGATTGTGGAACGGCATAACTATAAGTGAAATCGGCTGCAACTATTAAAACTCCCATTGTACTGTATTTTAGATGCGAGTATCAGACTTGAACTGATGACCTTTGGGATATGAACCCAACGAGCTACCAACTGCTCCAACTCGCATTATTCCTTATCTATTCGGTAACAAATAACCTTTCAAAGTACATGACATCGTTCCAGTACCAGTATAGGACAGCCTGTAATAAGCGTAAGGCGAACCGGTGATGACAAATACTTTAGTATTAGTTACTGCATTACTAATTGATTGCGTTTGTGCTGTTATGTAAGAAGTATTAACGGTTACGAAATTAGTACCATCACAACTACCTTGAACCGTTACCGTACCTCCTGCCGTTCCGCTTAGCCGGGTAACAACTGTTTGAATTGAAAGTGTGTTGTAACCGCCTACCACTCGCTTGTCAATATAGCCTGATCCACTATTTACAATGGTATCACTTACCTTGCTGTAATTTGAAAGCATATTAGTTGTAGCGTGTTTACCTAATGGGTCGGCAGTAAATACATAACCGTAAATGCGTCCGGACATTGTACCAACTCCTAAGAATACAACTTTGTAATACATATAATTTGAGTTGTTTAATACCCAAACCTTTGTATTGGTTGTTACATCGGTCATTAGTAACGTGTCACCAACAGCACCGCTTAATGAAACATAATTAGTTCCATCAATTGATCCGTAAAGTATAGCAGTTCCTGCAATTGTTCCGCTAACTTTCGAGAAAACAGCCTGGATAGATACGTTTTTATACGTTCCCTCAACTTGTTTAACTACAAAATCAGTTCCGGTGTCAGTAACAGTATCACCATTTCCGGTCATTGATACCTGTGCAAATGATGTCAGAACAAATAAGCTCAATGACATTAATAAAAATAGTTTTTTCATTATTTCTTTTTTGTTTTAGCTGGTTCTTCTTTTTTGCCTTCGCTTATGTTTTCTGCAAAACCTTTTTCTACTAAGTGATTTGCAATTACTTCTACGAACTCAACAACTTCGCCTTGTTTCCAAGGGTTGCATTTTAAAGAAGCTCCCAATGTTGTTATGATTACTTTTTTCATTTGGTTTTTATATTAAAAGGTGGGTGCCGTAACACCCACCTAATTAAATTTATACAGTAGTGATTGCTGTTTCAATGTTTGCAAAAGTGTCATAAATGAACGCTCCTGTGTGGTTTTCACTGAAGTACTGGTGCAATCTCATTTCACAAATAGATGTTACCAAGTTCTTAGTAAAGTCATCATCTTCCCAACCAAACGCTAAAGTGATGTCTTTATAGATTCTCACCTTGTAATAGTCAAGTAATGCAACTTGTACATAACCAACCGGAACATTGTTATCCTCAACAATTACAGCACCTGTTTCCGCAGGAACAAATAACTGCCCTTGTGATTGCGCTTTGGTTAAAACCATGTTAGCGTAATCAATTGGATTCATAAACGCTGTAACAGGACCAGCCAAATTACCTGAACGCAACTGAGCAACACACGCTCTGATAGCATCCCAATGGTTAGGGTTGGTAGTTTTTACAGTAGTTAATGAATAAGGAACTGAAATAGTTTGAATACCAGCCGGAACAGTTGAAGAAACAGTACCTGTCATCAAGGTAGTGTTAATCTTTGCTTTCAATTGGTAAACAAGTTCTTGTTGAATCCAAGAAGCCATTCCTACAATATCATCAAGTAATTCGGTGGCTACCTTTTCAGATACTGCTACTTTTTTAGCGTTTGATATTTCAGTTGCAATTTCAAAAGATACACCCGGCTTTGCAACTCCAGGCCCGATAAAACCAGCAGCACCTAATGGATTCTTTTTGTTGATCCAAACAAATGACGCAGCACCTGTGCGAAGTTTAGTGATATAATCCCAAAATGTAGGCTGTACACGTACAATCTCAACTGGTACTGTATCTATCTCAGGAACTGGCAAATAAGCAGAACCGTTGTAAGAGTTAGATGGTGTCATTGGACTTGCAACTTTCACAACTAACGAGCTTAATTCAGCTTTAGTTCCGGCCTTAATGCTTATTAAAGCGGCTTTGTTTGTTTCTGCCCATTCTTTAATTGAATCGATGATACCTTTTTTTGTTTCTTTTGATCCAACTTCTTTTAATGCTTTTAGTTCTGATGTTAATTTAATAACCTCAGCTTTGATAGCTTCCAAATCAGCCCCTTTTTCAAGTTCTGTTATTTTAGCTTTCAACGCATCTACGTCAGCATTTGCAGCAAAACCTTTATCTTTCAAAAGACCTTCAACTTCTGCTTTTAATTTTACTATTAGGGCATCGTGTGCCGCTTTTTCTTGTTCGTTCATTTTTATTTTAGATTTAAATTGTTTACTAAATAATACACTGATTCGACTTGTTTCTGAGTGCTATTTAGCGGCTCGATTTCTTCCGTAGTGGACTTTCCGGATTCGGTTGTATTTGATATTGATATGGTAGGAGTGGCGAAGTTTGAGCCTCTCACAACTGCTGAACCTTCAATTAGTTTTGCTTCAGTAACAGCCCAAAAATTACCCTCATTAATTGCATCTTGTTTATTTGCAACTTCTGAAATGTATTTATCCCAGTTCTGTTTCTCTTCTACAAAATATTTTTCTGTTGAGTTGATGCATAAAAACATATTTACATATTGCATCCCAACTGAATGTTCTGTTACATAACCTTTACGGTATTGTTCAAACATATAAGCGTTACGATTTGAATCTATTTCAGAATCAAAAACCAAAGCCTGTGTTTTACCTTCGTATTCAGGAAACCCAAGTTTTGACCATTCATAATTTTTAACTGATGCCTTTAAATTGTTTTTTAACGAATCAGCAATTATTTTATCGAAAGTCATTCTGTGTTCCTGTAACAAATACATGTTCTTAACCTCTTTCAGTGATTTATTCCACAGTCCTGGAATATGAACATCACCATGAGAATCCAATATGTTTGTAGTGTTTATTACTACTAACGCTTTTAATATTCCAACATCTTCACCTTCCATTGTCGAGTCAGATTTTACCGCCTCACCTTTAGAATTTGATAACGGAACTCCATAACAAATAGCATCAGCATGTTTAGGTTGATACTTTTTCGATGCAATCAAATCTTGTTTATGGTCCTTTAGGAACTTAAACTTTTCTTCTTTTGTATGAAAGTTAGGAATCTGCATTATTTTTTTATTACTGTTTTTTCACGAATTAAAGCCGCTTTTTTCTTCTTTGCATTATCCACAAACGCCTTAAGGCCGCACGTATGCAGCCCCTTTTCATTTGTAGATTTATCTTCTGTTTTCATGTTCGATGTCAGGTATTTATCCTAAAAATCTTTTACAAAAATACAATTAATTTTACAAATGCAACAATTATTTTATAATTTTGTAAAAATAAATTAAATTAATTATGAAAAAACCGAGCTTTATTAAGAAATTAATCACTTTAATTGATCCATTTAATTTATTTAAAGACAATTTCTATGTGTCCTCTAATTTTGTTATCGGTCAAAAGGGGGCTATTTGGATAGATACAGCGAAGCCATATCATTTATACAACACGATACCACAACTAAAGGCTGTAATCAATCGTAAGGCCACAATGTTCAGTAATATGAATATTTATTTGGTTGACATTAAGACAGGAAAACAACAAGAAGATAAGGATCTCGATAAGTTATTACAAAACCCAAACCCGTTACAGGCTCAAAACGACTGGTTACGTAACTTTAAAGAACAAGAGCAGGTTTATGGTAATCAGTTTATCTACGGAAACAAACCAAGTCCATTAATGAAGTACCCATTAACCTTATGGAATATTTCACCTTCAGTAATGCGCCCGGTGCTAAGTGGTAAAATATTCGATCAAACTACTTTAGAAGAAATCATATTGAATTACGAATACGAATCTTTGACCGGACAAAAAACATTTGAGGCGAAGGATATTTTATACTCTAAAATAAATGATCTTGACAATCCAATAGAAGGCAGGAGCTGTATAATTGCGCTTAAATATCCTATAAGCAACATTGAAGCTGCCTATGAGTACCGCAATGTAATTATGAAAGAGAAAGGTGCTTTAGGTATTCTATCGAATAACTCAAAGGATGCGATGGGAGCAATACCATTAGGAACTGAAGAAAGGGAGCGTTTAGAAAAGACTTATACTAATCGTTACGGAATATCAAAGGAACAATCTAAAGTGATTTTAACAGAGGCATCTTTAACCTGGACACCGATGTCGTACCCAACAAAGGATATGTTATTGTTTGAAGAAGTGGACGCTAATTTAATCACCATCATTGATGCGTTCGGATTGAACGTTAATATGTTTAGCAATAAAGCTGCTACATTTGAAAACGTAAAGCAGTCAATTATACAAGCATATCAAGACACAATAATACCTGAAGCAGACCAATTCACTCAGGCATTAACAAAGTTTCTTAAAATCAAAGAAGGCTACCGGATAGTTGCATCTTATGACCATTTAGCCATAATGAAAGAAAACAAACTAAAAGGTATGCAAAGCCTTGAAAGTGTTATACGTTCGTTAAATGAAGCTGTTACACTTGGATTGTTAGATAAAGCTAAAGCGGTTGGTATTTTAGCTACTGAATTAGGGTTGAATTAAATATTTACCCACTCGTTTGAATTCATAAACTTATAAGACACAAACCGTTTTAATTTTCTATCGTAATAAGCAACGGCACCCATTACAACGGTTATGAGTATGCTGCATTTATATTCAGTTTTTAAATCAATTCTTTTCTTTTCATCCTGTAAAGCTGCCTTAAATTCTTCGCTCATACTGTTTCAACAATTTTAAAGTTGGAATTACTTAAGCTAATAGTAAAAATCTTATTCGGGAACTGAAACTTAATATCGTTTACTGCGTTTATTATTTCGAAATTATCAGAATATCCGTATAACTTATTTAGTTCGTATTTCATTTTCTTGATTTAAAATTATTATCTCTACCTTTAATTTTAGTTACAAGTAGTATTCCGGAGTTCGATTATTAACGCCAATAGACTGACCGCCAACATGGGTATTCAGAAGATTAAAATTCCAACTTTTATAAAGTGACAAATAGTGTCTTTCCCAAAAATCAAAATCACTCACTTTAACTTCGTCAACAATAAACAGCTCGAATTTATTTGGAAACTTAAAATACATTTTAGGGTATTTGCCGTTTTCTTTATTCTTAAATGCGGATTGGTGCAATTTAAACCGCGAATATGGACTATCGCTAACACCAACATAGAACGGCTTTCCATCGCTTTCTAGATGGTAGATAAATGTTGTCATGCTTTGTTGGTTTTTTTTCGTTTGTAATACGCTTTCTTTTTACAGGAATCAGTACAATACAGCTTTGCTCTTTTGTCTATTTTAAATTCAACCGCACAATTAAGGCACTCACATTTTCTAATTACTTTAATCATAACCAAAATACTGCGCATTAAAACTGTTCATATCACGAGACATGCGTAAAGCATCTTGTGCAGGCATTGGGCGTTTAATATTTAGATTGCGGAGTTGAAAATATATTGTTTTCATATTTTTTGTACGTTTATTCGGGTGTAAAAGTACAAAATATAAATAAGAAACCTAATTTATTGTGATTTATTTTTAATAATATTTTGAAGATACCAACACTATTTTATTTAAAAACATTTGGCAACATTGACCGAATGAACATAATTAAACCACTCACGCTATCAGGCGCATCATCTTTCTTTGACTTTCCGTTATTCAAATAACTTGTTAATTCCTTGAAAAACACTTTATATTGTGGCGTTTGGTGGTCAGGGTGAACGAATAAACAATGCTTTTTTATCAAATGGCTATCATTAAATATTCGAGTAAACTTATTTGAACCTGAAAACGCTGGCAACACTTTGCACGCTTTTAACTCCTTTTGCAATTCCCTTGCATACATAGCCCCCATTGAATTGCTCTCAACTCTAATGTACCGTACATCATTTGCGATAAGCATTTTTGCAACCATTGGGATAGTTGTTTCTGAATTTTCCCTTGCAAATACAACATCAGGAATATAAATATCCTGTCCTATTATTTTCCCAATAGGTGCGCTTAAATTATCTTCGCCTTCATCTGCAATATCAGCATAGGCAATTGAACTTTCAAACTTTCGCAACGGGTCAGGAATAAAATAACGAAGTTCAGAAGCAGGAAACATAAGCCCTTTTAAAGGTTTAGGATCTTGCATATACTGCCTTTCAAACACTACTTCATTATCTTTTTTGAGTTTATTGAGTTCTTCGATTGTATGTTTGAACTCCCATAACGGTGTACCGTCTTGCTTAATACATGGCAATGATAAAACAGTCCATTCGCCAGGATCTTTCTCCATTAAGTAACCACAAATATCATTTTCATGAACACGTTGCATAATGATAATAATAGGCGTATTTCGGCTATTTACACGATTCTTTATGGTGCTGTCATACCTTTGATTAATCCGATCACGTGCGACATCACTATCCCCATCCTCCGGCTTAATAGGATCATCAATAATTAAAGCACCGCCAAATATTTCAGAACCTTCATTAATAAAACTTTCGCTTTCTTCGTCATCAACTTGGCCAGCTCCAAATCCCGTTACCTGTCCGGCTGCACTTGTTGCATAAACTCCACCGTTTTCTGTTGTGTACCACTTCTTTTTGCTGTCGCTGCCTTGTTTTATTTTAATGTGTGGGTATAACAATTGAAAGGACTCATCTTTTACGATTTCTTTTACTGCTTCGCTATTATCGAGGGCAAGATCGTCCGAATAGCTTAAATGAATAAAACGAGCAGCCGGATTTATTGAAAGGCCGTGCGCAATAAAGTTCTTTACTGCTAATTCCGTTTTTCCGTATCGAGGTGCTATATTGATTATTAGGCGCTTTATCTCCCCTTTGATAACTTTATCCAAAGCATCAGAAATAATACGGTGATGTTCACCTATTACGTATTTTCTGTGTTGTAATTGTTTGAAGAAATACCGGGTGAAGAATAGAGTAGATTCATTACATCCAATAATAGCTGCATGCAGATCACTAAGTTCGTTAGATAGCATTGTCTAATTTTTCTTTCGAAGCTTTTAGTTGTTCAGCGGTTGGGGCTTCATATTTAAGTTGACCTGTAATTTCCGTTTTGTTCTTAATTGGCGCATTGCTTCCAAACCTTTTATTATATAAATCAATAGCTAACAGCCTTTGAGATAACGTAGAGGTTATTTCGTTTGTATGTGTTTTACCAAAAGCATCCACCGCAGTAATTCTAATTAAGTCACCATTGATAATATCGCAAAGTTTCTTATCAACTTCGGCTTGGGATAGAATACCGTTTATAGCCGCTTTAACGACCTCTGCATCTTTTGCATCTGTTATTACCTTTTGCAATCGCTCTTGCTCCTGTGTAATCAAAACAGCGTATTTCTTAGCTAATTTCGAGCTTTCAACTTCACAAGTTTTAGAACTTAGGGATTTATTAGGATAACTTAGGGAGTAGGCGTATTTCTGTTTCTCACCATTAGCCACAAGCCTAATAAATTCGGTATGTTGCTTTGGTAATATCTTACTGCTTAAATCGCTTCCTTTAGCCTTTGTCATTTTACAAAAATACAAATTATTTATGCAATTGTAAAATAACAGGTCAAAAAAAAACTATTTACGGTTCCGCTCTAATTCCGTTACCCGGTTTAATAGATCTTCTAAAGTGTTTTTAACTGGCTCTGAAATGTATTGCGGTCCTTCGCCAAATAGAATGTAATTAATTGATACATTAAAGGCTTTACGTAGTTCAAACAGTTGGATATAAGGTATGTTCTGAGTGTAGTTTGCAATATGAGTAATAGTCGATGGGGTTGTACCTATCCTTTGTGCAAACTCCATTCTGTTTTTACATTGCTTTTTTGTGATAGTGTCATTCATAAATTTTATGAATCGATCATTTGCTTTTTTTTGTTCGGGTTTCATCTTACTACTTTTAAGGTGGCTGTATCAATACCTTTTGATTGCAAAAGGGCTTCAAATTTTACAAATAAAGTCATTACCATTTCCTGCGACTTCATAATATCGGCCATTCTTGCTTTTATCTCGATGATATCGGCATCATGTTCGTTAAGCGCCTTGGCCTGGCTTTCTTTGATTTTATGTTGCCCATTATCAAAAGCAATTTCCAGCCTATCCACTTCTGCCCTGTTTAACATAAACTCCGTAAACCTTACAGCCATTTTTCTTAGGCTTTTTATTTCTCTTTCGATTTCTTCCTGGTCCATGGTTGTTTTTTTATGGATGTGATTGTTCAAGTTCTCTTAACATATCCTGAGAAGCCTTTAATTTCAATTCTTCAAAATGAATATCAGATTTTCTTTGCTCATCTTCATAGTAGGCTTTATCGTATTTTTCATAAGTGATTGCCCTATACGCTCCGTATGCAATCCCGGACAATATTAATATACTTATGTAAGAGTATAACACCACTGTAAACACCCGGACGAAACTTACAGGCCTACTTTTTACTTCCACGCTTTTGTTGGTTTGCACTTTAATTTCTGAATTCTCGAATATTCCTTTTTCCGGTTCCATAGTTTTATTTATTAAATTTCCTCCATTTAGTCGGATGGGTAAATAAAAGGGTTATTATTAGTTTAAAAAGTTTCAAAATTCAATAGCCGTTTGAGTATTCATTTTTTCTAATTCATTACTGATTAGGTTTATATTTGCCTGGGCGTAATACTTTTCAGTTGTTGAAATAGTTGTGTGTCCTCCCATCTTTGATACTGCCTGTATAGAATAGCCTTCATTGTTTAGCTTATTCATCATAAATAGCTTCCTGCCATCCTTTGTAGTGATCCCCTGCCAAAATGGAATACCTATTTCTTTTGCTACTAATTTAATATAAAGGTTGAACTTTACGTTTGATAGTAGTTTTATTTTGTAATCGTACATTTCAAGCATTCTTTCCAGTACCGGATTAATTGGTATTATAGATTCGTTACCGTTCTTGTTTCGTGGTTTAACAATGTAGTATTGTCCCCGATGCAGGACTTTTAAATGCCTTCCAACTTCATTAAAGTCCCCATAATCAAAACCGCTGTTTAATTGGATAAGAAACATATGTGCCGCTTTAGTCTTTAAACTTGAATCAGAAGTGTAAACTTCAAAGGCCTTCATTTGTTCTTTAGTGAAATAAGGCGGTTTCTTTGGTGGCGAACGCTTTAGTTTTAGAAATGATAAAGGGTTTGTACTTATAAGGCTGTTAATTGCACCATGCTGCAGAACTAATCGACAAATCTCCCGAACCCGAACGGAATAGTTGTGCCCGTATTTACTTTCAATTAGCCATTCCGACAGTTTTTTGGATAGTTCCATATCGAAATGAACTGCCTTTAGTTTAACCGATTCCTTTTTAATCAGAAACTCATTCAGGATTTTATACTTACAACTATACGCTCTTATTGTTCCTGCCTTTTTTACTTCAAATTTATCAATGGCTTTTGTGTGGTAGCTTATGTAAATACGAAACAACTCTAAAAAAGAAATTTTATCCATAAACCACGTATGATGTTCCCGTAACTTATTGACCTATTGTGTTTTTGTGATCCCAATTGGATTCGAACCAATGACCGCAAGTTTAGAAAACTTGTGCTCTATCCAGCTGAGCTATGGAATCAAATTCGCTTAAAACAAAACTCAAATTGAACGACCGTCCCGCAATACTGCGGGATGCTCTATCCAGCTGAGCTATGGAATCAAAAAAAGCTAATCAACCAATTTAAAAATTTGCTTTATGACACAAATCTTCGAATTACCTAATTAGCTAGTTTATAAGTCGGGGCGGCCAGATTTGAACTGACGACCTCCTGGTCCCAAACCAGGCGCGATACCGGACTACGCTACGCCCCGAA
>JAZKBF010000072.1:0-3965 GCA_040388745.1 Bacteroidota bacterium | reverse complement strand
TATTTGTTTAAAGTTGAAAGTTGACATATCTTTGATTTATCAATTCAGTTATTAATCACTTAAACCAGTGCAGCCGCAGCACTTTTAAAACAAGACGGAAAACAAAATGAGAACAATAAGAACAAAGGTTTACCAGTTCAGTGAATTAGGAAAACCAGCACAAGACAAGGCAATTATTTGGTTTATTAAAGGCTTAGTACAGTTTCAGGATTGGGACGAAAATAGCCCTTACGAAAAAGCATTTAAGAAAATGCAACAATTACAGACTCCTTGGTTCCTTGAAGAAACTTTATTTCACGAACATCGGGGCCAACTAATTGCAGACATTGAAGCCAACGAATACGAATTTAAAGCAGACGGTACAAGGTTCTAACCCCCTATATTAATTAACCAATAAAAAAAAACGACATGAAAAAGACTATTATAATTAATTCGCTGGTTATGGCTTTGGGTATTGGGTTTATTGTTTTTGGATGCTCAAAGATTCACAGACAAGAGCCAACAATTAAAGAGCCTGTATCAATAGAGTATTTTAAAGTAGGCCAAATATTAATGCCTGATTATGCTTGCCCTGATACATTGATTGTACGGGATGCAATAGGATTAAATAATGGGATGGCATTAATAGAACAGGGCTTTATAGATGCTACTGATTATGAGATTGACAGCGTATTACATACCCATTGCGATTATTATATAGGCTCATTTGAAGATCAATTTTCAAAGATTAAGGCACAATACCCGTCTTGGGATAGTTTACAAATTGACCAAGCAATAAAAGAGGACTAACCCCTATATATATCAATGATACTTTATTTTTAAACCATAAAAAACACAAAGCAAAATGAAAACATTATCAAATTATCCAGCAAAGATTTTTATTGGCAAACATGATGAAGAAAATATTTACTTATCAGCACCGTCATGGGATTGTAGTTGGTATTGGGGTTTTGGTTATTTAGGAAATAAAAACAGTCATTACCATGTAGACGGCCTAAATTCAAAGGAAAATATCAATTTATTTGATGCTTTTAAAAAGCATTTCGGTAGTTCATTAGTAGTTAGAGATTCTCAACTTTGGACGTTATGTGAATTATTCCAAACCTTCTATGTATTAAAAGAGACTGCCGAGGTATTGGGCAGAGGTGGCAGTCATTTCACCACAAACCCATGCAGCGAATTAATAATAAATAAAGAGGAAGTTGCACGTATTAATAATATTGTACTTCCTGCCATATTTGAGGAAATTTATAAAATCCTGATACCAGCGCAGGAGAACGAAAAAATAAATAAACAGTTAGTTAAATTGAATAATCAAGGCGACACGTTGAAAGTAGTTGAATTTATGAATGAGTATAGAATAACCACGGACGACCTAAAAAGCATTGAAGGCATTACTGCACACGATTTTAATGAAATTCATTCAATGTATTGGAAGATAAAACACTCCAAAAAATAGCTTTGTGTTAGTAGTTTTTCAGGGGAACTATTCAAAAACCTGATCTTTTTTAACCGTACCAGCTTAACCAGTAGCAGCAATTAATTTGATAACCTTTAATACTATTTTTATTATGAAAAAGTACAATTATTATGACAGCGAAGCAGGTCAGCAAACAATAACAACGGCAACCCTTAGTGAACTGATCGCCTATATTGAAGGATTCCCTGCCAATGGTGACAGCGAAGGAACTGTGAATGATGGAGATGAACCTATTTTGAAATATAAATCTATTGACGGGGAATTATTTTGGCTCCCGGCTTAACCTTTTATACTATAAATGAAATGAAAAAAGAAACTAAAAGGCAAATAGCAGAAAGAGAGTATCGGGAGTATTGCCTTACTTGTATTATGATTTTTATGGGTGGGCATTTTAACCCTGAAAAAAGAATCTACGCTATTGAAGGCAGGCAAAGACAAGGCGATCCTGATTATCGTGGATATTATCTAATTGATAGCCTAAAATATGCCACTCTTTGGGATGGATGGCTAAAAGACGTTGTGTTGAAGATAATGAGTTTGGACGAAAGTATTTTTAACTATGATGCCCCAAAAATGAGTTGGGTAAGGCAGGTAAAAATAATGATGAACAGCCTCCCAATTACCACCCCGCATGAAGAAATTTATAAAATGGTTGTGAACTTTTGCTCATGGTTTAACCAAAATAAACCACTTGTAAAAGAACCCGTTCCAGCCTAACCCATAAACAATATTAACCAGCATAAAACTAAAAACCATGAAGCAAACAACTAACACCCAAGACAAAAATATTTTGCCAAAAAAACTAAATGCTGAATTATCTTTTAATTTGGCTGCCGAGCCTGAAATGGGGAAGCCGTTTAAGGTATATTTTAAAACCGAATGGTTATCATCTGAATCTAAACAAGGCAAATTTTATTTGCTTAGTACAGCAGGTTGCGGAGGTAGTGTTATGGTTTTTCAAGCAAATGGTAAAACTTATGAAGTGGATATGAAGCCAGTTTTCAGACAATTAATTGAACAAGTAATTTAAAACCACACAACCATGCAAAAACAACAACCAGAAGCAAAACAAACCCCTTCACCTGATAGTGGGAGTAAAGAAATATTTAGTAAAAAAATTGCAAAACAAATAGCAGCAATAAGTTTTGGATATACATTGGATTGCATTTTATGTTACTCTGATTCTGGATATTCGTTCCAAACGGAAGGAGAACAATTTGAGCAAAACTTTGAAGAGGATTTAATAGAAAGAGGACTAAAAGTAAATGAACGCAGAATTAGAATAATTGTAAAGCAATACAATGATATGAAGGATAGGTTTGAAAAACTTGTAAGATCAAAATATTATTAATCACCTAAAAATATTGAACAATGAAAAAAGAAACAACAACACCCCAGCCAGATAGTACCATAGAAGGATTGCAGGATAAACACACAGAATGGGAATTGTGGCGGGATGATGATGGGTTTATTGCCATCGGACACGGTGATAATTATCACACTTTTGCAGACTTGGATTGCTCTGATTTAGATATTTCAGAAAGAGAAGCAAATAAAGACAGGCTTATAATGTGCTGGAACAACTACCAAAGCCTATTGGATGAAAACCAAAGATTGAGGGCTGTTAACCGTGAAATTTGTCATGAATTACAGATTTTTATTGACCAACATTTTGCCGAAAACGGAACGCTTACCGGACATTTATATGAAGGAATAAAAAAGATTATCAATAACAAACAGCTAAAAAAATAATACTATGACAGTCCGCTTTATTTTATTTATGTACCTTATGTGTTCCTTGATGTTCTTTTGCTCTTGTGCTTTATCAAAGCCAACAACCATTACAAAAATTACTACTGTTAAAACAGGGGTTGAGGTTGTGGCAGGGGAGGGATTTAACCAATACTGGAAAGTGTTTATTTCAATTCCTGATTCTGTTAAAGTAGGAACAACCGTAAATGTTAATGGATGGAATAGATATACATATTCTTTAACTCATTGAAATTTTATCAACCATGATAGCAAGTGAAAAAAACATAACAAAATTAAACCCTATTTTCGGATTTAAAGGATTTGATAAAGACTTTAAATGTCGTGATAAACAGTATAAAGAAAATTCAGTTGAAGAATTTGATGGTGAACCTGCGATATGTTCAAAGGGTTTACACTTCTGCGAACATCCATTAGATGTATTAAGTTACTACCCTGCGGCTGATTCAAGATTTGCACAGGTAAAAGGTAGCGGGAAAATGGATAAAGAAAAAGGAGATAATAAAGATACCAAAGTATGTTGCACTACTTTAAAGATAGGGGCAGAAATAACCCTCCCAAAATTAATTGATGCGGCAGTTAAATTTGTCTTTGAAAGGACTACCAAAACAAGAACTAAAAACAACTCTCTAAAAAATAAACAATGCGGAAACACTTTAAACAGCGGTGCAGCATCCAATTCAGGTTACAGAGGTGCAGCATCCAATTCAGGTGA
>JAZKBF010000071.1:0-42537 GCA_040388745.1 Bacteroidota bacterium | reverse complement strand
TAGAATAGAAGTTTCCTAAACTTTTGATCCCAGTTCGATTCTGGGCGAGACCACTTATAATATACCCTACAATTGCAATCAGTCCTTTGCGATTGTTTTTTATTTTAAGGATAATGGAAGTCCTGTATTGGTAAGCATTTTTAATTGAGTTACTACCCGTCTACAATTACTCTGATTAAAGGTTTGTATGAAACAATATTTTAAAAATAGAACTATTTTATTCCTGATCTTTGTTTTGTGCGGAACTACTCTTTTTGCTCAAAAAGGTAATGCCGCTAAAACATTATCTACCGGGCATGTCTATGGAAAAGTTTTGGATCCTAAAACAAAAGAATCTATTCCTTTCGCTTCAGTGATTGTTTTAAAGAACGACAGCCTGATTGCAGGTAATTTAACACGTAGTAATGGCGAATTTAATATTGAAAATCTTCCATTGGGTAAATTCAATTTGAAAGTAAAATCCATTGGTTACAAAACGTTTCAGCAATCCATTTCCATTACTTCACCGAATGAAGAACAGGACCTGGGAAATATTCAGATGGAAATAGATGAAACGCTTTTAAAAGAAGTAGAAGTGGAGACTGAAAAGAGTGAAGTGGAGATGAATATTGATCGCAAAGTATTTAATGTTGATAAGAATATTCTTTCAAAAGGTGGTACAGCGGCTGATGTCATGAAAAACATACCATCGGTAACACTTGATGAAAATGGAACAGCCAAGCTTCGGCAAAATTCTGCTACTATTTATATTGATGGAAGACCAACCACCCTCACGCTTGATCAGATTGCAGCAGATCAAATAGAGCGAGTGGAAGTGATCACTAATCCCTCAGCAAAATATGAAGCCAATGCGTCAGGAGGAATTATTAATATCGTAATGAAAAGCAATACCAAAGTTGGTTATAATGGTATAGTAAGTGCAGGCATTGGTACAAATGATCATTATAATGGAATGGTTTCTATTAATGTTAAACAAAAACCAATTGGTTTTTCCTTAGCATATAATTATTCAAATTTTAAAAACCCAATTGAGGCGTATAACTATCGTACTAATTTAAATAACGGAATAGTAAACGGTTATTATGATGCAGATAATAATAAGGTATTTCAAAACACTTTCAATACCGGATCTGCGGGTCTTGATTACTATATTAACAATCGTAATACTATATCTCTTTCTCAGAATATGACCATTGGTGACTTTAATACAGCGGAGAATCAACTCTTTAAAACAAGAATTACGGAAGATTCGATAACTTCATCTGGTAACAGGACAACGAATTCAATTACACATTTTGAAAATTTCACTACAAAATTGTATTACAACAAAACGTTCCCTAAAAAAGGGAAAGAATTCTCGGCCAATATTAATTACAATACAATGAAGATCAATAGTAACAATGATTTCACTACCAATACATATAATGCATCAGGCATATTGTTTCCTAATAATCCGGATCTACAATATTCTGAAGGCCTCAATAAAGGAAATACATATACTTTTCAGGCTGATTATATTAACCCGATAAATGACAGTACAAATTTGGAATTGGGTGTACGCTCTAATTACAAGGAGACCACCGTTTTTTTTGATGCCCGGTATTTTAGTTATTATTCTCATCGGGATACGATCGATCCCTATTTAACAAATTACTATAAGGTAAAAGATATTGTTAATGCTGCCTATATAAATTATTCCCATCGTTTTAAAAAGGTTAGTTATATGATGGGACTGCGCTTTGAACAGTCTTATTATAAAGGAACTTTTCTGGACAATAGTAATTCCTCTTTCCAATATTCTTACCCTGATAATTTAAACAATTTAATAAAGGCTTTATTCCCAAGTGTTTTCATCAGTAAAAAACTGAATCAAAAACAGACCCTTCAATTTAATATTTCACGAAAAATAGGAAGGCCGGATATGAGGCAGCTTTCACCTAATATCTCAAGTAGTGATCGCAAAAATTACAGCATTGGTAATCCTCAACTTACGCCCGAGTTTCTCACTTTGGCAGAGGTAAATTTTAATCAATATTTTAATAAAGGAAATGCATTGATCTCTTTGTTTTATAGAAATACTCAAAATCCATTAACAAATTATAGTTATCAGTTCCCTTCCGATTCTTCAATACTGGTTAATACTACTATAAACGGGAAGCAAAGCAATACTGTGGGGATGGACAATACTTTGAAATACACGTTGATGAAAGGCCTTGAGGCAACTCTTAATATGAATTTACTATACACCATTATTGATGCTTCCTATAATAATACCAATTTCAGCAACAATGGTTTTTATTATAATTTAAAACTTAAACTAAATTACCGTCTTCCGAAAAACGTGTCGATTCAGCTGTCGGGTAATTATGAGTCACCAAAAATTATTCCGCAAGGAAAAGAAAAAGAAAATTATTTTATTGATTGCGGAATTAGTAAGGAGGTAGCTAAATTTATGACATTTACATTTAGTGTAAGTGATATTTTTGATACGAAAGGCAAAGGGAATTTCATGACAACGGATACTTATATTCAAAACTATTGGAGCAGACGTGAAACCAGGTACGTGAAATTTACAGCTATGATACGTTTCGGAAAAGCTGATACCGCCATATTAAAGAAGCGTTCACAAACACAGCAAAACGAAACAGAAGGCGGCTTTTAAAATTCATCTTTTATAATTAATAAAGTATTAAATGATGGCATTATAAATGCAGAATGATTTACGTGAATTAATACTTTTCTTTATAATCAGGATAAATGTTTGAATAATGAATACAATTAGAATATTGCGTCTGCCAATTCAGCTTTTTCTTTTTGTTTTACTGATCTTATTCAGCGGTTTTTCAAGAGAAGAAAAAAGCGCCAGCTCCAAAAAGCCTTTGGGGCCAATTGATTGCGATAATACCAATTCAAATACAAATCCTGATTACATAAATAAATATAAAAAAATCGAGACCTACATTCCTGATGAAAACACAGCAATAAAACATATTAAAATTGCTGTCAATATTTTTACCGGGCCGGGTACTATTCAAAATACTGCTGCTTCGGTGGATGCCATCCATCAAATGATAGAATGGTTGAATGGGTTTTACACAAATGTTGATTCGGCTACTTATCCAATTGCTGGTGTGCCCTGGCTTAAAGACACAAAGATCCGTTTTGACCTGGACGAACGTGTATTCTTTTACGAAGGAACAACCTTATATAATAACACTTCTCAGCATACCTTGGAAAGACATATTGCAACAGTAGACTCCGCCCGTCTTGATAATTTGAGCATTTATATTACTGCAGGTGGTAAGGCTTCTCCTTATTCAATTCCGCCTTATCCCCGCTTTATTTTAAAGGATGGCGGTGATATAACCTCGCCTTCATTAAATGGCAGCCAGGGAGTTTATATCAGCACAATAAGCCCATCTTATGTGAATGCACAAACACTGGCTCATGAACTCGGTCATTGTTTGGATCTATTTCATACCTACAATCCCTCTTGTTGCCATGAAACATGCAATGCTTCTGATCCAGAATATTTATACGACCTATTCGGTTCCGATCCTCCAGCGTACTGTTGGGAGGGTGGAGGTTTCGGCTGTAAAATTACACCTGGTAAAAACACCTGCACAAATAACATAATGGGTGGAAACAATATGCTTAATTACTATTTTTCACCAATGCAGATAGGGAAAATGCACCGTGCACTGTCTATAAAATCGGTAAGACAGTATGTCAAAGAAAACGCGTATAATGCGCGACAACTTGAAATAGATCAAAACGAAACATGGAATTTTGATATAAGAATGTACAGTGATATAATTGTGAAAAAAGGTTCTGTTCTTACTTTAAAAGGTAAGATTTTAATGGCGGACCGGGCTGCAATTGTTATTAAAAGAGGTGCCTCCTTAATTGTGGATGGCGGTGTTATTACCAGTTCCGGACAAACCTGGCAGGGTATAAAAATTGAAGGGGCGAAAAATAGAATGAAGCGTTTGTTTGGAAAAAAAGGAGATGTGATCTTAAAAAACGGAGCCGTAGTTAAAAATGCCAGGGAGTAAAAAGGCTTCCTATTTTTTTCCAGGTAATAAAATTATTTCTACTCTCCTGTTTTTTTCTTGTCCTTCTTTGGTATCATTCGGAAATAAAGGATTGCTTTCACCATAGCCATAAGCCTCTATTTTATATGTTTTAGTCGATAATTTTTGCTTCAAAAAATCTCTTACCGCTTTTGCCCTTGTCATGGATAGCGTATTGTTGAACTCTGTTGTTCCAATGCTATCCGTATATCCCTCCACTATTATTTCTGCAATGGAACTTTTTTTTATTTCCTGTACAAGCACATCCAATGCTTTTTTTGCTTCCGGTTTTAAAACAGACTCATTAATGTTAAATAAAACATTACCTGTTAAAGAAATCCTTTTTGCTGAACCTATTGCAGCCACCGCATCAATATCGGCTCCTGGCCAATCTCCTTTACATGTTGTTTTTAGATCAATAAGGCGCACGTAATTAAAAACATCACCAAGCTTCGTAAATTCCCCGATGTCGATCTCTGCTTTTGCGCCTTTTATTTCACCAATTGAGATCCAGTTTATGCCATCTTTAGAAATAGCAAGGGTTGTGGATTCAATGTATTTACCCATTTCAAAAACAAATAGATCAGGACCCTCAATATTTATTAATGCATTATCATTAAATTTTAGGATAAGTCCCCCTCCGCATCCAAGTGAAACAAACCCTTTATCGGTTCCGTCAAAATCAGGTATTCCTAAGCTAAAAGAGGGATTTGAGGAAAACTCAACAGCAGCAGGATCTCCTTTTGTAAAACGCACTACTTCATCAGCAAAAGATTGGTCACCCAAAGGAAGATAAACTTTTCCACCATGGCCATCATTATAATTAACACCAGGTTCTTGTGCTCGGGCACCTAAGGGAATTAACAGAATGATAAATGAAAAAAATGTTGCAAACTTCATAAATGGATTCAAATTAATTTACTGTTTCTTTCATTCATGTATAAAACTATAAAAAAGGTTCGGTATTTTTCCAAAATAGGACTGAAGATTTGAAAATAAATAGTAGGAAGCACTAGTGTAAAGCTTTTTTATGAAACGAAAGGGGCAATTTATCTTAATAAAACTTCCTGTTATTGGCATTACTGATAAATCCTGTTAAATATCTTTTGTTCCCTCTGTTTCTTATTGTTAATTTCGGGCACAGAATAAAACCAACATTAATATTTGTTTAATATGAAAGGAATAATTTTAGCAGGAGGCTCTGGTACACGTTTGCATCCGTTAACACTTGCTGTTAGTAAACAATTAATGCCAATTTATGATAAGCCGATGATCTATTATCCGCTGTCGGTGTTAATGATGGCAGGTATTTCAGAGATATTAATTATTTCTACTCCACATGACTTACCACATTTTGAACGATTGCTTGGTGATGGGAAAAATCTTGGTTGTAAATTTTCTTATGAAGTACAAGCAATTCCAAACGGACTTGCACAAGCTTTTGTGATCGGAGAGAAATTTATTGGAAAAGATAAAGTAGCCTTGATACTTGGAGATAATATTTTTTATGGAGCAGGCTTGGGCCGATTGCTTCAACAGCATCAAAACCCTGATGGCGGTGTTGTATTTGCATATCATGTATCCGATCCTGAACGTTACGGTGTGGTTGAATTTGATGCAGAGGGACACGCTATTTCAATTGAAGAAAAACCAAAACAGCCAAAATCCAATTACGCTGTACCGGGTTTGTATTTTTATGACAACAGTGTAATAGAAATTGCAAAGGCTCTTGAACCGGGTCCTCGCGGTGAATATGAAATCACGGATGTAAATAAACATTATTTAAAACAAGGAAAATTAAAAGTTGGGATTATCGATAGAGGTACCGCATGGCTGGATACCGGAACATTTGCATCTCTTATGCAGGCAGGCCAGTTTGTTCAGGTAATTGAAGAACGCCAGGGATTGCGTATTGGCTGTATTGAAGAAGTTGCGTATCGTATGAACTACATCAATAAAGAAGAATTGAAAAAACTTGCAGCACCACTAATGAAAAGCGGTTATGGCGATTATTTAATGAAACTTGCAGATCATTAGCAATAGGCAATTTTTTAGTAGGCAACTTAAACGAATACCCTTTCGTAAATTCGAAAAGATTCGTTTATTCGTAACAAGTAATTCGTAGGTACATTGAATAAGATCATTGAATATCAGCAACAAATTGAGCAGGCTTTAAAAAATAAAAAGTACGGCTCAAATCCAAAAGAACTCTACGAACCTATTGAATACATGATGTCTTTGGGTGGTAAACGCCTGCGGCCGGTGTTGGTATTTGTTGGTTGTGAATTTTTTGGTGGTGATATTTCTAAAGCTTTGCATCCTGCGTTGGCCATTGAGTTATTTCATAATTTCACTTTAGTGCATGATGATATCATGGATAAAGCGCCTTTACGAAGAAATCAAAGCACTGTTCATAAAAAATGGGATGATAACATTGCTATTTTAAGTGGGGATACAATGCTTGTAAAAGCCTACCAGGAGTTGTGTAAGTTGGATTCGGTGGCACTTCCAAAGCTATTGGAATTATTTAGTGATACTGCTGTTAAGGTTTGTGAAGGCCAGCAATTGGATATGAATTATGAAAAACTTCATAAGGTTTCCATATCGCAATACCTGAAAATGATCGAGTTGAAAACCGCTGTTTTGCTAGGTGGAAGCCTTAAAATAGGTGCGTTGATCGCTGGAGCGGATGAAAAAAATGCACAAAACATTTACGATTTTGGCAAACACATTGGGATTGCATTTCAATTGCAAGATGATATTTTAGATGTGTATGCTGATGCAGAAAAATTTGGTAAACAAAAAGGTGGAGACATTGTAGCCAACAAAAAAACATATTTGCTTTTGAAAGCCTTGGAAATGGTAGAAAATAACCGCTATATGAAAGAGGAATTGCATCTATGGATAAATGCTCCCAATTTTGATGCTAAGGAAAAAGTAGAAGCGATTACTGGTATTTATAATTTTTTAAATATACCTGAACTTGCCCGTGCTGAAATGAAGAAACATTACGATATAGCCCTAACATGCCTTCATGAAATTCCTGTGGACGATATTAAAAAACAGCAGCTGATCATTTTTGCGGATAGTTTGATGGTAAGAGAAGTGTGAGATTGAATCGTTAAAGGAGATAATATACAGATCTATTAACAAAAAAGAGTCCCGATAAAATCGGGACTCTTTTTTTAATTCACTTTTGCAACTGGGTTTGCAAGACCGGAATAACCGGTTAATTCTGCTTTTATAGAACCTACCAATACATTACATTGACCAAGGATAGGGATGTGATTTTTGTCATCACTGATCCAAACATTCAAATCTTCTTCATGTTTAAATACACGTCCTTTTTGAATGATGGGGCGGAATTTCAAACATTTGAAAGTTCCAAGGTCCGTTGTTATTGTTTCACGGGCAATGAATTTAATTTTTACTGGAAATATTTCTTTGTCCACAAAAGCGTTCATCGCAAATATGTCGCCTGGTTTAGCCATCGAAAGATCCAATGTGCGGGCATGATAAAATGCAGAAAGCATATCTTGCATATTTGGTCCGCTATCATATATCTGCCCTTCGCCTACATTTACTTTCTCACTATAATGATTGAAAATATAATCCTGGCTACAGCTATAAGTACCTTCTTGTATCCTTCTTACAAATAACCAAGGAACAATTGCCTGCTCATCAATATACGTTTCATAACGATCACGAACTTTAAAGAACCAGTCGAATGCACCTTGAGATTTTCCTAAACCTACAATATGGAAAGTTTTACGACCTCCCAGATCACGCGATTCTTCTGTTACTCCAAGAGTTGCAATTCCTGCATCAATAATACCATAGTGCATACGGAAAGTCAACATCTCACCTCGCTTAAAAGCTTCATTTTTTATAAATGGCAACTCTTTAACAGGCCCTTCATTTTCTATTTGAGGCAATTCTTTTTCGCTTCTAAATGATAGGAACGCTAAAACGACTATCATCGAAACTGTTAATATTGAAATATACTTTTTCATATTATTTAAATTTAGTCATGATTATAACTCAAACGCTATGCCATTCTTTTAATTGTTGTAAAGCCCTCTTTAAATTATCCCTCTTTTTGCTTGTTTTACGTAAGTTTATGAAAGAAGGTTTGATTTTTTTTCTTTCTTATGGATATTAAGAAAGAAAAAATGTTTTATTATCGAGTTTATTGTATTGATTTTCAGGTATTTGGTGGGCGTTTTGCAAGTGTAGTAAGTTAAGAGCAAAAGAGATCTTTTACAAAAGAGAAATACCCCAAAAGGGAAGAAATTTATTTAATTCTTTAGAGAAAAATTTAAAATTTTATTTTTATTTCGAATAAAAAATCAATGAGTTTTGCTGTGTAATTTTTTTTTGTCTTTTTTTAATTCAATTTTATTAAGCTTTTCTTTTAATTTATCGATCAAGACTTTTTCCTTTTTATTTGTTCCATGATATGCTTGCGCTAACTCTTTAACAACATGCAAACTGATCTTTTTCATTCTTTCGTCAAAGGCAGTATGATGGTCTTCCACAAAGTCGATAAAAGAGTTGAAAGCCGTTTCGGTATCAGCTATTGATTCATCCAGGAAATCGAATTCCATTTCGGTATAGAATGCAACATCGGTATTAAACTGATCTGTATGTCGTTCGGAAGGCACCAATTCATTTTTCACAATGTCGTAAAGTGCTTTTTTCTCTTTTTGAGTAATTACATGATCAACGTCTGCAACTGCATAAAGCAACTTTCCTAATTCGGAATAAAAATCTTTATATTTCATGATTTCTTAAATTGAAAATATTTTAGTAATTCAAATATTTGTTTTTCTGTTTTCGTTTAATAAACTCGATTTTTAATTTTGCATGAATTGCGCTAAATCCTTATACAATAGTACATTCAAGAGTTCATTTTTAAAATAAAATTTATCACCTTATCGTATGATTTGTATCACAATGCGAATTGTTTTAAGTAAAAAGGATGATTTTTTATGTTTTTCTTATTGGATCTCTTGTAAAAACAGTTGCGAACTCCGAATTATATTAAAAGAATGATATTAGTTACAGTGCTAAAACATTAACTTTGTTAATCACCAGTTTTATTATGCACACTCGTAAAAAAGTATTCAAATTTATTTTAAAAACACTATTAGTAATTTTAGTGCCGTCCCTTCTTTTGCTTATTTATTTTGTTTGCGCCATTCTTATTAAAGAACCTGTAATTAATGATCGAAGTGCGGAGAAAACGGTTCGATTGAATCCCTCAGAAAATTATTATACTCTTGGAAACAACTGGTTAAAAAAAAGTGAATCGGGCTTATGGGAAATGTACATCGAAGGGGATGGTTTTGAAAGAGGAGTTGCTATTGGAAAGCTGACCAAAGAATTAGCGGAGAAACAAGAAACAGCTTTTATAAAACAAATTAAGGAACTTATTCCTTCTGAAAATTATCTGAAATACTTAAAATATTTTGTCGCTTATTTTAATCGAAAACTTCCTGATTTTATTACAGATGAATACAAAGAAGAAATTTATGGCGTATCACTTTACGCTTCAGATAAATTCGATTATATCGGTCCTAAATATTACCGGATATTAAATTATCATGGTGCTCACGATATTGGGCATGCTTTACAGGATAAAAACATGACTGTTGGCTGTACCTCCTTTGCAAGTTGGAATAAACAATCTGAGGATGGTAAAATGATCGTTGGCAGGAATTTCGATTTTTATTCGGGTGATGAATTTGCGGAGAATAAAATTGTTTGTTTTTGTAAACCCAAAACAGGTCATAAATTTATGTATATCACCTGGGCGGGTTTCACAGGGGTTGTATCAGGAATGAATGACGAAGGATTAACTGTTACAATTAATGCATCAAAATCGGATATACCAACAAGCGCTGCAACACCGGTTTCTTTGGTAGCAAAGGAGATCTTACAGTATTCAAAAAATATACATGAAGCTTTTGAAATAGCGAAAAAACGCAACACATTTGTGTCAGAATCTATTTTTATTGCTTCTACAAATGATAACAAATCATTTATAATTGAAAAAACCCCGACCAAAACGAATTTGTATTCTGAAAATCGTGAACTTTTAGTTTGTTCGAATCACTATCAAAGTGCTTTATTTAAAAGCGATTACAGTAATAATAAAAACATTATGGAAAGTTCATCAATTTATAGAAAGGTTAGGATGGAACAATTGCTTGGACAAACTCCTAAAATGAATTATCTGAAGGCTGCTCAGGTTATGCGAAACCAAATGGGGATTAATGATAAAGATATTGGGCTTACAAATGAAAAAGGTATAAACCAGCTAATTGCACACCATTCGGTGATCATTAAACCTGAAGACCGGCTCATGTGGGTTTCTACACAGCCCTTTCAATTAGGGAAATATTATTGTTACGATCTAAATAAAGTGTTTGCCAATGCTTTAACCCTAAAAGAAAAAAAAGAAATTATCGAATCAGGCAAAACAATTCAGGCAGATCCTTTTCTGAATTCTAAACAATATATTAATTATACTTTTTTCAATAAGGTTAAAAATTATATTCAATTATGCACAAAAAGTGATTTTAATTTAAATGTTAGTCAGGCTATAATAGAAAAATTTATCGGATCTAATTCTGAAAGTTATTATACCTATTGGATAGTTGGCGATTATTATAAAAAAACAGGTGACCTAAAAAAAGCTATTTTTAACTATAATTTAGCACTTTCTAAAGAGGTTGCTACAGAAAAAGAGGCAAGTAAAATAAAAGAATTAATCACTGACTGTACCAAGAAATTTAAACAATGATAGTGGATGATGTTCACAGCTATAGTATAAATGAAATTAACACTTTTCAAGAAAAGGAGTTAAAGAAACTATTGCTTTATTTAAGCGAGAATTCTCCATTCTATAAAAAATTATTTTCTGCTAACAATATTGAGATTGCCAACGTTCAAACAATTGGTGATTTACACAAAATACCTTTTACTGCAAAAGAAGATCTGCAACAATATAATTCTGATTTTATTTGCACAGCTCCTGTAAATATAATTGATTACGTTACTACCTCAGGCACAATGGGGGAGCCCGTTACAATTGCTCTTACTGATAGGGATCTTGATCGATTGGCACAGAATGAATGTAACTCGTTTAAAATTACCGGAGGAAGTAATGTTGATATTTATCAGCTGATGACCACTATTGACAGACGCTTTATGGCCGGCTTGGCTTATTTTTTAGGAGCCCGGAAATTGGGTGCAGGCATAGTTCGTGTTGGTAATGGTATACCGGAATTGCAATGGGATACTATCAAACGTATGTCACCTACGGTTATAGTTTGTGTGCCTTCTTTTATTTTGAAACTAATTGAATATGCCGAAAACAATGGAATTGATTATAAGAATTGCAGTATTAAAAAAGCGATTTGCATTGGAGAGCCGTTAAGAAATGAAGATCTTAGCTTAAATACGTTAGCTGAAAAAATCAATGAAAAATGGAATTTGAAATTGTTCTCAACCTATGCATCAAGTGAAATGGGAGCCGCTTTTACAGAATGTGCAGCAGGAAAAGGCGGCCATCTGCAAGCGGAATTTTTGATAATTGAAATTGTTGATGAGAATGGTAATGTTGTTAAACCGGGAGAATACGGTGAATTGGTAATTTCAACTTTGGGAGTAGAAGGAATGCCATTGCTACGTTTTAAAACAGGGGATATTTGTCGTGTGTATACTGAAGTTTGCTCTTGTGGAAAACACAGTCCAAGAATCAGTCCTGTGTTGGGAAGAAAAAAACAAATGATAAAATACAAGGGCACTACTATCTACCCGAGTGCATTGTATGATATTTTAGACACAATAAACGAGGTAAATAATTACCAGGTCGAAATTTTTACAAACGAAATAGGAACGGATGAAATTCTTATCAGAATCGGTTGTAAAGAGTTTTCTGAAAAGCTCGAGAAAGAAATTAAAGACCATTTCAGAGCACGATTGCGAGTGGCTCCATCTATAAAATTAGAAAGCGATGATGTTATAAATAAATTATTATTTCCGGAAATGAGCCGTAAACCACTTAAATTTATTGATAAGCGAGCGCCTTCAATTTAATTATATTTATTAAAATTATGCAGATCAACACAACACCTGTAAGCCCATTTGCTCGAGAATTTAATTTTGAGGATATAAGGCCTTATTACAACCACGAGGCACGTGAAGCAATGTTTCAGCTAATTGAAGATCCAATATTTTTTAAACTTGTCAATTATTTGTGGCCTGAAATGCCGATGGAAGAGGTTCGTGAAAAAGCGGATAAAGTGTTTTCGAATTTGGACTTTCAACTACAATTTATGCATGCCGCTATTCGTACCATTGTTGCCGAGTCTTCTACGGGATTGACAAGCAGTGGGTTTGAACATCTTGATAAAAATGAATCATATCTGTTTATTGCAAATCACCGGGATATTTTACTTGATTCTGCCATATTGCAAATATTGCTTGTTGAAAATAATTTTTCTACTTCCGAAATTACTTTTGGAAATAATTTAATGGATAAGGGTTTCATTACTGAATTTGGGAAACTCAACAGGATGTTTGCTGTGCAGAGAGAGGGGACCAGCAAAGAGCTGTATGAGATCTCACGAAAATTATCCGCCTATATACGCCATACGCTTGTGGACAAAAAAACTTCCGTATGGATCGCACAACGCAATGGCCGAACAAAAGATGGATTAGATATGACCCAGACCGGATTGTTAAAAATGCTTAACATTAGCGGAACAGAGAATTTCGAAAAAAATTACACACAGTTAAAGATCGTACCTCTTACGATATCGTATGAATATGAACCTTGTGATGCATTGAAGGCGGAAGAGTTATATCTTTCTTCATTACATACTAAATATCAGAAGTCGCAAGGCGAAGATCTAAACAGCATCATTACCGGAATAAAACAAAATAAAGGAAGGATCCACCTTACTGTTGGTAAGCCAATAATAAACGAACTGAACTTGTTTGAGGATAGCAATACGGATAATGAAAGAATAAAAAAACTTGCAAGCTTAATTGATAAACAGATTTATAAAGATTACAGGCTGTGGCCGGTCAATTATATTGCCGCTGATCTGGTTGATAAATCATATAAATACGCTGATAAATATACCGATAAAGAAAAAGAATTGTTCATTAAGTATGTATCACAATCATTAGCAAACATTGGTGGCGATAAAGAATCTTTAACCCATCAATTTCTTAAAATATATTCAAATCCTGTTTCTGCAAAAAATTTATTGTTATAACAAAAATGAAAATAAATATAATAGGAGCAGGGGTTTCAGGTTTATCCGCAGGATGTTATTTGCAGATGAACGGTTTTGAAACTGAAATTTTCGAAAAGCATTCTATCCCCGGAGGCCTATGTACCAGTTGGAAAAAAGGCGAATACACATTTGATGGTTGTGCCCATTGGATACTTGGGTCCGACAAAGGAAGTTCATTCAACAAGATGTGGTCGGAGATCTTAGATATGAAAAAAATTAATTTTCATAATCATGATATTCGTTTACAGGTTGACCTAAAAAATAACGTAAATAAATACGGAGAAAAAGTTTTTCACCTATATACCAATTTGAATAAACTGCAAGAATATTTAACGGATCTGTCGCCTGAGGATTCTGAACAAATAAAAAAGTTTATCAAACCAATGCGGGTAATGCAGAAGTTTGATCTGCCCCCGATATTGGATGATCTTCCTTTTTTAAAATCAATGCTTCGTGGAATAAAAATGATGCGGTACCTTGAGTTTTTGTTCTGGTTTTTAAAATTGAAGAATGAAACCAATTTCACTTTTGCCAAAAAATTAAAGAATCCCTTTTTAAAAGAAAGTTTTGAAATGCTTTATGATGGAGAGGAAGTAAACATGATGATCTTAACCATGCCTCTTTCCGTTTTTGATTTAAAAAGCGCAGGTTATCCAATAGGAGGATCACTGAATTTTGCTAAGAAAATAGAAGAAAGTTATTTGAAATTGGGTGGAAAAATAAAGTACAATACTCCGGTAAAAAAAATAATCACTGAAAATGGAATAGCAAAAGCCTTACTTGTCAGAAACAATGTGATCCATGATTCAGACATAACACTTTCAGCAGCAGACTGGCATTTTACCGCATTTGATGCGCTTGAGGGGAAATTCGTCAATCCACAAATGATGAATTTAAAAGAATTGAAAGGTCTTGAAGTGTTTTTTTCAGTGGTGCAATTTTCGTTTGGAATTAATGCAGATCTAAAACATCTTCCTCATTTTTCACGTTATCCGCTTAATGAACCGATCGTTTCGCCTGATGGTACAAGTTATGATAGAATGGAAGTTCATATTTACAATTATGACCCTACTTTTGCGCCTGAAGGGAAAACATCTGTTGTAGTTAGTTATTACACTAAGAATAGAGATTTTTGGATCGATTTACGAAAAAATGACAGACCTGCATACAGGATAAAGAAGAAAGAATTTACGGATAAAATAATTGAATTGCTGGATAAACGATTGGGCGGGGTCAAAGATAAAATTGAAGTTATGGATATGGCAACTCCTGCTACTTATTATAGATATACTAATAATTGGAAAGGCAGTACGCAAGGGTGGTTGCCGGGTAAAAACCTACTTGCACCGTCTCCGGTAAATTTTAGTTTTCCAGGCTTGAAAAATTTTTATTTTTCAAGCCATTGGAATCAACCGGGTGGCGGACTACCTATAGCAATAAAGACCGGCAGGGATGTAGCAAAATTGATCTGCAAAAATAATAATGTGGAGTTTAAAATAAAAAAAATTGACGGTGATTGATCTTAGTAATTGAAGATTAACAAGTAGTCCAATTTTTAGTTCATTCGGATTTAGATCTATTGTCTTCTGCAAATTTTTTAATTTTTCTGATCAGATCTTTTTGTTCCCCTACTATTTCAGAACAGGTAACCACAGAGCTTACCGTTACACCAAGGATCCCATGAAGATTAAGGTTTTGACCCGTTAGAAATAAATTTGGGATCTTCGTTTTAGGTGTTATAAAGCTTTTTAAGGGATCGTGATAATCTTTTTCGATTCCATACAATGTTCCATCTCTGCTTCCAATATAATCTCTGTAAGTAAGTGGAGTGGATGAGTAAAATGATTTAATTTTACCTTTTAAGCCGGGTAAGCGGGCTTCAAGAGCATCAATCAATTTTTCCCCTTTTTCTTTTTTGAAATTTTCATATTCAACCCCTCTGTCCTCTTCATTATTAGGAATTATATTTTTACTCTTTTCCCATTTTTTAACTTCATCATAGTTCATATACGTCATGGCTATTAAGCTATCCGTGTACTTCCCGCTTTTGGATGATGCCTGAGGGAAAAGAGCAAAAGTATGTGGCCAATTCTCAGATGTTAAATTTATTGCGTCCCAGGGATTATCATTGTGGTAATGATAAATATTATGGTTAAAATATTCCATGCTGTTTTTCTTTAGAACGATGTAAAGAATAAACGAAGATGTTGAATTTTTCAAACCATTAATACGTGTTCGGTATGCCTGGCGTAAGTGGCCGGGTTCAATCATATCAAGTGTTTTCGATAGATCACAGTTGGAGATAAAATATTTTCCTTCTATTTTTTTTCCATTTGTTAACTCTACATTTTTAATATTGCTACCTTCAAAATTAAACTTGGCTGCTTCACTGTAATTACAGATCATGCCACCCATTTCTTTTATAGAAGTTGCTAAATGTTTGGCTATTTGTCCGCCACCGTCAATACATTTCCAGGAACTTTCAATATAAGTGTTTACAACCAGTGCATGCACGTATAACGGTGTTTTATCAGCTTCACCGGCATATAAAGGATTTGTTCCAGCTAATACGTTTTGTAGTTTTTTGTTTGAAGTAACAGTTTCTAAATAAGCTTTTGTATCGAGGGAAAGGAAGCTCGCTGAAATCAGATCTTTAGTGTCATCACTCAATCGATATAATGGAAAGAAGTCGCATATTTCGCGAATTTTAGCGCAATAATTTTTTATATTCTCGTTTTCTTCCGGGAATTGTTCAGTTAAAACACGAATAAAATTATCATAGCCTTGGGCATGTTTATAAACTGTTGGATCACCTTTAAAAGTAATATGATCGAAGCCATCGATATCCATTCGTTTCAGTTTAATTTTATCCATTAAACCTAAATATTTAAAATAACTATGCAGGTTCTCCCCTTCATCTAAACCGCCTATGTAATGAATTCCTGTATCAAAAATAACTTTGTCTCGGGAAAAAATCTGTAGGCTACCACCCAGTTGACGGTTCTTTTCAAGGATACACACTTTGTAGCCCTCTTTACTCAGGATCAACCCACAGCATAAGCCACCCATACCGCTGCCTATTATCACTACGTCAAATTTGGTGCTTTCCATGTTTTTATTTAATTCTAATTTTTATACCGAATTATAAATATAACATTTGAAGTTAACTTAGTATTATCGATTATTTCATATTCTAAAAAAGAAAATGTATCCAAGGTTTTTTTTATAAGTGATGCAGATGTAAAATGCAAACCTCCTTCTTTGGTCTTGTTAAAACCTGAGTTTGTTGAGAATGCCTCTGTGTAGCGTGTTCCTAAATGTCGGTTTTTTTTATCTGCATCAGCATCACGGATAATCATAACACCATTTTTATTCAGCTTATTAGCACAACGTGAAATAACTTCTACCTGTTGTCCTGGACTCAAGTAATGCAGGACATCACTAATTACAAAAGCATCGGCATTCTCATATTCATACTGAGTAACATCGGCACAAACAAAGTTAACCTTATCGGACCTGGAAATGCAGTTTGTTGCGACACCTATTTTTTCATCATCATAATCAATACCTACAATCTCACGTTTGTTACCAGTAAAACTCAGCATCAACGGTAAAAAGCCATAACCACAACCAACATCTACAATTTTACCCTGCTTTGGCAAATAGCTTTCAAACAATTTATAATTACTTTCGAGTCCAACTTTTATTTTGCAATACCATTCTAAAACGGGACCTTTAAAAATATAATTTTTTATGAGTCGAGATCTGAAATAATCAACAGTTTCTTGTTCTTGCCGGAGCAATTCATATTCAGTGCGCATCAAACTACAAATGCTTTTCGATCTTTCTTTGTAACCAACACCAAAGCGTTCGTCATCAAATTTTATGCGTGGTAAATATTTAAGAGTTAATGTTCCTTCTTTAAAATGAAAATCACCTTTTGTAACACAATCTCCGGCACCATGAATTAATAGAGGTTGAATGTCCACCTTAAGTTGTTCTGCAAGGAAAAACGCCCCTTTATGAAAGCGAAGGATGTCCCCTGAAGCTGATCGGGTACCTTCCGGGAATATTAAGACAGAATAGCCATCCTGCATTAATTTTTTTACTTTTTCAATTGCAGTTTCATATCCGTGCGATGCAGGATAATAATCAGCCATTTTAACTATTCTGCCGTAAAAAATGGAGTTCCAAACCCAATCGTTTGTAAATACAATTATTTTAGGATGTAACATTAAGGTTAAAGCTAAATCAATATGCGATTGATGATTGCAGATGATGATAGCTGGCTTTTCAAACGTTTCGTTTTGAGGATTAATAATTTTTTTCTTCACATTTACAAACATGTAAATTATGAATTTGCAGATATACATTATCATATAATGAAAAACGATTTTCTTTTTCTTTATAGATGCCGGAACAACTGAAAACAATATAAGTCCGGAAATAGTTAAAAATAAACTACCGATCATAAAAAATAAAAAGCCAAGAAAAGTAAGAAGCAGATTTAAACCGGTGTACGGGAGTAGTTTTCTTTTTTTACGATTTAATATTAAAAAGTTATAACATAAAGGTTGAACAATAAATGAGATAAACAAAACGGTGATCATGCCAATAATTGTTATAACCGCAATTGATTTCAATGCCGGATGCTGAGCGAAAATTAAAACCCCAATACCTATTGTTGTTGTGAGTACAGATAAAAAAATAGAAGTTTTGTAGGAGGTTAAATTTTTGTTCCCGAATTTATATTCCTGACCTAATCCATTCATTATGAAAATAGCATAGTCATCTCCTAAACCGAAAATAAAAGTTGAAATAATAATATTAATAATATTAAATTTCAACCCCAATATGCCCATAATTCCTAAGATCCAAAGCCAACTAATAAACATTGGAAGGAAGTTAATAAATGCTAATTCAAATCTGCCGTGGGACAGGAGCATAAAGCCAAATACTAGTAAACTAGTTATAATAAGTATTAAATTGAAATCAGAGCTTATGATCTCAACAAATTGGGAAGACATATATTGTTTGTCAAAAACAACAATGGATTTATTGTCAGCAAATACATTGTAAACATTCGATTTAATATCCGGTTCCACTTTAACTAAACTAACAACAGTTGTTATGTTTTTATTTTCGGTGACCCAATCGTTCACAACTAATTTTTTTAGTGTATCTAATGCTGATAAGGGGACTGGTTTGAAATCCGTTTGTAGTTGCTGATAAAATTGTGAAAATGCATTCTCCTTAAATTTATAAACTTTGCTGTATTGAACTAAACGGTTTTGCAAAGAATCCTTTTTTGCCTGAGACCAAAAAGAATTCCAGCGGTTGATGCGAATTTGCTGCAAAGAATCCGAAATGAGTAAAGTGCTGACTGACGAAAATTTTGAGATGAGTTTTTCATTCTTTAGTTTTTCGAGTTTTGCAGTTGCTATCTCGTTTGATTTTAAAGCTTCATTTAAATCTTTGCCTTTCGATACAATATAAACGGAACTTAAAGAGAAGTTGTTTATTCTATCGAGATGCTCTTGTGCTTTTTTTAATTCATCGTTTTGATAATTTATTTTTAGCATATCGCTTTCAAAACTTACATTTCGCGCTGTGTACGCAAAAAAGAATGTTAGAAAAAGTGTGGAAACAACTATCCACTTGTTTTTATCAATGGGATATGATACAATACGCTCTAAATAAGATATTTTTGCAGGGACGTCCGATTCTAACTGATTGTTTTTTTTGATTTTCAATAAATGTGGCAGCACAATTATTGAAAATAGCACAGCACCTATCAGGCTAAATCCAGCAAACAATCCAAAATCATGTAGGGCTTGAGATTTTGCGAATTGTAAACTTAAAAATGCTCCAACGGTTGTTGTGCAACCTATTAACATTGGTAAAGACAGGTCTTTAATTACTTTTTCAACAGACTGCTCGTGTTTGAAGTGGGTAAAAAAATGAAGGGAATAGTTTATAGCAATGCCAAGTACTATAGATCCTGCACCCAGTGCAATTGCTGATACTTCTTGTTTAAGAAAATAAAGTAGTGTTAAAGAAAATAAAGCACCGAAAGCAACAGGAAGTAAAATATAAAATACGATTAATATTCTTTTGAAAAAAAATCCTAAGATCACTATTATAAGAACTAATGCAATTATTGATGTTAAAATTGAATCACGTTTTATTTGAGTTGCATTGCCAAGTGATACTGCAGCCGCACCATAATATTCAATCGTTACAGTATTATTAAATTTGCTTTGTAAGGAGTTAATAATTCCATCCAATGAGTTGATAAAAATTTCAGTTCTTGCATTATCATTTGAAGGAACAGCGGAGCTTATAAAAACCATCAGATTTTTTTTATCCTTTGTCATTATATATCCTTCATTTACTTCGAAATTTTCATCAAACTGAAGATTTTGTATTTTTTTTAATGCGAGGGGTGTCAGGTTTATAGGGTCTTTTCGAATGAACTTGCCTAATACCACACCCGATGGGGAGAGCAGTGTTTTGTAGTCATTTTTAATAATGTCCTTTAAACTGTCAGGATTAAGAAATCCTTCAATTTTTTGATAATCCGCTTCCTCTAAAAATATAGGTAAATGATCGTAAAATGTATCATATACCTTGGCCATTAGATCGTCAGAAACTTTGTAGGTTAGTTCTTTTATGTATCCATTACCTTGGTTTACTTGTAGCGTGTCTGCTAATGCATCTGCACATAACATCAGATCGCTCGTTTCTTTATTCGTACTGTCAGTATTATAAATAGTAAGGACCAGCTTATCTTTTATTTTTAAATTTTGCAGAACGAAATTGATCTCATCAATTTTTTTATCCTTTGGGATAAATTTATTTATATCCTCCTCTAATTTAATTTTTGTTCCAAAATAAGTAGTTGCAAGCAATGCTGCAACCACAAGTGCGAATAACAGAACTCGGTTTCGTTGAAAATATAAATATATACGTAATGCGATCATGAATAAACTATGTTGTTTTTTTCTTGTTATTTCTGATGACACTTAAAATTAAATAGGTCGAAACCCCCATTACTATTGCCAGAACAATAGATAAAATGCATGCCCCGGTGAGATAGACATACAGGTTTAATTTTATATTTTCGAGATTTATATTGTTTAAAGTAATAGTTGATTTTTGCCCGGTAACTAGTTCTCCTGTTTTTAAACTTCCATATAATATTGCAGGGAGGATGATCGGAATACTGATGTTAGCCGCCAGGATCACAATGGCTCTATTAAGTTTAAAAAAATACGCAACTGCAATAGCTGTTACCAGTTGGTAGCCCCAAATGGGAACAATGCCAAAAAAAACGCCTACTGTAACTGAAAGGGATTTTTTTGTAATAGATTCTTTTTCATTAAAAAAATGTTTTTTAATGAAAGCTTTAATATTTTCCGGTGTAAGCCCTCGTAAAAAGCGCATTGGGCGATACCATAGAAATGCTAAAATGACGAAGTAAACGTTTAATAAACTTATGCGCATAAAATCTTTTCCAGGACGAAAATGGGTGACCCGTTCATCTCCTTTGGCATAATAGATCTGAATAGGTAAAGGTATTACAGGTATTCCCTTCCAGGCCGCTTTAACAATAGCTTCAATTTCAAATTCAAAACGGGAAGTGAAATAGTTTATTTTTTTCATCCGACTAATTGGATATAATCGAAATCCGGATTGTGTATCGGGAATTTTAATACCTGTTTCGATCCAAAACCAAAAGTTAGAAAATTTATTTCCAAAACTACTTCCTCCAGGTACGTTTTCAGAGTTCATGTTTCGTGCTCCGATTATCAACGAATCGGGTTCCTGTTCAATTTTGTCTAAAAAGAGAACGAAGTCAGAGGGAAAGTGTTGGCCATCGCTATCAATTGTGATAGCATACCGGTAACCCATTTCTAAAGCCTTTTTAAATGCTGTTCGTAATGCGATCCCTTTGCCATAATTTTTTGATTGATGGATAATTGTGATCGAGGTTTCGTATGGCTTTAGAAGTTCAGCTGTTGAATCTGTTGTGCCATCATTCACTACAATTATTTTATCGGTATATTCTAATGTGTCATTAATTATTTTAACAATGGTTTTTTCATTGTTGTATGTAGGAATAATTACACAACAATTTAACTCAACAAATCGATTATTTAACTTAGGAACGGGCAACATTTATATTAATATTCGATTTAGTTTGTGTTATTGGGTTGTGGCGATGGTTCAGAAAACAAAAATAGGACAAAAAGCGCTGTTTTAGTAGACTGGGACTAATAATTTCAATATATGATTGAGTTTAAATATTAGGCAATGTTAAACGTCCCCTTAAACTTAAGAAATATTTTAGCATTGTTTGTATAGTTAGCGCTTACATCAAGTATACTATCGGTTCGTTTTATGATAAAATCAACTTGAAATTGTTTCGTTTCTTTTGGATTGATCAGAATTAAGAATTTTATATTACTGCCTTCGGTAAGTATTAGTTTTGTTTGAAGTTTTACCATTAAAATTTCTTTAATAGCCTGAATTAAACAAACTCCGGGGGCAACCGGAATTTGAGGGAAATGGCCTTTATATATTTCATGGTCCGGATTTAATTCTATTGTAGAATTAAATGATTGACAGTTTTCTGAAGTATACGTGGAGGCTATTTCGGAATAAAAGTTTTCAAGCAGGTTGTATTGCATGATCATAATTTCGTTGAAAGATTATTTAATTCAATTTTTAAGCGAATAATTCCTTTGTGTTTTAATTTTATTTGCTTTGCAATGATGCTGTCATTATAAATATACTCCACTTTTTCCTTAATAAATACTTTTCCTCTAACAATAGTTCTCTCCACTGTTTTTGTATTGGTATTTATGAAATAATAATTTTTTAATTTATTGTTTGTTGTTTGGTAAATACGTTGATCTTGAGCATTTCGTTCAAAAATTTTAGCTTCTTTACTGAGTAAATTTTGTAGGAGAATTAATTTCATATCATTTTCAAGAAGCTTTAAAATATTAGGTTTATTGAGCGGTTCAAATACATAAATTAATTTGAATTGATTGTTCTGGATCTCAAAATCAAACATTTTCATACCTAATTCGGTAATAAAAACTAAATGAGAAGTGCCTGGACTGGTTTGTTTAAGAACTATTAAACCACTATAATAACGGTTGTACAAATTTATCTTTGCCTTGTATAACAAGGAATTGTCTTTATTAATTATTGAATGAATATCCGATTCGGTAACAAGTCCTGTTCTTTTAAGTGTATAATTATGAGTAGGAGAACAAGAAATTATTAACGTGATAAACAAACTACTTAAGCATAAATTTTTCAGGAGCAATTGTCGCATTTATTTTTTTATTACTAAAATCAATGGTTGTAGCATCATCGCCAGGCTCCAGCATGTCTAATTTAACCACCGAGGTTACATTTTTATCAAAATACATATTTATTTGTTTCAGACTTTCCTTCATTCCTTTTACATTTGGACTAAGTTCCAATTTATAAAATTTATCATTTTCGAAATACATTATTTTAAATTTATTTGAGCTTAAAATGTTACCGTTAACACATGATATCATAATATCATTTATTTCTTTAAACACCTTATTCGAATTCATATCATACTTTTTTACCTTATCCTCATCTTTGATCAAAATTTTATCTTTATTGATGACGATAGTATATTTGTAAGGCTCTGAATATTCCCAGCGCAAATTATTTTGTTTCTGGAACCAAAAATGCCCTTTACTTGTAATTTTTTCTGATAACATACTTAGGTTTTTTACCTGTACAAAATCGCTTTCGATGCTATTCGTTTGTTTTGACATATTGTCGATTTTACTTTTCAGCAAAACTGTGTCCTTCACCGTTTTGTATGCTGTTTGAGCAAACATCATTGACGATAAACAAGCAAGCATTAAATATAGAATGAACTTAGGCATAAGCTTTTTTTTGTATTAGTTGGTCTAATTCAACCACCTTGTAATTATTATTTTTTAAATAGATCAGTACATCCTCAAGAACAAGCTCAACGCCATCAACAGTATCATGAAATAACAGTATCGAACCTGGTTTAATGCGCGTTATAACACGCTCAACTACCTTTTGTTTGTTTTTTATTGTTGTATCAAGTGAGCGAATATTCCAACCGATCACATCAAAATTTAATTTCCTGCACGCTTTTGCTAAAGAAGGTGTTGTAACACCATAAGGTGGCCTGAAAAATAGAGGGGCCTTTCCAATTGCTTTTTTTATTTCTTCATTTCCTGATTGCAGATCGCTTACCATTTGTTTAGTATTCATTAGATCAAACAGGTTCGAATGTGAATAGCTGTGATTGCCAATTAAATGTCCTGCTCCGTCAATTTTCTTTAGTAAAATTTCATTTCCTGTTATTCGATTTCCAATGCAAAAAAAAGTTGCTTTTGCATTAAATTTATTTAAAACATCCAATACTTTTTCAGTTCGCTTCTGCATAGGCCCATCGTCAAAAGTTAGTGCAACAACCTTTTTATTGGTGTTTACAGAACTTATTGTATTAATATGAAAACCAGAGTCTACAAAATACGCACCATAAAATTCAATACTTAAAAAAAGTAGAATTGAAATAACAAACCAATACCACTGAACGGTGTAAATAAAACTTAAACCGATCAACACTATCCAAAGTGAGGTAAACAAAACGATCGTAATTCTATGGTTTAGCATACCGAAATACACATTAGTGAATATTGTTTATCATGGTAATGATTAACTATAAGTATATGTTGAATGTTCGATACGATCTGATTATCAGGTAAAATGGCCTGTGGAATAACCTGTTTTTTAATAATAGTGGAAGCTAACCACATTGCAAATCCACTTGAAGTAAAATATTCACCACATAAAGTTTTAAAGTAGCCGATTGGTAAATTTATCTTTTTATTAAATTCAGATATTTTTTTATCCATCTGTTCATCACCACAGTTGCCACTTAGCACAAGGCTTATCTGATTTATTTGCAATCCACAACTCCTTAAAAAAAGATCCGTTTCGTGAATTAATTCGTCTGAATTCTCAATATGTTGTTTACATTTTACTCCGGTTATTTTCGCCTGAGTAGTTGGTGTTGCAGTAGAGCTGATATTAAAAAAAGCCACGCCTTCTCCCAGGCTGTAACCTTTACTTGTGCTATTCCAAATGGATTGTAAGTCTTCCGTTTTTTTTATCCGGTCCGTTCTGTAAAACAATTCAAACAATGAAGGTGTAATTTCATCAATAGCGCCAACTAAAACAGTTGATGCTTCGTTTTCATTTAATAACATCATGCTATCAAGCAGCGCATATTCAAAGGAAAGATTTTGATGAACATAAGTGAAATTAGTTCCATTACATTTGGTGGTTAACGCTAATTGGCCGCCAACCGTATTGTGTGTTGATTGAATAAAAGCAGTTGGAGTGAGAAGTTGTTCGTTGTTATCTAACATTGAGCATAAGAAGGTATCAGTGTCTTGATAGCAGCCAATTCCAGTGCCTATTATGATCGCATCCGGTTTTTCTGATCTGGCTTTTTTCATACTCATTAATCCTGCAGTAAGTCCCATTTTAATAATATGGGACATCCTTCTCATTGATGCGGCAGGAATATATTCTTTATAAACCGGTTCAGTGGCCAACAACTTGTTGTTAAGAGGTTGAGGAGGTAAATTTTCAAAAAAATAATTTTCATCAATTGTATTGTGATGGGAAATGCAGGACAATCCGTTTATATAAGCTGTCATATTAATTTTTACTAAAAATTAATGAAGAGCAATTCCCTCCAAACCCAAAGGAATTGGAGAGTACATAATTTACAGGAATGTTTTTTTCTAATGTATCAACAGGAGTGATTGTTAAATCGCTCATTTGAGCGCTTCTGTTTAAACATGGAAAAATCATGTTGTTCTGTATCGCTAATATTGAAATTACCGATTCAATGGCTGCTGCTGCTGCTAAGGTGTGCCCTGTAAAAGCTTTTGTTGAGCTAAATTTTGGGACATTGTTATTGAATAAGGTTTGCATCGCTATACCTTCTGAGGAATCATTATTCGGGGTTCCTGTACCATGTGCGTTAATATAATCAATTGCACCAGGATTGATTCCAGCCACTTTAAACGCTTTTTGCATAGCCAGCAATGCACCGTGCCCTTCCGGTGATGAAGCTGTCTGATGAAAGGCATCATTCGCATTGCCATAACCAAGTAGTTGTGCGAGAATATTTTTATTTTTTTCTTTCACCAATTTTTCCGATTCCAAAACTAAATATGCGGCACCTTCGCCTAAATTTAATCCTTTCCTGTTTTCATCAAAAGGTTTGCACCACTCTTTATCCAATATCATAAGGGTATTGAATCCATTCAATGTAAATTTAGAAAGAGGATCAACCCCACCAACTATAACCCTATCAAGAATATTATTTTTGATCAATCGCGCACCCAGCATAATTGCATTTGCAGCTGATGAACAGGCGGTACTGATGGTAGTTACATAGTCACTGATACCTAAATGTTTCGCAATATCATTTGTACTAACACCGCAAAAGTGGCTGTCAATAAAATTAGTGTTGTTCTTCCCTTCCAAAAAATCCTTATAAAGTAATTCGGTGGTACACATACCCGCAATGGTAGTAGATGAAATAAATCCTGTTCGAACCTCTTTAATGTCATTGATTGATGCCTTTTTCAAAGCCTCTCTCGCAGCTATAAATCCAAGAAGAGTTGTTCTGTTATAATTGCCGATTCCTGCAATTTCAATCAACTCTTTATTGCTATGTTTTACTTCGCCAACAACAAACGTGTCCTTGTGAAAAGTTTCAAGATGGTTTATTTTCCCGACCCCGGTTTTACTGCTGGATAAGGACTGCAACGTTTCCTCAACCGAATCACCGATCGCAGAAATAATACCCATTCCTGTTATATAAACCTTGGTAGACATTGTTTGTTAGGCCCCACCTGTCTCCCTTTTCAGGGATATAGGTTAAGATTTTTTTATTACTTTTTATTTGCAATTATATAATCAGCCATTGATTGCAAGGAAGCAAAAATTGCTTTTGCATCTTTAGGATCTTGAATTTTAATGCCGTGATGTTTTTCTAAAAGAACGATCAGTTCAAGTGCATCAATAGAATCTAATCCTAAACCATCTCCAAACAAAGGAGCATTCGGGTCAATATCTTCAGGTTTAAGCTCGGCTAAATTTAATTGCTCGATGATCTGTGCTTTTAAGGTTTCGATTAAATCGTTCATTTATATATTTTTTTAGTTGTAAAGTTCGTTGATCATTTCAGCGGTATGAGGCATATTCAAGCCGTGTCCCACCTTGTTAAAATTAGTTTTTTCTATATAATACATAAACGCTTCGTACTCATTACCATCCACATTTACCCAGCCACAAACAGCATCCGTTGTATGACTGCTTTGCAAAGCTATAGAAGCATAAGTGTGTATTAAATTCGGATCAAATGTTTCAGAGACAAAGAATGCATTTTCCCCGGTAAACTTATGTTTGATCGCTATTTCACCAATAATAATATTGGGCAGTGTGTATACAAATACAGCAGGGCTTGGAAAGTAATCGTTTTTGTTTTCAATTGTTTTTATATGATTCCTGTCTGTTTCAATACTGGAAGAATTGTTAGAAAGAAAAATAGCGACTTTATCTTTTTCGAAATTCTCCGATTTTGAATTATTTTGTATCACCATTTCGGCCGCTAATATTCCTAGTTTGCATAAATTATCCATTTTAAAAAACTTGGGATAATTCAAATTCATCTGTCTGTATAAATTTACTAAAAATGCTGTAAAATCGACTGAATTATTATCAATATTAATTTTTTCACCGTTTACCCAAATGGTATTGTTTTTTATTTTACAATAGGATACAATAGTTGCTTCCATGATCATACTTTTTCGAATATTGCTGCGGCATTACATCCTCCAAATCCCGATGCTGTTTTCAAACAACTGTTTATTGTTTTTTGTTCTGTTTTTTTTATCACATTTAATTCGTGTGTTGTCCCTTGTAATTCAAATCCCATTGATTTAATTAAAGTATTTGAAGCTAAGGAGTTGATAGCAATTACACTTTCCAAAACGCCTGCCGCACCTAAGGTATGGCCATAATAACCTTTCAGGCTGTTCAATGGCACATGATTGAGTTGGGCGCGAGAAAATGCAACAGATTCCATTTCATCATTAAATTCAGTTGCTGTGCCATGAGCAGAAATAAAATCAATTGTTTCAGTTTTTGAATCTTCTAAAGTTTTTGTTACCGCATTAAATAAACCATCGCCATTGCGTGATGGCCCCGAAATATGATTCGCATCATTTGCTGAATTTCCTGCGGAAATTTTAATAGCACTTATTTCATCCGAACTTAATAAAATACTGGATGCAGCTTCACCTAAATTAATACCTACGCGGTTTTTGTCAAAAGGCTTGCTAGGCTCATCGCTCAAGGCATTAAAAGATTTAAAGCCCGACAATGTAAATTCCGAAACGATGTCGGCACCACAGACAATAATGTTTTTGTAATTTCCGTTTTCAATAAAACGTTTTCCTGCAATTATCGCTAATAAGCCCGATATGCAAGCATTTGAAATTACAAGCGGTGTTATTGCGCAGCCAAAATAGTTGCCTACCATTTTTGCAAAAACCGGCAAATATGCCCGATTGACATCCATGTTTTTATAGGAACCTTCCAGCACATCTATATTCCCTTTGGTTGTGGAAATAATCAATAAGTTTTCTTTGTTTTTTAAGTCTATAACCGATTGCTGAACTACATCCTGAATAGAAAGGATGCACATTTTCTCCAAATGCGTATAAGTAGTGATGTTTGAAATAGCCGAAAAATAATTGTTAAGAGTTGCGTCTTCAATTTTAGAACAGCAAAAAACAGATTTAGAAAAATGAAATTGTTGTTTCTTCACAGCCACTTCACCTTGCGCCAGTGCTTCAAGGTTTTGTGCGGTAGTAAAGCCTAAAGGACTAATAATGTTATTTGCTCCTAAATAGGTTATCATCTTATTTAAGATATTTTTTTTTCCACTCTTCAAAAAAATGGGGCATTGTTATAAGGAGCTCTTTTTTATCCATATTCAAAAAAACCTGTATTGTTTTGCCTTTGCAAACAAGCTCTTTTTTATCATTAAAAATGGTATACTCGAATATTATTTTTGACGCGGGATCATCAATCATGGTTGTTTCCACAGTTATTGTTTCACCAAACCCAACCATTTTTTTAAAATCACATTCTACATGAACCAAGGGGACGGCAAGTCCGGTTTTTTCATAAATATTCCAGTAACTTAACCCGAATTTTTTTCCAAAATCTTCTCTTCCATCCTCAAAATACTTCACATAATTGCCATGCCATACCATTTGTAATGCATCACATTCACTAAAACGTATCACAACCTCAGTACTACTGCTAAGTGTTTTATTCATTTGTTTGATCCGGTTTTTGAATAAAAATTTTCATCTCGCATGTGGCTATTTTATTTCCTTTACAAATAGAGATACCTTCAACTAAAGTTATTCCCATTACCTCCATTTTTACTGTAACCGTTGTTTCTAAAACATCTCCAATTTCGGGGAGTTTATAAATTACCAGATCTTTGATCGCTCCGATAAAACCGATCAAAGGTTCAGCCCCCTTCTTTTTAACCTCATAGCCAGCTTTAACAGCGGCTGTTTGCGCAATATTTTCAATTATACCGGGTTCATGAAATAGCCCATCCTTTACAAAAATATTATCTTCCCTGATCTCAAAACTTGTTATTGTAACAGGGCCTTCACAATAGTTTAATGTATCGATCATTACCACCGGATCTCTCTGTGGGATATAATCTGTAATATGTTCTTTAGGTACTAATACTGTTTTCATAAAATTATCTTGTCCGGCAAATGTCACAAATTTTTTCTTGTTTTTTGGCTTACCCTGACGGGGTTTCAAACCCTGTTAGGGTTTTTGAAGCAATATACTTTTCTACATAAATTATAGAAATACTTTTCAACAGCATTTTAATCTAAATTTTTTTAAAAAAGTATACTATAAATCTGTTGTTAAAATATCCCTAACAGGGTTTGAAACACTTTCAGCGTCATACATCAGTTTTTAATAAAACTACACAATTATTAAGAATTAAAATTAATTTTTCGACCAAAAATCGTAAAAATTAAACCATTGAGTTGGATATCTTTTTACCATCTCTTCTAATTCTTTGATGTATTGATCCGAAATTTCATTTACTGCTTGTTCTACTTCTTGTTCGGTGCGTGAACGTTTTACTTCAATTGGTTTTTTTGCAAAAAAATGATACTCAGTTTTAGTCTCCTTTACTGCGAAAACAATGGTTATCGGTACTCCAAATTTTGCTGCCATAATAAAAGGCCCTCGGGGAAATTTAGCCTTTTTACCCATAAACATTTTTTCAATAGTTGGGGTACCCGGCAGGTAACGATCTCCATGCATTACCACCCATTCATTATTGCTAAATGCTTTATGAAGTTCTATTAAATGGCCCATTTCTCCATCTTTGATTGCTATGATGTTAAAGTTTTTTTTCTTCATCACTTCACCCATATATGCTTTCATTTTTTCTGCCTCATTATCATAGATCAAAATATTAAATTTTGCATCTAATATTTCAAGCATTTGGCCTGCTATTTCCCAGTTTCCGATATGGGCGCTTAATAGGATACTTCCTTTATTCAGATTTTTCAGTTGCACTAAATTATCATCATGGCCTTCGTGTATGATGGTAAATTTATTTCGCATTCCTGCAAGGAGAGCAACTTTGTCTAATAGCGTTTGCCCGAAAATATAGTAATTCTGATAAGTCGCTTTATAAGCCTTCCATCGGGTATAGCCAAGGATTTCTCTAAAATATTTTAATGAGGTTTTTGTTGATTTAGCGGTGATAAAAAAATAAAAAGCTACAAACCGCAAAAAAAAATATGCGATTTGTAGCCCGAAAAAATTTAGTATAAAAACAAAAAACTTCTGTCCTCTAACGCCTCCCTTATTTTTACCTTCCCATTTTTTATTATCCGACATTATTTGTTATCTCAGCCTTAATCCCTCTTCAAGGAGAAGGCAATAGCTGATATTGTAAATTGCCTATTGTTAAATTATTAAATTGTCTAATTGAAATTTTAGACTACTTCTTTTTGACTTACTTTAGTGTAGCAGTAGTCGTAAAAATCCTGGAACGTGTGAATATTAATAAAATCTTCACCAACCACTTTAAAGCCAAGGTTGCTTTCAATAACAACAACGAGATCAACATAATCCAGACTGTCCAGATCCAGGGTGGTACGAAGGTTTGCTTCCGGTGTAATTATAGCAGGATCAACTTCAAATTCCTTCACTAAAAACCCTTGTACTGTTGAAATAATTTCTTCTTTTGTCATAGCTTGTTTAAACTTATTTTATTTTTTTTATTATTAAGGTTGAATTCGTCCCTCCAAATCCAAAAGAGTTACTTAAAAAAGTATCAATTTTTTTATCAGTAGTTTTTGTCGCAATATTTAATTTAGCAGATGCTTCATCCGGATTTTCAAAGTTAATATTTGGAGCTACAAAATCATTTTGCATCATCAGCATTGAGTAAACAATTTCACTTGCACCGGCCATCCAGCATTCGTGCCCTGTCATAGATTTTGTTGAACTTACCAAAGGTTTCGAATTCCCAAAAACTTCATTAATTGCAAGTGCTTCTGCGCTATCACCGCCTATTGTTGATGTTGCATGGGCATTAATATAATCAATGTCGTTCTCGTTGATATTAGCATCTTTTAATGCCATTGTTAAGGAACGTACCTGGCCATCAACATTCGAATTGGAAATATGTTCCCCATTCGAAGAAAACCCATAGCCAATAACCTCAGCTAAAATGTTAGCGCCACGTTTTACAGCCGTTTCGTAATCTTCCAGGATCAACGTTGCAGCTCCTCCTCCCGGCACTAAACCATCCCTGTCTCTATCAAAAGGACGTGATGCTTTTGCAGGTTCGTTTTCGCGGATTGAGAATGCACTTAAGCCATCAAAACTACCAAAAGCGAATGGATTTATCTCTTGCGCCCCACCACAAATAACATGATTTTGCAAGCCCCATTTTATCATTAAATATCCTAATCCTATTGAGTGGGAGCCACTTGCACAAGCCGCACTAATTGTAAAATTTATTCCTTTTAATTTAAAGATCGTTGAAAGGTTCATTGTTACGGTACAATTCATCGACTGAAAAATGGAACCTGAACCAATTAATGTAGTATCTTTTTTTAGTCGAACGATGTCGGTTGCTTCTGTTACCGCTTTCGCTGAACTATCATTTCCAAATAAAATACCTGTTTCATTTTTATCCAGCCAATCAATATCCATCCCGGCATTTCTGGTGGCCTCAAGTGTTGAAAGGTAAGCATATTCGGCTTGTTCAGAAAGCTGGATACGAGCTCTGCGATCAAGCAAGCCTTTTAATTCCGGTTTTTCTACTTTGCCCGTTAAGCCCGAACGATAGCCAAAAGACTTACGTTCAGGATCCAATATAATTCCTGACTTACCTTTAAACAACGAATCTCTGACATCATCCAGGTTACTACCTAAGCACGACCAAATTCCCATACCCGTAATAACAACTCTTCTCATATTATTTAGAGATTTAGTGATTTGGAGATTTAGTGAATTAGAGATTTAGTAAATTGGGAATTTTTTAATTTAGGATTTTTTTCAATTCTCCAATTCTTATTTCTCTATTTCCTTTACTTCTCCATCTCTCTATTTTTTTAATTTATTATGAATACAAGCCTCCATTTACAGAAATAACCTGCCCCGAAACATACGATGATTTTTTTGAAGCCAACCAGCCTACAACATCAGCAACCTCTTGCGGTTCCCCAAAACGCGACATTGGTATTAAAGCTTTAAAATCTTTTTCGTTTAAATCCTGGGTCATATCCGTTTTTATAAAACCCGGAGCAACTGCATTTACGGTGATTCCCCTGCGTCCAACTTCTTGTGCCAATGCTTTTGTAGCACCAATTACAGCAGCTTTCGAAGCTGAGTAATTTGTTTGTCCCGGCAATCCTTTTAATCCAGAAAGAGAAACAACACTAATGATACGCCCATATTTTTTTATAAGCATATCTTTTACAACTAAGCGGGTCACATTAAAAAAGCCATCTACTGCAATATCCATTACCGAGTGCCAATCGGTGTTGCTCATCCACATCAAAAGATTATCTTTTCGTATTCCGGCATTGTTCACTAAAACTTCCAAAACTTTGCTTTCTTTATTGTTTTCCATCCATTTCCCCAACACTTCATCCACCTCAATTTGTTTGGAAACATCAAACTTCATTAGCTCAACATCAACACCCTTGCTTTTAATTAATTCAAGCGTTTTGTTGGCTTCTTCGAGGTTTGATTGGTAATTTACTAAAATATTGAAACCCATATCGGCCAATTCTAAGCATATAGCCTTTCCAATTCCACGAGAGCCCCCGGTTACTAATGCGTATTTTAACATGGTCAAAATTTGATTAATTACAAATTTACAAAAAAAATCGTCTAATTATATTCCTTTTAAACTCCAAAACGATTAAATTTTGAAGGGAAATAAAATTAAACGATTAATTCTTTATTGCAGGAACGAATTACATTATCTATCTGATCTGTTAATACTATTTAGTAAGTGCCATTTTAACCATCATATCTTGTTTATCCTTGATGTATACTTCAAGCATAAAAATTTTATCCATGGCTTCAAATATCCTATTCACATTGAATTGATACGCTTTTAATCCTTCAATGTTTGTTAGATCAAGGATAGAGTGTTTATCAATTTTTCCGGTGGCATCATCAATTTTATATGCTGTTAAAAATCCGCCAAATCCTCCTTTATGCGGTTCTGCGGGCTGATCCATTTTAAGTGTAGCATTCTTCCTGTTATCAACAAATAAAATATAATGGGCACCTTTCCCCTGAACGTAGGATATTCCTAAGCTACCTAAATCAGAAATGTTACTTTGTAAAACGGCCTGATTCTTTGGCATTTTTTCAGCCCAAACCAATTTTCCACTTGCATCAATTTTTGTTGCTACTATATCTCCAAAATGAGTTACCATTTCCATGCTTGTAAACCAAAATTCTTGCTTTGTATAATTAATTTCTCCGATGATCACCATGCTACCATCGTCATTCAAAACAAAATTTCTAAGCACCAAGTCATTAATTCCGGCTGTTCCTGCATCTTCTTTTGCATCAGCTTTTCCTTTTTGTCTGTTTGACAGATATTTTTTGATCAATTCTATTGAAAAAGGGTAATCATTATCTCTAACAATACTTCCATCTTTTGCGATTTCAAAAACATAAATTCCATTTATATTTCTGCTGAAAGACATTGTGCCTGTCCAATCCACTTTAGCTTCAGTTCCATTAGCATAATATCCTGCAGCAATAATGTTTCCATTTGAACTTTCTCTCAAATCAAATTTATCAAAGGCCAGATCTTTTTTTACAGGTAATTGTTTGTTTTTAAGTCCTTCTTTATCAGATACGGTGATCACCTCAAATGATTTGGTTGCATTAATTCTTGACAACATATACACTACACCTTCTTTATTAATGGCATAAGCTAAATTATTCATTTCCTTCTCCGTATGTGGCATTTTCACTTCCTTGCCCCATAATTTAGTGAACGTATTATCAAACACATAAAAACCTAATTCATCATAGTTTTTAGAATCGTTTTTGGACTCAGGTCTGTTTCTATACTGGATCAAGATCTTAGAACCATCAAAGGAAGAGATCACATCAAATTTCGGTAAGGCCCCAACGCCCCAAAATCCACCTGCAGCCTTGTACCCTGTTGGTGCCACATCTCCCTTGGTTGTAAATAATGTTTTGATTTCTTTAAAACTGCCTTTTTCGATATCAACTTCTCTGGAATACACAGAAAACGTTTTGTCTTTTTTATTGTACGCCTCAAAAACATAATACAACCGATCTCCCACTTTTAATAAATTCTGAAGTTTTGTGTATTTAGGAAAGTCTTCATACTCATTTCTTTTTACTTCCTTCATTGTTTTCACATCAAACTTTTGGATAATTACCAATTCTCCGCGGGTTTTAACAGAAATAGTGTTGCCATTTCCCATTCCAACATATTCTTTGCTTGGGGCATCCACTACCGGAAAAGGGGTTGAGGTTGAAACTTTAAAGTCCGGAGATAATTTAACCTGTCCAAATACAAAAAGTGGAGCTAACATTAAAAAGTTTATTATTATTTTTTTCATAAATGGGATTTTAGGATTGGTTTAAAAGTCGGTAAATCTAAGATTTATTTCCAATAGTTATTTATATACTTCCTTTTAGATATCCAATGATTCTTGCCTGCTCCTTATATCGTACACTATCCTTCTCAAATACTGGCACCAGCCCTCTGAGTTCAGTATAATAGGTTAAAGCATTTTTTGAAATTTTGCCCTGCACCTTCAAATGATCAATTGCCTGGATAATGGCTAAAAACTCGATGGCAATTACTTCATAGGTATTGAAAATAACTTTTTGCGCTATGAGTGCAGCATTAGTTCCCATGCTCACAATATCCTGATTGTCGTTATTGCTTGGGATACTATGCACATACATTGGGAAACAGAGTGTTTGGTTTTCGGCTGTGGTAGATGTAGCTGTAAACTGGATACCTTGAATTCCCAGATTTAAACCAAGAACCCCAAGGTTTACAAATGGTGGAAGCTTGCCATTTAATTTATCATTCAGTAAAAAGTTAAGCTGTCGTTCGCAAAGCATGGAAAGTTTTGTAACAGCGATCTTTAGTTTATCCATTTCCAAAGACGCATAATCACCATGGAAATTACCGCCATGAAAAACATTTTTATTTTTATAATCTATTATCGGGTTATCATTCACCGAATTAATTTCATTTATAATAACCTGCTCCGCATAATTTATAGTATCCTCAATGGGTCCTAATATCTGCGGTACACAGCGTATGGAGTAATATTCCTGAACTTTATCCTTTAAAATATTTTCTTTTATCGGACTATCATACAGATGTTTTTCGCGTTTTTTAATTAGTTTACTATCTGCGAGAAAAGTCTGCATAGCCTTCGCAATATGGTTCTGACCAGGGTGATGTTTTACAGAATTCAATTCATTCGAAAAATGATCATCGTATGATTCTACCATCTCCACGATCATACTGGAGGCTGCAACAGTCAGTTTTACAAGGTGCCGGGCGTGTATCAGGTTTACTAATCCAACTCCGCACATGGCAGATGTCCCGTTCATTAAAGCCAATCCCTCTCTGATATGGACTTCAAGCGGTTTTAATCCTTCAATTTTAAATACTTTTTCGGTTTCAACTATTTCGCCTTTGTAATGGACTTCTCCTTCACCGATCAACGTTAAAGCAAGGTGAGCAAGTTGAACCAAGTCACCGCTGGCTCCTAATCCACCATGTTCGTAGATCACAGGGCAAATATCTCTATTGATAAGTTCTTTTAATAAAACAACAGCGTCAGGATGAACCCCGGAATAGCCGCGCATAAGGCTGCTTAACCGCGCAAGCATTAAGGCTTTAACATTTAATACCGCTATTGGATTTCCGCTACCAGAGCAATGGCTTCGTATTAGATTATATTGAAGTTGGATCTGATCTTCGTTGCTTATTTTATATTGGGCCATTGGGCCAAAGCCGGTGTTGATACCGTAAATTAATTTATCTTTTATAAATTCTTTTAAAAAATAAAAACTTTCATACACGTTCTTTAATGCTGCATCATCAAGCTCAATTTTATTGTTATTGATCAATACTTCATAACAGTTTTTATAATTTAATATTTCAGAACCAACCTTAAGGATCCCAACGTTTTTTTGCATACAAATGATTTTTAAAAAAATAAACAATGCGAATATATAAACAAAAGTCAAAAGAGAAGAAAGTTAAAAGTCAAAAGAAAAAATAAATTGCTTTTGAACTGGGTGTATAAAGATTGCCCTTTTGACTTTTGACTTTCTTCTCTTTTAACTTAATATGTTACATTTGTTTTTAAAATATATTATATGAATTTCTATACCAAGGATAACAAAACAGCTCTTCAAGCCAAAGAATATGCACAATGGATCGCATTCGCTCCATTTGTTTTTCAGGCAACAAGAGCCTTACGTAACTGCGAAATTTTAACGACCATAGAAAAAGCCGGAAAAGAAGGCACTACTATTGAAGAGGTAAGTAATAAATTAAAATTACCTCACTATGGTGTGAGGGTTCTAATGGAAGCGGGGCTTGGTATTGGATTGCTTTTAAATAATGATGAAAAATATACGATCACAAAAACGGCATACTTTATTTTGCATGACGAATTAACCCGGGTGAATATGGATTTCACTCATGATGTTTGTTATGAAGGTATGTTTAGCTTAGAGAAGTGTATAAAAAACGGTACACCCGAAGGCTTAAAAGTGTTTGGTTCATGGAAAACAATTTACGAGGCATTGGCCCATCTTGAACCTCATGTTCAAAAAAGCTGGTTTGCTTTTGATCACTATTATTCTGATGATTCTTTTCCTGAGATCTTACCTCGTGTTTATAGTAACAAACCTAAAACATTACTTGACATTGGCGGAAATACCGGTAAATGGGCAATTGCAAGCGTTAAGCACGATAGCGATGTACATGTTACAATCATGGACTTGCCGGGACAATTAGATATGGCGAAAAAGAATATTGATGCCCTTGGATTTACAGATAGAGTTTCGTTTTACCAGACAAATATTTTAGATGAAAATCTTCCCTTCCCCACTGGGTTTGATGCAGTATGGATGAGTCAGTTTTTAGATTGTTTTTCGGACGAACAAATTATTTCAATCTTAAAACGTTGTAATAAAGCAGTGAACGAGAACGGATATATTTATATTTTAGAACCTTTTTGGGATCAGCAACGCTTTGAAGCTGCTTCATTTTGTTTGCAGATGACTTCCCTTTATTTCACCGCTATGGCCAATGGTAATAGCCAGATGTACGACTCGAAAGTGTTTTTTAAATTAATAGAATCTGCCGGACTTCAGGTGGAAGAAACTATAAAAAATGTTGGTGTTAGTCATACCTTATTAAAATGTAAAAAAATAAAATAATACAAGAATGCAAACAGAAAAAGTAGATGTGCTTGTAATTGGGGCAGGCCCCGCAGGATCTATAGCAAGCTCAATAATTCATCAGCAGGGGTTTAAGGTAAAAGTAGTAGAGAAAGAAAAATTCCCCCGCTTTGTAATTGGAGAAAGTTTATTGCCCCGTGTAATGGATCATTTGGAAGAAGCAAAGTTGTTGGATGCTGTTAAAAAGGCCGGATTTCAGGAAAAATTCGGAGCGAAATTTGTCAGAGGAAATGAGGTTTGTGATTTCAATTTTATAGATCAGTTTAGTAAAGGCTGGACCTGGACCTGGCAGGTTCCCCGCGCGCAATTTGATCAGATCTTATCTGATACTGTTGCATCGATGGGAGTTGATGTGGAACAACAAACTTCGGTTATTGATATCAAATTTAATGGTACACAATCCATTACTACTGTTGTAGATAAAGATGGAAATCAAAAACAGATCGAAGCTAAATTCATTGTTGATGCAAGTGGCTATGGACGGGTTATTCCACGTATGTTTAACCTTGATAAACCATCCGCTTTTGATCCACGTAAAACACATTTCACTCATTTTCGTGATTTAAAACGTCCCGGTGGTATTGATGGAAACAGAATTACAGCTGTGGTTCATCAAAAACGCACCTGGATATGGATCATTCCTTTTTCTAACGGTATCACCTCAGTTGGTTTTGTTGCTGATCCTGAATTTTTTAAAGATTTCCCCGAAGATCCGACCGAAAGAATGCGAGCTATTATAGCAACAGATATTAACACAAAAGATCGTTTTGAAAATGCGGAAATGATATTTGAACCACGCACTATTGAAGGATATGCAATTTCAACAAAACAATTGTATGGCGATGGCTTTGTTCTTTGTGGAAATGCAACCGAATTTCTTGATCCCATATTTTCATCAGGAGTGACCTTTGCTATGGAATCGGGAAACAAAGCAGGGAAATTAGTAGGCAAATTTTTAAGAGGCGAACAAGTTGATTGGCAAACCGAATATACCGATCACATGATGCAAGGTATTAATACATTCCGTTCTTATGTCGCGGCTTGGTATGAGGGTGATCTTCACGATATTTTTTTCTCTGAAAATCCGGATCCTGAAATTAAAAAGCAGATCTGCTCTGTACTCGCAGGCTATGTCTGGGATTTGAGTAATCCCTTCGTTAAAAAACACGACAGGGTTTTAAAATCATTGGCTAAAGTTATTCGAATGGAAAAAACAAAGAATGATAGTCTTTCTTAGCGCCTGTTTAAATTTTATAAAAGGAACAACAATATTGCTAATTGAAGCTAACACGCTTTCTCGACTCCGCTCGAAATGACCATGTGCGCTGTCATTTCGAGCGGAGTCGAGAAAGAGCGGGAAGGTTAGAGTTGTTTGAATAAAAATTAAACAGGCTTTTAAACCCTCTTTAATTTTCAAGAAGTGTTTTTTTAATAGTTAAGAACAAAAAAAGGCCCCTTCATCAGGGGCCTTAAGGAATCTTTATGTCCCTTCGTCAGTATTGTCTGCTTCAGGTTCTATGGGTATATTCTCAGCTGTAAACAGCACCCCAAAAATGATTCGATCACCTAAGTAGTTTAAAATAATGTACCCGGCTTTTTTTCTCATTTATGCGGAAAATGATTCCCAGAATGTGCTTTTTTTCCATCAAATAGAAAACAATGCCTCAATTGTTTTCAAAAAGCAACGTTTTCAAAATAAATGAACGAAAAGTTAATACTTACTTCAACAAGTCATTCCGAACTTGTTTCGGAATCTGCAAATTGAGATGCTGAAATAAATTCAGCATGACCTTTTACTTTTTAACTCTATTGAACTCCCTTAATTCAGGTGCTTGGTACAATAATTTATCAAATTTATTTATGCAGAAACCTAGCTATTATATTATAAATGGGATCACCGCCTATCGACTTCTTGTGGCTCCGGTATTGGTGTTTTTGATCTTCAATAACAATATAAATTTATTTAAATGGATGCTTGCTATCAGTTTTTTTACCGATCTGATAGATGGTGTCCTGGCCAGAAAGTTTAGGATAGCAAGTGTTTTCGGCTCCAAACTCGATTCTATGGCTGACGATCTTACTGTGGTTGCGGCAATAATTGGTGTTTTTGTTTTGAAGCCGCAATTTATAAATGATAACAGGGTGATTTTTATAATTTTATTTGCATTATTTGTATTCCAAACTGTTTTTGCTTTGATCAAATACCGCAAAATTTCAAGTTTCCACACGTATTTAGCTAAAGTTGCTGCAATATTGCAAGGAACGTTCCTGGTTCTGCTGTTTTTTTTTCCTGAGCCGCTTTATTTTTTGTTTTATGCCGCTGCTATTGTCACTGCGCTCGACTTAATAGAAGAAATTATTCTGGTAATTATCATCCCGAAATGGGAAGCAAATGTTAAAGGATTATACTGGGTTTATAAAAGGAATATACTTAGTAAATAATAGACTAAGTTAAATCATTATTGTAATCAGCCGTACTTTCTCGACAAGCTCGAAATGACCTCGCGCATGGTCATTTCGAGCTTGTCGAGAAAATTGTGTGTAAGCATTTTAACCCGCAATTTCGTTGTAAACATTATAACTAAATTTTAAATATATAAGTCTAATGCCAATCGAAGTTAAAATAGTGGGTAGGATTATATTCTCTTAAAAAAGATAAAAAGGCATTAATTCTTGATGATTTTTTGAGTGATCACTCCTTCTTTTGTTTTCATCATCATCAAATACAGTCCCGGCTGCAGGCTGTGAACATCTATAGTAGCAACATTCGTATTGAATTGTTTGTTGAAAATCAATGCCCCAATTGAGTTGTATAAATTCAGTTCAAATTGATCCAGTCCCTTGGCAGATACTGTAACTGCATCATTTGCAGGATTTGGATAAACATTTATATTTTTCGAAATTTCAGTATCACCTGATAAGCCGGTGGTAATACATGAATTAACATATATGGAATCGTATAAAGTTTTAGAACAATTATTCCCATCCATTACGGTATACATTATATTATTCCATCCTATTGTTGCTGCACTGGGATTAAAGCTTCCCGCAGTAACACCCGAACCATTATAAACGCCATTCACCGGACTTCCTCCCGATAAAACAAAAGGTGCGTCAATACTGCACAAGGTATCGTCTCCGTTTAAGTTTAACGCAGCGGAACTGGATGTATAAACGGTCAAGTTTGTGGTCAATATACTATCGCAGCTATTAGCAGCAATGAGTGTGTCCAGGTAGGTATTGGTTGTGCTATATGTATTTGAACCAATAGTTATGGTTTCTCCGGCACACAACGTTATTGTTTGGTTCCCGGAAATTGCAGCGGGCTCGTTAACTGTAACACCTGTAGATGTAACCACAACAGAAGCATTGTCAGTAACTGTTACGGTGTAAACACCGGCAGCCAAGCCGGTGGCAACGGAAGCTGTTCCCCCACCTGAGGACCAGTTATAGGTATAGGCCCCTGTTCCACCAGTTGCAACAACAGAAAGAGCCGCAGTTGCTGCACCATTACAAGCGATAAAGGATGTTTGAGAAACAGTAACAAGGTATCCTACGGTTACATACAAAGTAGCAATATCATTTTTGCAGCTGGCGCTTGTGGTCTCTTCTACCGAAATAGATCCACTGCTTGTTCCAAAATTAACTATGATGGAATTGCTGCCTTGTCCGCTAACAATGCTTGCTCCGGAAGGTACTGTCCATGCATAAGAGGAACCGCTTGTATTGACTACGCTATAAGTTACATTAGTGGCATTTTGCACAACTTGTATTGCTCCCGAGATCGGGTAAGGATCGGTGATCAGGTCAAAAAAATCTGCCGCCCAATAGGTAGAATGGAAATTTTTTTCAAGGGTATAAGTGCCGGTAGTCCCTCCTTGTTTTGGGCAAGGTCCTGTATTCACTGAAATGCCATGGCCCATCCCTGTGATTTTATAATAATAAACTACCGGATTATTCAGGTTGTCCTTATATATTTTTTGCTCAACAGATGTATTGCCCTGGAATGCACTATTGGTAGCATCAGCTGTTTGATCGGCATTATTCAAGTCAGTCCATTGATCGATAAGCTCAGCTGCATTTATAATATTTACAGTTAGATCAGCAGAACCATGAAATATGGCTACATCGGGGAAAGGTCCTGTATAAGAAGGGTTTTCATTTCTTACCAAAGTACCCCATTGTGTTGGTGTTTTTACTACGTACCCCCCCATAGCAAAGGTTGCTGTGGAAGCTGATGACGATGCTTTGTAAGGTATTCCCGCCATAATAGCCCCTTTGTTAAATACCTCGGGATAGGCAGCTAACATCACGCTTGTCATTCCGGCACCGGCAGATAGACCAGTAACAAAGATTTTAGCCGGATCGATGGTATAGTTTAATTTTACATAATCTACCATTTGTTTGATGGAGAGGGCTTCCCCCAGGTTTTTACTTTGGTCGCCAGCTTCAAACCAGTTAAAACACTTGCTGCTGTTGTTTCCGCTTACCTGCTCCGGATATATCATAATAAATTTATGCCTGTCGGCTAATTTATTCCAGCCCGATTCTGTTGCATATATACTCGCACTCTGCGAACAGCCATGCATAGCAATAACCAAAGATACCGATCCCGAAATCCCCGCAGGGACATAGGTAAACATCGATAAATTACCCGGATTGCTTCCAAAGGAAGGAACTGGCGTTAACGACTGACTAGATGCCACAGAAGTTAAAAATGTGACTAAAAATAAAACTGCTATTGATTTTAATACTTTCATTCAATTAAGATTATAATTCAACGCAGAGGCCACAATTCAACACAGAGATCACGGAGTTTTAAGAGTTTCACAGAGAAAAAACGGATAAATTCTCTGAAAAAAATTTAAAACTGTAACGTAAAACTCTTTCAAAGCGTTAATGCTGCGTTAGGGATTGCAACGTAAATCCTTTTCTGTTTAGAAAAGATTGAA
>JAZKBF010000070.1:0-1265 GCA_040388745.1 Bacteroidota bacterium | reverse complement strand
TGTCTAAAAGCTTCTTGGTATTTTCCAGTTCTTTCTCCTACTTCTAACATACGTAGACACTGTAATGGGAATAGAAAAGGATACGGTTTTAAACCGCTACTTAAATTGCCACCGTTTACCAAAACTGGGTAAACACTATCCAAGGCTCTTACAAAAACTTTATTAGCCAAAGATTTTTTCGCTACTTCAACTGATTGTAATAAAGACATTCCGCTTTTAAATAAAGTGTCAGTGGTTCTGAAAAACTTTGCTAAATTATATTCTTTTATCAACTGCCCAAATACTGGCATTTTTAAAATTAAGTAATGTAAGCGATATAAACCATTTTTATTTCGTTTAACTAAAGTAAGACCGCCGATTAGTATTAATATAAGCGCTGGAACGATGTACGGGTAATGTCTTAAGAAAGTATAAAAACCCACCAACCAACGTGTGGTAAGTGGAAGCTGCGCCCCAAGTTCATGATATAAATCTATAATCTTAGGCAAAACATAAGTGACCAAACCAATAACCACAAAAATCATTACAATTATAACCACTACTGGATAAGCAATGGCACTGATGATTTTCTTACGAAGCTCATTTGTTTTTTCTAAATCTAAAACAATTCTTTCCAAAATTTCTGTTAGCTGACCAGTGGTTTCTCCCACGTGAATATTCTCTACTAAGTAAGCACTGAATAACTTTGGAAATTTGCGCATTGCGCTAGCGAGTCTTTGGCCATTCTGAACATCAAACATTACTGAACTTAGCGCTTTTCGAATTTTTGGATTTGTAGATTGCTCACTTAAAACCTCCAGCGTGCTAAGCAACGACAAACCAGCTGCGGACATCGATGCAAAATTCTGGAAAAAGATAATTTGGTCCTGTCCGCTAAATTTTTCTTTATTAAAAGAGACGCTAAAAGCTTTTTTAAGTTTTAACTTAAAAGAAACACCATTATTTGCAGTGGTTTTAACTTCTACTGTTCCGTCTTCTACCAAAGGAGAGCGTTTAAACATTCTTTGTTACCCTTAATACTTCATCAAAAGTAGTTAACCCTGAGAATATTTTATCTACTCCATTTTCAATAATATCTTTAAACCCTGATCTTATTGCCGCCGCTTTGATTTTTTCTGCTGGAGCATGCTGCAATATTAAATCATGGATCTCCTTGTTTAACTCTAGTAATTCATGCAAACCGATACGGCCAGAATATCCTGTTTGTAAGCACTCTTTACATCCACGTCCTGCTAAAAAGTTTGTTGATGCTAATTTTGCAGAAG
>JAZKBF010000069.1:0-6858 GCA_040388745.1 Bacteroidota bacterium | reverse complement strand
GACGGTAGATATGCTCCACAGCCTCTTTTTGAGAGTTGGAAGTATCTTTTTGCAAAGTATTGTAGATGATGGCATAATCACCAGCATTTACATCTAGCTTATGTAAGATCACCGATTTTACATTTGCATCCATAATTAAATCGATGTGGTTATTGTCCAGGATCGTTTCGCGGTCAATAATTACCTCGTTACGTTCAATGGAAACAACTTCCCCGGTATCCTCATCTACAAAATCTTCAACCCATGTTTTTAGAACACGAGCAGCTAATTTGCGACCAATAACTGTTTTTAAACCGGCTCTGCTAACTTTTAATTCATCAGCCAGACCGAATATTTCAAGGATCTGTTTATCACTTTCAAATCCGATTGCTCTTAATAATGTTGTTACCGGAAGTTTTTTCTTACGATCGATATAAGCGTACATCACGTTATTGATATCGGTAGAAAACTCTATCCAAGATCCTCTGAAAGGGATAACTCTTGCTGAATAAAGTTTAGTACCGTTTGAGTGACGGCTTTGACCAAAGAATACGCCCGGTGAACGGTGTAACTGAGATACAATAACACGTTCTGCCCCATTGATAACGAAAGTACCTTTTGGAGTCATGTACGGAATAGTACCTAAGTAAACATCCTGTACAATGGTTTCGAAATCTTCATGTTCAGGATCAGTACAATACAAACGAACTTTCGCTTTAAGCGGAACGCTGTATGTTAAACCACGCTCAATACACTCCTCTAGAGAGTAGCGAGTTGGATCAATAAAATAATCTAGGAATTCAAGCACAAAATTATTTCGTGCATCGGAAATAGGAAAGTTTTCTGCGAAAACTTTATAAAGTCCTTCGTTTTGACGATTTTCAGAAGTAGTTTCTAACTGAAAAAAATCCTGGAACGATTTAAGTTGGATATCTAAAAAGTCAGGGTAATCAATTTGACTTTTAATAGAAGCGAAACTTATTCTTTGTTTTTTTTTATTTGGAGTCAAGGTGCTTAGGATTTATTTGGTTGATTAAAGAATTTGAGCGAATAAGTTTAAAATTAATCAGGCTTTTTAATAAAATAATAAGATTAAATCGGTTGTTTTAGTTAATGTATTTATCAGGCTCAGCCTTAATAACTTATAACACAATTAACAAATTTAATTCATTTTATTTAAATAAAAATCCAATTAGATTCTATTTAACTTATTTTAACCATTTGAATTCAAAAATAAACAACAAAAGGGTATAGATCACAACCCGATTTTTGATCGGAGTTGAGCTCTATACCTTATAGGTTGTGTATAAGCAACAGTTTATTATTTAACTTCAACCTTTGCTCCTGCTTCCTCTAATTGTTTTTTTACTGCTTCAGCATCTTCTTTAGAAACACCTTCTTTGATTGGTTTTGGAGCGCCATCAACTAAATCTTTAGCTTCTTTTAAGCCAAGTCCTGTTAAATCTTTTACAATTTTAACTACACCTAATTTAGCTGCACCTGCTTCAACAAGAATTACATCAAAAGTAGTTTTTTCTGCTACTGCTGCTGCGCCACCGCCAGCTACTGGAGCTGCTGCTGCTGCTGCTGCTGGTTCAATACCATGCTCATCTTTTAAAATTTTAGCTAACTCATTAACTTCTTTAACAGTTAAGTTTACTAGTTGCTCAGCGAAAGCTTTTAAATCTGCCATTTTATTTATTGTTTTAATTATTAATTACTATTTTATTAAATTATTTTATTGTAATGTTCATTTAATTTCTTAAGCTATTTGCAATTCCTAGTTAGTGATCTTCAGGTAATTATATATTGTTATATCTATTTTTCCTTTAGCGAACATTCTTACTAAAAAAGCAGAAAGTTCAAAATTTATTCTGGTTTTTCAGAAAGGGTTTTAACGATACCAGCTAATTTGCCACCACTCGATTTAAGAGCAGATATAACATTTTTAGCAGGTGATTGAAGCAATCCAAGGATCTCACCAATCATTTCGTTTTTAGATTTAATGCTTGCTAATACATCTAATTGATCATCACCAATATAAACACATTCTTCAACATAAGCCGCTTTCAAAAGTGGTCTATCGTTTTTCAAACGAAATTCTTTGATAAGCTTAGCAGGATCGCTTCCAACTTCTGAAAACATAATTGCTGTAGAACCTTTCAAAGAACCTAATAATGGTTGGTACTCTTTAGCTGTACTGCGTTCCATTGCTAACTTCAACAATGAATTTTTCACTACAAGCATTTGAATGTTTTTGGTAAAACATATTCTTCTTAAAGCTGACGTTTTTACAGCATTTAATGAAGAAATATCGGTCAAATAGAAATGAGTGTTGTTTGCCAATTGTTCAACCAGGGAATCTATTACTTTTGATTTATCTTCTTTTTTCATTTCTGTTAATTTTATTTACATCGTGGAAGCCGTTGCAAATGGTTGTTTTATTTTAAAATTAAAATTACCCTAAAAACTTAGTATCGATCTGGATACTTGGACTCATAGTAGAAGACAAATAAACACTTCTAACATAAACTCCTTTTGCTGAAGAGGGCTTTAATTTCATTATTGTTTGTAACAATTCATTTGTATTTTCGGCAAGTTTATTACTATCGAATGATACTTTACCAACTAAGGCTTGTACGATACCAGCTTTATCTACTTTAAAATCGATCTTACCACCTTTAGCATCAGTAACAGCTTTTCCTATTTCCATAGTAACTGTACCTGTTTTAGGATTTGGCATTAAACCTCTTGGCCCTAATACACGACCCAATGCACCTACTTTACCCATAACTGAAGGCATAGTAATAATTACATCAACATCTGTCCAGCCGCCTTTTATTTTTTCGATATATTCATCTAATCCAACGAAGTCAGCACCTGCAGCAGTTGCTTCAGCTACTTTATCAGGAGTACAAAGCACTAATACGCGCATTGTTTTACCTGAACCGTGTGGTAAAGAAACGCTACCACGAACCATTTGATTCGCTTTACGTGGATCTACACCCAAACGTACGCTTACATCAACCGATGAATCAAATTTTGTATTGGTGATATCTTTAATGATTTTAGTAGCTTCAGCCAATGAATATGATTTTGTAGCATCATATTTTGACATGGCCAACTTTCTGTTTTTTGAAATTTTAGTCATTTTTATTAATTTGTGATGTGCAAACGTCTTACTTGATTCAGACTCCATCGGTTTTTATTTAGTGATTTAGAGATTTAGAGATTTAGTGATTGGGAGAATTGAAATTCTCGAATTCTTCAAATCTAAAATTCTCTATTTCTTTAAAGGTGATTCACCAGTTACGGTTAATCCTAAACTGCGAGCAGTTCCAGCAACCATACTCATTGCTGATTCGATAGAAAAACAATTCAAATCGGGCATTTTTGCTTCAGCAACTTCACGGATCTGAGCCCATGAAACGTTACCTACTTTTAAACGATTTGATTCTTTCGAACCTGTTTTCACTTTTGAAATTTCCAACAACGATATTGCTACCGGTGGGTTTTTAAGGATAAACTCAAATGATTTATCTTTATAAACTGTAATAATTACAGGAATTACTTTACCTGCCTTATCCTGAGTTCTAGCATTAAATTGCTTACAAAACTCCATGATGTTCACACCTTTTGCACCTAATGCAGGACCAATTGGTGGTGCCGGGTTTGCAGCTCCTCCTTTTATTTGCAACTTAACCATTGCACCTATTTCTTTTGCCATTTTGTTTTTGTAGTATTATGTATTTAGTATTATGTACTGTGTATTACTTTTATGTATAAAGGGAAGCTTGATACTTTTTACTTAATACTTTGTACTTTAAAATTTAAGCTTCTTTTTCTACTTCCATGTAACCTAATTCCAATGGAGTTTTTCTGCCAAAAATTTTCACCATTACTTCCAACTTCTTCTTCTCTTCATTTACTTTTTCGATAGTTCCAGTGAAACCATTGAATGGCCCGTTTATTACTTTCACTGTTTCACCAACAATGAAAGGAATGTTTAATTGAGCATCACTTCCTTCAAGAACATCTACTGTTCCTAAAATACGATTTACTTCAGCCAAACGCATTGGTACAGGTGAACCACCTTTGGTTTCACCTAAAAATCCAATAACACCGGTAATATTTTTTATAACGTGAGGCACTTCGCCTACTAATGATGCTTCAATTAAAATATACCCACTATAAAAAGGACGCTCTTTGCTAACCTTTTTACCATTGCGTATTTGATAAATTTTTTCGGTAGGTATTAAAATTTGAGAAACATAGCTGCTTAATCCCAAACGGTTGATCTCTACTTCAATATATTGTTTTACCTTTTTTTCCTGACCGCTTATAGCTCTCACAACATACCACTTTTTAGTAGTGTCAGTAGTTTTTGCTTGCTCGCTTTTTGTTTGCTCGACCATTTTATTAAAGTATGTATTAAGTATTATGTATTAAGAGACTTGTCTCTTCTAAGAAAATAATTGATATACAGATTCCATTCCTCTATTAAAAGCAAAATCCATAACAAATACTAAAAGCGCAATGATCACAGAAGCGATCATTACAACGATCGCACTGCTTTGCAATTCACTCCAGGTTGGCCAACTAACTTTGTGAAAAAGTTCATTAGCAGTTTCGTTAATGTATGTTTTGAAGTTGCTCATCTTTTTTCCTACGAATTACGAATTTTAACGAATTACGAATTTGTACTCTTTTTTCTTCTTGCACAGGTGGAGAGATTCGAACTCCCATCAAAGGTTTTGGAGACCTCTATTCTACCCTTGAACTACACCTGTTTATTCTCCAAATCGTGTTATCCAAACCTCAAAAATATACTTTTGAAGTACACCCATTATTTAGTAGAAAACAGCACCCCGATATTTCGGGGCACTGTTATGCTACATTTTTTATTATTTATTACTTGATGATCTCAGTTACCTGACCAGCACCAACTGTTCTACCACCTTCACGGATCGCAAAACGTAATCCTTTATCCATTGCAACCGGTACAATTAATTTAACTGTAATTGTTACGTTATCACCAGGCATAACCATGTCACGACCTGTTGGTAAATCAATTTCTCCAGTTACGTCAGTTGTACGTAAGTAAAACTGAGGACGGTATTTGTTATGGAATGGAGTGTGACGTCCACCTTCTTCTTTTTTCAAAACATAGATCTCAGCTTTGAATTCAGTGTGAGGAGTAATTGAACCTGGCTTAGCGATAACCATACCTCTACGGATATCTTTTTTATCAACACCACGTAACAATAAACCTACGTTATCTCCAGCTTCTCCACGATCCAAAATCTTACGGAACATTTCAACACCAGTGATTACTGATTTCAACTTTGTATCTTGCATTCCAAGTATTTCAACCTCATCACCTGTGTTGATAACACCTGTATCTATTTTACCAGTAGCAACAGTACCACGACCAGTGATCGTAAATACATCTTCAACCGGCATCAAGAATGGTTTGTCAATTTCACGAACCGGAATAGGGATATAATTATCCACAGCATCCATTAGTTCCATGATTTTTGGCATCCATTTTTCATCTTTGTTCAAACCACCTAAAGCAGAACCTTGAATGATAGGAGTATTTTCACCATCAAATTGATAGAAAGTCAACAATTCGCGGATTTCCATTTCAACAAGTTCCAACAATTCTGGATCGTCAACCATATCCACTTTGTTCATAAACACAACAATTTTAGGAACACCAACCTGACGAGCTAAAAGAATATGTTCACGAGTTTGAGGCATAGGACCATCAGTAGCAGCTACAACAAGGATAGCACCGTCCATTTGGGCAGCACCAGTAACCATGTTCTTAACGTAATCCGCGTGACCCGGACAGTCAACGTGAGCATAGTGACGTTTAGAAGTAGAATATTCTACGTGAGAAGTATTAATGGTGATACCACGAGCTTTTTCTTCAGGTGCATTATCAATTGAAGAGAAATCTCTTACTTCTGATAGACCTTTTTCAGCTAATACAACAGTAATTGCTGCGGTTAAGGTAGTTTTACCGTGGTCAACGTGACCGATTGTTCCTATGTTTACGTGTGGTTTGGAACGGTCGTATTTTTCTTTAGCCATTGGGTTATGTTATTTATTATTGTTTTTCTATTATTTATTTACTTGTTTACGTTTTTTCAAAAAATGAATTTTTATTGTTAACCAACATTAAAAAATTCATTTCATCTACCCAGTCCCATTAAGAGCTGTTGAGCAGGATTGAACTGCCGACCTCTTCCTTACCAAGGAAGTGCTCTACCGCTGAGCTACAACAGCTTAATGAAAAGCTAAATAGCATTAAAATTAAAAAAAAGAGCGGAAGACCGGGCTCGAACCGGCTACCCTCAGCTTGGAAGGCTGACGCTCTACCAAATGAGCTACTTCCGCTTTTGAACTTCATAACCCGACACTTAGAATGCTAACGCAAACCAAATTGAGTTAATCCGCTTTTGAACATCTTAACCCGACACTTAGAATGCTAACGCAAACCAAATTGAGTTAATCCGCTTTTGAACTTCAAAACCCGACATTTTAAATGCTTAAGCAAACAAAATTGAGTTTATCTGTTTTTTAATGTGATATTAAAAGAACTATGTTAAAGAACTATCTAAATTATTTTCAAAAAAATAAATTCCAATTTTTATTTCTCCCAAAAAAAATTGTGGGGAGAGAAGGATTCGAACCTTCGAAGTCGAAACAACAGATTTACAGTCTGTCCCATTTGGCCACTCTGGTATCTCCCCGACTTATATTCTACAAAATAGAACAAATAACAAAAAATAGAGCCGATGGAGGGATTCGAACCCCCGACCAGCTGATTACAAATCAGCTGCTCTGGCCAACTGAGCTACATCGGCTTAT
>JAZKBF010000068.1:0-1093 GCA_040388745.1 Bacteroidota bacterium | reverse complement strand
GAAAATTCATTTTTCGTCTGAAACGCAAATCAAACAGCATGTGGTACACAATCTTATAGCGGTCTGCTGTGTGCGCTCGTGGTGCTTATGTGCCAAATGTTATACCTTATTGAAAAGGCCTAACCGTCAGCATAATAACACCATGGTAGTTTAATGTTCAGGAGATATGTGAAAAAAGATACCATGCTTAATACATTGGGTGTCCCGAAATTCGAATATGGCCATTTTGGAAAATCCACCATAACTCTAGTACGGGTCAATATTTTTGGTTCCGGTTTTTTGCGATCACATACTATAGTCATGGTGTACAATGATCGCACTATATCAGAATTTTTCCATCCCTTGGGGCAAAGTTGATTTTTGACCACCCACGCAAATGGTCCTCAAATTGCACATACGTAATTCCTAACAAATTTCTTTGCATGTAATTTAAAGCACCAACCCAGCTTATTATTTGTGCAAAATTAGAAAATATTTCGGTTAAAATAAAGAAAATCGTACAAAAAAATTGATTTTTTTGTGCCCTGCAGCGGTTTTAGCCTTTGCTCCCACTACATGCTAACTACGAATGTATGAATTGGCCAAAACAACTTTATATGACCTAGTTAGAATGTGTGCAAAAAATAAATCAAATCGGTGAGATCAAAATTTTTAACGGCTGGTCAACATAAAAAACACACTATATGCAAGTTTAAATATGTCTGTATGTTGTTGCATAACCTTAACTTTGCCGTGCACTTTGGCTCGTATGTGCTTTATCCGTATCTGTTTTTGTATTGATGCATCTAATTTCATAAAAACCATGTTTCGGACTATTTTTCGGATATTGTTTCAGTTGTAAAACTTTTGGAACTCCTGCAACAATGAAAGGTTCTGTGCTACCCTCTTGAGCATGATTTGCTACCACAATTAACTTTTCAAAAAGTGATGCCCAACTAACAAATCTGCAATCAATTGCATCCGGATTTTCCGAGGCCGCATGGCCAGATATATTGTGCCAGTCAATCATTTTGTTCCAATCTTTGTACCTTTGGTACAAATAAAAATTTGTGTTTAGGAATGGCAAATCTACATTCCAGTGTTTTGTTTCCCA
>JAZKBF010000067.1:0-21152 GCA_040388745.1 Bacteroidota bacterium | reverse complement strand
AGTGGTCTCGCCCAGAATCGAACTGGGATCAAAAGTTTAGGAAACTTCTATTCTATCCGTTGAACTACGAAACCAATATTTTTTTCAAAGATAATTTTTCTTTTAAGAATTTTCTACCTGCCGCTGTTTTAAAATACTTTTCTCTTTCTCTTGCCTCAACTCTTGTAATGAATTCTTCTTTATAAACTATTTCCCAAGGAATAAAAGCTTTAGTGGAAATTGTCTTACCGGAATTATGCTCTTTCAATCTAATCTCAGTGTTTTCTGTCATTCCAACATATTTTCGACTGAATTTTTCACTCCATAGAACATATACAAAATGCTTCTCTTTCATTTTAAGAATTTAGGAACCTTCTATTCCCCGCCCGAACGACTGATGTCTTCAGTCGGGCGGGTATCCGTTGAACTACGAAACCAATATTTTTTAAGAGTACAAAGGTATGATAACAAGTCGATGATAATACTACAAATTTTGAATAAAATAATCGGTAATTTTATTGAACAAATGTACTCTGTCTTTACCCAGCACATTGTGCTCGTGACCGGGATAAACAAAATAATCCACCTGTTTTCCTTTGTCCACACATGTTTTTAAGAACATTAAACTATGCTGCCAAACAACCACATTGTCGGCTGTTCCGTGAATTAGCATCAGCTTACCCTTTAAACTATCGGCATAATTCAAAAGTTTTGTTTCTTCATATCCTTTAGGATTTGATTGTGGAGTATCCATGTAACGTTCGGTGTACATAATTTCATAATAACTCCAATCGATCACAGGTCCGCCTGCAACAGCAGCTTTAAATAGATCGGGATAACGTGTCATAATAGATGTTGTCATAAATCCGCCAAAACTCCAACCCATCAGGCCCATACGGTTTTCATCCACATATTTTAAGTTTTTCAAATACGTAACCCCAAGAAGTTGATCTTGCATTTCTACAGTTCCCAAATGCTGGAAAGTTGCTTGTTCAAAAGCCTTCCCGCGATTAGAACTCCCTCTACTATCCATTGTAAACACCACAAAACCACGTTCTGCCATATATTGCAGCCACATATCCCCTCCTCCATTCCATGTATTGTTTACCAGCTGAACATTGGGTCCTCCATATAAATAAACAATGACAGGATATTTTTTGGTGGAATCGAAATCAACAGGCTTAAACATTCTGCAATACAGATCATCTCCATTCGTACTTTTTAATTTAAAAATGCTCATCTGTCCCAATTTATAGTCCTTTATGGGGTTTTCAGACTGTTTAATGGTTTGCACTTTTTTCCCTTTATTGTTACAAATAGAAATTTCCTTTGGAACAACGGTACTTTGGAAATTATCAATAAAATAACTTGCATCGTTGTTTAGAATAATAGTGTGCGTTCCCTCTCCGGAAGTGATTTTGGTAATTTTTCCTTTTTTTAGATCAAGGCTGTAGAAATTACGCGTAATAGGACTTTCAGCTGTGGAGGAATAAAATGCCCTCGTTCCTTTTTCATCAAAGCCGGCAAAATCAGTTACCACCCAATTGCCTTTAGTGAGTTGTTTTATCAATTTTCCGGTAACATCATATAAGTATAAATGATTGTATCCATCACGTTCCGATTGCCAGATAAATTGATCCGGATGCTTTGGAACAAATACCAGCGGGTGCATTGGTTCAACATATTTATCATCTTTCTCTTCGAACAATGTTTTTTCAAAAAGTCCGGTTATAACATTATATGAATTTAATTTCATATAGTTTTGATCACGATTTAAAACTGCTATATAAACAGTTTGCTCATCCGGGCTCCAGGCAATATTTGTTAAATATTGTTCTTTGGGTTCACCTGTTTTCAGGAAAACCGTTTTGCCTGTGTTAACATTATAAACTCCCACAGTCACTTGGTGGCTTGTATCACCAGCCATTGGATATTTAATAGCATTATTTTTTGCAGGTCGAACCGTCCAATCAATGATTGGATAATCAGTTACCATCGTTTGATCCATCCTGTAAAACGCAAGTAATTTGCCGCTTGGTGACCAAAATGTCCCTTTCACTATTCCAAACTCTTCGCGATGAACAGATTTACCATTTACAATGTTTTCATTCGCATCATTGGTTACAATTAAATTTTCTTTGCCATCGTAAACAAATAAATTATTTTTTACAGTGAAAGCAACATTGTTTGTTTTGTTTGCAACATCAATGTTTTCGGAGTTATCACCAAAATCCCTGCTAGCTTCTTTAGTTAGAAGTTTAGATCTCAGATCATACGCAAACAGATTTTTTTCTGCTTCAAACGTAAAAACATCCGAGGTTTTCCATTGGATTTGAGGAAATGCTTTTAGCGACTTAAACCTTAAATTACCCAATGCATCGTTAATTTCTATTAAAGATACTGCAGTTTTTAAAGACTTCTTGGCACTTTCAGCCTTACCTAAAATTAAAATATCGATACTGTCTTTTGTATCAATGTAAGAATAGCTATTATCTCCTTTTACCCACATTAACTGTTTAAGTTTTTCTGGAGCAAGTGTGGTTTTTTGTTTGATAATTGCATCATCCATTGTCAATAGCTTGGTTTGAGCTATTGTGATTTGCACAAATGCAATGATTATAAAAATAATGAGTGTGGATTTTTTCATGATATTTTTTATCGCAAAGGCGCAAAGAAAAACAAACTTAAGGCTTTGCGCCTTTGCGTCTTTGCGAGATATATTATTTTATGTTAGCACCATTATTCACATCCGATTTACTCGGCACAACAAAACTAAGTTCACCTGCACTATTTTCCGCCATTAAAATCATTCCCTGGCTTTCAATATTTTTTATCTTTCGCGCTGCTAAGTTCACAAGAATAGAAACTTTCTGCCCAATGATATCTTCCGGTTTATAATACGCTGCAATGCCCGAAACAACAATACGTTTATCAATACCGGTATCAATTAATAATTTCATTAATTTATCAGTTTTAGGAACACGTTCTGCTTCTAAAATCGTTCCAACACGGATATCCATTTTATTGAAATCATCAAAACTAATATCAGCCTTTGCCGGGTTTATGATAGGAATTCCAGCATTTTCATCATTAAGTATAATTTCTGCTTTATGTGATTCGGCTTCATTGATCATTTTAGAATTTTTCAATTTAAGAACCTGCTCATCCACTGTTTCATCTTCAATTTTTTCAAACAATAAACCGGATGGATTTATCTGATGGCCTGCTAACAAAAGATCGGTGCGGGTTGCATCATTCCATTTCAGATCATTATTAATATTGATCATTGCGCCTAATTTTTTTGATGTAAAAGGTAAAAAAGGTTCCATCAATACGGTAAGGTTAGCAACTATTTGCAGTGATAAATTCATAATTGTCTGAACTCTTTTTTCATCTGTCTTTATCAATATCCAAGGCTCACTATCCGCCAGGTATTTATTTCCTAAACGCGCCAAATTCATTAATTCACCCAATGCTTCCCTGAAACGATATTGCTCAATACTCGAAGCAATTTTGGAAGGAAATTTGGTTATCTCTTCAAGCAATAGAATATCTGCTTTTGTGTATTCCAAGGCCACAGGCACTTTCCCATTATAATATTTATGAGTTAATACCAATGTGCGATTAATGAAATTACCAAGTATAGCAACCAATTCATTGTTGTTTTTCGCTTGAAAATCTTTCCAGGTAAAATCGTTATCTTTGGTTTCAGGGGCATTTGCACAAAGTGTATAACGCAAAGCATCTTGTTTATCGTTAAACTCCAGCAAATATTCATGCAGCCAGACAGCCCAGTTGCGGGAAGTAGAAATTTTATTTCCTTCTAAATTTAAAAATTCATTAGCCGGAACATTCTCCGGTAAGATGTAGGAACCTTCCGCCATCAACATAGCAGGGAAAATGATACAATGAAATACGATATTATCTTTACCGATAAAATGTACCAGCTTTGTTTCCTTATCCTTCCAATACAGCTCCCAATCTTGTTTCTTGCCCTGATTTTCAAACAACTCTTTTGTTGCAGAAATATATCCGATAGGTGCATCAAACCAAACATATAGAACTTTTCCTTCAGCACCTTCTATCGGCACTTTTACGCCCCAATCGAGGTCCCTGGTCATAGCGCGAGGTTGAAGTCCGGAATTTAACCAACTCTTACATTGTCCGAATACATTTGTTTTCCAGTCTTTATGGGAATCAATATATGCCTCGATCTTTGGTTGCATTGTGTCCAAAGGCAAAAACCAGTTCTTGGTTTTTTTCATTACCGGTTTTTCACCAGATAAAGTTGATCTTGGATTAATTAGATCGGTAGCATTAAGAGTACTTCCACAGTTTTCGCATTGATCGCCATAAGCATTGTCGTTGCCGCATTTCGGACAAGTACCTACAATATAACGATCCGCTAAAAACTGGTTGGCTTTTTCATCAAAATATTGCTCCGTTATTTCTTCCTTAAAAACACCTTTATCATACAATGTTTTGAAAAATTCAGATGCCGTTTCATGATGCACTTTTGCTGATGTGCGTGAATAAATATCGAACGATATGCCAAACCCTTTAAAGGCATCTCCCATTATTTTATGATATTTATCCACCACTTGTTGTGGACTAATACCTTCTTTTTTTGCTTTTATGGTAATGGGCACACCATGTTCATCGGAACCGCAAATGAACTTCACATCTTCGCCTTTTGAACGAAGATAACGCACATAAATATCTGCAGGCAAATAACAACCTGCAAGATGACCAATGTGGACAGGGCCATTGGCGTATGGCAAGGCTGCTGTTACCGTATATCTTTTAAATTTGTTCATTAATTTCGTATGTTTGCTTGAGTGTAAGGAATGGCAAAGATAATAATTAGATTGCTTTATTGTAATTTCATTAAGAAATCGGATGTATAGCAAAATCCCCATTTTATTTTATCATTTCAGGACTTACCTGGTTTTGAAAACCTTACAGGTTAAATAGGGAATATTGTAATCTAAAAACAAAGAAAATGTTAAGTAAAATTTTTAAAATAATTGGGATATTATTTGCGCTACTCCTTATCATCGTTCTGTTTAATACGCTTACGTATAAGTCGAAACAATTGCAATTAGAAACTGTTCCATCAGTTGCTATTACTGAAAACTGTGTTCAGCATCTTTCCGAGGCAGTGCAAATAAAAACGGTTTCCTATGATGAGCCTTCAAAATTTGACTCTACAGCGTTTAACCGATTAATTTCTTATTTAAAAAAAACATACCCACTTGCTGATTCATTACTTGATAAAAAAGTAATTAATAATTTCAGTTTACTTTATAAATGGGAGGGAGAAACCCCTTCATTAAAGCCCATTGTTTTGATGGGACACATGGACGTAGTGCCTGTGGATGAAGAAAATAAAAAGTGGGACTTCAAGCCTTTTAGCGGGGAAATTACGGACAAGTTTGTGTGTGGCCGTGGAACACTTGACGACAAAGTAAATGTAATTGGAATTCTGGAAGCCATAGAAATGCTGCTCAAAGAAAATTTCAAACCCAAGCGAACCGTTTATCTCGCTTTCGGACACGATGAAGAGATTGGCGGACAAAATGGGGCAAAAAAAATTGCCGAATATTTAGAATCTCAACATGTAAATGCAGAATTTATTCTGGATGAAGGCATGGTGATCACAAAAGGTATTGTTCCCGGAATTAAACCGGATGTTGCATTAATAGGCATTTCTGAAAAAGGTTATTTATCTGTTGAGCTTTCTGTTGAAACGGAAGGCGGCCACTCCTCCATGCCCGCAAAAGAAACACCAATTGGAATCCTTTCCCTGGCTGTTTCTAAACTTGAAAAGAACCCTATGCCGGCAAAAATTTCTGAACCGGTTCAACATTTTTTGGATTATGTTGGCCCTGAAATGCCCTTTTTCTCAAAACTTGCCTTTGCAAATCAATGGCTGCTAAAACCTGTTATTATAAGCAAATACGAAGCTTCTAATTCCGGAAATGCAACAATTCGAACTACCACGGCACTTACCATTTTTAAAAGCGGATTAAAAGATAATATATTGCCATCGATTGCATCCGCTACTGTAAACTTCAGATTATTACCCGGAGAAACGGCTGATGAAATAATAACTCATATTGAAAAAACAATTAATGACCCACGAATCAAAATAAAAAAAGTGGGACATACGAATGAGGCTGCATCTGTTTCTGATATCAATTCGGAAGGATTCAAACAAATTGAAAAAAGTATCAAACAAATTTTCAAAAACACACTTACTGCGCCTTCTCTTTTGGTTGGTGCAACGGATCAAAAACATTATTCAAAAATTTCAGCTAATTTATTTCGATTTCTTCCTATTATTCTTGAAGCTGAGGATCTAAAACGTATTCATGGGGTTAATGAAAAAATATCCATTGATAACTTTAAGGATATTATCCGGTTTTACCGACAGTTGATTTTAAATAGTTGTAAATAAAACAAATTGTAAATATCGAATATCCTCTTTTATCTTTGTGAAAAACAGTTATACCATGCAACAACCCTCGTTTCTTAAAAAAGGTGATAAAATCGGCATCATTGCACCGGCTCGAAAAATATCAAAAGAAGAAATTCAATCTGCTATTGATATTTTTAATGCATGGGGATTAGAAGTGGTATTAAGTAAAAATTTATTTAATGCTGCCAATCAATTTTCCGGAACCGAAAATGAAAGGGCTGAAGCTTTACAAATAATGTTGAATGATGATTCGATAAAGGCTGTAATTAGTGCACGTGGAGGATATGGAACGATACGTATTATTGACAAAATTGATTTTACAAACTTCAAAAAACATCCTAAATGGATCATTGGATATAGCGATATTACCGTATTACATTCTCACATAAATAATTTTGGAATTGAAACGCTTCATGCAACAATGCCAATTAATTTTGCAAAAAACGCGGAAGCTACAGAAACCTTATATAAAGCCTTATTCGGAGGACAATTAAATTATCAATTTGAATCCCATCCTTTAAATAGAAAAGGAGAAGCTGAAGCTGAATTAATTGGTGGAAATCTTTCTTTAATTTATGCCTTAACCGGAAGCGTTTCGGACATTGATACAAAAGGAAAAATTTTATTCATTGAAGATCTGGATGAATATTTGTACCATGTCGATAGAATGATGCTCAACCTGAAACGTAGCGGTAAATTAGACCATTTAGCCGGTTTGGTCATAGGTGGTATGACGGACATGAAAGACAATACCATTCCATTTGGAAAAACAGCGGAAGAAATAATTATGGATGCTGTTAAAGAATATAACTATCCGGTATGCTTTAATTTTCCTGCCGGACATGTGGACAAAAATTTAGCCTTGTATTTTGGGAAGAAGGCTAAATTGAAGGTATCTGAAACTGTTGAATTATCTTTTTGAATTTTTAATTGATAATTGCTGATTATTGCCACAACAATAAGACAAAAAAAAGTAAAAAAGCGCCTCTTTTTCTGAGAGGCGCTTTTTAAAATTTAAGGCAAATTACTTTCAAAATCATTTTCACGATCTTTTAAATCCTAATACCCATTACTAGCACATCATCCACCTGTAATTCCTCCTGCCTCCAATTTAATAATGCATATTGTAAAAATGATTCCTGCTCGTCCATCTCCATCGATTGTGCAGAAAGCAACAGCTCCTTAAACCTTTTTCTGTTTAACTTCTTTTTAAATTCACCTCCAAACTGGTCGCAATAGCCATCAGTAAAGAAATAAAATGTATCATTCACTTGTAATTCAATTTTTTTTGAAACGAATTCTTTTTTTACATCAGCGTAAAAACCTATTGGAAAACGATTCCCTTCAAATTCAATGATCTCCATATCCCTTATCAACAGCATCGGGCGAAATGCGCCAGAATAGGTAAGTGTATTGCTTTCAAAATCAAAAACTCCCAAAGAAACATCCATCCCATCATAGGTTATTTCTTCATTTTTTTGTTTATTTAATGACTGGTACAATTCATCATCTAAAGCATACAATATTTCTGAAGGTTCTTCTAATCCCTTTTTCACAATTACATCTTTCAATATCCCGTGTGCAATAATTGACATCAACGCACCTGGAACACCATGTCCTGTGCAATCTACAACAGCTATAAAAACTTTATTATTTCGCTTATAGAAAAAATAATAATCTCCACTCACCACATCTTTGGGCTGATAAAGCACAAATGCATCTTTAAAAGCATTTTTGATCTTATTTATATCAGGTAAAACCGCTTCCTGAATCCGGCTTGCATATTGAATACTATCCAACATGTCCTTGTTTTGCTGTTCCAGTAACTTATGTTTTAAAGCTAACTTCTGCTCCTTCTTTTTTTTATCTGTAATATCATGGCCTATCCCAACAAGCGTATTCATAGGTCCTTTCGAAGTATTCCAAAGAATCCATTTATCGCCACCGGTAGCAGTTTTTAATAGCCGTTCGTAAGGCACAGCCTCCAATAAAGAATCCTTCTTGAATTGTTGGAAAGTCAATGCCTTGATATCAGCCCGCTCCTCCTCATTATTAAGGGTTAAGTTCCACCAGCCTTCACCCATTAACTGATCAGTATCAAAACCTAAAATCCGTTTTGCTGATGGGCTGACATATTCAACACCCCCATCCTGGTTTACTACTATTATTAAGCTATTTAACTTTTCAAGTATTGCATCTGTAACTAATGACATGATTAGAGAATTGTGGCCAAAAGACCATTATTAAAAAAAACGAAAATTGGAAAATTGCTTCAAGGAAGCGGCAGAGAAATTATCTGCTAAACGGAATATGGATAATTCGCATATTACAAATGCAATAGCGCATCCATCCGGCAATGGCCATCAGGGTGATAAACAAAGAAGTGATATGAAATATTGTTGTCATTGTTCCAACAAATGTATTATAATTTTTAAAACAAGAAACAGAAAAAAAAACAAAATAGAATATAATTTGCTTTGATACATCTCAATTAATCGTTTTGAGATTTAAAGCGATAAAATTTCCAACATTCGTATCAGATCAGGATCCAGATGCTGTGTGTGTTTTACGGCATTTTCGAAAGGAGTGTAACTGATCTTTTTATTTATTATTCCGATCATTACATTTTTTTTACCGGCCAACAACGCTTCCACAGCACCAAAGCCCATGCGGCTGCTATTTACACGATCCATCGCTGATGGGTTTCCTCCACGCTGTAAATGCCCAAGAATGGTTACTCTCGTATCGTAATCCGGCAAACGTTTTTTCACTTGTTCTGCAATTGTAAAAGCGCCTCCGGCTTCATCACCTTCAGCAACAATAATAATTTTTGAAGATTTACTTTTTCGTCCTCCCTCCAAACGTTTTATCAGGTCTTCAATATCAGTTTTTGTTTCGGGCATTAAAATACATTCAGCTCCAACGCCAATACCAGAGCGCAAAGCGATCAACCCTGCATCCCTACCCATCACCTCAACAAAGAACAAACGATCGTGACTTTCAGCTGTATCACGTATTTTATCAACGGCTTCTACAACAGTATTGATAGCAGTATCGTAACCAATTGTAAAATCAGTTCCCTTTAGGTCATTATCGATAGTGCCCGGACAGCCGACAACAGGAATATCACACATCTTAGCAAACTCCAATGCACCTCTGAATGTTCCATCCCCACCAATAGCAACAATGCCATCAATGCCATGTTTCTTAAGGTTTTCCAAGGCTTTTTGACGGCCCTCAATAGTTAAAAAGCGTTTACTACGCGCAGTTTTTAAAACAGTGCCACCACGCTGAATGATATTTGCCACAGATTTGGGACCTAAGGGAATGAATTCATTTTTTATCATGCCTTCATAACCATGCATGATGCCTGTTACTTCCAGATTATAATAACTCGCAGTACGAACCACCGCACGTATGCAGGCATTCATTCCCGGAGAGTCGCCTCCTGATGTAAATACAGCTATTTTTTTCATAGTCTACCGAAAGTTAATAATTTTAAAATTGCCTACTGCCAAATTGTTCAATTACACTTAATCCGGTTTCTTTCCACCATCCACAAGCTTATGAATTTTCTTAGTTCCCTGATACATTTCGTATTTCATGAAGCGACATTCTAATTGTCCATTGAACAAGGCAATTTTTCGTGATGGCCGCAACCCTACATGTTTAAAGGCTTCCATATTAGAGCTGATCATCCAGCAATCATAACCCGAAAATTTACTTTTAAATGTATCACCAATACTTTTGTAAAGTTCTTCGATATTATCTTTCACCATCCGTTCACCATAAGGTGGATTTAGTATCACAACACCACGTCCCGGTGGAACTTCAAAATCCTTTATATCACAAATTTTGATAGAAACGATATCATCTACTTTTGCATGTTTGATATTTTCTTTTGCTTTTTTTGCAACGTTTGGCGAAAGCTCACCGCCAATAATTTGTTGCTCGTGATTGGTAATTTTATCGATAGCGGAATCAAAAATCGTGTTATACAATTCTTCATCAAATGCCATAAATTTTTTCCAGCCCTCAAAACTATATTCATCACGATAATAGCCCGGAGGAATATTATTTGCGATCATTGCCGCTTCAATTAAAATAGTACCGGAACCACACATTGGATCAATAAAAGTACTGCGCTTATCCCAGCCGCTCAGCAATATCATACCTGCAGCCAACACTTCGTTTAGCGGAGCTAAATTCGTTTTGTCACGATAGCCACGCTTGTGCAATGACTCTCCCGAACTATCAAAAGCAACGGTTAATGTATTTTGATAAACATGTAAATGAATACGCAAAGTGGGTCGGTCCAGATCTACTGAAGGCCGTTCACCATGCTTGGCACGGAACTGATCAACAATAGCATCTTTGGCCTTTTGGGAAAGGTATTGGGAGTGAGTAAACAGATCAGAACTTAAAACAGTATCAATAGCTAAGGTATCGGTAACATCCATATAATCTTCCCAATTAATGGACTGGATAGCATCATACAAGGACTTTTCATCCGTAATGGTAAATGTTTTTATCGGCACAAGGATGCGCAAAGCTGTGCGCAGACATATATTGGCCTTATACATAAACCCTTTATCACCGCTAAAGCTGATGGCCCTGTTATGGGTCTCCACATTACGGGCACCCAGGCGTTGCAATTCAGCCGACAATATATCTTCCAAACCAAAAATGGTTTTGGCAATCATTTTAAAATCTGTTTCTTCCTTCACGTGTACTATTTTTAACAAAGGTATTGAATTCGCTTAATTGTTTTATTTTTTAATCACAGTCTTTATCAAAATACGAAACTTCCTATTTTAACATTGAACAAAATTAGGAATGAAAACACTCAAAATTTTAATCCCAAAATTTAATTAATACAGGAAGATATGTTTCCCTTTGAGGAATTTTGAATTCGCAACAATTTGTGGTCCATACTATACATAAGACTTGAAAAAGACCCTGTAAATTAGAGTTTTTTGTAAAAACAGTGCATTTTTAAACCATAAACAGCTGAAAATCTTTACATTATAAAAAACAAAAAAAAATAGGTCAGTTTTGTTTAGCTTAAGATATAAAGTATTATTTTTGACCATTCTTTTTTTTAAGTATAAAAACACACCATTAAAAAACATTTGAAATGAGATTGAAATTTATCACATTTAAAGGAGCAATTGCTGTATTATCAGTTTCCGCATTATTAGCCTCAGGCTGTACTGGTGATGGCACAAAAAAAACAGATGAAATACCTCCTGTTGATAGTACTCAAACCGCTATTATTAATATAAGTGGTGAAATTTTCAGTATCCCTTCACCTATTCAAACCGCTCTTTTAATTAAAGGAAGTGGTGCAGGTTATAGCAAAGGAATTTTGAATGACCCTCATAAATCTTCAACGTATTCGACTAATTTCGCGAAGGCATTAAACCTTGGTATCTTTGGTGCTGACTTAGGTTACGTAACAATTTACGATCAATCACAAGATGCTATCGGTTATTTGAACGCAGCTAAAAAACTATCTGATGGTTTAGGTATCTCTGCCGCATTTGATGCGGCAACCATAGAACGATTTACTAAAAACCTTGGTAACAAAGATTCTATGCTTGTTTTAGTTGGTGTTGCTTACCGTGCAAGTGATGCTTATCTAAAGTCAAACGATCGTAATGATGTTAGCGGTCTTGTGCTTGCTGGCGGATGGGTTGAAAGTTTATATTTCACTACTGACATCTACAAAACTAAACCAAAAGAAGATGTTAAACTTAGAATTGCAGAACAAAAATTATCATTACAAAGTTTGATAAAATTATTAACTCCGTATTACAGCCAGCCTGAGTACACAAAGTTTATTGATAATTTATATGATCTTTCAACTGTTTATGATGGTGTTAATTTCAAATATACCTTTATAGCTCCAACAACTGATGCTGCTAAGAAAGTGACTACTATCAACAGCAAAACAGATGTAAGCATTACACCTGAACAAATTGAATCAATTACACAAAAAATAAAAGCGATCAGAAGCCAGATTGTTGGATAGTAAGAAAAGGATTGAAAGTTTGAAGATCTTAAACGATCACATTTTTCAGGAAATTAAAGAACTATAAATAAAAACTCAAGTAAATTAATTATAGATTATGAAAAAAGGAATTTTAAAATTAGTACTGGTAATTTCCGGATTTGCAATACTAAACACTTCATCAGCACAAATTTCAGATACAGTTGCCAGTATATGCGCTAAACATTTCGAAAGCAAATTTATTTCTGATGGACAACAATACCGTGCATTATTAATGAATACAGACGAAACTGCAGAATTTCACGTTACTTTATATGGTGGAACAATGTATCGTATCGCTGCATGTAGCGGATTAAATGATGGAGATCTTGTTTTTTCGGTATACGATACGGATACACAAAGAAATTTATTGTTTACCAATAAAGATTTTAAAAATGCCCCTTATTGGGATTTTAAAATTAACAGTACACTTGATTGTATCATAGAAGCTAAACTTGATAGCGAAGGATCTAAAAGTTCCGGAAGAGCTGTTGTTTTAATAGGCTTCAAACAACTAAAATAAAAACACAAAAACACCTCACAAAGACATTAATTACTCAGGTATTAATGTCTTTTTTTTCCTAAAAATTGTAAATTGTTACAATGTATTTAGTGCTGTGTATTAAAAATTGGTGCTTGAGATCACTAAATAATTAATACACGATACTCAATACTTAATACTTTAAAAAATAAATGAGTGAACGGATTTTAAAAGCCTTGATGCAAATGTTTGCAATTATTGCCAAAGTTGATGGCATTAATGATAGCGGACGGTTAATTGTGCAATCATTCTTAAAACAGCAGTTAAATCAGGAGTCCGTTGAACAATATCTTGCCATATTTGACGAGTTTTTAGAAGCGCATCACGCAGTAACCAAAAAAAAAGACGGTACAGCAAAACGTACATCTCTTAACTCTGTAAAAGTTTTAAAAATATGTACCCAAATAAACAGTGAGCTTACGCAGGTACAAAAAGTAGTTGTGCTTTTACGTTTGCTCGAGTTTATAAATTCAAATACCGAAATATCGGAACAGGAATTTGAGTTCGTAAATACGGTTGCTGAAACTTTTAATATTGTTGATGAGGAATTTAAGCGCTGCATGAGCTTCATCCAGGCTAAAGAGAACGCTGTTCCCGATTCTTCAAATATCCTTATAATTGACAACCAAACTTCCAATAGCTATAAAGAAACCAAACATATTTATGCCGAAGGAATTAATGGACAGGCCCGAATATTATGGATTCCCAGTGTAAATATTTACGCACTTCTTTATTTTGGTAAAAGCGATTTATATCTAAACGGCCAAATTTTAACCTCAGGTAAAGTATTTATTTTAACTCCTGGTTCATCATTACGCAGTTCAAAAGTAAAACCTGTTTATTACAGCGATATTTTAAGCGCCTTTTTGAGCGATACCAGCAAAGCAAAAGTATCTTTTGTAGTTAAAAACCTCGAATACAAATTCAAGGGTGGTAAACTTGGCTTACGCAACATTAATTTCAGTGAAGATTCTGGTAAACTTATTGGTATCATGGGTGGATCCGGTGCCGGTAAATCAACATTACTAAATGTATTAAATAGTAATGAGGTGCCAAGTGGCGGGTCTGTAAAAATTAACGGTATCAATATTCATACTGAAAAAAATAAAATTGAAGGCGTTATCGGGATGGTTTCGCAGGATGATTTATTGATCGAAGAATTATCGGTTTTTCAAAATCTTTTTTATAACGCTAAACTTTGTTTCGGAGATAAGAGTGACGAAGTAATTTCGGAAATGGTGCTGAATGTATTAACCAGCATCGGCTTACTTGAAACCCGTAACCTAAAAGTTGGAAGCCCTTTAGAAAAAACAATTTCCGGTGGACAGCGTAAGCGCTTGAACATTGCGTTGGAATTGATACGTGAGCCATTGGTAATGTTTGTGGATGAACCTACTTCAGGACTTTCATCGCGTGACTCAGAAAACATTATGGACTTACTTAAGGAGTTAGCTCTCAAAGGAAAGTTGGTATTTGTTGTTATCCATCAGCCATCATCCGACATTTTTAAAATGTTTGATAAGTTGATGATACTTGATGTTGGTGGGTATCCTATTTATTATGGCAATCCTGTTGATTCGGTTATTTATTTTAAAACTGTTGTAAACCACGTTAACTCTAACGAAAGTGAATGTGTTGTTTGCGGAAACGTAAACCCTGAACAGGTATTTAATATTATTGAATCGAAGGTATTAGACGAATTTGGAAATATCACTCAAAGCCGTAAAATATCTGCAAACGAATGGAACGTTCACTATAAAGCTAAGATCGAAAGAAAAGTAGAGGATGTTACCGAACTTACTGAAATACCGGAAAGCACTTTTAAAGTTCCAAGTAAATTCAAGCAGTTTAAAGTATTTGTAACGCGCGATGTGTTATCAAAACTAACCAATACACAATACCTTTTAATCAATTTTCTGGAAGCACCGGTTCTGGCATTTATACTTGCCTACCTTGTTAAATATTACAATACCGACCTGTCAAATAAAGTAGGTTACATCTTTCGTGAAAACGAAAACTTACCAGCCTATGTATTTATGGCGGTTGTAGTGGCTTTGTTTATTGGCTTAACAGTAAGCGCAGAAGAAATTATCCGCGACCGTAAAATTCAAAAGCGTGAATCCTTCCTTAATCTGAGCAGAGGAAGTTATTTGTGGTCGAAAATTGCCATCATGTTCGTATTATCAGCGATACAAACTATTTTGTTTGTAATGGTTGGTAACACAGTACTTGAAGTAAGAGGAATGACCAGCGAATATTGGCTGGTGCTATTCACAGCATCTTGTTTTGCTAATATGTTGGGATTAAATATTTCAGCAAGTTTTAATTCGGCTGTTACCATTTATATCTTAATTCCATTTTTAATTATCCCGCAATTATTGCTGAGTGGTGTAATTGTGAAATTTGATAAACTTAACCCAAGTATATCTTCTCAGAATTTCGTACCCTTTACAGGAGAAATAATGACTTCTCGCTGGGCCTTTGAAGCACTTGCCGTTAAACAATTCAAAGACAATGAATTTAACAAAAACTTTTATAAGTACGATAAGGGTATTAGCATTGCAACATTTAAAAAAGATTATTGGTTGACTGATCTGTCTAAGAAATTAGACTTCTGCGAAAACGAATACAAGATCCCGGCCTCTCGCAAGGAAGTAGCAGATGCTTTAAAGATGATCAAAAGCGAGATCACGAAAGAATTAACAGTTAAGGGTAACGATAAGCTTGGCACTCCAAGTTTAGCAACCTTAAGCATTGAAACTTTTAACCCTCAAGTGGCAAAAGAGATACGCGATCTATTGTCGCTCCTAAAAGCAAATTATATAAAAAATTACAAAAAATACAGCGATGCAAAGGATAAAGAAGTAGCTGCTCTAAACAAAGACAGTGCTTCCCAGGCAATGTATTTGCAAAAAAAGGATGATTATGAAAACGAAAGTATGATCGACCTGGTAACGAACAGAAATTCGTTTTACAAGATATTGGATCTGAATGGAGCTTATATCCAAAAAACAAATCCTGTTTATCTTGACCCTACTGAATCTAACTTTGGACGTGCTCACTTTTTTGCACCACGTAAAAAATTCCTGAACAGATACTATGATACATTCTGGTTTAATTTATGTGTTATCTGGGGAATGTCTTTAATATTAGGGATCACATTGTATTTTGATGTTTTAAAGAAATTCATCAATCTGCTTGAATCTCTCTTCAGTAAGTTAAGTAAAAAGCCTACGGCATCGTAAAATACAGAACATTCTAAGTACAGAATACTCTTTCAATGAGCTTTAAACCTCTTGAAGAGTATTTTTTTTATCCGGACAAACGCTTAATGAAGTCTCATACCCTCCAATTAGCTTTATCGTTAGGTTTAAAACATTTTTTTTTCGTTCAAAAATCCGAAAGCCCATTTATTTCGTAAGTTTGTTTATAGTATCAACCGAAATCATAAAATTAAATGACAAAATTATTTCCATCACCAGCAACTCTGGTACTTACATTAGTTGTAGACGAAGCAGAAACATTAACTTCAGTGGCTTCTGAAACAACAACAGAAAAATTCGTATTTGAAAAGGCACTTGATGGTGTTTGGATGGGAACAAAAAACACTTGGTATAAACTGAACACAACAGACAATTCGGTTTGGTGGTCGGCAGACAGAAAAGTATGGAATACAGTTAACGATGGAATGTGGCAAGACCTGGAAGGTAAATGGCTAAAAATTGTAGAGCAAAAACTTTGGTGGAGCCTCGATGGAAAAGCCTGGGCTCAAACTCCGGAATGGAAATGGCAAGGTGTAAATGGTGTTTGGAATAAGTTCGATCAGAACTGGAACCTTTGGGCAACTAAAATGTAATTTGATTTTTTTGCAATAAAAAAAACGCAGCCCCGAATTTATGCGGGGCTGTTTTATTATTTTTAAATACGACCTTTTACCTTCCGCAAAAAATATAGGTGTTAACAAAAATAAAATATACAGAAGAAGACCTGATTGCCCTTATAAAGAGCGGTGATCAAAATGCGTTCTCCTATTTGTATGACAACTATTCAAAAACTTTGTTTGGAGTAATTTACAATATAGTTGGTAACGCTGCAGAAGCGGAAGATATCTTACAAAATGTTTTTTTAAAAATCTGGCGTAATTTTTATACATACAACGAGGAAAAGGGAAGGCTATTTACCTGGATGCTTAATATCGCGCGCAATTCTGCTATCGATTATACTCGTTCCAGGCAAAATAAAATGAACTTAAAAAACTATTCATCCGATACGCTCGTAAATGAAATAAATAAAGTTCATGTTAATAATGTTAGTTATGATCATATCGGATTGAAAAAAGTTTTGACTGAACTCAAGCAGGATCATCAAACTATTATTGATCTGGCGTATTATAAAGGATATACACAGGTAGAAATAGCACAAAAATTAAATCTTCCCTTTGGTACTGTAAAAACGAAAGTAAGGCAAGCAATTATAACATTAAGAAGGATAATTAAATAAAAATTGGATATCAATACTATCATATCATCAGGTCTTTTAGAAAGCTATGTGCTTGGCCATTCAACTGCGGAAGAAACCATGCAGGTGAAAGACTTATGCGCTAAGCACCCTGAAATAGCAATGGAAATTGAAGCGATTGAGCAAGCGTTAATTACGTATGCTTCAGTCAGCGCACCTGAAATTTCTGGTAATTTTAAAGAAAATTTATTTTCAAAGCTAAATAACACAACTGTAAAAACCGAAAACCCGGGATCAGCATTTACTCCTGTAAGATCTGTCTTCTCCTATAAATATGCCATTGCAGCATCCATCACCTTACTTGTAATCAGTACCGTTTTCAATGTTCTGTTTTATAGCAAGCTGCAAAAAACAAGTGCTGAGCTTTCTATGCTTAGCAATGACAAAAAACAGTATGCGGAACAACTCGAAATACAACAAAGCACATTAAAAGCCATGCAAGATGATTTAGCTATGCTTACCGACCCAAATACTAAACTGGTCAAGCTGGCAAGCACAATTGCCACATCCAATTCAATGGCCTTGATTTACTGGAATAGTAATAGTCATCATACATATATTTCCGAAGTTCAATTGCCAAAGCCTCCTGAAGGAAAACAATACCAGTTGTGGGCAATAGTAAATGGTAAACCGGTAGATGCGGGAGTATTTGATCTGGCAATTTCTAACGGAATTGATCTGCAAAAAATGAAAGAGATCCCGGGTGTTCAAGCCTTTGCTGTAACAATTGAAAATAAAGGAGGAAGCCTTACGCCAACCTTAACTACAATGTGTTTATTAGGAAATGTATAATGTTAAGACTTGTGAATGCAATTAAAATCTGTGAATAAAATAATACAAATTGTATTTGGGTCATTTATCATCTGGCTTTTTATTCGTGTTTTTTTATTTCAAACCTTTCAGATCCATACGTCTTCCATGCATCAAACCCTGCTGGAAGGAGATCATATTCTGGTGAACAAACTCGCCTACGGCCCTAGAATTCCAATTACACCGCTTTCCTTACCGTTTGGCAATCAACACTTATTCCTGGATTGGATACAATTGCCCTATTTACGGATCCCGGGGTATTCTTCCGTTAATAGAAATGATGTTATCGTTTTTAATTTCCCTTTAGAGGATGACCTTCCTGCAGATGAGCGTCAGCAATATGTAAAACGTTGCGTTGCCCTTCCGGGAGATAGTATTTCTATTGTTCAGAGTATACTATTTATTAATGGCAAAGAATTACCCGAAACCGAAAACATTTTATTCAACTTCACTGTAACGGCAGCGGGTGATGTAACAGACACCACTATTTTAAAACAGCTTAGCGGTTTTATTCCTGAAAATAAATTTACAGGAAATAAGTTTAATTCTTTTCTTTCAAAAAAAAATGCAGATTCCATTCTTGCTATGAACAAGATGTTTTCTGTTGAAAAAAACACCATTAAACAAGAAAGCTACTCCCCTAAAGTTTTTCCGAATTCATCAACAGTAAAATGGAACATCGATCATTTCGGGCCTTTTTATATCCCGAAATCAGGTGAGCGTATTTTATTAAATCCTAAAAATTTATTATTTTATAAAAGAGCTATCGAAAAATATGAGAATAATACTGTTGAAAATAAAAATGATTCCATTTACATAAATGGAAAATATACTAAAACCTATATTTTTAAAATGGATTATTATTTTGCGATGGGGGATAACCGCTATAACTCCATTGATTCGAGATACTGGGGATTAGTTCCCGAAAGCCATTTAATTGGCAAAGCCTCTTTTATACTCTACTCTTCAAATAAAAACCCTCTACAACCCAAAGGAAGATCCTTTTCCGTAATTAAGTAAACCTGCTCATTTTTTGAGACCTATATAATGTTTTTTGCTTTTAATTACTCTAATAAAGAAATAACTGTTTTTTAGGCAAGTTTCACTCCGATCTTCAGAAGTGTCGAAAATCACAATTTGTTCCAATCCCACCAAAACACAAAGCACTAACAATCAACAGATTAATAAAAGTCGAATTTCAAAAACCTCAAAAAAGCCGTGATGAATGTCATTATTTTATCGACCAAACTTGTATATGTTTGCATCCAAAAAAATGAGCCGTTTATGAGCTTAATTATAAAATGATTTATTTTTTTACACATAGAAATCCAAGGTGCTTTTTATGTCGTATGTAAATTAATTCAATATCAATAAATTGGGCAACAGCAAACTGAAGGGAAACAAACTAATCTGTAATATCTGTACAATGAGAAAAACTACCAAAACAATCCTGACAATAACAGGGGTTCTCGCAACTGCGATAACTCTGGGTATTTGGGATTCGCAGAAATCCTATGTGGAGGCCTCCAGTCATAGGGAAGCGCCATTGATCGCGAACGACCCTTTAGCCGACAATACTGATCTGTATGCATTCGTAAGTCCGGATGATGCAAATATGGTTACTATCATTGCAAATTATGTTCCCTTGCAATTACCACAGGGTGGCCCTAATTATGCGTCTTTCGGTGAAAATATCCGTTATGAGATACACGTAGAAAATGATGGTACCACAGGTGATGACATCACATATCGTTTTACTTTTTCAAAAATAAACCAGGATCCAACCACTTTTTTTAATATCCGTTTAGGTATGGAAAATTTAAAAACTACCTACCTGGCCGAAAAAAGTATTAATGGTGGAGCATTTACAACTATTGTTGCAAGTGGAACGGTACCTCCTCCATACATAGGGCCTCGCTCTATTGGTGGTGCTGCCGGTTTGAATACAACTTATGGAGCGCTGATCACTGGCGCTATTGCAACTGCAACAGGTGGTGGTGGAGAAACAGTTTTCTGTGGTCCTTCTGACGACCCTTTCTTTGTTGATCTTGGAGGAGTGTTTGACTTAGGACAAACACGTGGTACCGGCCTTGGGGCAGATGGAGTTGGTCACAAAAATGTACACAGTATTGCACTTAAAATACCGATCAGTACTTTACAAAAAACAGGTTTAAGCGTAACTTCTGCAGTAAATATTTTGGATCCTGATTTTGTTATTGGTGTATGGGCTTCTGCCAGCAGACCAACAACCAGGACATTAAGCACTACTGGTGGAAATCCTGTAGATGGTGGTGCATGGGTACAAGTTTCCCGTTTAGGTATGCCTTTAACCAATGAGGTGATCATTCCTGTAGGCTCTAAAGACAAATGGAATTCATTAACTCCATATACGGAAGATCCTGCTATGGAAGCTTATTTCACTAACCCGGAACTTGCTTTGTATGTTGGTAACGGCACTTATTCTACAGCTGTACCTGCATTATCTGCATTAAAATTGCAAATAGCTTCTCAAACTGTATTAGGAAATGTGAATTTCCAAAACGGAAATGATGGTTTGTTCGTTCTTCGCGGACATCCTGCAACTACTGGTACTGCTTTGGATACACTTCTTTTTGGTGATTATTTATTAAGAGATAACAATCCGCGTTCAGTGGATCTATTGCCGATATTTCATACAGGAGTACCTAATTTAGCTCCTTATCAATTGGCTACAGGTAAAACAGATGGTAACCCGCTTACAGCAGGTAAACCATTTATCAATAACTTCCTGC
>JAZKBF010000066.1:0-2873 GCA_040388745.1 Bacteroidota bacterium | reverse complement strand
AAATTAAAATGCACTTTACGTGCAATCAGCTCTTTTGGTTGAGCAAGAATGTATGTTGTACATACTTGTTTGAGTAAGCAAACAATGGAGAAGAAATGTAATACGCGGGTTTGTCTCTTTTTACACTTTACGCTTTGTTGCTATCTTGTCAATGTACTTTTGTACAGAATTGCTTATGGAAAATGCTACAACAATATCTATCTGTTCAATGCATGTTTTTATATCACTATCCTCACACTTTCGCAGTTCATTCATAAAGCAATTTTTAACAATGATACTTAAATGGTTAACATTCTTATAAAAAGGCATTACAATAAACGAACGATTTTTTGTTGCAATGGTGGTGGTATTGGAAATAGCATACTTTTGTAAAATATCTGGATTGTGGAAAGATAGAAATGTCCTTAGCAATTTTGACTTTGGTTTCAGAAGTTCATTACGGTCAATAAGGTTCAACTTTTCTGTAGCCCTACTTATTATTGAATTTGGATAGCCTCTTGTTTGGAATTTTTCCATTAATGTACATAGCTCTGAATTTCTATTATCTAAATCGGAACATGTTCGGATAATCCTTAGCCCACATGAATATGGGAGCGATTTTAACAAATGAGAAGGATGACTAGAGTTAAAATGGACAAATTCATGCTTTGACATTGGCTTACGAAATAATGAAGTAGATATTTCATTGTTTTCACTCAACATGATGTTCATATCTAAAAAGCTAACACAATTATGACTAAATTCATACGTAAACTTCAAGAAATTATGATTAAATGTATTTTTTAACCAATCATCAATTTCAACATTGAAATCGGTTACATCTATAATTAAAAGTAGATCGTCGATAAACCGGCATTTAAACATAATTTCCTCCCTATTCAGTTGTTCATGCAACTCGCAAGCTGCAGTTATGTTCGCAATAGATACACTTGAACAGTTACCTATTTGTATTCCCTTGTGTTGAACAAAAATATTTTTTATCGTACTCTAGAAAACTGTAATCAAGAGTTAAATGTAGTAAGCTTTTTAATTGATTGAAAGTTATATTTATTGGAAGTTCAATTTTATGCTTGTTTTCTACAAAAAACTTGATACAGTTTTCTTTACAAACAGAAATAGGAAGTTCGAGATACATGGCATTTATGTCTGCAGTACATAAAATGTATTTTCTCGTTGGATTTAATTTTATGTTACTCAGTAATAATAGTAAATGAGGAGAGTCTATCAATAAATCTGGTATTAGTAAACTTAATGGTTGTAGTATACTATCAAGTAGCATAGAAACTCCTCTGTTAACACATTTTATAGTACTAGAGATGGGTCTTCCAACTGGGAAAGAATCAAACTTTTTATGTATTTTAGGCAAAACATAAAATTTGGCAGGTTTGCAAGTATCAGGAAATATTCTATTTAATTTCTTGTCTTTTAAAATATTTTTACAAATGAAATTCGTTTTATCTTTAAATGTATCTACAGCCATGTTAAATTCGGAAAGGGTTGAAGGGCGATAGGTGTTCTCATCACCCAATTGTCTCAAAATTTCTGTTTTGTAGTCAGATGTGTTCATAATGCAGATTCCTGCATTTTTATCGGACTGCTTAATTATTACATCATTGTTTCGTAAAAATAACTCTAATTCATTAATCAAAAAATCATGTACTTTGTTGTGTGGTTGAGTTTGAATTTTAATTGATTTAATACAGTTATTCGTGAAATCTTTGTTGAACAAGAGATTCTCAATAGGACTATGTAATGTTGAAGGGCAAATTGACTTTTTTATGTTAAAAATTATTTCTGTTAGTCTATCCATCTCAGCATCATTTTCTTGAAAAGAAAAGAAAATTTTCCAAGCCAATTTCCTTTTGCCTTCTTCAATACAGTCGAAAATATTTTTATAATTTGGCTTTTCGTTTAAGCTAAACTTAAGACCAAAAAATAATAATATTTTCATTGATTCAGGTAGGACCTTGACATTGGAAAGGTTGTGAATTGATACTTGATTATTCTGAGAAAGTTTGTACATTAAAAATAAATCGTTTTGTTGTCTCTTTGACAGTTGTTTGTAAAAAGAAAACTTTTTTTCAAGATTAATGAATCGACGCGTGTTTTTTGTTTGCTTACTTTCTAATTGTCAGTTAATTAATATTTTATTGGTCTGATGATCTGTGGTGTCATCTTCGGTAAAATTCCTCCTCTTGTCAAAGGCGTTTTGTCGACGTGCCGTTAAACTCAACTTATTTTTGGTTTTGGTGAGCTCCTTGACTCCCATTGTAGCACCGTCATCTTTACTGTTACCGTTTCTCCGGGGTGCATGAAAATGTTTTCCTCCCCTGGTGCTCCCCTTTGTTTTGTTAGTGTTGTTCTCCTCCTGCCCTTCATTCTGTTGTGGCTCCGTCTCCATCCTGCTGCTTTCAGGTAATTGTGATGTGGAGACTTGGACGGATGCTTTTCTGGTCTTTACAATGCCCATTGCATTAATCTTTACACTTCCGTTCTCCACTTTACTGATCAGTTCTTTTGCATGGCGATTAGAGCGAATTTGAGGAGTTTCCATATTATCCCTTCTCCATTTTGGAAACAAATCCTTGACCTTGCTCTCTTTGTTTTCCCAGTCAATTTCTTTGACATTAAATTTCTGGTGAAAGTTGAGTCTGGCTGCATTGTAAAATGACAGGTAGAAGTACTGGACGATTTGCACACATTCGTTGGTATCGGCAATTTTGATTTTTACTTCATTATTGATTGTGTTCAGTGTCCGCAAAAGAATAAGTTCAATTGTAAATGCGAGGCCATTGACAGCACTGGTTTGTATTGCCTGTATTGCGAACATAACTGCAGCTTGCGAGTTGCATGAACAACTGAATAGGGAGGAA
>JAZKBF010000065.1:0-9680 GCA_040388745.1 Bacteroidota bacterium | reverse complement strand
ACGCCGTCTGGTGTGCCGGAATGACGGTAGGGGTGTGCTGGAATGACGGTGCCTGCTTTTTTCACAGTCATCTTTTTGAACAGAATGATCATGCGCCAGTAATGAACAGCTGATGCATTTCCTTTGTTACAAATCAGCTAAAAAGAAATTATGATTTGCAAAATGATTCAATCATTTCCGTGTTGATCCCAAGATGCAAAAAAAGAACTTCAAATTGAAATTACTCCTTTAAAAATCTATCGTACAAAATTTACTTTTATTTTCTTATTTTTTCTTAACTGTTTTATTGAAATCTACATCAGATAAAGTCAACACATTTCTCAAACTTTTAAATCTTTTCGTTACTACTTTTTCCCCATTGGATGTCCTCATATTTAAGTATTTTTTCAGTTTAGTTCCTCCTGCCTTCAATAATTTTAATACATATCTAATATCATTCCTTAGTCCGAATCTCCACTGTAAATTTAACGGATGTGTCATGTAAATCTTCTGGTCTCGAAAATTAACTACCTGTGCCTTTAATATACCTACTTCTTCTTCACTCATGTTTTTAGCCCAATCCCCAGGATAAGTCCTAGCCTCTGATTTTAAAAACTCTTTCATTTTAATCAACTCGCCATTTCTCGTATTCAAAATCCAATTTCCCCCTGAACTCTCCAACCATCCACAAAACTCCAAAAAATCCCTAAACCCCTCCAACAATCTTAGTGTCATATCATCACTCCATTTAAATTCCTGTTTAGCTTTCTCCTTCCACTCCTCCAAAAACTCGTTATCCTCCTCCCACCCCAAATCCAACCCCGTTCCTCCATCCCTCATAACTTTGTGATTTCCCCTTCCTTGAATCTCCCTCGGGCTAGGCACCCTTTTCATATGACACATCCAAAAGATAACCAACCACTGCAATGACAATAAGCCGTTACTCTCATCGCCAACCACTCCCAAAGACAACTCATTAACCCCCATCCAGAAATAGGCCAACTTAATAATCTGATAAGCTCTTCCATCAAATTTGCACATGTATTCCAACAATCCACTAATTTCCACCTCGAAAAGAAATTTATGGGAGGAAAATAAACAGAGTTTGAAGATCTCCTCTCCAAATCCCCTACATTCCAAAGTCCATCCCTTTTTAAACGCTGAGGGATCCTTGCCCTTTGGAGTGGGTCCCTCCAAAATATTCATCTTCTTTTTCACTTCCCGGCTCTTCAAAATCGACCAAATTTTTCCCGAAGGTAATAACGTGAAGCCAGAGTCAGTTTCCGCGCAAGGCTTTCGATTGTACACGTACACCAGAGGCATACCCTCAGGATCATCTTGAAATGGCTTCAGTTTCAGGTTCCAGCTTCGGAATAAGGAAACCTTACAAGTGGGATCATTACTGTGGAAGAACACCTTTTTCAAGAAATTCACCGCTTGAAGCACCTTATCGAATTGACTATCTGGAATCACCACAGATTCCTCCGGAAGACTATAAATTTGGTAAGGAAGGGCTGTGTCGTCCTCTTGAGTTGGTGCGGGTGATTTTTCAAGGTCAAAAGTTACAAGAGCCGGACCTTGTGAAGGTACCTTTTTACATTTCTTCTTTTTTGGAGGCTCATCTTCTTCAGGTTCCCTCTCCATGTGCTCGCACTCATCAGATGTCTGATAAGAGTCCAGACGCCTTTTTCTTGAAGGTCTACTCGGAACAGGGTCAATGGCCGGAATTTCCCTGTCAATTTTCAAAATCTCACACAAGCTTGCTCCACAAATTTCAAAAGCTTTCTCTACACGTTCATCTTTAATCAATCTAGTTAAAGTCTTGAGTCTCTCGTTAGTTTTTCTAGTGGCTGCAATAGTAACCCGTTCCATATTCTTACTCAGTGCTGAAAATCGCCAAGTCGTTACAAATGGATGAACCATGTACCAATTCCAACGAATAAAATTCACCGAATATTTAGGACCCCGCCATACTCCATCTTCATTCTTTTGATTACAATTATAATCATTATTTTGGGAATTTTCTTGTAACCGCATCAGTGTCTCAACTTCTTCTGAACTAAATTTTGACGTGATTTCTTTATTGAGGAACTTGCCCGTTTCCAAAATTTCCCCATCTTTTGGATTAATTATAACTCCACCTTGGTCAAATATCCGGGTAGAGCAAAAGTCAAGAAAGAGTTGAAACATTTGAACAACTCGAAAATTAAACTTTTCTTTATTTTTATTAATCCCAATTAACTTATGCTAATTTTTCCATTCCCGAGAATATTCAGGATCCGCAGAAAAACCAACATCGGTTATCGTTCCACGCTCAATTAGTTGTCTGTGGGGCCTTTCCAAAATTGATCTGACAGTGGGCAAATAGTTTGTGTGAATGAAAAATGTTACAATCAGCCAATCCAGGCAGTATGGTTCCGGAAGACATTGGTGCATAGTTTTTGGAGGCACTTTGTCTTGTCCAAATTTCACATCATTTACAATGGACCAGTAGCGTGCCATTGTGAGAACAGGAAGAAGCCGGGGATCAAACTCACAAAAATATTCCACCAAACGGCAAAGTTGAGCCTCTACAATTACACGTTTGAAATTCACAACCTGAAACTCAAGCCCATTAGGTTTATAAATGAATTTACATCCAAGTCGTGTTTCATTTGGGTCATCAGGTTCTGGAAAGGATTACTCTGTGCAAGAGAATCGGCCGCGAGATTTGGCCATCAAAGGTTGAAGCAAGCGACCCCGTAGCCAGCAAAAATTGTCTGGACTTTCTCCTCCAGGAATGGTGTCTTCGGCGTAAACGTAAATTTGAAGGGGCTCATTGATTTGCTCAGAAACGCTGGAATTTTTCAGTTTTAAGTACCAATTTCTAAAAATTATGGTTTGTAGGCAGGGAATATATCGACGCAGACTTTTTCGCAGCATCTGGCATACATCAAGTACTTGTTTGTGGCTATTGTCGGGAATTGTCACTGCATTGTTAAGAGACTCAAACTGCTGGCAAAGAGGGGACTTTTCAAAGGAGGAATTCTCATTTTCATGGTTATCATCTTCTCGTTCTGTAATTTGGGTGTCTTGAGTCAACCGGGTGAGGTTATCATTTTCATCAGATGAGGTAATTATTTCATGAGTTCCTATTGATATTCGCTGGTGAGACATTGGGGGAATTGGTAATGACGCCGGGTTATTTCCTGGTAGTATTGCTTTCCCTGAAAAAATAGTGTACATGCAAAAAATTAATAACTACGATTAAATGAGGTCATATTTATAATTAACAATGCGTTATTGAAGATAACTATACTTACATTCCAAATCGAGTAGGTCATATGCTCCTTTCACTTGAATCCCTTGATTGTCAATTTGAATAAGGTCGCCAGGGAAGGACTCCCGCAAAATCTTCTCAGCTTTCTTTCTAAAATATTGAATTCCATTATTAACCATTTTCAATTATAGTTCATTAAGCTTAATATTTTATCCCTCAATACTTACCTACTTTCATACTGAACCACTACAAATCTCGACCGATCCTCCCACCACAAAAAATCTGTCACCCAGACTGCCTGATCCCTTCCAAAATATTGGATAATTTTAATAGCCCATTCCACAGTTAAATCGTAAGTTGTAAATATCACCAAACTACACTCTCTAAAGGTATCTATGTTCTTCTGCAGGCCCTCCCTAGCCAAATTTTGATGATCATCCGATGTCAAATGTTCCATCCATATTTGTCTACTAGAAAACTCGCCTTTACAAACTGAACAGTTAAGTAAATACACAGATGACCCTCCATCTTCTCCTCCCACCCTCGATGAGGATAAAGGAGAAATTTCTTTACTTAAAAATAATGGCACACAATTAAACTAACTTTCTATTTACACTATCTCACAAATTCGTTAATTGTCATTTTTAATTGATCTCAATAGTACTAAACCACTAAACATATTTGTCATTCCAGAAAAATTATGTGTTAGTTTTTTTTTCAATGCACGGCCCAATGTCAACAAATCCATGTGCTTCTATCATGTGAACAGGTTGATCCCGCGCCAATCACTTTGGTACAGAATATTTTTGGCCTCGTCTATTCTCTCGCATGTTTTTTTTCCTTTGTTCATCCATCGAGCTGTTAAACATGCTCATTAAAAATAAATTAGATACAAGGACTATTTAGCACTAATATAATGATCTTGACTTTCTAAACCAACCTTATTAAATCCAATAATTAACACACTTGCACTCAAAATGTAAATGAATGTGGGGGGGAAAATGTATTAACGTTGACTACTGATATGATAACAAGTAATTGTTTTAATTATCGTATTTCAGACCATCATAATGACAAAGCTCAGAATATTTCCATTCCATTTATTATTCTTTTATTCTTCCAGTATAATGTATACTTATATAACTGGCTATAACTGCTTGTTGTGTAATTTTTAGGCTAGATATTTAGTTTCTACTAATTAGGTAAATACAAAGCAAATGTTATAAATTAGTTTGTTTTTTAAATTTAAAAAAAGTAATCAAAATGAGACATCGAAGGTTAGCAAAATTTAGTTTCAACCACAAGAAGAAAATTGCTGGTATTTTTGTAATTTCGTTTTTAGTTTTCTACTTGTTTCAAAATACTATATTACTTGGAATAAGAGACCTAATTTATCTCTTACGACCAATATGGGATCGTCCACCAAACATACCAGAAAATTCAATAACGCATTATTATTCACCGGGTATTCCACCAGAAAAACTTTGCAAGGCGCATAATTGGACTACCAGAAATTTGTCAGATATTCCGCGGGTATTTGATGTATTTATTTTTAGCATTGAACTAGATTTGCTAGAAATTCGATTGAAAGAATTGTGGTCAGTGGTTGATAAGTTCGTTTTAGTGGAAGCTGATAAAACATTTACTGGGAAACCAAAACGTTTGTATTTCAACGAAAATCGGGAACGATTTGAATGGGCAAAAGAAAAGCTAATTCATCATGCTGTGACGTCATTATATTCAAAACCTAAAAAAGATTTTCAAAACGAAGCCAAATTGAGAGGCTATATGACTGGATTTGTGAATCAAGAGCATCCGGATCCGGGAGATTTGATAATTGTTGGAGATATTGACGAATTGCCATATAGACATACAATTCAATTGTTAAAAACTTGTAAAGGATATTCTCAAGAATTACACTTGGAAATGAATAATTATTTGTATTCTTTTGAATTTCCTTTGAGGACGACATATTGGAGACCACATGTGGCAATTTATGATCCAAATAATTTTTGGTATCATCATGGCAAATGTAAGGGGAGTTATCAGTTAGCAGATTCGGGATGGCATTGTTCGTTTTGCTTTCGATACTTGAGCGATTTTATTTTTAAGATGACTTCGTATTCCCACAGTGATCGAGTGACAAGAAAGAGATTATTGGATGAACGTGAAATTCAGGGAAAGATTTGTGAGGGTTTGGATATATTTGATATGCTTCCTGAGGCTTATACATATAAAGAGCTCATCAGTCAAATGGGAAGTGTACCTAGGAGGAAATCAACCATTGGAATACCTCAGCATATTGTGGAAAATATGGATAAGTTTTCGTTTTTACTTCCAGGTGGATGCACTCGTGCTAGAAAGTAAATTTGAAGGACGAAATGAAGGTGAACCTAGTCAAGTTCCGTCAAATAATTTTGTGCTAGATTAAATTAATTATATATGTTTAGCAGTTAATGTATGAATTTTATGTTTAAACTTAGAAAAAAAAATAACACTAGAAACTTTGTTACTTTTACCCTTTTACGCCTTTCATTGAAAATATTACATATTTATATGCATCAAAGCATTCATAATAAATATTTGGTATATATCCATAATAAGAGTTTATTTATACTTATTTGTCACTTTTCCTTTCTGACTGCATGGCAATTTTGTAAATGTACCTGGTTTAAAAAATATAACGGTATTATTACAGAGCTCATTAATATAATTTAGACAACGAACTTCTTTCACTTTTTTTAAATTTACTAAAACAAAATTTAAACACAACTTTGGTTGCTTCTAGAATGATTTCAGTCATATGGGTTGAATAAGTCATTAGTTGTAAATTTCACTAAACTACATACCCTCAAGTTATCTATGTCCTTCCGCACACCCTAACTCCTCAAATTCTAATAATCATTCACTGCCAATGACGGATTTGGCATCATACAGAGAACTTGGTGCATAATATATCTGGGCCCTATCAAAAATTATTTTATGTTTTTTTTTTCGTTTTTCATCCAGCGAATTGTTAAAATGTTCATTGCAAAGCAATTAGATAAATATATTTAGCACTAATATTATATAATCTCGACTTTTTAAAGCAACCTAATTCAATAGAATAATTACTACACGCAAATGCATGCTTTATGCATTCTATGTTCTAGGAAAACAATCTCAAATACAAAATATACCCCCATTTATTATTCCTATGAACGCCAAACATGTATTACTAAAAGCCACAGCTTGACGAATCCACAGCTTGGAAAATCCACAACCTCAAAATCCATCCATCAAAACTCATAATTAACGGGGACGGGTAAAACTTCTTGAAATCTTAACATGGTTAACTTAAATGCTGCTTGTATTATTAACAGTGACTGCGAACATTAAAGTGCAAAGTGCGAAAAAAGAAACAGTATAAAGTAGCAGTTCCTTACCCGTTTTCAGTTATCTGGCCAAATAAGTAAGCTAATATTCATACTTTGATAGAACAAACTTAACTAGGGCTTAAATAATTAAGTAATTTTGCAAAGGGTTCGAGCTTTTGGAAATAAAATTAAAGTACGTAAATTTTCAAAACATATTTTAGTACATTAGAATAATTATTTTAGTTGTACCTGTTGATAACGTTTATAACTTAAAATTTCAATTCGACAAAAAATGTATATTATATAATGAACGAATAAGTACCCGAGCCGACTAAATCAATCCTTATGAACATATGCTTATGTATGCTATTCTACTATATCATACTGACCCATTAAAATAATGAGTCATCATGAAAAAAATTCACTTCGACAAATGTTCCATGCATTTGAACATTTCAAAAATCATAAGTCTGTAGATTTTTATGCTGTGGATTTTAAGTGTTGTATTTTTAAGCGTTAGTTTTTTAAGCGGTGGTTTTTTCCAGGCTGTGGATTACCACGCTGTGGATTTTGGGGCTGTGGGTGTGGTCAGATAAAATGTGGTATGCGGTTTCGTGGTCGTACCTAAATACATGTGTTTGATCCTGTGGGTTTTGCAAGCAGTGGATTCGTCAAATTGTGGCTTTTAGTATTACCACCTATATCTATTCCCTTGTCGTGAACGCTATACGCACAAAAAAACCATCTTGCAACTTGCAATTTACATTACAATTGATAAATGGAACAAGGATAAAGGAAATCATAATAATGATAATAGGCATTATGGTTATGTGATGTGGTTTAGCAATGCTGACAAATGGTAAAAAATGTAGTAACGTTGAGTGCTGATATGATAACAGTAATCCTTGCTTATCGTATTTCAGACCATCATAATGATAAAGCTCAGCATATTTGATTGAATATTTTTTTATTTCATTCAGTATTATGTACACATCATACAGCTGGCTTGTTGCTTCGTATTTTAAATTACTTTAACAAGAGAAAACCCTAACTTAAAAATATTAATCAAAATGAGATCTCACAGGTTAACAAGATCTTGTTTACACCACAAAAAAAGAATAGTTGGCACTTTTGTAATTTTGTTTGTAGTTGTTTATCTGTTTAAAATATCAATAATACTTGCTATAAGAGATCTAATTTATCTACTACGACCCATATGGGATCGTCCACCAAACATACCAGAAAATTTAATAGCGCATTATTATGCACCGGGTATTCCGCCTGAAAAACTTTGCAAGGCACATAATTGGACTATAAGAAACTTGCCGGACATTCCTAGGGTATTTGATGTTTTTATTTTTAGCATTGAACTAGATTTGCTAGAAATTCGATTGAAAGAGTTGTGGTCAGTGGTTGATAAGTTCGTTTTAGTGGAAGCTGATAAAACATTTACAGGGAAACCAAAACGTTTGTATTTTAAGGAAAATCGGGAACGATTTGAGTGGGCTAAAGAAAAGCTGGTGTACTATACTGTGACGTCACTATATTCAAATCCTACGAAAGATTTTCAAAACGAAGCTAAATTGAGAGGATATATGACAGGATTTGTGAATCAAGAGCATCCGGATCCGGGAGATCTGATAATCATTGGAGATATTGACGAATTGCCGTATGCGCATACGATCCAACTGCTAAAGTCATGTGAAGGATATTCTCAAGAATTACACTTGGAAATGAATAATTATTTATATTCTTTTGAATTTCTTTTGAAGACGACAAATTGGAAGCCACATGTAGCAATTTACGATCCAAACAGTTTTTGGTATCATCATGGCAAATACAAATCGAGCTATCGTTTAGCTGATGCTGGATGGCATTGTTCGTTTTGCTTTCGATACATAAGCGATTTTATTTTTAAGATGACTTCGTATTCCCACAGTGATCGAGTGACAAGTAAGAGATTATTGGATGAAAGTGAAATTCAGAGAAAGATTTGTGAAGGCTTGGATATATTCGATATGCTACCAGAGGCGTATACATATAAAGAGCTTATTAGTCAAATGGGAAGTGTGCCTAAGAGACAATCCACTATTGGGATACCTCAACATATTTTAGAAAATCTGGAAAAGTTTTCGTTTTTACTTCCAGGTGGTTGCACGCGTGATAAAAATACGTAAAATTTATAAACTAAACGTAATATACAATACATAATAAAATATTGTATTGACATACATACATATATTGTTCAACCAAATCTATACATACATATATGTGAATTGTGAACCGTTATGTGCGTTTGTTATGTTAAAAATGTGTTGAATGCATCCCAATTATTCTGAATAAAATGCAATTTTATCTTTTTAGCAGTTATGCAATAAAAGTAAATGGATGTTGATTTGCAATAAATTATTATATATTATATTTTAGTCGAGAATTATTCCAGCTACGAGTGTTCGGTTAGATATCATATAATGTTTTTGACTTTTGAAATTGCGAAGTTATACTCCGAATAAGAGCGTATGTATTTCATAAACAACTGACGCAGCTACTGATTTTATTGTTTTACATATTTTGTGATAGGTGTGGTCTACTTGTTATCTTATCAATTAGGCTTTATTCCCATTTACTCCTAATCTGGCCACCACATATCTTTTTAATGTGCAAAAAAGCTAGAACTGACAAGTTTGAAAACTTAACGACTTAACCTTTTTAATTTATCAAATTTCAATATGCAGTTAAAGGCCGTCCATGCCTAATACAAGTATATGATATAAGCTAATGGTGAATATTACATACACATTGGGTAAAATACATAAATTATTTAATGTTGCGATGCTAAACTATTGATATAATTCAACTTTGGCTATTCTACCAAAACTTTGCAAATCTACCATGTTTTCCATAATATGCATACAAATCCAGATAATTTTTTGCTTATATACTGAATACGTTGGTCAATCATGTCAGACTTTGGTATGCTTTTTTGTCAGTTTCAAGTGTAAACATTATAAAATAAACATTTACTTATTAATATACATGGAATAACTTGAGAATAATATTTTAAGCGTACATGAAATGGGTTGAAA
>JAZKBF010000064.1:0-88143 GCA_040388745.1 Bacteroidota bacterium | reverse complement strand
CCCGGACGCCCAAAAGAATACATTATGAGTGAAAGAAAACATTACATAGAGCCAATAATTACAACCTGTGGACAGAGTATTAGGCGAAATAAAACGCTTTGGCGCCCGAACCACCCTGAGTTATGGAACAGGGTATTGATATTTGATACTAACGATGAATTTGAACAAACGATTATGAAAGAAGGAAAAAACATACCGGCTCCCACAAAAAAATGGGCTAACAAACAGATTGGAGTGCTCGCTAAAAAACGCAACACTCAACCTCCTTATGCGCCGGCAAAAGAAATCCCTATGTTATTCTCCACTGATATGGTAATAGCGCTTAAAAACGACCTTAAAACAGAAACCAGGAGGGATAGGAACCTAAAGGAGATAAATGCCGCGCCAAATTTATGGAAAATGGAATTGGAAACGCATTCAACCGGTATATATGCGCATTTTATAAACAAACTTAACCAAGAATGTCATTCTGTGAAGTGCCCTTATGGTAAAATTGGAGATTTGATATTTGTTAGGGAAACAACTTATGAGTACGGCAGGTACCTTCGCCAACCAATAGGCGAAACAGGTGATTATGAGGTAAATTGGAAACCAACGGGCAAAAGGGATTACGTAGCGGACCAAAACGGACCAATTGACCCTTACAGAAAGAGCCCGTCTATGCACATGCCTAAGAAATTTGTCAGAATTTGGCTTGAAATCACAGATATTAGCATAGAACGCCTGCAGGATATTACTTTTGAGGGAGCGTTAGCGGAAGGCATTAGTAGAAAACAGGTTGACGGAACCTTAATGTACAAGGATTATTTAGCTAAATACGATAGATATGCACACGGGACGGGTTTCAGCCCCATTTCCAGCTACAAATCATTATGGGAGAAGATAAACGGTAAGGGTTCATGGGAAAAGAATCCGTATATCTGGTGCGTACAATTTCGTAAAATACAAAAATGAATAGGTGTCCATCATATCCGGGGTATAGTGTAAATACTAATAACGAGGCTTTTTCACATAGAAAACGCCGAAGAATTCCAAATTTACATGGAGGAACAGAAGCGTATATAGATTATAAACACATAAAAAAATTAAGGCATTTCGTAAATAAAAAAGGATATTTAGAGTTTGGAATTAAAACCGACAAGGGGATTAGAGCCGTTGGTATTCATGTTTTAGTCGCAGATGCATATATAGGTAAAAAACCCATAGGCATGGTTGTTAGACACAAAGACAATAACAAGAAAAATAATCATCCAAACAATTTATGTTATGGAACTCACCAAGACAACGCAACAGATAGGGTGGTCTCAGGAGGATATGCGCAAGGCGAAAATCATTCGCGTTCTAGGTTTACTAAGAAGCAGGTTTTAACTATACTAAAACTTCGGAAACAGCGCATAAAAACAAGAGTAATTGCACAAAAATTTTCAACATGTACGGCAGTAATAGAGGGTATTATTTACAACAAAACCTACTTAAATATTAAAAGAGATAAGGTTATGGTATACCGCGTTAAGGATAGAGGCGGCATCCTTTCTGCTAAGAAAGATACAGCCGAAAGCCTGTTAAAACGCCCAAATAAAACACAAAAAGTTAATAAATAATGATAACTAACGAGATAAAAGCAAGGATATTTGCGCAGTATTTAGGGCAACCGATTGGATTAACTACCGTAAGTAAGGAAAGCCTTAAATATTTTAAGACGACTCCCAGCACGATTAACTTAATATTTGAACAAAACCAAGATTTTAAAGACGTTTGGTTGATTCTAAAGCCATTAAGCGCTATTACAGACGAAGATGCTAATAAAATTGTTCAGCTTTCAGGAGGATTTACATACAGAATAGAATCTCAACATTTTGATGTTTGGATGAAAGCCCATTCAATTTACCTAAAAGAGTGTATAGCAATAACCCAATACCTGCAAAGCAAGGGTTACGCCTTACCTTACATGGAGTATTCTGTAGAGGATTTAGTTAAGGCGGGAATTTATAAATTAGAGGAATAATGGCAAAAGATTTTAAATGTTATAACGCCTTAGATGTAGGAAAACATTGTAAAGAACAGTGTGGTAATTGCGCTTATGCATCCCAGAGTAAAACAAAGTGCGTTCGTAAGTCAAGAAGTTGGCTAAACTCAAGACCACTTCAGGAGTTGTGGTTTTTAAACGACATGGGTATTAAGGGTTGGAAAATATTTTATACATCAAAACACATTGACCCTCGCGGCTGGGTTTATTATAAATTCAGAAAGCATGGCATTTAAGGTAAAGCTCGAACTAAATCCCTATACGGCACTGGCTATGTTGGCTTTTGTGAGGGAGTATATTAACGATGATACCAAGTATGATGATAGATTTAAGGCTATTCAGGATGCTGCGGAAGAATATGAGCTGGAACTGGCAAAAAAGATAACCAACGAGCAGATGGCGGACGCTTCAATGGAGAATAAGGTGAATTTTTTAATAGGAAAATCGGTAAACGTTAAACAATGAAGGGAATAATAGTAGGGCCGAGAGGTTGTGGTAAATCGGTATTTTTGAATAAGAAGTGGTTTAGGCTGGGCGATGTGATAATTGACCCGTTCGACGAGCATAGTTTTATTTTTGGTAAGGTGTTGCCACCCGAAGGCCTGCAGAATATATTCTCTCTCAAAGGAACGATGTTGACGGACTTAAAAGCAAGGATAGAGCACTTTATTGAGGAAGTGAACGGCAAGTTTACCGGTACCATATTTATTGACAGCGCAGACATTCAATTCTCGGTGGCGCATGACTTTTTATTGAGGTATTTCGTTGACCCGGAGTATGAAAATTTAAATTTAGTAATAGTTGGACAGACCATGAGGTGGGCGGAAAAATATTTTGAATCAGCTGATATATGTGTTTTTTGGTACCACGACGATTATAAGGCTAGAGAACCGGATTACGTTAGTTTTAAGGACTATGATGGTTTTAAGAAAAAGAATAAAGAATTTGTAAAACAAATAGAATCATGATGGAAAATAATCAATTAGCTAAACGAGGAGACACTATTGAATGGACTTTTGAGGACTCCGATAAACACGCGGATAAGCTTCGCGGTAAAACGTTTCAGGCAGAAGTCGCTACGGTTAACCAAGAACAAGCTTATTATGGTGTATACGCATCCTATGGACAGGATATAATTCCTTTTGACCAAGCAAAATTAATTAAGGTTATAGAACCAGTTATTTCATATATTGACCGTCAAATAATGGAAGGGAAGGCGCTTGGCGATACAGCCCTAATGAAATTTGCCGCTAAGGTATACCTTGAAAACGTGGGTAATGTGTCAAGAACTGATATAATTGAGCACGACTTTTGTGCTGGTTGGCAAAGTTGTGAAGCCAGTAAACAGAATAACGGTTGGATTCCTACGGGCCAGTTACCCAAAGTGAGTGAGCAATACAATGTAATTGTTGATTTGGATGATGGCGGGGATTATGTGAGCTCATGTGCAGATTATTGGGTTAAGGAAAATAAATGGTGCTATCCAGGTACAGAGCTTGAATATTCTGGCGTTTTATTTTATCAGCCATTGCCTAAGCCCCATATAGTTCGCCAAAAGGATATATTTGTAGTTGACCCAAAAACTATAAGAACACTGGATGATTACGAAAGAAATACAGTATATGGCCAATGTCCACACGGGAATAATATGGCTAATTGCCAAGACTGCCATGGAGGCGGAGGGTTTTATGATTTAAATAAAGAAGAATAACCGCGTTAGGGATTGAGCCGGCATCCTTTGCTTTTCGCAAAGATATAGGTGAAAGCCCGTAAAAACGCCCAAAAAAAATATAATTATGAAATTAAGAGAGTACATTGAAGAAATGAACAACTTTGTACGCGACAACCCAGAATGTTTGGATATGATTGTTGTTTATGGTAAGGACGAGGAGGGTAATGGGTTTGATGAAGTTTCAAACACTCCTACGAAGGGAATATTTACGGATGATGATGAATTTACTCCGGAGGACAATATTGAGGATGATGGTTTGGATGTGGATGATATTAACGCTGTTTGCATTAACTAAGATGGAACTAACTATAAAACTATATAATAATACCAGTAGGATGGTGAAGTTCAATTTATTTGATGCGAACTACAATTATCTTATAAAGAATTTTGGATTACCTGAAAACGTGGTTATGCACTGCCATATTGAACGACCAGACGCAATTGAAAATGTTATATATGAACTAGTACTCAAACAATTATTGATGGTACCAGACACGGTCAATTTCATTGAGACTACTAATAATAGACAGTTATCTATATTTTACAGGAGTCCTGTTGTGGAATCGGAACCCGCAGAACCAACCTTAACGATTAAGAAAACCCCGAGACGGTTTATTAACCAGGGTACAACGTACAGGCACAAGTGGAATCCTAAAAGGTGGAACATTGCGGATACTCAGGAAAAGTTTTGGCTGGACGCTAATTGCTTTTTTGAGTTAGAGATGTACCCGCTTAGTGAATTTGAAATAAAACTGAAGATTCACCAGCGCCCCAAGCACCCAAGAGAATTTAATTTAAAACTAAATAACTAATGAAAAAAGTATTTATAATAGTACAGATATCGCTGGACAAATCAATATATTATTATCCGGGACCAGGTCAAGGAATGTGGAGAGGCCATGCGCACCACGCCCATCAATATAATACAGAGCCAGAAGCGGAAAACGCTATTAACGAAATGAAGCATTTTGATAATATGGTATTAATTATTCAACCAATTTACGTAAACAAATAATGTTCAAACCTCATTATGGAATCTGTAAATGCCATTCATTGGAGCGACTAATTGTTGTTAAGGCTGGCTATTGCCATTTTGGAAATGAGGTCTATAAGAAAAGCAAGCGCAATAAACTGAAGGAAGTTAGGGCAAAACGAAAGTCAGACAAGTTTAAAATAAACAAACGCAGGCCGACAGGTGAGTTAACGCTATATAAACAAATTTGGGATGAGCGTCCGCACAAGAGCGAAGTAAGTGGTGAGCACATTCCTTTTTTCCACATTTGGTGTTTTAGTCACATATTACCAAAAGGCTTGTATCCAAAATACCGGTTAAAAAAGGAGAATATTATTATTAAGACCATAAAGGAGCATTATGATTGGGGGAATAGAAGACACAAGTTAAAGGACTTTCCGGAGTGGCAACCAGTATTTGAATTATATGAAACATTAAAACAACAATATAACCAGGAGTATGGCAGAATTCGCAACTAACTTTCGGCATTTAAGAAATAAGATTGGACTTACAAAAACAGAGCTCGCTTTGGTATTGGAGGTTCCGGAAAAGCGCATAAATGATTGGGAGTACAATGTGCACACCCCAAAGAATATTCACATTCGAAAACACCTGAGTGATTTCTTTTTGGTGACCGAGGATGAATTATTTAACAAAAAACTAAATTAAAACCGAGAACCGCAACAGGGATAGAGCCGTAAATCCTTCATTTTTTCAGGAAGATTGCAGGTGAAAGCCCGGCTGTTGCCCAAATAAATCTAAATAAAAAAAGAATAAAAAATATCAATAAAAATTGCATACTTGTATAATTTGCTATATATTTACAGAAATTGTATGTTTGTATAAAAGATGGGTTTTTGGGATTTCATAACTGGCAAGGGCAAGAATTATAATCCGAATAAGGAGGGTAGTGTTAATACACCTAAGCAGAGGCATATGAGCGAGTTGTTACCTGGTGAGATTTGTAGGATAACATATTTTCAGTACCACGATGATGTTTATTCTGGGTATGTAATAAGTAACAACGTTGGCAAGAGGGAGATTTATTTAAAGATAGAAAAAATAAAGGGACAATGGAGGTATGAGATAAAGTCATATGACCATTATTGGTTTAGAAATTTCAGTACAATTAATCCAGAGCATATGATTAAATTTGAGAATGGCAAAAATTTAGCCCCGCATTCACCTTATTATCCAGTAGAAAAAACGTAAAAAAATGACTACACCAAAAATAACCATGGAGCATAAGCTGAAGGCGGCGGAGCTAATATTGAAATATATGCGGCATATATCCCTGTTAAACCTATCTACCAAGCAGGAGAACGAGTTGGCTATAAAATGTGCTTTTGAGGAAGTTGATTCTTTAATTCAATTGGATAATTGTTGGTTAGCTGACACGAGTTCAAAAGAAACGAGTGAATTTCATTATGTAAAAATAGCATTGGAAGATTTAACGGAAGTAAATAAGGAATGAAAGCACAATTAATAGTAACACAGAATGCCGAGGGAACCATAGAGTTGGAGTTTGGTGGCGAGGATAATACCATTGCGGTTATGTTGGCACACGCCATGGTTGAGAACAAAGAGTTGGCGGCTATAGTATGTGGTGCAATCCCAACATTTTTGGACGCTGCTAAGATTGACAGGGCGCAATATTGCAGTACAGTTTTACAAGCAAAAGGATTAAAAAAATAAACATGGAAGTACAAAAATTATTAAATTTAAGTAAGGATTACGAGAAGCTGTACGCTACTCTTATTGAATTAGGCGATGTTCCCGGATGTTATGGTATACCTTGTTTTGTGGACCATAAGTATAAAATTAGTGATAAAGATTATGTTTTAAGGGACATATCTTGCGCAAGGTATTGGCCGGACGAACCAAGAATTTCTGTAGGCGTGAGGGGTATTGGTCATATTGAGACTTATCATAAAGACACGAAGGATATAAAAACACAGTTCATTGAGCAGTGCAAATATTACGATTTGGAATGGGTAGATACAACAATAAAAGCAGAAGCGCTGGTTTGCGAACATAGTTTTGTAAGCTCTGTGGCATACAAGGGAGCGCGGATATGTAGTAAATGTGGAGTTTTAAAATAAAAATTGGAATAATGGAAAATCAAGAAATTAACATCTACGATAGTAAATTAAAATATTATATGAATCACACTCATTTAATAAGCTCTAACGACGAACCCGATATATACACTAACTTGATGCACGCATACAACACTTGGTTAAATTTCTTCTGGTCAGATTTCTTTGGTGGAGCATATTGGGCTAATGATAATTTTTTAAACAGCGATATATTAGAGGTGAACAAGCTTATAATTAATCAAATGAACGGTTCCACAGATGATATCTCAATAGGTTTATTGTCTTTTATTGAAAAATTAAAACCGGTAAGCAGAATTTACAGACGAGGCCATTATGTGTATGAACCACAAATGACGTATTTTGATAGAAAAGCGGAGTATCACCCGAGGCAAATATTTGGAAAAGTAATGGAGTTATTAAAACATGAAAGCATTCAAGAATTTGCGCGCGAAGAATTAAGAAAAGAAGGATTACCATATATGAACATAGTTATTACATCATAATAAAAAATAGGATATGGTAATATTACTTTGTATACTTTCAATAGCGCTGGGATACTTTACAGGTATGCTTTGGGAAAGATGGAAATACTTTAAAAAAACAGGAAAACACTTACAGGATTTAGAAAAATAATTTATGACATTACGAGAATTAATACCATCCAGTAAGGGGAATGATACGGAGTGCAGGTGCACCAGCTGCAGACATTTGCATAAAGTGGGTGAGAGAAGTGTTGTAAAAGGCAGTATCCACGGCGTATCAGGTTATAAGGATTATTGCCCTAAGTGTTTGAAGGGCAGGAGTTACATAGAGTCACCGGTACAGAAGAAGAATTACGGATTAGTAAAGGAGAAATAATGAAAAAGTGGTTTAAGAATTGGCTTGATGTCATAAGGTTGTTTAAATTAATACGCCACAATAGTGAAAAATTTCAGATAGCAACGGGTATTTGGGGATTGGTAGATGTGTGTATAGAGACTGGTCAGCCAAGGATGGCTAAAATAGAAATGGTTGGAATTAAAGGTCAACCAACACACATAGTTGATTTTTGGGTATGTCCGAGCCCGGGAAGTCCGCACGAAAGAATAACGGCGTTACGTAATCAGAGACAAGCTTTAAAAGACCTGTTATCAGTTGCTATAAAATCGGAGGGTACAGACCCATTAATAAAAAAAGAAGCAGAATTAATGATTAAAGTTTGTAGCGATGAGTATTCATAACCCACATAATTTAAAAAAGGGCGATATTGTACGTTTGGACAAGGGTAAAGCGAACAGCAGTCTTGTGCAGATAATAAGCTTAAGCGAGCCGGCGGCGATGTTTTGCTGTGTCAGAGGATACAATATAGATAAAGGTTCATTCCCAGAGTGGGATGTAATGACAAACAGATTAACACCGAAGGAATAATGAAACAGGCAGCAAATAATTTTTGGTATTTTATGTTTGGCGCTGCGTCAGCCTCAGTAATAATAGGATTAATAATATAAATATGAAAGACAACATAAAATGGGACCAATGGGTTAAGTACGATGAGTATGAGAAGCAGGAATGCGATATTAAGCTAAGGAGCGGCGAGATAGTAAAGCACGTGTATCCGAATGCCGGATATTTTGAACAGGTGTGTGGTAAGACCAGAAGAAGGATTAGTGAGGAGCATGTATCTGAAATAATGTACAGGAAGTATTACCAGGACGATATTTGCGAAAAGGAATGTGGTAAACCAACGTTTTAATTATGAAAAAATTCATAATACAATTTTATTGGGCCAGGTATTTTAATCGTAATTTATATTACTGTAATAAAAAGAAGGAATATTTTTATTTAGGACATCAAATTCCAAACAAATGTTGCGATTTAGTAATGTGTGGGCAAAGCAATACTCAACAAGAAATTCTATTAAATCAATTAAAATAATACGCAATGACGCACAGAGAAAAAGCAGAAGTAATTTACAAACAATTTTATGAAATAAGCCCATTGCATATTGAGGATAAGCGAAAAGCGGATTCAAAGAAGCAGGCTATAAGGGCGGTTGAGATTATTATTGAAGAATTAAAATTTTTAAATAGTATGATAGTGGGCATATCGCACACCATAGGATTCGGACCAAAGGACAGAATAGAGAATTACATGAAGGTAAAAACAGAATTATTGAATTTGTAATGCGTACCAGAAAAAAAATAATGGAGCGGCGTCGTATTCTTTCAACAGAAAGAATTAACGGAGAGTTGACGTTTTTGCGCTTATACATAAATATTTTATTGGATGACCATTATTCAAAAAACACCCAGTGGTACAATTGGTGTTATTGGGACGAAACAACAAGGACAGTATTACTTACAGATTTTAAAAAAAGCAATGCGGAATTTAATCGGTTTAAAAAGCACTTAAGAAACTTGTTGGGTCCAAAAGCGAAGATTCAATTTTGTAAGCATCAAGACAAAAAAGAAAATTGGTGGATAAACATATTAGTAAGAATAAAAAATTAAATGAACGATATTATCCGACAATTAAGGGAAAAGCTGCAATCCAATATAAAACGCGCAGAGGAAGAGACTGGCTTTACGGTAGTATTAACAGGCGGTGAAGTTATAAAGCCGGATACAGAATACTACAAAGGCAAAGCGGATGCTTTTAAAAGCACATTAGAATTTTTAGATAAACTAACAAAACAAGTATGACATTACAAAAATTAACCGACGTTTCTCCCATTGTAGGATATGGAAGCCCGATATTAAGAAAGACATGTGAAGAGGTGGATGACAATGAATTATCCAGAATGGAATGGAGCGCATTAGCAGTAACACTGGATAGTTTAAACAGCTGTGTAGGATTAGCAGCCCCGCAAATTAATATCCAGGCCAGAATGTTTATTATGCGGCCTATAAAGAACTTACACACAATTACGGTTATAAACCCTGTAATTACAAAAAGAAGAGGTAAGCAACACTATGAGGAGGGTTGTATGAGCATTCCTAAAACCTTTGGGATGGTAGAGGGCAGGGATGATATTATTGACGTGGAGTTTTATGATGAGTTCTTTAATAAGCAGAAGCGCCGGTTCAGGGGATTTGAAAGCATTATTTTTCAGCATGAGTATGACCATTTGAATGGTATATTATTTATTGACCACCTTACGAAGGCCGGCAGAGAAGAAATTTCGGAAAAATTAAATGAAATTGAAAGGGGCCAGGCTGATACTACATACCATATGTTCTGGCCGGAAACGGATATAAAACACACTAAAGATTAAAATTTAAAACACTAACAGCCAAGCTATTAAATAAAAAATTAAAAATAAAATTGCATAAGTATATAATTTGATATAAGTTTACAGAAATTATGGAAGCATTAAAAGTTATAGCGATTACATTAGCGGTTTACGCGTTGGTTATGGTATTTTGTCTTTGGCTACACCAAAGAAGCAAAAAAGTGTCTGCATTCCTGCACGCGCTATTGGAGCTTATTAAAATGCACGCAGAGGCCAACAAAGAATATTATATCAGCACACAGAAGGTGTTTGCGATATCACTACCAGGCTTCTTAAAATTAACATTTTCCAGAAAAGAAATGACTTTAGAAAATTGGCTTTTAAAGGAAGATATTGAATTATTGTATAATTACGATTTAGCAAATACAGCCTATGCAAAGCAATAATTTTGAGTTATTACCCGAAGCTATTAGTTCTGAATTACAGTTCAGTCAGATTATTCTTAACGATGATTATGTTAAAAAATGGAACGTTAGTTGTAATGATTATTTTTGTCTTACAAAGAACGGCATATTAGTAAGCAGCAACCTATATCGTAAGGGCGGCATGGGTGGTGATTTTAAGGATGGATACGCCTTAATATTAAAATACGTGGAAGCTATTTATGACGATGTAATTACAAAAATACAGAAGCGTAAGCGTCATCTTAAGAGTGTTTGGGTTATTATTGATAAAAACGGAGTCGAAAAGTATGAATCACAGCCATATGACTCCATATTCTTGCAAGGCGGTCTTATTTTCTGTAATGGTAATAAATATTATAATATTGAAACAGGCGAACTTTATTGCCAATCTTATACGACTATAAAAAGCGAAGACTATGTATTCCTGAACAACCCGTATGATGATGATAAATCCAGGCGCGGCGTTATGAAGATTAACAAAAGAGATGGGTCTTACGAAATATTTAAATAAATGAGATTTGTACAACCTACGGAATTTGATTATTTAAATGAGCAGCACAGAAAGTCTGGTCATAAAATTACGTATGAATCGACGCATCCGGACAGCACCGGTAAGTTTGTAAAACAAGCCATCATAACATATAAATACCGAACCCCAAAATCACAGGCGACATTTAGTAAGGTGATAGATGAGTATTGTACATTTGATTACGCTAACATTATTGATATATAAAACATGCAAACAAGAACACAGAGAATTTACAAAAAAACCATTACTCCCGACATTACAAAGTTAATTGGGAACTTTGGCTATAGCTTTGACCGTGCGATGGTATGTTATAACCCGGACGACACAGAAAAGTGCGGTACGTGGGATGCGGCTTTTAATCACCACGCGCTATGGTACCGTATAATAAACCTGTTAAAAAACAGGGGCTTTGATATTGGAGTGGACCAAACAGTTGCCAAATGCATACAAAAAGGCTATTATTATGGCGTTAAAAAGAACGATATCCACGTTCACGCGCAAATTTACCCTAACGGGTTTGTATTTGAGTTTCACGAAACGGCAACTCCAACCAATCCTCCAAATAGAGGTAGGTTTGATAACCGTAATATTAATAAAATGCCGTATTTGATTAAAATAGCGCTAAAAGCTGAATTAAACGCTATTATTAAACTTGCCGCCCAATTTGTAAAAACAGACAACAGAGACAAGCCAAACGGCTCGGTGAACGCCATCCTGAATGTTTTTCAAACATCTCACTTCGATAAAAAGAACGTAAAAAGCTTGGAAGATTTAAACAATCATGATATTGCAGATTACAATAGCAAAAGTAAAGACGGTACCCATTTAAAAAACGGGGACGTAAAGTACTTTTATGGACACAAAGGCAAATTGTCTAGAGGCACCATGTATCACAACATAAATAACATGTGGTGGGCCATTATCAACGATACCGAGTATACCAATATAGCGTGTTTTCATTTATTTGATTACAAACTTGGCACGCCGTTAAAAAAACCTCTTTCTCCAGAAGGAAAGATTCAGCGGTTACATACTGAATTAAAAAGAGCAGAAGCTAAACAAAATTACGAGCGTTGTATAGTTTTAAAAAAGTTATTAACACCCGTTAAATTATACAATGTTTGGAGTAAAAAGTGGAATTCATGGTGGGGTCCTAATAATTCAGGGTATACAAGCGATAAGAATCAGGCAGGCGTGTATACAGAGCAGATAATTAATGAAAAACGAGATTATTATGACAACAAAGAAACAGCCGAAGCTATCCCGGTATAAATTCAAGCCCTCAAAGGAGTTGTTGGATTTTGCAGATGATATTTCAAAGAACTATAAGAAATTAAAGCTTATGGATTATTATTCTGAAAACAAAAAATATCGTATTCAAAAACTACCAAACTTAGATGGATGGCCAAACTATGGAATTAAAACCTCCTGTCGCGTATCACTAGATTTTGGAACTATTCAATTAAACCACAAGCGCATTAAAGATTATTGTGCTAATTTTATATTTTACAGTATACTTTGGTGTGTTTGTAAAAAAGAAATGTATGATTTTTTGAGTGAGCTGGACAAGCATTTAGCCGACACTGCAGCGTACTATATTGAGAGTGACCGTCAAACAATAATGGCTTACAAAAAAACAAAGCGCCCTTTAAAACGTGTTATCATAGATAATATAAAAAGTCTTGCGCACGCTAAGACTCAAATGAATATTGAGCGGGTAAAGAAATTATTAAAAACGAAGCCGTATAAAAAATGAAAATTTGCGGTATATGCCATGACGGCGACATGCAGGGAAAGAAGTTCACTGGTAAGGTGAAGATAAGGAAGTGGTTGGGTGTAGGGGACCTTTGCGAAGAGTGTAAGGCAAAGCATGATGAGGAATTTAAGTTAAAGAGTAAAAATTCATTTGGCGGGATTGGAACCGGGGTTGGAGCTAAGAATAGAATAAAAAATCACAGAACTGCAGATAATTAAGATGATGTATTTTTTAATTATATTTAATTTACTTGCTTCTGTTATTGGAGTATATGCATTTTGGAGGACATGGAGCAAGAATAAACCATTGGCTTTAGCTTGTATAGTAGGAGCGGCTGCGTGTTTGAGTATAGTGATTATGTTATATTTTTTATATCCCAGGACATGTTAAGGTTATTAAGTTTATTTACATTGCAGCAGATATTTGAGTTTGAGGCATTAAAACCTTTAACACCGTTTGGGCAGTTGACGTATATACGTTGTTTATTATATTATTTTGAGGGCAAGGAGGCTACGAACGAGAACTGTAAGGCGTTTGAGTTATACAAGAACGAGATACCTAATCCGAACAGTATGCATTTTTTGGAACTGCAGGAGGCGGGATTGATAACGTTGCACACGAACAGGATAGGTTTTCCGAACAAGTGGTATAAGTATATTGATAAGTCGCAGTTGGATAAGGTGACGGTTGAGGAGCATTTAATTACCAGTGGATTGAAGCCGGCTATGGAGTTCCAGGAGGAGATGCTGCAGCAGGGTAGCGCGTTTGATTTGTTGGGTATGCGTTACCGGTTGAAGAGGGAGCAGATAGAAACGTTAATAAAAGATTTTTTCATGGAGCAGAGTGCAAAGCAGAAACATTATTACAGTATAACGGATTGTTCATCACACTGTATAAACTGGTTTGGCAAGAAGAAATTTGATATGCCGTTGAACAGTGGTAAGAGTAGTGGTAAAATATTAGGGAGGGATTAGTAGTATGGAAAAAAGAAAAAAGCTTATTTGCAAGGATTGTTATACAGAGATATTTGTTGATATCAATATGGTGATGTTGAAGGATAGTTTATGGTTGGGAGTATGTGACCATTGGGATGATGCATTATGTGATAATTGCATTGAGAAGAGGTTGGGCCGCAAGATATGGGTTACTGATTTTAAATTAACGGAGGGTTATAAGTTTCATCCACCAAGAATGATACCGTGCAATGTAATGTGGGTAGAGCATCAAAAATTAAAAAACACAAAAGAAAAATAAAGTATGACAAACATTAACATTGAGCAGATAGTATCTGTAGCGGAGTATCCAAAACACAGAAACAGAAAGTATAATTGGAAAGAGGAGTATAAGCATTGGTTTTGGAAAACTGAGCCGGAAGGCTTTTATGAAAGCTGGTACCCTGCAGATAAGCTACACACGAAGGAGCAAATCGAAAAGGATGGACAAAGTTATGTGGAGGACAAGAAGGTGTTTTATAAGCCACATGCGCATGTAACGTTGAGTAATAAGGATTACTATGAAAAGTTCTTTACTACTGTTGAAGAAATGAAGTCTTACGTTATGCAGTTAAAGGACCAGGGTTTAAAATTAGAGCAGGTTTAAATCAACAGCGGTGGAATTTACCCTCCAGTTACGGATATTTTAAATTTCGAAGAAGTTAAGGCATGGCTACTAAAAAATCATGCGAAACAGCTAAATAAGACCAAAAACCAACCCTAAAACAAAAACAATCAAACTGATTTACAGCAACTTATCAATTAAATTATATATTTATGTAATTTGAACAGAATTAGTGTGTATATTTGTTGAATAATAATTAAAAACCCTCGCAAAATGAAATCAACAGCAAAAAAGAAAATATCAATCATTGAAGTTAACAATATGATATTTGATGAAAAATCTGTAAGACAGATAGCAAAACACTTTAAAGTGTCAGAATCTACAATTCGCAGAAAAATTATAAAATAAAATAAAATTTAAAAACCTCGCCAAATGACAAAAAAATCGCTTGTAAAAAACATGTTAACAGACGAAAGTTTAAGTTATGACATTATAGCGTTAAAAGCTGCCACAACGGTTTCTTATGTAATTAGAATAAAAAAACAAATTGAAAAATCAAAATCAGTCCTAAGAAATAACAAATAAAACCCTCGCAAAATGAAAAACCTCGCATTCACATCAAAAGAACTGGCAAATTCAGCTAGTAAGTTAGCAGATTCCATTTATAGTGGAGCTATATTGGAGTCATTTAAAACAATTTTCCCAACATTTGAAAAGAATGAGTTAATTATTCACCGCAAATACGGAATAGTTTACAGGGTTTATGGTAAGAATTCCAGAAATAAAACTTACCATATAATAGCTGTATTTGTTCCGAAAATAGCTACAGATTTAGTGGGTGAAAGCATTGATGTTGGCGGAAAATTTAACGTTTCTTTTAGAAATGCCGGAAACTATGAATCAGTTACAAATATTTACAAATAACATAAATTATAAACCATGCAAACATTACAGGAACAATTAAAGGAAGCTGAGAACAAAGTATTTGAATTACAGCAAAAGTTAAAAGAATCTTCCACGCCGGCAAACGGAGCGGATAGCAGACCTATTTATGAAAAAATAACTACTTTACCACAGGTGTATGACTATTTGAAGATAGACGTATCAACCGACAAAGTAAAATTAGCGGGCTTTACGGAGGCTGAGTACAATGTACTAAACGGATTAATAGCTAGGATGCGTATTGCTAAATGTTACAATGAACTTATAACCCCAAAATTATCGGATTACAGACATTACCCATTCCATCGGGTATCTGGCGGTTCTGGTCTCGTGTTCCACCATTCGGACTACGACGACGACTGCGCGCATACGGGCTCCGCTGCTCGCCTCGCTTTTTTAAGCGAGGAAGGTTCTGATGCATATGACAGGAACTTTCATCACATAGAGGAGCAGATAATCAAGCCGTGACGCGCAATTTTTTCTGAAAGAAAAACCGACCTTGTCTTGCTCGCGAGGTGCGGCAAGTCCCAACACGCCTGCCCGATATACGGAGGCGGGGTTTTGGTGGTAAAAACCGGATATTATGGAAATTTACAAAGATTTGGATAAGACCAAGGAGGTGGCTATAAAGCTTCACCAAGAGAATAAGCGTAATTACAACGTTATAATTATTAACCCGGTGAATGGTAAATTTGATAAGGAGCAAAGCGAGTATAATATTGTGGATGATACATATTTCCTGCAGAACAGGCCGTTGATAAAGTTTGTATGTAAAACAAAGGATTTAATTAAAGATAAAAAATAAACCATGGCATTAAAAAAACCTCGCAAACCAAAGGAGAAGAAAGTACACCGGACATTTTTTATAGATGATGCCGGCAGGAATAAAATATTTTTACAGTCTACCAGAAAGACCATTGTGGTATTATTGCAGTTGGAAACAGAATCCTACAAAAAAAAGATAGGCGTGGTTACCAAAAGCACCAAGACGCTTAAAATAGAGCGCAAGAGAGACCTTCATTTATTCCGGATGGGCAATGCGTATGGATTTAACGAATACATCCTTAAACAGGCCAAAACGTTTGATACAATATCACTCAGTGATGAGTTGGAGCACTGGAAGATACCGGTTAAATTTATACTTGAAAACGGTAAGTATTTGAACTTTGCGCAGCAAGGGTATGAATTGCAGTTATTTGTATCATTATCACAGTTGGAACAGTTTAGAGTATTAAAGAAAGAAAACAGAAGAATATGAGTATATTAACAAAAAATGAACGTAAGCAAGTATATGAACTTGCAGCGAATAATTACTTTGAAAACAATGCTTATCAGTTCCAGCCAAAGGCGGCGATGTGTTTTTATGTGAACGATGCATGCCAAGAGTTATTTCCAACAAAGCGCGTGAGTGGTTATGAATTGAACAACTTTCCGGAGTTAAAATTATTCAGACCGAAACGGATGATGGTTGGTGATAATTACTGGACCAATTTATTTGATGTAGAGTTCCGTGTCCATGTATTATTATTTTGTAAAGAAATGTGTAAATAAAGAGCTATGAAAAAACTAATATTATTAATGCTTTTATCAGTAAATGTAAAAGCTCAGTCTAACCAAATTACAGGCAGCACGTTTACCGTTGGAACTTCTTACACTCTGACCAATGGATATACACCCTGTACTTACATAGTGTATGACACACCTAATACTATTGGAGAGTTATATGTATCAGATAGTTTGTGTGCTATAAAAAAATTATTTGCATATAATGAAAAATTGCAGAATGAAATTGATGAGTTAAATGTAAAGGTTCGACAATTAACTAAAGATATTGATATTTGTGTAGAGTTTACAAATAACATTCCGGATTATTTCCGTTCGAAAGAGGGTAATTGTAAAGCTGTTAAGTTTGATAAAATGACTAAAAGGCGCGGTTATATAACTGTTAAGACAAAAACAAATAGAGCGGCCTGTAAATAAAAAGATATGAAAGCGATACATTTAATGTATACTGTAAGCGAGATAATAAAACTAACACTTTTATTAACACCATTTTTGGGAATGCTTGGAACGGTGATAGGTTGCTTACTGTTACCGGACCCGGAGTTTGACGAGTGGGATAAAGACAAGCATAAGTAATGCGTCAGGGACTTACCGAACGCTTTGCGTTAGGGATTGAGGCGGCATCCTTTTTTGTAAAAAAAGATAAAGGCGAAAGCCCGTTAAAACGCCCAAAAAATAAACTAACGGTTGTGGCATTGCCGCACATAAAAAATAAAAATATGAACATTTATAACCCTACAGCGAAGAAAGTTGGTGAAGATATTGTGATTGAGTATTATGACACTTCTGAGCCATCTATTAAAGATTATTCAGGATGGTATAGTTCAGATTATAAAAGTGGAGCGTTTAAATCTGCAGTCGTTAATTGGGCAAACTCCAAAAAATCCGCTATATTCCATAAGGATACGGAGCAGGAGTTTAAGAATGAGTTGGTTTATATTTGGAAGAATACCAGAATAAACAAGTTATTTAATGAGACATTGAGTACGGTAGGTATTTCATTGGAGAGCATAAAGGATAGGCTTGCGTTTAAGGTTGATTGTTTAAAGGTTTGTGATGGTGAATGTATTGAATGTGAACATATGGAAAAGTACTTCATTTTAAAACCAGAACAGAAACCGGAATCAGAGGACGATATTTGGGGCGAGATAGTTAGAATATTGGATGACAACACGCGTAGTTTGGGGACTAAGATTGCTTATATAAGAACAAAATTTACTATAACCAGAAAATAATTATGATAACTTCAGAAGAGTTTTTTAGAAATAAAATAAAAGAGAAAAACCCCGAACTAAGAGATAAGGAATTTTCTTTATCAAGAACTGCCATAAGCGGCGAAGACGGATTGCGTTGGGCGCATGAATTTACCGATGTTAAAACCTCAGAGTTACAACAGCAACTAGCCTCGTACGAAATTACCATTAAAAATTTAAATTATCAGTTGGAAAAGTTGTCTGAAAGAATTGCTGGGCAAGGAATTGAACTAGCCGATAAAGAAAAGGAGTTGACTTCACTAAAAAATAAACATAATTTGTTTTGTGAAGAATTTAATACTCGGGCAAATGAGTTTAATAAATTACTTACTGAAAAATCAACTCAAGACCTTTTACTAAAGGAGGCTATGGAGGCGTTGAAAATTAGCAACAATCAATTAATTGAAATGGGATGCGATAAAAATAGTAATACTGTTTTGCATAACTCAAATATTTTAACTAAAGGTATATAACACTATGGAAAAACAACAAATTGAAGAAGCGGCAAGAAAAAACGCAGCAAAATATCAAACAGAATATTTAGGTGCTTTTATGGGATTTAAAGACGGAGCTGAATTTGCTCTATCCCTACCATCTAATACATCATTAGAGGAGTTGCAGAAGGAAGCGGGTAAATTATTAAAGCATTGTCTACATACAAACTATGGAGATACTAAATTCTCACAAGACAGGGCAGATAATTTTATGTTGGGTTTTAATAAGTGTATGGACTTTCTTTTACCCCACCTACAAACTAAGCCAGCCGATGAAAAAGCAGTTAGTAAGGAAAACTTACATACTGAATTTAAGCCAGTAGTAGATACTGAGGAGTTAAAAAAGAAATATTTTAAAGATTATGGCGGCCTTGTTAATTTTTCAGGAGAGGCAGGGGATTTAACGCCTAAATTATTTTATGAGCTTTTCGATTGGTTCATCTCCAAACTCCAACCCTCCATCTCAGTTACACCAAAAGAGGAGTGGATAAGTGTTGAAGATAGATTGGCTGATAAAAATGAAAAGGTTTTAGTCTTTTTTGATTATGGTGATAAGCAAACGGTTGAAATAGATTATTGTAGTAAAGAACAGAAAGCAAATTTTATTACCCACTGGAAACCTATAACTCTGCCGTTAACCTATTAAGTAATAACAAATAAAATATGGAAACTAAAAAGAAATGGGCTTTAATGCTAAGTGACGAGCCGGGTAAACAATGTGATATATACCCCAACAGAAGTATACACGAGTTGGATGTGGAGAGTGGTATTAAAAATAAGGTAGCGAACAAAGGAGATTATATTCCACACGATTACCCTTTTTTGTTATTGGATGAAAAACCAGCAACAAAGCAATGCGCATCGTGCCGCAATGAATTTGAGTTAAGTGAAGAATTTATTAATGATGAGGGTAAGGAAAGCTGTGTTAGATGTATTACCAGGCTGTATGTTCCTGCGAGGATACGTGAGCAGATGGTGGCAGTAATTCAGAAAACTGACAGGGCTATTATAACTGATTTGCGTGGCACGGTAAAGCGTCAAAACGAAACTATTGATACGTGGAAGGTATTAATAGAAGACTTGCAGCAACAGATACGTACATATAAAAACAGAGCAGAGCGAAGATTAAATAAAATATTGAGCCTGGTTGAAGTAAAAAAAGTGAAAACAGCCAGAATAATTTCGCTGCGCCAAGAGCTACGTGAATTAAAAGAAAAAAATGGATAAAACCGGTATATTTGAACTTCAGAAGGTGGATTGTAATTGCAATGATTGCGTTTTTATGAACCGCAACAGAAATAAGATGGATTCTTATAATCATTTACATGTGGGCCAGGAGAAAGCGAGCCACCGGGTAAATTACGGGGATTGCAGTAAATTAAACAAACCGGTATCATTTATACCAAACACATGCCAGTTAGAAACCCAGGATTGTTTTAAACACAGAAGAGAACTATAAAAATGGAACAGAACAAAAAAAGAGCATTTAATAATAATTGGCAGAAGCCGCCGGCTAACCAAATGATTTCGGCGGAGAACGGTAAATTACCACCACAGAACGTTGAACTGGAAGAAACTGTACTCGGGGCTATGTTACTGGAAAATGAAGCTGTAGAGGAAGTTATTGGCATTTTGCATGAAGAGTGTTTTTATAAAACACAGAATATGCTTATTTACCAAGCTATGGACCGTTTATATAAAAAATCGGAGACGATTGATATTTTAACGGTTAGCAAGGAACTAAAAGCTATGGGGGAACTCGAAACCGTTGGCGGTACTTATTATGTATCCAGTTTAACTAACAGGATAGCCAGTAGTGCCAGCATTGTATTTCATGCCAGAATCATCATGCAGAGCTATTTAAAGCGTAATTTAATACGTATTAGCACTGAGAATATCCGCAATGCGTATGATGACACTACGGATGTATTTGAAATATATGGAACAGCCGCTACAAATATTGACGCTGCACTTACCAGCGTGATGCGTTTTGATGCCAGAAAGATAGGCGATGTGCATGCGGAATTGATAATAGAGGGCATGAATGTATTGGAGGGTGGAAAAAATTCCGGCGTGCCAAGTTTTTTTAAAGGCTTGGATAAGATAACCAATGGTTGGCAGAAGACGGATTTAGTTATCCTTGCGGGCCGTCCGGGCATGGGAAAAACCACCTGCGCGGTGGCGCTGGCTATACGACCCGCTATAATTGAAAAGACACCGATTGCTATTTATTCTTTGGAAATGTCTACCAAGCAGTTGGTTGGGAGGATACAGGCTACGCTAAGTGGGGTTAATTCCAGCAAGATAATTAAAAAGCAGTTTACTAAGGATGAAAATAAAAAAGTGGATGATGCTTGCCAGATGTTATACGATACACCTGTATTTATTGATGATACGCCGAATATATCACTTGTACAATTAAAAGCAAAACTAAGGCGCCAAGTTGCCAAGCAGGGAGTAAAATTAGCGGTTATAGATTATTTGCAGTTAATGAGTAGTGGTTTGGATATACAGCACAGGGAGCAGGAGGTGAGTACTATTGCCAGGGGATTAAAAAATTTAGCCAAGGAACTGGATATTCCAATTATTGCGCTATCGCAGCTGAGCCGGGGGGTTGAAAAGACGGGAGACAAAAAGCCGCAATTATCTGACTTAAGGGAATCCGGTGAGATTGAGCAGTCTGCGGATATGGTTATGTTTTGTTACAGACCGTCGTATTATGGAATTACCGAATATATATTGGAAGACAATACTGTTATTAGGGAAGAGGGCTGTAAAGAAATGTTGGAATTAATAATAGCTAAACACAGGAATGGCGAGCTTGGCAGCGCTTATTTAGGATTCATTGCGGACCTTACGAAGGTGACGGATTGGGACTGGTCGGCAGGAAGAGCGAAGAATGTTTTGATACAGACTGAGATAAACTATTACAGAAATTTGGAAAACCCGGAAAATAATTCTACATTTGTGCAACAAACTACTCAGTTGAGTGAAAACACTGATTTTTTGGCACAGAAAAAGGTAGATAATAATGATAATGGTGATAGTACGCCGTTTTAATTAAGGAGTTAAGAAAAGATAAATTATGACTATTATCCCATTAGCAACGGAAAAGCAAATGCCGCCGGCAATATTGGCAAATGCGCTTTTCAACAAGAACGCGGTAATTGAATTAGTGAAAGAGGTAGTGGCAAATTTTTACGGTGTATCGGTAGAAGTTATGCACGAGAATAAAAGATGCCACAAGCGTTCAAAAGTATTACCAAGGCAAGTTGCCATGTATGTTATAAAGACTCTTGCCGGAAGCGCGATATCATTATCCCATATAGGATATGAATTTGGCGGTAAGGACCACGCGACGGTTCTTTATTCTTACAAGACGATGGTTAACCTGATGAGTACGGACGAGGTATTAAAATTGCAGGTGGACCAGATACTAAACATTATTAATTCCCGTCAGAGCGATGTGAATTTTAGTAAGAATTTAAATTCGGATATGTATTATTTGAATTTGAGTAATATAACGGTTTTGAGGTCATCCCATAATAGCAGTATAACGTTTAGTGGGATATCCAATATGATGATTGAAAAGATAAAAGAGATTGTTTTTGCGCAGGCGAAGGTCTCGCAGAGGGAGTTTAAGGATACTGGCCTTTTTATATTAAAAAAAGATAGTGAGCAAATAAATGACAACGGTAATACACATAAGAGCATTCAATAGTAATTTTAGTATTAAGATTACCAGGAAGGATTATGTGTCGTTGGAATATTGCAAACAGTTTGTTAAAAGAAATTTAGAGTACAGTACTGCGCAGGTGCAGTATATTGAGCAGGGAAACATTACAATTTACAATACGGATTACAAGGCGCCATTTGAGCTTGTACCGGTTACAGCGATGAAGTATTTAAAAATGGCATAAACTATGGAAGAACTAAAGGTAAAGTCAAAAACAAAGAAAAAATCAAAACCGCGCAGAGAGCGTATAAAGCTATGGGGTAATAACCTGGATGCTGCGCTGAAGGAAAAGGATAATATGCCGGATATTGAATTGGCGGACCTTGTGGGAACTACGCCGGCACATATTTGTAGGATTAAAAGTAACCAGACCAGCAGTATTAGTTTACCTATTGCTATGAAAATTGCACGGGTGCTTGGTAAGCCGGTTGAATCACTATGGATTTTAGACAATCCGAATCCAGTACCAGAAAAGAAAAAAAGTAAATAACGAAAGCTTGTTAATAACTTTTAAATTCACCAATAAATAAAAATTATATATTTGTGTAATTATTTACCTAAACAGTTGCCAATAGTGGAAAAAGCGCACCAATCACAAGTTAAAAAAGAGGCCGTTACATTTCTTGGCCTTGTATTATGCATGGCCATTGCGGTCGGCTACAAAACTGTAACTGACAATCGTACTGTTACTAAGCAAAACACATGCCAGAGCGTCGAAGAGTATTTAAAGGACCTTCCGTTTAAAGATTTACAGGATTTAATGCAATTCCATGTTTCTATGGAGCAATACGAAGATGCTGCAAAGCTGCGCGACATCATGAGAAACAAATACGGCAGAAGCTAAAACAAAAATAAATTATCCCAAACATATATGAAAATCTACATTAGCGGTAAAATTAGTGGCAGGTCAATAGAAGAAGCGAAAAAACACTTTGAGGACGGCGAAAAATCAGTTAGTGAAATGCCAACAGTGCTTTCGAAACCAGTTCCAATAAACCCTTTTAAATTAGACCACGCCAAGGCGTATGCGTTAGAAGCAATTTTTGAAAAAGAAAAAGATTTTCCTGAAGATTCAAAAACAGTTACAATTCAGGATATATGGAACGCATATATGGATGTCGATTTAGGAGCAGTACTACGCTGCGACGGTATTTACATGCTGAAAGGATGGGGAGAGTCAAAAGGAGCTCGCATAGAGTACTCTGTGGCCAAAGAAATGGGATTAACCATTATGTATCAAAACTAATGAAAGCCGCTCCCGTAATAATCGAGCATAACCTTGAAGAGCGTCAGGAAATCATTCAGGACGTTGTGGATAGGTTGTTGAGCAATCCAGAGTATAAAGCGGCCCTATTGGCTTTAAATCAACAATATCCCAGTAAAAATTATAACCGCAGACTGGAAAGTTACCAGCCGAAGAAGAATTAATGGCCAATCCGTTTGATAAATATTTGACAAAGGAAGATTTGGAGCATATCCAGGTTGTAAATTGGATGCATGCTAACGCCGGTAGCAGTTTATTGTGGTTCCATGTACCATCGGAAGGAAAAAAAAGCGCATTTGAGCGTTACAAGCATTCTATCATGGGTAACAAGAAAGGTGTTCCGGACTTTCTGATATTGTATCCCAAATTAAAGTTGAGTTTAAACAATAAACCAACTATTGAGTATTTGGGATTGGTAATTGAACTGAAGGTTGCCGAGTACAACAGGTTAGTAACAAAGGGCAAGAAGGCTGGAAAGACAGTTAAGACGATTGGTAAATTATCGGATGAGCAGGGCAAGGTATTGGAGCAGTTTAAAAAGGCTGGTTATAAGGCGGTGTGTTGTTTTGGCGCTCAGGCGGCAATAAAAGAAATCGAAGAATATTTTAAAAAATAATTATGGCAAATAAAAAATACAAACCTACTGGCGAAACGCATATTCTTACAACTGTAGAGGATATTTCAAAAATAATAACAACTGAAAATTATCCTTATTTGATGAAGGACATAGCGACTTGTTTTGCAATGCTGTGTGATTTAAAGAAGGGTGGGGTAACTATGGAAAAAATTCAGTTTAAATCCATTAAGTGGACAGATGACGGTAAGAATGAACTAACAGGAATTACATTTTCACCAATAGTTAAAAAGAAAACAGCAACTAAGCGTCAGGGATTGTAGTGGAAATCCTTTACCGACGTAGTCAAATTGTAAAAAAAAGATTGCAACGTAAAGCCCGCCCGGACGCCCAAATAAAAAACTAACGGCTCACTAATTGCCGTACCGACAGTAGTCAAATAAAAACATGGAAACAAAGAGAATAGAAATTAAGAAAAACGCTGTTGGAGGTTTGAATATAACCTGTGATGGTGTGACTATATCGCAGATACAGGATTGCGTGGATAAGTTCAAAGCGGTAAACGCTAAAAGAGCTGTATTTACTATACCTGAGAGTGGAGCTATAACGGCTACTATTGATTATTCAGACCCGGAGCCTCAGAAATAATGCTAACGGACGAATCATTGATGCCTTGGGGCATATACAAAGGAAAACTGAAGATGGCTAATGTACCTGCAGAGTACTTGTTGTATTTATACGAGGAGAATAAGATGAGTGGAGATGTACTAGCGTATGTGAAGGATAATTTAGAAGTTTTAAAACAGGAAATTAAGGATAAGCCGAAGGGGTTACCTGTAAAGAATTGGTAGTATGAAAGAGTGGTTAATGGTATATTTAATTGATGTTCCTAATCCTGATAGTTATTGGGATGATAAGCAGATGCAATTAATAAAAGGCGAGACGCTTTCACAAGCTCTTAGGAATTATTTCGACGTAATGGAAGACAAGTGGTTTTTAAACATGATTGATACGGAGGATGATTTTAAAACATATGACCAAGAAAAATTAATATCGGCATACGGAAAGCATTGTCAACATTTTATAACGGATATATTTTTAAGAGTTCATTAATTTAATAATTATGGAAGAATTTTTAGCAGCCATAGAAAGGCATTGGATGGTGGCATCTATATTGGGATTATATATTTTGGCGGGTATAGCAGCGATTAAAGACAAAGATTAATATGGATAAATTTTATTGTATACAATTAATAAGCAAGACTGGCGATAAGCGTTGGATAATAAGTAATCCTCCGGAGGTATTGGTTGTTGACCAGTATGTGATTGAGGTGACCAGGTTTGACAGCTGGGAGAGTGCCAATATGTTTGTGAAAGAGCATCAGTTGAACCAGGACGGAAGCGTTATTGTAAAGATTTACAGTAATACCGAATTGATGGAGATGGAGTTACCGGGTATGAAACCGGCAACGGGAGGCTTGTATTATTTGGAGACGGCGCATGGTGAAAAACTTTGCGTGAGTCCTAACGGATATTACTTTAAGAAGTGTGATGTAGGTTATTGTGTATGGCCTGACCCGAGTCATATAACACCTTTGTGGGATGAGTTTATATCCAAGGGAGTGAATTGTAGCGTAAAAGAATTAAAAGTAACGGATAAATGAGAATAGTATTAGATTTCTTAATGGCATTTATGATTTGCATGATATTTTTTTCGCTACTATTTTTAGTAGTATCATTTATAATGTGGGATTTTACCATATTTAAAATAATGGCTGAGTGGCGATTAGCAGCGGCTACTTCTACAGCTTTGTCATTAATATTCATTGTTTCAACTAATAAAAAGAAATAAAATGAAAAAACTAATTTTAATAGCGCTGTTATTTGCGGCGTGTAGTAAGAAAAAAGAGTTTGTTTGTGAACATGCCGGCGGAATCATTGTAGACAGAACGGATATAAAGCTTATTCACGATGTATATTATGAAATAAAAACAGTGGATGGCGAAGTTGTACCCATGGAGGCACATGATATTGACCATAATTACCACGTAGGAGATACCATTAAACCTTGTAAATAATGGAACCATATTTTGAATTAGCGTACCATGGAGATGGTAAAACAGAAATAACGGATATTATCCCTTTATCAACAGGCCACTTTACCGCTCAAATAATAGGTAGGTCAACGCATAAATTAATGGTTGACGATAACGGAACTGTCAGATTGGGTATATTTAAAAAAGGCACTATAACTGATAATGAAGTATCAGTACCGGAATACGATGAAATAACTTTTGATAAAAACTTATTGGAAGACATTGCAAAAACATTTCTTGAAATGAAATTAGAGCAGGACAGAAAAAGAAAATTATTAACAAAAACATAAAACTATAACTATGAACAGATTAACAGAGATTGGATTAAAGCACTTTACGGATAAGGCGGAGCATCATGAATTTACGGAATTTTACCAGGATTACTTTGAGAGATTCCAGAACCCGACCTTATTGGAAATAGGCGTATTGGATGGTGGCTCATTACGTATGTACCATGAATTCTGGGAAGGCAGAGCGAAGATAATTGGTGTGGATAAGCAGGAGAAGGGTATGTTTAATAACCATCCGAATATAAAGATAGTTGTGGGCGACATATTGAACAACAGTACGCTGGAAGCTATTAAAAAGATTAATAATAATGAGCAATTTGATATCATCATTGATGATGGTGGCCACATGATGCAGGAGCAGCAGGAGACCTTGATTAACCTGTGGAGCAGTTTAAAGCCGGGTGGAATATTCATTGTGGAGGATTTGCATACCAGTGGTCATATTGATTTTAACCCGGACAGGACCACAACGACATTAACTATGCTGCAGGAGTTACAGAATGGAAACTTCTTGGAGAGCCGTTATGTAAAAGCGGAGCAGTTAAAAGAAATTTATCCTGAGATGCAGGATATCTTGATTTGGGATAATAGTACCCCGCAGGCTCAAATGCAGATAGGAAAAGCCAGTATAACGTGTGTTATCATTAAAGCGTCAAAGGCAGAAACGGAATTAGCAAAACAAATTGTTGAGAGTATCGGCGTAACTGAAGAAACAAAAGAAACTGTAAATAACGAACTTTTGGAATTAGAAAAAAGGACTCAAACTATTTTAAATAATAAAAATGAGGAGCAGGTAGTAATTCAAAAAACACCAGACGAATTACAAGCAGAAAAAGAGAAAAAAACATTGGATTTATTAAAACGCCAGGACGAGAGTAAGGAGAAGGTGATTGAGTTGCAGAAGCAGAACACACCCGTTCCAGCAGGCATTCAGAATAAGGTATTGAGTGATTTTTATGTAAGCATAAGTAAGAACCCAAAGTTTGTGAAGAGTATTAATCTTTATGCGTTGGATGAGGCTATAAAAGAATTTACCGGTATTCAACAGAAATAGTGAACGATAGTTATGATAAAGCGAAAAATCAAGCTACGGAGTGGAATAAACAAAACACAAAGGAGCTTGGTGATTCGTACATCATAAAATTGTTGAAGCATGAAGGTGTAGTTAATCCGGACGCCAACATGATTGAATTAAAGCGGTTGACCGTAAAATTAAAAAGATTATGCGTAAGTCGGCAGAAGTAGGAAAGAAGGAGCAGGCGGATATACTTCCAATACTAGACAAGCTGTTGGAGTTTAGTCAAAGGGGCATGATGTATTTTGCGGAGATAAACGAATTTGTAACGGTACAGAAGTATAAATACATTAGGGAGCAAGAAGAAATTGTTTTTGAATTTGAAACCGGAGATGAAATAATAACAAGGTATATTCCTCAGTGGGATTTGAATAATTTTATTGACACACAGTTTACAAAAGGTAGAAATCCTATTAACGAAAAGCAAGAAATGACACTGGTAAAAAAAGAAGATAATACACCAAAATTAATAAATCACAAAGACAGTGATGATGTTATAGTGGATATTAAAGCTATTTTGTTTGATACGATTGATAAAGTACAGAAAAAGCAGATGGATATTAAAACAGCGCAGGGTATAGGAAGCTTGTGTCAGGTAGTTATAAATGCAATTAAATTAGAAACAAAAAAATAATATAACCTATGTATTGGAAGATAACAGACAAAAAAAGTATTGCTTTTTCTAAAATAGAAAAATTCTTATTGAGCATTAGCCAGTTAAAGAAAGACAATAATCAGAAAATTCGTGAATATACCGGATTGGATTTTAAAGAATATTATGGCTATACCTCTCCATTCTGTTTGAATGGTACGGTAGACGCTATTGTCCCAATAATTAACAAAAAGAATAAAGATTTTGTAGAGTTAAACCTTCAGTGTAATTGGAAGCAGTGCAAAGATTTCCCGGAAGCGTGGGAGCCGAATAAACGAAAGAAGCAGGGCAGGCAGTTAGCCGAGTTTATGGAATCTTTACCACGTTTAACGTTTAGAGACGATAATGCTATTTACGGTGTTAAAACAGAAGGCAAATGGGTTCATTTTGGTTATGAGTGGATAAAAAAAGATGGTGGAATTCTTGTTACCACGCAGGATGATGTTGAGTTCAAGCCGTTAAAAGGTATGGTTGAAATTACAAAGGGTGAATTTGATAAATTAAAAGTAAAATAAATATAAATCTCAAAAAACATAAACTATGTACACAGAAAAAACAACAGAAACAAATGGCGCAAATGAAATCCGCGATTCATTTGCAAGAAGACAGATTCGCAGACTAAAAGGTAAAGCGAACAAAACGCAGGCAGGTAAGAACAATTATACGTTCAATAATTGTACGGTTACGATTAACGAGGAGGGTAAGGCTATTGACATATTGCAGAAGAAGGAAGCGGTGAATAATATGGTCATTGAAAGCGGTATTAAGTTGGCTGGTAATATTATTGATATTTTCACTAAGCGCAATGAGTCGGTTGTTAAAAAAGAACCTACCTCTGGGCCAACTAGAGAAGCGTTTGAGGAACTTGTTGCAAAACCAACAACGAATAAACAAAAATCAACTGCTAAAAAGAAATCACCGGTTAAAAAACGTAAGCGTTAGGGATGCGTAGGGCTTGGTGCGTTAGCACGGGAGCGACAGCGCACCCCGAAACAGCCCGACCCGTAGGGTAACGCCCAACTCTTAAAATCGTTGTGCCTGCTTCGCATCGCCCAAATAATAACAGAAAAGCCTCTAAACGGGGGCTTTTTTGCATTTACAGGAATTAACATTATATTTGCATAATTAAGAATATTTGAGTATGGCAAAGACACCGAACAAGAGTGGAGGATTATTGGTTGGCAAGACGGACAGAGATGGAGGTCAGGGCATTAAGGTGATAGCACCAGAGGGGGAGATAGTTATGGGCGGTGGCGAGGTGATTATAAATGAGGAGGCGGCTAAAACACATTGTGAGGAGTTATCTGAGATAAACCAATCTACGGGAGGCGTAGCTATACCCTGTGAGGCACAGGAGACTGCTAACAAGGGCCCGGGTAATATGGAAGAGGGCGGTAAATTACAGGGGAAGAAAATAACAATACCGTTTACTAAATTAATAAGTTACGATTGGAAGTTAAAAGAGACTACAGAGGAATTACAGCGCGGCGAACTGAGTCATTCTAAAAACGTTCCTGTAACCGTTTCGTATGTGCCGGATTTAAAGAAATATTTATTGATGGATGGAAACCATAGAGCGCTTGAATTAAAGAAGGACGGTAATAAAAGCATAGAAGGAATTATTAATCCTCATGTGCCAAAAACATTTAATTTACCTGCAGATTGGAAAACATCGACTATAGCGGAATACAAGATTAATTTTGAAAAAGGCGGCAAATTAAACAATCAAATTACAAACGAAGAAAACGAATACATGGAAGATACAAAACACGATTTAAAGGCTAATGCGGTTAGCCATGAACATAAAAACATATTAGGCGCAACGACATTGAGTTGGGTGACTACGAATGACGGAAGACACTTTTACAAGGTATTTGAGGGCGAGAAAACGCATGAGGATGTTTATAATTTTTATAAGGAGAAGGGTATCACTATAACGCATACAGTTATTGATGTGGTGACGCATACGGCAAAAACCCGTGACCTTTCGGCATTAAAGAAATTTGTAGAAAAATTAGTGAGTGAGCAATTCAGTTCGGAGGTTGACCAGCAGAGCTTAATGATACCTTACACGGACCATGGAGATAACGGATTTACCGTAAACGACTTTGAATTTGATTTAAAGGATGGTTCAAAAGTAAAATACAATGCGCAGGACCAGACGATAACTAAGTTATTGAAGAGTGGCGGAAAGTTAAATAACTCATTTAAGGTTGGTGATGTAGTTTACAACAAAGCTGTTAACAGTGTTGGAATAGTAAGGGACGTATTCGATGATGGAGGTGGTGATTTAAGAACCAATATGGATGGCGTAGTATATATTTCAGATTTAGAAATGTATGACCCAAATAATGAAAAGCATAAAACAGCAGACATTGCACCCAGTACTATTAAGGAATTAACGCCAAAAGGATTTAAATTTGAAAAGGGCGGAACAATTCCAAAATCGGTTTATGACGGAAAAATATTTACTGTGCATATGCCTAAATTAGGACATTTCCCGGCACAGGATATAAACATGAAGTATGACCAAAAGAATTTCATGTTTGATATTTTAGGACCAAACAATAAATCAATTGCTAAAGTATCTGCAGTTGAATTACAGAGTAATATTGAAAATGGGTTATACGTATTACAAAACAAAATGGCTGAAGGCGGCAAGGTAGAAAGAACATTTGAGGCGGGATACAGAGCTGTTGGCACAATGAATACTAAGGACGGTGAGATTACAGGATATGTACGTTACAATCCAATGTATGATACTAACCAGGTAACAATTGATGGTAGTTTATATGGTGAGTATAAAAAACTGGAAGATGCTATTGATGAATTGGAACGTTCAGGATTTAAAAATGTTACCAGGGTAGAACCAACCGGTAAAATGGCAGAAGGTGGTAAACTTCGTGGCGTAAAGGTAACCTATGATAACGGAGAGTCTGTTTCCACAAGCATGGCAGCACATTTAACAGATAATGATATTAAAAATTACTTTAAAGTAGGTAAGTCATTTAATATTGGAAGTGGTGGACAGGACAAAATGGCTAAGGTAGCATCTGTAGAGATATTGGATGATAATATGGCAGAAGGCGGAATAGTTCCATCAAAGACAACACCAGTAGAATTATACTTCTATCATCCGACATCTGAAAAATTAATGTACATTACATATTCGCAATCTGCTAATAAATACAATTTCACGGATAATTCAGAGAATGCTTATTCATTTAAATCGGATGAGCAGGTTCAAAAAGCAACTAAACAAATCCAGGCAAAATTAAAATTTCCGGAATTGGCAGTTTCAATGCAGGCGTGTAAGTACGAAAAGGTAGAAACAAAGGCAGAAGGCGGTACAATGGATGTAAACGCTTACGCTGCCATTGCAGTTAAGGATGGTTATTGGATAGTATTGAGCACCCCAACGACCAAAGAAAAAGCGCAGGCTATTGCAGATTCAGAGGGAAGTGTATCACGCGGAGAGAAAGCGGAAGTTAAAACAGTAAAAGAAATTTTATTGCATAATAAAACTTTGGGCAGAGAAATGCTTGGAAGTAAAATGGCTGAAGGCGGAAAAGTTGATAGTGAATTTAAAAAATCACTTAAACCGCACAATTACGATGCGCCAGGATATAATCCTTTTAAGATTCCAATATACGAAGGAAAAAATGATACAGTATATGTTTTTAGGTCAGATATCGAACCAGTTTGGTTAGAAAGAAACAAACTTCGCGCATCATTAAACAAAACTGTTGAAGAAAAAAGGAAAGAACTTGAAAAATTAAAAAACAGGAAACCCTCTAAAAGCTCTGCGTCAGCAAGGATTGAATTATTAAATAAAAAATCAGATGCAGAAAGAGAATTGGAAAAAGCTATTAAAGAAGCCGAATCGACAGGTACGACGGTAGCTAGTATTACGCCACGAGCTATGAGTTTAGTGTACAATGAAGACGGCACCAGCATTAATAATGCGGATTTACAAAAAGAATTGAATGATAAATACTATGATAGTATTTACAGCAGCAAGAAAATGGCAGCCGGCGGTAAAATCTCCGACCAGTGTCCTACAGGATTTAACGTGCAGGCATTAAGCTTTGATAAAACAAAGTTTAAAAAGACAGCAGCGAACACTTGGTTAAAAGAAAATGGCTTTAAGAACCGTTTAGAGATAACTGAATCAGAGTTCAGGGCTAACCAACGTCACGCCAGAAGTTTTAAGCCTACGACCCTAAAAACAACGGATTTCGAGGGTAAATTACCGGATGGAGTTAAAGCGGTTATAGGAACTTTACGTTCAAATGTGAAAATCAAAAAATAATGCTTATTTTTGTGGTGTATAAGTAAAAAATTTTTAAAAAACAACTATGGAAATAAAATTAAGTTATGTAAAAATGTTGGAGGATAATGGTATAACAGCCAGTGAGCTTCCGGCAAGGGCCAATTTAGGCATTAAGGGTATCCAGGACATCATTAAGTTGATAACCCTGAATGAAAAGAACGGTCGTAAAATCACTAACCACACGTTGGAAAAGATTAAAGCCAATGATGAGTGGGTGTGCAGGGACATTGAGGATTATGTGAAGGGCAAGAAAACCAACACAGACCCAATCCCTAACAAAATCGAAACCATTATTACTGAAATTAAAACAGAATCTACCCCGGCAACGACACCACCTGCAAAAGTGGACGAACCGAAGGTTGAAGAGCCAAAAGCAGACGAACGCGGAACAAAGGCGGATGCTGAGTTAAAGGAATTGTTGGCCCAGGGTAAAACCAGCTTAACGTTGGCGGAGATTAAAACATCTGCTAAAAACGCGTATGATATCATTTTCGATGCATACAAAGAGGGTGAGGAGAATGGTTTTGACACCACTTATTACAGCGTTAGAGAGACTGAAAAAGAAGTATTCACAATTTCAAAAATATAATTTATGAGCGTAGTAAAATTAAATACAGGGGCACCTGCAGGAACACCAAATACAGGTTCAGAAGGCGGAAGCGGATTAGGCATGTTAGCCGGGATTGCGTTATTAGGACTTGCGATTTGGGGAGCGGTAACGTATTTCGGTAAGAAAGAAGAGCCGAAAACTGAGCAGGAGCCTGAAACAGAAACAGCAGAATAAAAAAAACACTATGGCGGATTTATCACACAATCAAAAACTTTCATTTTTCTTTTCAGCACTGGCAGCAGCTGGTGGCGTTATATCGGTACTTATGTACATTGAGAATCAGAAAATTAAAAAAATCAGTGATGAGAATGTCTTTTTGGAGCGCCAGATAAAGGGTTTGGATTTGGTATATAAGCAGCAGCGAAACGCACAAGCAAACCTCGCACAAGTTTAAAAAATCACACCTTTAAATAAATTTTAAAAGCCTAACTATCAAAAAGTTAGGCTTTTGTTTGAAATATTATTTGCATACTTGTATAATCTACTGTATGTTTACAGAAAATTAAGCAACCAACAGTAGTTAAAATGATTCGTTTAAAACATATACGCAGAGCCGTGCCAAGTAAGGCCCAGTCGCTTATTTGTATGTTGGAGGACGTTGACCGATTAAACACACACAAATTTCATACCACTAAGAATTTAACGACCACTGAACAGCTTCATGTAACAGATGTGATGATATTCACTGTGTTAGCGGATATGTTGAAGAAAGAAATTAAATTACCAGGCGATGGTATATGTGGAAATTATTTCACGTTGAACCATGAATGGGGGAGTATAATTGTGATTTGTGCTATTTCAAAAAACTAACGGTAAAAATATAAATTATGTCAGAATTAATTGAGTCATTAAAAAAGTGTAAGGTTGAAAAGAACATTGTTTTCTTGCCATCTATTTCGGAAGGTCCGTTGGCAAATTATGCCGATGTGAGAAAAGCGTTATTAAATGCCGGTGCTACCTATAAAAAAAATACATTTGTGTTTAAAACCGATGCGCAGCCATTTATGGATAGACTCACGGGTGGAGAGTCTGTGAATATTAAAAAAGAATTTCAGTTCTTTGCTACGCCGGAAAAGTTAGCAAAACAGTTGGTGGATTATGCTTTGGAAGATTTACAGAGCAAACATAACATTGATGTGTTGGAACCTTCTGCGGGAGACGGAGCGTTGGTAAAAGCGTTTTTGAAGGCCATGAACCATGGAAACGCGCCTGACTTTACGATATCAGGCTATGAATTAATGCCGGAGAACCAACAGATTTTGGAGGACGTACCTTATTTTAAATTATTGGGACCTGACTTTTTAAAGCACGATACGAATTACAAATTTGATTGTATTATTGCTAATCCGCCTTTTACGAAGGGTCAGGATATGGAGCACATTATGCATATGTATAAATGTTTACGTCCAGGCGGGGTGTTGGTGAGTATTGCATCTACGCATTTTCAGTTTGCCGGTGATAAAAAAGCGAAGGTGTTCAATGAGTTTTTGGATGGGACTGAGGTTATAATTCAGGATGTTGCAAAGGGAGCGTTTAAAGAAAGCGGTACCGGAGTAAACACATGCATCATTAAAATTTTAAAATATTAACCGACAGTAGCGTTAGGGATGGAGCCGGCATCCTTTGCTTTTTAGCAAAGATACAGGCGAGATCCCGCTTGAACGCCCAAAAAGAAAGAAAATGAGATTTTTATTACATATATTAGTTGTGCTTGCGGTGTGTACATTATTTACTATAGGCTTTTGCAAGATTATTCCCAGTCGGGAGAATGAGGGTCGGGAGGCGTTGATACGTATGAAGGATACGTGTTATATAGTAGAGGAGCAGCCGCACCTTGGAAAGCCGAGAACTACGGTTAAGTATAGGGATAATAATGGTGTGTGGAGAGAAGAGAGTTTTTTGAGTGAAGAAATTACGATTATAAAATAAAAAACAGATATATGAAACAAGAGTTAGAGGGCTTGGACCCTAATGCGAAGTGTAAGATTTACATACAGAGACATCAAACGTTGAATACTCCCAGAGTGGAGGTATTGCATGGTGTGAAGATTAAGAATGTTATTAAGGTGCTTGATAAAAGAAGCCGCAGAACCGTGATTGGTTTTAGTTTAAGTATAGGCTCACACAGAAAATCGGAGACGAAACAATTTATTAAATTAGACCACGAATCATGGGCAAACTAGCAATATTTGTAATAGCGTTGGTGCTGATAGCTATATTTTGGTTGAGTAATAAAATCAAGAAGAACAAGCATGAGGAGAGGAAGCCTTTTATTAACAGCAGTTTGGATGAGAAATTGGAGATGCTGCAGGATGAGTTGAAGGAGCTGGAAAAAACGTTGCCTATGGATTTGGAGAAGCACCAGGCAAAGGTGGAGGCTATTAAATCAAAGATAGAAAAGGTAAAAGAAACCAAGAAAAAATTTGACAGTTAAAACCAAAAAGTAAATAAAACATAAACTATGAACAACAACAAATTAATTAAGTGGGCTATAATAGTGGGAGTGGCTATTATATTATTTTTCATTGTGAATCCTTTTGAGTATAACGACCCGACGGAGCGAACAGTGGTAACAACCCGTAGTGGAAAACAGTCGGTACAATTTACGCCAGGAGTATTTTTTTACCGGATTTTTCGCAACTACCCATCCATGGCCTAACAGAATTGGTGTACAGCATAAGGGAGATGCAGAGAATTTAAACTTAGTGGACAATACGGTGGATATTGGCAAGACACCGGTATCATTTTTAGGAGGCGCAACGGCGACGGTAACCGGCATAGCGCAGTTTAATTTACCGAACGATGAATTATCTATGTTGGAGATACACAATACCCATGGGAGCGTAGAGGGATTGGTAAAACTGAGATTAGCACCCTATACTATGGAGTGTTTATCAGCATCAGCACAACTTTTAACCCCGGAGATGCATTATAATGGTGGTAAGGCTCAGATGGGCCAGGATTACATTGACCAGCTGAAGAATGGCGCTTTCCTTCTTGAAATAAACAAGGTAGTTAGATATGACAGTATCGATAAGGAGTACAAGCAGGAATATGTGGTGGAGAAGCAGTTGGACAAGAACAGGACCCCGAAGAGAAAATTCAGCAGTATAAAATCTTACAACATTACGATTGGGGATGCGCAAATCACGAAGACTGAGTACGAGAGGCGTATTGTGGATATGTTGGGTAAGCAGATTGATGCGAGTTCGGCGGCGAGTGTGGCCAAGCAGGCGTATGTAACAGCACAGCAACAGGCGTTAACGGCGAAGGCACAGGGCGAGAAGAAATTAGTGGAGACGGAGTATGCCAAGAAGGTGGAGCAGACCAACCAGGTGGTTGCTGCGGAGACGAAGGTGAAGATTCAGGAGCAGTATAAATTTGAGCAGAAGGCGGCGGCAGAAGCGGCGGTATTTGCGGCGCAGAAGGTTAAAACGGATGCGGATGCAGCAGCGTATGAAGCCAGACAAATGGTAAGTGCGGGTTTATCGCCACTGGATAGAGCGAATATTGAGAAAGACACTAAGATTGGTGTAGCGCAGGCGATGAGTAAAATGGTTTGGCCCGCAACTTACATTAATGGCGGAAGTAGTAACGGTAATGGCTTGATGGAAAACATTTTGATGTCCATGTACTTACAACAGACTAAAAAATAAGTATGAAAAAATTATTTATGAAAAAGGCGGTTATTCTATTTGGAATAATCGCCCTAATGGTAGGTTGCGGACCGAGCAGGGAAGAGATAATAAAGCTGGAATACCAGACAGAAACTATTTTAGTAACTATTATATTATTAAGGAAGATGGCACGATTTTACAAAAAGAAGTTTGTACCAAAATTCCTAATGTAGGAACCAATTATGAATATGCGCTTAGCTTAGAGCTTGGCAATTTATACAATTATTGGAGAGAAATTATTGCTTATGACGTTAAGGCATATACTATTACCAGATACGACCAGGATACAACAGCCCAGCCCGAATCACTAAAACAACCACACCATATAAACTATAAAATAAGCCTTCCGGAACATTATACCAGCATTACCATGGATAATAGTCACCCTACGGATTTAACCGGTTTTATCAGGAATGATACTATAATTATAAATTTTAAGAATTATTAATTTAACCTAAAAAAACAAAATATGAAAAAGATAGGAGTAGCAGTAATTGTAATGTTAAGTATGTTGATTACATCTTGCATGAGCACCAAGCAGATTGGAAAGCTGAATATGATTAGTAACCGTAATGTGGACAGCAAGATGGATTACAAATTAATTAAGAACTATGTAGGTGGTTCAAGGAAAGAGCTCCGTAGATACAAGGGAAAATCGCTAGAGGAGGCCATTGATAATGTTGTGAAGGCAACGCCGGGTGGTGAGTTTTTGAAGAATGTAAAAATATACATTGTAAATAGCAAATATTATGCTGTAGAGGGTGATATCTGGGGAACTCCGGTAACAGTTTCTAAATAAATTAAAGAATTACAAAGCGAGAATTTCAAATTATTAGAAATGGAAAAGACTTTTATAGATGATTTATGCAAAATGGTTGCCATTAACTATGCTAATTACATAGAGGATAATTACGTAAAAGTTCACCATGAAAAATTAAAAAAATCCGCGTGGGTCAATCGAAAAGAAAACACAATTTATATTCATGGCTCGCAGGAGCATTTTCGCGACTTAATAACTAATCACGGTAAAACCGACGACCAGGTTTATGATGGGTTCTTAGAATTTGAAAATTTACGTTTAGAAAAATTAAAAGAAAATGAAAATAAAAAAGGATAGTTGGATGGTATGGATGATAGACCAGGCGTTTGAAGTAAAGCCAAAATCATTGTGTACATTTTTTTGGGCATTGATAGGCAGTATAGTATTGGCGCCTTTAGCTTACCCGGTTGTAATTTATAATTTGATTGTAAAATTCATATTAAAGAATAGAATTTCTACCATGCATTACGGATTAGGTTGTATTATAACTCTGGCTTCTGTTGGTTTTTGTGGAAAATATTATCAACACTATTATTTGAACCAAGAATACACACTAATGGATGTACTTAAACATTCCCCGATTTGGATGCTTGTTATAATTGGAGGGGTGTCAGCATTTATAGGAATGATTTTTGGAATTATTTATTTAGCAGGAATTTTAGAGGATAAAGCTGAATTAAAGCGCGAGAAACGCAATAACGATATGCTGGATAAATTTTCAGAACCAGTAGCACAAAAGAAACCCAATGTTATAATTGAATTCATTAAGGCTAAGAAGCAAAAAGTGTGTCCGATAATTGAGTATGTGGAGGATTAAGCTTCTTTTTCCACGAAGAGAACGTTCGCCATGGTACGCCATTTCCCTTCTTTATTTTTCGATGAAATGTAGAATCCTATACATACTTTATCGTTTATGGAATAATCTTTTTGAATGTCCTGAACCATAGTTTTTTTAAGAATGAGATTTACCGACCTTGGTTTTTCATGTCCGACCTCTAAGGTCACAGAACCAAATTTTTCACCGTCTATTATTTCGGTAATCTTACCTTTTATTTGACAAAAGTTATGCTGTTTGTCATTTTTGTTGAAATCTTCCATAAAATTGTTAATTACACATACAAAAATATCATTTTGTTTTAACAATACACCCCTTTTATTTAACAATCGTACCTTAAACAAAAATCGTACCCACAAATAGTGTGTATTTTTGTACTCATATGCTTCAAGTTTCTAACAACGAAAACGTAGACTTATTATTTAAAAATCTTCACAAGGGATTACAGGTGTATACCGCCAAAGAATTGAATGAGGCGATAATTGCTTTAATCTTAAAAAAGACCAACAAGGGTGAGGAAACCGAGTTTATTTTAGAGCAGGTTTGCGATACATACCGAATTACAAAGCGTACACTATTTACCGGCAAGATACATAAAGTGTTTGAGGCCCGTAAATTAGCTTCGTGTTTATTGCATTATGAATTAGGAATATCGCTCAGGCGGATTGCTGTCATTTTGAAGCAAAAAGCGCATAATAAATGTGGAGAGGCAACCCGTTACTACAAAACTATTAATAAAAACGTTAAAGTAGACCGCGAATTTGATGAAAAATATCGCAGTGTACAAATTAAGTTAATTCAATCGATGAATGAAAAACAAAACAATGCTGCGTAACAACAAAATAATAAAAGCAATATATAAAACCATGGCAAAATTAACAAGCAAGGACACTGAGAAAAATTCAGAAGCGCCGGCACAAGATAAAAATACTACGGAGTTAAGAAAAGAATTAACACCGGGAGAACAAAAGAATGAAATCTTAAAATTTCTGAATGAAAAGAATTTTGGGATGTGGATGTCGGAGTCTGAAATCGAAAAAGCGATGGCTGACAAAATACACTATTACTACGTGAGACAGTTATTACCGTATTTGCGTATGGAAAAATATATTAATCATACCACAGCGCAGGAATCTTACCAGATTTCGGTGGAAGGCAAGATATTCCTTGAAAAAGGCGGATACAAAGATTAAGGTAACAAAAACATAATTTATGGCAATTAAGGTATTTAAGCAAAAGGGTCCTACAGATTATAGGAGTAAGAAATTAGTTAAAGCGTTAGAACAGGCGATAGAGGCGGAGATAAAAAAGAATCCGGACTTTGCAGCTACTTTCAAACCAGCGACTAATGTGGATGAGTTAAAAGCGTATTATGATAAATACTGCGTAACGGATGCTGAAATAATTTCGGAGACCCCGAATGATACAACGGTTAATACAAACGATATGGGCAAGAAGAAAGATGCTGACGAATTTACGTTAAGCGACGAAAAGAAAACTAATTTAGGGGACACTAAAACAAATCTGGATAGTGATAACCCGGTGTTTGATAACCCGGATTTCAATATTGATGACCCGATGAATCGTGCTAACCCAAAAGTAAGGGGTTATGTAATGGACGATAGTATGAACCCGGATGATGAAGCGGCAGCTGAAACAGGCAATACCAATACGTTTAAAGAGCCTACTAATGCTGCGGAAGCATTTACATTGCCAAACGATGAAACTCAGCATGATTACGGTATGGGCGATAAGCCCCGCAGAAGTAAAACTAAGGATGCGGACGGCGAATCTAAAAAGGAGCGCAGTGAACCTATTAATCCAAACTTCGGTGACCAGGATAATAAATCCCGCAACAAGAAGACCAAGCGTATGGCTAAATACATTGTTGGGGCCTTCTGTGCGATATTGGAGAACGGTGTACCATTTTTGGTAACCCGTGATATTACGGTTGGGGCTATTGCGGCAGCAGCTAAAAATAAAGAAATTGACCTTACCATCATCCTGCAGTTGGATGCGGAGACGCAGTGCACAGTAGCGGAATTTTTTACCATGATGCGTAAGGAAGCTAAGGAGATTGGTAAGATTCCAAAGGATAAGCAGGAAGATTTAATTGAGGACCTATACGACCTGTTAATTGAAAAAGGAGTAACGCCAACACCTATGCAAAGTATTGCACTGAGTTTATTAGAGATTGCGGCCATGGTAGGATTTAAAGCGTTATCGTTCCGTTCTCAAATCAGCCAGGTAAAAGCAATTGCTGCACCGGTTAAACCGAGCAAACAAAAACAGGCGCAAAACATTATTGACCATCTGCAGGAAGAGGTAAATAAAAAACAACAAACAAAAACACCGGAACCTGAAGATATTGAAGAAGAGGAAACTGAGGAAGAAGAATTACAAGACCAAACAGAAACAACTTCTGATGCAACCACGGACCATGAGTCAGAAGATTCGTATGCGGGTGGAAAAGAACTTACATTAACGGAATAAAATAAATGACACAGGCAGCTTTACAAAATTTATCTTACGCAGATAGCACCGCTCCAGAGCGGGAAGCTGGTTTAATGACATCTACGGGTGTACAGGGGGTAGGAAAGACGTACCAGAACATGGGTGTGATTGCGCGTTACGTTAAGGATAAACTGGATATTAAAGTTCGTGGCCGTAAGGTATTGATTTTTGATACCAACGGGGAGTACACGCAGGAAGAATTTTTAAAGAATGGGCACCAGGTAGCAATTAAAACAATTGCGTTGTCGGATGTAAGGGCCTTTGCAAAAAGTGACCTTGTTGAGATACGCAGGATTGACGCCAAACACTTAGGTATTCCGGAAAAGAAAGCAATTTTGGATTTCTTAGTACGTAATTGGAAAAACGGTTTATTGGTGTTAGAGGATATTAACACCTACGTATTGAACATTCTTGCGATGGAGAATGTGGTAGGTAAGATTATTTCATTACGTCATAAGGCCATTGATTGTTTAATAAGCTACCAGTCGTTAAGAGCTGTAGAGCCACGTATCTGGCAAAATAGTCGCTGGGTGCGTATGCACTTCCAAGCGGATGACGTGGATGACATTAAAGGCAAGGTAACAAATCCTGAACTTTATAAAATAGCGCAGTTAATGGTTAATCACCGGTACCTTAATGCTACCAAGCAAAATATGGGCGAGCGTTTCTTTGTTTACATTACTAAATTTGGTAGAAAACTGGAAGGCGGATTTGGTAAGGATGAATTTATGTTTGCGTGTAAAGGTTATTTGAACTTAAACAAAAAGAAGGTAACGGATTTCATGAGTATTAATGAGATTTCGCAACAGGAAGCAACCAAAAAATTACAGGATTTTTATTATAGAATTTATTACGATAATCCGGATAGAGTAGAGGCGGCATAATGGAATTAATTGGATACATATTTTTCTTTTGGTTTTTATTAGGCGTATTTACGTTTGTGGTTATATGCATAAGAACAGATGCGGATATGTGGTTAAGTGATATTGAAGAATTTTTATTTGACGAAGACGCATTAGGATTTGTATTCAGGTTAATCACATTGTATTTTATATTACCGCTGGCATTATTTAAATTATTACAAAAATAGAACATAAATTATGGAAGAGACTGCAACAGAAAAAAAAATCACCGCATACGGTAAAAAGTTAGAGGCCCAATTAAAGATTCAGAAGGATATGCTAGACGCTTTAACAGGAAAGGCTGAATGTTTAGATATAATAATCAAAGCCCGTGCCGAAAGCAAAATGCCATTTAAAGAACTAACGAATAGCCTACAGTTAGAATTTTTTGACAACAGGATATTACTTATTAAAACCAATGGTGAGATTGATGTTTTAAAACGCGTTATTGCAGAGAAGGAATCGTATTATAAGAATTACATGACCCAGTTCGAAAAGAACATTATTGAGGTTGATAACAACTTCGATAAGATTTTTAAACTGGCTAAGGAAAGCAAGAACCCGCCCGTACAAAAATTAATGTCCACTATTCACTGGACAAAGGTGGATACGGATGACGACGCTAAAATTGAAGCGTTCCGTTTACTTAAAAAGTATTTTTAATCTCAAAAAAACATAACCTATGAATGAAACACCAACAAAAACAGAGCCTACTCTTGGCGAGTTAAGAGTAAGAACATCATTTAATCCTGCCAATAATTCGGACGTGGATACTATTAAACAAAAAGCGGCTGAGTTAATCAATTTAATTGACTTATTGCCAACGGCAGACCGTCGTTTAGTAGCATTAGCCTGCACTGATATTGAATCAGGCGCTATGTGGGCAGTAAAAGCTGCAACTTCAGCAAAGTAATTAATAACCCTACCAAATTCGGTAGGGTTTAATTTTTTAAACATGGATTTAAAGAAATGCGGAATATGTAATAAGGGTATTCCATTTGAAAAAGTAGTTGAATTGTTAAAACCACATGATTTTCTTTTTACATGTGAAGAACATCAACAATATTCTACTGTGATAAATCATGAAATGGTTCAATTAGAATTAGGCATGATAAACGAGCTTCCGGAAAGGTATAAAGAATGCAGCATTTGTAATTGCGAGCTGAGCAAGCAAGAAATTTCAACACTTGAAAACAGCGATTTTATTATTACTTGTGATAAACATAGGGAAGTACGAAAAAACTTTCAATTGGGGTTATCAAAATTATGGTTTGAGTTTAAAAAAGAATATCCCAATGCTGTAAATAATAATAAAGAAGATTGGAATTTATTTGCTGATTGGAATAAAACCCGTTTATAATGAAAATAGGCATTGGAGTAACAACATATCAGCGTGAGGAATGCTTACAGAATTTTCTGAAGGCATTAAAACAATTTCCGCCAAAATCGGAATACATTTTTCATGTTGCCAAGGATATTCCAAATATTGCCAAGGCCAAGAACGAATGTTTAAACGCATTAAAAGAGTGCGATTATATTTTCCTGTTTGATGATGATACGTTTCCAAAGCAAGCAGAATGGGACGTTCCATTTATTGAAAGTGGACAAGCCTATTCCCTTTATATGAATGAGAGTTATGGTGTTGTACAGGAAATGTACGACCTAACCAGGTACCATGATTGTTCTGGGTGTTTTATGTTTTTGACAAAAGAGATTTTTGAAAAAGTCGGATATTTTAATTCTGCCTATGGAAGATATGGTTATGAGCATTTAGGTTACTTCCAAAGGATAAAAAAGTTGACCAGTGATTGGGGATTTATTTGTTTAAACGCGACAAAAAACTTTATACATTCATTTGATTTAGATGGGACCAGGGGTTTTAATACCTATCATGCACCAACAATAGATTTTGAAGAGAGAATATTATTATCAGATATGAACTACCCTATCTACGAAAAAGAAGTAGGTGGAGATAAAATATATTTCGAATATGAGTAGAGCTACCATATTATTTAAACTTGCTACACGCGGCAGAGCTGCTCAGTTTAAGCAGTGTATTCTGAATGTGTTTAATAACATTTCTGAAGAGGGAAAATATATTATCCTGGTAAGCGCTGATATTGATGACGACACGATGTATAACGATGATATACATAAGTTCTGTTTAAACAAGAATATTCAGATTAAATTCACTAAAAATAAGACTAAAATCGAGGCTATTAACAACGATATTAAATTGATTCAGGGTTGGGACATCCTAGTAAATTTATCCGACGACCAGCGTTTTACAAAACATGAATTTGATGAGATAATCCGAAATGATTTTAAAATGTTATGCCCGGATTTTGATGGATTGTTGTATTACCCAGACAAAAACAACGCTTCTGTTATGACCATGAGCGTTATTGGCAGAAAATATTACGAGAGGGACAATTACATTTATAACCCTGAATATTACTCCACCCATTGTGATTCCGAGGCAAAAGATGTAGCTATTATAAGAAAAAAATTATTTGAATCCTCATTTACCATATTTGAACATTTACACCCTAATTATACAAAGGGTGAAATGGACCAAACTTACATACGCAATGCAAAATATGAAACGTATGATGAGTCTACTTATCAGAGAAGAAAAAAAGCAAACTTTCACTTAGAATTTTAAAATGAAGATACTTATAAAATACGCTACGCGTGGAAGACCTGAATTATTTAAGCGGTCCCTAAAAAACATTCAGGATACGATTGGCAATGTAAATTATATAATTGGAATCTCCGCAGACATTGACGACGAGACCATGTATAATACTGAAATTAAAGACATGCTGTGGGACAACATGTCGGCTGTTATTTTTTATGGAAGTTCAAAATCCAAAATCGAAGCTATAAATACAGATATGGCCGCTCTTGGAAAATTCAATTGGGACATCCTGATTAATTTCAGTGATGACATGCTATTTACACAGAATAATTGGGGACTAAATATAATTGAACTTGCAAAAAAATCACGCCCAAATGACACTGATTTTTTCCTTCATTTAAATGATGGATTTGTAAACGAAAAATTGCCAACAATGTCTATTATTGGCAGGGACTATTATAACAGGGATGGGTATATTTATCATCCAAGTTATAAAAGTGTAAGCTGTGATGCAGAAGCTATGTTTGTAGCCATGATGCGCGGGCGCCATTACTATTACGATATTACTTTATTCAATCATTTGCATCCGGCAAATTTACCGGTCCAGGTAGTTAATGACGCAACGTACCACAAGAACGACGCTATAAGTCACGAAGACACTGAAAACTATTTTCAACGCAGGGAGAAGTTATTTTTTATTGAAAATCCTGTTGTTATACCCTATAATCCAAACGTAAGAGAATGAAACCAAAATTAGCAATACTTATACCTACTATAGAAGGCAGGGAGAATTTTTTTAACAGGATAATTGGCACACTGGAAGAGCAAAAAAAATGGTTTCCTGACAATGATGTTATTATTATCACCTTGAAAGATGCCGGTTACAGAAATGGCGGCATGAGCATAGGGAACAAGCGTAATGAGCTTATTAAAATGGCTGTAAATTCGGGCGCCAGTCACCGGGCATTTATTGATGATGACGATATGGTGAGTACGGAGTATTTAAAATTAAATATGCCGGGTGTGTATGGAAATTACGATTGTAATTCTTTGGTAGGAATTTATTCAGAGAATGGACAAGTTAATCCAAAAAAGCATATATTTATACACAGTTTAAAATATACACATTGGTGGGAAGATGATACGATGTATTATCGTAATCCAAACCATTTGAATGTTATTAAATTAGAGTTGGTAAAAGATATAATTTTCGAGGATAAGAACGATGGAGAAGACGGCGTTTTTTCAGAGGAGCTTGCGCGACAAGACAGGGTAAAAACTGAATTTGAAATCGCGGAACCTTTTTACCAGTATTTATTTAGAAGTAAAGAAAACGGAATATAAATTATGAAAAAAATATGTTATGCTATTTTTGGGGCAAAAACCAAAACCGAAGAGACCGCAGCGGAATTTTACGCGTATATGAGAGGGCTGTATTGGAACGTGAGGATGAATAAACTCATCTACCCGGAATGGACTACGCACATTGAAATTGACGTGCACACGTTCAGTTTATACGATAATATTTTTTATGCATTGCAAAAAGAGTATGGAATTACTTATAATGTGAATCCGGAAACAGAGCGTTGTAAAGCGATGTTATGGCGTATGAAAGAAATTTTTAACCCACAGGTTACACACATTTTGTGTAGGGATGCGGATGCTATTACGACATATCGTGAAGCGTTATCGGTTCAGGATTGGGAAAACTCCGGTATGGATGTTCAAGGTATTGCGGATAACCCGGCGCACATGGCAGGGTTAATGGGTGGTATGATTGGCTTTAAGACGGCATTTATCAAGGAGCGTTTTGGCTGGAAATCATGGGATGAAATGTTAAGTGGTGCTACTGACCACTTTTCGGAGCATGGTACTGACCAACATTTTTTAGCGCGTGTTATTTATCCAAACGTGAAAGAGAATATGTTTGCTTATTATACTTCAGGAGTTCAGTTTCAGGGAGAGGCCCGTCAATTTTCGTTAACTCATGTTACAGAACTACCAGGAGTAAAACCAGCCTTATGGGAAAGTAATTTAACCTGCAGGCATATTGGCAGTGCGGGCGTGGTGGATATGGAAACAATCCGTTTCTTTAAACGCTTTGCCGGAGAGGACAGCTTTATAAAAGAGGTGGGAGCGAGATATCCTGAAATTTTTTATTGGACAATGAAATAATATAAATTATGGAAAAAGTAGAATTAAATATATTTGGTAAGATTATAAATATTATGCCTGAGGGCCAACTTGTAACACTATCAAAAATTGATGACGATAGGGTCTCTCTTGTTGCTAAAAATCAATATGGCGCAATGAGCAATACTCCAATTTATTGTAAGCGGGATTTTAATAAAACTGCTGATGAATTTATAAGAGAATTTGAATATCAAAACTATTTAGCCTGTAAAAAATAACTAACGCGTTAGGGATTGCCGCAGAAATCCTTTTTTGATAAAAAAGATTTTCGCATAAAGGCCGCTTGAACGCCCAAAGAAATAAACTATGAGCAGAACAGTAATATTAAGCACTAATGATAACCCAGACTACCTAAAATATTGGCCGTATGTGAGCTGGGCGTGGAACCAGTTAGGCTGGAATACTTTGTTATTCTACCTGGGCAAGAATGAAGCCATTATGGAGGAGTATAAGCAGGTGAAGGGACACTTTGATGCGGATAAGAACCAAATCATACATGTGAGTCATTTGGAGGGTTATAAGGATGCTACTATAGTACAGGTGGCGAGATTATTTGGAGCCTTGTGTTTTCCGGATAACAGGATGATTATGACGGGAGATATTGATATGATACCGTGTAGTGATTATTGGAGTCCCAGGGAGGGAGGAATAACGACTTATGGTTGGGATTTAACGGACAGGGGACATTTTCCGATGTGTTATATTGCGATGAATGCTTATAAGTGGAGGGAGGTTATGGAGCACAAGGATACGTTTCAGTCTATTGACCTTGAAATTAAAGATTTGTTGGACAAATACCCACAGGCGAAGAGCGATGATTTTGATAAGTATTGGGGCACTGACCAGGATATTGTAACGGAGAAGCTGCTCAAACAAAACCTGAGAATTGACATTGACAGGGGAACGGATGGACACCTTGCGTTAGGAAGAGCTGACCGTTATGATTGGGATGGTACGAAGAACAAGCCTAACCTTATTGACGCGCATATGCCGAGACCCTTCAACCTCGAAGAGACAAAATTCATATTACAAAAATGTTTTAATAAATTACCGGGATGGATTTAAAGACTGCGGGAAAACAGAAGTTTTTCAAAATAGAGATACAGGATAAGGGCGGATATGCAATTGGTTTTTTTCCTTGTGCAGGAAAAGTAACTAAGGCGTTAATTGTTCATGGCCAGGCGGAAGATGAATATTTTTCAAAGTTTGAAATGGCTATTGGAAAAAACACTTTTCCGGATAGGAGTTCATTTTATGAATGTGGTTTGAGTGGTAATGCAAATAACAAGCCAAAAATAAAGAACACGGAATATACCTTTAAAAAAGGCGATAAGTTTGAATTTAACGAACATGGACATTCAATAAAAGAAGTAATTTTATACATAGAATAATGAAACACAAATTAGAACATTCTTTAAAAGCAAATGTAACTGACGATAGTGGTGCAACGGAAGTATGTATTTTAATTAACGGGATACCTCATATTAAATTCACAAAAGAACATTACCGGGGGTTACAGGCTTGGTACATAAGCAAGGTAGATTTTAAGATTGAAATTTATTTAACGGATGGGGTTATCATAAAAGCAGAATATAATTCACTGCAAAAATGGGAATCGGTATTAAAATTAATTAACCAACAAGTTTAACATGAACCATTACGAACCTACAGAAGAGCGTTTAGTTAAGCATCCTATATTTGAGTGGAGATATATGGATGAAGTATCCGGATTTGTGTATCCTTGGTACACGGAAGAATCATTGAAGTGGATGAAGAACATTGACTTTAGCAAGATGCGTGTGTTTGAGTATGGCGCCGGCGTGAGTACATTGTGGTGGAGATGGAATGCAAGAGAGGTTAGGAGCATTGATAACAACTTTGAGTGGGCTACAAAGGCAAGAGCTACATTTTGTGATGATGAGAGAAGGTATGTGCAGGCGTGTGTTACCATGAACAACAACAGTGGAGAATTGTGGGACATTATAGTTATTGATGGAGCATGGAGAGATGATTGTACACAGTATGCATTGAAGCAAATAAGGAAGGGCGGTTATATTATTATTGATAATTATCACCAGCCGAGCGTTTGTGGTCCGGAGGATTGGGTGAAGACGGATGAATTATTAAAAGATTACCCAAGAGTAGTATTTCCGCAGGTTGGCCATTATGATTGGCGCACTGCTGTGTTTCAGATAGTATAAGATGGCAAAAGTAATTCAAATAAATAAATTAGATGGTATTTATTATCACGTTTCTCATAATCCAAACAATGGAGATGTTACTATGACAACAGAGATAGAAAAAGCTGCCGTTTATGAATCAGATTGGGATTTGACATTTATTCCTATGATAATAAAAATAATAAAATACAAACATCCAGTAGCTACAATTACTGCGATAAATACTAAATAAATATGAACGATTTATTCACCCCGAAGGGTAACTGGGATAACCACAAGATATTATTAGAATTAGCATTAGAGCATACAATTAACAGCAAAGACCCTATTTTAGAATTGGGTGCCGGCGATGGCAGCTCTCCGTGTTTACAGGGTTATTCTAAACTTACCGGTAGAAAAATTGAAAGTTACGACTTTAACCAGGAGTGGGCTGATAAGTGGAACGCTAAGAAGATTGATGATTGGGACGAGGTGGATTGGTCCAAAAGGTATTCTGTGGCGCTGGTGGATGAATCACCAGGTGAGCATAGACATAAATCACTTATGCTGTTAAAAGACAATACGGATATTGTAATTGTGCATGACAGTGAGCCGGCAGCGACCGGCTATATGCTGGACAAGATTTGGCATTTTTACAAATACAAGGTGGACCTTCGTGCCGACGGCGCATGGGCTACGATGATGAGTAATACGGTAGACGTGGTAACAAAATTTGCGGGGAAAATATATGATTTTAAAGACCCTGACCAACATTTTGAAATCACGGATTGGAACGAAAGAAATAAAGTAGCTTTTTGTTCGTTAGCATTTGGTGAGAAGTATATAACGCAGCTAAATACACTTACTATGACAATAGACTTTTTTTATCCGCATAACCCTATTTATTGGACTGCTGCCGGAGAAGATTCGCAAATAGCTGAAAATTTCAAAAAAAGTCTTTATGGCTTTAAGCCCCATATAGTAAGAGATATATTCAATAAGGGTTACAGAAAAATAGTTTTATTTGACCCGGCCATGATAGTGAACGGAGACTTCTTAAGTAAAGTAGAGGAACTCGGAAAAATTCATGGTGTTGTAGCTGTAAAAGATGACAACCCATTAATAAATACTTGTTCAACTATTTGCAGGGATTATTTCAACCTGACGGATGAGTGGTTTGCAGATAAACATTTGGTAGGCGGAAGTTTTTATTACTTTGATTTTAATTCGGAGAGATGTAAAGATATTTTCAACATGTGGATGGAGGCCGAGGTGAATGGTATATTTGGTAGCCAGGAAGATGCTGCGAGTGGTAAAATAAACAGCCACCGGTATGATGAGACGGTTATGGCCATAGCCATGTATAAGAACGGTGCCGTACCACTAACTAAGGAAGAGATTGGCTATTGTGTTGATGACAACTCAGTTTTACTAAAAAAGCATTTTAAATAAAAATGATTGTAGGTGACGGCGATATAGCTAAAGTTTTAAAGGAATCAGGAATAGATACTGACGGTATCATATACTTTGCAAGCGGTGTTAGTAACAGTAAGTGCCAAGGTCAGAATGGTGAGTTTAACCGGGAGATAAGTCGTTTACTAAAACATGACCCTAAATATCATATTGTATATTTTAGTAGTTTAGCATTGCATTACAATGACAGCACTCCCTACGCTAAGCATAAGCGCCGTATGGAATCTATAATAAACAGAGTATTTAAAACTTATACTATATTCCGGATAGGAAACATTACTTGGGGCAATAACCCGAACACCATTATAAATCATTTTAAGAACCAGATGGCTAACCTTCAGGATTTGGAGATACAGGAAGGTAATAGGTATTTATTGACGCAGGAAGAATTATTAGCAGCGTGTAAAAAAATAGATATTAACAACAGGAAGACAATAATTTTATCGGGGAGAATGGTAAAAATTTCCGATATTGTCGAAGAAATCATTCAAGGAAAGTTATGAACAACACAAAAGTTATCGCCGAACACAGCGTCGATTTAGATTTATTACCAGAGAAAGCAGTAATACTGGATGCAGGGTGCAGGGGCTTTGAGTTTACAGATTATTTTGAGAGAAAAGGCCATGTTGTATTCTCTGTTGATGTAGATGAGCTTGTAGGAAGAAATTATATTCAGATGGCCATATCTGACCAAGATGGAAAGTGTGGTATAAACAAATCAGCAGACCCACAAGCCACACATATAACAGAAGGCAGTGATATGAATAAGATAACGCTTAAGACGCTGGCAGAGCGTTTAAAAATAAAACGCTGGGACCTGATTAAACTAGATATTGAGGGAGAGGAATACAACATTTTAAACAATGAAGAGAATCACCCCATAGCGAGTCAGGTGAGCGTTGAATTTCATGCGCATTGCAGGCTGGAACAGACAAAACAGGCGTTGGATAAACTATTGGATAAACTATCAGAATTTTATTTCATTAAGAACCGTAATTGGGAAACAAGGCACGGGGCGGGATTTAATTATTGGGACGTATTATTAATTGCGAAATAATGAAAAAATATATTAAATTATCCCTAACGATTATTCTTGCAACTTTTTTATTATCAGCAGTTGCTTTAGCATTTGTAGATTCGCTAACGCATGGCAACGAGACTTTAAACATAGAAAAAGCTTTTGAAGAAAAAGTAGAAACTAATTTCGTTGATTATTCAGTCCCAAAAGAAAAACTGGTTAAACCTTTTGCTAAATTAAAAATTGTAAATGAAAAATAATATACAACCAAACACCTACGTGTATATTTTAGGAGCTCATCCTAATTTACCGGTTAACAAAATATTTAAACTAGAGAATTACGAAGGATTAAGCGCGTATTGGGGATTCAAGTAATGGTAACTATATATTTATCTAACCTAAAATTTTTCCCCAGTTTTTTCTCTTTCCATTATATAAGAAACCGTTTCCATTATCATGATTTATAACATAATAATCAAAAGCATCGTTGCTATTTCCGCATCCAAACTTAAACATCTTTCTGACAAACAAATCCCCATTAATTTTAAATTTTTCGTCATCCATAGAATATGTAACTCCTTTATTAAATCCACGTTTTATTGCTTCTTTAAGTAGTTTTGTTTCATTGGGTTTTTTCATGTTTTAATTTTTTGGGTTGATTAAATATATAGTTACTTAAGTAATTACTCAATTACTTTTTGTGATACCAAATCATTCCATACTTCGATAGAATCTTCATGCCTGCAGATGAGCGAAGTATCAGCATAAATTTTAATACCGGCACGCATACAGTCTTCAGCAAAATAAGAATCCACTGACATGGTAGAACCTTTTTTAAATCTGAATTTTATTTTTTCAAACACGGAGGTATGAATTAAAACGCAGCCAAGACCAACGTGAGCGACCTCTTTTGTTTTACCATCAATGAATATAACATCATCACCAGGTTTAAAATTTTCAGACATAATGTTGTTGTGTGCACGGTAAATATGTCGCTGCACCATTAATCTGCGGTTAACCCCGGCGTCACGATAATAGAGGGCGCCACAAACTTTTTTATGATTCTCTAATAATTTTTCGATAACATTGCTTTCCGGAAACACGTCGGATTCAAGGTGCAGCATATGTTTAAACCCATACTCCTTTGCAAAATCAGCGCAGGCTTGATGCGCAGCACACATACGCTTGAATAAAGAAGCTTTTTTAGAAAACGTAGCCCCTACCGCCCAGGCCTTGAATTTAAGAGGAAGACTTTTAATAAGTTCATTTAAATAAGAAATATTTTCTCCTTTGTCGGGAGTGTTATCAACTAATACAACATCGAATCCATAGATGTAGGTAAGCGTGTTTAAATGAAGCAACCATTGTTCTGTACAATAGTTCTTAACAGCCGCAGTGGGGCTTGCGATAAGAATCCTATTCATTACTTGCCTGAATAAGCTTCATGTTTAGTAACGGAGGTTACTTTGCCTTTACTTCCATAGGGTGTTTTATAAACAACCATTTGTGTTTTCACACCCTTGCGTAATTTTTTTGAAGTAGAGATAACTGTTCTTGTAGAATTTTCCATAAATGAATAATAAATTGTTAGTAATGTAGGATACAAATATACAAATATTACAGAATTAAACCTATAAAATAAAATTTTCCCAACCAAATAGTGTACACTAACAATCGAGATTAAACAATTGACAATCAGCAAATTGAAAAGATAAATTATAAAACTGTACACAATAATAAATTTTTATTACCATTTAATCAACATATTTTTGAATCCGAAAGTAATTTTAAAATTTAAAACATCATGTTTTCACCAGAAACTAAAAAAGCGGCAGTAAAAGCATTAGGAACATTTGTAATTGTTATGATTGCGTTAGCAGTTCATCAAAAATTCGTGTCTCCTATGTTGGTTAAAAAACCAAAAACAGCAGTACCGCCAACGATTAAACTTTAAGTAATCGTTCATAGAGGATAAGGTTATTTGTCCGTTTGAAATTACCACTTGTATTATTACAAGAAAGGAAAGAGTAAAAGAGAAAAGAAAAATTTGCCGAAAGCAGATAAGAGTAAGTTCAGAGATAACAAACAAAGCATTAACAAACAAAGAAATTCAAAAAATTAATTAACCCATTCAAAAAAACAATATCATGAACGAGATTGAAAAAGAATTAAAAGGTTATATGAATCAAGCAGAACGCACAAGCGGTTTTGATTCTTATGACTCTGCGGAAGGCGATATGAGTTATTTCGATGACGATGAAATGTCGAACTTCGATGATGACCAAATGTCATACGCATCAGGTGGAGCCGGTGGTGGCTTACCGGTATCGGACCCATACATTATCCAATACGTAAATACCACAACAAATGACGTATCAGCATTAATCTTCGGATTTAACGATACTCAAAACACAACAAATTTTGGTAACCCGGCAGCGGTAGTTATTACCAACCAACAAGGTGGTACATACGGTCGTTTATGGGCACAATCAAACAACAAGCCGTTTAAAATTGGTAAAATCCGTTTTGAATCAGCAACAGCCTCTCAATTACAACAAACTTATAGTATCGTTCAATACGATGCTTCAGGTAAAACATACAGCGTGCCGTTAAACTTATCGGTACAGTTAGATGCTTATCAGTTCCAAGCAACAATCCGTGACGTGGTTCGTACTATCTCTGTAGATGGTAACACATCAATCACTTTCACATTGAAAGCTTCTGCGACATTGGTAATCTCAATGTATCCTATCGTTGTACTTAGTGGTAAAGCGGTTCTTAATGGTGGTAAAAGTGTTAACAATGCACGCGCTCCGCGCTTGTCTGGTAAAAACGTTGCCCCGGTTATTATCCAAACTACACAACCTGTTAACAGCGTTAACAAAGGCTAGTTCAATAACCAACTATATAAAAAGGGCATGGCGTACAATAATGCCACGCCCTTTTTTTTAAATATTAGGTAATGCAGATAAAGTTGAACGATAACACAAATACACAAAAGAAAAAATTACCCAAACCTCCAAGGATAACTATCATGGAGCTTTTGGCCGTTAATTGTACTGCTCAATCACGTGCGTTATTGGATAAATATAATGCGCCACAACCAAAAAATTACGAAGACCTTAAAGATAAATTAGCTGAATTATATACGAATTGCCCGGATAAAAAGCAGTTAGAAAAAGAGTTTGCTGAGATGCATCCACATAAAGAATGGATAATTGATTATGTGGCACCAGCACCAGTTAAGGCGGATATTAAAGTAGAACCTGTGAAAACAGAGCAGGTAACAAAAGTGTTGGATGATGGATATTATAATATGCATGGACCAAGCAATCAGAGACATTCATGTAGTTGCGGGTGTGGAGGACATAGTAACTTCTTAGGCGCAAACACAGGAACTCAGAGTAACAAAGTTGACCCGAACATGATAATTGGCATTTTAGCCATAGTGACATTTGCGGGATTGGTATTGTATACACACAAAAGGTAACATTATATATGAAGGCAGTATTAGTAGAAGATTCACAAATCTTAATACCAAACCCGACACACAAGAATTTCACCAGGACGAATGAAATTTTACCAAAAGGAAATGTTGTTGAAGGGGAAATAAAAGTTGTAGAAGGATTAAAAAAAGGAGAGCCGTTTAATTACCGGTTATTCTTTACAAATAAGAACCAAATAATTTACGTAAAAAATATAAAACCAATGGAAACAACAGAAGTAAAATTAGGAGCAGACGGTAACTCAAACCCAAAGGGTGATGTGTTAACATTTCCAAGTACATCAAATTTAGGCCCGCGCCCTATTATAGGAACATTAGCTGGTGCTGCATTAGGATATGCTGCTGCTAAATATGTATTTAAAAAAGAAGGCAAAACAAAAATCTGGTTTGCTTTAGGTGGAGCTGTAGTAGGTTTCATTGTTGGAAAATATGCTCAAAGCAAAGCTCCAATCAAATTAAAAAAGTAATCATTTAATATAAGTCACATGTCACAGATAGACGGACGTCAGCCAGTAGTTGTAAGATTAGGGGATGATTCAACAGTAACAGGGGTTCAGGCTGCTTCATTTGAAGACGCTTTTGGTTATAGCGAATTTGGCGGTAAAGGCCGTGCGCGTAGAACAAAGCGCAAAGCCGCCCGCCAAACAAAAAAAATGACGCGGATTGCTAATAAAACAGCAAGAAAAACCGCCCGTAAGGTAGGCCGTCAAACAGCAAAAACAGCAAAAATAGCAGCTAAAAGCGCTAAAAAAGATGTGCGTTTACAGGGTCGATTGAACCGTAAGGCAGCGAGAAAAGATTCGCGTGGTAGTGCAGAAGAAGAGATTCCGGAAATGGAAGAAGAAGCATTATCAACAGAGGATTTACAACCAGAAGCGTATGCTGAACAGGATTATTCAGAACCGGAAGAAAGCGACAACTACGAAACTGCTGAAGATGCAGGTGGCGAAGATAGCGATTCTGATTACGAACAATCTCCTTCAGAAGATGAAGAGGGGTATGAAGGTGATGAAGATTACGACGGCGGTGGAGATGATGGCGAGGCTTTGTTTACAGGAGATGAAAGAGAAAGTTCTTTTAATGCTGAAAACGAAAACCCGGCAACTATTGTAAAAATAGGGCCTGCTGTAATGGACAAAGCCAGACGCTTATATTGGAACCAGTTAATGGCCAATAGAGTTAAAAATAAAATGTCTAACGCTGAGGGCGACCCAATGGAACTACAGGTTTCTTTGGATGGCATTGAATCGCGTATCCAGGAATTGGAATCACAATTAGAAGGATACAGTAATGCTAAGGGTGGCGGAAGAGCACAAGCAAAAGCGGCACGAAAAGAAGTTAAAGCAGCTAAAAAAGCAGTAAGACAGGAAGCCAGAGCAGCTAAAAAAGTTGCTAAGGTGGAAAAGAAAGCAGCACGTGTTGAAAATCGCATGGCTAAACGTGGAGTTCCACCCCCACCAGTTGAAGTAGCCGAAGACCTGGGCGCAGAAACAACGGATGATTCTATTGAAGTACCAGCAGAAGAAGCAAGTAATTTTGGCGGAGATGGTTACGGTTATAATGATACTAAGACCAATATTAAGCCAAAGCATGTTTTAATTGTACTTACAATTGCACTAGCCGCTTATGGTTTATATAAATATTCAACAATAAAAAAAGGTGTAAAAGCATAATGGAAAAACAGTTCTATAGTGAGTTAAATGATTACATTAAGGCTGATGATATAGCAGGTGCAAATACTGTTGTCATGTCAGAGCTTGGAAAGATTTTAGCCCAGGATAGAGATAGTTTTATTACATTATTAAGATACGCTGACTTACCTGCAAGTGAACAAAATTCAGATGCGGAGTTGATTGAAACATTCGTTAATCACGTTCCTACAAATAGAAAATTATTAATAGGAAGTTCGTTCCTTGTAAACCATGCTAATAAAGAAGTTGGTTTTGATGGACAATCGGTAATAAGCGACGAAGGCGTAAAATCTGTACATAAAACGATGTATAATCATTTTAATGCCGGTGAGATTGAAATGGATGAGCACAGTAATGCGGAAGGAGATTCTACAACAAAAAACATTACCCGTGGTGGCTACGGAAACGCATTGTTTGGAGCTATTCAACAAGGCACTCAATTAGCTGGAAATATTGTAGACAAACAACACAATAAAAAATTTGGAACACAGGATTTATTATTGAAGCAGCAAAACGCTAAAGTTGATATGGCCCAGGCCGCTGCAGAACAACGCAAAATCCAACAGGTTAGCAAATCAAAAGAAAAAACCGATAAAGAAAAGACAAAGCGTCAATTAATTATAGGAGCGAGTGTTGTTGGTGGATTAGCTTTATTAGGACTTATTCTTTTTTTAACCCGTAAAAAAAGTTAGAATGAAAATAATTGGATGGATAGCTGTATTAGGATTAGGAATTGTTTTATATACCCAATACAAACAGCAAAAAGAAAATAAGATTAGACCAACGAAATAATGCAAAAGGGAGAATATTTAATATATAAAACAGTAAAGAGTCCTGCGGTAGTTAATACTAACTTACCGCATAAGCCTACAGCTGTAAGATGGCATATTTTCAAGGCAGGAACGCGCGTGAAGGGAAAGTTAATGCCAACTGCAGAAGCGCCTAAATTCTTATTAGTAGGAGGACAATTTGTTGTGCCTTTGGAAGCTATTAAAGAAATCGTTGTTCAGGATGTTACAAGTAGTGCGGATGGAAAAACCAGTGGTAAAGTATCTGCAAAACTTGAAAAAGCAGTTAAAGGCGGTAACGCAAAAATTAAATATTTGGATGCCGGTATTTTAGGCGCAGTACTTGGTGCAGCGGCAGTATACCTGGCAGAAAAGAAACAGTGGATTAAAATGCCTGAAAAAAAGAACACGTATATCGGACTTGCTATTGGCGCCGGTCTTGCAATGTATGTGGTTTACAGGATTAGAAACAAAAACGTGAAATAATGAAGATTATAACTAATCGCCCGGTAATAAATAATAATTCGTCTGCGGATGGAGAGTATTCAGGATTAGATGGCAAGAGCCCTTCTAAACAAATCTTATTTTTTCAGAATTGGGTTAATAAATTCAAGGGAGAAAAATTAAAAGCGGATGGTAAATGGGGCAGTAAAACAGCCGGCGCATGGAAAAGACATGGAGCAGCGTTTGAAAAAGCCGCTAATGATGCAGATGCTATTTTAACTAATGTATATAATCCAAAATCAGGTGGTGGCGCAACTCCGACAGAGGCAAATGCCGGACGCCCGAATATCAACAAATTAAAAGGCTTATTTGCTAAAGGAAAAGATGCTTTTAATAAAGCGAAAGAAAACGGATTGGTTGATAAGGCAAAAAATAAATTAGGATTAGGACAAGGTGGTTCTACAGAATCAGGTGGAAATAGCACGGAGTATTCCTCTACACCAGAAAGTTCATCAAGTACAGGCATGCCGAAAGGTTTAAAAATAGGTATTACTGTAGCGTTAGGATTGGGAGCAATTTTTTTAATATACAAAGTAACTAAAAAGAAATAAGCATAATGCTTCAAACAGTTATAAATAGCGATAATCGTAAATTTTGTCTTTACATTACAATAAAATGTAAAGGTACAAAGACATTCAGATGTGCTGCTGGTGATTCAAAACCATACAGTAAATACGCTGACAGAACTATTACGGTGAATGGCGAAAGAACTATTTATTTTAGTTTTCCCATATCACCACTTGCATTAAGATTTGTAGTATGTAATGTTGCTGATAAGAACGATAAGGATTTCGAAGTAGAGATACAGGAACGCCCTTTAAAAGATTATGCCGTTTGGTTGGATGATAAAACCATGAATTTTTTAAAGCTTGGTTTATATTTTTCTCAGGTGAGTGGTTTTGAAGCTGCGGACCCAAAGGGAAGAAAATTTTCTACCAGCGATAATGAATTTACAATACGTTATTATCCGGTTATTCGTGATGTACAGTCGGGAAGACCGATGAGCACACCGGCAAGAATTGGACACAACAGTGGTATTATTGATGCAAGCAAAGCGAAATTTGATAAAATGACTGTTGCAATGCGTGTTTGTATTTTATTACACGAATACAGTCACAAATACCGTAACCCGGAAATGGACCTGCCTATTGAAGATGAAGTGGGAGCGGACATTAATGGATTGTATATTTATTTAGGATTAGGATTTAGTAAAGTGGATGCGATATATGTTTATGCCAATGTGTTTTTAAAAGCACAGACACCTGGTAACATTGACCGCATGCGCAAGATAATGGAATATATTAAAAGGTTTGAGAATCAGGAAATCGCTTCATTAAATTAGTGATTGACTTAACTTAAGAAAAATTATGATAACACCGGAAGAGCTATATGAAGAAGATGGGTTAGAAGACGGTTTTGAGAATCCATATTTGGATAACGAAAATATCGCTGATGACTTTGATTTTTATGAAGACGGATTTTATGATTCGGATGACCATAAGCAATTTGAAAAACCGAAAGAGGAACAATTTGATTATGAGTTTGAGGATGAATCATTGAACGATATCGACTTTAGTGAGTTTAACGGTGATTTTACAAGTTCTTTGAATGGTATTGGTAAAAAATTAAAAAAGACCAAACCAAAAGTGAAGCGTAAACTTAAACCTGCCAAGGGGCCAAAGCGTACCATACCTGTGCACAAGAGTGCGATTATGAAGGGTAAGACCCGTAAAACGACAGAGAAAATATTAGTTCCAAGGGATAGAAAAGTAATTATCCAGGGGGTTGATAAATTCATGTTGAGTAAGAGTAAAGATGCTTGTTCTTATAAGAATATCGGGTATTATAAAGGCAAAAAATTAAGAGAATTAGTTTTTGTATTTAACAACAACAGTTCAAATGATTTCACGTTGGAATTATTTAATCCAAGTTCGATGTTGGATTGGGTGTTTAATAGCAGCCAGAATTTAAACAACAAAATTACCATTGCGGGCGGTGTAGCGGCAAGTTATTCCGATGTTATATTTCATTTACTTGCAAATCCGGCGATGATGCCTTCCGCGAGAATATTTATGGCGGGAAACTCTGTGATTTCACAGAGAAATCAGAACTTAGGATTTAAAAATAGAAATATTGAGGGAAAACAATTTGTTAACCCATTAAGCGTAGGATTGGAGTTTGACGCATATCAGTTTCAAAGTACGGTTGTAAGTTTTGACATTAACTGTTCATTGGACAGACCATTTATTCCGGATGGTATGGATGTGGTTGAATATACGGTGTTAGCGGGAATGACAGTTACAATGGTTTTTTATTATAAACAATTTTCATTAAAGCGTTTCGCATTTAAAGAAGCGCGAATGAGTAAAAAAATATTACCAGGATAATAGATGTTACCAGAGCAAAAATATGTAAATCCCGAGAGGACAGTAAGTGGTACGGTAAACGTAGAGACGGAAGATTGCGTGTTAAACGTAACGACATCATCCGTTGCAGCAACGATTAATTTACAAACGATTCCTGCAAAATGGAATACGATTTATAAATTATTTATAAAAGATGCGTCCGGCAATGCGGCGACAAATAATATTACCATTGTTGCACCGGCAGGTTATACAATTAACGGTTTAGCGACCGCCACCATTAATACAAATAATGGTTCTTGTATTGTTAGAATAGTTAACGCTACAACTTACCAGGGTCAGTTGAGTAGTTTTTCGGGTACAAATACACCTTTACCGTATTTATACGCGAGAAAAGATTTAATTAACCCATTGACCACTTATGTAGCCGTTCCGGCATCAGGAGTTAACAGTGTTGTAAGCACTCCGCGTATTACTACGTATGATTCTGTTATATCAAGTAACATTGCAGGTTTTGATTCCACTACAGGAATATGGACGGTTGCAGAAAACGGACTTTATTCGCTAAATGCTAAAATGGTTACCAGGTTATTGGAATCAAGTGTGGACAGTTTGGCCGATGGCTTGGGACAAGGTTGGATGAGTGGGAGTGAATTTCCGGCAGGATTAGGTGCCATGGCCATTGCGGTAATAAAATTTGTATCGGGTGAAGGGTATCCGCAAGTAATTTGTTCGGATAAACAACCGGTACTTAATGCGATAATTTCAGATATAAATGTTGGGTGTACACAAAATGTATATTACTTAACGGCAGGACAAACAGTAGGAGTATTTGTATTAAACAAAACAAATCATGCTGTAGTAGGATTAGCATCAAGAATCGGTTCGCCAGATTGTTTGATAGATTTTTCAATAACGAAAATAGGATAATGGAAGAATTATATAAAAATACGAGTTCATTTAAAGCGTTACCGGACATTAAGTCTAGTGATGAAAAATGGATTAAGTGGTCTGATACCGTGATGAACGAGTTCGGAAGGGATTTGGGCGCCCGTATATTTTTAGCAGGATGGAACAAAAGAGGAAGTCAGGCGGCGAATACATATGCTTTCAGAAAACACATTAAGGATAAATACAATATTGAAGTTGACGAATCTGTTTGGAATAAAGTAACGGATTTGGGTGGCGGAATAGCTGAAGGAATTGGCAAGGCGTTCAGGGTTGGAAAAGTAGTATTATATGTAGCCGGCGGGGTTATAGTAGTGGCGGTGGTTGCTACAATTTATAATGCGGTAAAGAGTGGTACTTCACCATTAAAAATGATTAAGAAATAATGTCACCTAAACAAAAGAACATAGCTATATTCTCTTTTATTGCGGTAGCCGCGATAGGTGGATTGATTTTTTACAGTAAGCGTAAAGAAAAGCAGGGAGATTCATTATTGGATTTTTTGAATGGCAGTATTTCGCAGGTGGATTTAAACCAGGCGAGCAACCAGAATATTCAAAATATACAGGCTATGCAGCCAGACCCAAATAAAATTGCTATTGGCAGTTTAAAAGGTAAGGTAGCGGACCCGGCTGTAAATAAAGCGCTGGTAAGACTTGTAACTGAATTACAGATTAGCATGCGCACGCCTATGAGTAGCGTGACACCAACTTTAAAATTGTTGTCGCAGGTTAAAAATAAGAGCACGTTATCATTTATTGATAAGATGTTTAAGGCACAATATGGTAAGGGATTATTTGATACAATGAAAGAAAAAACCTTGTTTAATAATACCGCTTATCAGCAGTACAGTGATAAAACAAAAGGGAACTTTACCATACCGGGATTATCGGATTCACATTGGCTTCCGGCGTTAGCGGATTGGTTAAATAAGTTACCGTTGTATTAATAAAGTTAAAATAAACCACGCGACAGGGATAGAGGCAAGTTACCATGTAACGTCGAAAGCCCGGGTGTCGCCCAAAAAATAAAAGAATGAAACAGAGTGATTGGTTATTAGTGAGTGTAGGAAGTGGTATAGCGACATTAAGTGCTTTACAATTTATCCCTGATAGTAAAATATTGGGAGTTGATAAGAAGTATATTCAATTGGCTGCTGCCTTATCATTAGGAATTAGCTCTGTGATGTTATTTACAAGCACATTAAAAGGAAAATAAAATGGAAACAAAAACAGATTTAAAACTAAAGGGATACGGCTTAACGCTTATAGGTATTGGCTTGATAGGCCAGTATTTGGTGAATAGCAGTAATACAGAAAAATTACTGGGTATGGAGAGAAAGACTAGGAAGAAGATATTTTTAGGAACGTCGCTTGTAGGTGGGGCTATATTGATGTATACTATAATTAATAGAAAGAAGTAAAATGAGTTATATAGTAAAAAATAAGACGGCTTTTACATCCACTTTATTAGGATTCATAATTGGATTTTCGGGGGCAAAAGGATTTTTTCATGCTGATAAAAAAGAAGCGGCTGTTATCGGATTTTTAATCGCAGGCGCAGGTTGGGTATATGGCAAAAGCGTCGATAATAAACGTGCGGCGGCGATAGCGAGAATAAAAAATTAAATCTCAAAAACAAAAACAAATAAAAACAAAAATCATGGACATCAAATCAATAGGCTCGGGCCTAAAAAACAACTGGAAAGGCCTTTTATTAGGTGCTGCTGCAGGTTATTTCGGAGCGAAAAAACTTGGTAAAGTAGAGAAAAAATCAATCTTAATTGGTGCTGCTATAGGTGGTGCGTTATTAGGTTCATTTGTGGAGTATAAAATCAAGGGCAGAACTGTAAAACCAGCTGTTGCTTCGGGATTAACATCTCCAAAGAAAAGTAAAGCTGACGGAGATTACTAGTAATTAGTAAAATGGAGAACGCTTTACCTAAGATAAAGAGTGGAATTAAGGCTGCGCCTGTAGGTGCTGTTATTGGAATAGTAGGAGGGTATTTGCTTGCAAAACAACTTGGCTATCACAAAACTATAACAGTTATACCGTTTATGGTCATAGGTACCATTGTGGGCGCAGCTATTGGTTCGAAGGTGAACAACGGTAGAAATTAGAGTAAACAACGATAAAAAATAAGGCTGTGAATAAACGTTTAGTATATGGAGTGTTGGGTGTAGGTTTATTGACCTATGCGGGATATGGCTGGTATCAGTTGTATAAGAGTGGTGGGTTTAACCTGGCAAAAAAGCCAGATGAAAATAAACCGGTGCCAAGTACAACTCCTGCTACGCAAACTAATTCACAACCGACAAAACCTGCAACGGCAACACCAACGAATGAAATAAGTGCTGACGAGGCCTTTAAGAAAGGCCCTACAGCAGTTAATGGTAAAATGTTGATTGCTAAGAATGATGCGGGAACTATTTACGATACGACATTAAAACCCGTAGGTAAAATGATTAAGGGAATGAAGCTTGGCAAGGCGTTCATTGCGAACAAATTGACGAATGGTAGTTATAATATTAAGTACCAGGATGACAAGGGAAATTACAGGATTGTGAATTCAGTATCAGTAAATGTAGCATGATATGGCCAGAGAAATTAGAAACCCTGAGCCTATTGTAGTTCAATTAGGAGAAGAAAATAAAAACCAGAAGATGGCAGATATAAAATATATAGTACCATTTACATTAAAGTGGGAGGGTGGATTAGCGAATGCTAAGACGGATACGGCGAGTAAAAATCCATCGCCATGGAATTGGACTGACCCTAAAACCAAGGTAACCGCTCCTGCGCACACGAATAAGGGTGTAACCTATGCGGCGTTTAAGAGTGCTGCAGATAAATATGGTTTTGCTAACACACAGGATAATTTCTTCAAAATGCCGGATGACATTTGGTTGAAGATAACTAAAGGTGGTTACTGGGATAAGTTGAACATGGATGCGGTAAAAAGTCAGGCTGTTGCTAATGTTATTTTTAGCTGGCAATGGGGTTCAGGTTATGCATGGGTACCAAGAGTAAGCAAATACCTTGCAACGAAAGGAATAAGTTGGACAGGCGGTAATTGGGTAGGAAAAAGCTTTAAGGTTGCGGGCGATTTTAATCAGATTTCTACAAAACTGAACGAGCTTATAAGCAAAGTAGGCGAAAAACAAGCTGTAGATGATTTATTGCAACAGAAGAAAGAATTTTTATTGTCTTTATCGCAGGCTCCTACCGGACCAAATCCGAATGGTGTTTATACGAAGGGATGGCTGAACAGATTGGCTGATTTACAGAAGTACAATTATAGTTTGTTGGGTCAAAGTGTGACTAACTCTATTAATTCTACGATAAACGATATAAACACAACCACTGAGGTAGTAAAAAAAAATCCCATGAAGATAGCTCTGTTATTAGCAGCGACGATAGTGGGGATAGTATTGTTAAATAAAGCACTTAAAAAACAGAAATAATGACGCTAATAGTAAAAAGAAGACGCGACGGTTTTGCTGAGCCGGAAATAGAAGATGTAATTGATAACTGCAGTGATGGATTGCAACATTTTAATATCATGAAGCAGAATAGCTCTGTGTTTGGTAATCCTAACACGGCGGATAGCGATTTTGAATTTGGCAATGGCGAATTTGAATCCAGCTTTGTAGGTGACGGTGAAGATATGTCGTATGCGCGAGGCCCGTTAAAAGGATTAAAAGCCAGACGTGCTACGAAGCTAAAGATGAAAGCAAAGCGCCAGGATGCAAGAATTAATCTTAAGAACGCTAAAGCATCTGCAAAAATAACGAAGGCGAAAGCGAAGTTAGGAAAAGCAGGAGCGAAAGTTACGGCAGCTAAGGCCCAGGTGGCAAGCGCAAAAGCGTTAGGAAAACAATCTACAGCAACACCAACGGTGGATACGACTGTTATTAATGATGCTCCGGAGCCAACAGGCATGAGTAAAAACATGAAAACCGGTTTAGCTATCGGTGGAGGATTGTTATTGTTAGCATTAGGATTTCTTGCGTATAAAAAATTCAAGAAAAAATAATGGAAAAAGCTGTTAAGATAATATTAGGTGTGGGATTGGTTGCTACAGGCGGATTAATCCTGCACAAGAACCATAAGAAAGATGGTTTTTGGTATGGTGCCGGCAGTATTTTGTTAATAGCGTTAGGTTCGAATATTTTATTTAATAAGGGTACAAAGTAAATGGCAATTAAAAAGAAACATATTATTGTTGGAGGTATAGCCTTGTTGACCTTAACGGGTGCGGCACTGTATTGGCAGTATACGAAGATAATGAACTATGCTATTAAACTTGCCGGGGTGAAGTTCAAAACATTCTTGTTAAAGAAAGTGGATTTTGATTTATCACTCAACTTCACTAATAATAGTGATTTGACTATTAATATTGTTAGCCAGGATTACAAAGTATTTGTCAATAACGTAGAGATATTAAAGGTGACCAATAAAACAGGCACACAGTTATTGAAGAATACGACCAGTCCTATTAATGTGAACTTACAAATTAACCCGGAACAGATAGCCACTAAGTTAAAAGCGAGTGCTATAAACTTTCTTACTAACCCTGAAAAAGTACTAATACGGTTTGATATTAAGTTGAAGGTAAAATTATTGGTATTTACAATTGGTGTTCCTTATGTTTATGAAACCAACCTGAAAGAATTATTAGCGGGTATGGCCAGTAAAAAAGAAGAACCAACAGCAACGGTAAAAAAATAACTGTTTAAATCAACACAAGTGTGTTTAAATATAGTTAATAAATAAGCAATAATTAGTAATATTTTTACGGTGTAAGTTTAAAACATAAATTATGAATATTTTCGGGAACATGCTTGGTGGCCTTTTTGATAAGGAACAGGCGACAATTGACACTATTAAATCGGCTATGGCTGAAGTGGCAGAAGAGTATAATTTAAAACATACTGATTTTGCGTTCTTTATCCAGCCAAAAACACAGGAATTTGATTTTAAGGTATACATTACCAAATTGGATAATGGAAAGCCTACGAGCTTATTAAGAGAGATTACAGTAAAAGAAATTGTAGGAGGCAACGATTCCGATGAGGGAGAAGAGGCTGACGAATAAAACAGAAAATTAATAAATGGACTCACAATCTACAAAAAACACCAGGTATATAAGCGGAGTCAGTGAATATGTTATCAATGGCAGTGATGACTTTATTCTAGTGGATACAAATAATGGTCCGGTAGATTTATATTTACCAAACATTGTAGGGAGTGGATTGCCTTTTAGCCCAAAGAAATTTTATATTAGTGACAATACAGGTAATGCTGCTACAAATAACATTACCATCCGTCCATCCGGTGCAAACGCTGTAAACAGCGCCCAATCGTTTGTTCTGCAGACCGCATTTGAAACAGCGGAGTGCGAAATGGCTTCGCAAACAGAATGGCTAATTCTTTCCGATGCGTCAAGCGGCGGAAGTACGCCTACGGTAACAACAATTGATTATGACCTTACTGGTTCAGATACTATGGATTTAACGGGTTATACAGGAGAGCTTATTGTAAATGTATCATCTACAAATCCAACGGAAACACTTAGAATAATTACAGCGAGCCAATCTGTTAATAAAATAACCTTACGCCCGGAAGATATTTTAGGCGGCGGATTTTTATTGACAGTTGAAGACGCTGCTTCTGCGCCGTTGGTAAACAACATTAAATTAAATGCGCCGTCATTACCTGTTTACGGTCAATATCTTGGATTTTTAACAATTGAAAGACGCGGTGCAAAATATATATTCCAAACAAATTACATAGACCAATATAACTCATAAATTATGAAAAGAATAATTTCAATTTTAATATGCTTTTTAGTTTTCAGCGCAACTCAAATCAACGCCCAGGTTAGTGATAACAGGGTTGACACTTATTGGGCGCCACGCGTAGTTCCAGTAAAACAATACAGGGATAGTACATGGTTGTCTTTTTGGAATAAGGTTACTGACGGAATTCCATCAACACCATTGACGGTTACGCCCGTAAAAATAGCGAGTTATACGGTTTCGGCTGGTGAGTTTGTTCCATTAGACGCAACTTTAAGTTCATTCACTATTACCCTTCCATCAGCACCTGCAAATAAAACGCAAGTAGGTGTTAAAATGGTTCTAACGAATGGTACGAATACAGTTCAAATTAGAACGTCTGGAAGTGATGTTTTTAACAAAGTAGGTGGTGGTACAACTATTTCCACTCAAATTGTTAACCAAGGGTATATGCTGCAATATAATGTAAGTACTGGTATTTGGTATGTAATGGCAGACGACCTTCCGTTAAGTGGATTAGACACAAGATATTGGGGTTCTGCCGGTAACTCTCCAACAGTAAGCACTACTTTTTTAGGAACAACAAATAGTCAGGCTTTAATTTTTAAAACAAATAACACGGAGAGGTTTAGGATAACTGAAACGGGCCCGTTTACAACCGGAACGTTAACTTATACAGATGTAAATACTTGGTCAAGTTTTCAAGGCTCCGCAAATAATTATTATCAATCTATTTGGCAAAACTCAAATAGTGGCAGTACGGCAAGTACCGATTTGGTATTAAGTAACAATCTTGGAACATCAACGTCTTACTATGGTAATTTTGGAATTAATAGTTCGGGATTTACTGGTTCATCAATATTTGCAAAACCAAGCGCTGTTTATTTAACAGGTACAACTTCTGATTTAGCGATTGGAACAACAACAAACAGTAGTATTTATTTTGCAACTGATGGTACGACCAGATTTAAAATGGATAGTGTGGGCATATCAAGAATGTTTACTACCCCAAATACATCAACAATTAACGGCGCGTTTTGGTATGACAACGCCTTCCGAGCCTTTACATTTTATCATTCAGACGGGACAGGTTCAACTAATAATGCTGTATTTAAAAATGCAATGCGAGAGGTTGGTGTTTTTATGCCAGCAACCACAGTAACAGCTACAAATTATGGTGTTCAATTTACAACTTCTGATGCAACAGGCTTAGGTTTTGCACCGAATGGTAATTTATCAATGGGCGTAACGACTACGAGCGCTGTTATTACCCAAAGATTGAGATTGGGAAACACTACAACTCCCACCTCTTGGTTAAGTTTAATGGCCGGCTCGACAGCCACATCTTCCGCTCCTATGAAATTTACTTCAGGAGCTTTACAAACTACTCCCGAAGTTGGTGCTGTTGAATTTTTAACTGACCAGCCGAGCATTGTTATTACAACAGGTGCAGCGAGAAAGAATTTTGTATTAAGCGACATTACATTAACTTCTGGGAGAGTTCCTTTTTCAACAACAAACGGAAGGATGACAGACCTTGCAGCCTTTACTTACGCCACTAACCGCCTATCTCCAACATATATAACATTAGCGGCGGGAACAACCGCAGCAGGTACCGCCCCGTTGGTAATGACAAGTGGGGCGCTATTAACAACTCCAATTGCAGGAGCTATAGAATTTTTAACTGACCAACCCAGTATAGTTATAACAACTGGAGCGGCTCGTAAAAATTTCGTATTATCTGATATAACATTAACAAGTGGCAGAATACCATTTAACACAACTAACGGAAGGGTAACTGACGCAACAGGTTTTCTATATTCAACCACATCAGGACTAACAACAACTTCTTTAACGGCCACATCACCATCTACACTAGCTGGCATTGTAAATACTGGAAACATTACATTAACAACTGCAGGTAATGGTATTACAATAAAAACCGGCGTAAACGCATCTGTTGGAACTGCAACATTAGTTGCTGGCACTATAGCAGTCGCTAATACAAATATAACTGCAAATAGCCGTGTTTTTATTTCCCCTGTTGGAAACGCTAACGCGGGACTATTAGACGTGACTACGAGTGCGGGGGTAGGTTTTACAATAAGAAGCGCAAGTCCTTCAGATGTAAGGCCGGTATACTATTGGGTAGTGGAAGGAAATTAAAATATAAAATAAAAAACATGAAAAAATATATAGCAAAAAGCATTACAATTATAATTTCAATTTTAATGTTCAGTTTTACATCAGTTGTAAAATATACGGAAAGTATAATCATAAAACCAGCAGTAAAAAAAAGTATAGTAGTTGGGACTGCATTAATATCTAATGTATATTATGCGCAGTTTACAACAGTTTATAATCCGTTGGATTCAACCTGCAATTATCCTGGGTCATGGAGCAGTGTATTGCTTTATAATGTAAAGGATAGTATTGGAGTTACAAATCAAGGGGTATTTAACATAAATACAGACGTTTTTCGTTTATCTAAATTTAAAAACACTAAAAATGACGGAACACCATCATCCATTATATGGTTAGACAATAATGGTTTTGGTAAACGAAGTCCAATAAATAGCATCCCGGTTTCATCAAATCAGGTGACATTGGCTTTAGGTTATATTCCCATTGGTTCAGAGACCCAAAGTCTATCATTGACGAGTAATTCGTTGAGTATTAAAAGCGGTTCGAATACCATTAATACTGTCATATTGCCATCCGGAACAACTTATACCTCTGGAACAGCTATTTCTATTTCAGGAAGCACAATAACGAACACAGCACCTAATGCTACCAATACAACTTCAGGATATGCAACAGGAACGGTTTATAATTTAACAACAACTTCTGCAAAAGTAACATTTGGGACAAGTAGTCCATCAGCTACCATAACAACTGCTGGTACTTATTTGATTCTATCAAATTTAAAAATAGAATACGCTTCATTAACAACATTAGGAGCAGCAGTCTGTAATTTTAAATTACGAAGAACTAATAATACCGCAACAGACCTTTCTAATGCTTCAACAAATTTTAATGTTCCTACATTAACCGCTTTAACACAAACCGCTGGTGATGCTGACATACAACCTATTATTTACACAACTTCTAATAACGATGATGTTATTGAGATGTGGGGGAATAGAGGTGCTAATGTTACTTTAGGCAATATCCAAGTAGGAGAAGCCAGCATAGTAATAATCCGATTATATTAACAACTAAAAAAAAGAAAAAATGACACTAGTAGAAGCGCTTGCAGTAGCCAAAGGAATAGGCTCATTATTATCAAATAGCACAATAACATCAGCGTGTGATGTTATCAGCGATTCAGGAAGCACTCAATTACAAAAAGAAACAGCGTGTAATGTGTTGGTAACAGAAAACAATAATACTGTAATATCAACTGGATACAAATGGCCATTTTATAATTCAGTGACCGTCATACATGATACTGTAAATCCAAATGGACCTGTACCAGATAGGCCAATGTAATGAAATTATTTTTAATTATAATAGCTAATTCAATTTTCTTACTGAGTTTTTGGATATTAAAATATTATATTCCGGATGCATTTGATGAAACATTGGACAAAGATGGCGAGCAATATAAGTCAGCTGTTAGGTTATTTACAAAGTATCGTTATTCTGGTTACGCAATATATGGTATAATTTGCTATATGATTGCAACGTTTGAGTATACTAATGAATCTGAAAAGTATAAGTTAAGGGTAAAATATTGGCTGGATGTAGGAATTGGCTTTTGTATTTCTGATATAGTGGATAGATTTAAATTTAACATTACACAATGGACAAAGGCAGATGCTACAATGATAGCATTGACGTTTGTTTTATCATATATACTGGTTTATTATGGCCCTAAAATAAGACAATACTTTAAAAATAAAATTAAAAAACATGTACCAAGAATATACGCACTATGGCAGAAGAAGATGTAGCCTCTCTTAAGAGAGATGTCCAGGAAATATTATTTTATTTAAAAAACGATAATAAGGCGGACAGAAAAGGATTAATAGCAGAAGTGGCGGAGCTTAAAAAAGGCTTCTCTGAATTTGTCACGGCATATAAAACCGATAAGGCGGTTAAAAAAGGTCAATTGGGAGTAATAGCTACGATTGGTGCTGGCGTTGCGTTGGTAATTGAATGGCTAATTAAAACAATATGGTAATGGTAAATTTTTTTAAAATATTATTTTTTGTATTAGTTATTAACGCCAAAAGCCAAGTAAAAATCACTCAGGATTTTATTATTGATGACAAGAAAGCTCATTTTTACGGTTCTGGTATTATTTCGGTCGGGGTGGGAGAGATTGTATATCAAACAACAAATTTAGAAGGCTTATCTTCTTTAATTGGTAGTGGCGCCGCGTTAATTTTAACATGGGGCAAAGAGTTGGTATGGGATAAGAGATTAGGTTATGGGGTATATAGTTTAATGGATGGATTAGTAGGTTCTGGTGGAGCAGGTTCTGGAGGGATGGGACACAGGGTAAGTATAGATTTAAGATATAAGCGTAAGCAAAAAGAATTAATAAAACTGAGGCATTCAAAAGAATTATTATTATAAAAATAAAAACATGGAAAAGACAGATAAGTTAAATATTGGCTCTATAGTAGAGCGTTTAAAAGCAGAGACTCCACCATTTTGGAAGAAGATAAGAAATTTAGGGATTGGCATTGGGGCTGCTGGTACTGCGTTAGTGGTAGCGAAGCAACAATTTGTAATGGAGTGGTTGAGTGAGCCGTTTTGCGAGAAGATGATTGTTATTGGGGTGGTGTGTACTGCTTTGAGCACAATGACATCTGATAAAAAAACGGATACACCTGCATAAGTAACAAAATTGCAACTTACTTTTTAGTTACTTGCGTTAGGGATTGAGGCGGCATCCTTTTTGATAAAAAAGATTATAGCTGAAAGCCCGCTCGAACGCCATAAAATAAAATTTGGTTGTTTAAATTATTTTAATTATGTTTGTAAACCATATTAACAGGGTTTAAAGTTTAATTAAAACAGTGAAAGCTTCAACACATATTTTAGAGATGACGGATAAACCCGGAATAGGCTGATATAGTGTTGAAAACTAACTAAAAACTAAAGAAGCCTTACCTGATACGTAGGGCTTTTTTAATTAGGATATATTGCGAAATAGAGAAGTGGTTATCTCGCCAGGCTCATACCCTGGAAATCATCGGTTCGAATCCGATTTTCGCTACCAATTGAAACTAACAGGTTACTGAATAGTGCTGGTGAGAAAAGGACGGAATATAAGAATGCCCAAAACTTTTTATATTATAGCCATATTGCGAGTGTGGTCGTTGACCCGGTGAAAAAGAAACTTTACAATGAGTGCTGTGAACATTCGGTAAAGAAACACATTTAGGAATACGAAGGTTTAACAGCTAATATGCGAAGCTAAAGCATAGGATAATTGACCAATCCACAAGCGCGTAGAACTGGAGTAGAAAGTATTGTAAGCGAACGATACCCTGTTATTTAAAATATTAAGTTAAAAAAAAAGAAGGTAAAAGTGAAATTATTAAAGAGAATATTCAGTGTGTTTAATCAAACACCAAAGGTACCGAAGGTAAAACCACCGGTTAAGAAGTATGACCCTACCAGGATGGATTATATTTTTGACATGTTAGGTTAATTTTGCAACAATTGTTGCGTTATAATCAAAATTATTATTTATATTTGAACCGGAAATTCGTATTAGAGAATCCGTTCTTTAAAATATTTAGTTAATGAGCATGTAAGACATGAGTTCGACTCTCATCGCCTACACCATCCAGTTAGTCTGGCACGATTGAACGAATGGTTATTTTATTAACAGGCAGCTTAAGCAGCCATATACACTATAACTTCTATTCAGTCGTGGACTCCATTCATATTTTTGTAGCCAAACAAAAGAGGAAAGAATGCCCCTGCTCTAATCAGCTGAGTGGGCGTTCTTTTTAAACACTGTGGGCGCCGGGTATTGATTGCATGCAAGAAGTAATTAATGAGAATTTTTAAACGTCTTAACTGACAAATCAACAAAAGTTATCAATTTATTCGGCAAGGCTGAAAATGATAACACTGCTAAATTAGCAGCTTAATTAAAAAATCCCCGTGAAGATAGTAGCGGGGATTTTTTTTGTTATATTTGTAGGGACAACAAAATTTAATTATAATTTATGAATAAAAACGTAAGCTTTACGGCAATAATAGACAGTGATAGGGTAAGTTTAAATTCAGGAAAGCCTTTCTATGAATTCGAGCTTAAATTTTTACCAAGAAAAGGAGAAATCATTTATTACGAAGGTCGACATTATCACGTCGAAGATATTATACATTTTATTATTCATAATAGGGTGGAAGTTATAGTTATTCCACATGAAATAAAAACGACATAACTTATGGAAACAAAAACATTGCTTTGGCTTGATGACTATCGCGACCCTAATGAGTTGAAGGATGGCATTAAACATTGGTTAGTTTTTAGCCCGGTTAGAGGCACATACGAAGTACATTGGGTTAAAGACTATAAAGAATTTACAGGTTGGATTACAAAGAATGGTTTACCAACTGGTATTTGTTTTGACCATGATTTGAGTGACTTTCAGGCTTTTAAAAACAATTATCCTGAATTGATGTCGGATGTAGAATTACCACCTGAAGAAAAGACAGGTATGGATTGCGCGAAGTGGTTAGTGGATTATTGTATTGATAACAACCAGGAGTTACCATTATTTACAAGTCAAAGTGGAAATCCTGTAGGAAGAGAAAATATCTTAACCTTATTAACTCAATTTGAGAAGCAACATGTAGTTAAATAAGATGAAAACATGTAGATATTGCAAATTGTTTGAACACGACTTCAATAAATTATATTCTACCATTCTTACTTCTGGCAAACTTAGTTTTAAATCTATTCATATAAAATGTAAAGAGAAGGAAGAAATAGAAAAACAAAAACCTAAAATTAAAAAACCAAGGAAAGGAAATAATTTAGGAAATAAAAACACTGTATTAACCAATATAATTAGATTACCAGATACAAAAACATGCTCGAAATGTTTAATTCAAAAAGATATTTCGAATTTTTATTTATCAAAAAACATAACAGCTGACGCATATTGTAAAAATTGCAGAATAAAAATAACTAGTGATTATAAAAATAATAATATTCTAAAAGTAAAAAAATATCACGCAGAATATTATCAAAAACACAAAAATGAGCCTGAATAAATCCATAGCATCCGGAAAAGAAAAGCGTAAGCCGTTACGTGGCGCTAAAGCTTACAGCCATAAGTGTAAGAACAATGGACCATGTTCTTGGTGCAAAAGCAATCGTAATTATAAGAACGAAAAAAGAAAATTAGCACTTGACCAAGCGAAGGAGATGTAATATTGGACAGGCAGGCCGTTGTAATGAGCATGGTTGTGAATGGAAGAAACAATTCGGAAAAGACTGTTGGGCTTTGCAGCAAAAAGCAGAACAAAAAGAGTTGGAGAATCCACTGAAGGATGCTATTGACAAACTAAATTTAAAAGAAAAGAATGAAAAAAAACATTCTGAATTTACAGACAATGTTTATAGTTTTTTAAAACAGCACCCTAAATCACTTGGTAAAAAATCAAAGAAGAAGAAAAAAAAGAAAAACAATTTGGTAGCTACTGCCATTAGTAATATTTTAGAGCGAAAGAAATCTGTATTATCTGACGATGAATTGTTTGCTAAGATTAAAGTAGTTGAGCCAGACGACTGGTTAAAGAAAATAAAAACAATTTAAAATTATTCTATTTGATTTTCAGTAAGTTAACAATTATCTCAAACGATAATTATATATTTATGTAATTACGTATTATATTTGACGAACGGTATAAGTATTTAACTTAAAAATAATTTATGAAAACAACAGATTTACAAAAGCAATTAGCCGCTGCTAACAAGGTGGTGGAAACCGCAAAGAAAAAGGCAGATGCTATTCAGGCTAAAATCAAAGCTGCGGCTGAGAAGAAAAAACCAAAATCAATTTACGATACGGTAACAACATTACCACATGTTTACAAACATTTAAAAGTGGACCCAAAGAAAGACGTTATTAAAATTGATGGATTCAGTAAAGAAGACATTGAGTGTTTACAAAACATTGTTTCACGCATGCGTATTGCCAAAGTTTATAATGGAGGTAAAATTGGCCAGCGTAATGAAGGCCGTTGGTATCCATGGAGCTATTTAAAATCTGGCGGTTCTGGTCTCGTGTTCGACGGTTCGACCTACGACGACGACCACGCGACTGCGGGCTCCGCTGCTCGCCTCGCTTTTTTAAGCGAGGAAGGGTCTACTAAATATTTCAAAAACTTTCAGAATGTTGAAGAAGGTATTATTCAATTGTAATCAAAAAATAAAAAGTATAATTATGAGCAAAACATTAAAATTGGATTTGGATACAGCGAAGCGTTTGTATCCAAATTCACAACCGGAATTTAAAGAGTTACTGGAACAAAATTTTGGTAAGGAAGCGTTTAAACCGATTCCAATTGAAGAGCGCATTGCGGATTACGATGATGTTTGTGAAATCCTCGGCGTGGACAGTGATGACAAAACCATTAAAATAGAAGTTCCAGGCTTTGATAAAGGCCAGTTGGATAATGTTCTTGCGTTCATTAAAAAAATGCGCGTAGTGGAAGCTTATAACGGTCAGAAGCGTTGTAATCGTGGCGATAAACGTTGGTACAATTGGTATACTTTAAAATCTGGCGGTTCTGGTCTCGTGTTCGGCCATTCGCACTACTACGTCGACCACGCGAGGACGGGCTCCGCTGCTCGCCTCGCTTTTTTAAGCGAGCACCATCTGCGCGACGCAAGGAGCAAGTTTCACTACATTGACGAACAATTAATCGACCTGTAGGAAGGTCGAGGGTTCTTAAAGGTTGTGTACTATTATCTGGCGGTTCTGGTCTCGTGTTCAACAATTCGAACTACAACGACGACAACGCGAATACGAGCTCCGCTGCTCACATGTGCAAAAAAATATTTCTGTAAAAGGAAAGGTAGTACAAACCCTACCTAAAGGTAAAAAATTAAATTAAGCAAACGGGCGCTGGTACAGTATGGAACGCGACCTATAAAGCATAGGCTATTCAGCCGGTATGAAAAGACAAGGTAATTTATATGAGCAAATAATCAGCAGGGACAATTTAGTTCTTGCTGATAAAATTGCAAGGCGTGGCAAACAATATCAAAAAAGTATTATTAAGCACGATAAAAAGCGGGATGAGAATATTGATAGTTTACATTTTGCTTTAAGTACCTGCACTTATAAAACATCATCATACAAAACATTTATCATCAAAGAACCAAAGGAGCGATTAATTTATCGACTGCCTTACATTGACAGGATAGTGCAGCATGCGGTTATGAATGTAGCTAGGCCCACATTTATATCCACATTCACATCCGATACTTACAGTTGCATTAAGGGAAGAGGCATTCATAAAGCCGTATATGCGGTAAAGGAAGCTTTGAAAGATAAACCCAACACTACTTATTATTTGAAGATTGATATTAAAAAATTCTATCAAAGTGTTAACAATTTTATTTTAAAATTAATGCTTCGAAAGAAGTTTAAGGATACAAAGTTTTTGGACTTATTGGATGGAATTATCGACACTTCCCAAGGCCTCCCCATTGGTAATTATATGAGCCAATATCTGGCAAATTTTTATCTCGCTTATTTTGACCACTGGGTTAAAGAGAAAATGGGAGTGAGATATTATTTCCGCTATGCGGATGACATGGTATTCTTTTCCGGGTGTAAGAATTTCTTACATAAATTATTGGTGGATATTAAAGAATATTTAAACATAAATCTTGACCTGCAGGTTAAGGAAAATCATAGGGTGGCGCCAATATGGACAGGACTGGATTTTCTTGGCTATGTATTTTTTGAGAACTATACGCGAATAAGAAAAGGTATTAAGCAAGCGTGTGCCAGAATGTTGATTTCACGGCCATGTATGAATAGTATTTATTCTTATATGGGATGGTTTGGTCATGCGGATACTATTAACTTACAAAACAAATTAATTTATGGCAGAACCTAAGAAATTCTCTGAGTTAGGAATAAAATTAAAGCCAACAAAAATGCCGGGCCAACGTGGCCACTTAAGGCACGTGTTGGAAAAGGAAATTCTTGTATGTGATTTTCGAATTAAACCATCTAAGTTTCCGCAGAAGAGCGAACAGTGTTTATGGATTCAGTATAAAATTGATGATAAATTATTTGTAGCTTTTTCAATTGCACAGTTTTTAATGATACAATTAAAGGAATTGCCAGAAGGCTGGGAACCATTTATAACGACCATTACCAACAAGAACGAAATTTACGAGTTTGTGTAAAAATAATCCTTATATTTGTATCGCAAGACTTGACGAGCACGGATAGTTTTCCTTGTTACCAAAAACCCAGATGCTTCTAACGTCTGGGTTTTATTTTTTGCGTTAGGGATGTAAAGGGCTTGGTGCGTTAGCGCGGGAGCGACAGCGCACCCCGAAACAGCCCGACCTGTAGGGTAACGCCCAAATATCCACAACTCCTTTTAGTCGTTATGTCTCTTCGCTTACACTCAGATTAAATTATTTGTGTATATTTGAACTATGGACAGGAAGATTATTACCATTATAGTATTATCATTATTGTGTTGTATTCTTGCGTATATAGCTTTTAAACCCACTACTTATTCTTACAGCGAAGAACTCATAAAGAAGATTTCAGAGCGGTACGAGGCAAAGGAGAAGGTATTAAAGGAAACTAACAGTAAGATATTATCCCAGAATGTAAATTACAAGCACACGCTGGATTCCATAAACAAAGTAAAACCCAAAATAGAAAAAAAGTATGACAAGATTTACAGGGATGTTGATATTCACACTAGCCATAGTTTGGTTAATGAGTTCGACGTTATATTCGCAAACGACACAATTAATTAAGGGCGACACGAACATTTGTTTTACGTTGCCCAAGGCAAGGATTATCATTAAGCAATCCTACAAGGTGAAGGAGCAGGCTGAAGTCATACAGTTGTGTGATATGGAGAGAACCATTTACGATTCTATAACTAAGAACAATGAGGATATTATATCTAACCAGGCGGAGTTGATTAATGATGGTAAGGAAGTTCAAAAACTGAAGGACCAGCAGATTAAGGAAGAGAAACAAAAAACGGAACTTGCCAACAAAGAAACCCGGAAACAAAAAGCCGGTAAGATAGTGGCCATAGTAGTGGGAACAGCTGTTGCTATACTGGAAGCAGTGTTGTTTATTACGACACGGTAATTTTCCAGCATTTACATTTTTTACAAAGAGACCAATTACCTTTCGATTTATCAGGAACATCGTACCAATCATGAGCGCATTCATTTTCAGGTTGAAATAAATTAAGAACATCGGATAACGCCGAATTATAGGCGTTATCCATCTTTTCCTGTTCGATATCCTTTGGGTCAGTCTTAATCATATCGGTACAAACTTTAAACAACCCATTTATTTTTTTAATGATATCGCTCATTTACAATAGGTCTTCAGCATTTTTTAATGCTTTTTTTAAGTATTTGATATCACCTACCGCTTTTTTTATTTCTGAAGGAGTAACTGCCTTTTTCAAGGCGCTTTCCGCTTTTGCAAGTTGAGTTTTGTGAATAGTAACCCATTTTTTAACTTCTGATTTTTCCATTTGTTTTATTAATTTATACGTTAAATATACATTATTTTATTAATTCATTATATAAAAACAATTCTGCATTATCTGGATTACGCCCATTACGCGGCATAAGCGCTAAGGGATGAAAAGGACTCCCATCGGCATTTTTACCGAAGCATTTAGCATTGGGAAACATTTCAGCGAGTTCTTTATCTCTGCCTTTTTCTTTAATTATTTTAAATCCTCCCCAGCAGAATATAACATCCTGGCATTGCGCAGCGGTTAAGGTAATAAGTTCATTATTGCGGTCATCAGTCATTGCATGGCACATTATGCCTTCAGGTTTTGAGCTTATGAACGGCCAACAATTCATCATGTAAAATCCACCATAGCCCAATCCGGAACAAATTTTAATAAGGTAACGAATTGTAGTATCGTTCTTATCTGCATTAGCAGTTGAAGGATTTAACCCAATGCACATGGCTTTTGGTTTTGTCTCATCCCATATACGCCAAAGTTTATATCGGTATTTACCGTTAACGGAGAAGTCTGCGCCGGAATACTTAGAATTATTATCGAATAGGTTCATTGTTAAAATTTAATTGTTTCATCAAAATTTAATGTAGCTTTTTTAATAGACCAACCTTCCTTACTACCAAGCCATTTAATAAAGTGTTCTCTAGCTACCTTCCTGCATTCATTGGAACAAATAATAAACTGCTCTTCAAATAACTTAACTGGTCGTTCAATGTACCCATGTTCCTCAGTCCATCTTGATTCTCGTGCACACACATTACAAATATAGTAACGTAATGAACCCGTTGGTTTTAATCCATTTCCTTTAATTATTTCCATGTCTTAAGGTAAAGGAGAATGTTTAGGTTTACTTTCTTGTTTTAGTCTGATTTGTTCCATCTTTTCCCAAATACGTTTTAATTCCACCTCACCGCATTTGGTCATGTCAATTTCGGTAGCGTTTGATAATGCTGCAAGTGTTACCATTACACCACCTAGTTCCTGTTCTTTTTCACCAATTGGCCGGTTAAACACATAATCCACTAGTTGATGAGCTTCTGAAGCGGTGCATCCGAGGGATTGAACTAATTCCAAGGACTCTTCCAGGAACCGGTGGTTTCTTTCCATTGTATCAGCTGCTATTACAGGACCAAAACACTTTTGCATCCATTCGTTTACTTTTTGTTGATAATTCATGTGGTTGTAATTTTTTTATTCAAAATTTAATTTAACTTGTTCCTTTGAAATCCCTTTATGAGATTTGCGTCCAAAATCTTTATTTGTTTTACAATTATGACAATTTTTGCAAAGCCATTTGTAGTTAGATAACCAAGAACCACCACCGCCATGTTTAACTCCAACGGTATGGTCAAGCTCTAAATCGTAACCCTCTTTACCACATTCACATTTTTTTCCATAGTAGAATGTTATGTATTTCGACGGTACTTGAAACGTGTTATTTATTATAGAAAGGCATGCCCCGGCAAACGCACTACATTCATCGGACGCCCATTTTCTTTGCCACGTTGGCGTAACTCCATCTTCTTTAAATGTGTCAGACGCTTTAGCGTTTTTTCCACAGCCACAAGCGCAAATAATATGTTGTTTAGGAAACATATCCTCCATTCCAATTCCGTGAATACGTTTATAAGGGTCAATTAAATGTCCAACTCTTCTGTATAAATCGGTTGGGTCAAGAAATAAAACACGCTCTAATCTTTCAATTAATTCGGGGCGTTCCTTATACCAATCGCTCCATTCAATTTTAAGACGAGGTAACGGCGCTCTGCAATATTCGGGTTGTATTTCAAATAACTTACCTTTCATTATTTTTTAATTTTAATCCATTTACGCTCTGTTTCAAAATCTCTTTCTGCAATTATTTTTGCCGATTTGTATACCCGACTTTCTTTATCTGTACAAACATACATTCTGCAATGTGGCTTAGTAGTCCAGTGTGCAGAAACGGCCATTACAGGAAAATCAACCGTTTCTTCCATAACGGCAACATGATACATATAGCGCGTTCTATTGCCAGAACCATAGTGATAAACTTTTAATAAATCACCAACTAAAATTTGCTTACCAGTTTGGTCATAATAAGTGTTATCTTTTAATACCTTTAATCGTTCTTCTGTCATAATTTATATTCTTTTAAAAATTTATCCAAGTACTTTTCTGCTATTACGGTGAGTAAATCTATATCACCCATTTTAGATTCAATTCGCTTATTTTTAAAGTAAATAAGCAAACAGCAACCACATTTTGGCCTTGTAGTAGCATCGCCACAATAATCATAGCGTATATCAAAAGTAAAGTCTTTATATTCCCCCTTTTTGGTAGAATAATCCAAACCATAGAATTTATCTTGTTCTGTCCAGATAATTAGGTTCATTACAGTTGTTTTAAATTATTTAAATAAGAAGTGAACATATTAATATCCGCATTAATTTTATTTATTTTTTCCTGTGCTTCCTGCAACCTTTCATTTAACATTTTAATCATATATTCGTTATCTTCAATACCTTCTTTAACAGCTAACGCCTTATCGGTAAAATAAGTATTATCATGCATTAAATAGCCATCGGATGTAATATTGGGCCAGCCTAGTTTATCGGTTGTACAGGTTAATATTTCACCTTTTTTATAATGGTAAACTGTAATGGGATTTTCAATAGTATCCTCACCTTCCAGTATATTTAAAATTTCACCGGAATCAATTAATTCCTGCAGCTTATCCCAAATTTCGGAAAGCTCATCACGATGGTCTACAGACTTTCTGCCTTTTCGCCATGTATCTAGGGCGTAAGATATTTTCATTGTTTCAATATCCAGTTTAATTAAATCGTGGCATAACGATGACCCAACAGCTAAATAGGTTCTGCAATTAGTTAGGGAGTACCCAGTGTTTAGAATAGTATTTAATAGTCTTAATTTCATAATTTATTTCTTAATTTTTTACGGTTACGCTTTTTTAATATTCTACGCCATTTGCGCGGCTTCTCAATCCGACCTTCGTGATAATATTTTTTAATTTCCCTGTAAGGCCTACGATAGATATAATAAGCCGTATAACCAATAGCAACACATCCAATTCCAACTAACAGGGCAAGTCGGGTTGAAGGATTAAGTCCAACAATTTTATTCTCCATGGTAGTAAACTTCTAATCCAATTAAATCCATTACTTTTGAAATTCGAGCACCATCAACGGAATCATAAGGTTGTAAGTAGAATCCATATTCATCGTTTGTAATTTGATATTTACCAGATTCGTATTGCGGATGACCTCCACACATATCTATGCAATGAAATTCTAATCCCTTCAACATAGCTCCATTAAGTGGCTTATTCAGGAATTTAGCATGTTGAACAAACAGTCTGTGTTTAACACAATCTACTTTTAAGAACTGTTTAGCTGACGATTCTATCTCACCTGTAAAATAAGGCTCCTGTATGCCATATTCTTTACAAAACTCAGCAGTTCCCATCCAGTCTATTGCCAAGATGTAATCAACCATTGATACTAATTTTCTTCTTTTTTTCATAATTTATTTTATTTAAAGTTTACTACGCTACCCCAATGGCCACCACCCCAATATAAGGCTGGATATTTACAAGCCATTGAATAATCTTTGTAATTTTCATAGTCTTGGACCGCCATAGAATCATTTTTCTTAAGTTTCTTAAATTCAGCAGCGTCTATGTAGCCCGGTTCAGGAAATCTCCCAAAATAATCCTCTAACGGTTGTAATAAGTTAGATTCATAATCAAAATCATCTGCTTCTAAATTAATACTACTATCAATTCGAATAAGCCAATAATTTGGCCGTTGGTCAATTGTTCCTAAATACGCTAATTGTAAACCATCTCCAAAAATTTCAGGATGTATAACAGGCGTTATAAAACAAGGCTCTCCCCACCAACTTGTTTTTCTTTTTTTAGTTTCCTTTGCTATCCACTGACCCATTGTCATGCCATCCACTACCTTTTCCTTTTTTGACATAATTTATTTTTTAGGTGTTAATTTAAATGTAAGAGTTGTGGTAGGTCCCACTTCAACTTCACCAGGTATTTCCCAACCGCATTTATCACAGCAAAAGAATACCTTTTTATATTTTAAAGTAGTTACACCATCAATTTTAAACACAATAGGCTGTTCAGGCATTTCTATTTCGGAGCGCTCTTTATCCAAAACAAAGGTTTCTCCATTACACTTAATACATTTTATAATACCGTTTTCCATAATTAAATTAATTGACGTTTTTCTTTTACAAAATATATTTTACCGTTTTTTGCGGCAACCTTCTTTGTTTGGTATTCAATATAGTTGCGCTTAATGTTTTTGTCGGTCAACAAATCAATACCATAATTCTTTTTTAAGTAATGTTTAATATAATCCTTGCCCCTTTGAAAAGAATTTAATGGACACTTGCCATCAATTAATAAATTCCATGTTTTAGGCCCACCATTAAATATAACTTCGATATTCATTATGCGAATTTTTTTGCTCTGTCTAGGAATGATATAACCTTATCCATATCTAATTTATCATCAGTCCTTACGCCTGTTTCTGTATCAATCCATATTTCTGAATCTGCAACAACACCTTTTATTTTAAATAGACAGTCTTCTAAATTATCGGGAGACAAACCACCGGAATAACCGGTTAAATAATTCGGAACAATTCCTTGGTAAGTTTGCGGAATCGTACCGCGCCCTCCGGAACTATCATATAAAAAATGAACGTCAACGTGATTCTTTTGTAAAAGATAATCTAAAACGATTTTATTTGCCTTATTATGCTGAATTATAAAGTTCCGGCCCTCCATTTGATTCTCAGTTAGGAAATTATAAAACAATCCTAAATCTACCTTGCGCGACGATGCATTGAAGTTTAACTGAGCTCTCTTAAAAATCTTAAGAAGATTACCTAATTCACGCCTTACAAGATGTGACTGGCCAAACTCCAACATTTCTTTAGTGTAGCCACCACACAAATGCGCTGATAAATTTAATTTATTCGTATTACTAGCCTTAGCTAATTCAATACACCACTCTTTTGAAGGATATCTATCGGTCTTTTTTCTTTCAGGATTTGGTGAGAATAATATCCCCCATTCAACAAATGGATAGTGTTTGCTTGCGTTTAATAAGTCTTTGATGCCAGTGTTATCATCGGCACCGGTTATTGTTACGTATTTTAGTTTCATATTTATTTTATATCAATTATTAATCCTTTTTTACCCTCTGGTGTTATAAAATCAGTACATTTTATTCCTGCTCGGAATGTTTTAATAACATGGTCATCTCCATGCGGCTTAAATCCTTTTTTATTTATAAGATGTTCTTTAAATCCACCATTAGCAAGACATAATACCAATAGGTTTTTATTATCACGCTTAGCAGAATGTTCGAACCATTCAAACAAATCAGTTAAATGCCCATTACCTGGTGATTTATTAATCACCGATAAAATAAAGTAGCTTTTTTCTGTGCATCCCCATTGACCTTCGCATGTCCCAACCCGGAACATTTGATGATAGTGTGTGTCATCCCGAAATCTGTAGGGACTTGCCGCAACCTCAAAAGGAAGGTTATTGGTAGTTTTAAACTGTTTTATATTAATCCTCATTATCTTCAACAAAATTTAAAAGTTCGTCAGGCGTACCCTTAAAGATATTATCTACTTCAATAATAAACTGTTTGTTTATATACCGAACGCTGTAGTTGTATTCTTGTTTATTTGTTTCATGGGTTAAAGAAAATCCACCAATGCTTACTTTATGTTCTGCAATAAATTGCGCAGCTAAACAACCCATTCCATTCGCAAAACCATCCTGCATCGTTTCATTACAAATCCCGTTGATTATTTTTTTCTTTTTTAACCACTCTGCTAATTCATGACCTACCCCACCAATATATCCATCATAATGCTGGTAAATAGTAGCGATAACATTTTCTTGATTAAATTCACTATAGAATTTTAATGTGCTTCTTGTTGACATAATTTATATTTTTTTAAGTTAATTATTAATCCTCCAAATCTGGTTCATCATCATAAAAAGCAATAGCAGTCTTCCCAATTTTTTTAGGCCAGGAACCGGCATCACCATCATTATAAAGCAAATCATAACTCTTTTCTTCACATGCTTTTAACTGCGCTTTACAAGCCTGTTTCCATTTCTGGCGACCGTAATTTTCCATTAGAACAATGATTGTTTCCCCATTCATTGTAATATCTTTTGGGTCTGTGCCATCATTGAATGGCTTAAGCAGCATTTCTTCTGCGGTAAGGTTATCTAGGTTCATAGTTTAATTATATTGTAATAGGAATTTTCTCAAAATGTTTTAATTCGACTTGATGACATAAATACAACGTTACAGACTCCCACATTCTTCTTTTATCTCCAACCTTTAAATCATTGTGCATTGGCCACGCACATTTAAACGTGTACGCTCTTTTGCCTTCAATTATTTCAACCGCACACGTTTGCCATACTCCATGTGATATTAGACTGCTACAAGGAGTTAATTCCCAATCTTTATCACGCATCCAAAACGTCAACAGTTTCACTATTGGTTTTTCTAAAACTTTAGCTTCTGGCACCTGTTCTTCTAACATTTTGGAAATTGTTTAATTAATAAATCTTCTGGAATAGGTTGTACCTTATCAATTTGTTTCATAAAGAATGGCACACCAGCCTCTTTACACTCATCCCTTAGCTTTCTTGCCCAATCCGGATTAAATGGTCTCTTTTTATGGCCACTTTCACCGCCACAAATAACCCAGTCAATACCTTTTAAACCATCGTATTGGTCATGGTATATGTAATTTTTACCATCCTCGGTAAAAGGCGTGCCATTATTAGGATTATTATAATCATGCCATTTAGCCCAACGAAAGGATATTTCATCTAATTGTGGTTCGACGCTTAAAAAATGTTTGCCAGGAACCTGTAGTAATTGTTTAATTAATGTATCAGTCGTTGGTTGATTAACTATGCTTGTACCAAATATTACATTTGCCGGTGGATTTTTCTTCCAAGCATCAGGTGTATACTTATTAAAATTACCCGGACGTTTTGATAATAGCAAAAATATTAAGTTTGGTGAGTTAGGAACCACCTCATTAAAAAATCTGTTTCGAAGGTCGTTTGTAGTACCTGGTAATTCATTTCCTTTATTATCAACTAAACGCATGGCCTTTTCAGCTATATCACCCATTGACATTACAAACACATAATCTATTTTGTTTTCAGCGGCAGCATTTCGTTGGTAACACGCTAAATCTTTCCATACAGAGTTAATAACCCTTCGCGGAGCATCGTTGCCCCAGTGTGCGCCTTCCCATCTGTTATCCCAAACTTTAGCATAACAATTATCACAACCCTCATGCACCTCTGTACAACCCCACCATAAATTAGCGGTATGATTGGTCCATTCTATTTTACTATTTTCTGCCATTATAAAAAGTAATGTTATTTACAATTTTTGTATCACTAAACTCGCCAATAAGGCTTTTACCGTATTTTACAGCATGTTCACCATCTTCAAATAACGCAAAAACTTTCCCAGTTCTTACGTCAAAGACGGCAACCATTTGCATGGTTTCTGTACTATTATTTTCTTCCATATTAGATAGCTTCTTTTTTTAACATAAAATTATATTCATTTTTAAATTTATCAAATTCTGCACTAGGGATTTCATACCAACCGTTTCCTTTGCAAACTGGTTGATGAACATAAAAAAAATCATCTTTTTTTCCAAGAACAAACTCGGCGGTTGGATGTCCAACATTATTAACAGATTTAATATATTCAACGCCTTTTGGAAATTTATCTATATAATTAGCGCTCATATAAAATTGATTAACGAATCTAATGCCTTTTCTGTTATCCGCATTACTTACATTTTTAACACTTAATTTACCAACGCTTCCACATCCCAGACAGTCAAAACAAACCCCGTTGGCATAATAATAAAATTGTGGTATAATTCCTTTTCCCTCGCACTTCATGCATTTATATGGTGTTTCCGTATCTGAATCAACAATTTTTCTAACCGCTTCTATTTGCAAAAACTTTCCCATCAGTAATAGAAAATTGTAAGCTGAAAAATCGTTTGTTTTCCAAACTTTTGCGCCATATCCGGATAGGCCAATAGATACATTATACTTAAATCCGGATGCTGTAGACCAAACTTTTCCAGGGTCACAAATTTTAAGTTTAATGTTTGAGTTTTTTAACACATGATTTAGGCTACGAACAGCTCTTTGCCTGTTATTTAGGTCATCTATATTATGTCCTGAAGATTTTAAAATTGATTGTAAGGTTTCCATTTTTGCGAGGTTTTAAAATTATTTATCAAATATACAGCTAATTACACAAGTATATAATTTTATAATTAAAATAATTGTAAGCTACTGATTTTCAGTTGTAATATTTTTATTAAACCGCTCATTATTTTCTAAAATAGACAATTTTGTAGCGCCGTCCACAAGCTGATTGTTAGCATAGATATAATACTTTTCTTTGCCCTTACCGTCGTTTGATTGAAAGTCATACCAGAACACTTGCTTTGATGACCGGACAACGCGCAAAAATTCTACAGGCTTTGATTTTGTTTCGTAACCATGCTTTGCAAAGAATTGTTCAACCTTTGCTTTATTTTTATAGTTGGTAACCACGCAATCCGTTAAAAACATAAAGAAATTTTCTCCAATTTCTTCAAATAATTGATAAAATAATCGATATATGTGTCCAATGATATGATTCCGCACGTAATGATACTCAATAGGGGCTAAAATACGCTCCCTGCGGCTTAAATCCCTTTTACCCTTAACATAAGGCACCCGAACCTTACTTTTCACGCAGGAGCCAACGCATGCGTTTCTGCCAACCTTCCATTCTTTCTTTCTTAAACCCTTTATATAAGTTTCCTGGGTGATGTACCCCAGAAGAAAAGATGTGCGCCAATAACAGTTATCAATATCAATAAGCACGTTAACCTCGCCAATCGACCTTTCTATAGCACCTAACTGAAAAAATTGTTCTTTATAATCATTGTTATAGCGAGGCATATCAGCGCCGTGTTCTTCTAACCATGCATTCAAATCCTTTTTCCAAATTCGATTTAAATGATGTCCCTGGCCCCCAGATTCTTTTACATCTACCGATACCCATTCAAATCCGCCGTGAATTATACTATTGATGCTACCCTCTGAAGTGTAAATAAAATCATCGCCACGGCGTTCCAAAAAATCTTTTAAGGAAACAAATGCAGATTGAGTAAAAGGTTACTTGGTTAAAATTAAATGTCTT
>JAZKBF010000063.1:0-38733 GCA_040388745.1 Bacteroidota bacterium | reverse complement strand
GGCAAATATACATATTGTTATTGTACCAAAAGTTCTCATTTTTCTTTTGTGCTTGAAGAAGCTTTGAAAAATGATATTCATTTGGAAACATCTTCTGCTTTTGATGTTCCTATTGTTCGTTCTTTGTATACTGCCGGTAAAATTGCAAAAGATACTTATATCATCAACAATGGATATAAGCGTCCTGCATACTTAAAGTATATCAGTGAATTAGTGAACGATGGCTTTGTAAATACCATTCCTATTTTAGATAATAAAAACGAATTAGCTCCCTTAGAAAAACTTTGCAAAAAAAAATTCAAGGTTGGAATACGTGTTGCTACGGATGAGGAACCTAAGTTTGAGTTTTATACATCCCGTTTAGGTATCCGCCAGGCTGATATTATTGATTATTATAACGGACATATTAAAAACAGTTCGAAATGTGAGTTAAAAATGCTCCATTTTTTTATCAATACCGGTATTAAAGATACTACCTACTATTGGACTGAATTGACTAAATGTATAAACGTATATTGTGATCTGAAAAAAGTTTGTCACAGCCTTGATTCATTGGATATTGGAGGAGGATTCCCTATACGTGCTTCCTTAGGTTTCAATTACGATTATGGATACATGGCGGATGAGATCATTCAGAAAATTAAAAACGTATGTGATGAGCGGGGAGTGGATGAACCAAATATTTTCACGGAATTTGGTAGTTTTACCGTAGGTGAGAGTGGTGCTGCATTGTACTCAATTGTAGATATAAAAAAACAAAATGATAATGAGCTTTGGTATATGATCGATAGTTCATTTATTACTACCTTACCGGATACCTGGGGTATTAAGCAAAAATTTATCTTATTGGCAATTAATCATTGGGAAAAAGAGTATCAACGTGTGAATTTGGGCGGTTTAACTTGCGACAGCGAGGATTACTATAATGCTGAATCGCATTTGAACCAGGTTTATATGCCAATAGTTAATGAAAAACAAAAAGAACCTTTATATCTTGGTTTTTTTCATACCGGAGCTTACCAGGAATCCTTAGGAGGGTATGGCGGAATTCAACACTGTTTGATACCTGCTCCCAAGCATGTGATCATTGATAAAGATGAGGATGGAAAAATTACCACTCGTTTATTTGCGAAGGAACAAAGCTTTAAATCCATGATGAAAACATTAGGATATTAAATTATTATTTTAGAATGATATAAATTATCAATAATTTATTTTATCTTTATAAAATTAAGTAGAAATATTGTTTGAAAATTCGATGAAGAAACGATTGATTTTTAGTTTTATAGCTTTTGTAAATTTAGTTTTATGGACAAGTTGTAGTACCCCGGTAGACGAAGGTTTTATTTCGGAAGGTCTTATCACCTATAATGCAGAGGTTGTTGATACAGAAAGCCCAATGGCGAGTATGGCTCCGAGCAAAATGAAGATCAAGTTCAAAAACAATAAATCTTCTGCCGAAATGAGCGCAGGGATGGGACTTTTGACCACATCATTTATTTCGGAACCGGAAACAAAAACATTTACCCAATTGATCAGGTTCATGGACAAAAAATATTCTGTGATCCAAAATGCTGCTGAAATAAAAAAAGAAAACGAATTATTTAATTTAGAAGTAATACCTACAAAAGAAACTAAAATAATTGCCGGTTATAAATGTAAAAAAGTAATTATTCATTACAAAGGGGGCGATCCTCTCGATTATCCTGTTTATTATACTACCGACCTAAATATCAAAAATCCTAATTTTGCGAATCCTTATTATATGATAGATGGGGTTTTGATGGAATATAAGATCAAAAAATTTGGACTTGAAATGAAATTTACTGCGGCATCAGTAGCAAAAGAAGAAATTGAGAATACTACTTTCGAACTTCCGGACGATTATAAACAAATATCGATAGAAGAAATGACTGACCTCTTTATTGATTTCCAATAGATAACAATAAAGCAATTGGCAATTTATCAGTAGGCAATAACAACAATTTAACAATTTAAACAATTTTACAGTAGGCAATTATGCAATTTAACGAATCTTGCTTGCCTAGTGCAAAATTGCTTAATTGTCAAAATTCCTTCTTACATAGCCTACTGAAAAATTGTTAAATTGTACAATTCCCCTTACTAACCAACAACCCAACAATTAAAATTGCTATGAGAAAAACAATGCTGGCGATGAGCCTTTTTTTAATGTGCGTTATAAATGTTAATGCGCAAAATAAATCAAACTTTGAAGGTAGTGTAACCTACAGTATATCCTTTGAAGGTGCAGGGTTTCCTCCCGAAGCATTAGCTATGTTTAAAGGCACCGAAACAGTTACCTATATAAAGTCGGATAAATGCAGAGTGGATATGAATATGCCTATGCAAAGCTCTTCCTTTATTATGGATAACAAAAATAAAAATATAGTTTCCCTGATGGATATTATGGGGAAAAAGTATTTAATAAGAATGAGCGAACCTGATATTAAAAAGGAAGAGGATTCAGCTCCTGAAATAACAATAAAATATACCGAAGAAACAAAGATGATAGCTGGTTATAAATGCAAAAAAGCGGAAATAACGGCTAAAAAAGGTAAAGGAAATGTAATTGAGGTGTATTATACCGATGAGATCCCAACCAATGATGTTAAGCCTGTTTACAAAGGCTTAAAAGGCTTCCCTATGGAATATTCGATTAATCAGGGTGGAATGGACATGAAACTTACGGCAAAAAATGTTTCAAAAGAAAAAATTCCGGATAGTAAATTTGAAATCCCGAAAGAAGGTTATACTGTTACCACAATAGAAGAGCTTCAAAATACGATGATGAAGGAAATGGGCGGAAAGTAAAAATTTGATCAATTAAGATTTTTATTGCAGAACAAATTGGAGTGAAAATATCTCGAAAAAGCCTTAATTAGGTAAACATACGTTAGAAAAACATAAGACCAGGGATCGTTCTCTGGTCTTTTTTATTTTAGAATTTGGTAAAGAGGGCAAGTACCAAGCTAATTAGTGTGTCCATACTGTTGTTTTTGATCAAAATGTTAAAAACAGTTTGCCATTAATCTCAGGAATTATTACCTAAAATTTTGTAATTCGGGGCCAAAATTTTGACGTTAATGAGAGAATTAATTAAATTATCATAGAATTAAGCTCCTTAAAAATGAACTAAAATCCCACTTGTTATTACATTGTTAATAAAAAGTTCTGAATTTTTGTACTTTTGAAGTTCTTTTTTGTAGTTTTACCAAAAATTAGCAATTATGGCAGTGCCCAGAAAAGAAAAACATTCCTATATCGGTCAAAATTTATTTTTTCTAAGAAAACAAAAAGGCAACACGCTTGAACAAATGGCTGACTTGCTTTTCTTAAAAGGAAAATCCTCCTATAAAGCATATGAGGAAGGCCGTTCTTTACCCGATATACATAAGCTGATGAAACTTGCATCTTATTTTGATACTTCTTTGGAAGAATTGGTATATCAGGATATTGAGAATTCAAAAGCAAGTAAAAAAACAGAGGATACTAAATTATTCGAAATAGGAAAAGTACCCTTAGCTGCTGCTGCAGGTTATGCAAGAAGTTTTGGGGACCTTGGTTATATCCGGGAATTGGAAAAAATAAAAATACCATTTCAACCTTATGGTATTGCGCGTGCTTTTGACATTGAAGGAGATTCGATGGAACCTGAAATACCGGATGGAGCAACTGTAGTTGGTATTAAAATCAGTACTTCCGAAATTAAAGATAACAAGGCTTATATAGTTGTTACAGTAAATGGTCTTCAATGCAAAAATATAAGTTTTGATGAGGATGAAAAAATTATTTACCTGATCTCAAAAAATCAAAAATATCGGATGAAACACATAGAAAAATCAGATGTTATGGAGATTTGGGAAGTGTGGAGAATATTACAAAATTAATAAACAGTTCTTTGGCAGTATGAATTTGAATTCTAACCTAAATTAAGGAAAAAAAGGTCCTTTTTTTTGCCCGGATTTGTTGATAAAAAGTAAGAAAACAGATTTTTATTTAATTTTTAATCGTTTATTTTTGAATTAAATTTTGGATGGCAAATTATAGTACAAGTTTAAAAGAAGGTGATAAAGCTCCTGATTTTAAAGGAATAGATCAGGATGGTAATGTGATCGCTTTAAAGGATTTTAAGGGTAAAAAAATAGTAATTTATTTTTATCCTAAAGATGATACTCCAGGATGTACTGCTGAAGCCTGCAACCTGCGTGATAATTATGCAGGATTGAAAAAGGAAGGATATGCAATAGTTGGAATAAGTGCTGATGACGAAAAAAAACATAAAAAATTCGTGGATAAATACAAATTACCATTCCCATTAATAGCTGACGTTGATAGGAAAATAATTGAAGCTTACGATGTATGGGGCGAAAAGAAGTTTATGGGTAAAGTGTATGATGGAATTGTTCGTACCACTTTTGTGATCGATGAAAAAGGGAAGATTGAAAAAGTGATCTCGAAGGTTAATACTAAAAATCATACGGAGCAGATATTGAATCAATAATAAATAACAATTATAGAAATAACTCAAAAAATCACTAAATCCACAAATAAAATGAGCAAAGAAACCAAAGAAGCAAAAGGGACTAAAGTTGCTGATAAAGCAAAAGAGGTAAACAAGGAAAAATTAAAAGCCTTGCAACTTACTCTTGATAAATTAGAGAAAACATACGGTAAAGGTTCCATCATGAAAATGGGAGATAAACCAGCTGAAAACGTAGAAGTAATTCCTACAGGTTCATTATCATTGGATATTGCTTTAGGTATTGGCGGTTTACCAAAAGGAAGAGTAATTGAAATTTATGGACCAGAATCATCCGGTAAAACAACATTAACCTTACATGCTATTGCTGAAGTGCAAAAAGCTGGTGGTATAGCTGCTTTTATTGATGCGGAGCATGCATTTGACCGTACTTATGCTGAAAAATTAGGCGTGGATACCGAAAATCTTTTAATTTCTCAGCCGGATAATGGTGAGCAAGCATTGGAAATTGCTGAAAACTTGATCCGTTCTGGAGCAATTGATATTATTGTAATTGACTCCGTGGCAGCATTGGTTCCTAAAAGTGAGATCGAAGGCGAAATGGGCGATTCAAAAATGGGTTTGCATGCTCGTTTAATGTCTCAGGCATTGCGTAAATTAACAGGAACTATTAGCAAAACAGGATGTTGCTGCATTTTTATCAATCAATTACGTGAAAAGATCGGTGTAATGTTCGGTAATCCTGAAACTACAACAGGTGGTAACGCCCTAAAATTCTATGCTTCTGTACGTTTGGATATTCGCAGGATCGGACAAATTAAAGATGGTGATGCAGTAGTTGGTAACCGTACACGTGTTAAAGTTGTTAAAAACAAAGTAGCTCCTCCTTTCCGTCAAGCGGAATTTGACATCATGTATGGCGAAGGAATCTCTAAAGTAGGCGAGATCGTTGACTTGGGTGTAGAAAATAATATTATCAAAAAAAGCGGTTCATGGTTCAGTTATGGTGAGACTAAATTAGGTCAGGGACGTGATTCTGTGAAATCATTATTTAATGATAATCCTGATTTAACGGAAGAAATTGAATTCAAGATCAGAGAAGCATTAAACAGTGGAACTGAAGCTGCACTTGAATTAGTGGCTGCTAAAGCAAATTAACCTCAGCTCCGATCACTCTCCATTGGAGAGGGGAGAAGGGAGGGAGAATTCTCTAGATTAATATTTTATAATGTCATCTCAAATGTAATGTATCTAATACATTGCAAAAAGAGATGACATTTTTTATTTACTTTTGTTTTATGAAAATCAGATCCTTTTTTTATTTGTTATCCTCAGTGTTGATGGGTATAACCATACTAACTTCTTGTGGAAGAGATAACACCATATCCGAAACAAAAAATGCTGATTCCACTTCTCAAAATGTTTCTGAAGAGTTGAAACAATTGGATGCTCAATTGCTTGAACAACCTGATAATGCTGATCTATACCATAAGCGCGCTAAGTATTATTTTGATAAAAAAAAATATAATGAAAGCTTTGGTGATATAACAAAGGCAATGAAAATTGACAGTTCAAAAGCAGAATATTATAGTACGCTTTCGGATCTTTATTTTGTAACCAACAAAACCGGAAATGCAAAAATAGCTTTAGAAAAGTGTATCAGTCTTGATAATAAAAATGTGGATGCAATGCTCAAATTAGCTGAGTTGTATTTGTATGTTCGTAAAAATGAGCAATCAATGAAGTACATTAATATGGCCTTGAAGGTGGATCAGTATAATGCAAAGGCATATTTCATGAAAGGTATGAATTATAAGGAACTGAAAGATACTGCCAAAGCTATTTCGAGTATGCAAACGGCTGTGGAGCAGGATCAGCAATATTATAATGCCTATATACAATTAGGAATATTATGTGCAGCGCAAAAAAATCCATTGGCGATACAGTATTATAAAAATGCCATTCGAATAGATCCTAATAGTATAGAGGCCTGGTATAATTTAGGGAAATGCTACCAGGATATGGGAGAATGGACCAATGCATTAGAAACCTATACTAATCTGATACAAATTGATCCAAGTAGTAAAAATGCCCATTATAATATTGGGGTAATACATTTGGTGAATTTTAAAAAATATGATCTTGCAATAAGTCATTTTACGGAAGCCATACATATTGATCCAAAGTATGTACAAGCTTATTACGGGCGTGGCGTTTGTTATCAAACTAAAGGTGATGTTAAGCATGCAGCAACAGATTTTCAGGCTTGTTTGGATATTGACCCGAAGTTTGAGCCAGCACAAATAGCATTGAAAGAATTAGGTGGAGGTAAGTGATTTTTTGAAAAAAAAGATCAAAAATGACCAAAAATTGCCGAAATTTTGAATGAAATTAAATAAAAAGTGTTTTTTTGTCGTTTCAGAACAAGTCCTGTTTATAGGCATTTTAACAAATTTTGCATTAATTTAGCGAATAAATAGTAAGAATTGCAGCTCATTTCATTTTTTTAGTTTATCTTTGCAGTATTATTAATCAAAACAATTATTATTAAAATGAAAAATGGAACTGTAAAGTTTTTTAATGAAACAAAAGGATTTGGATTCATTAAGGCAAATGATTCTGGAGAAGAATTTTTTGTACACGTGTCTGGCTTGAAAGAAGAAATCCGTCAAAATGACGAGGTAGTTTTCGAAGTACAAGAAGGTAAAAAAGGTTTAAATGCTGTAAATGTAAAATTAGCATAATTATATTCAGTTATAATTTACCAGAAAAGTCCCGTTCTATTAAGATCGGGGCTTTTTTCGTTTTAGGGTCTTTTCTTCTTTACGAGATTCCAGTAGATACCCCCCCTGAGTTAAATAATACCCAAAATTTTATTTGGGCGTTCCCTTTCTAAAAAGAAAGAGGCAGGCTTTCCGCTTCAATCTTTTCTAAAAAAAAAGCCTGCCCGACTGAAATACATCAGTCGTTCGGGCGGGGATTTACGCTGCAATCCCTAACGCAAATCCCAATGAAAGAGTTTATATTAATATATTTCATTTTCCAAATCAAAGGTTAAGTATTCTTATCTTTTTTTGGCAAAAAAATCTGCCCCTGACCTGCATTTAAGTACAATTAAATCCTAATCTTTTTGTACTTTTGTATTCCTTTAAAAAGTAATAAATAATTACCAAATTAAAAATTTCGCAAAATGAATATTACTCAAGAAAATGTTGATGAATTAAATGCCGTACTTAGAGTGAAAGTTTCGGCTGAAGATTATTTACCTAAAGTTGAGAGTGCCTTAAAAGCGCATCAGAAAAAAGCATCTGTACCAGGATTTCGTCCCGGGAAAGTTCCTTCCGGAGTGATAAAAAAAATGTATGGTAGATCGGTATTAGTTGAAGCGGTCAACAAGCTTTTAAATGATTCGTTATACACCTATTTAAATGAAAATAAAATTGAAGTATTGGGCAACCCTTTACCAAAATTAGGTAGCCATATTGATTGGGATAACCAAAAAGACTTTGAATTTTTATATGAAATGGGACTTGCTCCAAAATTCAATGTTGAGCTTTCAGCGAATGATAAATTCACTTATAAAACTGTGAAAATTGATGAGGAGTTGATAAACAAATACATCTCTGATATTTCTAAACGTTATGGAAAGGTAGAGAATGTTGATATTTCAAGCGAAAGCGATCTTTTGAATGGTGATTTTGTGGAATTGGATGCAAATGGAGAAATTTTGGCAGGAGGTATTTTCAAAACTTCGTCTATTTTTCTTGATAGAGTAAAAGATGAAGCAACCAAAAAAGCATTGATCGGTTTAAAGAAAGATGATAAAGTAGTTTTGGATGCGCAAAAATTAGCTGATAACCCGGTTGATATCGCAACCATGTTAGGGATTGAAAAAGATGCTGCCGAAAAAATAACATCAAAGATCCAGTTCACAGTAAAAAATATCAGTCGTTTAGCGGGTTCTGATGTTAATCAGGAGTTATTCGATAAAATTTATGGCGAAGGAACTATCAGCAGTGCAGAAGAATTTAAAGCGAAGATTAAGGACGAATTGACGGGAATGTTCATTAATGACAGTGAACGCAAATTCTACAATGATGTAGTTGAATATTTGATGAACAAGATCAATTTTAATTTACCTACCGAATTTTTGAAACGCTGGATCGTTGCGGTAAATGAAAAGCCGGTAACACCAGAACAAGTGGAAACTGAGTTTGATGGCTATTCAAAAGGATTAAAATGGTCCTTGATCGAAAACAAGATCATTAAGGATAATAATATACAGGTAACCAATGAAGAAGTTATAGAATCTACCAAACAAATGATCATTGAGCAATTTGGTAAATATGACCCAACTCCAATGGATCCAGAGGCGTTGAATGCAACCACTCAAAGGGTATTATCAAATAAGGATGAAGCAAAAAAAATATACGAAAAATTGTACGGAGAAAAAGTAATGGCTTTGTTCAAATCCAAATTTACATTGGAGAACCAGGAACTTTCTTATGATGATTTTTTTAAAAACGCATAGAGACGATTTTAAATCGTAATAAATTTTTATGCCAAAAAGACATTAAATTTATTGAGGTTTAATTTTTGCAATCAGTAAATAACATTTGAAATATAAATCACTTTTAAATTTAAAATAAAAAAAATATGTTTGATAACAATGAATTCAGAAAATACGCTGTAAAGCACCGTGGTATCAGCGGAACTACGTTTGACTCTTACAGCAGACACAACGTTAGTAATGTAACGCCTTATATCATCGAAGAGCGTCAGTTAAATGTAACCCAAATGGACGTGTTTTCCCGTTTGATGATGGATCGCGTTATTTTCCTTGGAACAGGAATTGACGACCAGGTAGCTAACATCATTCAGGCTCAGCTTTTATTCTTACAATCGGTGGATGCTAAAAAAGACATCCAGATCTATTTGAATAGCCCGGGAGGTTCTGTGTATGCAGGTTTAGGTATTTATGATACCATGCAATACATTACACCTGATGTAGCAACTATTTGTACAGGTATGGCGGCATCAATGGGTGCAGTTCTTATGTGTGCAGGTACAAAAGGTAAACGTGCTGCATTAAAACACTCACGTGTGATGATTCACCAGCCAATGGGTGGTGCTGAAGGACAAGCTTCTGACATCGAGATCACAGCTCGTGAAATTCAAAAATTGAAAAAAGAATTGTACGATATTATTGCTAAACACAGCGGACAAACATATGAAAAAGTTTGGGCTGATAGTGACCGCGATTGTTGGATGACAGCTGAAGAAGCTAAGACATACGGCATGGTGGATGAAGTTTTAGCGAAATCGAAATAAAAAAATTAGGGAATTAGAGATTTAGAGAGTTGGAGAATTAAAATCACCAAATCTCTAAATCTCCAATTCAACAATTAAGGTATGGCAAAAGAAGAAAAAGAAATAAAATGTTCGTTCTGTGGACGCAAGAAACAAGAAACGGAAGTACTCATTGCGGGTATCACCGGGCATATTTGTAATCACTGCGTTACTCAGGCTCAAACAATAGTGCGTGATGAAGCGAGCCAGAATTCGGGTGCTTCCATCTTTAATGCGTTGCATCTCCTTAAGCCAATGGAGATCAAGAAGCATTTGGATGAATATGTGATCGGGCAGGATGAAGCGAAAAAAGTTTTGTCAGTAGCTGTTTATAACCATTACAAACGTTTGATAAAAAGTCAGTCAAAAACATCTCAGAAAGATGAAGTGGAGATCGATAAATCAAATGTAATAATGGTGGGTGAAACAGGTACAGGTAAAACGTTGTTGGCGCGCACCATTGCAAAAGTTCTTAATGTTCCTTTTTGTATCGCAGATGCAACAGTACTTACTGAAGCTGGTTATGTTGGTGAAGATGTGGAAAGTATTTTATCCCGTCTTTTGCAAGCTGCCGATTTTGATGTTACCGCTGCCGAAAGAGGAATTGTATTTATAGATGAGATCGATAAGATTGCTCGTAAAAGCGATAATCCTTCTATTACCCGTGATGTTTCAGGTGAAGGTGTTCAGCAAGGTTTGTTGAAATTACTGGAAGGTTCAGTAGTAGGTGTTCCACCACAAGGTGGGCGTAAACATCCTGAACAAAAAATGATACAGGTAAATACGAAGAACATATTATTTATTTGTGGCGGTGCTTTTGACGGGATCACCAGGAATATTGGCAAACGCTTGCAAACACAAGCTATCGGTTATAATGTAAGTAAAGAAAAAGTTAGCATTGATACTGATAATTTATTGCAATATGTTTCGCCTCAGGATCTAAAAAGTTTTGGTTTAATACCTGAATTGATAGGTCGTTTGCCGGTATTAACGTATTTGAATCCTTTGGATGCTGATACGTTACGTAGAATTTTGAGCGAGCCTAAAAATGCGTTAATAAAACAATATTTGCATTTGTTTGAAATGGATGGTGTAAAAATCACATTTGAAAAAGGTGTGTTGGATTTTATTGTAGAGAAAGCAATGGAATTTAAGTTAGGTGCACGTGGTTTACGTTCGATCTGCGAGGCTATCATGATGGATCTGATGTTTGATACCCCTTCTGATACAACTATAAAAGAAGTGAACCTAACACTGCGTTACGCTAAAGATAAACTCAAAAAATCAACTTTGAATAAATTGAAGGTTGCGTAAAGAAAATGAATAGTATGAGTTACTATTTCTATTTATAATTATTTTTAATATAATGCCCCCTCTTTCAAGGGGGCATTTTTATTGATATAAATTCGTTAAATTCGTATCAAGAAATCGCGTTAACAATTGAAACTTAAAAATTTTAGTTCGATTGTTAAGTTTGGCTAAAGCACAATAAAAGCTGGCAATTCTCTTTCATTGAAAATGCTGCGTTAGGGATTGCAGCATAAATCCCCGCCCAAACGACTGATGTCTTTCAGTCGGGCAGGCTTTTCTGTTTAGAAAAGATTGAAGCGGAAAGCCCGCCCCTTTGTACCTCACCCCGTCCTTTGGACACCCCTCTCCATTTGGAGAGGGGAAGGGGGGGAGGTAGAAAGGGAAACGCCCAAATGAAAAAGGTTTTAGACAAATTGTTTTTATTAATCGAACTCAGCTTAAAAATTAAAATCCTATTCAGGAAAATTTAATTTTGATAACAAAAACAAAAAATGAGTGAAAAGATTCTGAAAGCATTGATGCGACTGTTTGCGATCATTGCTAAATCTGACGAAAATACTGTTGATGCTAAAAGTGTAGTTGAATCCTATTTGAAACAACAACTTAATAAAGAGCAGGTGCGCGAATACCTTGCTATTTATGAAGGGTTTTTAAAATTGCAGGATGAGGGCGCACAGGGGGAGAAGAAAAAAAGACGTTTGGCTGTTAGTTCCGTTAAAGTAATTGTTATTTGTGACCAGATCAATGAGGAACTGACTCAAAAACAGAAATTTATTGTTTTGTTGAATCTTATTGAATTTGCAAATTCAAATGGGTTCATTTCTGAGCAGGAAATGGAGTTCATATTTACTGTTTCTTCCTCTTTTAAAATTCCTGACGATGAATTTAATCAGTGTTTGTCTTTAGCATCAAAAAATACTATTTCCGAGATTGAAGATTCTCCAAATTTTCTTGTAATCAGTAATGAGAAAAACAGATTGGCTGAGCCTTCTCAAAATTCTTTGGAGGCTAAAACGCAAAAGTTATATTCTGAGGGCTTAATAGGCGATCTGGCTGTTTTACATATTAATAGTATAGGAATATATCTTATTCGCTATTATGGTGATGCAGAACTGTTTTTAAACGGACAAATTATTACTCCTCATAAAATTTATGTTTTATCACAAGGCTCTTCCATTCGGAGTTCAAAAGTTCAGCCTATTTATTATAGTGATATTGTATTTGCTTTCTCTAATGATCTTTCGGAAAGTAAAATTGTGTTCGCTGTAAATGATATTGATTTTAAATTCAAGAGTGGACACATAGGATTGCATAAGCTCAACTTTACTGAAAATTCAGGAAAACTGATTGGCATCATGGGGGGAAGCGGGGCAGGGAAGTCCACGCTGCTTAATATTTTAAATGGTAACAATAAGCCTTCATCAGGCGAGGTTCTGGTAAATGGTCATGATCTTCATCAGGATAAAAAAGAACTGGAGGGTGTAATTGGATATATTCCGCAAGATGATCTATTGATTGAAGAACTTACGGTTTATCAAAATTTATTTTATAATTCTAAATTGTGTTTTGATGACTATTCGGATGAGAAAATTGATCGGATGGTTATTGAAATGCTCAATGATTTGGGCCTATATGAAACGAAGGACCTAAAAGTTGGTAATTCACTTGACAAAACTATAAGCGGGGGACAACGAAAAAGATTAAACATTGCCTTGGAGCTTATTCGGGAACCTTCAGTACTATTTGTTGACGAGCCTACCTCCGGCCTTTCATCAAGGGATTCGGAAAATATAATGGATCTGCTCAAGGAGCTTTCGCTTAAAGGAAAACTTATTTTCGTTGTGATCCATCAGCCTTCTTCTGAAATTTTTAAGATGTTTGATAAGCTCCTTATCCTTGATGTTGGTGGATATCCAATTTATAATGGCAACCCTGTGGAATCGGTGATCTATTTTAAAACCCTTATCAACCAAGTGAATGCGAATGAAAGTGAATGTAACACTTGCGGTAATGTAAATCCGGAGCAGATATTTAATATTATAGAATCAAAAGTGTTGGATGAGAATGGAAATCAAACAAGATTGAGAAGAATATCTCCAAAAGAATGGAATGAATTTTATATTTCTAAAAATACTGCTAATCCTATTGTTTCAAATGACACTGCCAAACAACCTATAAAAAACACATTTAAAAAACCGAATTTTTTAAACCAATTCAAAGTATTCACTACGCGTGATGTATTGTCCAAGCTGTCGAATACACAATATCTTTTTATTAATCTTTTAGAAGCGCCTCTACTTGCCTTAATTTTAGCGACACTAATCAAATATTATAAGAATGATCAGAATTATTTATTTTCTGATAATAAAAATATGCCGGCATATATTTTTATGTGCGTGATCGTTTCTTTATTCATAGGCCTTACCGTTAGTGCGGAAGAAATTATCAGAGACAGGAAAATTTTAAAGCGGGAATCGTTTTTGAATTTGAGTAAAGGAAGTTATTTGACTTCTAAAATACTTATTCTGTTTTTTATTTCCGCCATTCAAACGATAACCTTTGTTTTAATAGGGAATTATATTTTAGAGATAAAAGGAATGTATCTGGATTATTGGATGGTTTTATTTACCGCTTCCTGCTTTGCAAATATGTTGGGTTTGAATATTTCATCTGGATTTAATTCGGCAGTTACTATTTATATTTTGATTCCTTTTTTGTTGATCCCACAAATATTATTAAGTGGAGTGATTGTGAAGTTCGAAGAATTAAATCCTAAAATATCCAGCCTGTCGGTAGTGCCATTTTCAGGCGAGATAATGACCTCACGCTGGGCATTCGAGGCCTTGGCTGTTAACCAGTTTGTGAATAATAAGTATGAGAAACAAATTTATAATTACGAAAAAGAAATAAGTAATGCCAGTTTTAAAAAAGTGTATTGGTTTTCGAAAATGAATGATCTGGTGGATGCTCTTAAAAATAAAAAGGCGGTTTCTTTAAATTTGGAAATTCTAAAACATGAAGTAAATCAGGAAATGAAAGCTATTCCGGAACTATTATTTGCTTCAATTAATAAAATGGATGCAGGAAATATTGATGAAAACATGCTTAATGAGTTAAAGAATTACCTGGTGAAAGTGAAGGATCACTATTCTCAAAAATATGAAAAGGCGGTTAAGAGCAAGGATGAATGGATGAGTGGATTTCAGGGAAATGATTTTAAAAAAGCAGAATATCAGCAGTTACTGAGTAATTACCAAAATTCAAAAATTGAAGATCTTTTAAAAAATACAGGTTCTGATCTGGATGAGATCGTTGAAAGTGATGGGAAACTGATCGCTACCGGAGATCCCATTTATAGAGATGGCCCCAAGGATCATTTTGTACGTTCCCATTTTTTTTCGCCAACTAAAAATGTGTTTGGAAGCTTATACAGCACTTATTGGGTTAATATTGGTGTTATTTGGGGGATGTCATTCTTATTATGGTTGACATTGTATTTTGATGTATTGAGAAAAATTTTGAATTTGTTTGCCGTGATCCCATGGAAAACAAAAAAATAAAGTCTCACTACTAAGGCAATTAGTAGTGAAACTTATGGATCTATCTGCAAAGCCTGCTCAAATTTAGAAATTGAAATTAACTCCTGCAGTGAATGGATATACTTGCGGCCCCTTATCTTTTTTAAATAACCTGTTCAAGCCATAGTTTGCAAATAGCGTAACATTATTATAGCCAACGCGAGCAGTAGCGGTATAAAGGAAAGGCTCCAGGTTAAAATCATCACGTTGTTTTATTTTATTATGCTTATCATTCAGATCATATTTTTGTTTTAATACAGAATGTATACGGTATTCGAATTGTGCACCAACAGCGACATGGAAATTATGATTGGATTTTTTTCCGGTGTTAAACTCAAGCATTAAGGGTGCTTTTATATAACTTACATTCAAAGTGTTTTTCTTGTATTTTAACGCATCATTTGAAGCATCCAGATAGGTGGCATCAGAATTTAATGTTACATTGTTTGTTAGTGCATAATGCTTAAAATCAAAGCCAAATCCGGTTACAAGGTTTACATAATTTTTATAGATATGGAAATTCTTTTCAAGTAAGTTTAGTCCGAAATGAATTGATCTTGCATAGTTCAGTTCTAAGAATTGCGCACCTTCCGGAGCATCTAAACTATTATTGTAATCCAATAAACCATTAACTCCTATTTCAAAACCATTCCAGTGTTTGAATTCTTCGTTATAATTTCTTAAAGAATCTTTTTTACTTAGAACTTCATTATCATCGTCATCATCATCATCATCGTTGCCATCACCAATAATTACGTATTTCTTTTTCCCCAGTTTAAGTTTTGTGGTATCTGTTGCAGTTTCTTCTCCATTACCACTTCTGCTTTCACGAACCGATCCAAAACCAGTAATATTTATATTTCTATCGGTAGGATTCCCTTTGTAGATTACAGAACCAGCGCCAGAAACATCTGCATCTAAATTTTGTTTAACATTTATCTTTGCATCGCCTACACCAGATACTTTAACTTTTGCTTTATCTACTTCCAAATTCGATGCACGTAAATTACCTGCTCCGGATAAGGAGGCTTCTAACATTTGCGCAGTTCCAATTAGTATAACATTACCAACCCCGCTAATTTGGGTTTTAACATCACTTGCTTTTATATCCAAATGGATTTTACCTGCACCATTTGAGGCGATTGTTAATTTGTCACATATTAATTGATTGCCTGACTTTACGTCTGCTGCACCAGTTATATCCAAATTGCTCAGTGATTTAATTCCAATATTTATTACTAAAGGTTTATCACTTTTAATATTATCTGTAGCAATAATTGATAATATACCATCTTTTACTTCGGTTTTAATTTGCAATTGAGCTTTTTCATCTGCATCAACTTTAACAGTATTTGAGTCGCTTTGCGAAAGAATAATATTAAAATTATCACCAGCTTTTACTCCATTGAAATCACCAACTGTCCTTTTATCCTGTGCTTTGGAAGTAAATATTGAGAAGCCCGATAATAAAACAAGTCCAACTAATTTTATTTTTATGTTTCCAGTTTTCATAATTTATTTTTTTAGATTTCAGTTTTGTTATGTGACGTTTGTATTTGTAGTTTTGTTACAACTGTAATTTTTTATTGTGATTTTTTTAGATTTTATTTTATTCTAATTCTATGACGATTTCAATTATAGATTTGTTACAATATTAGTTTCAGTATTTATTTAAAATTAATCTCATTTTTATTGTGTGACGTTTATAAGTATTCATTTGTTACAATGTTTTTTTACTAATGAAATAAATAATGGGGCAAATACAGGTTAAATGGTTGATTTAATTGGTTTTTTAGTAAAAAAAATAATTATTTCTATCAAAAGGGTTTTATCCTTATAGGACTAAAGTAGCATTTTTTAATAAATTTAAAAGATTGCTGTAACTTTATAGTAACCTAACCGTCATACCACAAACGAAAGCTGCTTTTATCAATTAGAATGCCTTAATTTAGAATGACAGTACAAGAATTTAATACGACTGTTGATTTGTATGCCGATAATCTGTATCGGTTTATCCTTAAAAATATTAAGGATTCTGAAAAAGCGCGTGATATTGTGCAGGATACATACGAAAAAATGTGGTTGAAGGTATCTGAGGTGGAATCTACAAATGCCAAATCCTATATGTTCACTGCGGCATACCGGACAATGATCGATCGTATCAGACGTGATAAGAAACAAGGTGACCTGTCCGAATCAAATATGCATAGTTTAAGCCATAGCAATCATTACAGCGATTTAAAAGAGATATTGAACGAAGCTTTAACAAAACTACCCGAAATACAACGTTCTGTTATTTTATTACGTGATTATGAAGGGTACAATTATTCTGAAATAGGTGAAATTACGGGATTAAATGAGTCGCAGGTTAAGGTGTATATTTTTAGGGCAAGAGGTTTTTTGAAAAATTATATTGGAGCGATGGAGAATGTGATGTGAAAAGGGCTCTCTAAATTCCTTTTTTTAAGAATTAGATAAATTGAGAGCATGTTAAAATTGAAATCAATAATTAAAAAGTTTAAAATTCCTTTTTCCTTTGGAAATGGGATTGATAGATCAAATGAATATCAACAAAAATAACTACGAAGCATATTTCCTAGATTATCACGAGGGAAATCTGACACCTGTTCAGGTGGCGGACTTGCTATTTTTTGTTGAACAACATCCGGAAATAAAAGAGGAATTTGAAAATTTTGAAAGCTTTTCACTTGAAGATTTTTCTTCTATTGAATTTGAAAATAAATCAAGTTTGAAAAAGGAAATCACACTTGATAATAAAGAAGAATATTTTATAAGAGCTGTAGAAAATGAGTTGAATATTTCTGAAATTGCCTTATTGAATAATTTTTTAAAACAACATCCTCAATTTTTGGTTGATCTTGAATTGTTTCAAAAAACAAAATTGTCTCTTGATACTTCCCTTGTCTTTGAGTATAAAAACGGTTTAAAAAGATCTAAGCCTGCTATGACCGCCTCCAATTTTTCTGAGGTCGATGAGTTGTTGATCTCGGCAATTGAAGGTTTATTAAGTTCTGGAGAGATCAACTTATTGAATGAGCGTTTAGTTGAAGATAAAGAAATAGAGAAAAAATTTGTTTTATTTCAACAAACAAAATTTATTGCTGATAGCTCTATCGTTTTTGAAGATAAAGAAAACTTAAAACGTAAATCTAATAAAGTGATTTCGTTTTACTATTATATTTCGGCTGCAGCAGCTATAATACTGTTGTTTGGCTTGTTCTTTTTATTTAATTATAATACAATACAACCTGAATTGGCTATTAAAGTGCCGGTTATAAAGAATAAAAAAACAGAATTAATTGAAAGTCCGGCCTTAGTGAAAAATGAAGCTGTAAAAATCAAAACGCAACCTATTAATGCCATTGCGTTGGTATCAAAAAAAGGAAGATCAAGGAAAATAAAGTTGAATCTTCAGGATTCTATTGTGACTTCTCCTGTAGCGCTTCTCAATTTATCAATGGTATCTAATAAAGAGATCGTAGGGTCATTTATTGGTACTGATTCTTTATTGGTTGAACCTATAAGAATTGAGCAATTAGCGGATAATCCAATTGAAGTTGCTAAGGTTGATAAAAAAATCGGAACAGAGAAACCAGCTGAATTTCTTTCCATTCCTGAATTAGCAGTTGAAAAAATCAAAGAAAAATTATTAGATAAAAATGCAATTGCTGCACAAAAGAAAAGTGGCAATTTAAAAAAAGTTACTGGTTGGGATATCGCACAAGTACTTACAACAGGAATAAGCAAACTTACCGGGCGTGACGTTGAATTAAAACCTTATTATAATGATGAAGGAGCAGTAACCGCTTATGCGCTTAATGCAGGTGCATTCCAAATTTCGAGAGGGCGATAATTGAAATATATAAATTATAGTATTTTTAAACAATTGAATTTAATGTTTGTAGAAAACGTAATTTGCATTAAATTCGGAATCTTAATAAATTTAACATGATGAAAAAACTACTATTTACTATAATAGTTTTTTTTATTGGTTTTGTAGCAAAGGGTCAAAACAGGTGGTCACAAAAAATTAACTTTTCTGCAACCGCCCGAATAATTGGTAAGGTGGGAAAAACTGCAGAAAAAGTTAGTAAAAACGCCCCGGGACTTGTTGGGAAAACTGCAAAAATAATTAGTACAACTGCAAAAGTAATGAGTGCAAGCGCCCAGAAGGCGAGTGATGCCAAAAGCAATAAACAATGATCTTCTTATTGACTCAAGAAGTTTCTCTCATTTAACCCTTTCCGGAAATTTCGTCTATTAGATTCTTATTCCAATCACAAGGATATCATCAATCTGTTCGTGGGTATCTTTCCATTTTTCAATAAAATTTCCAAGAAAAATTTCCTGTTCATTCATTTGTTTTTGCTGAATGCTTAAAAGGATTTCTTTGAATCTTTTTGTCATTAGCTTTTCGTCTGAACTGCTGAATTGGTCTGCATATCCATCCGTGAAAATGTAAACGCAATCACCTTTCTTTAGGGATATCTTATTTCTTGTAAATTTTTGTTCTGCTTCCGACTGAGCACCACCTATGGCAAATTTATTTCCTTTTATTTCTGTTAGTTGGTAGTTATTCTGGACTGAGCTCGTATTGTGCGAAATCGAAGTGTTAGTGGAAGTCCTATTATCAATTGTTAATTCTTCATAATCAATTTTTTTAATGATCCATAAAGGTCTTTGTGCACCTGCAAATTCAATTTCTGTATCGGTGATAAAAGTGATCAGAGAAATATCCATTCCATCTTTCGATTCACTTTGTTCTTCCTGTTTTAATGTTTTGCGTATTTCTTTGTGAAGATGATTCAGAATTTCATCCGGAGAAGTAATTCCTTTTTCATTCACGATCTGATTTAAAATGTTGTTACCAATCATACTCATCAATGCCCCAGGTACTCCATGTCCAGTGCAATCGCAGGCTGCAATTAATTTTCTTCCGTCCTTTTCTGCAAACCAATAAAAATCACCACTTACAATATCTTTTGGTTTAAATAGAATAAAGGAATCGGGAAACAGGAGATGTTTGAATTCTTTGGTTGGAAGAATAGCATCTTGAATAGTTTTTGCATAATCTATGCTGTCGGTGATATCTTTATTTTTTTCTTCAATTACTTTTTTTTGCTCCACAATTTCGGATGTTCTCTCTTTAACTTGTATTTCAAGTGTTTCCTTTTGTGTTTCAAGAATTTTTTGTTTTTCTTTCTCCTGTTCAAGGTTCTTTGCAGAAAGGGATTCTACTTCTCTTAATTTCTTTTTGAGGATCTTATTCGTAGTTGCAAATTGTTTAGCTAAGTATAACGACATCGAAACGGGGATACTCATTATAGCGAAGGTGAATAATATCTGAGGCAGATAGCCTGAAAAGTTTCCATCATTAGGTATCAGTGTTATAGCAGCAACAAATAATATGAAAATAGCCACACCAATACCAATGATCATCGAGCCTTGTTTTTTATTTACAAGCGCAATTATTACCACTCGTATAACTTCTATAATTGTCAGGCCAATAAAAAAGTAAGATATTTTGTCAGTGTAATCCCATTGAAATAAAATAAAGAAAAAATTAATGGCACCAATAACCAGTAAAAACCAAAATGCTTTTGGGATCCGTTCGTAAAAAATAGAATAAACCAGCATGATCAGGCTTATCAATAACACCGGAATCAGTTCGCTGGAGAGATTATCAAACCAATCAAACAGCGCTGCATCTTTTACACTTGTCTGAAAAAAAGGAGCTAAAGCATAAAAGGAGAGGAGTGAAGCAAATAAAAAATAAAATAAATTACTTTTGTTCGCTCTGTAAAATAGAAAGATGAACAAGTGTGCGATACCGAGTGCAATAATAAAACCAAAAGGGAAGATACTTTTTAGATCCGTATTCACGCTTTCATTGAAGGTATTCACAATTTGTTCGTTAGCCGGAAATAGGAAAACCCGAAAGCCCTTGCCATAATTTATATTCCTGTTATAGCCTAATTTATGATTGGAATAACGGATCGCCAATACATATTCATTACCAGGAATAATATTTAAGACTACAGGCATGAGATTTGGATAATACCTTTGTTCTATATTGGGATCTGAGCTTACAGTACCAAAGTTTATAAGCTTTTGTCCATTAAAATATATTTCAGAAGCACTTGCTTGCAGTAAGCCAATAGCAAGTGGGAAGGATGCCAGCGAGCTGTCAAATTGCAAATGTAAACGAAACCAACCTATGCCTTTAAAATTGGTATCATCAAGACTACCAATGTTAATAGTATCCCAGGTTGTATCATCAAAATCAGTATTGGCCCACAATGAATCATCACCTTCGTGAAACTTCCAATAGGTATCTAATTCAACTCCAAAAGCATTTTCGCTATCGATCGTAAAAACATTGGTTTCCTGAGCTACTGCTAAATAGGAAGAAGCTAAAAAAATAAATAAAATGATTTTTTTTATCATTGAAATTGAAAAATAATTGAACCAAAATTAAATTCGTAGCCCGATCACTAATATATCATCGATCTGTTCTCGTGGGCCTCTCCATTTTTCTATAAAATCAGCGAGAAAAATGCCTTGTTCTGACATTGATTTTTGCTGTATGCTTGTAAGAAGTTTTTTGAACCGGGATGTCATTAATTTTTTGTCAATATCGCTGAACTGGTCAGCAAAACCATCAGAGAAAATATAAATACATTCTCCTTTCGATAGTAAAATTTTGTGATTGGTGAATTTTCGTTCTGTTTCGGATTGCCAACCACCAATAGCACATTTGTCGCCTTTTATTTCTGTTAATTGGTGGAGCTTTTCCTTATCAATTATTAATTCTTCATTATCAATTTTTCTTAAGATCCACAAAGGTCTTTGCGCACCTGCAAATTCAATTTCTGTTTGATCGTTGAAAGTAATAATGGCAATATCCATTCCGTCTTTCGCCTCATTTTGTTCTTCCTGATTTAATGTTTTTCGGATTTCTTTATGAAGGTGATTTAGGATTTCATCAGGTGAGGTAATTCCTTTTTCATTCACAATTTGATTCAAAATGTTGTTACCTATCATACTCATCAAAGCCCCGGGTACTCCATGTCCGGTGCAATCGCAAGCTGCAATTATTTTTTTATTGTTCTTTTCAGTGAACCAAAAAAAATCTCCGCTTACAATATCTTTTGGTTTAAATAGTATAAAGGAATCAGGGAAAAGTTTGCTTTTCAATTCATTTGAAGGAAGGATAGCCTCCTGGATGGTTTTTGCGTAGTTGATACTATCTGTAATGTCTTTGTTCTTTTCTTCAATTATTTTTTTTTGTTCAACAATTTCTGAAGTACGCTCCTTCACCTGAATTTCAAGCGTTTCTTTTTGTGTTTCCAAAATTTTCTGTTTTTCTTTTTCCTGCTCAATGCTTTTTGCTGAGAGGTTTTCAACTTCTACAAGTTTTTTCTCCAGATTGAAATTCGTCATTGCGAATTGCCGCGCAAGGTATACCGACATAGAGATTGGAATACTTATCAGTGCCAGAAAAATCAAAATTATATAGAAAAAGGAATGGACCAAAAAGTTGTTATTGAACAAGAGCTTAATGATAATAAATCCTAAAAAAAGCAAGAAAATAAGGGATCCGGTTCCAATTATCCAGGCACCGTCTATTTTTTTTCGGATGGATTTGATGACCATAAAGAAAGAGGCAACCACAGTGCTTATAATGAAACTAAAAAGAACATATTCGGTAAAATCATTGCTCCTGAATATCAATGAAATCAGCACTGCGATCAAAATAAAAGTAGAGAACCAAAAATATTTTGTGACCGGCCTTTTGAAAAGGGAATAATGCAGTACAAGCAGGGCATAAAAAAAGAAGCTAAGAAAAAACCAAAAATAATAATTGAGTGTTATGGAAAGCCCTGGATTAAATGAATTGAAGCTGATCGTTGGAATAAAAAAAACAGATCCGAATAAAAAAACAAATATGCTATAGTATAGATTTGTTATATGTTTTCTATAAAAAAGAAAAAATAATAAATGTACAAAACCCAGCGATAAAAAGAATATTCCAAGAGCCACTGCAATTGAAGTAATAATAATCCGGATAACAAATTTATCTTTTATTAGATCATCCTGTTTGCCAATTTTAACAGTAAAGCCCGGATTATTTGTATGGTATTTTTCGAAATATTTTTGATAATCTAAATTCGAATACCTTATTGCAAGGATATGCTCTCCGGTATTATCAAATCTGAAAGAAAGGGGGATTTCGTTTGGATTATATTTTTGTTCTGTGGTAGCATTAGCAGAAACAGTTCCCAACGAATGAAGAAGTTTTCCGTCCAGAAAAATTTGTGATGCACCATCTTGGTTCACCAATAGGGCCAATGGTGTATCCTTTAAAGAGGAATCTATATAAATATGAATCCTGAACCATGCTATTCCTGTGAAAACAGTAGAATCGTTTTTATTAAATTTTAAATTAGTGTTTACTGTATCCCACGTACTATCATCAAACGAAGAAGAAGCCCAGGTAGAATCATCGCCATTTTTAAATTTCCAAAATTTATCAATATCAACTATTTCAGAAGAATCTATTTTAGCTATTCGTAAATTTTTTTTATTTTGCCCGGACAGTATTGCGGCAAAGGAGAAGAAGCAAAATAAGAGTAGAATTTTTTTCATTGTCCTTCAAATATTACATTTTAATTTCACGAATAAAAAATATATTCCTGCACCATATAACATAAAGCTCCCGCAAAATAACCAATTGCCGCTAACCAGGCAATTTTTTTTAAATACCACATAAATTCAATTTTTTCCATACCCATGGCTGCAACACCAGCTGCAGAACCAATGATTAAAATGCTTCCACCTGTACCGGCACAATAGGCTATAAATTCCCAAATGTATGAATCTGTAGGGTATGTGCTTAGATCATACATGCCCATTGAGGCAGCTACAAGTGGCACATTATCTACAATAGCTGATAATAATCCTATTGCAGGAACAATAATATTGAGGTTACCTATTTTTTCGTTCATTAGTTGTGCGAATGCAGTCAGTTCTCCTGTTGACTGTAATGCTGCAATGGCAATCAATATTCCTAAAAAGAATAAAATGCTCGGAACATCAATTTTTTGTAGGGCATGAACTACTGATAGTGTATCCTTATCTTCCTCTTCCTTATCACGATGTATTGTTTCAGTTACTACCCATAGAATACCAAGGGCAAATAAAACCCCCATAAATGGAGGTAAGTGCGTAATAGTTTTAAAAATAGGGACAAAAATCAAACCGCCTATTCCGGTAAAAAAAATGATATTTCTTTCAATTTTGGATAATTGTTTTCGATTTTTATTCGTTACCAAAACAGGTGTTGTGATACTTCCTTTAAGCTTAATTGTAACAATTAGAAGTGGAACAATTAAACAAACTAAACTAGGTATAAAGAGTTTAATAATAATATTTGACGCTGTAACTTGTCCTCCTATCCAAAGCATGGTTGTGGTCACATCACCAATTGGGCTCCAGGCTCCCCCTGCATTAGCAGCTATTACAACCATTCCTGTAAAAAATAAACGGTCGTTACGATCATTAATTAATTTTCGCAGCAGCGAAACCATCACAATTGCCGTGGTTAAATTATCAAGCAAGGCCGACAAAATAAAAGTAATAAAGCAGACGATCCAAAGTAATTTCCGTTTATTGAGGGTGGTAATGTTTGAGGTTATTATATCAAAACCATCATGTGCATCGATCAATTCAACAATTGTCATTGCGCCCATTAAAAAGAATAGGATCCCAGATAATTCACCTAAATGGCTTGTAAGCTGCTCGGATATCAGATGTTTATCGCTTCCCAACAGGATATAAACGGTCCAACATAAAACTCCTGTTAGCAGAGCCGATGCTGATTTGTTTATTTTTATTGAATTCTCAAACGCAATAGCGAAATACCCTAAAATAAATATGCCGATAATGATCAAATGCATTGCGTAATAGTGTTTTTTGTTGGTAAAAATAGTAAAACTGAATCCATATTTTTGGATTTATAAATAAAACTTGTATATATTTGGAATTCATTCAAAAATTAAAAAATCAATATTCTATGGCAAACATAAGCATTAAAAAACCTCTTCATAAATTGATGGTGGAAGCCTCTGATGATGAAAAGGGATTGAAACGTACACTTACAGCCGGAAATTTAATTGCATTAGGTATTGGAGCAATTATTGGGGCAGGTTTGTTTGTGAGAACAGCGTCAGCAGCCGCTAATAATGCTGGTCCGTCTGTAACAATAGGTTTTATTGTTGCAGCAATTGGTTGTGCTTTAGCAGGTCTTTGTTATGCTGAGTTTGCTTCTATGATACCTATTGCAGGTAGTGCCTATACTTATTCCTATGCCACAATGGGGGAATTAGTTGCCTGGATCATCGGTTGGGATCTGGTGCTGGAGTACGCTTTAGGTGCAGCAACTGTAGGGATCGCCTGGAGTGAATACCTGAATAAGCTACTCGAGTACTTCAATATGCATATACCCTATGAATGGTGCCATTCACCTTTTGAAAAAATAACAGATGCGGCCGGTGTTGTAACTAGTCATGGTATGATGAATATCCCTGCGCTCTTTATTATTATTTTACTTTCATTCCTTCTTATAAAAGGTACAAAAGAATCAGCATGGGTAAATGGTATAATTGTAATTACTAAAGTTGCGATCGTAATATTGTTCATTCTTTTTGGCTGGTCATATATTAATCCACTTAACCATACTCCTTATATTCCTGAAGCCACAATTTATACTGATTCATCAGGGCTTGACCATAGTTATGGTGGAATAATGGGAATATTAGGTGCTGCAGGTGTTGTGTTTTTTGCCTTCATTGGTTTTGATGCTGTTTCAACAGCTGCTCAGGAAGCGAAGAATCCAAAGCGTGATATGCCTATTGGTATTTTAGGTTCATTGGCAATTTGTACTGTATTATATATTTTATTTGCACACGTTTTAACAGGCGTTGCATCGGTTGATGATTTTAGAAATAACGGCCGTGAAGCTTCTGTAACCTACGCTATAAATACATATATGCTTGAGTATGGCTGGCTGGCTAAATTGGTAACCGTTGCAATTTTGGCAGGTTTTTCTTCTGTTATTTTAGTAATGTTGATGGGCCAATCCCGTGTGTTTTATTCAATGAGCGTTGATGGTCTTGTACCTAAAATGTTCTCTGATCTACACCCTAAATACAGAACTCCTTATAAATCTAATTTATTCTTTTTAGGATTTGTAGGGATATTCGCAGCCTTTGTACCGGGAGATATTGTTGGAGATATGACAAGTATCGGAACTTTATTTGCCTTCATTTTAGTATGTGCAGGAGTATGGATCATGCGTGTGAAAAATCCGGATGTTCCCCGTCAATTCAAAACACCTTTTGTACCTCTTGTTCCGATCTTAGGAATAATAGTTTGTGGTGCAATGATCTTTGGATTAGGCTGGCCAAATTGGGTGAGATTAGGTATTTGGATGGTTATAGGCATCATCATTTATTTTGCTTACGGTATAAAAAACAGTAAATTAAACAATCCGGATAAAGATAAATAGAATTAGTGAAATTTTTAAAAAAGGACGGTTCATTCCGTCCTTTTTAATTTATAAATAAATATGTCAGAAGAAAAAACAGAATTAAAGCGTTCATTGGGGCTCATTGATGCTACCAGTATTGTTGCCGGTTCAATGATTGGTTCAGGGATTTTTATTGTAACGGCTTCTATGTCGCGTGATGTAGGTTCAGCAGGTTGGATGCTCGTGCTTTGGCTTATTACAGGATTAATTACTGTATCTGCTGCATTAAGTTATGGCGAACTTGCCGGTATGATGCCCAATGCAGGTGGCCAATATGTGTATCTGCAATGTGCTTATGGAAGAATGATCTCCTTTCTTTATGGCTGGACCGTATTTACAGTTATTCAAACCGGTGTAATAGCTGCCGTTGCTGTGGCATTTGCAAAATATTCATCCGTGTTTTTTCCTGAACTGAATAATGTCTTATTTCCGATCAGTAAAGCATTTCAAATTACTTACGCCCAGATCCTTGCCATGGCAAGTATTGTATTGCTTTCCTATATTAATAGCAGGGGAGTACAAAGCGGAAAGACCATTCAATTGATATTTACATCGGCAAAGTTATTTGCTTTGTTTGCCTTGATAATATTAGGTTTGGCCGTTGGATTAAAAGGAGATACAATAGCCCAAAATTTTCATGATATGTGGAGCGCGAGTAAAACCACTATTACTGATGGCGTTGTAAATGTTGTTCCATTAGTTGGTTTCGCTTTAATGGGTGCGATGGGGGCTACCATTATCAATTCATTATTTTCGAGTGATGCCTGGAATAATGTAACATTTATAGCGGGTGAGATTAAAGACCCGAAAAAAAATATTCCCCGTAGTTTATTTTTAGGAACTTTTATAGTAACCATTATTTATATTTTAGCCAATATTGCTTATTTGGCTTTGTTACCAATGAAAGGAAGCCCGACAGCCACTGACGTATTAGGACAAGGCATCATGTTTCCCAGTAATGATAGGGTAGGGGCTGCTGCTGCATCTGTAATTTTTGGAAATACTGGAGTTTACATTATGGCTGCTTTAATTATGGTTTCAACATTTGGATGTAATAATGGTATTGTTTTGGCAGGTTCCCGTTTGTTTTATGCAATGGCTAAAGATGGATTGTTTTTTAAGAAAGCAGAAACATTAAATAAAAATCAGGTCCCTGCAAAAGCATTGTGGTTTCAATGTGTTTGGGCTTGTGTATTATGTTTGTCAGGTAAGTATAACGACTTATTAACCTACGCTACTTTTGCTTCATTGCTCTTTTATATATTAACTATTGCGGGAGTTTTTATTCTCCGTAAGAAAGAACCTGATACCGAACGCCCTTACAAAGCCTTTGGTTATCCTGTTATTCCCGCATTGTATATTATAGTTACAACCGCTATTTGTATCGATTTATTAATTTATGATACTAAAAATACAGGATTTGGTTTGTTGATTGTATTGCTTGGGATTCCTGTATATTATTTAACTCAAAAAAAATCGCCTGATTCAAATTTGTAAAATGTTAAATTTTAACCAATATTAATGAAGACAGACCTCACCGGTTTTTAAAATCCGTCAGGTCTGAATAATTGCTGATACCAAAGTTTTTAGATTCATAAATTTCGTGTCACCTTGAGCGAAGTAGAAGAACGTTATTCATAACCAAATGAAACAATTCATTCGTGATTATTTAACATTCAATAAACGTGAACGAAACGGGCTATTTGTGCTGTTATCCATCATTACCCTATTGATCATTTATTTAAATATTTCGGATAAATTTGTTGAACCTGTAAAAGTTGATTTTACTAAATTTGAAAGAGAAATTGAACAGTTTAATGCATCGGTAAAACAGATCAATGATTCATTAAAGAGCGAAAGTCAGAATAAATATACCCATTTGAATGAGGAATCTCGGGAAACGAAAACACCGGATAGTCCTCTTAGTAAACCGCCTGAACATTTTACTTTTAATCCGAATAGTTTATCAGATACTGATTGGCAGCGTTTAGGTTTGGCCGAGAAACAAATTCAAACGATAAAAAATTATGAAGCAAAAGGTGGGAAATTCAGATACAAAGAAGATGTAAAAAAAATGTATTGTATCTCGGAGAAGCAATATTTATCCCTGGAGCCCTATATTCAAATCCCGATTGCAAAGAAAGTTTTCAAAGAGTTTGAGACAGTAAAATCTCCAATCAAAAATCCAAAAACTTCATTTATAATTGTGGAGCTTAATTCAGCGGATTCCACTCAACTGACCCATATAAAAGGTATCGGTTCTTTTTATGCGAAAACAATTATTAAATACCGAAATTCACTTGGTGGTTTTGTTGCTAAAGTTCAATTAATGGAAATGTGGAAATTTGATTTCGATAAATTCGAAGAAATAGAAAAATATATAATCCTGGATGTATCACAAGTTAAAAAAATAAATATAAATACCTGTTCCGCAGAGGAATTAAAACATCCATATATCAGTTGGAATGCGGCAAATGGCATCTTTAACTATCGAACCAATCATGGTAAATACAAGACGCTTGAAGAAATTAAAAAAACAGATTTGGTAGATGACGAAACATATCGTAAAATTTCACCCTATTTAATTCTTGAATAAGTAATTCGAAAACACAAATCTCCCCATTTTCTGTTATCTTTATAATGAAAACTGCTGAAGCATTTAGCTGAAGAAAATAAAAATAAATTTATTTTATAATACAAATACTATGTTAGAACAAAAATTGAAAAGCGGAATTCGTGATGTGCCTGATTTCCCTAAGCCGGGCATACTTTTTAAAGATATCACTCCTATATTACACAATCCTAAACTTTGTGACGAAATTGTGGATGAATTCTCAAAGTATTGCGCAGATAAAAACATTCATGCCATTGTGGGTGTGGAGAGTCGTGGATTTTTATTTGGTTTTGCGCTTGCAAACAAATTAAACATCCCTTTTGTATTGGTTCGTAAAGCAGGGAAATTGCCTTATAAAACTATTTCATACGAATATGATCTGGAGTATGGTAGTGCTAAAGTGGAGATGCAGGTGGATGAAATTAAGCCGGGTTGGAATGTAATGATACACGATGATTTGCTTGCTACAGGTGGTACAGCAGAAGCTGCTGCTAAATTAATTCAAATGCAGAATGGTACAGTTGCTGGTTTTGCCTTTGTAGTAGAATTAGAATTTTTGAAAGGTAAAGAAAGATTAAGCCAATATTCTGAAAATATAATTAGTTTGGTAAATTATTAAATTCAGTGGGCTTCTCAAAAGCCTTTCTGTCTGTCATTTCGAGCGGAGTTGAAAAATCTTGTTACTTGATTAACAAGATGCTTCAACTCCCCTCATCATGACATTTAAAGGAAGAAGCTCCTTTTCGCTCCAAGGATTATTTATAAGCCTTTACCAATACCTCCAAAGCATTTTGGGTAACCTTATTTACCTTTACCAAAGGCAAACGAAGAGTTGCATTACAAATACCAAATAGCTCCAACACAGCTTTAATTCCAGCAGGATTTCCATCTGCAAATAATTGTTCGGTAATATCAGTTAATTTATAATGTAATTTCTGTGCTTCTTTTACATTGCCAGCTAAGATCTGGCGTGTCATTTCCGAGAAATCTTTAGGGAATGCATTTGCTATAACTGAAATTACACCATCAGCACCGCTTGCTATCATTGGTAAAGAAAGCATATCATCACCCGAGATCACTAAAAAATCTTTTGGTTTGTATTTGATGATCTTCATGCACTGCTCTAAATTACCGGACGCCTCTTTAATAGCAATAATGTTTTTAAAATCATTTGCTAATTTAATAGTTGTTTCAGCTGTCATATTTGAGCAGGTGCGGCCCGGAACGTTATATAATATGATAGGAACAGGACAAGCTTCAGCAATAGCTTTATAATGCTGATAGATACCGCGTTGATTAGGCTTGTTATAAGCAGGTGATACCGAAAGAATAGCATCGATACCATTAAAATCAGTGGTTTTAATACTGTTTACTATTTCCAGCGTATCATGCCCGCCTAAACCAAGAACTATAGGCACACGCTTATTAACGCTTTCAATGACTTGAGATACTACCGATTTTTTTTCATCTTTCGATAATGTAACTGATTCACCGGTTGTACCCAATACAACAATGTATTCGCATCCACCTTTAATAATATGATTAACAAGCTTGTTTAACGATTTATAATCTACACTATTATCTTTATTAAATGGAGTTACAATTGCAACACCTGTACCTTTAAATTTATTGTTTTTGCTCATGTTTGATATGTTTTTTTTCGATTTTTAAATTGAAGATAAATAAATAAATCTGTTAATTTGTGAATTATCAAATTTGCATATTATCAAATTGTCTTTAGTTGGTATATAATGAAATCAATTGTTTTGTAATGTTTTCGGGATTAAATTTTTGTGCGAATTCAAAACCTTTCTCCGACATTTGTTTACGATCGCTTTCAGAACTTAAAAGTAAATTTACTTTTTCTGCCAGTTCATTTTCATCATCCGGATTAATATAGATACTGTCAGGCCCACCTGCTTCAGGGAAGCATCCTCCACTTGTTGTAATAACAGGAGTTTTGCTGGTTAACGCTTCAATGATCGGAATACCAAAGCCTTCCAATACCGAAGGGAAAATAAAAACTGTTGCCAGTTTGTATATTACCGGTAGGTCAGCATTGGTAACATATTCAAGAAATAAAACGCGATTCTCCAGCTTGTTTTTAGTGATATATTCCATCACTGTTTTGAAATAATTTTTCTTCTTTCCAACTACTACTAAAGGAATATCTTTTATTTGTTTTAATGCTTTTATTATGGTCAATAAATTTTTGCGTTCTTCTACTGTTCCAACGTATAACAAAAAATTATCGGGCAACTGATGTTTGGCAATTACTTCCCGGATATGCTCTGTAGAAGGTTGTTTATAATATACCTCATCACAACTTTGGTAAATAACCTGAATTTTATTTTCTGGAATAAAATAATATTTTTCTATATCGCGTTTGGTTTCTTCACTGATAGCAACTATTACATCCGCTGTATCACAAGCATGACGAAATTTTTTGTTATAAATTTTACTATCTAAAAAAGGGTACAATTTAGGGTAGCGTAAAAAAATAAGATCATGAATAGTAACGATCTTTTTTCCTTTAAAGTTTTTTATATTAAATGGCAGTTCATTACTAAGGCCATGATACACATTGATCTGTTGTTCATTTAACAGTTCTGTAATTCCATAAGAACGCCAGCGGGATCGTAATGCTTTATCAATAAAACCATGAGGTTCCTGAACACTTATATTCTTTTGTGTGGCAATATATTTTTGAAAATCAGTATCAGGCTGATGAGTTGTAAACAGCGTATATTTATTTTCCGGATAATAATTGTGTAATGATTTAACAAGTGTACGCGCATAATTGCCCAATCCACTATTATTCAGAAAAGCCCTCTTGGCATCAAATGCAATGTTCATAATACTTCTAATTACGAATTTTAACGAATTACGAATCTATATTTATGGTAATCGTAAATATCTAATTCTAATCATAACAAAAAAATAAATTTCGTTCCCAAATAAAAAAATCAAAGCTTTACCTTTTGATAATGTTGCGTTAGGGATTGTAGCGTAAATCCCCGCCCGAACGACTGATGTCTTTCAGTCGGGCAGGCTTTTCTGTTTAGAAAAGATTGAAGTGTAAAGCCCGCCCTTTCTTTTTCAAGAAAGGAACGCCCAAATCCCATTAATTAAACTGCAACATCATACTCTCTCAAAGCATTATTAAGAGAGGTTTTCAAATCAGTACTTTCTTTACGTTGCCCAATAATTAATGCACAGGGAACCTGAAAGTCACCAGCAGGAAATTTTTTGGTGTATGAACCCGGAATCACAACAGAACGGGGAGGAACGATCCCTTTATATTCTTTCGGTTCAGAAGAAGTTACATCAATGATCTTTGTTGATTTAGTAAGTACAACGTTAGCACCAAGTACCGCTTCTTTTTGGACCCTAACACCTTCTACCACTATACAGCGTGAACCAATAAAACAACCATCCTCAATAATAACGGGAGCAGCCTGAACAGGTTCCAGCACCCCGCCAATTCCAACACCACCGCTTAAATGCACATCTTTACCAATTTGCGCGCAAGAACCAACAGTGGCCCATGTATCCACCATTGTGCCACTATCCACATAAGCACCAATATTTACATAACTTGGCATCATGATCACGCCTTTTGCTAAATATGCTCCATAACGGGCAACAGCATTAGGAACAACACGCACACCAAGTGCTTCATAATTACTCTTTAACTTCATTTTATCATGATATTCGAAAATACCAACTTCAATAGTTTGCATTTTTTGAATCGGAAAGTAAAGTATCACTGCTTTTTTGATCCATTCATTTACTTTCCAGTCATTTCCGATAGGCTCCGCAACACGCAGCTTACCTTTATCAAGCATTTCAATTACTTCATGTATCGTGTTTTTTGTTTTTTCGTCTTTTAATAATTCCCGGTTTTCCCAGGCAGCTTCAATTATTTGTTGCATGTTTATTGATTTCTAAAATGTTTGTTCCTACAAATGTATCGAATATTTAAACTAAAAAATCTAAATCTGTAAGATCTAAATTGGATTTTAAAAGTATGGAATTAGATTTTAAGGGATCATTGTATTTTAAGGATAAAGAATGGTTAGGGGAGTTAATTCTGAACCTATTTGAAAACCCAGTATAAGTTTAGAATTTACGATTTAGAAATTAGAATTTAATACTTGAATCTTTTTCATTATTTTTGTGCAATGGCTCGTATAATGGCAATTGATTATGGAAGCAAACGTGTTGGGATTGCTGTTACTGATCCTTTTCAAATTATTGCCACAGGACTTACAACCATTCATTCAAAGGATTTGATTGAATTTTTGAAAAACTATGTGCTTAAAGAAGAAGTTGAATGTATTGTAGTTGGGGAGCCAAAGCGGTTGAATAATGAGCCTTCCGATTCGGCTCGTTTTATTGAACCTTTTGTACTGCATTTAAAACGTACATTCCCGGGTATAAAAGTTGAACGGATGGATGAGCGCTTTACCTCAAAGATGGCATTTCAAACGATGATCGATAGCGGCTTAAAGAAAAAAGCAAGACAGAATAAAGAATTGGTAGATGAAATTAGCGCTACCATTATTTTACAGAGTTATATGAATAGAAATAAGTATTAAGTAATAGTAGTAATTAGCGGAAATATTTTTTATATCATGTTAAATATTACATAATACATATTACATAATTTTTTTAAAGATGATATTACCAGTTATCGCTTATGGCGACCCAGTTTTACGCAAAGTAGGAGAGGAGATCACTAAAGATTATCCTGGGCTGCAGGATATAATTGCGAATATGTTTGAAACGATGCACAATGCGCTTGGCGTTGGCTTAGCGGCTCCACAAATTGGTAAATCCATCCGTTTGTTTGTTATTGAAACCAAGCCATTCACCGAAAGGGAAGAAAATGACGAAGATGAGGATGAATTTTCTCCGGAAGAACGTGAACAATTAGCAAATTTTCGCAAAGTATTTATTAACGCAAAAGTTATTGAGGAAGAGGGCAAAGAATGGGTTTTTAACGAAGGTTGCCTGAGTATTCCGAAGATCCGTGAAGATGTTTTGCGTAAGCCTAAAATACATATTCAGTATTATGATGAAAATTTTAACTTTTTTGACGAAACCTATGAAGGACTTGCAGCAAGGGTTATTCAGCATGAGTTCGATCATATTGAGGGTAAATTATTCACCGATAGGATAAGTCCTTTGCGCAGACGTTTATTACAAGGGAAACTCACAGATATATCAAAAGGTAAAGTGAAGATAGGTTATAAGATGCGCTTTCCGAGCAGGTAGTTTTAGGAAATTTAGCAGTTAATAAAAAGGTAATTAAATAAATAGAGAAATAGAGATTTGGAAAAGTATTAACTTTAAATTCAAGCATTTTTGTAAATTAGCAAAATCTCTAAATCAATAAATCTCCAAATCAATAATTAAAAAAGATATGAAAGACTTAAAATTAGTTTTAGTAGTAGGCCTAATGTTTTTTATTGCATCATGTGGAACGGATCAAAATGCTGAGAAAAACGCAAATGGAGAACAACCACTTCGCGAACAATACATTTCTCAAATAAAAAATCTGGAGAAAGAAATGCACCAATCTACAGAAATTAATAATAACACTGCAAACCTGGCTATTAAAGCATATACCGATTTTGTGATTATTTTTCCAACTGATTCCCTGGCTCCCGATTATTTATTTAAAGCCGGTGAAATTGCAACTGCAACAAAAAAATACAAGCAGGCTTTAATGCATTACCAAGCCATCACAACTAAATATCCTGATTATAAATATTTTAGAGAAAGCCTTTATTTACAGGGTTTTTTATTAGATAATTTTTTGAATGATGATGCAGGTGCCAAAATTATTTACGAAGAAATTGTTGCTAACTATCCTTCCACAAATTATGCAAATGATGCTAAAGCAGCCATCAATAATTTAGGTAAAACAGATGAGCAATTAATAGAAGAGTTTAAGAAGAAAAACGAGAAAAAGTAAGACTAAATAAAATTGCCACAGATCTTACAGATTTAAGTTTCGCTTTTTTGGAGCATTTTTAATCTGTAAGATCTGTGGCAATTCTTTTTTGAATTCCTTAACTAAATTCCTTTTCAAGCAACTCTCTCAATCGTTGAGGCGTTAAGGCATGTTTTAGATCCCCTTCTTTCGAAACCGAAATTTCTCCAGTTTGTTCGGAAACCACAATTGCAATTGCATCCGTATTTTCGGTAATACCTACAGCAGCCCGGTGGCGCATTCCTAAGTGGGCAGGGAAATTAGAGTCTTCTGTAACAGGCAATACACATCGTGCACCGGTTATTATATTATCGGAAATTATTACCGCTCCATCATGTAATGGAGAATTTTTATAAAAAATACTTTCAATTATCCGTACCGAAACCTTTGCATGAATAGCATCACCGGTATTGGCATAAAACTTCAGATCATTATTTTTTGTAATAATAATAATTGCTCCGGTTTTGCTTTCGCTCATATTCTTACAAGCTTTAACAATGGCATTGATATCCAAAACCTGTTCTTTATTTACCTGCCATTTAAAATCAAAAATTCCTTTACTTAATTTTCCTTTAGTAAAAATATCGCTGGTGCCAATAAAGAGTAAAAAACGCCTTAATTCCTGTTGAAACACAATAAGTAAAGCAATAAATCCAACATCAATAAATTTAGCCAATATGCTTCCAAACAGGTGCATATTAAGGGTTTTTACAACCAGCCATAATAAATAAAACAATAAAATACCAATGAATATATTAATAGCAACGGTTCCTTTTATCAAATAATACAATTGATAAATAAGCAGGGCTACCAATAATATATCCACCACATCAATCCAACGAACAGTAATAAAGCCTTGAATGAATAGATTTAACATGGTTTATATTTAGGATTATTTTGCTAACAAAAAGGCTGGCCGACATTGAAAAGTAATATGTAATACGTAAGATCAAGCCATATTAAATATTACATATTAAATATTAAATAACCTTCTATACAGTAACAGCAGCTTTTTTTTCCATCTTTTTAACAGAAGCGATCATTGCTATAAAATCATCAAACAAATAACGGGAGTCGTATGGGCCTGGGCAAGCTTCTGGATGATGTTGAACAGAAAATACATTTCTGTCGGTATAACGTAAACCTTCAATGGTTTTATCATTTAAGTTTACATGGGTGATCTCCATATTTTTTATTTTGGCAACATCTTCTGCTTTCACTCCAAAACCGTGGTTTTGCGAAGTGATCTCACATTTACCGGTTATTAAATTTTTCACAGGATGGTTGATGCCACGGTGTCCTTTATGCATTTTAAAGGTTGATATTCCTGATGCTTCCGCAATTAATTGATGTCCTAAACAAATCCCGAATGTAGGGACTGCGGAATTTATTATTTTTTTAATTGTTGCCACTTCCTCTATCATTATACCAGGGTCGCCAGGTCCGTTTGAGATCAAAAAACCATCGGGGTTCCATTTCATCATTTCTTCAAACGATGTTTTCATTGGAAATACTTTAACATAACATCCGCGTTCCACTAAGCAACGAATAATATTTTTCTTCACACCATAATCGGTAAGGGCTACTTTATAATCAGCAGCCGGATCCCCCATAAAATAAGGTTCTTTAGTACTCACTTTTGAGGATAGTTCTAAACCGATCATGGAAGGTACTTTTGAAAGTTTTTCCTGCAAAACAGCAATATCCATTATTTCGGAGGATATTATGCAGTTCATAGCACCTTTATCACGGATATAACGAACGATTGCACGTGTATCTACATCTGAAATGGCAACTATGTTATCATGCAAAAAATAATCCTTTAAAGAGCCGTTTGATCGTTTTCTCGAATGGAAATCATTAAATTGTTTACACACTAAACCGGCAATTTTTATAGAATCAGATTCTACTTCATCATTATTTACGCCATAGTTACCAATGTGTACATTGGTTGCCACTATTATTTGTCCAAAATACGATGGATCTGTAAATATTTCCTGGTAACCGGTCATACCGGTATTAAAACAAATTTCACCTGTAGCAGTACCAATTTTTCCGGCCGCTTTTCCGTAAAATACTTTTCCATCTTCAAGTAGTAGAATGGCTGGGGCTTTAGCTGTATATTTCATGTTAAAATATTTTTATTCTTCTCCATCTCCTCAAGGAGAAGGGTGGGAGTGAGGTGCATAAAAAAAGGATAAAGCAAAATTACTTTATCCTTTTTAAATATAAAAACTTAATTCAAAAAATTATTCACCTTTTGTTTCATCTGTTGCTTCATCAGTTGCTTCTTTTTCAGAAGTTGCTTTTGGTGCTTTTGCAGTTCCTTCAGTTGGTTTTTTCTTAGAACTACGTCTTGCAGCTTTTGCTTTTACAGGAGCTTTTGCAGCTAACATATTTTCGTTGAAATCAACTAACTCAATAAAGCACATGTCAGCTCTATCACCTAAACGAGTACCTGTTTTTAAAATTCTGGTGTATCCACCCGGACGATCAGCAATTTTAACTGCGATATCTTTAAACAACATATCAACAGCTTCTTTGCTTTTTAAATAAGCAAAGACAGTACGTCTTGAATGTGTTGAATCATCTTTAGATTTAGTTAAAAGTGGTTCAACGTATAATCTTAACGCTTTAGCTTTAGCTACAGTAGTAGAAATGCGCTTGTGAAAGATAAGTGAGCTAGCCATATTCGCCAACATCGATTTACGATGTGCTGTCTTTCTTCCTAAATTATTTAATTTATCTCCGTGTCTCATTTTTATTTGGTGATTTGGTGATTTAGAGGTTTAGTGATTTGAGTTTTATAATTCTCCAACTCCCTAATTCTCCATTTCTATAATTATTTAATTACTCTTTATCTAATTTATATTTTGCTAAGTTCATTCCAAAAGTTAAACCTTTGTTTGCTACTAAATCTTCTAACTCTGTTAATGATTTTTTACCGAAGTTACGGAATTTTAATAAATCATGTTTAGCGAAAGAAACAAGATCAGCCAAAGTATCAACATCAGCAGCTTTTAAGCAATTTAATGCACGCACTGAAAGATCCATATCAACTAATTTAGTTTTTAATAACTGACGCATGTGTAATGATGTTTCATCAAATTCTTCAGTTGCCATTTTTTCTTCAGTATCCAATGTGATACGCTCGTCAGAGAATAACATAAAGTGATGAATAAGAATTTTAGCTGCTTCTTTCAATGCTTCTTTCGGATGAATAGAACCATCAGTAACAATGTTCATTATTAGTTTCTCGTAATCTGTTTTTTGTTCAACACGGAAGTTTTCAATGCTGTATTGAACATTTTTGATTGGAGTGTAAATAGAGTCGATTGGAATTAAACCCAAACTTGCATTAACCGGTTTGTTCTCTTCTGCAGGAACGTAACCACGGCCTTTGTCAATTGTTAATTCTATTCTTAATTTTACATTTGGTTCCATATTACAGATAACTAGATCTGAATTCAAAACCTGGAATCCTGAAGTAAATTTACCGATATCACCAGCAGTTAACTGAGTTTTACCTGTAACAGTAACAGTTACTTTTTCAAAATCTGTAGTTTCAATTTGCTTTTTAAAACGAACCTGCTTTAAGTTAAGGATTATCTCAGTTACATCTTCAGTAACACCTTTAAGTGTAGAAAATTCATGATCAACACCTTCAATTTTCATTGTTGTGATTGCGTGACCTTCAAGTGATGACAATAAAATTCTTCTTAAAGCATTACCCACGGTAATACCATAACCAGGCTCCAGGGGACGAAA
>JAZKBF010000062.1:2279-3881 GCA_040388745.1 Bacteroidota bacterium | reverse complement strand
GCGCCTGTCAGCATTCATCCCCTCCTCCAGTGGTCGTGTCCAGATCCAGTGGTCCAAGGATAATTTTTTTAGTGGATTTTTTTGCTGGTTTGGTTGTCATCCTGAAAAAAAAATTAAAAGAAGGTTGATTCAATATTTTTAAAGGCTGGAAAATTAATTAATGAACAGTGCTATTTTTATTATATATGTCGTGGTAAAATTTAATGAAAAATTGATAGTTTACCGTGTTTTTTAGTCCGTTGAGTCCAAGGAGGGGTTCCTATAAAAAAAATATATATTAATTAATTTCAGTGCTTTTATACAATTTTAAATTATGGAAAGCAGTTTAATAATTTTTTTCTGTGCTAGGGAATATTTTTAGTGAAAAAAAAACTAATTTTTATGGATTTTTTTGTCCTTTTGTCTGAAATAGGTGAAAAAAAACCTGTTACCTTTGCAGAGGTTTCTAAATTCTGCCAAGTCCTCCTGTGGTCCTAAAAGTTGTCCAAAAGCTGGATAAGGGTCCTGTCCACGTCTCCTAAAAAGAATAAAGAAAAAAAGCGCCCGGAAGTATTTTAAAACTTCATCTGAGTCCTCAATCGAGAAAGTTGCCTCTGTCAAGTCATCCTCATCATCATACCAATCTACCTCAAATTTTGAGCATCTAATTACGCTCAGCAGTCGTCAGTGTCGTCGCTCACCACTTACCTCACTCCAGATAATTTTTGTACCGTGTATTTCCAAAAGTAAGAATTTTTTTAAGCATTTTATTTTGGTTAAGGGTCATCTTCATTTTCATTGTAAAAATTTTGGTTTTCTTCGGCATTCTTTCTAAATAAAACCTAAAAACAAAAACAAAATCATATTCATAATCAAAAATCAAAATACAAAATTACCTGACCTTTGTAAATATAATTTTTTTCCAAAATATCTACTTTTTATATTTGGCGAGTATGCAAATGAATTTTTTGTACTAGTCGAACCCGACTTTTTTAGAAAATTGGTGGTAACGTTCAAATTTGGTAGTAGCAAGCAAAGCTGACCTGAAATACACAATAAAGCATAAAATAAAGCAATTATCTTGATTTTACAAAAATCTGAGAAAACGAGTAAATGAGTTTATGGTATATTACCTGTATATTATCCAAGGTTATAGATGAGTGGTATTATTCCTCAAATTCCTACTACTAGTACAAAATCACTTCGGAATAGAGACGTTAGTGTGGATCTTACAAAACCACCAATTAAAAGAGGTTATAGAAAGAGGAAAAATAGAGAGGAACAAGTTGATTTAGAGGTTCAAAGTGATTCAGAGGTATTGCAGATACCAGCAAAAAGGAGAAAAAGTCGAAGTAAATCAGTAAGTCCTGATATTATTCCGGGTTATTTATTACACATTGACCCGAATTCAGTCAGAAACCCAACACAGACACAAGTACAAGTTACACAACCCAAGCAATCACAAGCTAGCCCAATTTTCAAAATGGCGGCTTCACAACAATTTACAGCTGAAAACTTAACAGCTATGGGTGTAGATCCTACTAAGATCAATGAGTTGAATGCTTTTATGCAGACACAACTTGATGCATCAGTACAAACTATTAGGGTAACGCACGCACCTAA
>JAZKBF010000062.1:0-2179 GCA_040388745.1 Bacteroidota bacterium | reverse complement strand
TTACCAGAGTTATATGCGTACAAACCATCTTCATCAGAAAGGTTTCTGCGTCAACCGACTTTTTCCAGAGGTCGTGGTCGAGGTTCATTTTCGCGTGGTTCATTTCAAAACCATGTTAGTATGCCTCAGCAACACCGACAGATTCAATCGGTCGCACAAAGTAGCCAGTTCCGTCCACGAATTAACTCCAGTCCGTCTCCGAATGGAACTTTTCCACGTACTTTCGATCAGTCTCGAACACAGTGTTACAAGTGTAACAAATTAGGTCATTACGCGAGAGAGTGCACAGAAAATCAAGGTAGCAACATAGCAATGGTAGCAACACCTGGTACTTCGTACCAACAATCAACTTCAACAAATAACAGTATACCTGACAATGGTTCTAGCAATTTTGAGCCGTTAGGTTCACGCAGTGGTAATAATTTCCAACAGCAAATACGAGGTGGTTCTTTCAACCAGTCTTTAAACTATCGCGGCAGAGGCAGAGGACACAATTCTTAACATCACATTACTGTCTTCCTAGAGTTTTGAACAAGGTGCCAGATATTTCTACGGTGTCTTGTATCTCAAACGACGTTAGATTCACAGTACTTTTAGATTCCGGTGCAAAAGTTTCTCACATTTCATTAAAGTTAGCACGCGAGCTTAAGTTAGAAATAGACTATCGGAAACCCGAGGTGACAATGACATGTGCAAATGGTACTCCTATGCAAACAGTTGGAACTGCGTTCCTTACATTATTTTTTGGTAAAGTAGAGGTTTCTCATGTGTACAGAGTAGAGAAGGACATTATAATGTCTGCGGTAATGGGTAGAGATATTCTGACTCAGTACAGAATAATGATGGATCACGAGTTAGATCTTTTCTGGTTTAAGAATCAACCACAGATTACTTACAAGTTCTCTCCAGGGCAGAGAAGTATTTTATTTTCGGTAGAGCCACGTCCACAGGACATGGAACGATTTGGGTATAAACAAGGGTTGGAGAATTTGATAGAATCTTTTCCTACAGTGTTTCGGAAAGATGGCCAAATAGGTCAGACAAGCATATTAATGCACAAAATCACTTTAGATACCACATATCCAGGGTACAACAAGCCAATTCAAAGACCTGCACGATATTGGCCTCCAAATTTATACAAAGAGATCGAAAGACAGGTACAGGATTTACTTGCAAAGGGCAAAATAAGAAGGTCTACGTCACCTTACAGATTTTCAATTGCTCTTGATGAGAAGAAAGATGGTACCATACGGTTAGCGGTAAATTACATGGAGTTGAACAAACGTACTGTAGTTAACGCTACGCCAATCCATAATTCAAATGTCATTCTACGACTGATTCCTACAAGTAAGGTTTTTACTACTTTAGACATGAATTCGTCATTTTGGCAAGTTCAGTTAGATCCTGAGTCGAGACATTTAACTGCTTTCGAAGCAAATGGTACACTTTATGAGTGGAACGTTATGCCTTTCGGTTTAAAAGGGGCGCCTGCGACGTTTGTAGGACTTATGAATTTTGTACTGTCGGGTTTAATCATCAAAACCTGCTTTGTGTATTTAGATGATATTATTGTGTTTTCCAAAACAGAAGAGCAACACATGAAAGATTTGAAGGAAATATTTGAAAGATTCCGGGATGCGAATTTAACGGTTAATATAAAGAAGTGCATATTTGTTTCAGCTACATTAGAGTACTTAGGTCATATAGTTTCTTCGGATGGAATTCGGAAGAACCCAGCAAAGGTTCGGGCAATAATAGAAATGCCTCCACCGACTGATAAAGAGGGTGTTAAGAGGTTACAAGGTTTCTTTTCTTGGGTTATTACATTTGTCCCAAATTTTTCTACGATTTTTGAACCTATAAGTAGAATTGCGAAGAAAGCACATAGATTTATTTGGCGCGATGAGCAACAAATTGCGTTCCAAAAATTGAAGACTATATTGGCAGAAGACATAGTTTTGCATGGTTTAGATTATGCCTATGCAATATTTATCAGAACAGATGCTTCCGATACTGGTATAGGATATTGTATGGGTCAGAAGATAAATGGAAAAGAGGTAATTGTCTGTTATGGAAGTGCCACATTGAGCGAAAGTCAGCGGTTATGGACCATCTGGGAGAAAGAGGGCTCCTGTTACAACTGAGGCTGGCGAGATTGATCACCTTGAAAGTCCAGAAC
>JAZKBF010000061.1:0-1804 GCA_040388745.1 Bacteroidota bacterium | reverse complement strand
TGGCTGAAAACTAAAAATTGAAAGTGATCAAATATATTAATTAGTCTGTACAAAAACCAGTACTACACCCGGGATAATCGAAATCTATTTGTTCAGTGAAATTCATTGCAAACTTTTTGCGATAATTAACCATGTCATCGTGCCAAGTGTTGTACTTACCTTTTTCTTCTTGCAAGGCAAACCATTCTAATTGATCCGGTGTCTCTTTATAATTTTGATTTATTAATAACGCAGATTTATGATGACAGCCTCGACAATTACTATCTAATGGAAAATTAAATTCTGGATGCTGCATTTCCCAATACTTTAATATTTCAAAGTGCCATTTTTCTCTAAGGGGAAAATCTCTTCAACCTGACCGGAAATTATTCTATCCATCTCGTCCGCGCGAAAACCTATTCGCATGATTACTTCACCATATCTGGGCCATAGATATTCAAACATTGCCCTTATTTTTAATTGAGTTGTACAAAATCTTCGTGCCCAGGTTGGCAGACAACCAGCTTGATCTATAACTTGATCGAATGATTTTCCGCGTACCCAGACTATTTCCTTTCCTATCAATTGTTCTAACTGCATCATTACCTTCAATGATTTATCATGTTCAGCGGATGCAATGAAATTCCCGTTCAGTTTATCAAGGCAATATTTTAAGATGGACGGATCTTTCGGAGTTGCTTTTGGATAATCAATGCACACGCATGCAAATATTTCAACATCGGCAGGATAATGTACCGCCATATAGGAAGAAGTTTTTCCACTTGATAATGAATTGACCGATATCATCTTAAGTTTACTTTTTATATTTATTTTCTTCGATAAATTTTTTCAATTTTTTAGAATCGAAATGGCATTTAATGCCCGATGTTTGAATGCCGATATTAGTTAAGGGTATGGCAATTGTGTTGTATCCGTCGTTATAGTACGCGGGATCACGTTTAATATCATCTTCAGAATAAATGCCCGCAGCAAAAGGAACTATGGTATAACCGGCGTTATCAGACCTCCAAAAAACAGCTTCGTCTTTAGTAGAGTGACTTAAGCTCAAAATAATATATTGATTTGGCATGGCTATTTATACTTTATAACCTCATACCTGTAATTACTCAGGTGAACGATTACCGCATCGCCTTTTTCTTCATACGCTCTTTTGGCCGATCGCAATACCAACTTATCAGGATGATCGAAAACTAACCCGTTAGATATAGCTGTTTTAATTACCGTGTATTCACGCACCGGCGCACTGAACACATAAACATCAACCCCGTTAATTTTTTCCGTTACAGCGTTTGGGCTCTGGCCGTTGTACAGTTTAAAGGATGTTAGTATAATCAATATGATTAACATCAAAAATAGAATAATCCAATTTTCTTTTGTTGTTTTCATTGTGTTGTTTTTTTTAGTAATTTATAAAAATTTTTCTTCTTTGATCAATACTCAATAATTTATACGAACCTTCTTCTTTGATCAATAGGCAATAATTTATCCAAACCAAAGCTTTTTTATTTACGGTTTCGTCCTTAAGATAATTAAACCGATATACAAGTTGGTAAGCATAGTAATATAGATACATTTCTTGTGCTTCCGATATACAAATATTATGCGGTTCAATTGAAAATCCATTTTGTGTAATTGCAGTGGTAAATTTTTTCATTTTCATAAAAGTTAATGATACGTCGGGCAAGTAATATAAACCTTGTGAAGCCTTTGGCTCTTATAGGTTGTTTGGCAAGATGTAAGAGCTACAAGGGCCAGCAATGCGATAATGATAATTTTTGTTTTCATGATTTTTGAATAGTTAGGG
>JAZKBF010000060.1:0-1086 GCA_040388745.1 Bacteroidota bacterium | reverse complement strand
TATTGCATGTATAAATTCATTTACTAAAATTATATTATCCTGCAACAAGTCAGGTTAAAAAGTTGGCCCGTTTCAGCGCCAAAACGATTTTAGTTTCTTATTTTTTCAGTACCAAGAATCACAACGGCATTCAAATCTTACAAAATCAAGGCAATTTTAATTTCTCACGAAATAACAATTATTTTGACTCGTTTTAAGCATATTAAACGCAAGTTTCTTATATTCTGTTTGTCAGGTTTATTAATATTACCTAATACAAATCAGAATTTATCTGGCATCGTTTTAAAATAGAACAGCTGTCACCTTGGTTTATATCATAAAAACACACATTTTAATATTATCTGTGTTAATGGTACATAACAGTACAACGTGTACAGTATAAAATATTGTATAACAATTATTAGTAAGACGGTACTTAGTACTTGTAATTTTGTTGAAGTTTTTTTTGTGCGTTTGTGCCTGTGCTTTTGGTTCTGTGCGTTTTGTATGTTTTACAAGCAAGTAAAAACCATCTAGTTGTAGTAGGGATCGAAGCCATGATCCTCCATACGTTTGCATACGTAGATCAAACACCTTAACCACTACGTTTTGATGATGTACATTCAGAGAATGAGTATGATAACTCCTAGTTGTATTTAGAAAGCATTACTGTGTTGTGCATACATGCGCATAGGTTGATAATCATAATATTGACTGACATAAAACTAAACTAGCGTATTCCTTTAACATTTGTATATTATTTTTTGAACGAAGTGTAATTTTTTTTTTAAATCCTATACAATTGAAAATATGATCGATTTATTTCCCATGCTATCCATATCATACATTCAATTTCGTTTTTTATTTCAAACCCAAAGCTAGTTTTTGATGCTCTTCAACAACACTAACAAGTATCCTCGCAATTTCTTCCTTTTTGTCCGGATTCTCTGCAATCCACTTCTCCACCAGCTTGTTATAAATCTTAGCAAAATCCTTTATATCTATATCAGTCGGATCGGCATCTCCCATAACAGCATATGCAACTCCTGTACAAAAACTCAATCCCATTAAAAATCCATGCACAAACGTCTCCCGAAAATCTTTTAA
>JAZKBF010000059.1:0-16038 GCA_040388745.1 Bacteroidota bacterium | reverse complement strand
ACGATGAGTTTGCAGAAAAGGTAGACAAGGGCAAAGGAACAAAGGGTACGCTGGGCCGCTACGAGCGCTTGCAGCGAAAAGTAGAAGCTTACCTGAAAAAGAAGTTCAAAGCGACAGACATTAACCTTGATCAGATCCAGTATTCATTCGCTTCAGGCTTTTACCATTATCTGCTGATGCAGGATATCGATGAAAACACCTCGATGAAATACGTAAAGACCCTAAAGCAGGTAATGAGCAAAGCGGTAAACGAGGGTATGATTGCTCAGAGCGCGATCAACAACTTTAAGTGCATCTATAAAGACCCTGACCGTGACTATTTGGAAATGGACGAGATCATTAAAATGTACAACAAAAAAATCAGCTGTAGGCGGATCGCTGAGGTACGGGATGTTTACATTTTCTGCTGCTTTACGGGTTATGCTTTTGAGACTGTTTATGCATTGGAGCCGGAGAATATCTTTACCGGTGTTGATGGTGGTTTGTGGATAACCAGGGACCGGGCGAAGTCCGGCACGGAAGAAACTGTGCCCCTATTGCCTATCCCGTTGGAGATCATAGAAAAATACAAATGTCATCCCTATTGCGTCAATGAAAACAAATTGTTGCCGGTAAATAGTAATCAGCGGTTTAATTCCTATCTGAAAGAGCTGGCTGACATCTGCGATATCAATAAACTATTGACCACGCACACCGCAAGGCACACGTTTGCAACCACAATTACTTTGGAAAACGATGTACCTATTGAAACTGTCAGCAAAATGCTCGGCCATAAGGATATCAGGACAACTCAAATTTATGCAAAGATGACCAAAAGGAAGATCAGTAACAATATGAAGGCCTTGCATGATAAACTGTATAAAAATAACGGCCCCCTGCGATTAGCAGTAAGTGCATAAAATTTTAGGGTGCCACCCCGAAAGGACACAATCAGCGTTAAACAGATTAGATAGGTTTGTCTTCTTTAATTTTAAAACAGATGACTGTAGAACTAATAACAAAAGATGATTTAGAGCAATTCAGGCAATCCATGTTGCAGGATCTCAAATTACTTTTAACCAAACGAACCGAGGAACCTCAGAAATATTTAAAAAGTTACCAGGTAAAAAATATGCTGAAGATTTCCGGGGGAACCTTACACACGTTGCGCGCAAACGGCACTTTAAAATTCACGCGGATCGGGCACATCATTTATTACAATTATGAGGACATTATGCAGCTCATGGAAGGCAACGTAAAAAAGCCCAAAAGGTAAAATAAAAGCCGGTCACCCCGGCTTTTATTTTAGGCATTCTCATCATCCAACCGCTTTAATATCGCTGCCTTCATCTGATCGAGATATTTAACCTGGCTCACCCGCTTCCTGCCGGAGATAGATTGCCACCTTCTGAATGGCCGCCCAATGTTTACCTGAAAGTTTACTTCCAGCCAACCCATAATTTCAGCAATCCCAGCGTTGCCATGGTTGACCTGACCAGTCAGCCAAATACCATAAGCCATTTCTGCCAGGTTAATCGCATCGCCTGTCCACTTTAATGTCACTCTCTTCTTAGTCATGCCGGATAAAGTTTCGGCTTCTTGTGGGCTATACAAGCGATCTGTTAAAAATTCCTGTATCCGCTCATTGGTTATAAACCTTGCAAATACGTAATCACCGGCGGTTGAAAATTGAGGATCAAAACCCTGCACGTCAGGGATTAGCGAACCCGGCGACTGAGCGTTGCGGACAAATAATAAAGCATCAAGTTCAGTACCGTCAAGCTGGTAATACTGATGCATAAATTTGTTCTGGTCATAATATTTCCTGGCATACTTTAATTCTTGTTCATAGTAATTTTTAACCACTTCGACTGTATCAACCGGTTTACCTGCTTCAATTGTAAAAACATCCAAAGCGAATAAATGCCGCGCAAGGAACTGCGGTTTTACATATTTAAAAAACTGGATTTCCTCGTCTGTTGAAGAAAAGGACTGCTGGTTTAACATCGCTTTCAGCTCAGCAATTGCTTGCCTGATACTGTTAAGCTTACCATTCAATTTTTGCCCAGCTGGAATTCCCATTTCTTCAAATAATTCCAGGTCGTCGTCAAGTTGCACTAAGCGTGCTTTTGCTTCTTCGATTATCATAACTTTAAACTATTTTTGATGCCATTTTTTAAAATCTGCGACAAACTTGGTGTAAAAGACCTTTGGTGTAAAGTGGCTAAGATGACATAATAAAGTGCCATCTAACTGATTTTTAGTGATGATACCAGCTTTGAATCCATAATTATGTTGTAACCCATTTTTATCATTTTTTTTTATTTTTTTTCCAAAAAAACTCTATTTGATATACTTAGGGCTATGATTAACTTTGATGCATGATGTAGAAATTAAAATGATATAAAATATATTAACGACACTATTGACCTTGTTACAGGGAATCGGCTAAATTCAAAATTAACACAAGGGGGTAATAGACTGATCGTCCACGTTATGCGTGGGCATTGGTTTACCCTGTGTGTAGGTTCTTAGCCGTACCTCTTGTAACAGAAAAACTGGTGACCCACGCTATTTTTTTATGAAAACCGCTAAAGAACAAATCCTCCAAACCCCAATTGAACAGTTAGATTTAAACGCTGAGTGTAAATCAAACTTAAAGGAACTCGGTATCAGTACCCTGCAGGAATTTATTAATAAGGGCTGGAAATGGTTACTGGAACAGGAGGCGTTTGATTATGTGAGGTTTAATATGGTCGTTAGATTCCTAGATGAAAAAGGGTTACTGCACCTGTTGGAAAGAAAAGGCTAAAACTTTTTAATCCTGATTATATATCGTAATATAAGTTGATGTGATTTATCATCTTTTCCAGCCAGCCTTTAACATTTTTAACAGTACGATCCGGGAACATCTTATTACTAAGATGATTGCGCTGACTCTGCTTGGATAGGTTTTCGGCCCTTTGTGTTCTGATATGATTTGATACAAATTCATACAGGTAGGAATTAAATTTTGTAAAAATCACCTTTACCTCCAGCATGACCCTAAAGAAAAACATGAGTTCCGCTAAAGTTATCGCGACCGTAAAATAGAACTTAGAAGGCCCATTGGGTTCTGTAGCTTTTAAGCTATGGATGAGTAACTTTTCCTTTTGTTCCAAATAAGCCAGTTCAGCTTCAAGGCTTTCTACCACAGAACTTTTTAAGGACTGAACCTTTAAATCATACATAAATTTAGCATCAACCCTTACCTGCCGGAACACCTTTATTAGATAAAGTAATTCCTGCTGCTGTTCCTGAAATATAGCTTCGCTTAATGTGATGCGCTCTATATATTTTATAAAATATGCATAAACCTGTATGCTGTTAAACTCCTGGCTGATCAGCAGTTTCAATAATTCAAGATTAATATCACCTTTAATAGAATCATCCAGAAAAGCATAAATAATTATAACGGTACCTACCAGGTAATCCCATTGCTGCCAGGTTCGTAAAGTGAATTTCTCCGAATCCCTGGAAGCTTCACTGAAATTCTTTAGCAGGTTTACGAGGTCCTTATCAACCTTTAATTCTGTAAGTTTATCAGTAAGGTCTTGTGGGGTAGTAAAGTAGGTATTCTTGGCGCGTTCAATAAATTTTACTGGCAGGTCAGCTTCATAATTGAAATAAGCCTTAAAATAGGTACGCAAATATTCAAACATCTCAAATACGCCATTTAACACCCATTCAAATACCCAGGAAAGTTGCTTTGAGTCATCATTTTCCTGATCAAAACCAGTTAGGCCACCCGCAAGATGTGTTAATTGTAATTGCAGATTATGTATGTACTGGATTTTATTTGCAAAGTCTGGTACTTTATCAAATTCACTTTCAATTTCCCACCTCACAGAAAGAAAAGCCTCAGCCAGGAACGCCTTCAGTTCCTCAATTTCAAGATCGGTGATATTCTCAAAATTGTAACCCGTGTAGGTTTGTACAAATCCTTTGATTTTTATCAGTGCTGCGGCCATAATAATGTTCTGCCAAAACTTATATTTTATAATATATAGTTCTGAATAATCGCCCTCTGTTATACTATCTGCATTTAACAAAGATAACTCAATTTTCTCACCATTGAGAAAATTGAGTTGCTTTAAAGTAAAATTTAACAAAAATCTGCGTTTTTTAAAATGATGACATTTTTATTGCCACCCTTAGCCACTTGACCTGAGCCTTCGGATTATGGTTATTTGTCTAAAATAGTAGTAATAATGATTGATTCTGCCGCCTTTGTCCAACGCCTTAATCGTACCAAAATTCTGCCTCAAAAAATATCGCTGGCACTTATGGAAGGATTACGAATTAACCAGTTTGATCAGTTTGAGATATTTCTTTCACCAGGTAACTTTGCAACTGCTATTTATTTTATTCAGAGTGGTTATGTAAGAGGTGCGATTGATGGCCCAGCGGAAAAAATGACCACCTGGTTTAAACAGGAAGGCGATATCATAATACCCCAGGGTATTTTTAATCAGCGGACAAGCGATGAATATATAAGTGCCGTAACGAAAACAACAGTTTTAGCTATTCCAATCAACAACATCCAAAGAGTATTAAAATTGTATCCTGAACTGATGGAATTTTTCTTCCTTTTATTTGCAGAAAGTATAAACGAAGGACAATACAGGGAGAAACTTCTCCGATTTCCAAAAGCAAAAGAACGTTACGATTTTATGTGCGAACACGAGGATTATGTCCTAAAACGGATACCGCAGTCTTTGATCGCATCTTACCTCAATGTAACAAGGGAAACTTTCAGCCGACTTTATAAAGGACTACCATACTGAAGAACTTCACAAAATTCACTCGAATTCTTCACCTAATTTTATACGGTACTTCATTTTCTTTTGTATGGTAAATCACATAATTAAATATATTATCCCCTTAATTTTACCGTATTTGTTTTTTTTGCGTTTTTTCATTGAAATTTCCCTTAAATAAGGCCGACTTAAATTTGGCAAATATCGAAACTCTTTTACCTCACAATCTCCGATGAAGTTCTTCTCCTGAATACTTACGGTAAACCGAAAATTAATGTGTTGTAAACCGAGAATTTCTGTGAGGTAAATCAACAGATAATACAGTTGGACACCATTAGCTTTAACCTATAATTAATGTGCAGGTATGGAAGCTCCAAGAAATACACAAACTGACCTAATTCAAAATGATAATAATCAAGATGGGAATGAGCATATTAATTTCCATTATCATAATTATGAAACGCTTCTAAACCGATATGATATATTATATAGTCACAATGGCCCATATTTACAGGCAGGGGAAAATTCCGGACAAACGGGTTGGGTGATCTATATTTCTGTAGTAAAACAGCAAATTGCGGAAATGCTGGAAGCTATTTTTCCCATACTTGAAAGCCCTGGCATAACATTTACTATCCCTGAATCCAGTAATGTTCATGATCTATTATTGCAGGGCGGATTAGGTTACGACCTTATTGGTAAAATTATAACAATTTATCCGGGCAGCAGGATAAAAGTTCTCCCTGTTGTTGAACGCCTTTTATGTACAACAAAAAAATTCAACGGCCCGGATATACCTGCTGCCAAGCACTTGGGTAGCTGTGTCTATTCAGGATATGATAACCAAACTGATTTTACTTCAAATATAAATAAGGATGATAGAAAATGGCCATTTCAGACAATTTGCAGGGAGCCGAAAGCTAAGGTTAGAAAATTGCTGAATAGAAAGTATCTCATTCTTGAAACGCTCAAAGGTGATGTTAAAGGAAATGTTTACAAGGGATTAAACATATCGAAATGGAGCAATATCCATTGGTGCCTGATTAAGCAGGGGAAATTTAATCAATGTTATGATGATGCCGGCAGAACCATCAAAGACAGGTTACAATGGCAATATGAGGTTCAGTCAGAACTTGATGGATTGATTTCAATACCGCATCCAATTGACTTTTTTGATTCCGGTAATGATGCCTATTTGATAATGGAATTTATTGATGGAAATTCCTTAAATGATATTTTAAATATTCTTCAGAAGGGTAAAGTTTGGTTTGCACTTGAAAAGGAGAATCAAACGGCAATTATCAATTTGCTTTTAAAAGTAGTGGGCCTCATCCAGGGTTTACACACCTGTGGATTTATTCACAGAGATTTAAGTCCGGTAAATTTTATGATAACCAATGATAACCAGGTGGTGGCGATTGATATTGAACTGTGTTATAATTATAAGACTAATCACCCTGACCCTTTTTTTACCCTGGGTACACCCGGTTATATGTCACTGGCACAAACCGGGATGAAAATGCCGGTGATTGAAGATGATTTATTTGGCATTGGTGGTTTAATGATAAAGGCGCTTACAGGTATTTCCCCTACAAAGCTTAGTTTATATAATACGGACAACCTTTACGCCGACTTAAACTACTTAATAGGAAATCAAAGGATCGCCATCTTAATTTGCTCAAGTCTCAGCCATGATCCCGGCCAAAGACCAAATTTGGCTTCAATTAAACATACCCTTGAAGTATTTTATTCTGTACTTCTAACCGGGGCCAAATCTGGGCAAAAGGAAGTTATCATAACAAATGATCTTCCTGCATTAAAAACCATGATTGATACAGCACTAAAATCATTTTGGCAACGGCCTTTAGCCAATAAAGACGGAAAATGGCATTCTAAAACGGTATCCGAAAATCTCCATTTTGCCAATGAATCTAAAAGCTTATCCTATTATCCGGGATTCTTTAAAGGTGCTTCAGGTATCACCTATCTTTTTGCAATTGCTGATTATTTTGGCCGTGACCTCAACGAAAACAGAGATACTTTCTATTTGAACTTTAATGAGGTGAAAAGTTTCTTTGAAGCACATTCAAATAATTGTGACCCTGGGCTAAATAACGGCGCGGCCGGTTTTTGTGTAGTTCTTGCTACTCTAATTAAATACGGACAATTAGAAATGGGCATAAATTATATTGATCTGATTGCCCGTTTGCTCAGTTTAAATACCTGTCAAGTAAATGTTTCCGATGGAATTGCCGGGCAGGGGTTGGCAATGATTACGTGTGCCGAACTGTTGGAATTTCCAAACTTAGCTTCAAAAACAAGTGAAATAGCGGAAAAGCTAATTAGTTCCCAGAACAGTGATGGTTCATGGTCAATAAAACAAGATTCGGGGACAGCTAAAGGTGTTAAACTTACTGGTCTTTTTCATGGCATTGCAGGCATTACATATTTTCTGTTAATCTATGGGACGAAATTTTACAGTGAGCAAAGCAGGATTGCCGCTAAAAAATCTTTAAACTGGTTACTAAAGCAACGCCTGGAGGTTGATGGCTATTATGTATGGAAGGTCAATTCAGAAAACGGTGGGGTTGATCCCTGGTTGGAATATGGTTTTACCGGAATTGCCTTCCTTTTCATTAAAGCATTTGAACTTTTGGAATTACCCGAATACAAAGCCGCCGCGACATCTGCACTTCTTAGTCATCCAAAATTTATATCCAGTAATTATCTGAGCCAGGCAAATGGACTATCGGGCTTAGGTGAAGTTTACCTGGAAGCGTATCGGGTTTTTAAAGAGCCTGAATGGTATGCAAGGGCATCGCATATTGTGAATATAATATCCCATTCAGGGTATAATGAAAGCACTTTGTATTGGCTGGATGGAAGCGATACGGTACCCACAGCTGATTTTATGGTTGGGAATAGCGGTATTGTTCATTTTCTGCTTAGGTATAATCATCCGGATAAAATCGGATTCCATTTATTTCAAATATGATAGTCAAAAAAACGATAAAAGATTTGGTAATGTTTATAGTCATCCTTCTAATTGTAATGATGTGGCTGTATGCAAGTTCCAGCAAATATTTTGATTTTGCCGGTTTTAAAAGGGATATGCATAAACAACCTTTTCCAACCTGGTTAAGTGATATACTGATTTTCACCCTTCCACCTATTGAAATAATAACCGCTTTAATAGTAACGTGGCAAAAAACAAGAAGGATTGGTTTGGTAGTAACCGAGGTTTTAATGGCCGCCTTTACCCTTTATATCATAGCGATCATCCTTAATTTTTTTCCGAGAGTACCCTGTTCCTGCGGAGGGATAATCAAATCCTTTACCTGGGAGGAACATCTGATATTCAACCTGTTTTTCGTTGCAATCGGTATAGTTGGTTTAATGTTAAGCAAGTCTCCTGAAAACAACAATATTCAAAAATTAAAAATCGAAAACGATCATAAAAATATTTCACGCGCGAAATCAGGTTAAAACTGGTCCTGTTGGTAAAACCGGTAATGAATTAATTTTTACATCCATGAAAAAACTAAAAATGGCCATTATGGCCGTAGCTGCTATGAGCAGCGTTGGAGTTGCATTTGCGTTCAGCCCTGCGGCTAAGAAAAATGCGGCTACCTATTATGCAGTGAAAACGCCCACTGGTTTTCATTGGCAAACCAATCAGCCAGATCCGAATTCCTTAGCCTGCCAATCAACAAGCAATGGAATTTGTTCAATTGTTACGAATACCGCCCCCACAGACAATGTGGTGCCAAGCGGGCATTCTTCCAATGGCACCCTGTACCAGCCGTTTTAAAAAAGAGGCCACTACCAGTTTTATAGATTGGTAGTGGCTAATTAATCCCTTATTTGTTTAATGCTTGATTAATTTTTATAATCAGATCCTGCCCGTTATCTGATCCGTATTTCACTGGATTTTCACACCAGTTGCCGTACTTATCAATAATTCTGAGGGTTGGCGCTGCCTGGATGTTGGATTTTTGATAGAAAGGGTCATATCTGCCTTTTCCGGCAGTGAATAGATTAATTTCTTCCGGTGATGTAGTATAAAACCCACTTTTAATTCCGGCTTTCCAATTCTTTAAATCTTTATCAGAACTTATACCTATGAAAATAACGTCATCATTATTTTTAAAATGGTCTTCAACATTTCTGAGTATTGGCGTAAGTTCCCGGCAATTTCCACAACCGGTGAACCAAAAATCCAATACCACCACCTTGCCCTTATAATCTGATAGATGGTGAACTATCAGATTGGTATCAGGTAAATTAAAATCATAAGCAGGACTTCCCGGAATAACCTGACAATGGTTTATAAGGGCAGTTTTAAATTCAGCGTTTTTGATATATTTTAGCGCATCCTCATAACATTCCTTGAGGTCGTTTGATCCGGATGCGGACAATATTGCATAAGTAACCAATTTCTCCCTTATATCGCCCGTATAATTGGCCTTTAAATACGTGTAAATTTTCTTTAGACCTTTCCGGTAAAACAACGGGGAATAATCATTATTCTTTATTATTTCATTTATGGCAAAATCATTTATAGTACTTAAAGTAAATTCTGTAGAAAATTCCCCTGTAGTAAAAGGTTGCAGGAACCGATATCGGTGCCTATCTGGTAGCCAGAAATGTGTAAGTGCATTTCTAATTGAATCCCTGGGATTCATATACACCAAAGAATAATACACACCTGTCATTTGATAATCTATTCTAAAACGGAGCATTTGGTAAACCATATTACTCAAATGTTTCTTTTGTGATTTCAAATACTTGTCAGCAGTTATTGTATGCTTATTTCCAGCGACAATTACATTTTGCAAGTCTGTATAAGTTGTTGAAAATGTTTGTTTTTGTGTTGCTGTGTCTAAGGCATTTAGATTTCTTATTACATTTAGTTTTACTGATCCTTTGCCTTTAAATTCTTTAATAACAAAGTCATTTCCGGTGATTTGTATATCGTCTCCTTTTTCAACTATGAGGTTTTCCAAATTGATAAGAAGTCTTTGCCTGGGTATTTGCAAACTGTACTCATAGGGCCTATTACCTGTTACTGGTATCGTAAAATGAAATTTATGGTTAGATACCTTAACAGAATAAAGTGTTTTAAATTCGGAAATCGAAACAGGGAATTTACCATACTTATATATAATTAGCTGTACTGAATCCTGATCTGTCAGATGGGAGAATGTTCCCGAAATGGTAGTTTGCTGGGCAAAGCTACATTGGCATATAAAAGCGATTGGCATTAAAAAGAACAACTGTTTCATCAATTTCTATTTAAAAGGTAATATGGTTGGAGAAATTATCTTGGGTTTTGAGTTAAACCGCCAAGTTGAATTTCAATATCAGGTATTGGAAAAGCGTATTTCACATCGTTAGGTGCCAGAACATATGAGGTGCCGTTGACTAACCTGTTTATGGAAACACTAAACCCACTTTCCTTATTGAGCCGTCTTAAATCAGTCCACCGGATACCCCGCCACAACAATTCCTTTCGACGTTCAAGTAAAACCAGTTTAAGGGCATCACTCTGGCTGTAGGCAGTTAAGGGTACGAATGTTCCTGTTTTCCATCTTTTGACTAAAAGTGTGTTAAGGGCTGTCATACCGTTGCTGATATCGCCCGACCTGACCAAACATTCGGCTTTAATCAGATACACCTCATCTGTAGCAAGTCCGCTGTATTTATTGGTTTTAAAATCATAAGAACCTACAAAGCGGGGGAATTGCGGCAATCCATCCAGAATGGTAAAAAATTTGGTTTTACGAAGATCATTGGAGGAATAGGAACTGTAAAGAGCTGAATCTATATAAGCATATCTGCGGTTTGTTATCGTTGAATAATTAACCATAGTGCTATGGTAAATATCCTCAGATATGAAGTTATTACTTACACTTGTCGGTGTAGAAGTCAGTGCATTATAGTCAGAAAGGGTATTAAACTTATCAAGACAAGCATTTGCATATTGAAGGGCTAATGGATAATTGCCTATTGCCAAATATACCCGTGCTAACAAGGCATTTGCCGCTGGCTGAGAAGGCTGTGTTTTATATACCGGGATTACCGGGAGTAAGTTAATAGCTTCTTTTAAATCCGAAATGATCTGATTATAGCAATCAGCCTCGCTGGCCCTTTGGGGTCTTAAATTAATATCTGATGTTAGCCGCAACGGTATCCCAGGCTGGTTGCCTGAATTGGCTGCATCATAGGGCATGGCAAAGGTTTGAACCAGATTGTAGAATGCAAATGAACGGTAAAATAATGCTGCACCTTTAATCTGGTTATACTGATCCTGGTTTCCTGCTGTTGTTCCTATACTGGGTAAAGCATCCAGTACGGTGTTTGCATAATAAACCATTTTGTAAGGGTTATTCCAGTCAGCGACCTGGGTAGAAGTGGCATCATACATATTTTTTGCCCACACATAAGCATTCCTTTCAATGGAAAGTGACAAACTTCCAAATGCCGAGTCTTGAATATAAACATCATCCGATGCAATCTCACTAATTGCAGGGTCGCAGTTCCGATTAAACACATTCTCATTATTGAGAAGATTGCTTAAGTCTGCTAAAGTAGTTGGTGTTTCAAGCGCCTGATTGGGTTTGGTATTTAAAAAATCATCCTGCTTTTTGCAGCCTGTCAGAATATATGCAATCATGCAGCCATATATTAGTGACCTGTATTTTAAAGTAAAAGTTCCCATTTTTTAAAAAGTTGAGTTGATTCCTAATGAAATTGTAAGGGGCAGTGGTGTTGAACCTGCGTATAAATCAGGGTCGAGATGATCATGATTTGCCCGCCATAAAATCCCGATATTATTGACGTACCCATAAATCTGTATTCGTGAAAATGGCAGTTTCGGCTTTTGGCTTTTGTTTAAATCATAGGAAACCTTTAAATCCTGGAACCGGATATTATCCGCCTTGTCAACGAGGGCCTGTGAATACTGGTAGAAAAAGTCCCTGTTATTGTCCGATGGCGGAAGCTGAATTGATGGAACAGAAGTAATTGATTCATCTCCTGGTTTTTGCCACCTGTTTGCGAAGTCCTTATTAACACCGCCATAAACGATCCCGGAATATGAAATTGACGTGGATGACTTCCTGAAATAGTAATTAAGCTTAAATATGATATTTGCGGATAATGACCAACTTTTGTAAGTAAAAGTATTTCTAAAGGAGCCAAAGGTTGTTGGCCTTGAAGGGCCGTTATAATAAAGTTCCTGGATAGGTGTATTTGCTATGATTGAAGCGTAGTCTGTACTTAGCTTGCCATTTAAAAAGCCTTGAGGATCGCCTTTGTCATGGGTTAAAGGGCCTGAGCGATAACTATATATTGCAAAAATTGGCTCGCCAACAAGTGGTGTTATCAAACCTGCATTTCCAGATCCGCCCGTAAGATAAGTTACTACGTTTGATTGCTCGTTATAGCCTGTAACCTTATCCAGTACATGACTGATTAAGATGTTGGTTGTCCATTTAAAATCATTACCATAAATGTTCCGGGTATTTATCACAACATCAAAGCCATTACCGCTGGTGCTGGCAGTATTGCCAAAAAACAACGGGTTTCCAGTCGATGGTGGCAACGGCGAACTTCCAAAAAGGTCTGATGCCTTTTTAAAGTAGTATTCAAAACTTCCTGTTACTCTATTATTTTTAAAGCCATAGTCAATTCCCAAATTCGTCATGCGCACCTTTTCCCACCTTAATTCAGGATTACCTGGATTGGCAATTGCATTATAAGGGATTCCTGAATAATAGGAATTGCTTTGTTGCAATAAAGTTGTGACTGCTGTAGCTGTTTTATTGACATTTGCGTTATAGCCATAAGTTGCCCTTAATTTAAGGTAGGGCAGCCAGTCAACGTGATAGAACTGTTCCTTACCCAAATCCCAGGATATACCTGCCGAATAGAGCGGCACTGATTTTTGATTTGTAGAAACTCCAAATAAATTTGATCTGTCAATTCTACCGCTCAGAGAAAATGTATAACGGCTATCATAAGTATATGATACATTACTGAAATAGGATATGTAATGATCAGTTGCCCTGAAAAAGCTTTGATTATTTGGTATTTGTGACGAACCCACCCCCGAAGGGCTGAGATTATAATAATCAGAAAAATTAATTTGGGAATAGTTGGATTCTGTGTTTTTATCATATCCATAAGCAGTATTACTGCTCCCACTATTCCCTGTTGAACTTACTTCGCCACCTAAAATCGCATTAAACTCATGCTTCTGTTTTATTGTGGTATTATAACTTAATTGCCCTCTAAAATGATGCGAGTTGAGATATGCGTTTGACTGTTGTAATATTCCGCCATTGGGGATAGGGTATGAAAAGCTGCCATTGGCATTTTGTTGTGAGTATTCATTGATCAGGTTTCGCGTATAATAAGTTGCCGTGCTATAATAGTTGTTTACAAGTACAGATGCCTTTTCGTATTGGTATTTAACACCAGCTGTCAACCCTGGAATTATTTTATAACTTATTCCAAGATTTATCCTGTTGTCAAGGGAGTTAGACGTGTTATCGGCATTATATAATTCATCCAGTGGACGGTATTGCCAGTTGAGATACCCTTTTTGCGGGGCGGAATTGATAAAGTCGGAATTATAATCCTTAACTATGGGCAGGCTGTTTGCATGACCATCCACAAGCTGTGCATAAGGGTAAATGTACCCTGCAAAAAAGTCGCCGGAATTGATATTACTGACGGGGCTGTTGTTTTTTCCGTCGGTTTTTATAAAATTAATCCCTGTGGTGATTTGAAGGTTTTTAACAGGATAAAAATTATAATTGCCGTTTAAAGTAATTCGATTATTGGAATTACCATCGAGAGAAGATAAATTATGGTCATCCCCAATAGAAAAGAAATAATCGCTTTTATCTCCACCGCCCCTAAAATTTAATGCGTATTGCTGTAATACAGATGTTTTATAAAAGTTATTACTGAGATCTTTTCTTACGTCCTGGTTCCTTAATGCATTGATTTGCGAATTTGCTTCGTCAGTACTGATTTTACCTGATTGCTGATCTGCAAGAAGCTGTACTACTGGTGAAATAGCTTGGGTCGGATCATTTATCAGGGAATTATAATACCCCTGTATAAATAAAAGTTGTTCAATATTGATGTAATTATTAGCATCCAAAAAATTAGGGCTGTAAAATAAATCAGGCTTTTTCCCAATAGTTACATTGGCATTTAATTCGGTAACAAGTTTCTGATTCTGTTTTCCTTTTTTTGTAGTCAAAACAATTACCCCATTGCCAGACCGTACTCCCCAAATTGAAGCTGCCGCCGCATCTTTTAAGACAGTTATACTTTCTATATCATTTGGATTTATATTGTTAAGGTCACCGTCATATGGGAAACCGTCTATAACAATCAAGGGCTGGTCATTTGAGAATAAGGTACTGTGGCCTCGGATATTTATATCGGTTGTGCCATTTGCAGAATTACTTGTATTCCTGTTAAAAAGTAACCCAGGAACGACACCCTCTAAACGGCTTACAATGTCAGTACTAACCCTTCGGTTTATTACGGCACTGTCCAATAGCACGAATGATCCGGTCGCCCTTTCTTTGGGCAGGTTCTGGTAACCTGTCGAAACAATAACCTCCTTTAATATTGAGGCATCTATATTTAGTAAGACTTTAAAAGGCCCGTGATATTTGCTGCTAAAAAACAACTGGCCAGTCCGGTAACCGATGAAAGAAATATCTAAAACGCCACTTGTATCAGTTGTGACAAGCTGAAAATTACCATTCATATCCGTTGCAATGTTTACACCTGATAATCTGTTGTGAATGGTAGCACCGGGAAGTGGCTTATTATCGTCTGCTGAATAGACAGCGCCGGTGAGTATGATTTTATTTTTTGACTGGGCAAATACGGCAATTGATCGCGAAGGAATTTTGCTGCTGTGTTTATGATTACAAATTTCCGGATTTAGGAAAGATCGCTTATTACCATTATTTGCTGGCAAAACAGCGGGGCAAGTGCAAAAAGCATGAATTTCATGTGATTAACCTGAATGACGTTGAGCGAAGCAGGCGGACAAACCCCTGGCGGAATGATTATCTGAAGACCCTGGCGGACGCTTCCGAAAGTGCGGAGGGGTTGGTGGAAGCCATGAAGAAGGGCGACAAGAGCGGTGGCAGCGACCAGTTCTTTACACAGTCTGCGGTTAACTTTTTAGCGGCTTGCGTGTACTTTTTCAGTAAACATGCCGGTGGTAAATATTCAAGCTTGCCGCATGTACTATCCTTTCTGAACCATTCTTACGAGGATATTTTTAATACCCTCTTTTCGGAACCTGAATTGGTTTCTTTATTGTCCCCTTTCAAAACGGCCTATGTGGCTAAAGCTTTTCCGCAACTGGAAGGTCAGATCGGCACGCTTAAAATATTTATATCGCGTTTGGCCACAAAGGAAACCTTCTGGGTTTTCTCCGGGGACGATTTCAATTTAAAAATCTCCGATAACGATACACCGGGTATGGTCGTATTAGCCAACGACCCCAGCACACAAAATATCAATTCGGCCTGCTATTCCGTAGTGATGAACCGGCTGACAAAACTCATTAACAGCAAGGGTAATCTGCCGTCGGCTTTAATCATTGACGAAATTCCAACTTTATATATTTATAAAATTGACAACCTGCAAGCAGTTGCGAGATCGAATAAGGTGGCAATTTTGATGGGTCTGCAGGAATTGCCCCAATTTAATCAACACTACGGGAAAGATACTGCGGCAACTATCACTGCGGTTGTCGGCAATGTACTGGCCGGTTCGGTCAGGAATAAGGAGACCCTGGACTGGCTGGAACGCATATTTGGTAAAAATAAACAAATTGGCGAAAGCCTGTCTATCGACCGTAATAAAACATCGACTTCTTTGCAGGAAAAGCTGGAGCCATTGATCCCGGCTGGTAAAATGGCTTCCTTAAATACGGGGGAAATGGTCGGCCTGATCGCAGCAGATGTCCAGGAAGTGTACACGGGTAAATTTGAAACATCGGCCATCAACTGCAAGGTGAATCTGAGCGCGGCTGAATTGAGCGCGGAAGAAGCCGGTTACCGGGACTTACCCGTCTATTATGATTTTGCAGGGCGCAAAGAGGAAATCCTGCGCGAAAACTTTATGCGCATTAACAGCGAGGTCGATGCCATTGTCGAGAGTTTCCGCAAACCGATCCCGCAGGTACAGGTGCTGCCCAAAGGCAGCATGAAGC
>JAZKBF010000058.1:0-6494 GCA_040388745.1 Bacteroidota bacterium | reverse complement strand
CTAAAATTAGCATTATTTTATATACATATTATGGCGAAACAAATCAACGATATAGGAAAAAAGGTCATTGACATATCAGCACTTGTTGATGTGTTTGAGGCACAAGAGGGGGAAATTCAACAGATCATAGGAAAAACAGGAAACGGTAAAACCTACGAGGGAACGCGCCGGGCATGGGATTATTTAATATCCGGTTACACTGTTTACACTACTTGGCGTTTAATTTTACCGGACTATTATGACGAAAGAGAACAAAAAGAGATCGTACTCTTTAAAACAATTTTTTGGAAAAAACAATTTTATAAATTTAATTTAAAAGATAACTGGAAATTTTTAGATATTGATAGACCGGACTTAGTAGAATTTTTGGCCGGACTGACTGACTGTATTGTTTTTCTTGATGAGGGGCAGGACGTTTTTGATAGTTACGAGGGTACTGGTATGAGTAAGACAAAAAGAAAGTCACTTACTCGCACGCGCCATTTAAGAAAAACACTTATTATTATTTCACAAAGACCGCAAGCGGTAGCAGTAACAGCTCGCGCAAACGTAACATTTTTTTATAAATGCGTCAAGACAAAAGCTTGGTGGTGGCCGTTCAAACCTTATTTTAAAGTTTACCGGACTGAGGAAATGGATAATACAAATTTACCGATCTGGGAGGATTTACAAACAGAATGGCAAGCCCCTATGTGGCACTCACACTTTGCAAAGAATTATATTTATGACATGTATAACTCATGGTATTTACGCGCCGGGGTCCCTAAGTCACAAACTGTTTCTTTTGAGGCTTTTAACTTAAATGTGTTTGAAAAAGTCATGTTATTATTTATGCACACTAAAAAGAAAGAGCTTATAAGTAAAGAGAATTTACTACAATTAGAGAAAGAGAACAGCGAAAAGTTTAAACAGTTGACAAGCATAGAAATACCTATTGCAAAGAAAAAACCTAGTGATTTTCTGTTAAAATTAGTAGGTGAAAAGGCAAAGGGTAAAATTCGGCAAATTAGTAACCCACCGGAAAAAGGGTCCGTTCGGGAGGCTAAAGTCAAGAAAGATATTATCCGGAAAAAACAAGGGTAAGCGTGCTTTGTGGTTTTAATTATATGAGAGGATTTGGCGCAAAAAGGAATGCTAGTTGGTCCGCAAGCTCTATGATGGCTCACCGTCTTTCAAAGTTCCGAAAAAAGGAAAGACGGAGGACAAAAGTATCGGGGAAATTTAGCCGTATATTTAGAGGTAAATAATTATGTATGAACAATGGACCTGTGTCGTTCAAGACGTTTCTACCACGCTATGCACTTCTAACACAAAGACGGTAGGTTATCATGACTGGTTGTTTGTAATGTCTTTAGTAGTATTTTTATTATGTTTAATGAATTGGAATTTATTTTTTAAACCTTTTAGAGAATTATTTAAATGAGTACCGCTACAGTATGGGCATTATCCGCATTATCTCTCATGACTATAATACAATTAGTTTATTTTATAATTTTCTTTATGATTTTTTTTGTAATAGCTTGGGCTATAGCGAAATTTGTCCGGGCAATAGGTAGCTTAATAAGAGCATGAAAAAGCTATATATAATAATTTTTATACTGTGTAGCTTTCTTGGAGTAAAAAATGCTCATGCAGATTCTAACCTTGATGTTGATATGGTTCAATACTGGGAAGTTTCTTATACCCCTACTTGCGGAGGTAGCACTACATATTATGAGGTACAAAATGGAGTAAACACAAACATACTATCGCATGTAAACTGTGGGGATTCTATAACTTTACATCATTCTGATTTTACCGTTTCACCTTATGATAGCCTTGTCCGTTTTCGTGCTCGTAACTCTATAGGCGATCAACAAAGCGCACAGTCAATATATTTAACAGACGAACCTGTTTTAGGTTGTACTGACCCGGACGCAAGCAATTACGATTCGGGCGCTACAGAGGACGATGGATCATGTACTTATCCCCCACCGCCTGATACTATCGGCGATTTAATATCCTCGTCTGATTCGGGTTTTCAAGTAACAACAGGTTTTAGTGTAGGGGGTGTAATGGACTGGTCCGCAACGAACCTGATAAAGCTTTTTATCGGTTCGGGCTTGGCGATCTTATATGGCCTAAGATATTGGGTAGTAGCACTTATAATAATTGCCGGCATAATACTTTTTGCAAGACGCGCTTTAAGATTTAGATCATTTGGAGGAAGTAAGAGAAGTAAAAAAAATGTCAAATGATTTAATAAATTTTGAAACGTATCAAGCATTATCTTTTGTAATAGCAGGTTCTGCTTTTTTATATCTCACTATTCATTTAATCGTTTACTTTATTAAACAAGCTAGAAAAGGTAGGAGGAGTAGAAGTCCGGCAAGACTATAAAAGGCGGGTCGGCGGATTATAAATTAAAAAATTTTATATTTTCATGCTTAAGAAAATTAAAAGTTTTGCTTATGATAACTACAAGGCTATTACAGCTTTTGCGCTTGTCCTTACCTCTCTTTCAGTAAGTGGACATAGCGCACATGCGGCCGGCGTTGACGATCTCGTATCGGACGCTGACGATGGCTTTACATCAACTACTGGTTTCAGTATTGCTGATGTAGTCACCTGGTCCGCAACGAACCTGATAAAGCTTTTTATCGGTTCGGGCTTGGCACTCCTGTACAACTTACGTTACTGGATTGTCGGTCTTGTGATTATCGCCGCGATCGTGTACTTCTCATATCGCGCGTTCCGCTTTTTCCGTCACTAAGACAAAACAAAAAACCCCCGGTTGGGGGTTGGTTGTATCTCTGGCCTATATATAGTATCAAATGGCAAAAAAACGGTCAATAGCTAAAAAGTGGGAGGCTACAATGAGTTTAAAGGCCCTTGTTTTTTTATTAGTGATACTTGGATCGTTCTTTATATCACATGGGAAAGCTTTAGCTTGCGGTGCGGACGATTGTCATGGCTCTGCTTTCCCTAACACCCAAGGAGGAAATGTCATAACAAGTTTTACCGGAATAAATAATACATGGACACCGATAATGACCGGTGCTTACTATGATTTTTACTGGGAGTACGGCACTGATTCTACTTATGCTACAGCTTCCGGATCGGTAAATGCTTTTGGCGGAAGTCCTGTATATGATATGACCGCGCTACAAGCACGTTTCGGTTCTACTACTGGGCATTACTACGCTTATACAATAGAGCCTATTTCAAGTTATACTACGGGAAATTTTGATATAATATATGCTTATTCTGATAGCCCCGGACACTTGATACCATTCGGACCCTCTAGCACTCCCGGTCCTTGCGATTCTGACCCTAGTACGCGCATACTTTCAATGTATCCCGGTGACGGCGATATAGTGAGTTCTACGGTAGCATTTACCCTAGACGCTTGTATGGACCCGGCAGACGTTACCGGTAGCTACTCGGTAAAGGTTACACTTCATAATATAGATCAAAACGTACTTATACCCGGATTCAGTCAAAGCGATCTTTATCTTATAAATGGGGAAAATATAACAACGTCCGGTGAATATAACCCGTCAATAACACCCGTCCTTTTACCGGACGGAAACTATAGACTTAATGTTGTTTTTGAACAAAGTTATTTATGGGGATTATTACAAAACCCTTTCACGCATTTATTCGTAAACCCTTTTACAAAGATTTTAAATATAAGTCATTCATTCATAGTTAATCATGGTACATTTATTGGTAACTTATCTAACAATATATTTTCCGAAACAAATTCAATTCTTGGGGGTTATACGTCTACAAAAACAGCAAGTCAACTAGCGAAAACATGTAACCCTTTAGACGGTGACTTTGACTTAATACAATGCTTACACTTCCTCTTTGTACCGGACGGTCAAGCATTAGCACAAACACTCACACAAGCTAAAGACGGGATATTTACGCGTATGCCTTGGGGTTATCTAACACGCTTTATAACGATCTTATCTAGCACTGATACAGTAGACTTTGATACCTATTCGCACACTTTCCCGATCTCTGGAAGTGAAAACCTTACTATAGGGTTTAACCCGGGGGAAATTTTAACCGGGGCCGGTGAATTTGTTGATAGCATACATGATCCATTAAACCCGGACGTTAACTTTAAAGATACCTTTGGGCCTATGATAAAATTAGTTATAGCTCTTGGTGTTATAATTACAATAGCTAAAGACTTAATGGGTTCACATCAACACGAAAACGAGGGAGGAGGGAAAAATACAAAATTATCATGATCGCAAATATATTTTTAAACATAGTAGTTTTAATTATAGGGGCCATATTTTCATGGTTGCCGGTTGTTACTAGCTTACCTACAATAAACGGCTTTGATATAGATAGCGCGTTAGTTACCGGAATAGGACAATTAAATACTTTCCTAAATACTTTTTGGCCCATAAAATATATGATCGTAGGGGCTTTGACTATATTCTCATACTATATATTGAAAATGGGGCTTAAATTTATACTCGGACACCGCGCCCCCGGGCAACATTAGTTATCCACACCCCCTACTTTCCCTATTTTATATGTATGATACTATACATGTATGATACTAAGATTACTTATAGGACTGGTGGCTACTTATGCCGGTTTTAAAGGACATTCCCCCTATTCGGGGGTATTATTCGTTGAGGGTATGATTATTGCAAATAGCGCGATATTCAATTTATTAAAAAAACAGACGCTAACACATTTATAATAATATGGCAATACCTAAAAAGAAGTTAGAAAAGGACATACAAAGGGAAATATGCGAGGAATTAGATAAAAAAGGGTACTTATTTTGGCGATCTAACAATATACCGGTCTTTGGTAAGAATAATGGGGGAAAAATGACGTTTCGCGCTATGCCTAAATACACCCCTAAGGGTTTACCGGACATTATGCTCGTTTTTAAAGGACAATTCTTTGCTTTAGAAGTCAAGCGTCCGGGGGAAAAATTGCGCCCTGATCAAGCAAAGTACCGGGATAGTTTAGAAAAGCATGGAGGTATTTATTATACTATTCACGATAAGGCAGAATTGCCCATACTCGGATTTTAACTTTATGAAAAGACCCATACACTATAAGCCTAAGTATTCATTATCAATTTATTACCTTAAACAAGTAATGACTAAGAGCGAGTTAGACGCTTTAATTGAAAAATATGTTAAGGCGAAAGTCGCTAACTGGGGAGGCTCTATAAGAAAGAAAAAATGAAAAAATGTCCGGACTGTACTAGAATTTTTAACAATAGAACAAAGTATTATGTTAATGCAGGATATTTTTATCCTTGGTATGACGGAAGTATTGAATTTAGATCGTGTGCTAAACACACAAAAGAAATAATAAGAATACTAGACCATTTTAAAAATGAAAAAGCTCGCTAGGATTTTAATATATTCTATACCTTTCCTTTTCCTGTATACCCCGGCGTGGCTACCTTATCCACACGTTACTTTTAAGGCTCTTGCTTTTAGGGCAATAGTCTTTTTAGTATTTCTTATATATATTATTTTCTTGTTCTTTAAAAATAAAGAAAAAACAAATAACTTTCCTATGATAGAGTTTCTATTCGGTGGTATATTATTAGCGATAGGTTTCTCTAACTTTCTTAATGGACCTACACCGGTTAGCTTTTTTGGCACGATCGTAAGAATGGGAGGTTTTATAGATACAGTATTTTTATTAACATATTGTTATTTACTGACACAGATTTTTGAATGGGAAAATTATATAACTTATTTTAAGTGTTGGCTTTTAAGCTCTATATATGTTTTTTCTTTTAACTTGCTTTATCTTTTAGGTCACCCCGGGGAACGTGTAGCTATGATATACGGTAACCCAATACATGTTGGAGTCTTTGCTATGTTTATGTTTTTTATTTCTACCTTTTTATATTTTGAGGAAAAAAAGAAAATATATATTATGTTCATGCTTATAAATTCTATACTTGTTTTTATGACACAAACTAAGTCCGTCATGCTTGGTTTTTTAGTAGGAGTAATTTTTATATCTATATATGTCCTTAATTCAGCGTATAACAGACTACAAATTTAATCATGACGCGCGTTATGGTGCATGGGATATAGGACTAAAAGAGGGCATAAAAAAGCCTATTTTCGGCCACGGTCAAGAAAACTTTTATACTACCTATATTAACTTACCGGCAAATAATAAAGACAAACAATACATAAGATCAGTAGAACCCGGCGCAAATTTTGATAGGGTTCATAATCAATATATAAATTATTTTTTTGATGGGGGAATTATTTACTTATTTTTAATGCTATACCTTTTTTGGTATTCACTTAAAATTTCCTTAAGAACAAATAGCTATATATTTTATGGTTGCTTTATAGCTTTTTTTATTCACCTTTTTTTTGCCTTTGATGTTTTAATTTCAAGCGTTCTTTTCTTAACTGTTTTTTCCTATGTCTATTCTAACTATAAGGCAAAAATTTATTAGCCGTTTTTTTCATACGCACTTTTCCCTATTAGTA
>JAZKBF010000057.1:56629-71783 GCA_040388745.1 Bacteroidota bacterium | reverse complement strand
GGAGGCTGTTTTAGGGGTTATCTATTTGTTTTGGATATAGAGTACCATAATGGGGGAAAATAGCAAATTTGGACATATTAAACATAAAAACTATCAGATAATAGGTAATACTGTAAAGGGTTTGAGCTAATTCACTAAAAATAAACGATAGAAAGTTTGGTAATATGGTATAAACGATATTATCTTTGTTCTTAGAAAGGGGGTTAACTAATACCCTTTATTTAATTCTTTTTAACCAATAACCCAACAGTAACCCGTTAAGCTGTTATTAAATAAGCGGAGATAGAATGACTTTAAAAGAACTGGTAACAAAGTACAAAATTAACCTATCTACATTAGCTTCGGCAACGGGAATGTTGCAAGGTTCATTCCATGAAAAACTGTATAACACAAGGGGTAATAAATTTTCTCCAGCACAAAAAGAAGCCATTAAATCTTACCTCAAAGAACTTTCGAAAGCCATAAATAATTTGGATACTGACTAAGAATAACTATCTTTGACTAAATAATACTAAAATGAACTACATTGAATTATTGAACGCTGATTTAATCAAAGGATATTCAAAATCTGATTTAGAACTTCTTATTGGTTTGCCAAAAAATAGTTTATCGGGAGTTATCAAAGGTGATAAGAAATTGTCCAAAATATCGGAACTTAAAATTGAGGAATGGGAGGCATCTAAAAAGCCAAGTCCTTTGCAGGTAGTTGAGGCTAAAAGGTCAATGCAATTAGCAAAGTTAAAGGCTGAAACCACAAGACCTGCAAGTGGGCATAGAATAGAAATTATGGATTTAGTTTTACCAAAAAAATTATTTGATAACATAAAGGTGGATTTACCACCCAACACGAAAAGTATAGAAATTCAAGACCTGAATATTAAAACATATACAGTAGAACCAGAAAATCAAAACCAAGACCTAATAACCAAATACGAAACAGAACTATCAACACTTGGGGATGGTCAATTTGCAAAAGCACGTAAAAAATGGCTAACCAATAAAATTTATGAACTAAAAAACAAATAAGCTAACGGGTTGTACACCCTTAAAAAATAAATTTATGGAAATAAAAGTTGGTCAAAAGATATGGGTTCGTTATAATGGACATGATACCCGTAAAGACAATAAACCGTATGAAGCGGAAGTTGTAAAGGTTGGGAGAAAATATTTTGAGGCTTTGAATGTAGGATATACCCGTCCTGATAAATACGAATTAGAATCCATGATACAGGCTGTGGATAGTAATTATCGAAACAAAGCCTACTTATCCATTGAAGAAATAAACGATGAAAACGAAAGGAATAAGTTAAGCTCCAAACTAAAAGAGGCTTTCAGGTCTTATGGCACTTTACCATTTACATTACAACAATTAAGGGATATTGATAAAATAATCAACCCAAAGCTAAATCACTAAACCCACCCACCTTAAAAAAATATTTTATGGAAGATAAAATACAATGGTGCATAGAACAGCACAGAAAAACAAATCACTTTTACGACACTTACTTGCCTTATGAATTTCATTTAAGGATGGTAGTTCAGGTATGTATGGATTTTTATGCAAAAGCCAATATTGATTCTACAACCATTAATTCAGGGATAATATTACGGGCGTGTTGGGGACATGATTTAATTGAAGATTGCAGAGTGTCTTATAATGATTGTAAAGAACAACTTGGGGAAGAAGCGGCAGACATAATTTATGCGGTAAGTAATGAGAAAGGTAAAAACCGAAAAGAACGTGCCAATAAAAAATACTATGAAGGTATAAGAGATACCGATGGCGCAACCTTTGTAAAACTTTGTGACCGAATAGCCAATGTGCAATATTCAAAACTCACCAAAAGTAAAATGTTTGAAATGTACAAAAAAGAAAATCAACAATTCGTTCAATTACTTTACACCGATAAGTATATGACCATGTTTGATTACTTAGATAGCCTTTTTGCAAACTAAACCACCCCATAGGAAACCAACAATACAAAGCATACCGAAAAAAAGTATTTTATTAACAATCTAAATTTTAATTTTTATGATTTGCATTTATCACTCAAAGGACTTGGACGGCTACTGTTCAGGGGCTATCGTTAAAAGAAAATATCCTGATGCCATAATGATTGGTTACGATTACGGGCAAGAACTGGATATGTTTAATATTCCAGAGGGACGTAAAATAATTATGATTGACGTTTCCTTACCTATGCCTGAAATGCTAAAACTTGCCCAACATTCAGGTTATCAGTTAACGTGGATTGACCACCACATATCAGCCATTAATGACTACAAGGCTTTCGTTGGAGATGGAGAAAGTTTTTGTACTGCTGTTTTAGAAAATGGGATTGCAGCCTGTGAGGGAGGATGGAAACATTTATTCCCTAATGAAGATATGCCGCCATGTGTAGAGTTGTTGGGAGAATATGATACGTGGAGAAATAAAGACAAGTACAGGTGGGATAACTTAATTATGCCGTTCCAATATGGAATGAGAATGTTTTGCCAATCGGCTGAAACTTTCCCACAAGATTTGTTTAATGAAAATGAAATCACAAAGGATAGTGAAGTGTCAAGAATTATACACGAAGGGGAATTGATTTTATCCTATCAAAAAACACAAAATGAACGTGCTTGTAAATCCTCTTTTGAAATAGAGTTTGAAGGATTACGTGCAATAGCCTTAAACAATGGTGGTGCAAATTCACAGGTATTTGAAAGTGTTTATGATGAAAGTAAACATGATGTAATGATACCGTTTGTATTTACAGGCAAACATTGGACATTCTCTCTTTATACAACCAAAGATGAAGTTGACTGTTCTGTAATAGCGAAATCAAAAGGTGGCGGTGGGCATAAAAAAGCAGCCGGTTTCCAATTAAAAGAATTACCTGACGAATTTAAAATACACATACAATGATAAAAGCAATTCAAGGCAACCGAATAATACTTGGCTTATCGGATGAAAATTTAGAACGTCTTAAAAAAGACCAACCAATAAAGTTCAACCTTAAAGAACTTGGATTACAAGATGTAGAAGTCTTTATCTTCAATGGCAAGACAGAACAAGTAATGCAAAAAATGATGATAGACGCAGGGTTAATTCATCCAACAAAAACAAAAATAAACGATTCAAGAGCCGAACAAAACTAAAATCCTTGTAAGTATTACGACAAGGTATCAGCCGTATTGGATAACAGTACGGCTTTTTTTATTTTTACTCTTGTATATTTGATTTAGTGTTTGTATATTTGTGGTAAGCCATCTACAAGGGGGTTATCGAAAGATAATTTAGCGACAATAGAGGGAGTAAAATTTCTCTTATGCACTTATTAGCCACCGTAACAAGTGGCTTTTTTAATGCCCAATATACAAAACAAAAAAGCCCCGCCATTAAATAAAAGCGGGGGATGAATCAGGGGCTTATAGTACCCTTACCTAATAAAACCAAACTTAAACTTATTTTAAGCCAACTCCCATGGAGTATGAATTTCAAATGCTGGAAAACATCTTTTAAGAGTTTGTTTACATTTTTGAAGTGTGGTATAGCTTTCAGGATATGATTGGGCTATTGTTTCTCCATTCTTAGCGATCAGGATAAACTTGAATTGCCCTTTGTGTTTACCCCTTTGAATAGTTGTTATTAATGCTTTCATATAAATTGATTTTTAGTTTACTTACAGTTGTCCTTCTACTGCTTGGTTTTGGGGTGGGGATGGGAGGATTTGTTTCCATGTTTTACCTGCTTTTATATCTTTATAAATTACAGGTGATAGGTTATGTTTTTTTAAGATTTCTTTTTTGGTCAAGCCTTTGTTTATATCAAACTTTATGTTTGCCACTGTGTGGTTAGTTAATTTTGTATTATATCGTTGTTCCCCATATAAAATCCGGTTTCTGCCTTTACGTTCTCTGTCGTCTACATTATCTTGCCTTGTACCTAAAAATAAATGGTCTGGATTTACGCATTTGGGGTTGTCGCAATTATGTAAAACCCATAATCCATTTGTTATTTCTCCTTTGAATATAGTATATGATGCTCGATGAGCGTACACCATTCTTTTTGAATTATTACTTTCTAACCCAATGCTAAATTTTCCATATTGATTTAATGGATCAGAGCTGCTTTTTAAACCACCTGTCCACTCCCAACACCCGCTATCGGGGTTTATTTTATACTTTGAATTAAATCTTATTTTATCTTTTTCAGTAATATTCATTTTTTACAAAGTATTTAAGGGTTCGAGCCATGAAACGATATTTAAATATTCCATGTGGTCATGCTCCCATAACTTAGTTGCATAATTATACTGAACCTCTCTTGCAAGCCCCTTATCACTTATTCCAATTACAGGTGCTGAGTGAGCTTCATCGTCTCTTTCCGGCAACCTTTCACTAACCGGCACTTCTCTCCACATCTTACCTGTATGCTGTACTGGTGGGGTGGGGGATTGCTTGGCGCTCCATTTGTAAATAACCTCATTAAATAACTCTACGCCTTTACTGAATGATATTTCTTCGGCTGTTATAGCATCCAGTATTTCACGGACGTTACCTACAATAAATGGTTTGTTTTTACCAGGGGTGTGGACTACCTTACCTGATGAATCGGAGGGGGTGGCGAAGGAATCGAAAAACTCTTTAGCAACTTTAAACCCTTCTGCAAAACCATTATCATAATAATTCTTTGTATTAATAGTTGGCGTATGCCGTATCTCACCGTCCACATATTCTATTCCTGCTGTTTTGCAACTCCCTTCTGTTGCTGATGGGGTAAAATGGGAACGGTAGGCTTCTGCATACTCTTGCATTGTGCCCCAATGATGTTCAGGAACTGGGCAATCCATATATTCATCTGTCGGGAATTTTTTAATAAGAAACTGTTTTACTGTAAGCATAATAGCTATTTTAAAGGTGGTGTTTTAATATTATTCAAATCCTAATGATGCCGCTAATTCTTGTTGTGGAGTTGTTTTTTTACCACCATTGGCAAAATCTATTATATCCTGTTCTGCCAATTCAATTTGTTCTTTCATTTTTGTATCATCAATCATGTAGGCTTTATTCCAGTCATTACCTTCGCCTTCGCCATAAGTATTTAGTAGGTGCTCTACTTTGCCGCCCATCCTGCGTTCAACATTGTAGTTTAATGATAACTTTAAATTAAAAGTCATTCCGTTGTGTGTGAGAATCTTTTTCATTTGTTTAAATTTTAATTATTAATAAATATTTGTTTAAGGGTTTATTTGATTTGTTCGAGCCATTTCTTTGCCCAATCTACACCTGCTGCGAAATGCTTAATGGCATCTTTGTCGTAAAAATTATTTGTACCATCATAAGGAACACGGAAACCATATTTGTCCTGCGCCTCATTTATTTCATCCTGACTTGGGAATCTAAACACAGGCTCCAGTACATTAGCTTCCTTAACTGTGGGGGAGGGTGTGGGAATTGTATCTGGCGTGAAGTATCTTTCTACCCATACGTCATAAAGATATTCTGACACATCTCCGTTTTCTGTAGGGCTATAGTCATTCAATATCTTTTCCATTGCATCACTACTTTCAATACTGGTAAACCATGTCATAAACTTAGTTGCCATATCTTTAGCCTTACTTGCTACTTCTCTTATACTCTCTCCCGTATCTTCCGATGTGAATTGATGGGTGGTGAGTTGCTTTTTAAGTTCAACATTTTCTTTTAATATTCGTATTAAAGCCAACCCCCTTGATTCAAGATTTTCAGGATTATACCCAAGTTCTATTAATTGTTCATCTATCGGGTTTATTTCAGGGTTTAATAAATTAATACCTTTTTGGATTAATTCTATTGCTTTTTTACCTGATTCTACCCATTCTGAATTGTCGGCAGCAGATGTTATTATATCAAAATGATTATGTTTTTTAGGACATAATCTATCTGCATCAGTTCTGCTCCACAATTGAATTGCATAGCATCCGCCAGCGGCTATTAATTCCCTTGCTTCTTTTTTTTGTTTTGTCTTTTCCATAACACTGCTTTTGTTTGTTTTAATTGGGGGTTAATAGTTAAGCATAATAGTTGACAGCCATTTCTTAAACGCCTGTTCTTGATTTTCAGCCTCGCCCACTTCTAATGGACAAGCATCCGATGCGCTTTGCCAAAAATGGTACAATAAGTTTTTAACCAACTCTGACCGTAAAACCATTTCAACTATTGCTGTTGCATCTGAATAATCAGATTCACATTGCTCACCTGTTTCTGGATGCCTACACAATGGCTTTACATACGTTTCAAATATCTCTGTAGAAATATCATTAAACTCATTTTTAAATTCTGCTGTACTTTTCATACCTCTTATATTTTTTACTTGGTTAGCGATTAGTGGTTGAGACGGTGGTTACTGCGATAACTTTTTTAAAGCCAAGAACGCAATGTTGTTATTAAGGCAACCTGCTTCTGTTTCATAATTGCATGATTCAAGTTGTAGAACTATCTTGCGTAAAGATTCTTGTACAGCACCCGAAACATACCCGTCAGTCCCTTCTAAATACTTATCAATTTGCTTTTCTGTTTCGGTCTTTGGCATAACAATAGGCTTAGGCTCTGCAAGAAAAAATAAATTACCCCTTGCGCTACCTTCTACCGTTAATGGTTTAAAGCCATACTTATCGCCAAGTCCTTCCCAATAGGCGTTAATACGTTCCTGTAAATCCATTCCAGTTATAACATTACCAATTTTCAGTACTGGCATTTGGCTTTTATTAATGGCTATAATATCATCCATTTCAGCCTGTGTCATTTCAAATTCTTGTTTCATAATTACTCTGTATTTAAAGGTTTAGTGTTTCTTAATTGCAATACCGGATTCGATAAGACCGAATAGGTCGAAGTGTTTTCTTAAAAGAACCATACCATCGTTAAATGATAAATTATTAGTCATTAGCCTGTTTTCTAAAATTAGAACGTGCCACGGTTTATCATGGTATGAAGCATGATACCGATGAGCTGTTAAAATATTGGCTGAAAGCTCAGGCTTTATTTCATTAAACTCCTCTTCTGTCATACTATCCAATGAGCGTAGGTAAATGGTAATATCTTTAAACGGGATGCCGTGCTGATCGTCTAATGCCCAAGCGTGGTTTGCATTTACTCCACCTAAAATTCCAGTACACGGCTCACTGCCAAAATAGTTAACATACTTTATAGTTGCGCCGGGGTACAAATGCAAATAATCTGATAATTTCTTTTTCATACCTTGTATAGTTTTAAATGTTAGTGGTTGTATTTGGAGTGGTAGTTGTTAACGTTATAGGGGTTAATTCAACTGTTCTTTTTTTAAGAAACGTAATTTCATATTCTGTGTTATCATCAAACTTGTAAACAAATCTGATATACGTTTTTAAATCACAGTCATCAAACGCTGCTTTCAATATCCCGCCAGCTTGCGTAATTTCCGACATACGTGCTACGGCATTAATTTTTTCATCAATACTCATAGCACTTACTTCCTTACCCGTTACTTCCTGGGTGGTGTGGAGGGGTAATAGACCTTTGTCTTGCAATGATTTTATAACAGCCTGTTCAGCAGAAAGTATGCCATCTGCTTTTATTTTATTCCGTAGTTCATTGAACTTGTCGGTATTTTCGTTGCTCATTTTTGGGTTAATTTATTTCTTAACATTAAAATTTCCTGTTCCAGTTTAAATACCATTAGCCTGACAAGTTTTTCATCATAAACAAATGTCATTTTATTATTGTTGTTGTAAAGCCACTTAACCCGCCTTACCCTGTGTTTAAGTATTGGCTGCATATCCAAAGTATTTAAACACCTGTCTTGTTCAGATGGCGTAAACTTTATTTTACTTTTTGTCTTGCCCATATCTTAGTTGTTTGTTGTTTATGTGTTATGGTTTATTTTACTGCCATATTTATTTAAAAAATATTCGTGTCCTGAAATATTTGTTTTGGTTGACCCGGCGTAAGCCCCACTATCAAAGGCTGTAATTATATCCTGATTTGTAAAACAGTTTTCTTTAAATGCCTCATCAACGGTTTTCTTTATATCATCAACTATTGAACTATCTACTTCTAACCGTAGTGCGTTCAGTTTTTTGTACAGTAATTCTTTATTTGTTTCCATGATTTTTAGTTTTTTATGTAAGCCATTAAAGTTACTTCACCTTCCAGTACACTATATTCTATTTTAAACATAGATGGTTCGATTTCTGCCCAATCGGTAAATGGTAAGTCGTTTAGCTTATCCTGTAATTCTTGTGAAGCCTTAATCCTGTTTTTTGATTGTTGAAGTTTGGTTGCCCATTCATCCATAGCTTTATCTGACTTGCCTATTTCATCAGATTGCCAATCTTCAAAAGCCAACGGAATAATCTCTGTCATTCCTTCTGTGAGATAGTATTTTATCTCTTGCTTTTTTGTTGGCTGTTTTGTTTGTTCGTTCTGATAGATTTCTGCTATCTCCTTATAAGAGATTTCGTCTATGCTTTTTTCGTAATGGTTGGCTAATTGAACTACCTTATCTGTTGGTAATCCATTCCACCAAATTACCGCCTGTTCTGTTTGTTGTGTAATAATTTCAAATTGTTTCATGATTTTAAAGTTTAATGATTGATAATAGTGTTATAATAATAATTACGGATAGCATCCAGTAGAATACAAAATCAAATAATGATACTTTTTCTGTAAGAAGATATTTAATTAGTTTTTTCATGTTGATTATTTAAAATTTGTAATACTCTACCCCAAAAATAAACCCATTCAGGAATTTCAAACTGTTTTGCATAATCCCTCATTGTTTCAGCCATATCAATAGACTTCTCTTTTGAAAACTCTGATAGGTATTCGTTTGCTTTTTCGGTTGGTGTCATTATTTTTCTACTAATTTAATAAATTGGTTTGCTTTATATTCAATAGCCTCATGCCCTACACCTGTAGTATTATATTCTTCTGCTCCTGCTATATATCCACGTTTTAATGCTCGTTCAACTTGGTTTAATGGTTCTGTTATTGGATTATTCTCTTCATAGTTATGTATTATCTCATGGGCTTTTGACAGGTGCTGAATTACCCAAATAGATTTTTCACTTTTCTCTAACTTTTCTATATCATCAATCATTTCATGTAGTAACTGGTCAGCTTTTGCCAATGGGTCTAATGCCCAATATTTGCCTTCAAGGTTTAACCTAACCGTTTCCTCATTTTCGTTTCGTAGGAGATAACGTATTTGCTTTTCATGTGCGGTCATTGCTGCCGGAATTGACGTTTCCCATGAAAAAATAATAGGTGAAGCGTTTTCCCATCCACAGGCGGTGTTGTGTATCGTTAACGGAACACCGCAATGGCAAACTTTGCTTTCAGCAACTTCCTCTGCCGTGCTTTCAGGTGGCGGAACTTTTGACTGTTCAATGAATATTACGAGTACTTCGTCAGATGTTAATTCTGCTTCGTAACTATGTCCGTAATATTGGTTGGTTAACTCTCCTTTCTTAGTTTCAGATAAGGTATCCCACCAGTTTAAGGCTTCTCTAATTTTTGTCATGATTTTGTATTTAAAATGCTTAGTAATGATTTTTCTATTTTGTTCCAAGTAAAGCTATCGTTCATATACTGTGGATTTAGTGCTTCTTCAAGTTTTTTAACAATACCCTCACTCTCTTCCGATGTGAATTGATGGGTGGTAGTAAGAAGATATTCAAGACCCTTGTCACTTAACCCATAGTGTCCGTTCCTAAAATCTACTAATCCAAGTTCTTTTATTATAGCCGTTGCTGTACTACCGTTTGACCATCCTTGAGCAACGTGCTTAATAGCTTCAAGTATAACGCCACGTTTCGGTGTATCACCAAAGTTTGCGTTTTGCCACACCTTTGTAATTTCTTCATCGGTGATTATTTCTTCTGCTGTCTTTGTCTTTTCCATAACACTGCTTTTGTTTGTTTTGATTGGGGGTTAATTCATTTTTATTGACATCTTCTTGCATAGTTCCTCAAACTGGTGAACAACAAGTAAAGGGCTTGTAATTGGTCTTTGACTGTACTCTCCATTCTTCATTATGCCCCATGACATTTGATAAGTTGCTGGTTCATTATCTCTACCACAATCAATATTTAAGCTGTCATAGTAGGTTTCAAAACAATTTTCATCATGCGTAAACCTGCAACTATAACTCCAATAATTTTCTTTTGGCTGAACAACTTTAAACACCTTAAAAAACAAATGGTCTGTATGTAGGTCAATCGCAAGGCTTGCCAGTATTCTTAAATCTTCATCTTCAAAGTGGTGTACTTTCATGGTGCTGCTTTTTCAGGTGTTTGTAATTTTAAAATTGTATCGGTAAAAAACTTTATTGTCTTATCCAAAATACATTCAGGACAAAGCAAACCGCCTGATTTCCACCCGTCCATTTTCTTTGGTGCAATTACCGCCCACAGTTCATCAGGAACGGTTAAATCATAAGCATAGGCTTTATTACAGGCATCACAGATACAGGGGTTTTCAGGAATTACTTCTATATTGTCCCCGATAATAACTGTTTTTTGTGGTGGGATATTTGCCCCTACCGTTGATACACACATTTTACATGAGCCTATTGGTAAAAAACATACGCCATCTTCTTTAGACTGGCAATCTTCTGGTAATTCGGTTTCGTCTTCCTTTACTGCAACGGCGGAAATTGGCGTTTCTATTTCGTACCATTCACCATTTTCAAGCTCATATCTTTGAAAACAATTAACACACTCTTTGTAAATATCTTCATGCCTGAAAGTGTTACATCCGCATCCTGAACATTTATGTTCCCTTTCATTCATAAGCCTTTCAATCTTATCTTCATAATAATTTGCCCTTGCTTCATCTACACTTATTTCTGTGTATTTCCTTGCGGGATTAGTAGATATTTCATAACACCCATCATTGTCATTTAGTCCAGTTATTTCAGGTAACGATTTTCCTGTTTGTCCCGTATTTGGATTATACCATAATGTTTCCATAACTTTTTATTTAATTGATAACGATATTTTAACCACCTTACAACCAGAACTTTTTCGTTCTTTTCCTGCTGCCAACCATGCAATGTGTTTATTATTAAAAATAAGATGGTTGTTAAATGTTAAAAACTTTTGCCCCATTTTATCCCAAACAGCATACCCGTATTTTTTAATTTTCATTTTGAATGTTTATATTTATCAATAGTAAATGCCGTCATGTGCTTTGTATCTTTTGCACCTATCATTTCAGCGAATTGTTTTTTGGCTTCTTTCTCTGCATCCATATAATCCTTAGCCATTATCTTAAAGAATGAAAAGCATAGGTGCTGGTCTTCGTACTTTTCGTAACTAACCCGTACTTCGTATTCATGCTTCTCAAAACCTTGATGAGTTTCCTTCGCTTCTGTGTTATCCATTTTGTGTGGCATGGGTTATGGTTTTATAATTTGCATATCGGTTAGCCAAAATTTTATTTTATCCCAATCGGCATAAGGTCTCTCATGCTTAAAATGAACTAACGGGCAACCTAACGCTGCATCGTCAATGTACATTTGGGCGTATTGCTTATTACTATTTGACCAACCAGTTTCTTTTTGAGTTGGGTTTTCGTTTATCCCCCACAACGGTATATCATTATCTTTAAACCAATCAACGGCATCTTGCAGGGTATTAACTTCATCTTGTGGTTTATTACCACGCATTGTCCAAAGCATTAATTGATGCCCGTTTTCTACAAGTAATTTAATAACTGGGATTGCTCCAATATCTTGTCCAACCTTAGGATATTCATGTGTTACACACGTTCCATCAAAATCAATTGCAATTATCATAATTTTTCATTGTTTGTTTTTAAAGTTTAGGTAGTCGGTGGAGGTACAAGGCAATATTGTTGGCGAAACTTTTATCCACGGGTCATTTTTATCAGTTGCATCAGAAAGGAATAATTCATCGTTTCTTATTATCCACTCTACTTTAAAAAATCCAATTGGTGATTTCACATACTCCGGCATTTCACTTACTTCTCTATGCTCCCACCATTCAAGTTTACGGAACAGGTGAGGATAGGGAGTAAAAGCTCTCATATTCCATACAATGCTTGTACCCTCACTAAATTCTTGGTATGGTTTTTTAAGTTCCATAAATGCAGTACTCCAATCTTTCCCCAAAACATCCCCTGTATAAAAATCATGGTAATCTTTATAATCTTCAAATTGTATAACATCCCCAACTTCAAACGGGTTATTCCAAAAGTCTGCTATACACAAATACCGTGGCTTTAATAGTTCCTCAATTCCTTTCTGTTCTTCTGTTAACTGTGGCATGGGGGTTATTTGGTTTGAGTGTTAAACTTCTGTTCGATAATTCTTAGTTTTTCACGGGATGCGATTAGTAGCTGTTTTAATTCGTCACGCCCCCACTTGTAAGGCTCTCTGGATAGCTCGGTTAATTGTTCTGCAAGTCCGTTTTCTTCTTCATTTAATTTACTGGCAAACACTTCTAAATTTCCGTCAAGTGTTTCGTTACAATGCTTGCAGCAGCAACGGTTTGCTTTATTATCCCACCTTGTTAATGTATTGGAGCGTTTTATAAAATGGCTTAGTTGCATTAATGTCCAATGTTGAAGTTTACCACAAGTAAAACAAGCCGCTATCCCCGATTTATCTGCTGCCATCATACGAACAAGTCGGCTATGAACAAAATCCAAATCATTAATAAGGTATTGCCTTTCCGCTTCATCATAGTTACCTTCGGCGTATTGGTCGTTACTTAGTTTACTTACAGCTTTGGTGATTGCCTTTTTTCTTTTATGCTTTCTATCCAATCTATCCAGCACTTCTTGTGGCGCATGGGACATATAATATCCTTCATAAGACATGGTAGGGAAGTTATCACAACCGCATTTGCATTTCTTAGCTATAATACTGGAATATCCCATTAGTCTTGTTCTTTTAAAATTTTATCTTCGGGTATGTTATAATATTGGGCAACCCTTTTTACTTCTTCTTCAAAATCTTCTTTGTGTACCCTGCTTGAATATTCACAAACTAAATTACCGCCTGTTATGTTTTTTGAAATAACGCAAATAGCACCCATATTTTTATCATAAGTATCAATACCCATTACATATTCCTTATTGGGTAATAATTCAGGGGAAGGTAGAATTGTCCAGTCTTTCATTTTTGAATTTTTTCGTCATAAACTAATTTAAAAATAGTCGGCTTGATTTCAGAACCTCCTACCGATGCAAATAGTGATATTTTATTAGTTACTACTTCATCTTCCACTAAATAAGCAATAGAACCGCAACAAGGGGTAGAGCCTACCCAATTATCTATACGTTGCTTGCAAACAGCGCATTCAACCGTAAACCTTACTTTACCATCTCCCATAACTTAATAGTTTTTATATTTTAGATGAGCTCATACAGATTGTTTTTTACCGATACCCCTTACTAATACATTGCCATATGTATCTGACTTTAATTCAATTAAGCCACGATTTTTCATAGCATTTATATTCTGCTTAGTAGTTCCCCATAGCTCCGCTAATTTGTAAGGACGCATCCATTTGGTTTTTGTTCTTATTACTTTCATGGACACAAAAGTATAATTTGTTTACCGAATAAGCAAAATAAATAATTGCAACATTGTTTCAAAAATAAACTTTCGCTCAAATTTGTTTATTCAGTAAATATTCTATTATCTTTGTGTGGCAGTTAAGGAAAGGGACAAAATATCTACGGTCTTAAATGATTTAAGTAAAAATCCCTTTTTTAAAAGTTCTTTGGTAAGTGGGGGGAGGGGTTGGTAGCAGCCTTGGAGGAAGACCATGGATTAAACAGGGGTGTATAATTTTTAATCTTAGCTGTAATTGAATGACAAGTGCATCACACCCGTAAGTCATTCTCATCCTTCCCCACATACCAAAAAACAATACTGTTAGATAGTACAACCTAAACAAATTGAAAATGGCAGAGGAAATGTTAATCAGTAATATAAAGTACTTGCATAGTAAGTCAGGAATAAATAGAGGTAAGTGGTGTAAGAAGATGGGTTTTTCAGTTAAGACAGTTGATGCGTGGTGGGCTGCAACTACTAATCCACAATTAAAACATATTAAAATACTAAGTAATAAGTGTAAAGTGAGTATAGACTACTTAGTCAGAAAAGACTTATCCAAAACCCCTATTGAAACCATTAATGCTAATTGGTTGTTTATTCAGAAAATGATGAAACTTTAACCAGATTTAAAAATCAGTTCAATTAATACAATATACATGGACTTAAAAAGTATTAAAGCTATCATTGATAGTAAAGAATATCCAGACAGCGTTAAAGAAAATTTAATTATTCATGTGCTATCTGATGATGATAATGTTATTCCAATAATGCTTAAAATTTTGGATGGGGAAAGAGATAACAATAAAGAATTAATCATGGATAGTAATGCAGAATTAAGCAGGGCGTTACTTACACTGGAAGACCCAAAATTAAAGACAAAGAAGCCGATTATTGAATTAAAGTTTGTTACTGGCGAAATCAGGAAACATTATTTAAAGTGGCAAAAGAAAATTCGCTGTACTTTTAAAATGGAAGGGTTGCCATAACGCCACTCCTGAACTACTTAAACAACAATGAAACATGAAAACAGCTAAATACAGAATTAAGATTGTTACGTTTAATAATGGAGTTGTTAAATACTTTGCTCAGAAAAAGTGGTTTTTATTTTGGGAATATATAGATTGTAATGGCAAACTTGTTGGGTATGCTTACGTAAATATTTCAAGAGAAAAAGCCCTGTCCTGTATTGATAAAAACCACTCGAAAGCAGATAAGATAAAAACAATAGAATTTGAGTATATTGATAAGACTAATTCAGATACCGAAAAAGATGTTCAAAAATTTTACAAATAACTAACCCATAAATAAAAACAACATGACTAACATCACAGAGCGTTTAGACAAACCAAAAAACCAACATTCCCTTTGCGTTAGGCTATTAATCGAGAACCATTCCAGAGGGGTAACTATGCTGGATGCTATTAAGGATTCATTTTATAAATTCAATACCCGATTAGGGGAAGTAGAGAAGGAACACCCGAAACTCAAAATTATACGCCTTAGAATGACCACAAAGAACAGATTCGGACATACGTGCAGCTTCTACAATTACAAGTC
>JAZKBF010000057.1:0-56529 GCA_040388745.1 Bacteroidota bacterium | reverse complement strand
TTAGGTCTATACAGAGCGCACAAACCAAAAACCGAATCAAGTACTATACAAGGGTAAAAAAAAATAAATTTTAGGATTTGTTTGTTAGTTTCGATAATTATATTACTTTTATACCACGCTAATTTCTTACTATGATTATCATAAACCTTTATTGTACTTAAAATAACAGCTTATCCCCGTCTGTTTTCGATTATTAAGTCTGCGTCCGCAGCACCCATATAAGAGATTAGCGGCAGGCGGGGATGGGCTTTTTTTATTAATATGTCCAACCAATATTCAGAAAACCTAAAAAACGGTAACTGGCAGAAAAGGCGTGTTGATATTTTACAGAGAGATGACTACAAGTGTACATTATGTGGCAGTAACGAAATGTTAGATATTCACCATGTAGATTACATAACTGGCATAAGAGCGTGGGAATATCCAAACGATATGCTAAAAACTCTTTGCCGAAAATGTCACGAAAAGGAACAGCCAAGATTTAAAGTAGAAAGGTATCTTATAGATAGTTTAAAGATGAAGGGTTTTATGGTGGGTGATTTATTAGCTTTAAGCACTATGGTTGACACCGAAAAGGAATTTACAGAAAAGCTATTAAAAACCCTACGGGACTTTCAAAGATAATCAGCATGGCAAAAGATACATTTTGGTTTAAGCATGACTATAATGCCCGCAATGATGAAAAAATACTTGAATTAAGGTCTTTACATGGGGCTGAATCATACGGGATTTATTGGATGATTGTTGAAACAATGGCTGATAATGATAACGGAGGGATAAACAAAAAGTTGTTAGGGGGGCTATCGGGAGGCTATGGGGTGGCTAAAGGGAGGCTACAAGAAATAATAGAGTGTTGTTTAGAGATAGAATTGTTTTATGAGAAAGATGGGTTTTACTACAGTGGGCGTATGTTACGGCATAAAAAAGAACGTGAAGTTTATTCTGTAAAAGGTAAAGAAGGAGCAGAAAAAAGATGGGGTGGCTATAGGGGGGCTAATGCAGAGCAGAGGAGAGGAGAAAAGATAATAGGGATTTCCTTTGAAAACGAATTTGCCGTACTTTCGGATGGAACAAAACAAAAGTTGGGAAAATCTCAATTATTCAGGTTAGGACAAAACGATTTAAAACCAAAGGATATTTTAAAAGGACAAATTATCTAAACCATGTACTACAACAAACTATCCGATTTAGGAATAAAACTTACCCGCAGTAGTGGACACCTAAAGACAAAATGCCCGAAATGTTCGGATGGTAGAAAAAATAAAACAGATATGCCGTTATCTGTGAATATCAACGAAGGGGAATATAATTGCCATAATTGCGGATGGAAAGGCAATGTTAGGTCTTTTGAAAGGAAACGTGAAACTAAAAAGTACGATAAGCCTGACCAAAGTATGTTAAAGGCTATTGAGATTAAAGACAAAACGGAACAGTGGTTTAAAAAAAGGGGTATCTCTAAAGAAACTTTATCAAAGTTTATGATTTTTAACAGAGAGGAATGGATGCCACAAACCCAACAAAAAGAAAATTGTATTTGTTTTCCATATTTCAGGGATGGTGAAATCGTAAACGTAAAATATAGGGACGCAAAAAAGAACTTTAAACTGGTTAAAGACGCTGAATTGATTTTTTATAATTTAGGATCTATTGGGGAAAGAAAATCAGTGATTATTGTTGAAGGTGAAATTGATTGTTTAAGCCTTTATGAAACTGGATATGGAGTTGACAGGATTATTAATGAAGAAACAGCCGAATTAACTAATCCTGTTTTTAGTGAAACTGTACCAATATCTGTTCCTAATGGTGCAAGTAAAGGAAATCAAAGGTTAGATTATTTGGATAGTTGTGCTGATTGGTTTGCGGGAATGAGTGAAATAATTATAGCTACCGATAATGACGATGCAGGTAAAATGTTGAAGGATGAACTTATAAGACGTTTAGGAGTTGAAAGATGTAAAACAATATCTTATCCTATAGAAGAAGTTGTGCCTTTAGAAAACAACCTTAAAAGACGTTGTAAGGACATGAATGAGGTATTGATGTATTTGGGTAAAGATGTGGTTAAAAATGTTATATCAAATGCAGAAAGTATCCCTGTGGATGGGGTTTATTACTTGGAGGATATTTTTGATAGTATGTTAGATAATTTCAGGAAAGGAATTATCCTTGCACCAAGTACCCATTTTAGAGAAATGGATGATTATTTCAGATGGAAGAAAGGGGATATAACACTTTGCACAGGGTACGGAAATCATGGCAAGTCTTTTTTTATGATACAAATGATGCTTATAAAAAGCATACATTCAGGATGGAAGTGGGCAATATTCTCACCAGAGAACTATCCTGCCAATGATTTTTATGATGATATTATCGAAATGTATGTAGGTAAGTGGTTAAACAACATGAGCGAACAGGAATATATTGATGCTTGCCTGTTTATTGACCAACATTTTTTTTACGTTTATCCAGAAAATGAACATGAAATAGGTTCAATACATGAGAAATTCAGGCACTTAATCTTAAAGAAAGGAGTTGATGGAGTTATGGTTGACCCGTTCAATCAGTTAGATAGTAACCAAAAAGCATATCAAAGGGAAGACCAATACTTATCCGAAGTTCTTAAAGATGTTAAAAGGTTTGCCTTACTTAATAATATCGTTTACGTTATTGTTGCCCACCCAAAGAATCCAAACCACCAAGCAGGTCAACCATTACCAATAGTGGATATGTACGATATAGCAGGCGGCGCAATGTGGGGTAACAAAAGTGACCAAATAATATCCTATTACAGACCAAATTTCCATGACAATAAAAACAGTCCAGAGGTAACGATTTATATTCAAAAACTAAAGCGTAAAAGGACAGGTGGGCAGTTAGGGCAATTTGATTTAACCTTACTATGGAGTAAAAAAAGGTATAGCGACCCATTAACAGGCGAAACCCCTTGCGACCCCGAATTAGCCAAAAGAAGAAAATTAGAACGGGAAAACGACTATCAACAACCGAAAATGGATTTACCAGACACTATTGTAGCAGGATGGAAACCAATAGAAGGAGAATCGGAATTTTAACCCAAAACAATAAACCCATGAACAATAACTTTACCTACAATTATCAAATGTCAAAACTATCTTTTTGTATGGATGATACACACTATGATAACCTATTCTTATCACCAGTAAATCCAGTAAAAAGATATAAGGATAAAATACCCACAAGGCAAATGACCAAACAGGAAGTTAAATCGGTAAATAAAATATTGGGAGAATTAGGATTGAATAAAATTTAAAAAATAAAAATATGAAATCAGCACAATTCTTTAAAGATGAAATTGAAAAACTAAGGAGCGAAATGGCGGAAGCTAAAACGCAACTAAATAAAAATTACAAGATGGATGAAAAATTAGCAAAACAGTTAAGAGGAACAGTTAAGAGGAACAGAAAGAAAATCGAAGAATATACTTTGTATTTGCGTTACGCTGAAACTAATCCAAGTGAAGATTATCTTAAAAAAGAAATTGACAGGATAACGAATCGGATAAACAAGTTTACTGAATTATATAAGCCATTGGATGAAACGGCACACGATAAAAAGAAATGTGCTGCCCATAAAAAGGATTATGAGAAAGAGATGGGTATTCCGAAATTAAGGAAACAATTATCAACTATTTGCTTTATTTCAAATTAAAAACCAATGCCACAAGACACCCCCGTAAACAAAGAAGAAGGAATACATGAACTGGATGATTTGAAAGGTCAAAGAAATTATCGTGGTTGCGTAGTAGTTAGAATAATTGGAGGCTTTTCAATTTGGGGAGAAAAGGTTTCAACAGCAATAGAAGTAGATGAATTGATTGATAAAGCAGGAAGTATTTTAAATGAGAGCATTGATAAAAGTAGAAATGATTTTGTTCCTTAGCTTTTGTGCTACTATGTGGCTGCATTGGCGACGCTCCGTTCAAAATTAGTTCCTTGATTAATCTTTAATTAACTGGTAGGTATTGGATAATATAAATAGAGATTTAGTAAGATTTTCAATAGAATCAATACTTTCATCCGATACAACATGAAACGTGGTTGACATTGTACTGAAACGTGGCTTCACTTAAACTGAAACAAGTAAAACATTTGCTCAATATTTCATTTATGGTTAACTTTGTTCCTAAATTTCACAACATGGTAAAAAGGTTATACTTTGAAGATGAAACAACTATTGTCAAAAAACGCAAAGGGTGGGTTGAAATCGAAATGGACTTTACGCAAATCTATGACTGCATAAACGACATAGCCCCGTTCATAAATTCCCCAACAAGTTTTAAGCTAATGTTCTACTTGCTATCCAATGAAGCGGGAAAGTACAACGGCATCATAAGTTCAAAAGAAGTGTATGAACGGTTTAATCAACACCAAAAGTCAAAGATACCAACGTGGACAATGACCTACCGTACATTCCTGAACTGTATGGATGAACTGAAAGAATCAAAAGCATTGACCAAAGTAGGGCGTGGGCATTACTATTTCAACCCTCACATTGTATGGAAAGCAGACAAGAACGAACGTATAAAATTCATTCAGGATGAACACAAAGAAGGCAAAACACTTTCACACAACCCCACACAGGGCAAATTAACCATAACTAACAACGGAAGCATATCAACCCTCAATACCGAAACGGATTGAAATTTAGTGCCTTAAAATCATTTATATGACAAGAGAACAGGAATTTATTAAGCAATTAGAGGTTTATTTGGATTTAACCTTCAACGACTTTGATAAGACCAGAGTATTAGGGTACTTAAAGGAGTATGTGGATGGGTTACCAGAACATAATTCAATCCCATTAGTAATTGAAAAAGTAATTTACCGAAACTTAAAGGTTAAGGATATTCCAGCACAGGATTGTAACCAGGTATTCTACAACCCAAAAGATATTCTTGATTTAGTAGCCCACTCAACAGGAATAAATATTAGGTTAATGACAGGTAGAAGGAGGGAAGCAAACATAGTTTTCGCCCGACATATTTCTATGTACTTAATCAGGGAACTTTGCAACTACACTTTAAAAGATGTTGGCAAAATATTCAACCGTGACCACACAACCATAATTTCAGCCCACAGCCATGTTATAACCATGATTGAAACCGATATAGAATCCTGTACCAAATTAATAGGCTATGTAAAATATCATCTTGCAGAACAAATAAAACAAACTGCATAAAAATAAATTTGCAGGAGAAAAACAATAACAGTAGATTTGCGAAGTGCAAAAAACAGTAGAAATACATACAAGTATAAAAGTACAGGAAAGGGATATAGTAATTATTCAATCATTGGCTGATGGATTTAAACCAAAAGAGATAGGGGAGAATTTAAAATTAAGTCCAAGAACAGTAGAACAAAGATTAGCGGTAATGAAGGCTCAGTTAAATTTAAAATCTACAATCCAGTTAGTAATATTCTTCATAAGAAATAATTTAATAAAATAACCAATGGGAAAATATATTTGTTGGTATGCTTATAAAGGACATGAAACAGAGGGGCATTTACACTTGGAAGAACCAGAATGTTTTGAGGCTAATTCGGCGGCAGAAGCATTGTATAAATATCTTTGCATGAGAGCGTGGAGAGAGAAAAAAGAGCCATATCATAAATCATTAACTGAACACATGAAAAGTGAATATAGTTCTGGTGGGTGGGGATTTATGGTTAAAGAATTAGCAGAAACAGAATATGTAAATCCAAACGAAATGTTCTATAATCAATATTACCACAAGTACAATAAATAAAACCAATGATTTACAATTACCCAAAGAAAGGGACAGTACCATTAGGTGTTCACATGATGCAGACACAGGAGTTTTTAACTAAGGCATTACAAATGACCGCTGACATGATTCCTTCCCTTGTTGCAGTACAAAAGATAAGGCGTGAAAGAATGTTAAAAAGATTATCAGCACCAATAATAGGAGAAGGTTCAGAAAGCTCACAGGAACTATTAGAAGAAATAGAACCAAACGCAGAACTCGGTGGTTTTGGAAACTCAAACCTTCCTATTAGATAACATAAGCATGAAAAATCAACCACCTGAAAAGTCGCTTACCACTGGCTCACAGGAAACTATAAATGAATTAATTTCGAGATATAAACAAAGGCTAAAGACAGTATATTCAAATCCAAACCCATACGATAAACCACTATACGAATACAATGAGATTAAACAAATGATAAAAAGACTTGAAAAATTAGAAAAAAAAGTATAGCCTTTGTAAAACCGCATAAAGAATTGGCACTTAAGAAATTGAGTATCACATTGGAGCAAGCTGAACAGGTAAAAAGTTTACTTGTAGAGGGGTTATCTCACTATAAAATATCAAATAGGTTAAACATTGCAAGGAGTAAAGTTTGGCGAAATGTACAGGTAATGGGGTTGGGTAAATCAAGGCAAAGGCAGGTAGATACAGAGATATTCAGATGGCAGGACTACGATAATAGGGTAATTTAAAACAATCAAAATATATGTATAAATTAGAGCCACAAGGCACAAAAATTATCATCCAAACATTACTGGAAGAAGAAAAGAAAACAGATAGCGGAATTATAGCCGTTGATTTCAGTTTAGAAAAAGGGATAATTTTGGAAGTCGGAACTGACGTAAAGGAACTTTATAAAGTGGGTGATACCGTATTGTTCCCCGAAGGAGCAGGTCACTCCCTTAACTATCAAAAAAAATCTTGTAAGTGGTTAGATGGAAGAAGCTATCCACATGGAGATATTTGGGCTAAAGAAATTGAAGAAAAATAACATGAACGAACCGTTAAAAATATTGTGGAAATTTCCTTGTCGTGGAAGGGTTGATTTATTCTTTAAAAGTTTAGATAGCCTTAATGATAATATTCGTGACAGAAATAACTACCTAATATCCTTAACGATAGATACCGATGATGTCATTTTAAATACACCAGAGGTAATTGAACGTATAAACACATACCCAAACACTTCTATTGAATGGGGGTTATCTAAATCAAAGATTGATGCGGTGAACAGAAGTATGCCGAATTATGATTGGGATGTGTGCATTGTATGGTCTAACGATATGGTTTGTACGTTTTTTGGTATGGATGATATTATGCGAGCCGATATGTATAATATTATAAATAACCATGACGATGATTTTTTAATCCATTACCCTGAACAGGATGCAAGAGAATTTTTAAATGTTCTTTTGATAGTTACAAGAAAGTATTACAATAGATTTAATTACCTATACCACCCGTCTTATTTATCCTTGTGGTGCGATAATGAAACGATGTGCGTTTCTAAGATGTTGGGAAGGTATCACTATGTTGGAACTCCTTCATTGTATGTTCACGAAAATGCTGCATATCATCAGTACAATTTAAAACGTGATGAATTATTTAATGAGCAACAAAGCCATTGGGCGGTTGATGAAGCAAACTTTCACGAAAGAAGAAAACGCAACTTCGATTTAAAAGAAGATGAAATAGTTGATAAATTTTATTTAAGCAAAACATTCCCTTATACATGAGAGAACAAGCATTACTGTCCATACAGTTTCCATCAACAATAGATAGAGAAGAAGTTTTAAATAAACTGGTAACTGAGTTTGTAAGACAAATTGATGAAAACAAGTACCATGATATAGTGTGTATGGAATTTGATAATAGGGGTAAAGAGGTCAGCATTGGAGAGAAACGAAACGATTTGTATAAAAAAGCATGGGGTAAATATGTCGTTCAATGGGATTCTGATGATGGAATACATTCACACGGGTTAAGACTAATCATTGAAGCATTGAAAAATAATCCTGATGTTGACTGTTGTACCTACGAAGAATACATAAATATAGATGGAGTTGAGCAGCGCAGCAACCATGATTTAAAATATGGTGATTGGAATAACAATGAAGATGGTTACGATTACGTGAGAACGCCATTTATGAAATCAGTAATTAAAACTGAAATTGCTAAAAGCGTTCCTGTGCCTTTTATTCGTTTTGCAGAAGACCATCAATGGGCGCAATCATTAAAACCTCATTTAAAAACGCAAGTGCATATTTCAGAACAGATTTACAGATACATTCATATAAGTAGCGACCATAATGAGCGTTACGGCATAAAAGATTGAAAATGGACATGACAGGAATAAAGCCAGTATTTATCTGCACAGCTATCGGTGGCTGGTATTCTGCTGGATTAGATAGATTAAAGCGCAGTTTAATTTTCAACGGCAGTGCAGCAGATATGTTATTCTATCGGGATGAATATCCACCAAATTCACCAAAGCACGAACATAATCCGTATGCTTTTAAGGTGGCAGGATGTAGGGAAGCAATAAGATTAGGTTATAATATTTTTATTCACATTGACGCAAGTTTTTGGGCAATTAAAAACCCTGACCCAATATTTGATATAGTTTCAGAACATGGGAATTTCGGATTTAGAAGCGGCTATAATTGCGCCCAAACAGCACCAGATAATTTATTAGCGGCAGTTGGCATTAGTAGGGATGAAGCAGAGCAGATACCTGAAACCGCAACGGGACTAATTGGTTTTAACTACTCTAATCCAAAAGGTAAAGAAGTATTTGATTATTGGGCTGACTTATGCGATAGTGGGTTATTTATAAATTCACGTATTCATAACCCCGCAGAAAGTTCAGACCCACGCTACCTTTTTGGGCGGCAAGACCAAGTAGCCTACAATATGGCGTTATACAAAGCAGGAGTGAGTTTTGATTATGTTGATTATGTAGCTTATTACAATTCAGGTAATCCGGGATACAATCCAGAGAAGTGTTATTTTTTCATAGGTGGACTTTAAAAATAAAAAATGCCAACAGCAGTAATATCAACAACTTTTGACGATAAATATGTATGGTACTTGCCATTAACGGTATGGGCATGGAATAAAATAGGATATGATGTTGTTTGTTTTATGCCAAGAACAGAAACTATACATCCAAAATTATTGCTTATTAACTCCGTTCAAATGGAATTATGTTTAAGATGCACTCATAAATTTTTCGATTCAGAAGAACATAAATCTGCAACATATTGTCAGGTAAGCCGATTGTTAGCTTGCTGTTTAGATTTACCAAAAGAAGAACAGTTGGTAGTTTCTGATATTGATATGCTTTTCTTTGCAAAGGATTACATACAGCCAGCAGGGTGGGCAATTATTGATATTTACGGAGCAGACCTTGTACCGCCTAATCAATTTCCGATGTGCTATTTGTCAGGAACTGTTGAAACATGGCGGTTGATATTCGGCGGCAAAACATATCAACAATGGTTAGATGAAATTGTAGGTAGTATAGAATCTGACCATTTTAGGGGTTGCCAATGGTCGCTGGATCAAGATAACGCATATAGGTTAATTAAAAATTCAGAAACGGTTAATTATACCATACACAACAGAGCAAGAGAAGGAACTCAATTCAGTTCAAGGAGATATGATAGAGATGATGCCTACATTTTAGACAGGCTTTCACCTGACACGATTGATTTCCACATGAACAGACCGGGGTATGAAGATGCAAACTTTGAAATTATTTTAAAGATATTGCAGTACCATTACCCACAAGATGATTTTACATGGTTAACCCAATATAACGAAGCATACAAAGCATTACTATGAGTAAATTAAGGGAGATACTTGACCAAAATAACATTAATGGTTGGGATAAAGAAGGTGGGACAGATAAGGACACAATTCATGCGTATCTTGAATCGTATGAAAAATACTTTTCTCCATATATTGATAAAGAATGTTCACTACTTGAAATAGGGGTTATGAATGGTGGTAGTTCTTTATTATGGCATGAGTTTTTACCTAAAGCAAAAATATGTGGAGTGGATATAAGATGGCAAATACCAGATAGCTTAATGGTAAAATTTAGTAACAGGTATAGGTTTAAAGAACTAAATGCTTATACTAACGAATGTGTAGAAGCTATAAAACAAGATTATCCGGATGGGTTTGATATTATAGTGGAAGATGGCATACATACAAAAGAATCAAACGCATTTTCCATTAAACATTACTTACCAATGCTAAAAAGTGGTGGCGTAATGATAATAGAAGATGTTCCCGCAAACCCATTAAATGAAACACCTTTTTCTTATACAGGAATAACTTTACCCCATGTAATAGAAGAAATGAAAGATTTAATTCCTGAAGAATATGAAGTAGAAGTATTAGACTTGGTAAATATAAAAGGAAGATTTGATGATATTTTATTCATAATTAAAAAATCATAAAATGATAGAAACGCCTGAACTTGTGCAATGGCAACGATTAAATTCAAATGGGATGGTTGAATGTTGGCTAACCCATAACTGTCTTGATTGGATGAACCAACAGGATTGGTCAGATAAAACAATTATCATGTTTGGAGCAGGATTAGGAGATGCGTGGTTAGCTAATAAGTGTAAGAAACTTTATGTGGTAGAACGCAAGGATGATTGGTTAGCTAAAGCCAAAGAATATTCAAGCCAGTTTGTAAGTAATATTGAATATTTACACAGACCATGCAATGATAGTGACGGAGCAGCAGATTATTATTTAGAACTACCAAGTGATATTAAGTTCGACATTATCATTAATGATGATGCTTACAGAACTGAACTTTGCCAAAAAGCAATAGATTATTTTAAAGGTAGTGGTAACGGAATATTTATTTGTGATAACTTTTATCAGAGCTATGTTTGGTTAAGCGAATCGGCAAAGTGGATGATGGAGCCATTTGAAAGTTTAATATTTGAACAGGCTGACCATACGGATAACGATGGCGTAAACAAATGGAAAACAGCAGTATTCTTTATAACATGAAAATACTTATCATAGGGTCATACGGATATTTAGGAAGCCGCCTAATTATATATCTTAGAAACATGGGGTATAAGGTAGTCGGTATTGATATAGGTTATTATTTAAACACCGATGACACAAAAGATTATGCCACTATTGGTACTTATGAGTTTTTCGATGTTATAATTTTACTTGCTGGACATTCTTCACCTACTCTTTGCGATAATGATGTAAAAGGCTCTATTAAAAACAATGTAACAAACTTTTCTAACCTTATTTATTCGTTAAATAAAAATCAAAGATTATTATACGCCAGTAGCGCATCTGTATGTAATGGTTTGGTAGATGCAAAAGAAACTACACAGCTTAATGCTCCAATAAGTAACTATGATTGCCAAAAACAAATTATTGAAAAAATATCATTATGTGCAGAGGCTACAACAATAGCTATGCGGTTTGGAACGGTTGCTGGATATAGCGAAAACCCAAGACTTGATTCCATGATTAATTCATTTTATTATGATGCAGTTAACACAGGAGAAATAAACGTAACAAATGGAGAAAATATGCGATCTTATTTAGGAATGAATGACTTGTGTGAAGCAGTATTATCATTGATAAATTTAGATAAACCTGAAAAAATATACAACATTGCATCAGGGACGGACAGCATAAATAATATTGCTCAAAAGGTTGCAGATATTACAGGCGCAAAAATAAATTTAAAGGATGGCGATAGTAAGTATTCATTTTGGGTAAATTGTGACAGGATAAACGAAGTAGTACAAATGACAGATACCATTGAAAGCATTTGTGCAGACATGGGGGATATGCCAACAAAGAATAAAAACATTTATAACCGAAATACAAACCTATTTACATATTGAACTTTACACCGTTAAATAGATGCTTATTTTGTGATAGCGAAAACCTATCATCCTACCTTAGTTTAGGAATACAGCCGCCAGCAAATTCATATACTGATAATCCAAATGAAGAAACAGAAAAGTTCCCATTGAGAATGATGTTATGTAACTATTGTGGGCATAGCCAATTAAGCGGTGTAGTTAGTCCTGATATTTTATTCTCAAATTATCTATATGTTTCAGGAACTACAAAGACATTAGAAAATCATTTTAAAGAGTTTGCTGAAAGTTGTACTAAAAAATACAAAACTGGTAAGGTGTTGGAAATAGGGTGCAATGATGGGTCATGCCTTAAACAATTTAAAGAACGTGGATGGGACACATTAGGGATAGACCCTGCAATAAACCTTTTACCATTTTCAAAAAACAATGGTGTTAATGTATTGCCTTTATTTTGGCAAAAAGGAGTATCTGAAAAGTTAGGAGATAAAAAGTTCAATATAATTTACGGAACAAATGTATTTGCTCATAATCTTAGTCCCTATGATTTCTTAAATGAATGTTTAAATGTATTAGAAGAAAATGGAGTAATAATAATTGAAGCCCCTTATTCATTTAATATGTTCAAAATAATTGATGTTGGACAAATATACCATGAGCATATAAATTATCTTTCTTTTTCTGCAATGGCAAAACTATGTAGCAGATTAAAGTTAAGGATTGCGTGGACAACACAAACAGAAGTTCATGGTGGTAGTGTTAGGTTCTACATTGAGAAAGGAGATATTAATAGTTGGACAGTTGTTGGCAGCATAATGGATGAACAACATAAAGGTATTAAGGATATATTGTTTTATAAAAAGTTCGGCGAAGGAGTTTTAAAAAACGTACATGAGTTATCAGATTGCATAAACGAACAAAAGGGGAAATATAAGGTAATTGGATATGGCGCAGCAGCAAAAGCATCTACAATTATAAATTCTTTATCAATACAGTTGCCATTGGATTATATAGTTGATGATAACCCATTAAAAGTAGGCAAGTATATGCCGTCAACAGATATACAAATACTACCAACCTCAACCATAGAAAATGAGGAACAGGATTTGGCTATTTGGATAACAGCGCACAACTTCAAGAAAGAAATAATTGAACGCATAAAACAAAAAAGATCAGACAGAAACGATGTAATAATTAATTCAGTTCCTAAAATTTATGTAGAGCCAATATGAGAATACTTATTATGGTTCTATCCAGCCAAAATGATATTTATCCTGAATTAAGAAAAACACAGCAGGAAACATGGGATAGCATACAGGTAGACGGAGTTGAAACAATTTATTATTTAGGTGGGAGCGGTGAAGTAGTGTGGAATAAGATAAATGAAAGTAGTCAGGAATTAATATTGGCTTGTTCAGATGATTATTACATGATGCACTGGAAGTTTAAACAAGCATTATTACATATAGAATATTCAGATTTCGATTTCATTTTCAAAACAAATGCTTCATCATACGTTAATAAAAAATTACTACTTGAATTTGCAGAAACTTTACCAAAACAAAAGTGTAACTGTGGAATAGATGGAGGTGGATTTGCTTCTGGTTGTGGAGTATTTTTTAGTAAGGATTGTTTAGATATTTTAAAAGACATAATTGACGAACATCCAGTGGCAAGTGAAGACGGTTTAATGAGTAGTTATCTTAACCAACGTGGGATAGGAGTAACAAAAGGAGCAAAAAGGTTAGACGTAGAAACAAGTATGAACTATTGTTTGGTAGAAGAAAAAGAGTATCACTATCGAGTTAAGAATGTACATGACAGAAAAAACGATATAATGATAATGAAAAAAATATTTGAAAAGCATGGAAAACCAGATTAACATTATCTATGATGAACGTCACATCGAAGATTATGCAAGACTATTGGAAGAATTTATAGGGCAAAGCGTTGTCCCAAAATATAAGTTTTGGAATTGCATAATAAACAAAGACAGTGTAGTTAAGTCAATAAATGCAAGCCATAAGATGATTGTTAATTGGGCTAAAGATAATAAACTGCCGTATGTAATAATAGCTGAACAGGATTTGCACCTAACTTGTCCTACTTCATGGGAATACTTTTTAAAAAATAAGCCGAAATCATACGATTTATATTTAGGGTGCAGTTACATTAAAAATCAAATACCTAATTCTGATGTAGTTGAAAATTTAATTTGTGGTTTTCATTTGTACATAGTAAATTCAAATTATTTCGATACATTCCTTTCTGTTCAAGATGACCAACATATTGACGTAGCCATAGGAGATTTGAAAGGTAACTTTGTATTTTGTAAACCGTTCCCTGCATTACAACGAATAGGATTCAGTGCTAATAATAAAATGATAGTTGATTATAATAAAGTATTACAGGAAGAAGATATTTATAGAGGATGATACCAAATTACATTACATATCGTGAACAAGATAATTCAGGAAGATTATGTTATTACATTCTACAAAAGGCTTATCCTCATTTTATAGGTATTATATCAGTAGGGCAATTAGAAAATTCATTATGTAGCATTCCAATAGCTAATTACAATCTTTATGTTAATTTCCATGCAACACTTGTAGGTAGATTTTTGCCATCATATAAAGACGTATTGGAAGATATTGAATTATCAATGGCAGGAATGGCTGACTGGTTTTATCATAACAGAATACTTGCAGATTACAAAAAATACAATAAATTCAAAATTTTAAATGACACAACTAATAGCACCACAGGATAACATAATTGTTACCGTAACATCAAAGTACACAAAAGATTTCAGTACCTTAACAAGAAGGTTATCCATTGGAGATGCTACAAGTGTACATTTAGAGGATTTCGCTCAAAGTGTCGGCACAGTAATATCACTTCCAAAACAGTTATCCCCAAAGGTCATAGAGAACGGTTATAGCATGGATGAAATAAAGGTAGGAGATAAGCTAATATTTGCCTTCAATGTTATCTTTGACTTTTACCAAAAAGAACCAGATGCTTTACCATCATACAGAAACAGAATAAGCTACATTGGAAAGGAGTATTGGATGTGTGATATAACCAAAGTATTTGCCATTATTCGTGGTGAAGAAATAATAATGATAAACGGCTTTGTAATGGCTACTCCATATAAGGATGATTTAATATTCACACAACCTGAAAGTCGTCTATCCAGAAAGTCCAAACATTCAGAAGTTATGTGGGTAGGAAGTCCAAGAACCAATCAAAAACCCATTGATATAAAACAAGGCGACACCATATTTTACAACCCCAAGAAAACCCAAAAATACGAGATAAACGGTAAGCCTTTTATAATCCTTAACCAACAGCAAGTCTTTGGAAAAATGAACTAAAAAATAAAAATTAGATTTGGCAAACTTTGAGCCAACGTGAATTTAGAAGACATATTTGCACTACTTAATTTTTACATTAATAAATTTACCGGCGGCTGGTACACAGTGTCCGAGTTGGAAGGAATTTTGGATGCGGGGCAGATGGGCGTTTATTCAGATTATAAGCCAAAGTACGCCACTTCCCAATTAGCCAAAGAGATACTTATTCCATTCAAACAAACCTACAATTTTACATCCTTAGTTTCTGGTTATATAATCGTTCCTGATTCAAATTATTTAGACCTTTTGGACATTCAAATCTACTTCCAAATAAGTGATAGGAGAATATACTACCCAATCAAACTTCTTAATGAAGATGAACGTGCAGATAGGCTAAATTCCCAAATTGACCCCGTAACGGTAACAAGTCCAATCGGAGAACAAACAGCAGAAAAAACATTTAGGCTATACCCTGCAAGTGCTTACAATGGCAATGTAACATATCTTACAAGACCAGTAAAGCCTGTTTTTGGCTATAACGTAATATCAGGAAGGGTTATCGTTTACAACCCAAATACATCAACACAACTTCAATGGCGACAGAGTGAGCTAAGTCTTGTTATTATCAAGTCTTTAAGTGGGATAGGTATAAATATAGGTTCAGAAGCAATTCAAGGGTGGGCGCAAGTAAAATCAGACGCTAACTATCAGAATATTAATAGATTATAAATTATTACACGTGAAATAATGATTGTAGATAACGGTAAATATTATGTTTATAGACATTTAAGAGATGACAAAAACGAGCCGTTTTATATTGGGATAGGTAGCAGAAGTGAAAAAGAAATAAAAAACGGCAAATATATACGTGGATGTTCTTCAAGGACAAGAAATAAGTATTGGGTAAACATAGTATCCAAAACCAATTACACTACAGATATATTAATAGAATCAAATGATAGGCAATTTATTGAATCAAAGGAAAAGGAGTTTATTGAATTGTATGGTCGCAGAGATTTAAAAACGGGGTCTTTGTGCAATTTAACAAGTGGTGGCGATAGCGGGTGTGGAAGGTCTCATATTACCATGATAAAACAAATACAAACAGCAAAAAATAACGGCACTTATCAAAGTAATGCAAACAGGATAAAGAAATATTCGTCAAAAAAAGGCAGCAACGGGGGATTCCTTAATAAAAAAACGTATCTATACTCTATAGAAGGGTGGTATATAAACGAGTTTGAAACAAGACAGAAATTAGCTTTGTTTTTAGGGTCAGATGAAGGTAATTTAGGTAAGGCTATAAAGTATAGGAGAAGTTGTAAAGGATACTATGTTTCTGATGAAAAAGTAAAGAAAATAAATATAACCTTATACAGGGAAACTAAAAGTAAAGAGGCGGAGGCAGTAAAGATTTGTCCTACTACAGGGGATGCCTTAGCTATTTATCCAAGTTTGAAGGTTGCGGCAAATGACGTAGGTGGGTTAGGTGCACAAATATGCATTGCAATAAAGATAGAGAGGAAATATAATGGTTATTTTTGGTCTTACAGAGATACCTATGTAGAAACTATTGATAATCTGTATAAAAACAATAAGATATGGGCGTTGTAACTATATACCGATTAGCAGAACAGGCACTTAGTCTCATTGAAGGTGGCGATTTAAAAGCAGCTTCAAGTTTGTCTATAAACGAAATAAAAATAGCTTGTGGTCAAGTAATTAATGCTATATTAAAAACAGATTACTTAACCATAAATGGGAAAATGGGAGAAGTTATTCCAAATGGTTCTGTATTAGCACTTTACGAAAATATTCCATGTGAAACAAATAATGGGAAAAGTCAGGCAACGCTACCAATAAAGCCGTATAAACTTCCAAGAAATATGGGTGTTTGGGGGGTTTACCCCAAATATGCCAACGATCAAAATTACGAATACGATAAAGAATTTATTCCATTACAGATGGGGCAAGGAAGCCTAATAAAGTCGCAACCATTGCTTAATGATTTGCTTGGTAATGTAGGGTATGAATGTTATGGCGACAAACTTTATTTTACTAAAGATATAAAAAGTTTGTTTCCCGATGTAGTTTTGGCTATTAGATTAGTAATTATGGACATTTCTCAATATGGTGATTATGATATGTTACCAGTTCCGGGGGAGTACGAATGGGATATTATTACACAGGTTTATAAAATGTACAGTACGCAGCCTATACCAGATAAAGTTGTTGACGCAACGAGTGCTGAAAAGAAAGGAGAACCTTTGAACCAACAAAAACAAAGTAGTTAATGATACTTACAAATTTGGATATTATTTGCCGCCGTTGGTTATTGGAGAAGAACATTCCAATTCATTACTATTTTGAAGCACTTACTCATTCCAGTACAGCATTAAGGGAACTAAGTTTTGATACTTTACAGATAATAAATAGTTGTATGCTGCCAGTCGGGGACTATGGAGAAGTTAATTTACCGGATGACTTTGTGGATGACTTATTGGTTTGTGCGCCAGTATCGGGGGCATTAGCACCACTTCCAAAGCAGGATTGGATAACACCATTGAGAATACACAGTACAACAACAGGTGAATTTGTACCCTATCCCGGTCAGGAAAATAATACTGGCAATCCAAATTTATTCTATGGGTTACCTAACCAGTGGTCTTATTATTGGAACGTCAACGAGTACGGGGAAAGCGTTGGACGTAGGTTCGGTGGACATGGTGGAACAGCACAAGGGTATCAGTTATTTAAGCAAAGAAGGCAAATACAAATGACACAAGGATTTATTGGAGGTGCAGTTACTTTGCTTTATATCAGTGACGGACAATCGGTTGATAATGCAACACAAATAGATACCCTTGCAATAAGTTGTATACAGGCATATATAGATTGGAAATCGTCACCAAATAGGTCATTAAAGGATTCAGCAGAAGCAAGAACATTTTATAATGAGCAAAGGAAGTTACGGGCAAGACTAAATCCATTAACACCTGTGGATATTAGAAATCTTTTGAGGGAGAGCTATACAGCCGGAATTAAGAACTAACTATAAAAATAAAAAGACATGAGTTATACATTAACCAAAATCAGTGGAGTATTGTTTATACAAGACAGTAACCTTGCAAACCCTAAAAGCTATTTCAATTCAACGGGAAGGTACATGGTATCAAGTGATAATACAACGGTGCAGCTTTCAATATCTGATTATGCAGGACAGACACCTGACTTATATACTTTTACGTTAGGTAGCGTAACCATAGGGACGAGTACCCCTTCAACAATTAGTAGCCTTAAAGTTCTTTTAAATAGCATATTCGGTACATGATAATAAAAGGAACAGGAAGTGGTTCTATTACGGTTGCCGCATATAATATTGCAGCAACTATAAAATCTATTAGCGTTTTTAATAGAACGGCAAGCGGTGTTAGCATTGGAGTGGGTGTAGTAGCGGCAGGAGTTACCACTTTTTTTTATTCAGCAACATTAACAGCTACAAATACAGATGGTAGTTGTTCTTATAGGAATGTAAATATAGCGGTAGAAGCAGGGTGGCAAATCATAATATCAGCAAGCGGAAGCACTGGATATTGCATATTAATTGAGTAATAAAAAATGGGGTTAAGCGATATTATCTTAAAAGCAGGTGAATGTATCGTTATAAAAAGCGATAGCACATTGGGGTTAGCTCCAAATGGAGTTGCTTTAAACTTTGGGAGCGTTCAGGCTGTAAATGAATTAAGCCATAAAACAAGTGTTGGGCAATCTATAATGTTTGATGAAAGTAAGGCTACGCCTTTTATGATTATTAGCGGAACAACATTTTACTTAGTTAAAGAAGACGATATTACATTTTATGAAACGGTATTTTAAATGTTAAACCACGAAAAAAAATATTTTGCAGCCACAGGAGAAAATTCGGGTCATTTAGACGCTGACAGTAGCCCGTTTGCTATATCGTCTAACGCATGGATAAACGCAAGTAACGTAAGAGCAGGAACAACAGACAAAGGAGTTACAGCAGTTATTGAAAGCATAGGTGGCACATTAAGGATTTCAGACCCGTCACCGTCAGTTAGTTTTATTGAGATAGGGAATACAGCAGATATTGTTGGCAACAGGATTATTTATGCTTACTACAACTTAAATACAAGCCAACATAAAATAGAGGTTTACGATAAAACAGTAGGGGTAATTTATCTTGCATTATTATCTTCACAGGTTACAGACGGCTTAACATTTAATAAAGATTATCCTATTGATGGTAGAGTTATAAACGGTATTTGGTATTTTAATGATAACTATAACCCACCAAGAAAACTTAATATTGATGCCGCTATTAAAATGAATAATCCAAGTTATTCAACAAATGAAGCTGCTTACACAAATCCACTTGAACCAGATGTAATTACATTAATAAGAAGACCTCCATTTTATGCCTTAACCACGAATAAACTTACATTAGGAACGGTAACGGTAAATAATATTGCTGATTTCGCAGGACAGTTTGCGTGGAGATATACTTTTAGGGATAATGAAATATCTGTACTTTCACCAATTTCAAAACTTGTTAATTATAATACAGTAACAGAAACTTATGATGCTATTGCAGTTGTGGCAACAGACGTAACAGGAACGCCACAACATATTTCACAAGATGTCCAAACGGTTGATTTTTGTGTAAGGTATGCGGGTAGCCCACAATTCTTTATCATAAAAACATGGGATAAAAGAATAGCAAGTGAGGCGGCTGAAATAGCAGCACACAATGCAGGCAACCCATTGGATTATACTTTCCTTAATGACCGTATTGGTATTGCATTGGATAGTGCTTATTCAGTTAAACCATACGACAGCGTACCAAGATTATCAAAGACTATTGAAACAGGGTTAAACAGGCTGTTCTTAGGCAATAATTATGAATCGTTTGATACGCCAGTGCTTAGTTCATTAACAGTATCATTGGTTTCAGACACAAATCACACACCATTCCAAAATCCTGTATTTAAAAGCGGTGGTACTTATCAGGTTGGTATTATTTTCAGGGACTACTATAAAAGAGTAATTGGTAATGTTTTTACAAATGATACCATGCGTTTCCAAGTACCTGAAAGGGATTATAATTTAACTACTTATTATAAGGTAGCCAATATAGCATTGTCAAATGCAAATGCAGTAAACGAAATACCGGATACAGCATATTATTATGAGATAGTAATTACCAAATGCTTAATGACAAGGTTCTTTTTGGAAGCTAAGTCAGGGGGCATGAAGTATGCTATTAAAGACCCTGTAACCAATGTTATATCATATCAGGACACATACATAAGTTCAGCGTATGGTTTAGCATTTAATGCAAGCCTGTTGAATGCAGAAGGTATGGGATATTCATTTCAGGATGGTGATATTTTAAAAGTAATTCAAGCATCAAGTTCAACAAGGTATTCACTTGCAGTTATTGGAGTTCAGGATGGGTACATAATTAGTAAGTTGCAGGATTTAGGAAGTTTTGCCACACAGCCGGATATTATTTATGAGATTTATACCCCGTACAAAGAATCAACGTCAGAGGCTTACTGGACAACAGGCAATACCCTTACAGTAACTAATCCAACACAATCAGGAAGATTATACGGAACACTTGCAGATACTATTTATGGGGATGTTTATTTGTTCAATAGATTTGCTCCATCAGGAGCCTATGTAGCAGAAAATATGTCGCCAATCCCTAAATATTGGCAAGAGTGGAATACTAATAGTGGGGAAGCAAACTTTGTAATTAATTCAGAAGATGTAACAAAATATACAGCAGTAAGATGGAGCAATGTAATCATCGAAGGTAGCCAAACTAATGGGTTAAGTACATTTGATGCGCTTGATGAAAAGATACTACCAATGGATTTGGGTAATTTAAGCAAACTACAACAAACATCAAAGGTTGAAGAACAGGGAAATATCATGTTGGCTATTGGAGAAAAAGAAACAGCATCTTGCTATTTGGGAGAAGTGCAATTAGTTGGAGCAGCACAAAACGCATTTGTAGCCACAGCACCTAACGTAATCGGTACAGTAAATGTTCTTAAAGGTAGTTTCGGTACAATAAACCCTGAAAGTGTAATTGAATATCGTGGTAATGTTTATTGGTTGGACATGAATAACGGAAGGGTTATACAATACAGTGCCAATGGGCTTTTCCCAATATCTAACTATAAAATGACAAGGTTTTGGAAGCTATGGTGTGAGCAGTTTTTATCTATGACATCAGCACAGATTGAAGCATTTGGCGGCAGACCATTTGTATTTTCTACCGTTGACCCATTCCACGATGAACTATTATTTTCAATACCTAAGTTAGCATCCACTTCACCAAAAGGGACTATCGTTGATTACTCAATAGTTCATGGTGGGCAATATCAAACAATACTTTACCCATTTGATATTTTAGACTTTCAGGACAAAGTTATTGTTTACGATCTTATTTCAAATACATGGCGGGGTAGTTATTCGTTTTATACAGAGGGGTTTTCGACATTACAAAACCAACTTTATTCATTTAAAGACGGTCAGTTTTATATACATAACCAATACAATAACCAATGCAAGTTTTACGGAATACAATACACGGCTAAGATAATGCCAGTTTCAAATCAGAATCCAAGTATACCTAAGTCATATAATGCAGTTGCAGTTGAGAGCAATATTTGTCCAATCCAAATCCTGTTCTATAACGAATACCCATACATACAACAAAGTGATTTAGCTAATCAGGGAGGATGCAATGACTTTGCTAATTTGGAAGGTATCTGGAACGCTACATTATACCGTAATATCCTGCAACCAACAGCCACAGGGTACAACGCAAACGGAAGGCTTACGGGTGAGAAAATGAGAAACACGAATATGTTTATTATGTTGGAATTTGCACCTACAGCATCAAATTGCCTGAATTTAAAGTTCCTCAATTTGCAGTATAGCATTTCTTTAGGAAACGTAAATGTATAAAAGTGAACAATTTTTAAATATGTATTTTTAAGTGATAAAAACAGAACGGTTGCATATAATACCATTGAGTTATGAACAGTTGATTAGTAGGGTTTATTCGAGGTCAGGAATGATAAATAATCAGGAGGAAGAAGATAATGTGGTTGAGTTTTCTTTGAAGCCAATGAAAAACGCACCAGAACACTTACACAAATGGTACACATTCTGGTTGGCTTATTATGAAGGGGAAGAAGTTTTGGAGTGTGGGTTTTTATGTCCTCCAACAGTTCATAATGTAGTGGAAGTTTTTTGTTACACAAGACCAGAGTTTCAAAAACGTGGATTTGGAACAGAAGCAATAAAAGGATTAGTTAAATTCGCAACGGCATTTAATGATATTAGTTACGTTTGTGCAAGTGTGGCAAAAGATAACTTACCAAGTCAGAAAATGTTTTTAAAAAACGGATTTGAATACTTAACTGAAATGAAAAACGGAATGAACGTATATAACTTAACAATAAAAAATTAAAGCTATGGCAGGCATGATAGGAGGAATAACCTCAACAGCTATGGGCACGGTCGGAACGATCTTTAGTGCTATTGCAGGAATGAAAGCTGATAAGAAATTAAGTAGCCTTTTAAAAGAAGACCCCGCATACACAAGTTCACCATACGCTGCTAATAATTTAGGTATGGCTCAACAGCTTTTAAACAGCCGCATGGCAGGTTCAGCAAGCAGAAATCGTGGGATTGCAAGCGCAGGAGCTAATGCAAGAGCAGGAATAACCAGAAACGTAACTGATGCAAGTCAGGCATTGGCTATAATGTCAGGAATACAAGGGCATGAAGAAGAAGGCTATAATAGTTTGGCTGAACAGGAAGCCCAAGATGCAAATATGAAACAGCAAAATTTATTTGGTGCAAATACAGCCATGACAGCAGAACATAAAGACCTTTTTGATGATAGCGTAAGACGTTGGCAAGACCAAGTAAACACCGTTATGACACAATACAAGATGAGAAAACAGGGAGGAAGTGACATTGGGCAGTTGGGAGCCGGATTAAGTTCTATGGGCGGTGGGATGGGTGGAGGAAAATAAAAAACAATTTAAAACAATAGCCAATGAGTAGGCGTGGGGCAATCCTTCAAGATTACGGTGGAACATTTCCAGAGCAATCACATGATGCAGAAAAAGCAGCAGCAAACTATTATCAACGTGATAAAGAGCAGGCTAATGAATTGCGTTATAAAAAACAGGTCGAAAAACAAAAAGAAGGTAAAGATGCAACAGACTTTATTACTGGATTAAAAGCAGACCATGTAGGTGATAACACGGTTGATTTATATAATGATGCAGAAATATTAAAACTGCAAAATGAATTAACTGATATGCAGATGAAAGGAGCAAGTGTGCAGGATATAAAGATAACTGCTATGCAAAAGCTACCTAAAATTGCACAAGGTTACACAGTAGCTAAATCAGGATTTGAGAAGATAAAATCAGGGTTAACAGATTTATCTAAAGATTATCCAAGCGGGAATACAGAAGCAGCAAGGAATTTAGCAGGTAAAGAATTGATTAAAGATATATTTGAATATGATGAAAATGGTAAAATAAAAGGCTATAAAGACCCAAGCCTGTTGCCGAAAGATAAAGACTATGTTAAACCATTAACCTCACCTGATAAGTTAGAGCAATGGTACACACCAAGCGGAGGTCTTACAAAAAATATACAAGCGTTGCCTTTAACAAAAATAGGAGAATCAAAAAAAGTAAGAGATAAAAAAGGAGTTGAAAGAGATAATAATTGGGAAGGTCAGGGTAGTGTCTTTTCAAGATTAAAAACAGATGAAAATGGTGCAACAGTAGGTCAGGAAATAAAGTCAGAACAAGAGCCTATTGGTAAAAATCCTGACGGTTCTATAATGTATGCTAATGTACTTCCAAAAGATGAATTTGCTTTAATGGTACAAACGCCAACAGCAAAAGCAGATTTCCAATTAATGTTCAGGAAGCATTTAAAGGATATTAATATTGACCCGTCAAAACTTGACCCAAGAGCAGAAGATGTGTTACAAAGACAGTTTGCAAAGGATTGGTTAGAGCAAACAAATGTTGATGGAAGTTCGTTCATTACTAAAGAAGCAGTTAAGCAACCTTTGCCCCCAAGAATAAGCGTAAAGGTAAATACAGCAAAAGCAGAGCCACCAGTTATTGATGTATTTACAACTATTGATGAAAAGGCTTCTGCACCCCACCCTGATAAAAATATAGGTGGTAAAATTGTTGAAAATGCTTTACAGGCTAATTTATTAGATGATAACGAACAAGCAGTTGTATTAGAAAAAGCAAGAAAAGCATCGGCAGGTAATGCGAATATTGGTGTTGATGATATTTATTTAAAGAAACTACCAGATGGGATATGGATATTTAGAGCAGAAGATAATGTTCCGTTAACTAAGATAACACCAACAGGAACGAACGTAACAGCCAACAAACCTGAAGGGCAAAAATCTGTAAATAAAGCAACTGCAATAGCACAAAGTAAAGAGCAAAAAAATAAACCACAATTACAGTCACGTAAAGGGAAAGATGGTAAAGAATATACAAGCACAGATGGAATAACGTGGAAAGCAAAAGACGGAACAACAGTAACATTGCAAAAATAAATAATGGCTTATCCAAAAGTAAAAGAAGATTTTTTTGAAAAAACACCTGCGCAAGTTGTAGGAGAAGATTTCTTTTCAGATGCGCCACCGAAAAAAAAAAGTGGTGGAACAGCATCGGTTGGTGGCAGTATTGGTGGGGAAGTTGGAACTTCCAAAGCCCAATCAAGCACAACTACTGACCCATTATCAAGTCAGAAAAAAGTGTTTACAGGTTTATCAAAAAAGCCTATTGGCAGTAGTACGCCATTTAGTACAGGTGAAGTTAAAAAGCCAGTTGAAGAAAAACCAGATAACAGTATATTCAATCCAAAAAATGCAATAAAATCAGATGTCCGTGAATTGGATAGTCAGGAATTAAAAGAATACAAAGCCCGTCAAAATGATATTCAAACTGGACAACAAACAGAATTAGTTGACCAGATTAAACAGGAGAGAAGCAATCCAAAACAGCAAAGGAAACTTGCAGAAGATTATATCAATGAAGATATGCAGGAATCAGGTCATAGCCCAATAGTTGACCAACATGGGTTAGATGTACCACAATACTTCAATACACGTAAACAAGAAATAAAATCACAGATTGAAACTATAAGGGCAAATATGGATGAACGTGGTTTAGTGAGTGATATGCCTGACCCAAAAGATGTAAAAGAATTAAACAGGCTTAATCAAAAATTAGGAGAACTAAACAAGTACTCAAATATATACAACCAACAACGTGCAGTAAATGACGTTAATCCAAGTTTACCACAAGATGAACAGATAAAGCAAGTAGGTAGGAATCTAAGAAAGGTAAATGAATTGGATAAAGTTCAAAAAGAGGAATCTGATGACTATAATGGTATTGAAAGTGAAAAGCCAGAAGTAAAGAGTATCCGTAATTTTAATGATGAAGTTGCAGGAATAAATGCCTTAAAAAACAAGGTGTACGAAGATTTGGATAATGGAGCTATTGACGAAACGCAAGCTAAATCACAACTACAGCAACTTAAAGAAAAGGATAACGCATTAGATGAAAAATACCCGAAAGCAGCACTTGAAAGCCTACGTGGTTTATTGAGCGAAGATATAGCCAAAACAAGGAAACAATCAAACGCAGATGCACCCACAAATAGCGGTGGTAATTTAAGTTACTACTGGAACAATATTATTTCAGCAGCACCAAGTAAAACAGAGATTCAGGATGCCGTTGATAGGGCAAGGAAAAGTGGAGCAAAAATAAGCAACGACCAAGTAAAAGAATTAATGAAAGACCCCGATAAGTTTTCATTGACTTCCGTATTAGGTCACTTGTATCATGGTTCAGTAGTGGCAGCAGACCAAGCATTAAATAATTGGATAGGCAATGATAAGTCAGAACGTGAAAAATATTTTAAAGATGCTTCCATAAATCAAATGGAGCAGCCAACAGAACTCCCAACAATAAATGAAGATGGTAAAGTAAGGATGGCTGTTAATGAAAAAGCAGGTGAAAAGAATCCTTTAGGATGGGGTACTTTAAATAACATGGCAGAAGTAGGTGGTACAATAGCCAACTATATTTTACTTAATAAAGGTATGGGTGCAGTTGCCGAAAGTGCATTAGGTGGTATTGCAGGCGCAGAGGTTACGGGTGTTGGCAAAGGATTAAAAGAAGTAACAAAACTAACGGCAGAACAAAAGAATTTAGCCAGTAATGTAATGAGTTCTACATTCCTTAATTACCATCACAATAAAGAATACGCTAAAACATTAACCGATGACGAAAATGAGCAAGAGGCTTATGCCGTTGCCCGTTCATTAATAACAGGGTTAGCATTTTCAGAACTTAATCCAAACAAAATAATTTCAGGGGTATCGGAAGGGACAGAAAAAAATATTGCGGAAAAATTCATAGAGCAATACAAGTCGGGTAAAGGCACGTTAAACCCTGACGGGATGAAGAAGTGGTTTGCTGATGCCGTTATTCAGACAGGCAAGGATTTAGGACATAATGTAACCACAATAAAAGCAGACCAATTAGCGGGTATAGCACTTGACAAGCTAACCAATAAAGAGAAATTTGAAGACAGGAATGTAATGGAAGAAATGACGGGCAATTTAGCGTCAGACGTTTTAGCATTTGCGCCATTTTCAGCCATTGCAGGTTATCAAAAAAGTAAAGCCAATGCAGGAGTAAGAAATGCAGTTAAGATGGCTATAAGCGACCCAATTAAGTTTGAAAGCGATATGATGGCAAAGGTTCAGGATGGTACAATAAAACCAGAAGATGCCCAACAAAAAATAGGCTACATAAAAGAGTTAGTTAAAACAAGTGGTGGTGCAGACATGAAATCTGAAAAGGTGCAGGCGTTACCCGAAAACGACCAATTTAACTATGCCGCTAACCTTGCAAAAGAATCAAATCTTAAAGCCAAATCAAAAGACCTTACTGATAAGGTTCAAATTTATGAACACAAAAAAGACATTAATGAGTTAGCTGACGAAAGAAAAGCCATCATAAACGGCAAGCACGATGAATATTTAAAAACAGCAGAACTATTCGATAGGGCTTATGAAAAAGGAACACATAATACTACTTTGGATGCAGGTACTAAAACTGAAGGTGTAAAATACCTTTCAGACCAAGCATTAACAACACCACAAAGTTTAAAAAATCAAACCAAAGGCGACAAGGAATTAATTACGGATTTAATAGCACTTAATCCAAAGCATGAAATAAAAGCAGAAATAAAATCATGGAAAGACAAGCAAAACCCTGACAACACACAAACAGAAAATGAAGTGCCACAAAAGAATATTGACCTTTTGGAAGCAGCATTGGAAAAACAGAGTCCTAAAAAGGTAGAGGAAGTAAAAGCAGAGCCGGAAAAAGAAGTTGTTAATCCAAAAGAAAAATTCCCATTGCCAAGTAAGCCAGTAGATGAAATGAACGCATCTGAATTGGATAAGCATATCGAAGAAGTAAAAGACTTTCAAAAGAAAACTAAATTACCAAAAGAGCAAGAAGATGCCTTAACTGGTAAAGATGCAGATGAATATTTTGGAAAAGATTTGCCGGAAGGTGGCGTATATGACCACACAGAATTACAAAGAATAAGGAATAGAGTTAGTCTTATTGAGCAAGCTGAAACATTAAAAGATATATCCGAAACAGTAAAGAGACCATTGATTGACTATGCAAGAAAACAAGATACAGAAAATCTTGCAGTAATAAAAGCAGCAAAACGTAAAGCAGATGAATTAGGCATATCCACAGAAGATTTTGCAAAGTCAATAAACGAACAGATAAAAGGTGAATTTAAAACAGACGCAGATGCTATGTCAAAAATAGTATTTGACGCTATTGAAACAACTAAGCCTACTGATGTAGTAGGTAGTGAAGTGGGCGAAGATGTGATAATAAACAAGGATAATATTGATAAGTATATTAATCATTTAAAAAATGGAGGTAAATTAGCCCCATCGGACTTGATTGATTTAAGATATACTTTAAGGGAAAGGCACAAGGCAGAACAAAATGACTTATTTGATAAAGTGCAAAAAGAAGGCGGTAAACATGATGATGCTTTTGTGTATTCTAAAAATCCAGATTCGGAAGGAAGGGAACTTGGTAAAAAGCAAAGAGAAGAAATGGATTTGATAGATAATCAGCCAAATTCTTATGGACTTAAAGGGGATATAAATGCAGAAACAACATACCATTTTACAGACCCAACTTCATTGCTTAATATTCTTGACGAAAATTCATTGTATGGAGAAGGAGAAGTAAGCGGTGTTTCCACTACAACAAACAAAGGACTTGGACACCCTGAATTATCTACTGTACAACAATATGGAGAGGGCAATAAGCCATTGACTTTTGCAGACAAAGGGATAGTGATTGAATTGGACTTACAGAAATTAAAGAAAGACGGTATAAAAATAAAAGAAGGCAAGGAAAGTTTAGGAACTTTTGTTGGAGAAGAAGAATTGAAGATTGGTGGGTATGAAGGAATAAAAGAATTGAATAAATATATAAAACAAATTGAAGTAGATAAAAAAATATTAGACCAGGAGCCTGTAACTTCTGCCTACCATATATCATTTGAAGATATTAAAAAAGCAGCAGAAAAACATGGAATTAAGGTAGTTGAAAAAACAGATTATGAAAGACCACGCAATAAATTAAAATCCGAAAACAAACCATTACTAAATGAAGGCAAAGAAGCTACCGAAAATACCAAGCAGGCAGAAGGAGTTATCGAATCAGAAAAAGTGGTTGACGAAACTACACAACCAACAGGAGGCGAAAAAGAAGGAGGCAAAAAAACAGCAGGTATAGCACAGTCAGTTCAGGAAAAAAGAAGGGATATATTAGGTGCTACTCCTTATGAAAAAGGACAAGGGTGGAATAAAGAACAGGCACTTGCCAATGGTAAAGAAATGGCTGATAATGGAATGGAGGTAGCAGATATATTTAAAAGATTTGCAGAAGATGGAAGGGTTTCACCTGATGAAATGTCAAGGCTACAATGGGAGAGTGTAAGGCTTGCCAAAGAAACGCAAAAAGTAGGTGATGAATTTGGTGTAGATAGTCCTGAATATAAGGCAGCTTTAAAAAACGAAAACGAATTTTTAGACCAAGCACAACCATTAAAAACAGCATCAAGTAAAACTTTTACAGCCCAACAAGGAGAAATTGACTTAGATACCGATTCTTTTACAGCAGTAAGAAAAGCAGCCGTAGATGCAATGGATGGTAAGCCACTATCCAAAGAGCAGGAAGCAAAGATAAAAGACCTTGTTGCTAAAAATGAAGAACTAAAAAAACGTGCGGAAGAAGCTGAAAAGTTACTTATTGAGGCTATGGATAAAGCCATGAACGAAGGCGATACAGGGGCTAAAAAACCAAGCATAAAAGAGAAAGCAAAAAAGACAGCCGATATTATCCGTAAACTTAAAACAACAAGACCTGATACATTTTCATCTGGTAACGTAGTTTGGGATGGTGCAGTAGAAGTTGTAGCAAAAACAATAGAATTAGGAGGTAGTATTGCCGATGCTATTGCAAAAGGTATTGAGCATATAAAAGAAAGTGATTGGTATAAAGGATTAAGTAAAGATAAAAAAGATGAAGTTGAAAAAGACTTTACAAATGTCTTTGCAGAAGAAAAGGAAATAAACAAAGACCAATTAGAAGAACTGCAAAAAATGTTTGTTGATAAAGCACCAAAAGATACTAAGTTTTCTATTGAAGAAGCAAAAGCCATTTGGGAGTATGCAAAAGAACAGTACATAAATAGGGGTATTTCATTTAGAGATATGATTGCTCATGTGGCAGAAGATTTAGGATTAACATGGAAGCAAGCAAGCACAGCATTAACATCTAAAAAAACAGAGCGTATTTCAGATGAAATGTGGAAGGCAAGTTCTGAAAGAATAAAGAATCAAAATGCTACTAAAAACTGGATTGAGGCACAAAACAAATCTATTCCATTTAAGATGCTAAGAAAGGTATCAGCAGCTTTCAGGGGTGTTGCAGTATTTGGGCATGGTGGTATATTCATTGGTACTCATGCTGGCATGACATTATTTAATCCTTCACAATGGAAAGTAGTAATACCTGCATTTATAAGAGGATGGAAATTTGCTTATGGAAATACAGGTAAATATGAAAGAAGAATTGAACAGTTAAGAAATGACAGAAATTATATAAAAGCACAAAGAGCCGGACTTAAAAATAATCCTGATAATGTTAATACAGAGGAATTTCAGAAAAGTCAACAAATATTTGATAAAATAGGGGGTAATGCAGGGGTAAAAGGATTTAATGCTATAAAGGTTTTAAGGCAAGATATTTTTAATTTAGAATATGATAAGTTGTCGGCAGCAGAACAAAATGACCCTGCATCTTTAGAGCAAATTGCAAAATTGGCTAATAATGCAACAGGGGCTACAAACTTAAAAATGCCTGCATGGGTGGATGAAGTTTCATTTGCAGGTGGAATGGAAGCTGCAAGATGGGGTAAGTTAACAAGGAATCCAATGAGAGCCACAGCCATTGCATTTAAAGCATTAGCGCAACCAGAGAAGGCTACAACAGCCGAAAGAGTATTTGCTAAGGTATGGGCAAGGAGAGTAGGGGAACAGTTAGGAACTATGGCAGGAATGATGATTGCAAATGCAGCCATTCAAAGTATCGTTAACCCAAAGAACCCAACTAACTTAACCGACCCTGATAAACCAGACTTTATGAAATTTAAGTTTGGAGATTTAACCATAGACCCAACATCAGGAATGAGAGGTACTGGAATGTTTATTTATGCACTTGGTAAGATACCGTTCATGGATAAAAAAGAAAGGAGAGGAGATACACCAGTAAAATACGCAGGCAAATCAATAGCAGGATACACAAGAGGTAAATTAGCCCCTTTATATGGTACAATAGCAGACTTTTTTGACCAACAAGATTTCAATAGAAACCCAATGCCATTTTCAGATGAAAAACCAGCAGCAGGTCATCATAAATTAACATGGAGTGAATACGCATGGCAAAAAGCACCATTACCAATAGCTCACGCAGCAGGTGAAATGTATAAAGCAGCTTTAGATCATAATGGAGGTTCGTTAACAACTAAGCACGTAGTTGATGGCATTATAGCAGGTATTTTATCAGGCGGTACTGGATTTAGAATTGGAGAATATAATGCAGTAGAATCAGACCATTCACCATACAATGAAAAGGACAAACAAGACCCAACATTCAAATACTTTTTAGATAAAGGATTAGAGTTACCAAACACATCATTAAGTTCAGAAGTCATAACCGATAACAAGAACATGACCAAGAAAAAAGTATCTGAATATTCAAAAGAAATTCAGGAACGATACACAAACACTCATAAAGAATATCTAAAAAAAGAATTAGCAGACATAAAGAAAAAAGGAGTTGTTTACACCAAAGAATATTTAACAAGTGACGGAGAAAAAAAAGTAGAAGTGTACACCGACAAAAAGCCAAACTCCACAAGAAAAAAAATAGACGATTTAAGTACCGAAGAATTGGCACAAGTTCTAAGCAGAGCGCAATCACAAGCAACAAAACTAACAAAGAAAAAAATATTCAATCAAAAATAATAAAAAAATTGGAAGACATAGAAGCATTAAAGAAGCAATTAGAGCATTATAAAAAGAAGCTGTCATTAGCAGAATATGATGTAGCTATGGATGGGTATGTGGCTTATGTGAACATAGTTAGACAGCAAGTAGAGTACATTAAGGACTTCGACATTAAAAGTAATATTGAAGGCAAGAAAAGCGAAAACGCTATGTATGATAGGACAGAAGCCATGTGGAAGAATTTACCTGACATGATTTCATCTATGAATAAACTAAAATTAGAATTAAATATACCATTTGATGAAAATGAAGGGAAGCCAAAGATGGGAGCGACAACGCCACAATCATTAGTAAATAAATCGTAATACATGTTTTATCCAGTTGAAGGAGGTTCGGTTTATGAAGTACCAGATAATGCGTTTGGGTTCGTGTACAAATGCAATCTGCCTCCTATTGGGTATGGTGTAAATTCTATTACAGGGGAGTTGCAAGAAACGGATGTTATTACAAGGTCAGATATACCAGAAGATTGTTTTTGGGATAGATATGTATTGCCTTTAGATTGGAAAAAAAGAAGGGTAGCAGAAAAAGAAAGACAACGGTTTGATAAATATTATGTTGACCCGTATTTAGAAAACATAAGGGCTACACAATGGAAACGAAGGTTGTGTGGGATATGGTTCGCAAACTACAACCCTAAAACAAAACAGGTTGAATACAGGTATGTAACCGGAACACATTACCTATATGCAACATTTTGGAAGTTTCAGGGTAAATTAATGGATTTTCGTATTAATGATATGGAAGCATGGTATGTGGTTAAATATTGCGAAACTGACCCAAACTGTTTAGGCGTAAATGAAATTACAAAAAGGAAATTAGGCAAGACAGCTAAGTTGGGTTGTTGGTTGTATGAAAGAACAAGCAGACCACCAGTTAACCAACACGCAGCTTTCCAGAGCAAAGCAGATAATGATGCCGAGGAAGTAATGAAAAAAGCAATAGTTCAGCCGTGGCAAAAACTACCTGATTTCTTTAGACCTATTTATGATTTAATGAAAGGTGACGACCCTAATGAGTTAAGATTTTTCCATACATCACGGAGAGGTTCAACCGCTAATGAAGAAAGGGAAGAAGAAGATGCGTTGGAAAGCTGGATTGAATATGGAGCATCAAGTGCAGGTTATTTTGACGGCCCAGAATTGTACAGTTATGGTTGTGATGAGGCGGGTAAGACTAAGCGTCCTGTTAGTATAAAAGAAAGACAAAATATTGTAAGGTATTGTTCTGAAATTGATGGAGAGTTTGCACATCGTAAAGCATATTATACTACAACGGTTGAGATTGAGCCGGGGGAAGAAGACAACTATGAGTTTCAGGAAATGACTGCAATGAGCAACCCGTTAGACCGTGATGATAATGGCAGAACAATGACAGGTCTTTATACTTACTTCTTACCTGCCCAAAAGGGGATGTACTTTGATAGATATGGTTATCCTGACGAAGAAAGAGCAATAACGTATCTACTTAATACAAGAAAGAAGTTAGAAGAAGAAGGTAAGACAAGGGAACTTTCATCTTTTAAAAGAAAGAACCCAATGACATTTAAAGAGGCATTTAGTGCCGATGGAGCATATACGCTTTATGACCCTGAAATAATAAGTACACATTTAGATGATATAGTATGGAGAACCGATTTGACAGAGCGTGGAAATTTGGAATGGAAGGATGGGTATGAATTTGAAAGACCAGTAGTGCAACCTGATGGAACTATTGAATATATTTTAAATGAATTGGAGTGGCATACTAAGGCAAATGGTAAATTTGAAAAACCGAAAGGATGGATGCCAAAAGAACCAAATTCAGTTTTTAAGAAAAATGGCAAATTTTTGCCTAATAATAATTTTGCAAATAGGGTAGGTTGCGACCCATTTAAGTATGATAAAACAAAAGATAAAAGGCGGTCAAATTGTGCAGCATTTAATTATCAAATAGCAGATGATTTAAATCCTGATGACCCATACAATGATTCTTTTACTTTAAGATATGCTTTTAGAGAAAGCAGTACAAGGTTAGCTAATATGGATATTTTAAAAATGGTATGGTGGTGTGGTTCACAGGTTTTATTTGAGAGAAATGTTAACCATTGGAAAAGAGATTTTCAGGATTGGAATTGTGAAGGATTTCTAATGTGGTTGCCGGGAGAAGATGAACCGGGTATTTATACTGACGGCAAAGGCACAGTAGTGCAAATGATTTGCAATTTTACAGAATCGTACATTAATAAATTTATAAAAAAAGTATTTTTCAAAACATTAATGAGAAAAGAAACTGGATGGTTAGGTTTTAAGGTTGAAGATACACAAGTATATGATGAGCCAATGGCAGCAGGTATTACACTAATAGCGGTAAAAGGGAAAAAGTATAACAGAACAAAAGATACAACAAGGATTATTGAAGACATAATGCCATATAGAAAAGCAATTTAAACCAACAAACAAATGAGATACGCAGCAATTAATTCAGCAAGTGGTTACAGTTATCCAGACCATAATGTGCCAGCCTCACAGAAAAATTCTGAATGGTGTATGAAGTATGCACAGGCAGCTTATTATGATTTTACAGTTGCGTTTCCTAAAGGAGTATTTTACTCTAACGGAGGAGATTATGAGAAGTTTAGAATGTATGCAATGGGTAAGCAGCCAGTAAACCAATATAAGAGTATGTTGGGAGTGGATATGACAACACTTAATACACAGCTTGTAGTGGATTGGACAGTAAGAGCAGTTGTAAGTGGATATAGAGATAAAGCTATTGCACGTTGCATGAAAGAAGATTATAGTGTTGTGTGTACGCCAGTTGATTCACAAAGTAAAACAGAAACAGATAAGTATTATGCAGAGTTAAGAACTAAGTTAATCATGCGTGATATTTTACAGGAACAAAATTCAGAACTTGCCACCCACCCGTTTGTACAGTTACAAAGTAATGAACCAATGGATATGGAAGAACTGGAAATGAGAATACAAAACGGAGAACAATTTAACCGTTCTATGGATGCAGAAATGGCTATTGAATTAGGGTTTTATGAAAATAATTATAAGTCATTCAGGAGAGCAGTTTACGAAGATTTATTTGACTTTGGGGTAGCAGGTTATAGAGAATGGTTAGGAGAAGATAATAAAGCAAAGTTTGAAAGGCTTAACCCTGAAAGTATAATATGTAGTTACGCAAAAGACGGTACATTTAGCGATATGGTTCATGCAGGTTCAGTTATAGATGTACAATTAGTTGACCTTGCATTGGTAACTGATGAAGAAGGAAATCCAATGTTTGATGATAAAACATTACAGGAGTTTGCAGGAAGCATAGCAGGTAAATTTGGAAACCCTGCAACAATGAATATGGGTAGAATGACAGGATTCTTAAAGCCATACGATAAGTTTAAATGCAAAGTACTTGATATGTACTTTTATACCTATAACGAACAAACGTACACAGACAGAACAGATGCAAATGGCAACCCTGTTTTTAAAATGGAAGTATCAGGAAGGGGAGAATTAACCAATACCCGTTACAAAAGAAAAAAAGTAAAATACGTTTACAAGTGTAAGTGGATAATAGGTACTGATAAATGCTATGATTGGGGAATGTGCTATGACCAAAAAAGGACAGTTGACTTAAAGAAGAAAGCATTAACAAGACTACCAATACAGTTGATAGCTTATAACTTCTATGAAATGAGGGCGCAAGGGTTCATGGAAAGGCTTATACCTTACATTGATGACTACCAACTAACTATCCTAAAAATACAGAACTGGAAAAACAGAAGTGTGCCAAGTGGATGGTGGATCAATATGGATATGTTGGAGAACGTGGCAAAGAACAAGGGAGGGAAAAACATGACACCAAAAGAAGTATTACAAATGTTCTTTGATAGTGGTATTATAATTGGTAGAATGTTGGATGATGCAGGCAATCCATTGCCCGGAAATATACAGCCAGTTATTGCTATGCAAAATTCAGTAATGGCAGAACTTGTTGGATTTTTTCAGGACTTGCAAAATACTGTAATGACCATAGAAAAAATGACTGGATATAATGACATTACAAGCGGCAACCCAAATCCTAAAACATTAGTTCCGGGGTATGAAATTGCAAACCAAGCAACTAACGATGCTTTGTATCCTTTAGCTTTTGCAGAAGAAAATTTATCTATAAGGTTAGCAGAGGATGTCTATTGCCGCATGGCGCAAGGAGTAAAGAAAGGTAAGGTAAACGGTTATGCTCCCTATAAAGGGGCATTGGGAACAAACACGCTTAGATTTATAGAACTTAGTCCAGACATGGCTTTAAGGGATTATGGTATTGAATTACAAAAGCAAAGTACAGAACAGGAAAAGAACTGGATATTCCAAATGGTTCAAGCTGATATAGCACAAGGGTTTTTAGATACAAGTGATGCGATAAGCGTAATATACGCCCATAACGCCAAACAAGCGGTAAGTATCCTTGCTTATCGTGTAAAGAAAGCTAAAGAATTAGCACAAAAGAATCAACTACAACTTATTCAGGCTAATAATCAGGGTTCGCAACAAGCAGCGCAGGTAGCAGCGCAATTAACAGCAGCGCAAAAACAAATGGACTATGACCATGCACAACAAATGGAAAAGATAATTGCAGATAAGGAAATAACTATTGCTTCTATGAAAATAGAAAGTGCTGAAAGGATAGCATTAAATCAGAGTGAAGCAAAAGTAGCAGTAGGCGAAACAACCGGACAAGCAAAAATTGTGTCAACTCATTTGGCTGGTGAAAGTGCCAAACAAAAACAAGAAATTGCTAATGAGAAAAAAGAAACAGCATCAGTTTAATTAATCATAAATAAAAAACAATCATGGCAGCAACAAAAAAAACTACAACCAAAAAATCTACTGCATTAACAGAGCCAATTACAGAAGAACCCAAAACCGAACTTCCAACAGAACCAGTAATTGAAACACATGTGGAGGAAACTAAAATTAAAGAACCTGTTATTGAAGAAAAGGTAGAAGAAATTCCTGAACCAGAAAAGCCTACTGAAAAAATAGAAGTTAAAGTTACAGAACCTATAAAAGAAGAATTAGGATACACAATAGAAGAAAAAATAATCAACTTCATTGAAAGCAGGAGTAAAGGGGAAATAAAAATGAATGACTTCTTAAAAAGCCTTTACAGTATTCCTAAATTTAATGAAGCCCCACAATGGTTAAATCAAGGAGCAAGTAAAGAGATAAGGGATGTCCTGAATAAGTTATCCAATGAAGGTAAAATAACAGTTGTATCAAATGCTCACATGAAGTTAGGTACGTTTTATTATCCTGATACTTCAACCATGAAAACAGAATATCATAACTTAAATACCATACAAATAATTGCTATAAAAGTGAACTAAAAAATGGTAATTATATTTGTTATAACAATCAAAAATCAGTAATATGTTCATAAGAAAGTTTTATGATACAGCCGTAGTTGAAGCGGGTGGTGGAAGTGAAACAGAAGTGATAGAAACCGTTCCAATGAGTCCAGCCGAAGCAATGGCAAAACACGGTAGCAAAAGTGATGAAAACGGGAAAATACCAGACCCGATTGACATAAAGGTAACAAAGGAAGAACCCAAAACGGAGGTCAAACCGGAAACTGCGACAGTTAAGGAAGAACCCAAAGTAGAAACTAAACCCGAAGAAACCAAACCAGAGCCAGTAAAAGAAGATGTCAAGGTTGAAGCAAAAGCACCAATAGTGCAGGAACAGCCAAAGCAACAAACACTGGACGAAGTTCTTAAAACAAATCAACCCAATGCTATTTTAAAAGCGTTAGGGTTCGATGACGAAAAGGCAAGTTTTGTAAGCGAATTAAAAGATGCTGACCCTAAACTGGTTGGTATCATGCAAGCCTACAAAAATGGCACATTAGGGGATTACATCAATGCTTTAGGCACTGATTATTCAAAGATGTCCGATGTATATGTGATGCGAAGTCAACTACGCAAGGATTATCCAAAAGTATCAGATGCAGCATTTGAAGCCCTATTTGAAGATGAGGTACTTGATAAGTACAAATTAGATTCAGAAACGTATTCAGAGCAGGAAGTAGCTAAAGGCAAATTGCTTTTAGAAGCCAAAGCAGCAAGATACAGGGATGAATTGATGGCTAATCAAGAGAAGTTTTTAATGCCAGCTAAACCTGAACCTAAAGCCGAACCTGTTCCCGATAATACGGCAGAACTAAAGGCTAAAGAAAATGTTGAAGCATACAAAAGGGAGATTGAAGAAAGTCCCTTTGCAAAAGATATTGTTGCCAACAAAAAGATAACACTTGGAGAAGGCAAAGAAAAGTTTACGTTCAAAGTAGAAGAACCAAGCGAATTATTAGCAACATTGACAGACCCGAATGAATGGGTTAATTCAATGTACGATAAGGTAGAAAAGGGAGCAGATGGTAAAGAATACACTGTACTTAATACCGAAAAACAGTTGATAGTAGCGGCAGTTCAAAAATACGGAACTAAATTTTTAGATGCGTATGCAAAGCATTTCAGAGGATTAGGCGGAAAAGAAGTCATCGAACCCATAGATAATGCAAGCGAACCGGAAAAATCTACTCCTTCCAAATCTGATCCGTTGCCAACAAGTGCAGCAGCAGCAATGGCTAAACAAGGAGTAAGAAGTAACGGAGGCTAAAATAGTAAAAAGGTTGTAAGAAACAATATTATTAATCTTACAATTCTACTACAATGAGCGTATCACAAGGTACAATGAATAAATCGTTCGTGTCTGCCATAGACTTCCTTGACCAAAGGGATATAGACCCGAACATTTACGACCAATCAAGGGACAGGGATTTCGTGGATATTATGAAAATAGTAAACGCCACCAAGCCTGCCACCATGTTTTTCTACAATAACTTCGTTAACAACGATGTTTATGAAGTAGGAACAATAAGTGCTGTAACCTCCACAGGACTTGCACAAATTCAATTCACAATAGACACAGCAGCTACCTTCCCACGTGTTGGCGATTTGATTATGACATCAAACGTAAACAACATTGGCAAACAAGCAAGAATACAGGTTGTTTCTTTTGGTTCAGGAACAGCTACGTTAACTGTTCGTTCAGTTGCAGGTAATTCTGTTGCTTTCTTCGCAACAGTTGGTGATAGCGTTCAGTTTGGTTCTAATGCCTTTGCTGAAAAATCAGTAGCACCTGTTAACAGGCGTTATGGCTTGACCAAATACTACAACCTTATCCAAAACTTCCGTGAAGTAGATGAAATCACAGACGTTCAGAAAGTGGCTAAGATTGAAGTAAATGTTGGCGGCAACTATTCAATCCTTCCTTATCAGGTTATTGAAAAATACACCAAATTAAAGGGAGATATTTCAGTACAAATGTTGGCAGGTGTGCAATCAAGCACAACCTTGTTCAATGATGCTAACCCGTACCTTGCTGACCCAGTAAATGGTTTAGGTATTCAAACAACAGGTGGTTTGGACTGGTATTGTATCAACTACGGTATTGCTGACCAAGCGGCTGTATTGGGTACTTTCGGATGGACTGAAATTGATGAAATAATTGACAACTTTATTGCCAACAAAGCACCTAATGATTTCAGGGTATTCTGTGGTAGCCGTTCTTACCGTGTGGTAAGTAAGTTCCTTAAAAACCTTGCATCAAGTGGTGTAACATCAGTAAGGATTAACTTCGATAATAAGTATGCTGACTTTGAAGTTGAGCAATTAAAGTATGGTGGATATACATTTGATTTCATCCATATCCCACTGTTTGACCAGCCACAATTATTCAGTGCTACAATACGCCCTGACGTTAACGGATCACTTTACTTTGTTCCAAAAGACAATGTAGATACAGTGGATAACGGAAGCCAGCCACGTATGCAAATACGTTACACTGCCACACCATATAGCGGAACAGCACCTAACAGGTCTTCCAATGGAATGGTTACAGAGTACAGGATTGGAGCATTAGCCGAAGTGTCAACAGATTCAACACAATATATGCAGACAAACTGGACTACTTCACAGGGTCTTGAATGTTTGGCAGTAAAGCACTTCCAGAAGTACAGAATTATTTAAGTTTTCATAAACGGGAACACGGAGCTAAAATCCGTGTTCCTACTTTTATCAACAATCAAAAATTACAATCATGTTACAGCACATTGCACATTACAATGACTTTACACCAGAGTTCATTGATGAATTAGAAAAGAAAATTGACAGTTTTGGTAAAGTAGTCAGGTATCGTTTCGATATTGAGAAACCTAATCCTGACAAAGAGCATTACAACGGGAAAACAGTGTTCCCACAGATGTACACTTTAGACCCTGCGGTATTTAATATAACAGACAAGCATGAGAAAAGAACAGGGAAACAAAAAGTAAAAACAGTCGCTAATATCAAAACGGCTGAAATGAATGAGCATGGAGTATTAATACCCACATTCAATAAGATAAGAATAAAAGCAGGAGCAAGAGGTGTTTTAAGACTGGATTTAACGGTGGAAGAAGATAGGGATATTTGCAGGCAGTTGGAACTGCACCCTAAATTAAAAAATGGGGAGTTTGCGGATTCACAAAGAGTACCAGTAGTTACAAGGGTTGATGAAGTTGCAGATGCCACAACAGCAAGAGTAGAGAGAGGCGCAAGGCTTACAGCTTTAAATGCTGTAAATGAAATGTCAGATGAAAAGATAAGGGAATTCGCAGCAGGTATGCAATGGGATGATACACAGGAAATAGAAGTTTTAAGAAATCAAGCAGAAACACTTGCTGATTCAGAACCTATATTTTTTAATGATGTTATCAAATCAGGTAATATAGAGTATCAAGCCTTAGTCCAACAGGCACTTAATAAAGGGGTAATAGTTTTTGACCAAGCGGAATATAAATATTCATGGGGTGGAAACAAACAACCAATAACAGTGCTTTCACCAACAGGCGAAAAATCGCACATTGAAAAAATGGGGGAGTTCTTAAAAATTAGTGCCAATGGTAAAGAGTTGGCTAAAAAAATAAAATCATTAACAAGCGGTAAGGCAGAAGTAGCTGTTTAATTGTTTTGATTGTTGATGGAACAAACGTTAGTAAATTTTAGTTCCTGACGGAGATTGGTCGCTTTAGCGATATTTCCCATTTTTTAACACTAAATAATAACCAATGTCATTTTCAGCGAGTTTTACAGCGCAAAGTGTGTCAGGGTCAAATTCTGACATACTTTTTACGGATTCAAGCGTAGGGTCTGATGGGGCAATTTCAAGTCGCCGTATATACGCTATAACAGACGTTGGTACTTTTTTAGTTGAGGATGGCAGTAGTCTTGAATATTCTGTTTGGGCATTGCCGTTGGCTACTACTATTACATTGGATTTATTAGACAAGGATTATGCTTTAAAACTGGTTTGCCAATGGCTTAATTCATCAGATGTAGTACTATATGATTATACAATAGATGCACAAGGGTTCACTCAATACTCAGAAAATTTTTCTTTCGGGTTGACACAAATGCTTACAGGCAATCCAATGCTTATAAATGACAATAATTTTGCCCAAAATAAATGGGCATTAAGAGATGATATAGATTCCGGTAATCAAGCAATTTTACAAGCATCTGATTTGTATAATGCACAAAGGGCTTATGATAGAGCAACGGCATTAAGATTAAGTAGCCAGTATTATTTCAATGAAAACAGTTAAGTAATGACATTGACGGTAGCACAAATAATCAGCATTGCAAAAGTTAGTCAATACTTATGTGCTAATGATATAAATAAAACAGGTCTATATGGTGCAGGAACAGATTTGTTATTACCACGTAAATTGTACACAACAAGAAAGGATATAGAATACCAATATTCACTTGACCCATCCAATGAAGATATAGCTGCAACGGCAGCTTATTTGTATGCCTTATGTGGTAAGTGGGGGCTATATGCACAAGCCATAGTATTAAATCCCGGAACATCAGGCGGAACAATTTCAAGAACAGCACCTTCACCTTACCAGTTCGTTGTTGACGCAAGTACCTCATTTATCATTGACGGACAAAGTTCTAAAACAATCACAGCATTTATAGGGTACAATTTAATTTTTACCAGAGGCGGAGTTACGCAAAATGCAGTTGATGTAGGTGACGGCAGTTCGTATTACAGTTGGACAAAATCAACAGGAAGTTTTATTTGTTATCCGAGTGCTAATACTGGTGAATTGTTTGGACTGTTCCCTATCTAAAAACAACAATTATATGAAAAGTTTAATATGTTCCATAGCACTTGTATTGAGTGCTTTTATTTTACAGGCTCAAACGTACCCGATAACTCAAAATTTAGGAGCAGCTACTACATTAGTTAAAACACCTAATTATGGCGGTATTCAAGGAGGGCTTATACCTTATACTTTTGCAGATACTTCAAGTGCCAATTCAGCCTTAACTTATTTAAAAAATTATGGCGGGGCAGTCATATATACTACCGATTGTTCGTGTATGTGGTTCAGGTCAATATCAAATACTAAGTGGATTCAGATATTACCGTCAGGAGGTTCAGGTGGCTTACAGGCTTGGTTGGTTGGTGGAAACACAACATTCTTTGGAGGTTCTACAACCCCTGAAATTTTTGGTACAACGCTCGGAATCACGAAAGGGGTGGACTTTACCACAAATGGCGTTACAAGGGTTGCATTGGCATCCACAGGGCTTGGTTTATTATCATCAGTATCAGATACAACAGCTAATAAGGTGATGACTTTTAATCCGTCAACGAAGTCGTGGAATTATGGCTATTGGTATGGAGCAGGAGGAGGGGGAGGAGGAACAAACTGGAATATACTTGGTAATGCAGGAACAACAGCAGGAACTAATTTCTTGGGAACAACCGATAGCGTTAGTTTAGTATTTAAAGCCAATAATGTAAAAAGTGGAATAATTGATGTTATAAAAACAAGTACAAGTTTTGGTTATTCTGCATTGTTAAGTAATACGCTTGGTACAGGTAATGAGGCTTTCGGAACAAGAGCATTGACAGCAAATACAATAGGTGCAGGTAATCAGGCTTTCGGAACAAACTCTTTAGCATCTAATATATCAGGTGGTGGTAATGTCGCTATTGGTAGTGATGTTTTAACAGGTAATATAACCGGACAAAATAATACAGGTGTTGGGGTTGCTTCATTGCTTTCAAATTCTTTAGGGAGTAATAATACAGGCATTGGCGCAAATACCCTTTTAGGTTCAACAGGGGATAATAATTTAGCTATTGGTTATGGAGCAGGAAGTAATTTTACAACAGAATCAAAAAGATTGTTTATTGGTTCAATATTAAAATCTTCAAAATTAGCAGATTCTACAGAAATCATAATCTACGGCGCACAAGATGCCACAGCAGGCAATCAAAGGCTGTATTTAAACTCACAATTATTCAATCCTTACATAGCTACACAACACAATGCAGCAGATAGTATGGTTGTTGTGTTACCGGGTACAGGAAAGTTTGGATACAGATCAATCCCATCAAGTTCAGGCATAACAGGCTCCGGTACATCAGGTCAGGTAGGCGTATGGAATGGTACATCAAGTCAAACAGGGTATACGGGGTTACTATTTAATGGAACAACAAATACTTTATCTGTAGCTGCTCCTGCGGCATCTACAACAGCCTTACCTGCAATTAATTTAAAGTTTAATAGTGATGCAAACCCACCAATGAACTTAATGGCTTATGACCATGATAACATGAGAATAAACTTCGATGCTTTTTATGATTATTCAGCAATGAATTATTTAGGTTCTTACAGTAGTTCTCAATTTAGTTTATTAAAAAACAATAACCTATTTCAAATACAATCAGGAGCAGCAGCAGCCGGAGCAGCAGTTACATGGGCTACAGGTTTTGCAATGACGGCGGCGGGGTTAGTCGGAATTGGTACAATATCACCCACAGGTAAATTAGATGTAGTAGCCAACTCCATACATTCAATCTTTGTAGATAACTCAACAGGTAATGTAGGGGTGGGGACGAATGCGCCTGCTGTAGCGTTAGATGTGGTAGGAGGTGTGCAATTTTCGCTTAACGGGGCTACGGATGTTTTTAATGGGTATGATGGGTATAACGGAAATAATATATGGAGTTATTCAACTACTAATTTAACATTACAACTCGGAGACGGATTTAATAAAATAACCTTAGACAATGGCGGTGGTAACTTTATAAACTACAACGGGGCATCACATAATTTCTTAACAGGTAATGTAGGCATCGGAGCAGCCGCAGACGCAACAGGCAACCTACTTGTTGCGGATCAGGTTGGCACAGGCACACGCCCGGTACTTGCATCTTCAACAGGTGTCCAGTCCGCACCCGTGTCAGATTCATCCGTGAAGCAATTTATAAAGCCTATTGGTATTGGATTGAATACTGTAATGAAATTAAAGCCTGTATCATTTTACTACAAAGACAAGTACAAAGCTCAATATGGTAAAGGTGAGCAGATAGGTTTCATTGCCCAAGACATAAACGCAGTTTTACCAAACATTACTTACTACAATACAGCAGGATTAACAAAAGGGAAAATGGGTTACGTGGAAACTGATTTGATTCCGGTTTTGACAAAAGCTCTGCAAGAGGTTTACGAAATAACTCAAACGCAAAAAAAGCAAATTGAGAAACTGCAAAAAGAAGTTAAAAAATTAAAACGCAAAAAATGAGAAACTTACTATTAGCGTTACTTGTAAATATTTCAACAGTAGCTATAGCTCAAAACATAATGGTTGATACTATCTATGCAGGTACGGCGGAAACTGGTTATACAAGGTATATTCTTCAAAGGAATGCAGCCACTACAACAGTATTGCCAACTACAAGGTTAGCTGATAGTACAGCAGTATTAAGAAGTTGGACGGCATCAACTTATCAAACCGCTTCAGGTGCTTTTGATGGTACTTGGAACTCATTAACAGGTAAGCCAACAACCACATCTTTTTTATTATCCAGTACAAATAAAAACTTTGTTACAGATGCACAGTTAACGGTTATAGGAAATACTACAAATACAAATTCAGGTAATGATGCGGTTAACAGTCTTTATTCAGGATTAGTAAGTAATGCCACTCATACAGGAGATGCAACCGGAAGTACAGCCTTAACACTTGCAACGGTAAATAGTAATGTAGGAACATTTGGAAGTGCAACACAAGTGCCTGTATTTACTGTTAATGGAAAGGGATTAGTAACGGGAGTAACCAACACAACAATAACAAATATTTCAGGTAATGCTGCAACGGTAACAACTAACGCAAATCTTACAGGGGACGTTACAAGTTCTGGAAATGCTACAACAGTAGTTAAGATAAATGGCACAACGCTTTCAGGATTAGCAACAGGCATATTAAAAAACACCACAACAACGGGAGTACCAAGTATTGCAGTAGCAGGAACGGATTATCAGGTTCCTATTTCAGCAGGGGATGTAATCACAAGCGGCGCAACTTCTACCATCGGGGCTTTAAAAGTAGCAACAGGAATGGTACAGGCAAACGCTATTACACTTGCTAAAATGGATGCCACAAATGCAACAGCAAATAAGATGTTACTATCAGGAGCAAGTGCATCTCCAACATGGTCAACTTCAACTATTCCTACAAGTGCAGGAGCAACGGCAAATAAAGCAGTAGTAAGTGATGGGACTAATTATGTTTTGAGTACAGGTACTATGTTTGGAACGATAGCAACAGCAGACATTGCAGCCACCGCCAGCGCAACAAATACCGCAACACTTGCGACACCAACAGCAGACGGTATGTATAGGCTTACCTGTTATCTTAAAATAACAGTAACGGGTACTTCGCCTGTGGCTGGCCCTGTAACCATAACCTATACAGATGCAGATGGTAGTGTGGCGCAAAGCCATGTGATGTTATTACAGAATACAAGTGGAGCAGTCGTAACAACAACGGTTAATAACTCGACAACGACAGGCACAGTAAATGGTTCAATGGTAATGAACGCAAAATCGGGAACAGCAATTACTTATGCAATAGCAGTATCAGGTACGTATGCGGCAGGACGTTATACTTGTCATTTCACTTTAGAACGATTAAAATAATAAAATGACAGATGCCGTTGCCATATCGTTAATAAATACAGCAGGATTGGTACTTGTTGGTATTGGTGTCGCATTAATAAATAAACAACAAAAAGTAATTAGCAATCAAATAAACGGTCAACAGGAATTATTATTAAAAGCAACAGGTGATAAAGAAAGAGCAGAAGGTAAAGAAGAAGGGAAGAAAGAGCAAAGAGATGACGGAAAAGAAACAGCAAAAGAAGTTATAAAACAAATTCAGGAGGATGATGATATTACAATAACTAAAAAATAAAAACCATGCCACAACTATCTTACAATGTAGAAAACACAGTAACAGGAGAAAAAATATGCGATGCAGGTGGAGTACCCATTGAGTATGATACAGAAAGTGATGCAATGATTGCAGCCACTTATTATACTACTACAACAGGGCAAAACCATGTAGTTGTCGGGCCACATCCCAAACCTCACGCATGAGTAGGCAACCGACTATATTCTTTTTTGGGGTGTTGTTTTGTGTTGGGCTTCTTATACAGATTATAACAAGTGTAACGTGGGTGTCATTTGAAAATGTAAAGTTTGGTGAAGGGTGGTTTATGTGTGGTCAAGCTATTGGAGAATTATGTTATATCTTTGGATTGCGTAGGTTGTTCAAGGATATGGGATTTTTTGTAGCAGTTACAGAGTTTGCAATTTCATTGATTATAGTTGACTTGTACTCTATAATACTGTTACATCCTTTTGAAATATCCCTACCTAAGTTTACTGGCTTTTGTGTGGCATTATTTGTGCTTATACTTAGATTGAACAAATATCGAAAAAAATGAACTCTGTAATAAATTTAACAGCAACCCAAGTGGAACAAATAAATCAATCAATAAGGGAGTTAGGAGGCAAAATACAAACAGCTTTAAACAAGTTGGGGAAGATTGAAAGTTATCTTTATGATGACGATGAAACTTCATCTAAGGGCATGGTTCAGGTTCAGCGTGAACACGAAAAAAGGCTTGATAAGTTAGAGGGCGAATCCATGCAACGTAAAAAGATATGGGCAACATTTGGACTTGTAGCAGGTATTATCGGGACAGCACTTGTAGAGTTCATTAAATGGTTATTTACTAACCACCAAACCTTAAAATAAATTCAGCAAAACAAAAACTAACATTATGCCATTTACAATTAATAACGAAACGGGTAAATTACAGTTTAGCTTTACTAATCTTTTGGCATTTACTGTAATAATGATATGCGGCACATATTTCTTTTGGATTTCTTTTGTGTTGACAAAAAACCAGGTTTCCGATAATCCAACTTTACAGCAGATAACAATTGTTATGGTCACTATGGCAACATTGGTTTTAAATTTCTATTTTGGTAACAGCAATAACTCTGCACGGCAACAGCAACAGATAAGTGAAATGCAAAAGACGGCAACTACAGTAGCATTAAAAACAGCAGATGCGACAATAGCCGCTGCCACAGGTGTAGTAGTGCCAACTGAAAACAAAATTGATAAGGCAGTTAAGATCGAGCAGTTAAAAGCAGAGTTGGCAAAATACCCGCCTGATACAGATGAAGCTAAAAAATTACTTGCAGAATTAGAACAGTTGGAAAAAATTTAATCACTTAAAATAAATATCATGGGAGTAATTCTTATTAACCTGTTAACGATTTTAATTATTGTAGCAGTATTGTATTTGATTCTTTACCTTTTCCAAAAGTATGTAATGCCTATTGACGGTAAGATTATTGGAGTAGTAATCTTTATTGTTTGCGCTCTACTTATTGGGTATTGGATAACAGGTCATAGCTTGGCTTTTTGGAAATAAACTAAAATAGATTTATGAGTAATTCAGGGAAGATTAATATATTCATGCTTGTATGCTTGGGTGTATTGTTGTACATACTATTTGCTGATAAATGTAATAAGGTAGTTGAAAAGCCAAAGGTAATAACGGGTAAGGATGTAGTTAAGTTAATTGATTTAACGACTGCCCAAAAGAAAGCCATAGATGATTCCTTTAACTTAATTCTTAATAAAGCATACAAGGATAACGATAAAAACTATACAGCCTACATAAAAGCATTGAATGAAAATGCAGTATTGTTAAACCAAAGGAATATGTTGGAACAGCAGACGTTCCCCGATACTTGCAAGCCTATCGTAGATTTATGGAAAGGGTATGCCACACATTTAGAAGTTTCAGGAAAGAAAAAAGATAATGCAGCGAAGCTAACAATTAACGGCTTACAGGGTACAGTTACAGAACAGAAAAACTTTTTGGCATTAAAAGATACCATGTACAACAGGCTAAAAGTTATTGCCGATACTTGTGCAACTGCTTTAGGTAAGATGGAAAAATACGCTGATAAGATAAAACCAAAACGCAGTATAACAGTTGGCGTAGTAGGTATATCCCCGTTTACATTAATCAAACCAGCAGCCGGTATTACATTGGGTTGGCGTGGAAGGACAGGAACAGAACTAAGGTTAGGATATTATACAAACAAGCAATTTTCAGTAGGCATATCAACCACTCTTTTTAAATTTTAAAAACATACAACTATGAGTATTGGATTATCCATTGGATTAATAATAGCCGCTTTAATAGTTGGCTATTTTGTAGGTTCAAACAACCCCACAGCTTCCGTAATAAAAAAGATTAAGGATAAGTTATGAAACGGCTATTTAATTGGCTGTTAAAAGTATTGTCCTTTAAAAGAAAAAGGAAACCAAAATTGCCATATTCAGCACCTTGCGACACAGAGATAAAAAACTAAAACCATGAAAAAGTGGGACGCTTCTGACTACTGCTTAGTTATCTTAGCCTCTACTATTCCTTTATCTATAATCATATTGCCTATAATGAGGGCTGTAACACATCAAACACTTTCTGATAATGCAAGTTCGGTTATGAATAATTTAATGATGGGAATAGGGGTTGGAATATTAACTGTAATTGCCCAAAAATATAAAAATAAACAAGATGATAACAAACCAACAGTTTGAAGATGCAGCCGAATTATTGGGTACAGAAGTAGCAGCTATCAAAGCTGTCTACGAAGTTGAGGCAGCAGGGAAAGGGTATTTGCCTGACGGTAGAGTTAAGATACTTTTTGAGGGGCATATATTTTGGAAACAGATAAAAAAAGCAGGTAAAGAGCCAATAGACTTTATTACTCAAAATACCCAATACATGAATGTTCTTTATCCTAAATGGGATAAAAAGCAATATAAAGGAGGTGAAGCGGAATGGAACAGAATGGGGCAAGCAATGGAAGTATGTGCTAAACTTAATTTAAGCCCTGAATTAGCCTTAGATTCAGCCAGCTATGGTTCATTCCAAATACTCGGACTTAACGCAGAATTATGCGGCTATACAAGCGCACAGGATATGCTAAGCCAATACAACTTAAAAGGGGAAGCAGAACAGTTAGCATCTTTTATACGGTTTGTAAAATCAACGCATCTTGACGATGAACTAAAAAACAAGGAATGGGCAAAGTTTGCACAAGGTTATAATGGTTCACAATTCGCACTAAACAAGTACGATCAAAAATTAGCCAACGCCTACAATAAACACAAATAAAAAAGCAGGGGTTAACTACTCCCCTGCATCAACCTTTAAAACTCAATACTTAGTTTAGTAATGAAGTGTATTTGCATTTTCTTCTGATAGTACAATATCCTGTCTTTCCAATGTAGGGGCTTTGATAGATTCCAGTTCCTTTACTTTTATTTGCAGTTCTTCAATCTGTTTACTGAATATACTGGCAGCGTGTCCTACACCCCCGCAAAATCCAAGTATAAATGTTGATTCATTTTCGGGAGTTAAATGTAGAAAATTATATTCCCATGTAAGAAAATGCTCATTATGAAGTTTACGGGCAATAGGGAATAAGGGGTTTTCTTCTTTTATTGTTTCGTTGTTCATCTTTGTAATATTTAAGTTGTTAATTAATCGTAATATGTTTAATTTTCATTCATTTCCAAACAGTCCGAATAAAGGTCTGCCATCATTTCCTGTTCTATATCCTGCATATCTCTTTTAGTTCCGAAATTTACAGGTTGATAACCAGCTTGTACCAATTCAGCATATGTTTTGGATTGGGTATTTACTACGGTTGGTAGTTGTGAACTTGGGGCAATTAATAAAGCATGATTCATAGTTTTAATGTTTATAGGTTAATTAATGTTAATATGTATTTAAGAGCAAAGAATCACCACAATAACAAAAACAGTTACCACAGATAGCCAACTATTACGCTTGTGGGGTTCAGAAGTGCCTGTTTTTTTGATTATCTCCCTTTCCCTTACATAATGGTTACGAACATGGCATACAACCCATAATAAGGAAGTAAATAAAGCAATGATTAATATAATTTGTAATATATTCATGGTGTTGTTATTTTTGATTGTTACTTAATGCTTCTTTGGCTACCGATTGAATTGTTTTTAATATTTGCATTGTTGGCTTTGGTGGCATCTCATCCAATACATCCTGCAAAGCCTTTACAAGTAATACATTCCTTTGGGTTAGGGTTTGGTTTTTTTCTTTTTCCACTTTTAACATTACTTTTAAAGAGGTTGCCTCCTGTTGTCTGCTTTCTCTTATCCATTTAGCACAGTATTCAGGGTTATTATAAAACTCACTTCCTCCCGGTGTAAGGTCATGTAATAGTCTTTTAAGTTTTGCGACTTCATTTATCGCATCCTCCAATTTTTCTTCCTCCGTTTTTCTGTAATCTTTCATGTAAATAAGTTTTAGTTGTTTTTAGTATTGTTGCCTTTTGTTATTGGATGGGGGTTAAGGCTGTTTAATGTTTGTGTTTCCTGCACTTGAATAAACGCCAGCTTCTAAATCCCCTAAAATTTTAATGGCATCAAATAGGTCTAAATCATGCAAAGGATAAGTTTCTGTTAATTGCGGATCAAGATTAAATCCCATGTAAACATTTTCATCATCAATGCCGCAAATTTCATTACCTGACATATCTTCAAATGACTGTTCTTCAAAAGGGATTAATTCGCCTTGTGTATGCTCTTTAATTTGTAAAAGAACATCGGTTAAAATACTGTTTGCTTTGTCGTATGCCTGACTGCTGTTAATTATTTGTTTCATAATACTTTAATTTTAAAAAGGTTTGTATTAATAACTGTTACTTGTTTTGGGTTTATTGGTTGAACTTTTTTTGCAGCCTCAATAAAGCAGGATCAGTCATAAGCACATTTTTATTCAGGTACTTTACAACGTCCTCCCATTTATTTGCTTCATTGAATACAGCCTTAAAATCATCATTGGCTAACATTAAGGCAACTTGGCTTTTAACCGTATAAAATCGTAAATCAATTTTTTCTGTTTTCATTGTATTATTTTTAAAGGTTAAAGGTTACTTGTTTTGGTTAATGGTAGATAGTAGGTTGCTGATTATTTCTTTTCTTTCTGAATATCTTGGTTTGCCTTGTTTCTGTGCTTCTGCTTCCCCGTTTTCCATATCCCACATAACCATTTTCAAAGCCTCTACTACTGCATCAAAATTATTTACACAGTTTACTATACGGTTGGCAAATTGTTCTGCTTCTTTTTCAGTATCTCCATAAACGGCAGCTACTTTATCCCCTGACTTATTTTTATGCCATAATCCACGCTGATAATTACCATTAACTTGCCTTCCCATAATCTCTAATTGCAATACTTCATTTTCCCCTTCTGTGGTGGGTGTGGGATGCTCGGTAGGGAGGTTGTTATCTTTTTTCATTTTAGTTATTTTTAGTGGTAATTAAAATTGAGGGTTTAACGTTATTCACCCCCAACGTATAGGTTTTAAATATCCTATTTGCCAAAGGATTGCATAAAGGCTTGAAAATCTACATACCCATGATGCTTTTTGCCTCCAAGATTGTACTGGGCTTCACTCCAACATTTAGCCATATCTTCACGACTAAATAGTGCCAACCCTTGTATCCTTTCGTAATTAACGGCATCTTGTGTATGCTTTGGATGTATTTTTGAAATATGGGCATGGTCTATATTGTAAAGCCTTACCGCCTTACCGTTATACCCTGCTACCATAACATCATATTTGTAGCTACCTCCAACAGTTTCTTTTACTCCAACAATGGACACCATTACGATATGCGCCCAAAGGCATAGCCACACATCCTCATTGATTTTGCACTTTTCTAATTTTACTTCTTTCATTTTTTATCTGGACTTATTAGCAAGTCCCTGCTTTAATTGGTTACTTTTTTAATTTCAATCCTCGGTGTATTGTACGAACAATGAAAGCATTGGTGGCTGCATTTGTTTTTACCTTCTGCTTTGTTCATGCACCAAAATTGAATAATTGGCAATTCTTTTTGTTTTGGTTTTTTCATGGTTACTTAATTGAGATGATCTGAATGTCCACAAAAAACATTTCTTCCAGTTTTGCCATTACCTGTGCTGCATTAAAAGCAGTAACAGTACGGCTATAAGTTTTATGCCCTTGTAATGCTAAGCCCATTAAATCCTTAGCTTTAAACGTTACATTAACAGTTTTAGGTTCTTTCTTTTTTGGAGTTGGAATAGGAGTTAAAAAATAACTCATGTCGTGGATGTTATAATTTGCATTCATTTTGTTTTTTAAACCGATTAGCCGGTTCCTGCTTTTGTTATTTAATGATATAAAGATTGATATTATTTTTAAGTTTTCATACAGGAAAAACACTGTTTTTTTGTTCGATATTTAAAGCCTCTATACTCTTATCTGTTGTATTAGTGTGCTGTTTCATGTCTTTATTTTTTTTAGTTGGTTAATAGTGTAATTGCTTTGCTAATAAATTCTTTTACATCTTCCCCGCCTATAAGATAATCGCCGGAAGCTGAATAAATATATTCCCGAAATTTATCTACTGTTAAATTAGTTAGCTGATAATCTTTTTCATTATCAAAAATGAAGTTTATAATTGCTTGTTTTAATTCTTTTTTCATGTCGGTTAAGTTTAAGTAAGGATGCCCAAAGGTTAGCCCCTTAACTGGTTTAGAAATTGTACCCTGTAAATCCATCTAAGGAAAAAAAGGCTTTAATTGATTGTAGTAACTGGGTAATTGTCGTTTTCATTTTGTTGTGGTTTAATTATTAAATAAATAGAGGTTTAGCTTCTTTTATGACTGCTTGAGTAATTTGATGAATCGTACCATAAGTCAAACTTCCATAAGGTATCTTGCATTTCTCCGAGATTGTTTTGAATCTCCGCTATCATTCCGCCAATGTTTCGCCTTTCACTTTCTGTCATATCCCTTTCCGCTTTAAAGTCGTTACCATGTTCAGCAATAGCAATAAGCAGTTGCAACATTCCTTTATATGTTTTTGGTAGTTTCATTTTATTGTCTTTCTAAGTTATATTCAAAAGGGAAAGCACTCGGAAAATCACTTTCATCCATTTCAGTTTCGCTATCCAATGTACAGCCATGAGGTATAAACTCATTTGGTTCAGCATCCATATCAGCCGTAAATATTACTCCTTCTTTGCTGCCATTCTCATTTGAGTAATGTATGCAGCGAATTTTGTTTGACATAATTTTAAAGTTTAAGTTGTTTTTTTTATTTTCAATTAAGGGATAAAATAACAGGTAATAGGGGTTAGTAGGTTAATCGAATAGTTCAAAATCAATTCCCTCTATAGTATGCCATTCATTATTAATGAATAGTTGAAAATCATCGTTACTATTATATCGGGCAATATAAATTTCTTCATTATCAATTTGCATCCCGTCATTAGTTGAAAATTCAAATTCATTTGCAAGGTCTTTTCTTATTTGCGCTTTCATAATTTTAAGTATTTTAAAAAAGGTTAAAAAGAATTAAATAAGGGGTTTATAAAAAGAGGGGCTATTGCATTGAAATACATTTGCCCGATACTTTAGCCTGTTTATAATGGTATAATTATTTCGTTCTCGTCTTTGTCCTGCAATATGGCATAGCAATCGTTATTCTTATCCATTACGAAATAAGAGTATTGATATGTATTATGCAGGTCAAAATAAGCCTGTGTATTACAAACCCCATAACAAGCCCAAACGCCTGTACTGGTATAAGCCAAACCTAAAATACCGTCTATTTGGCTAAATGATCTGTAAATTCTTGTTTTATGGCTTTCGCTGCCATTACCATACCTTAACCAAACTGCATGGCTAAAATGGGCTGCAATGGCTTTATTCATTGTTTTAAATTGTTCCGGTGTCCATTCGTTAATGAATGTAATTTTTTGAGTGGGTTGTGCTAAAGTTTGCATAATATTAAGTTTTAAAAAGTTATTGTGTAAAGGGGTTAATTAATTGTAATATTTGGCTGCATAAAATTGCTTATCAAATACAACCATATGAGTATTACTGTCAGGGTATGAATTTACAAGTGCTTTGGCTTCATCCCTTGTCAGCCACCTGCGTATAATTTCACGCCTGTTTGATTTTCTAAATATCCTGTAAACCTTGTAAGGGCCAACATAGATTTTTTCTTTTGGAGTAGTTGCTAAAGTTGTCATTGTATTGTAGTTTATAGTTAAAAAATAAATTCGGGTTACTGTCTTTTTAGTTATTGTTAGTTAGATTAAGAAAAGGATTAGCCAATTTCAATTAGTTCCAGCCCCTCAAATTGCCGTTCTATATATGTCATAATACATACTATTTTAAATATATCCTCTTGACTATGGGAAGTGTTACAATCAAGCATTGATACAGATTTCCCATCCTCTGAAATAACGCCTACATTTTCACCTTTTCTGTATAAATTCCAACAGCTATCTTTATATGGTGGTTTATAGTAAGTAGCTTGATAGTAATCTCTGGTAAATTGCTTTTTCATTTTTAATGGTTTTTTATAAATCGTAATCAAATTGGGTTATTACTATAACTTTCCATTCGTAGTCATCCTGCACCATTTCAATACGCTGGCTATATCCACATAATTGCCCTGTACAGTCATAATCAGAATATACAGGAATACGCATCCTAAAACGGCTAAATAAATGCACTTCTTTTTCAAGTGTTTCATCATAGGTCAATTCCAATGATTTAATCACATTTTTAAAGCTGTATTCAAAATGTTTCTTTGCGATAACAAAGAGCTTTATATTTTCAGCTCTGTCTGATTCGCTTTGTGGATGAATGCCTTGTGAACATAAATATTTACGTTCAAAATCTTTGTTATTCATAACGCTAAAGTTTAAAAGTTAGCGGCTGTGTTACTATTCGATAGTGTGCCTAAAGCTACACAGCCAATTTAAAAAAAAGTTTATTTAAAGTCCTAACTTATGTAAAAGACTTTATCCGGTACTTGTATAGAGTTACTTCGCTGCTTTGCGTTTACCTCTGTTAATTGCTTGTTCGCTGATTTCTCCCAACTACTTGCAAGGTCAAAATGATATAAGATACAAGCCTGTGCCATGCGCTGTAAATACCTAAAGTTTATAAAGCTGTCATTTGTTTGGACAAGGGTTATCGGTGGTTAGCCTTTGAATTTACTGCAATCATTACGACTGTAAATCAACCCTGACAAGTGCATTAGACAGGATAAAGTGCATTACTTCGGGTGAAGTGTTTTAGAGCCTGTTGTTTGTCGCTAAAGTGTAAAGAACTAATTGTGTGATAGAGTAAAAGTAGTATTAAACTTTGAACTTTGAACTATTATTTTGAAAGAATTTATTAAAGTGTTGATTATTAACGAGAAAACTTTTAAGATTAGCGTAAAACGCAGTTAAAATGTGGAATTTACTATGCAGTTAATGTTATCCATATCCTGTCTTTTTCACCTTCCAACTCATAATTAAACCACAATTTACGAGTGCTATTTCCTTTAATATCTTCACGAATTAAACGATACAAATAGCTTTCACTCATTTGTTTTTTGCGCCTTGTCAAAACTGTGTTATGATGTAAGGCAAATTCCTTTAATGATATTCTATTCATAAAGGCAAAGATATAATAAACTTTGAACAATGAACTAATATTATTTATCTTCGCATAAAATATATAATCATGGTAACTATTTACGCTTTAAAGGATAACGGCAAAATATTCTACATTGGTCAAACAATAAGCATTATAGATAGGATGTATCAACATAAAGCTGAAAGAAGATTAAAGAAAACAAAGAAGCAGCAAAGGATAAAAGATATATTCGATAATGGCAGGGAATTGTCTTATGAAATATTAGGCACTTGTGAAACTCAAGACGGTTTAAATGTAGAGAAGTATTATATCAAGATTTACCTTGCAATGGGTTGCAAACTGGTTAATACTATCCCTGATTTATCGGCTATGTCAAAACAGCGCAAACCTATTGATACCGAAATGAACAAAAAAGAGAAAACAATATTGCAGTTAATGGCTGATGACTTAGATACAAATGATATAGCTAAAGTATTATCATTAAGCACAAGAACAATAGAACAAATGAGAAATAGGATAAAGAAGAAAGCTAAAGTTAAGAGCATTGCAGCCCTCATGTATTACGCTTATAAGAATAAACTGGTATCCTAACCCAAAATAACCCCCATATTTCCCTAAATACCCCATTATGGTACTCTATATCCAAAACAAATAGATAACCCCTAAAACAGCCTCC
>JAZKBF010000056.1:0-31247 GCA_040388745.1 Bacteroidota bacterium | reverse complement strand
TAATGCTGCGTTAGGGATTGCAACGTAAATCCTTTTCTGTTTAGAAAAGATTGAAGTGCAAAGCCCGCCCTTTCTTGTTTAAGAAAGGAACGCCCAAATTAAAACAATACCAAATCTTCATTAAAGTCTAATGCCTAATAACGATCCGCTTAATTTGTTCAGCTGTTTTAATCCCACCAGCGCTTAGTTCCGAGACTTTACAAATGTAAATTCCTTGCGCCAAACCCTGAGTGTTAATAATAATACTGTTATTAATTATTTTTTGTGAACTGATCAGCTGCCCCATAATAGTATATAAATCAAGGGTATAGGTGCTGTTATTATCATTTCTGATTTTTATATTAACAGTATTATCAGCAGGATTTGGAAACAGATCAAAATTCCATTGAATAAAATTATCGGGTTCAGTTATAGATGAAGGAGTTGATTGGCCTTTGTAATAGGAAACACCACCTTCATAATTCCCTACTACCAGATCCATAAACCCATCGTTATTGATATCAGCCCCGTTTGGTGCGGTGCGGGTGCCTTGGAAAATGTCCTCGTAAGTGGAATCTACCAATGAAAATGCTCCTGAAAGGTTTCCATCAATATTATCATAAAGACGAATAAATCCACTTTCCTCACCAACCAACAATTTGGTAATGCCATTTTGTTTAAAAACAAAGGGATAGCTGTATCCGGTAACGTATCCGGGTAAATTTACTTTTACGTTTCCAAAAAAATGTGTGACAGAATCCAATAAAGGTAAAGTAGCTGTGGCGCTTCCAATATGATGATAATAGGCAAGCTTCCCGTTCCTGCCGCCAATTACCAGGTCATTTTTGCCATCAGCATCCATATCCACAATTTGCGGCACGGCAAAATCCCCGACATCGATGGTGCGATTGCTGGAGTTTCGCAAATTAGGTTGTGACAGAACAAAATTAGCTGTAGCGCCCGGGGATGCAATGTTTTGGAAATAATGCAATTTTCCGTCATATCCGCCAACTACCATATCGGCATCAGCATCACCATCCAGATCACCAAATGCGGGAACCATATTGGTTATTCCGAGTGTGCTCATACCTTCGTAATCACGGGTGATCAGATCAAATTCCGGAAGGCTTGCTGTTCCTGTATTTTTAAACTGTGCAATTTTATGCGTGAAGCCGGTGGTACCAAAATAGCCATAATCACCAATAAACAGATCTTTCAGGCCATCGTTATCATAATCGAAAAATACAGGGTAGGCCCCTTCACCTACATCGATCATATTATCCTGCAGTAAATTGGATTGTTGAAACTGGAAATCCGGAAAGCTATTGGTCCCGGCATTTTTGTAATAAACCACACTGTTAAAGTTTTCGGAAGCATTGGGCGCGTTCGGACTAACAAGCAGATCTTTTACACCGTCAAAATTGACATCAGCATAATAACCGCAGGGGAAAATACTAAGATCAACGGGTGCTGTGCTCGAATTGTTAGCTGGGAAAGCAGCATCGATGGCAACCATATTGCTCGCAGTTGGCGTACCTCCATTGGTTAACATGGTTAAATTATTAAAGGATATATCCCCCGTAACCAGGTCTTTATCGTTGTCGCCATCCAGGTCAAGACACAGTAAACAAGAGCCAGAATGCCGGTCAGCGGAGCGCTCATCATCATCATTGGATGCAATAATACCGGGATTAGAAACATTGCCGAAACAGGTATCAGCTAATGTATAGCCATTGCTAAAAGAGTTTTCGGCAGCATAACCCCAGCATCGGTTTTTCATTTCAAATTTTAAACTATCACAAGTGCCATATAGTTCCATGCTTTTATTTTGATGATACTCCATATAAGTACCTGTAATAGCAAAGGTTACGATATCGAGGTCGCCATCATTATCAATATCGGTAATGGCGGGGATATCTACTGAACTTACATATAAATTGATAAGGGAGCCACCAGGAGGATTGAACACAGAATACTGCAACATGGTAACCAGTGTAAATTCCAATCCGCTGGAAATACTGGAGGTGTTTTTATATACTTTAAAGCCGCCACCTACATCGGAATAGCTGAAGATATCTTCTTTGCCATCGCAGTTATAGTCAGCTAATAATGCCCAGTCGTGTAGTTTCGGAAATTTGGTTTCGTATTGTGGGGCATATTTAAAATCAACGGTATTAGCGGTACCCTTATTAATGAAGGTGCGCACTTTGTTTCCGGTACGATCAAAAATAAAGAGGTCCTTGATGCCATCCGAATTCAGATCAATGTTGGAGGCCTGTATAAAGTTTAATCCTCCGGCCCATGGATTTGCAACATAAGCCCCATCAATTTTAACGCGGATACTATCATTCCATTGAAAAAAAGGCTGTGCATCGGCAAAAGACCGGATGAACAAAAAACAAAGTAGAATCAATGAAAAACGGATCGATCTCATAGTGATGGTAATTATACTGCGTACTACGAATTTTTTGTTGTTTAGTTGTTATTATTCGTGATTCGGGGCATTTTCACTGCAAATGTAACAAAAAAGCTGCCTAATGCCTAAAACAAAGGAGGATTCAAGCATATTCATTATTAAATTGGTTAATATTAATTGTTATTCTATATTTGCACCCGTATTTTTAAAAAAAATAATAAATTATTATGAAAAACAAAGGTGCAATTAGGCTTTTTGCAATTTTACTGGCACTCGCCTGTGCTTATTATTTAATGTTTACATGGGTTGCGGCCGGTATCGAAAACGATGCTGAGGAATTTGCCAAAAACTATGTTGCAAGCCCGGAAGCTGCCGAAGCTGCTAAGAAAGAGTCGGATAACCCATCTGATCAAAAAACATATTTGGATTTTTTATTCAATGCTAAAAAGAATTATTATCTGGATTCGTTAAAGAAAAAACCGGTGTATGATATCTTTATAACTCAGTATACTTATGAGGATGTAAAAAAACGTCAGTTAAATCTGGGTCTTGATTTAAAAGGTGGTATGAACGTTACTTTGGAGGTTTCTGTTGCGGAGATCATTCGTGGTCTTTCAAATAACAGTAATGATCCTACTTTTACTAAAGCCCTTTCTCAAGCTATTGAGAGACAAAAAAAAGACCCTAAAAACTTTGTTATCATTTTTGGTGAAGAGTTCAAAAAAATCAATCCAAATGCAAAATTAGCGATCAACTTTCAAACAATTGAGTTGAAAGGAAAGATCGATTTTAATACTCCTGACGAAGAAGTATTGAAATTTTTGCAGGAAAGAGTAGAAGATGCGATTGCTACTTCTGAAAATACACTACGTGCCCGTATCGATAAATTTGGTGTGACTCAGCCAAACATTCAGCGTTTAGCTTCATCTGGTCGTATTCTAATTGAGTTACCTGGTGTTACTGACAAAAAACGTGTTCGTAAACTATTACAGGGAACAGCTAATTTGGAGTTCTGGGAAACATTTGATAATAAAGATATTTATCCATTATTGGAGCAGGCAAATACCCGTTTAAAAGAAGTTTTAAGTCCTGCTGATGATTCTGTTAAAACAGATTCAATTGTTGTTGCAGAAAAAGTAAAAGCAGCAGCTCCTAAAACAAAAGCACTTGCAAAAAATGATACTGTTCTTTCAACAAAAAACGACACGTCAACACTATCTGCTCAGTTAGGAACATCCACCGATACAACCAAAAAAATTGGTGAGACCAAAGCCGATACAATGGCGAGATTAAGAAAAGAAAATCCGCTTTTTGCAGTATTAAGCCCTGCAATAGGTCGTGATGATAAAGGTCAGTCAACATTAGGCATGGGGCCGGTAATTGGTTATGCTGCTATTGCTGATACAGGTAAGATAAATGCCTATTTCAGAATGCAAAAAATAAGATCAATTTTTAAGCCATATACCCGTTTTTTCTGGACATTTAAAGCAATTGATAAAGAAGAAACTACTGTACAGTTAGTAGCCATAGACGGTTCAAGAGAAAGAGGCAAAGCTGCCCTTTCCGGTGATATTATAACCGAAGCGCGTAAAGTATTTGATCAGCAAGGTTCAGGATCACCTCAAATTTCAATGAGCATGACCTCTGATGCAGCTATTGCATGGAAACACTTAACAAAAGATAATATTGGTAAATCAATTGCCATCGTACTTGATAACAGTGTTTATTCATTCCCAACTGTACAAGGCGAAATTGCAGGTGGAACATCTTCTATCACCGGTAACTTCAGTATTGAAGAAGCAGACGATTTAATTAACATTTTAAAGGCGGGTAAATTACCTGCACCTGCTCGTATTGTGGAAGAAAGCGTTGTAGGGCCAACACTTGGTGCTGAAGCGGTTTCAAAAGGATTGTTCTCAACAATTATTGCATTGATATTAGTGCTTTTGTTTATGGGCTTCTATTATAGCAAAGCGGGTTGGGTTGCCGATCTTGCAATGATCATCAATAACTTGTTTGTGGTTGGTATCCTCGCATCATTTGGCGCTGTATTAACATTACCGGGTATTGCCGGTATCGTATTAACAATAGCCATGTCGGTGGATGCGAACATCCTTATTTTTGAAAGGGTACGGGAGGAGTTGAGATTAGGAAAAAGTACTGCTCTTGCAATTAAAGAAGGATATAGCAATGCAATGTCCTCTGTTATCGATTCGCACGTTACCACCTTATTGCTTGGTATCATATTGTATGTGTTTGGTACAGGACCATTACAAGGTTTCGCAACTACATTGATCATCGGTATTATTTCTTCTTTATTCTGTGCTATCTTCATTACACGTTTAGTGTTTGATCGTTGGTTAGGGAAAAATAAAGCAATTTCTTTCGGAAATAAATATACAGAGAACGCTTTCAAAAAGATCAATATTGATTTTGTTGGTAAACGTAAAATGTACTATATATTTTCAGCTGTAGTGATTGCCTTAGGTATATTTTCATATGTACAAAAAGGAGGTTTTAGCTTAGGAGTTGATTTTAAAGGAGGACGCTCTTATGTGGTTCGTTTTGATGAAACTAAACCAACTGAAGATGTACGTAAAGTATTAACGGAGAGTTTTGGAGAAGCCCCTGAAGTAAAAACTTATGGAGAAAGCACTCAGCAACGCATCACCACCACCTATTTAATTGCAGATGCCTCAGATGAAGCTGAAGCAAAAGTGGAAGCTAAATTGAACGAAGGTTTAAAAAAGCTTGATATTAAATATGAGGTGATGAGTTCTCAGAAAGTGGGAGAAACGGTATCCCGCGACATCAGATCCAAAGCAATTTGGGCGGTATTGTTGTCGTGTTTAGTAATGTTTGTTTTCATTTTTATTCGATTCAAAAAATGGACATACGGTTTAGGTGCAGTAGTGGCATTGTTCCACGATGTGCTTATTGTACTTTCGGTATATATTATTTTTGATGGTATTTTACCTTTCTCATTAGAGATCACACAAGATTTTATTGCCGCTATCCTAACGGTAATGAGTTATTCAATGACCGACACCGTGGTTGTATTTGACAGGATCCGTGAATATTTAGCAGAACGCAATAAAACAGACTTAGATAAGCTGGAAAGAGCGAAAGTGATCAACTATGCATTGAACAGTACATTAAGCCGTACTATCAATACATCATTAACCATCTTCTTTGTATTATTGGCGATCTTTATTTTTGGTGGCGAAACCATCAGAGGATTCTCTTTTGCATTGTTGATTGGTATCGTGATCGGTACTTATTCATCTATTTGTATTGCAACTCCTGTTGTTATTGATTTAGAGGGAAATAAGGATGATGCTAAGAAAATTAATTAATTCATCTACTAATTGATAATTATTTTAAGCCCGATGAATATTTATTCATCGGGCTTTTTTTTGCTTAACTTTGTGGTAGTAAATTTGTTATTTAATGATCAGTCCAATTCTCTTATTTTTAAACCTTGGTGGAGGTGAAGTATTTATCATCGTATTGGTGATAATAATGCTTTTCGGCTCCGATAAACTGCCCGGATTAGCAAAAGGAATAGGGAAGGGATTAAGAGAGATCAATGATGCAAAAAACCAGATCCAAAACGAAATTCAACGAAGCACAAGTGGCATCAGAGAAGATATAGAAAAGCATACTTCCGCAATGCAAAATGAAATTGATAATGTAAGCCAAAGCATGAAGACCCAGGTTGGCGATATCTCAAAAACCATCACCAGCGAAGGCGAAGTAATTGCTGAAATACAAAATGAAATTGATAAGCCCGGACAAAGTGTGAAACGCCAGGTTGGGGGTATCTCAAAACCGACTGCCAGCGAAGGTGATGTAATAAAAGATCTTCCGAAAGAATAACAGTATTTACCTTATTCCTCAATCCTTCCCGCTGTTTTTTAAATAAATTTTGTACACCTTTAATGTGATATTTAGTACAATTATTATTTGATATTGCTTTCGTGTAATTGAGAAATAAGCGCAACCTTTGCGTATGCAGACCAAATAAGACAAATAAGCGCAACTAGTTGCGCTTATAAACGTGTTAGGCGCAATTTAGTATACCCAGAAATTAATCTAGACATATAAGTATAATGAAAAATATTCTCCTTGAAATTCATTTATTAAATTGCAATAACCATTTGACAAATTCAACTTTTGATATAATACCATATTTGCCAATTTTAATTGCCCTAATTGCAGGACTAGTGGCACTTTATAATGTTAAACAAAATATAATACTCCAATATAAAGTAAAACAAGTGGAATTAATTAAAGAAAGTGCAAGTAAATATTTTACGTTGACACTTAATCTTAAAGTTATTGCACTTAATGCAATCTATAATTTAAAAAATGAACCCGACACTTCAAAACATAAGAAAATAAGTGACGATGGATATGAAAAATATATTAACACGGCAACAGAAGTTGCAAATTATGAAAACTTAATAAAGCTACAGCTACAAAAAGACAACCCTATACATGAAAAAGTTGGAAAATATATGGAAAATGTAACAACTGAACTTGAGGCAATAAGACAAGCTAAGTCCACAGACGAAAACAAATTAAAGACTGAATTAGGAAATATTGGTAATGTATTGGTATCTATTTTCAAAGAAAAGTTAGGAAAGAATTATTGAAAAATAAACAGCGCCTAACATAAAATATATGAAACCGAAAAGGTATTCATATATTTAGCCGTTATGCGTAATGCTGAAAGACGTGGTAACTTGAAACAGACAAACAGTAACGAGAATGAAATTTAGCCGGACATATTTGTGGACTTTAAGTATAGTTTTTGTTTGTGCTTGTGGTAACGATAAGCAAAAGAATAATGTAATTGCAGAACAGCTAAAGAAATCTATTTCACTCATTGATACTTTAAAAGCAAACGACACTTTATTCATAAATTATGAAACGCACGGTTGCGAGCACTATTTCTCTGAACAAATAAAAATATATAAACGCTCAGAAGGTATATTTGCCGAATTATATATAAATAGACAAGGTAACGAAATTCCTAATCCAGCTTTGGCTAAATTACTTCCCGACAGTTCACTTATTGCTTATGGACAATTCGAAAGCAAAGGGAAAGTTTTCAAATCAAACGGACTCTGCACAACTGAAAGTAAATTTGTTATTAGTTTAAAAACAGACAGTATAAAATTTGAAGACGGTGGTTGCGAATTTGATGGTTATTACAAACTAAAGAATCAACTTTTTGGACAATCTGTAATTAAGGAACTTTATAAACGAACAACCCAAACAAAGCACTAACGCATAACATAGGATTTTCGCCATAGTATTGGAGGTAGAAATCGCTGACTTTGAAGTGTCTGTGCCCCCTCCCCAATACTTACTTGATAAATCTTTCTTACGGTGGTGGCGATGCAATTAAAAAAGAAGGACAAGAACCCTGTTTATGACAATCATAATTTTTGCAAATTGAATTTTGAATTTAGGAAAATATTTTTCGACCAAAATGACAACAAGACGAATCCTTACATTTACATTTATTTTGATAAATTTTGCTTTTTGTTCTTGCAGTATAGGCAATTGTAAACAGTTTATAAAAAATCAAAAAAGAGTAGAATCTGAATACACAAAAATATCAGATAGTTTTCAAAATGAACTATTACAAAAAGATGTTAGAGGCCTTCTTTATTCATTAATGACAAGAGACAGCGTAGAATTTGTGATGGTAAAATGGACAAATGGAAACTATTCAATTGGAGGTATGCAAAACAAGAAAGTATACGGAAAATGGTATACATATGACAATAGGAATAGACTTAGAACTACATTAGCTTTTTTAGACCAAGGAACCTTACTTTTTATAACCCATTACAATAAAAAAGGGAAAAAAATTTATCACAGTGAGAACTCTGCCCCGTTTTAAAAAATATTGTTAACGCTCTGTAATAGGACCTTTTCATGTTTCGAACGTTGTGTTTTTAGAACTGCGTATTAAGACAATCAGGCTAAATTAAAACGAAATTAATTAGAATTTTAAATGAAAATGCCAACAGCAATATTTTTACTTAGTTTCTTTTTTACATCGCTTCTTGGGCAAGAAAGGTTACTAAATAAAGTTGTAATTGGCGACACTTTAAAAATTTCGATTTCGCGCATTGGCGACAGATATGGGTCATACGACCAAGATAGTTTAACTATTACAAAAACGGCTATTGACTGGAGACTTTACTCAGAAAAAAATGGAAAATGGTATCGTATTAACAAACACGCACTGAAAACATTAAAAAAACTTGAGTATCGTGGAATCAAAAAAGAGGAACACAGTTTAACATATGATATTTTTAAATTAACCCTGAAAACCCAAACAACTACATTTTATCTTAATAACACAAGTCTTAATAATTTTATGCTTGAATTAAAACCGTTCAAGACAGGGACAGTTTGCATTGAATTTTTGTAAAAGTGGTAACGACCATCAAATGTTAGACTGAAATATTTTTTATAACTGTGTATTCAGACCTGTATTTATCAATACTGTCGAGTGTTTTGACCGAAAGAGGATTTGAAATTGTAAGTATAAAAAAAACAGACTCGCAACAATAACAATTTTTTAAATTTAACTAATGATAGATTATTCTCGAGCAAAAAAAATATTTTTTACTTATTCTAGCAGCAAATTCCAAATGATGAGAGATGGCTTTTCTGTAGAATATTCTTCTTTTACTGTACCAGAGGAATTAGAAAGTCAGTGGTTGATTGAACTCATAAAGCAAGAACTTAATAAACTTGATATAAATAATCCCGAAAATCTATTTCCATTGTGGTATATTTTGGAGACAAACTGTAAAAGTGAATACTTAAACGATATCATAGACTTTGCTGAAAATAATATAAATAAAGCAGAAAGTGAATTAAACCTATTGAAATTTACGCAAAAAATCATGGAAACTATTGATAGGCTTCAATCAAGTTGTAGTAAAATTAATCCTTCCGAGTTGGAAAAATTCCGTAGGAGAATTAAAATCATTAGAAAGGAACCTGTATAAAATATACCATACAGCTACCATAAAATATGCGATACCTTAGCCGACCCGCTCAAAAGGCGCATTGCACTGCATCGTATGTTTGCTCGTTATGGGCAAGACAATTAAAGAACAGACCTCGTCTTCAGCAATCATAATTTTTGCAAAATGGAAAGTAAAGTTAAAAACTCTTGTGCAGTATGTAAAAAAGATATACCTGAAAGCGACTATTATTGCTCTTCTGATTGCAAGGGAAAAGATACAAAGCCAACAAATTGGTACGACAATATTATTGATTTTTTGTTTGGCTGGTTATAATAGAGGTTAGCCTATTTCATTAATAATTTGTAGTCTTAATAAACCCCATCACACATTCAAAAAACTCTTTTGGTTTTTCGGCATGCACCCAATGAGGGGCATCAGCAATGGTTTCTAATTTGCTGTTTGGGAAAATATCATGGATCAAATTTAAATCCTCATCCAAAATATAGTTCGATTTTTCGCCCCTGATAAAAAGTGTTGGTGTGCTGCAAGGGGTATCATTTGGTATTGCTTCACCAACGTTTTCGATCTGAGGGGTAATTGCTTTTAAATTAAAGCGCCAGTCAAGTTCGGTGTCTTCTTTCCAATAAATATTTTTTAACAGAAATTGTTTAGTACCGAAATCGCTGAGGGTTTCCGATAAAATACTTTCTACTTCTTTACGGCTTTTTACAATGCTGAAATCAACTGCATTTAAAGCGTTCAGCACATCCAAATTATGCGGAGGATAATATTTGGGGGCAATATCAACCACAATTAATTTATCCAATAATTCGGGATGTTGTATTGCAAATTGCATAGCCACTTTACCGCCCATGGAATGGCCCATTAAAATAACGTGCTGCAAATTATTATCATTTATCAGTTCCAGTATATCATCACTCATTACCTGGTAATTCCAAACAGCACTATGTGGCGAAAGCCCGTGATTACGAAGGTCAACAAGGTAAACTTCAAAGCCCTGCTCAGCAAATTGTCTGCCAAGTGTGCCCCAGTTATCATTTTGCCCGAATAAACCATGCAATATGATGAGAGGTTGTCCTTGTCCTGATTTTCTATAAAATAGTTTCATGAATTAAGAGCCTGTTTAAATTTATTTCAAATTAATTCTATCAGTAATTTTAACAATATTAAAATTGTGAATTAAACCTCCATTTTATAGGTAATGTCATCCCAATTGGCTTTTTCGCCAAGAGGGATCTTGTAAATTGTCAGCAGTATCATTCGTAAATAACAAGATCCCTCACGAAAAGTTCGGGATGACACACCGATAAGAACTATAGGGTATTGCGGAGCTTTCTCAAATAAAGCTGTATTGTATTTTCCAATCCAAGATACAAGGCATCTGAGATCAAAGCATGACCAATGGAAACCTCCAGTAATCCTTCAACATGTTGAGCAAAATAATTAAGGTTTTCTAAACTAAGATCATGTCCTGCATTTATCCCTAAGCCCAGCTCTTTAGCGCGTTTTGATGCTATCGAATAAGGTTTAATGGCTTGTTCCCGGTTAATAGGATATTGTTTCGCATACTCTTCGGTATATAACTCTATACGATCAGTTCCCGTTTCTTTGGCTCCTTCAATCATTTTCAGGTCCGCATCCACAAAAATGGAGGTACGTATTCCGGCAGCATTAAAAAGTGAAATAATATCTTTTAAATACTCTTTATGGGTTATCGTATCCCAGCCATGGTCAGATGTTACCTGTCCTAACGTATCCGGTACAAGGGTTACCTGGGCTGGTTTTACCTCCAATACCAGGTCCAGGAACTTTTGTTCACGGGGATTTCCTTCAATGTTAAATTCGGTGCTAAGTATGGGTTTTAGATCTCTTACATCTTTATACCGGATGTGGCGTTCATCGGGGCGGGGGTGGACTGTAATGCCTTGAGCGCCAAATCGTTCGCAATCCAGCGCTACTTTTAACAGATCAGGAACATTTCCGCCACGGGAATTGCGTAAGGTTGCAATTTTATTGATATTTACACTTAACTTTGTATCCATAGGTTCATAAATAAAGTGTAAAGCTAAAAAATTTGTAAGTTTGTATGGTTACAAATAACGAATCTTTACGAATTTGCGAAAATAGAGTACCAAATCACAAATTTTAAACTTTCGTTTATTCCGTAACCAATAAATTAATTAATGATTCGTTTATTAGTAATCATACTATTCGTAAATTAGTAAGCATTCGTTTATTCGTAACCAAAAATATGTTAGCAAAAGACCTAATAACAGACGAGATACCGCCACTTAAAACTTCCGATACCGGTTTAATGGTAATTAACTGGATGGATGAATTTAAGGTGTCCCATCTTCCTATTGTCAATAACCATGAGTATTTGGGACTTATTTCCGATACCGATATTTTAGATCTCAATATTACAGATGAGGAAATAGGGAAACATAAACTATCATGCATTCGTCCATTCGTAAAGGAAAATCAGCATGTTTACGAGGTCATTAAAATGATCTCGAATATGAAACTTACTGTATTGCCGGTACTGGATGAAAACGAAAATTACTTAGGTTTAATACCTTTAACAGCATTATTACAACAATTTTCTATACTTGCTGCTACACGCGAACCTGGCGGTATTATAGTTCTTGAGATGAATGAATTGGATTATTCTTTGTCGCAGATCGCACAAATTGTTGAAGGTAATGATGGCAAAATATTAAGCTGTTACTTAAATTCACTTCCCGATTCCACCAGGATCGAAGTAACGCTAAAGGTCAATAAAACCGACATTTCAGGCATATTACAAACGCTTGAACGTTATAACTATACTGTTAAAGCATCATTCCACCAAAACGAATTTTCTGATGATATGAAAAACCGTTTTGATTCCTTTATGAATTATATAAATATTTAGAAGAGCCCTACGAATTACGAATTTTAGCGAATTACGAATTAGCATTGTTTTACTTGTGATTCGCTATATAAAAACTTTCGTAGATAAATTAATTGGGAATACACACAGATTTGTAATTCGGTAAGATTCGTAATTCGTAGTAAGCTTAAATAAAGAACACACACAGATTCGTAATTCGACAAAAATTCGTAATTCGTAGTAATTTTAAAATGAAAGTAGCTATTTACGGTCGTTCTAATAATGAAAATATTTCGGAACCTATTCAATTGTTGTTTGATAAACTCAATGAATACAAAGCCGAAATACTTATCTATGAGCCCTTTTATAAGTTCCTGGAGCAAAAAATAAAGATCACTGGTTCCGTTAAAACCTTCAATTCTCATTCCGACCTAAACAAGGACACCGATTGCATGTTAAGCCTTGGTGGTGATGGTACTTTTTTAGAAACATTAACCTACGTTCGTAATGCAGGGATCCCTATTTTAGGTATAAATACGGGTCGTTTAGGCTTTTTAGCGAATGTTGCCAAAAACGAGATCAATGATGCGATAGAGGCCGTAATGCACAAGAAATTCAGTATTGAACAACGCGCTTTATTGAGTGTTACTGCGCCTAATAATTTGTTTGGAGATGTAAATTATGCATTAAATGAGTTAACGATCTTTAAAAAGGATAGCTCTTCCATGATCACCATTCATACCTATATCAATGGCGATTACCTCAACTCTTACTTTGCCGATGGCTTGATAATAGCCACACCTACAGGATCCACCGCTTATTCCTTAAGTTGTGGAGGACCATTGGTGATGCCCGGTTCACAAAATTTTGTAATTACCCCAATTGCTCCGCATAACTTAAATGTACGCCCATTGGTTATTTCCGATAACAATGTGATCAAACTTAAAGTAGAGGGGCGCAGCAGCCACTACCTTGCTTCACTCGATTCACGTAGTGAGATCATCGATTCTTCTATTGAACTTACGCTTAAAAAAGCGGATTTTTATTTAAATCTCATAAAACTCGAGAACCAGAATTTCTTCAATACCATCCGAAATAAATTACTTTGGGGCTTAGACAAGCGTAATTAAAGTATTACTAATATTATTTATTAAGGTGATTTGGGCGTTCCCTTTCTTAAAAGAGAAAGGGCCGGGCTTTCCGTTTCAATCTTCCCTTCCGCAAATAGCGGAAGGGAAGGATTTTCACTGCAATCCCTAACGCGGCATTTTCAAAATGAAGGGATTAAGTCCTGATTAAACATCATAAAAAAGCAATTCCTCTAAAGCATAATATCTGGTTTTGTTATTATTTAAACTAACCCCCAAAAAGAGCTTGAAAATCAACTACTTAGTTGTTGTTGTATGTCGTAAAACATGTTGAATTATAGAAAATGCGCGTTAGGGATTGCAGCGTAAATCCCCGCCCGAACGACTGATGTCTTCAGTCGGGCAGGCTTTTCTGTTTAGAAAAGATTGAAGCCCTTCGACTTCGCTCAGGATAAACTCCAAGCCCCGCCCTTTCTTGTTTAAGAAAGGGAACGCCCAAAACGCTAAAATAAAAAGAGATTATAACCGTATCAGAGCAATATTCAAGCATAAATACGTTATGGGTTGAATTAACTAATTTTAACACCTTCAAATAAGCAAATTTCCATTATATTTGCCTGTCATTGCTCAAAAAAAGGCTATATGCACTTAGGTATGTATATTGCAATAATATCAATTAACGAATTTGTTTGAAATTGAAAAAACATTTTTCCATATTAATTATTGCACTATTTTCAGCACTTACAGGGCATGCACAGCCTAAGAAAAAAAGTTCTGAAATAGGAGTGTTCTTGGGTGGTTCCTACTATATTGGGGATTTAAATCCGCTTGGGCATTTCAATCAGTTTACAAAGCCTGCCGGAGGCATTATTTTTCGTCATAATTTTAATCCACGTTTAGCAGCAAGGGCAAATGCCTTTTTCGGCTCTATTGAAGGGCAGGATTCTTTCTCCAATTCCCCGGCACAACAACAACGCAATTTGCATTTTAAATCAAACATAGCTGAGTTATCAGCACAATTGGAGTTTAATTTTTTGAACTATGCAATTGGAGATGATGATCAATTGTTCTCTCCTTATGTTTTCTTTGGATTGGCCGGATTTAAATTCAATCCCCAGGCCCAGATCGATAATAATTGGGTAGATCTTCAGCCGCTTGGTACCGAAGGACAAGGCCTTCCGAATGGGGCTACAAAAAGAAAATACAAACTGGTGGATGTCTCCATCCCATTTGGTATTGGTATAAAAGCTAATTTATCTAAAAATATAGGGATCTCCCTCGAATGGGGAATTCGTAAAACATTTACCGATTATTTGGATGATGTAAGCAAACGATATTACGATCCTGCTATATTGGCTGCCAAGCGCGGTGCATTAACTGCCCAACTATCCGACCCAAGCATTGGCACGGATCCTAATTTTAGCAATGTAGGCCGCCAGCGAGGTAACCCAACAACAAAAGACTGGTACACATTTGCCGGAATAGCGATAACAGTAAAATTAAAACAAAAAAGACCAAAATGTCCCGGAGTAAATAATTGATGGGGATAAACAATTTAGCAATTAAACAATTTGGCTTAGGCAATTTTAACAATTTAGCAATTTTACAGTAGGCAAATAAAACAATAAAACAATTTAACTTAAGCAATTTAACAACATCGGTGCAATCATTTTCGCAATCGGTGTAATCATTTTTAACAAACACAGATTCGTAAATTAGTATAGATTCGTTATTAGTAACCAATGAGCTTAAAAGAAAAAATTAATCCTGCAAAATTACCGGAACACATCGCTATCATTATGGATGGCAATGGACGATGGGCAAAGCAGCAAGGAGAAGAACGTATTTTTGGTCACGAAAATGGCGTAAAATCGGTACGTGACACTGTGGAAGCCGCTGCTGAAATAGGCATAAAATACCTTACACTTTACGCATTTTCCACCGAAAACTGGAACCGCCCCCAGGAAGAGGTAATTGCATTGATGCAGCTCCTCGTATACACCATAAATGCAGAAACAGCCACACTTAATAAAAACAGCATCCGCTTACAAGCCATTGGTGATCTGAAAAGTTTGCCACCCGATTGTTTTAATGAATTACAGGAAGCTATTGAAAATACAAAGAATAATTCCAGAATGACCTTGGTGCTTGCTTTAAGCTACAGTTCACGTTGGGAGATAATAAACGCTGTTAAAGAGATCGCTCAGAAAGTAGAAGATAAAACACTTTCCGCATCCGAAATAAATGAAGATACCATTGCAAAACATTTATGCACGGCCAACATACCTGACCCGGAACTAATGATCCGTACCAGTGGAGAACACCGCATCAGTAACTTCTTACTATGGCAGCTGGCTTATTCCGAACTTTATTTTACTGATAAACTTTGGCCCGATTTCGGAAAAGAAGATCTATACGAAGCAATACTTGATTATCAAAACCGCGAACGCAGATTTGGAAAAACCAGCGAGCAATTAAAAAAATTAGAGAATTAGAGAAATGAAGAATTTAACACAAAAATCACTAAATTATTAAATCACCAATTCTCTAAATCACCAATTTTAAAAATAAGATGTATAAAAAATTAGCAGTTCTGTTTTACGTTTCAATTCTTACCATTACTTTAAAAGGACAAGTTACTCTTGGCGGTCCAGATTCCACAAGCATTGATTTTTCTGCTCCTAAAGAATATGAGATCGGTGATATTACCGTTTCAGGAGCCAGCCATTTAGATCAGAACGTACTCACCTTATTATCCGGCTTAAGTGTGGGTGATAAAGTACAGGTCCCTGGCGATAAATTTTCTACTGCTATTGAAAACCTATGGAAACAAGGGCTTTTTGAAGATGTAAACATCACTGCATCTAAAATTCAGGGCTCCACTATTTTTATAAATATTGAAGTGCTGGAACGTCCCCGATTATCTAAGTTTTCACTTAAAGGAATGACAAAAAGTGAAGCGGACGATGTTCGTGAAAAAATAAAATTGATAAAAGGTAAAGTTGTTACCGATGGCTTGGTTTCATCCACCCAGGTTAAAGTAAAAGAATTCTTTGTTAACAAAGGATACATGGATGTGAAGGTGGATATTAAAAAGGAAAAGGATGAGAAAATTGAGAACAGCATTATCCTGTTAATAGAGGTTACTAAAAAAGATAAAATACGTATCCAGGACATCAATATTGCCGGAAACAATTCTATTGAGACCTGGAAATTGCGCAGAACATTTAAAGAAACAAAACGCAGACGCTGGTGGAATCCTTTTAATTCCGGCAAGTTTGACGAAGATAATTATGAAAAAGATAAAAAAGCATTTTTAGCAAAATACAATGAGAAAGGATTCCGTGATGCTAAAATTGTGAAGGATACCATGTACAGGGTTGAAAGCAACCGTGTAAATATTGATATTGTTGTTAATGAAGGAGGCCGATATTATTTTAGAAACATTAACTGGGTGGGCAATAGTAAATATTCTACCAAAGATCTGAACAATGTATTTGGTGTTAAAAAGGGTGATATTTATGACCAATCTCAATTGGATGCCAAATTATTTATGAATCCGAATGGTAATGACATCAGCTCATTGTACATGGATGATGGTTATTTATTTTTTAACGTTACTCCCGTTGAAATAATGGTGACCAACGATTCCATTGATCTTGAAATGCGCATATACGAAGGCAAGCAAGCTACCATCAATAAAGTAACCATTGTTGGTAATACAAAAACCAACGACCGTGTTATTTTACGTGAGATCCGCACAAAGCCGGGCCAATTATTTCGTAGATCTGATATTATCCGTACACAGCGCGAACTTTCTCAGTTAGGTTATTTCGATCCTGAAAAAATGAATGTTGTTCCTACACCAAACCCTGCAACAGGTACAGTGGATATTGAATACACAGTAGAAGAAAAACCATCTGACCAGATCGAACTTTCGGGTGGTTACGGTGGAGGACGTGTAGTTGGAACGTTAGGTATCTCCTTTAATAATTTTTCGGGGAAGAATTTTTTCAAAAGCGAAGCCTGGAGACCTCTGCCTTCAGGTGATGGACAAAGATTAAGTGTTCGTGCTCAATCAAACGGATTGTATTTTCAATCCTATAATATTTCCTTTACTGAGCCTTGGTTAGGGGGTAAAAAACCAAACTCATTAAGTGTAACGGCCTATTATTCGGTGCAATCAAATGGTCAGACGAAAAATACAAAATCAAACGGAGAAAAAATTGTTAATCCATTACGCCAATCACTTGATATTTTTGGTGTTTCGGTAGGATTGGGTAAACGTTTAAAAAAACCGGATGATTATTTTACTTTGTACCAGGAGTTGAATTACCAGTATTATACTTTGAATAATTTCAACTCTATTTTCTCTTTCAGCAAAGGATATTCAAACAATATCTATTACAAAGTAACGGTACAACGTAATTCAATTGATAAACCGATTTTTGAAACACGCGGCTCACAATTGGCGCTAACCGGTCAGTTCACGCCACCTTATTCGGTTTTTAATAATAAGGATTATGCGAGTCCGTTAATGACCGATCAGCAACGTTATAAATTTGTTGAGTATCAAAAATATAAATTCACAGCTAAGTTTTTCACCCCGATAACCAATAAAAGAGGGACAGAAGGTAAAGAGGCACGCAATTTGATATTGCGTACATCAGCAGGATTTGGGTTCTTAACTTCGTATGATGCTAAAGTAGGAATATCGCCATTTGAACGTTTTTATTTAGGTGGTAGCGGATTAACCGGATACGCATTGGATGGAAGAGAAATTATTGCGTTGAGAGGTTATGATGATCAATCATTATCAGAAAGAACAGGGGCTGCATTTATTACAAAATATGCCATGGAATTGCGTTTCCCGGTAACACTTAATCCACAAGCTACCATTTATGTGCTTGGTTTTGCTGAAGCCGGTAATTCATGGACGAAAACAAAAGATTTTGATCCGTTTAACGTAAAACGGTCGGCTGGTGTTGGAGTAAGAGTGTTTTTACCAATGTTTGGATTACTTGGCTTTGATTATGGCTGGAGACTGGATGATGTACCTTCAAATTTAGGTATGCAAAAGGGCCAGTTTCACTTCACTATCGGAGCCGCAATTGGAGAGTTATAACATTAACTAATTTTAACAATCCCTTGCGAACAAGGTATGGCCCAATATCCTGACTGTTTATTGGATGTACTTTACCCGTTTTTATCCGAAGAATTAGTAAAAAAATGGAGTAGTTATATAATAATTTCCTAAATTCGCCCCGCTGATATAAAAAAGCAGCAAGGGAATTAGAGAATTGGAAAAACAAAGAGTAGCAATACGTTTAAACAATTCATTAATTTAACCTTAATTTATAAAAAAATGAAAAAATTAATTCTAGTACTTAGTATAGCTCTTGTAACAGGTGTTACTGCATTTGCACAAAAATTTGCATACGTTGATACTGAATATATTTTAGGTCAGATACCTGAATACAAAGCAGCACAAGCCGATTTGGATAAAATTTCTGTTCAGTGGCAAAAAGAGATTGAAGCAAAATACGCTGAAATTGATAAGATGTACAAAGCATATCAGGCAGAGCAAATTTTGCTTACTGAGGATATGAAAAAGAAACGTGAAGGTGATATTGTTGCAAAAGAAAAAGAAGCAAAAGAGTTGCAAAAAATACGCTTTGGTGTGGATGGTGAATTATTCAAAAAACGTCAGGAATTAGTAAAACCTATTCAGGATAAAGTATACAGCGCTGTAAAAGCTGTTGCTGACAAAGGTACGTACTCAATAATTTTTGATAAATCAAGTGATCTTACTATGCTTTATGCAAGTTCAAAACTTGATAAAAGTGATGAAGTTTTAAAACAAATGGGATATACCGTTACAGGTACCGGAACCAAAACAACAGGAACAAAAAAATAATACCATAAATAAACCAATCAAAAACTAAAAACAAATACTATGAAGAATATCGTAAAACAAGCTGTTATTGGAGTTGTAATGATAGCATGTTCATTTACCGCTAATGCACAAAAAATAGCGCATGTTAATTTAGATTCGTTAATAAGCATTATGCCGGAATCAAAAGTAGCACAACAAGGTGTACAAGCGTATGCAAAACAATTGGAACAACAAGTAACTGCAATGCAAACTGAGTTACAAACTAAATATGCTGAGTTTCAGGAAAAATCAAAAGACCTTGCTGAGGTGGTACGTGCTTCAAAAGAAAAAGAGTTGAATGATCTAAATACCCGTATCCAGGAATTCCAACAACAAGCACAAGCAGATTATCAGAAAAAAACTGCTGAGCTTTCTAAACCTGTTTATGACAAAGCAAAAAAAGCAATTGATCAGGTAGCAAAAGAAAATGGTTACAAATATGCATTAGATACAAGCACTGGTCTTGTATTGTATTTTGAGCCTGCTGATGATATCCTTTCTTTGGTTGTTAAAAAACTAGGAATCACTCCAGAGCCTGCTCCTAAAAAATAAAATTTTATCTGAAAACAGAAAGCCTCACCACGAGTATTCGGGGCGAGGCTTTTTATTTACTGAAAGAATTTGTGGGGAATGTAAAATGTCCCACAATAAAATTTACATGGGAAGGTGGTCATTCCGAACTTGTTTTGGAATCTCAGGGGGATGCTGAAACAAGTTTCAGCATGACTTTGTTACCTTTATCATTTTAATTCTGATCTTCAACAATATTTTAATTCTATAACGTGCACGATCTTAAAAAAAAACCAATAGGCGTATTTGATTCCGGTTACGGTGGACTTACTGTTTTAAAGGAGATCGTAAAACAATTACCTGAATACGATTATATTTATTTAGGTGACAATGCCCGCGCACCCTATGGTACACGATCATTTGAAACAGTATACCAATATACGCTGGAATGTGTTCAGAAATTATTTTCGATGGGGTGTGAATTGGTAATATTGGCTTGCAATACATCATCTGCAAAAGCATTACGTACTATACAACAAAAAGATCTTCCACTAATAGCTCCTGATAGAAGGGTGTTGGGAGTAATACGCCCTACAACAGAAATAGTTGGGAAGTATACCAAAACAGGGCATGTTGGTGTGCTTGGCACATCAGGAACAATAGCATCCGATTCCTATCCTATTGAAATTGCAAAGTTTTATCCGCAACTAAAAGTGGTACAGGAAGCATGTCCTATGTGGGTTCCATTGGTAGAGAATAATGAATTCGAAAATGAAGGAGCAGATTTTTTTATTCAAAAAAATATCAATTCTCTTTTGTCGAAAGATAAAAATATAGATACCATCATTTTAGGCTGCACTCATTACCCTTTGCTGATAAATAAAATAAAAAAATATTTACCACCAAATATTACGCTTCTTTCTCAGGGCGAAATTGTAGCTGAAAGCTTGATCGATTATTTAAAACGCCATGTTGAAATAGAGCAGAAGTCCAGTAAAGGAGGCGCTGTTGAGTTTTATACAACCGATTCCCCTGAAAATTTTGATAAAGCGGCATTAAATTTCTTTGGAAGTGCAGTAGCATCAAAGCATGTGAGTTTGTGATTTGTTGATTTCTCTTAAGTAGCGTGATTGGTAGATTTGTAAATATCACCTTGGTCAGGATGTTTGCAAATTATCCAATACTTTATAATGATGTCAAGCATTTCTGCTTGCTTGTCTAAAGTATTTGGTTTTTTGAAATAACCTTGAACCCGATATTCATATGCTGCAACCACTTGGGATTTTTCTTCCGAAGTACTCGAAAATATAAATGGTATTGTTTTGTATCTTAAAGATTCATCATTGTCTAAAGCCTTTTTAAATTCGAGACCGGTTATTTTGGGCATATTCATATCTGAAATAATAAGGAATATTTCATCCTTAGTTGTTTTTAGATATTCGAGTGCAATGTCCGGGTCCATAAAGTATTCAACTTCAACATCCCAGTTTTTTTTTAGCAATGCCAATTTCAATAATTCATTTTCATATTTTTCATCGTCTATAAGCAATATTTTTCCGGATATTTTTTTTATTGTCTCCTCTTCTGGTTTAGCACTGTCTTTTGAAAGCAATGTCTTTTCTGTTTCTTCCATGGCATTTTGTTCTTGATTGGCAATCTAAAATCATCTTCAAATTTAATCCGGTTAAAGTTCGATGTTGTAGGAAATTCGGTGAGTCAGGATTTTTTATAGTTATGAAAATTGTAGTTGAGCTAACCAGATAATTAAATATAATTCGTACCGTTCGGCTGGACATCTTTTAATATCCAAATAGATTTAAACTATAGACTTAAAATTAATATTGAAAATTGGTTTTTTGTTTGTATTTTTAATGAATTAGTATAAAAAAGGTGTGATCTCTAAATTTAGAATATTTAATATGTTTATTAAGATGAAAAAAACTCAGTTTGCATTGTTTTTATTAATGGCTCCGATGGCTTTCGGGGTTTATGGTCAGACTGTTGAAGTGACGCAAGAGGTGAGCGCTCCGGTTCAATCGGCAATTGTTTATTTATATGGTGCAGAAGTTGCCCATAGTAAACAGGTAACGTTGAGTCCAGGCAGAAATAAGATCGTTTTTGTTGGTTTGTCACCAAAATTGAATGCAAAAAGTATACAAGTAAGTGCTACGGGTGATGTTTCTATCCTTGCCATTTCTGATGCTATCAATTATATGGCAAATCAAAAGGAAGGAACCAGGATAAAACAATTAAAAGATTCTGTTTCGGCTTTAAGCGAAGCCATTACTGAAATTAATAACGATAGAGATGCATATACAACAGAGAAAAATATGCTCTTAAAAAATGATGCTATCGGAGGTAACGAAAAAGGTGTTGCAATAGCTGAACTTAAATTAGCAGCCGATTTTTATAGAAGCAGGATAAAAGAAATTAATGCTGAACTTTCCAGGTTAAACAAAAAAAATATCCCCTTAAATGAGTCCTTAATAAAGGTCAACCAGCAATTGATGGATCTGAATGCAAAAAACAATCAACCTTCTGCCGAAATATCTATTCTTCTTTCTACCGTATTGAAAACCACCACCACCATTAATTTAAAATACATTGTTATTGATGCAGGTTGGGCCCCAAGCTACGATCTGCTTGCCGAAGATGTTAATCAACCTATTCAATTGAAGTACAGAGCGAAAGTATTTAATAATACGGGGGTGGATTGGAACGATATTAAAATTAAACTATCTACTTCAGATCCTTCTCAAAGTGCAGCAAAACCTATTTTATCGGCATGGAACCTTGATTATTATTCCGGAGCAAATTATAAAAGCAAAGGCTCCTATGGTTATTCAAATTCCATTGTTTCTCAATCAAACCAGGGGTATATGCAAAACGCTCCTTCATCAATGGAAATTCAATCAATAGCTTCAAAAAAGAGCGAAAAGTTCAATGCGGCAGTAGCCGTGCAGTCTATACAGTTTGAAGAAATACAGGTTTCGGAATTAAGTGCTGAATTTGATATTAAAATAAATTATTCTATTCCGGCTGATTCAAAGCCTTATATCGTAGATGTTACAGAGTATAAGCTGCCTGCTACTTTTCAGCATTTCAGCGTTCCGAAATTGGTGCGGGATGCATTTTTGCTGGCGCGTATTACCGGTTGGGAAGATCTGGATCTGGTTGAAGGGCCTGCTAATGTGTATTATGCCGGCATATATGTTGGTCAGTCATACATCTATACTCGAAGCGCTGATGATACCTTAGATCTATCGCTTGGGCGTGACAATAAGGTATTGGTTACACGCAGTAAAGTAAAAGAATATTGCACAAAAAAAATGTTTGGTAATACTACCAAAGAAACATTTGCTTATGAAATGGTTATAAAAAATAACCGAAAAACACCTGTGCAAATTGATATTGAGGACCAGTTACCTGTTTCAACACAAAGTGATATCACAGTGGAAGCTCTTGAAACATCAAAGGGTGAATACGATCCGAAAACAGGAAAATACACATGGAAATATACATTACAACCGGGTGATGTTAAAAAAATAGCATTTTCTTTTGCCGTGAAGTATCCTAAAAACACCAATATTAATTTGCAAAAAACCAAAACTCAAATGCGTGCAATGTTTTAACAAAAAAACATGTAGGTGCGTGGCTATTTAGCCGTTGAAATGATGCAACAGAAAAATTATTACATATTGCTTGAGGTAAGTACTACTGCCAGTTACGATGAGTTGAAAATTGCTTATCGGACACTGGCAAAAAAATATCATCCCGATAAAAATCCGAATAACAAAACTGCTGAAGAATATTTTAAAGAAATTCAACAGGCATATACTATTTTATCAAATCCGGAAAAACGGAAAAAGTATGATTTAAAATTGTTGTCAGGAAGTACCAATCCACGACAAAGGCCAAATACGCAATATACCGGCAATGCATATCAATATGCACAACAACAGGCGCAATCACAACAACAACAGCAAAATTACACAACACGAAAAGCAAAGGCCCCCAAACCAGATAAAACCGAAAACTACCAAATACCTGTTAGTATTGGTATTGCACTCCTTTTGCTTTATTTTATTATCTCCTATTCGGATCGGAAACCCGAAACATTAGCCATGTCAAACAATGGATCACTAAATGTTGTGAGTCAGAAGTCGATGGCTGAGGAAGAAAAAAGTGCTGTACCCATGATCAATGATTTCGACTCTCCTTATTCCGGTTTTTTTGGCGAAGAAATTGCGAATGAATACAGCAAAAACAATATTAATATTCATAACAGCAATGAATCCGAAGCAATAGTATGCCTGGTAGAAAATAAAAAAACAAAAAGAACTATTCGCAATCAGTATATGAATACAGGGAGCTCTTTTAAAATGAACAACATCCCTGATGGCGAATATTTTTTAAAAATATATTATGGAACCAATTGGGATACTATAAAAACATTTGTAGATAATAAAGTGAAAGGTGGGTTTTTAAAAGAGATCAACTTTGTAGAATTAAAAAATAACAATAGATTTTTTAAAATGAATCAAGAGCAATCCAGCTCTGGTTCTTCATTTTCTTCTTATGAAATTGATATAAACCCTTCGCAAAAAAAGGATATTAAAATAATTACTGCAGAGCAGTTTTTTAAATAAATTTTTTCGCGCTTTTTCTCTCCCATATTCCAACATCTTCTTACTAAAAAAAAGAAGAAAATGGTTGATCCCATTCTTCAACATAATGAGAACGAGCATTGATGGAAGTTCAACAATGTGTTTTCAAGTCCCGGCTATTTCAAGCCATACACGTGCCTGTAATCATAGTCTTTTGCAATAAACTGAATTATTTTTGATGAATAAATCCACGTATCATGAAAAAAATAATTTTTTTGCTGGGAGTAGTTATATTGTCAGCCTGTAAAAAAGAAGAGTTCATTATCGACTCTGTTATTGATCAGAAAAAACAATCGATCATCGATAACGAACTGGCAGCCTTCCCTGTGCCGGCTCATATAATATTTGTTTGGTTTGAGAATAAAGATTATTCGCAGATCATAGGTTCTTCTTCAGCACCTTTCATCAATTCCCTTATTTCCAAGGGAACACTTTTTACAAATTCCCACGCATTAGGCCATCCATCGTATCCCGAATACATTGCATTTTTTGCCGGAACAAAAAATGGAAAAACCAACAATGATTGTATTGCAGGAGCTCCATATAGTAATGCAAATCTTTATACGCAATTGAAAGCAAAAGGAAAAAGCTTTTCATGGTATAGCGAAGACCTTCCGGTTATCGGCAGCAAAACATGTAATTCAGGAGCCTATACGGAGCGGCATAATCCAACTCAATGTTTTTCTAATGTTCCCTCAACTGCAAATAAAAGATGGAGTGATTTCCCAACCAACTTTTCTTCACTCGAACGAGTTGTTTGCATCACTCCAAATTTAGATCATGATATGCATGATGGCAGTATCTCACAAGGCGATAATTGGTTAAAAAACAATTGCACCAACCTTATTAACTGGTGCAAAACCAATAACTCTGTTTTTGTAGTTTATTTCGATGAGAACAACGGGATAGCAGGGAATCGTATACCGGTAATTGCGGTGGGCCAGCCGGTAAAAGTAAATTATAGAAGTACTGTTTATTATGATCATTATAATTGGACGCGAACCATCCTAGCCTTTTATGGGCCGACTCAAATTGCAAATTCAACCTCACGGCAAACAATTACTGATTGCTGGAGATAAGTTGCATCAATGTTATCTGTGTTCTGTTTTTCTTGTTCTATTTAAACTCTTACCTTTACATATACATGAACTCAGCATTACGATCAAATATTGAAAAAACAATTAACAAGTCTATTACAGATACTGAGTTCGAACAATTTTCGAAACTGATAGTTGAGAGATCTTTTGATAAAAAGGATTTATTGATCGAAGAGGGACATGTAGGTAATTACATTTATTTTATTGAGCAAGGTTCATGTTACTCCTATATGACCGATCAAAAGGGTGATAAACACGCAGTACAATTTGCATTAGAGGGGTATTGGATCTCTGATCTATATAGTTTTTTCTCTTCCCGAAAAGCAATTTATTCGATAGAAACCCTTGAACCTACCAAAGTACTTGCATTAAGTAAAGAGAATTTTCAAAAAGCCTGTGATCGCATATCCTGTTTTGATCGCTTTTTCAGGGTATTAATACAAAACGCATACGTATCTGTCCAGTATCGACTTGCTAAAACAAATAGTGAAGATGCAGAAAAGAGATACTCGGAGTTTTCCAAATCTCATCCCGACTTCGTTCAACGTATTCCCCAATACCTTATTGCTTCTTACCTGGGCATCAAGCCACAATCTCTTAGTAGGATCCGTAAAGAAAACATGCATAAGTAGTTTAAAAAAGTAATTTTCATTTATTTAGTGGTAATTAATAGATTTAATACAAGTTTAAAAATATATCCGCGAATGTTTACAACAAAAATTGTGACCCAAAATGCTTGCACACAATTTTCTCGACAAGCTCGAAATGACCGAGCGCGCAGTTATTTCGAGCTTGTCGAGAATTGCGGCTGATCACATTAACGAATTAAATATATAAAGTTTAATCCGTAGTGATTTAGTGAAAATATTACAGATTTAAGTTTATTAAATACTTCTAATTTTAAGGAAGAAAGAGAAATTTATTAACCTATGTGAATTAAGATATGTAATAAACTTCCGAACTTTGTACCGAAATAAAAATTAATTTACTCGAAATAAAAAATGGAAAGATCTGATTTTTTAAAAATATTAGCCTTATCACCCTTATCCCTTGCAGCAATGAAACTAAAAGCATTAGAAACGATCACTCAGGAATTAACTCAAACAGAAAAAATGCCGGTTTTATTTTTAGGCCACGGTAGTCCTATGAATGCCATTGAGGAAAATGAATTTGTAACCGGTTTTAGAAACATTGGCAAAGGAATTCCAAAACCGAAAGCAATTTTGGTTATCTCAGCGCATTGGGAAACAAAAGGAACCTTTGTAACAGCAATGGATAAGCCTCGCACTATCCATGATTTTGGAGGTTTCCCGAAGGCCTTGTTCGATGTGGAATATCCTGCGCCCGGTAGTCCTGAAATAGCAAACGAAACAAAAAGCATTATCAAAAAAACAGAAGTTGGATTGGATGAGAAATGGGGCCTGGATCATGGAGCATGGTCCGTTGTAAAGCATTTGTACCCTAAAGCTGATGTTCCGGTCATTCAACTGAGTATAGATTATACACAGGGCGCTCAATATCATTATGACTTAGCAAAAGAATTAGCGTCACTACGTAAAAAAGGTGTACTGATTGTTGGCAGCGGAAATATGGTTCACAATTTAGGAATGGTGGCTTGGGATAAACTGAACACCGATTCGTATGGCTTTGATTGGGCTATTGAAGCCAACGAAAAAATGAAAAAATATATCTTAACTGACGATCATCAACCACTTATTAATTTTAAATCGCAGGGGAAAGCCTTTGACCTGGCAATTCCAAGCCCGGAGCATTATCTGCCTTTAATTTATAGCCTTGCCTTAAAAGACAAAAATGAAAAAATAACGATCTTTAATGATAAGGCTGTAGCTGGCTCTTTAACAATGACATCTTTAAAAATAGATTAATTTATGAGAACGATCTTCTTACCATTTTTAATAATTTTTAGTACTATGAATTTCAAAGAAAAGGATGTTTCAATACCATTGCACTATTTGCTGAAACATCCTAAAATAGAAAGCAAACAAACACCATTATTAATTTTGTTGCATGGTGTGGGAAGTAATGAAAAAGATCTGTTTTCTTTTGCTGATCAGTTTCCGGATAATTTCATGGTGGTATCGGCACGAGCACCTTTTGAAGTTGGCCAGGATAGCTACGCCTGGTACGAAGTAGATTTTTCTAACGGAAAACCGGTGATTAATAAAGAAAAGGCTGAAAAAAGCAGGGTCCTGATCCTTCAATTTATTGATCAATTAAAAGAGAAATACACGTTTGATAATAAACAGGTTTATTTATGTGGTTTCAGCCAGGGAGCTATTATGTCGTATAGTGTTGGATTAACAAGTCCCGATAAAATAAAAGGAATTGCAGTAATGAGTGGCAGGTTACTTGAGGAAGTAAAACCTTTAATTAAACCAAGTGCACAATTAAAACAATTAAATGTATTCATCTCGCATGGTACAAAGGATAATGTTCTTGGTGTTGCTTATGCGCAAGGCAGTAATTCGTATCTGAAAGAATTAGGTATTAATTCATCATACAAAGAGTATCCCGAAGGACATACTATCAGTAATGCTATGATTACCGATCTAATAAGTTGGCTTAGAGAAAAATGAGCCGTTCTTGAAATATTTAAATAAAATTTTTCTTTTCTTTTTTAGGCAGTTTATTCGATGAAACGTACATGTTGAATGTTATATATTTCATATCATTGCAAAAAAAAATTAAAACATACACCTATGAAAAAAGTTTTATACGTAGTACTTGGCTTAGTGGCTATTTATTTTGTTCTATGCTTGTTTGGACCGTCATCGGTTAAAGTAGAACGTTCTATCAGTATTAATGCTCCAAAAGAACTGGTGCAAAAACAACTCGCAGATCTGAAGTTTTTTCACGATTCATGGTCGCCATGGACAGAAAAAGACACTGCTGCGAAAACAACGTATACTGGAGAAATGGGGCAACCTGGCAGCACTTATGCTTGGGAAAGCGATAAAAAAGATGTTGGAAAAGGGATGATGATCTATGATAAAACAGTTAATGATAGTGTTTTACAAACATTGCGTTTTGACGGGATGGGAGATGCTAAAGTTTATTTTATCACGAAGCCGGAAAATAATGCAACGAATGTTACCTGGGGAATGGTGTTTGATATTGGCTTTTTTGGCCGGGGACCTATGTTATTTATGAATTTTGAAAAGCAAATGGGACCGGATTACGAAAAAGGTCTTGCTAAATTAAAACCGACATTAGAACAAATGGCAGCCGTACCATCTGTAAACTATGAAATAAAAGAAGTACAGTGGGAAGCAAAAACATATTACGGAAAAAAAGAAAAATTATCATTTGATAAATTGGGCGCTTTTTTTGGAGAGAATTTCCCAAAACTTGGTGAAGAACTGGGTAAAGCGAAGATTCAACCTATTGGTATGCCAAAAGCGATCTATTTTTCTTATGACGAACAAGGTAAATCAACTGAATGTGCCGCTGTGATGGAAGTTGCCAATGGAACAAAATTATCCGGATGGGAAAAATTTGAAACGCCTGCAAGCAAAGTATTATTAATTGAATACTACGGCCCTTATGAAAAATCAGGTCACGCTCATTATGCAATGGATGCCTACATCAAAAAGAATGGTTTAACCCAAGGCCTTGTATTGGAGGAGTATGTTACCGATCCAATGACCGAAAAAGATCCTGCAAAGTGGTTGACAAATATTTTTTACATTGTGGAATAAAAAACATTTAATTCAATAAAAAAAACCCCATCCAATTAATGTTGGATGGGGTTTTTTATATTATATTGGATTTGATTATGGAATTTTGCAAAAAAATAATTGTGATTGCTTTTAATTTCCCTCTGCCAAAATCCCCATTTTATAGTTACACCCGAAGCCCCATAACAAGAATATCATCCACCTGTTCCAGGCTTCCCTTCCATTTTTCAATTGTTTGATTTAAGAAATCATTTTGTGTTTCAATATCAGTTTTTGAAATTTCGAGCAAGAGGTTTCTAAAATTACTTACCATAAACTTCTTTCCTTTGGGTCCACCGAATTGATCCGCGAAACCATCAGAAGATATATATATCGTATCTCCTTTTTGAAGCTTGATCAGGTTATTAGTAAATAATTTCGTTTCAGCAACATCCATCCCTACCGGAAATTTATCTGCTTTATATTTAGTAAGTTCGTTATTACGAATAATATACAAGGGGTTGAAAGCGCTCGCATATTGAAGCTCCATGGTTTGGAAATTGATGGCGCATAGCGTCATATCCATTCCATCTTTTGTATTGCGAACCGTTTTATCACGATGAAAAGTGGAGGAAACGCCTATGTTCATTTTGTCCATAATTTGCGCAGGCGTTGAAATAGCGTCATCCATTAAAATATCTTTCAATAGATTGTATCCTACAATGCTCATAAATGCGCCAGGTACACCATGGCCGGTACAATCAACAGCGGCAAAATAAACCCAGTCATCTTTTTTATCGATCCAGTAAAAATCCCCACTCACAATATCTTTAGGCTTATATAAAACAAAAGAATCCGGAAGAAGTGTATTCCACACATTTGTTGGTGGCAAAATAGCTTCCTGTATGTTTTTTGCATAGTGGATACTATCTGTAACATGCTTAAACAGTATTTCCAATTCATTATTCTTTAATTCGATCTCTTGCTTTTGTTGTACAACCTGATCGGTGCGTACCTGAACTAACTGATCAGCTATGCTATACAAGTTAGCATTGGTGCAGGATACCGAAATAAAAGCGGCAAGGGATTTTAACAGATCCACGTCAGAATCATTCAGCTGTGGAAAGAATGGTTTTAATTCTTTTAATCTTCCGCTTACTAAAATACCTAAAAGTGAATTATGTGAAAATATAGGAACAGCAACAAAAAAAGGAAGTCCTAATTTCTCTTTTATAAATTTTGAAAATTCATTCCCCTCCGATTGTTTATGGATAAGAGCAAAATCTGATTTGTTTATTAAGTTCTCTATTACTATTTCATCTGTATTCGAAGTAATAGTGCTTCCGAACTGGTATTCAATATGAAAAGAAGAGGACCCGTTAACCGGCATAAGTACCGCTGAAACGTCCATGCGTAAGCTAACATTTAATTTTTTTAAAGTAGTTTCAAAAATTTCAGGGATGGACATTTGTGCATCAATGCTGTTCTGGAGCTCATTCAATAACGACAAACCATTATTTTTTTTTCGCAGCTCCGATTTAATAGTAGAGATAGTAGCATCAACCGCAACGGCAACCCCTCCGAGCTTATCTATCCGATGCTGATAATAATTTATTACCTCTTCGTACTTTTCATAATCCTGGGTGTTTAGGGGCTTGGTAAGCAATCCGGTTAAAAGGCTTGCCGCCTCTTTCCCTTCCTGGTTAAATTCATTTTCTGATATTTCAAAAAGCGCCATCAATTCCTTAACGGGAACCAATCCTTTTATATAGGCGAGACCCATGAAAAGCCGTTGCGACAGCTCAGAGAGGTCATCACTATCAGCAGCCGATCCTTCATTTTTGTGTATCTCTTTTAGATCATGCAGCAATAAATAAAATTCTCCAGGCTCAACGCCTGTATATTTTTTTAATTGTTTATCTTCAATAAATCCGGATATGTTCATGTTATTCAGAAATTATATGTAATACTCCAGTCCAGTCCA
>JAZKBF010000055.1:0-3576 GCA_040388745.1 Bacteroidota bacterium | reverse complement strand
TTTGGGGGGAGGGGGAGGTCGTCTAGTAATTAATAACCATGTTTTAAAGTGGTGGAAATTAAGGGGCGAGTTGTAAAAAGTGAATTACGGTTTTGGGGGGAGGGGGAGGTCGTCTAGTAATTAATAACCATGTTTTAAAGTGGTGGAAATTAAGGGGCGAGTTGTAAAAAGTGAATTACGGTTTTGGGGGGAGGGGGAGGTCGTCTAGTAATTAATAACCATGTTTTAAAGTGGTGGGAATTGTGGGCGAGTTTTAAAAAGTGAATTACGGTTTCTTTCTCAAAGCTTGATTTTTAGATAATTAACTGTGTACCTTTTCAAAATGATTTGTGAACATGGTTTCTTGCAATTTGTATAACTTGTTGTGGCACCAAGTTAGAAAAAAATAGTTAGTTAAGCATACTATTTGGGTTATTACTTTTACTGTCTTAAAAATTATTTGATGAAATTGATTGTTGTCATTTATTTGCTTTTAGAATTAAAGTTTTGGTTTCAAATGTTTGAGTGAGGTTTTATGGTTAAAAAATCGATTTTATAGTAGATTGGTCAAGTTAATTGTGGCTTTGACGGTGTTAAAGTTAAAAGATTCGATTGTAATTTTCCTTCATGTAATAAAACTAATATACCAAGATTTAGAAAATTGGCTGTCACTTAATACATTAGATAACCTAGTAAATAAATGGATAGGACAACAACAACCAAGTGGGTCATTCCTTTTAGTATCCTTCCTTACATACTTAATACTTACTAAAACGACAAAATAGTTAACCAATTACATGTAATTTCGAAAAATCATTGCATCGTATGCCTGCAATTAAACAGTTACTAGTACCTCACCTCTAGAATTGTATGCTTGGCTACTTGGCTGTTTAATAGAAAAGGAACAAAGAGTTTACTCAAAGTCTCACTTTTCCTCGAATCTGAAACGTAAATGTTAGAGAATTAAGTAAAGTATGTAAGATACCGCCATAGCCCCAACCAAGCCACTTGAGTTTTAGTTGCCTGTCTAATATATGCTCTCTGTAAATTGTTGCACCTAAGAATTTAACTAGCTGAGAAGGAGTAATTACCATCAGCGTGTAAGCATGTCCAGTAACATAACATGTAGTACACGACGTATTGTAATTATTAAAAATTGTAATTATTAAAAATTGTATTTTGTGAGATCACGTTAGAAACTACACACAATATTCATAGTTGACCAACTCAAGGGACAGTATCAAAGGTTTGCTTTACACATGTATAATCTCTGATTCATGAATCCTGCTGAAGACCACCAAGTAGAGAAACTAACGTAAAGTGTATTGAGAATTGATTCAAGCATTGGGTATTGATGATTTATTTTGAGCTTTTATATACTCATATATAACCAGCTCAGCTGTGGCTAGTTTTTAAAATCTTAATTAAATACAAAGTTCAATATTTGATATTATATTTTTTTTAAATAATAAGCCGTATTTCAATTTCTTAAATAACTATGGCTGAAAATGGAGGGACTATTGGTAGCGAACTTGGGCTGGCTAACATTAAGAATTTAATGCAAAAAAAAGTTTTATTATGTATTTAGATATTTGATCAATTGCGTAAAGTTTATTAGCTAACTTTTGTATTGGTTATGATAATTTTTTACTAACTTTTGAATTTTCAACAGGCATGCCTACTGAAGTTCACATTAAGTGGAAAATGGGCATCACTTTTGTACATCCACACTACGAATTTCATGCATATTGAAAGCTCGTGGAAGCAAATAGTTTCAAGAGTAGTGCGATACAAGCTACTTTAATTTGTGCTCTTTTAAACGGGGATTCCACTGTTTATCGGACGCACACGGATTGTAAACTTGTGAGTGTTGGAGACCTCTTGGAAATTCCAGGTTTTGTCGCCTTCAATTCTGATAATTGGAGACATTGGATCAATCCAAATGGAGAGCTTGTATTCAAACTCAAATTAGCCATCACAGAACCAGACGTAAATTCTTTGGAATTCAAAATGGAATTGTTCCGCTAAGCTGAAATTGGACAAATGTGTAATAATTTGGCTAGCCTTCTTGAAGATAAGGCTACCGCAGACCTGAAGATAATGACAAGCGATGGAACCGAGTTACTTGCTCATAAGATAATTTTAGAAGGTATTTTGACCACAACCATTTTGCTTTGTTCGGATATAAAATTATAGCTTGTTAAACTTGCTTGTTAAATTATAGCTCGATGCCCCGTTCTTGAATCAATGTTTTGAACAGACTTGTCCGAGAACCAAACTGGTATTGTGAATGTGACGGATGTTGGTGCGAAAACGACGAAAATATTGCTGCACTTGTTTTATGCTGGGGAACTGCTTCCATCTTGGAAAGATACAGATACGGTGGTAGAGTTCACCTACGCAGTTGGAAAGTATCAGCTGACAAACGTTCTAAAATTGCTGGATGAGGTGCTTGGTAGTCGAGATGAGGAGGATGATACGTCAATTGATGTACAGTTGTTGGATTTAGCCCAGAAGCTGGATTTGAAGACTGCGGAAAAGGAACTTGTTGAAAGAATTAAAAGGCAAGTGCCCAAGGTCACCTCTGGTGCGGAATTCTTTGCTGTGTATGGAAATGAGTAGAAAACTATTAATTGGAATTAAGTGTAAATCTTTTCAGGGAAAACCATCAACAATTTAAGCTTTAAATTGTGTTGTCGTGAAAAAATATAAAACGTGTATTGAAATACAAAAGACTGAATGAACAGTAAACAAATTAATAAATTAAAAGAGCTTAGTAATTTGGTAATTTGTCTATTGAGTAAAAATATCTGTATCTTTTACTTTTACGATAAATCTATTTGTAATGTGAATTGAGTAATCTTTTATTAAAATAAAAATAAAATTCGCACAAACCTTGTTCATTGTAATTGTAATGGTGATGGTAATATAATATAAGTAACAAAAAATTCATAGTAATAACATTCAATCAAAACTGTTTAAAAGGGAAGAAAATAATGTTTAAAAACCTTTGTTGATTCAATCAAGCTGGTTGCTATTTTAACTTGTCCTATGAAATCGTGACAATTTTAATGATAACACTAACAACTACAAACTACATTCTTCGTTTTGGGGTGAATGAGCGTGTGGAAATGAAAGAGGAGCTTGTTGCGAGAAGAATGATCCAAAAATGACGAGTTTTGGTTGAAAATTGAAGGTTTGAGAAGGATTTCAAGTTTTGGGGGGAAAAGCGACATTTTTGGGAAAGGTGTCGCAGAAGCTGAGAAAGAGTTTTGCAAAAGGCACAGTTTTGATCCGATTATCTTGAGAGTGGATTTATTGGACAGCTGTTGAGTTGAGGAAGCGACCGGTAATTAGTGGGGCGCTGTGAGTTGAACCATTCCCGAGCAAAGTGAAGAGAGACAAGTGGAAGTTGACATCTTTGAGCTGGCGTGGAATGTACATTTTTGGTGGTAGGGCGGTGAAAGTAGGCTCAATCGACGCGCAAGAAAGATGTGCATCCGGCAATTTCGTTGAGAATCGGGAGTTGTGGATTTTTATACGCGCATTTGGCCAAAAATGGGGAAAAAGTGGGTTTTAAGCGGTTTTCCAAGTCTA
>JAZKBF010000054.1:0-1324 GCA_040388745.1 Bacteroidota bacterium | reverse complement strand
ACGTATGTTTGAATTCCTTAGGCGTTTTGAATTGAAACACCACATTCAGTTGCCCAACCCGAAGGAAAGGATAGAGATCATGCAGAACATTATTTATGCAGCAACCTCACGGAAGTTTAGTGATCACACAAGATTGAACCTTGGATCGCCTGAAATTATCAAGCTAACTGAAGGGTAATACTACAATACAGAACAAAATAATGTGATCCAAAAATAATACAAAATCTTGTAGTTTTACAGGAGCCAGTTTATTAGCTGCCATCTTGAACGCTGTTGAACAAGTTACCTTTATAACGCATAATGGTGTGACTCTGAGCGATGAAGAGTATCAGTTACAAAAAAAAGAAATAGGTAAGTAGCTTATGAAAATGAAATTACCAACCTAACTTTGGCGATTCAATTAGTTTTTTTTGGTTACATTTGTTCTGTTTCAGAGGCTAGTGATAAAGCCATCGGCACTACCGTGGGGTTATTAAATAACGTAAGTATCATTTAAATTCTACGCTTGCTATCTCTTTAAGCACAACTGATGACGATATAGTTTTAAATCTAGGACGTCATGATTTATGGGATCAAATGTGTGCCACTGTCATATGACATGGATGAACTCGAAAGGCTCAATGAATTTGCAAGAATAAATTCTAATAAGATTGGACACAGTGTGAGCAAGGTATTTAAATTTAAACAAACACTGTATTTTATTTATGATACTAAACTTCTCTTTGCAATTCCAGGACGCCGCCGAAGGAGCTCAATCCAGCAATATCAGCCTTTTCAGTATAATTTGCTGTTGCATCAAATTTTAATACTTTCAAACATACAATATTTTCATGTGCAAGACTATTGTTTAAAAAATTGTTTAAGTAATTTCTATACTTCCATGACGTATTTTAAAATGAATAATAAATATGCATTTAGACTATTTTTGACAAAATACACTCACAGATACCAAACCAAACAATTCATTTCCGAAAACCCTACGGATAAATAGTTCATTATTAATACCATGCGAAAAGATGCACAATGTTGGTAAACAAGAAACACAAGAATTGGTACCCCGCAGCACGTTATTTTATTTTAAACTTTCATTATTGACCGATTACTTCTGACGCTGGTACTTTCTGGGAAAAGTGAAACCAGTTTTGGAATCCTCTTAAAGAGTTACATCGATTAGGCCATTAATATCCAATCCACTACTTTTAATTTAGGCCTCAGAAAATATTTTCTAACTTGACCACGCTTTTGGTCACTTTCATCATTGGCCAATTACTCCTGACGCTGGTACTTTCTGGGAAAAGTGAAACCAGTTTTGGAATCCTCTTAA
>JAZKBF010000053.1:0-3196 GCA_040388745.1 Bacteroidota bacterium | reverse complement strand
GTGGAATGACATAAGCTGTTATCTTTAAAATTAAAACTCAACTGGTGACCAGAAAGCTAGTTAAAATTAACGGCAATTGTAAAGTAGTTTAAATTTGATTAGTTTTGGTGTAGTATTCCGTCAACTTTGGGCATCAATCATGGTTAGATGATATCTTCTTCTGGGTACATATTTCTGAATGTGTGCAAGTTGAGAGAAGAAAAGTTGTATCTTTTGAAAATAAGAAGAAAAAACAAGGAGTAAGACTTTGAGCAAGTTTTAACTATAATGTAGAAAGTTAGCAAAGCAGTTTTAACTGTTAGTTGAGTTATCAAAGCAGTTATTGAATTTAGGTAATTTTTTCTTGTCAAAGCCATGAATACGTTGGTGGGATTACTTGGTTAATAGCCCCGTGCTGATCTAATCCCTAGTTTAAATACTTAATTAGACGTGTGCGGGAAAAAGTCAATTATTTAACTCAACTTTTATATCTGAACATAAAAAGAATATTAGACGTGCGCGTGGAATAGGTAATCATCTTAAACCACTAGATTTGAAAAGCTTGGCGCTGCAATCCATACGTAATGGGCATTTCAAAATGCATGAAGGGAGCCATTTAATGGTAAACCAATCAAATATTCATCATTCATCTGGAATCTTTTTGAAAAGCTGATTTGAGTTTTAAGAAATTATCTTTTGCATTTAAACATAATTTATCTACAGATGAAACCCACCTAAATTTTGACATTTTCCTTTGTCCGGCTAGTTGTTAAGAATTGATCAAGTGTCATAACAATACGAAACTCATGGAGAAAATAATTGATAAAGTATTCGACAAGATAACAAAATATAATCATTTCATTCGTCTAGCGAATTTAGTTCGGCGGAAGTGGGCGTTGGTTTGATAGGTCGAAAATTAGATGCACGACATGACAAACCTACTTCCCCAAATGGAGGGAGTTGACATTGCTGTTGCATTGACACTTGTGATTCATCATTTTTTGCCGAGTTGGTCGGCACACGATTCTATTTACTGGGTTAAGAAGCCGAATATTCCAGGAGTGATTAGTCGGTCAATTTCTGCTAGCCAACGATTGTGGCCGTTGCCATTGACTAGTTCGGATTTTACAAGTCTACTTGATAATATGTTGGCCAAAGGCTTTGCTTCCTCCACTGTCCACTTTTGATTTTTAACGGTTATGATGATGTGGTTGAATTGGTTGCTGGTACAGGTGTTTCCAACGGAATAAATGCGTTGGTAACATTTTTGAAAAAATAGACATGCCTTTAAATAATTGCCAACAATGTTTATTAAATAAGAGTAATTTATTTAGTTTTTTTTCTCAAAATTGCCACTTTTTCATAAATTCTTGTGTAATTAGTCATTGTAGAGTTCCCAAAATTATCAAGTGAAGTGAAAGTAAAAACTTCTCAGAGAAACGTACTCATTATCATGGGCTGCTGTTTGTCTAATAATCAGATCCAGAAGGGAAAACAGGTAGAGATAATTAGTAGTGAATTAAAAAAATTCCTTTCCAATCAAATCCGTATCGTCTGATATGTTTTTGGTTAGATGACTATGTAATTTTTTTGGGGACTTCACTGGTCCCTCTGATGAAACAGCTGATCTTAAGTTTTCTTTTTTAAATTTCAGACGACGAGAAAGCGACATCGGAAAGCCAAGACTTTGGAAGGTGACGCCAAGTATGCTGAGTGGACTGGGGAGAGGGCGACCTTTGGAATGTCCTGATTTTGGCTTCCCGAGAGCCTCTTTGGAGCCGCTCCGGGTGTCATCAGGACTCGGGTGGGATACTCCGGGGGCTGTACTCAGAATCCAACTTATAAACATCTGTAAAATCAAAATATAATTAGCAAAATTATTTATCGAAACATTTAAAAAATAATACAAAATTCTCTAATTTATTTGCTTACGTTTTTCAGTGGCAACCATACCGAAGCAGTGGACGTGGAATATGATCCCCAGTTAACCAGCTTTGATAACATGTTATCCTTATTCTGGAGCAACCACGATGCCACGTCTTCCTGCCCCCGGCAATACAAGTCAATAATTTTTTACCATTCTCCGGAACAAAAGACGGCGGCGGAGGAGTCGTTGAAAGAAAAGCGAGCAGAGTTGAAAGGGAAAAGAATTACAACGAAAATTGTTCCAGCCAAAACGTTTTACCTTGCTGAAGAGTATGTGTCAAATTAAACAACTTAAATATTTATTCGTAATTTAAAAATTATTTTGAGTTTTAATTTTTGTTTAAAGTTACCATCAAAAGTACCTCCTTCAAAAATTCCCTGGAGTTTTGGCAATCCTGGACATTGATGATGGAGAAGAGATGGTCATGTCACATGTCGCCGCTAGATTAAATGGTTACGTGGGAGGATCCGGGGATATCAACAAGTTTGATGAGGAGTGCAAAGAGTTGGGATTGCCGGAAGAGGTGGAGGATATAATTATGGCGTCCTTTTTCCAGTAAGGATGGATGGGGGAGCGGATGTGGAATGGATTGTTTCAAAGATTGCACAATGGATATACATACTTTTTATAATGATGTTGACCAGTGAAATCCTAAATCTTTTTTTGAGGAAGCTGTTCAACTGATTAATTTTTTTTTTTTTTGAAAAGTATGTATAGTTTATTTGAAAGGAAATTCTGGGATTAAATATATGGTTGATTGTGTGGGAAAGTGTGTCGTTTTTTGGTTGGATTAACCTTACTTATCCACCTATTGTACTTAATCAAAAGCTTCCATTCATATACCACTTTGTATTTTGCATTGTTTTGCAATGGCGTCCAATGTACATTTTTCAGGTATGGTGCCGTTCACTGTACAATGTTTATTTTTCATACTTTATTTATTTATCACGTAATAATTCCAATAACGGAAGTTTACACAAGAACAGAAGTACACATTTAAATATTATAATGAATGCAAAAAAAGTAGGCTTGTAATTTGTGGATGGCCCCATAAAAATCTAATTCCACTTTTTAAAACTCGACCCTTAATTTATTCCACCTGAAAACCAGCTAATTAATTACGAGACCTCCTCCCCCTCCCCCCAACCGTAATTTACTTTTTAAAACTCGACCCTTAATTTATTCCACCTGAAAACCAGCCAATTAATTACGAGACCTCCTCCCCCTCCCGTTTTCACTTTTTAAAACCCAGCCATAAATTACACCACTCCAAAACACTCCCCCACCACC
>JAZKBF010000052.1:0-1077 GCA_040388745.1 Bacteroidota bacterium | reverse complement strand
TTTGTAGGATTTAAAATTGACCCTCATAAAAAGGGCGGGTCAAAACCAAAAGTTCTCTTCGCACCTGCTATGGCAACAGGTTAGCAATTTAACATTAATTTGTCAAGTTAATGTATTGTTGTTAAATTTAAGTAAAATTAATTCAAAAACTAACTGTAACTTTGAGTTTAGATGTACAGGCACAGACGAACAACGAAAATGGAAACGCTGTCAACCGAACTTAGGTTCACTTTACCGAAAAACTGTGAAAAGGGCAACAGGAAAGAAACGAGGCCAGGAACGTCGGAAACGTATAATCCTTCCAAAAAAACAATCTGGTAAATTAACATTTAATTTTTGTATTTCAATAATTATTAATTTAATGCACTATTCCCATTGGTTGTTATTTATTTATATAATGAGTGTTTGTATTTTTTCAAAGGAATTACAAAACAAACTACTTCTCAAGTAAAAGCACAGACTGACAACCATCCTGACACCGAAGATACTTCTCCAGTTGACATCGTGGATAAATTATTGCCAGCTGCCGAAACTTCCACCAGTACTACCTCAATTTGTGGCGAAGATGACAATGGAAAACTTACATCTAAAACTTTGGTCAATTTAAGGCTAAGTGCTCCGATATTGCCCATTATGAATAAATTAAATTACGGAACTGCAATTCTTATGCTACCAACCGGTGTTATCAGCGTAGCGGAAATCAAATCCGCCCAACCCCAGCTTCAAAAGGCCGAATTTCGGTTACTCAGTCGAGTTATTGCAAAAGGTACTCCCAACACCATTGATTGGATGGTAGATTCAGTTGTTTCCGGGTTTTACATGACGATTGCTGACTTAAAAAAAATGATGGATGCGTAGCAATAACTGCACAAGAAGCTCTTCATATCGCCCGAGGAGAGGACATTTCCTTACTTTTTGCATCACAAAAGGACAATGGAGAATACCATGACTGGAAAAACATTAATACAATCCTTATTCCATTCAATAAAAATGAGAACCATTGGATTGCGTTAGTCCTGAACCCCAGAGAAAAAAAGATTTTGGGTGAGATCAATTACCATAAATTAAAATTTATTA
>JAZKBF010000051.1:0-1602 GCA_040388745.1 Bacteroidota bacterium | reverse complement strand
AAATACGTATGCTCCATATGAAGGACAAATGGCTTGCTATAATATTCTTTTGTTTAAATAAATGTATGTCCTAGTACTACCAACGAACACAAGTATTTTTTTAACAATTATATTAAAAAACTATTTATTTTATACAAAAAAATCATATCAATTTAACCTTTACATAAAAATATATAAACACGTTTTAAAAAACACGACATAAATCCATTAGTCTAATTTTTCTAAACCCAGATTAAGCCAACCCCATTCTCTGATCTCATTACAAAATAGCACAATTTCAATCAATAAACTAACCCAGAAGACCTGTACACATTGGCTTATAGCAAAAATCCGGAGAATACTCTTTAGTACACTCGCAAACATATAACTGATCGTGAGTATCCCCTTTTCTGCATGGCCTCAAAGTACATCCTGTAGTCCAATAGTCTGGAGTGCAAGTGCAGTCTGGAGCACCATCAATCTGGTCCTCAGAAGTTGCTGTACAGTCTGGAGGCTGTTGTCTGCAATTGCATAGCTTATTGCATGCAGTACTATCAACTCCAGCAGTTTCACTTCCGTCCTCGGTGGACACAGAGAACGTGCTGTTATTGCAACGAAGACTGACGCAGCTTCTTGGATGAATTTCAGGGGTGCACATGCAAGTAAACTCGGTTTGGCTGTTTTCCCCAGGTTTGCAGGCGTAAATTTGACATCCGGGTAGATTTGCTTCTGGAGTACATCTACAATTTGGTCCCCCTTTGTTTGGATGTATACCAGTTGGGCTGCACTCAGGAATACACTTGTCGTGGTAAGCCAGGCCTAAAACAGGTAGAAGAACAAGGAAAAAGGTGAGCTTTCCCATGGTTGGTCGAATTCAGTCAGACTGAAAAAAAGATAAAGAAAAATAAACACAATTAAAATATTAGCCTTAAATGTACTCAAATGAAATAGTCTGATGTTATTTTTCGTTGGAACGCCTCTTACCAATATTCTCTCTGTTAGAAATATTAGCTTGTTACTTCTCCATAAGCAAGGAATGATATGATGATGATGTGGAAATTAAACTGGCTTTTTATACGCGTTTTTTCTCTCGAAAATGTGCACATGAACATTAACCCTTTTTTAATAAGTATTCAAGTTTGTTTTCATGCATTTTAGTCCTGGGTAGTTCGCTTGCTTCGTCGTAGTTGCATGAAGGGTACTATTTTGGGTTAACTGAAATGCTACGATTGGGTTTACGGTCACATTCGAATTAGTAACACGACTAACATACATATTCATATAAATATGCATTTTATTTTGTCGGCTTTAATTTATTTTTAGAGAAAGAATGGATTATAGCACATTCTTGTTTGTTGCGTTAAGTTTTTAAGGAAAGAGCTTGTAAGTTTACTTAAATCTTCCTGCATTTATTTGAATTCTTATTAAATACCTTAGCTACCTATATAATCCCACTGATTGATAATGTGTAGAATATGCACGTATTCATACAGATACATGTGCATGCATTTGTGTATATCATTATGATCAGGCATTCAAAAAGTCGATAAGTTTTGAATATCTGTTTGACTGGTACCAAGATACTGGTAAATACTGGTACTTAATTTGGCAGAATGATTTAAA
>JAZKBF010000050.1:0-51998 GCA_040388745.1 Bacteroidota bacterium | reverse complement strand
GTGCGCAACATATTGCATGTGTAGACGCATTTCGGCACAGTACCTTCGTCCGCTTGCTATGCTTGGTGAGGTGTTGTACCGTGTACATGTAGAACGTCACGTCACGTCACCCCTCTGATGTCTGACACCTACCTACTAAGCTACTAACATATCTACTAGGGTATCGGGTGACGATGATAGTGGGCTATGGTAGTATATATACTGCTGGGCTTACCCACCTACTAACGTATGATTGATTCAGTGCGTGGGTATGTTAGTAAGGAAGTTGAATGCTATAGTAGTAGGGTAATTGGTAGGTAAATGGTGTATCATGGTGGGGTAATGGTGGGGTATAATTATTGCACCCCACCTAACTACTAACTCAGCTATATAGGGGCGTGTATAGTGAACGATAGAGTAAATGGTGGGGTAAGGGGTGTATTACTGTTAATTGTATAAACAATATATAGAGTTGAGGTAATTATACCCCACCAACCCACCAAACCACTCTTATACATAGTGCGTATAGGAACTGACCTTTGGTGGGGTATATTTAGGGCGACCCCACCATGTCCCACCAATGTATTCACTAAACTACTGATTTACAGATAAATCGCTTTTTGCATTACCCTAGCCGTGATTTGGAAAAAACGCTTTTTGGTGGGGTAACGACAAACGCTTTTACTGGGCTGGCTGTTTTGCATTGCCGCCAAAATCATCATCCCGTCAGAGAGCCGTTTACAAACGATTACAAACAACTAAGATTAATAAATTTACGGAAACATTTGCACAGTAAAAAAAAAGCTTTACATTTGCAACTCAATAACCAATAAACCAGCTTAGTCAGAAGCTGTAAGACAAACGTCCAGAAAGGAAGTTTAACTCGGGGTTTTATTTTAGTAAGCAGCTGACTTCTGTTTACATAAAAGTAAAACCCTTTTTTATCAGAAAACATGCCGGAAGAAATTGTTTTACATGGCGTTGGTATTTGGAGAAAAAAACCAATTACAACAACAGAAAGAATAAGAGCAAGACATTACATAAAAGTAATTGAAGAAAACTATTCTGACATAAACGGCACAGAAGAATTTGAAAGAAAATTAATAGAAGAAACTGGATTTGATTTAGGTCAATTTAAAAAGGCATCAACATCAAAAGAAGGTTATGAATATGGAATGTATTATTATTATAAAGAATATATATTATGTTACGAAATTTGCTATTTTATACTTTTTAAAAACCAACTTACCCACTAACCAACCAATGAACAAAAAAGAATACAACCTAACAGTTGAAGCCTTTTGGTTAAGCCAACCAATGAAGGAACGGACAAACTTCATGATAAATAATAAACTTACCGAAGCTTATCCAACTTGGTTCGACATTACCCTTGAAATTAAGATACAGTTTTATAAATACATGCGAACCCCGCGCCCCGATATGGAACTGGTTAATATGTTTACTGCGTTCAAGTGTTTTATAAATGCTAACTTTGAACCGGAACAAACGACGCAAATTTGGCGACGCCAGCTTATTGAGCAGCTGCGCCAATACCCAACCAAAAACCAATGGACCGACCAAGGAATTGACGTGTACCGATGCTTCTTTAAGGCAGCAGGGTATTTTAAAACGGTTGGTCATGGCGTTTACGAAATCGTTAAGCCTGTTCCGGCAAGCTTATCGCTAAACGAATTAAAAGCTAAGGCTTACCCACCAAAGCACGAACCAATGACGCACATGGGAAAAGAAATAGTAACCGACAACAGTTTAGCGTCATGAGGCGGTTTATATTAACTTCACCACCAACGGCACAAAGCCCAGTTAAAAGAGGGGTATTTTACAGCCCGCCAATAAGCCGGAAAAGGGTTTACCGCCGCGAGTTTGACAATCCTGGAAAAGGGTTTAAAATAAAAGAATTTGCGCGTTTGAAACAGGCTGAGCAATTTGCCAAAAACTTAAACAGCTTATATAATGACAACTTTGTTGTTGAACAAATAGAAGTAGAACAAATAACAAAAAACAAACAAGATGAAAAAAGCAATTAAAAGAGAGTACTTATTTGGTACTGGAAAAGTGGCTGTCGCAGCCGGAACAGTAACACCAAGCGGAGACGCATTTATTACCATTGCAAAGAACAAAAAAGGAGAACAGGAAATAGGTTCTAAAGTAGATATTAAAAACCATAAGAACGTAACTGGGCTGCGTTTTGAAAACCTTGAAAGCCTTGAAATTTTACAGAAAGCTGTTAATGCTGCAAGGCAGATTCTTAAAGATAAAGCGCAGATTGAGCATATTGCGCAGCTTGAAAAATCAGGATTTCGTCCTTGGCAAATATCAGTTATTTTAGAACAAGAAAAAAGAAGGGCTGAAAGGAAGATATTTTTTGTTAGCACACCAACTGTAAGGACTAATGAATTAGACCATTGTCTTGATTTGCTTATTCATAGAGGTTCATCACCGCGCTTCATGTCTGGGTCGTTTAACTTCCCACCTTACCCAGTGCCGGATTTTGATTTCTTTGATGGTATTATGGGGCGCGCAAAAGCAGCAGCCAAAGAACCAAAAAAACCAACAATAACAGTTCAAAGACACGACAAGTCTGCCGTAATACATTCAGGAAATGTACAAAGAACATTGGAAAGTCTTTTAAAAGACAATTCAGTTACTGAAATATTTTTACAAGATGGTTTAGAAGCACAAAGAGCAGTTTTACACAGTGCAGATAATTCTAAATGGGAAGTTTCAAGACCTGTTTTTACAGAACATTTAAAAGCCGTAAGAATTGCAAAATCATTTGACGCAATGAAAGACGACACGCCATTCTTTTTCACCAACCCAGCCAGCCACAAAGCCGACGGACAATGTTTTTACACAGGTTTTGAAGTAACCGACGACCAGCTTAAAATTTACAGCTTTATTGACGGAAAAGGAAAACCAAGAAAAACGACTGTTAACTGCAAAACCTACATTCTGTAAATGCCAACCGACCAGCCGCCATTTAACGTATATGACGAAATGGATAAACTTAACATTGCATTAACGCCACGAACAAATAAATATTCAGACGCAGCACGTTCTATTGAACGGACAAAAGCCTATTTATCTGGGTTGTATAATCGTGGCGTTACCGCTGGTTTTGAAACTGCGCTGGCAATGCAAGAACAAACTCAAGAAGTCATTAACCAACTTAAAAATCCGCCAACTGATGTATGAATACTTTACCGACCTTGGAAAAACATTTGCTTTTGTTATTCTTATTGCTGTGCTACTTATATTCCTTATTAATAAAATATTTGACTGGTTTTGCCTGCGTAAGTTTGGCAAAGAACCACTGCAAAAGGATAAAATATTTGTTTTCAAAATGCACGGAAAAACCATAAAAGGAACCTATTTACTTCACGACATTTTAGACGATAGAATTATAATTGTTTGCGCATCCACTTATTCAGATAATGATATATTTGCTGCTGGGGAACATATTGCTATTGATAAAAAATACCTACGGTCTTATGAATAACCTTAAAGAGTTTTTCCAATGGTTTTTGGATGGTGTAAAAATTTGGGTTAAGGTAGAACCTTGGGAACAGGGTATTAGGGTGCGGAAAGGGCGGCAGATTAAGAAGCTTAAAGCTGGGCTGTATTTCAAAATCCCTTACATTGATTCTGTTTACATTCAGGAAGTGCGTTCGCGCAGCTGTGATTTAAGTATTCAAACCCTTACCACAAAGGATTTGAAAACCCTTACCATTAACAGCAGTATAATGTATTCAATTACCAATATTGAAAAATTATATAACACGCTTTACCAGCCCGAGGCAACGCTTTCAAACATTGCAGCCAGCAAAGTCGCTAATTTTGTTTTCACACATACGCTGGCACAAATAACACCGGAACACATTCAGACAGAAGTGTTAAAGCTGCTTAACTCTGTAGATTATGGAATTAAGTTTGAGTCTTACCAAATCACCAACTTTGCCGCTGTGCGCACTTACCGCCTTATTCAGGATGGTCAAAGCTGGACATCAGACAGTTTAAAAATGACAGACAAAAAATAGAATTATGGAATTATTAAGATGGGCTATTCCTTTTATAATAGGGTTTATTATTCGTGAAATATATGATTTGATTATATATTTAAAACGAAGAAATAAAAACGGAAAACCAGTAATTAAAACTAAAACAAGGCTGGTTCATAATTTCAGACCGCAAAAGGATTAACATGGAAAATGAAAATTCAGGATGGTGGTCTGGCTTTGTAGCTGGGTTGGCTGCGGCGGTTTTATTAATGTTTTTAGTTAGCATAGCAGTTTCATGAAGTACCCCAAACCAACCCACGAACTAAAAACGCTTGACAAATATTACAGAGCTGTTTTGCAGGGCGCAAAGAATTTTGAAATACGTTTTAACGACAGGAACTTTAAAGTAAATGATATTTTACTACTTAAAGAAATTGATAAAGACGGAAATTATACAGGACGACAACTGTATAGAATAGTGACTTATATATTAAAAGACGCCGTTGAATACGGCTTAAAAGAAGGATTTGTAATTTTAGGAATTAAACCAGCTATACAATGAAAAAAACAGAATTCAAAGACCGAACTTGGTATATTAACCGAGCCGATAACAGTAAAATAGTTCAATATTTTGCTGAACAGAAAAAAGGAAGAGGCTTTTACGCCCGCAATACCTTTGGGGATAATATTATTATGAACCGCCTTGACCAGTGGCAAGAAATAATCACAGACGCACACAAAGACCAACTGGAAAACCTTATGCGGGCGCAATGCGTTGTATTGGGTTACAAGCTGGCAAACAAAATGATATTTGACAGGAAGTTTGACGTTGTTACCATTGACGGAACTGTGGTGTATAAAAACGGCGTTTGGCTGGCAGCTGCTCAACTTAGTGTTGACAAGAATATTGAATTTAAGGTTATGAAAACAGCATTTGAAACGCCTGTAAAAATGAAAGGCATTTTCCGAGACAAAGGCGGTATGAGTAAGGCTAATTCTACAGCAGAACAACGCCGTGGAATAATTGGTTTGCTTATTTACAACCAAAAAGAATATGACGTCAATATTACTGACTTTTTAAAAGGTGGTAAATATTCAGGTGTTGAAGCCTTGCAGTTTTACGAAGCTTCAAATTATATTTCAACAACCATTTATCACGAAGATATCGTTGCCCCACTTACATACGAAGAAGTATTATTTAAAATACAACAAATCAATTCACAAACCCTTAACGTAGAACAATAAAATGAGCCCAAAAAACCAACAAGCCCCGATGAAAGTAGTAAAAGACCAACCTACTAAAGAAGCCCCAGCGCAAGAACAACGACCGATTGACCTTATTAATGTGTATCAAATAAAAGTAAAGGTAACGTGCCCAGCCGATAAGAAGTTTACCTTTGCCGAAGGTATTGTACTGGCTACAGATTTAGAGAAAGCAAAACAGGCAGTTATTAACGCTAGCCAGCATTCGCATCCTGGACATGAAGTTTTGTTTTGTAAAACCACAATGTTAAAAGCTGATTTCTTATTGCAATTCCAAGATGACCAACCAAAACCAGCAGCCAAAAAAGCAGCAGCCCCAGCACCGCCAGCAGCACAAAAACCAGCTGTAAAAAAGGAAGGTGCGCAGCCAGCGAAAAAACCATTTAACGTCACAAAACCGAAAAGAGTAAATCCTAAAAAATAAACAAAAATAGTTCTATTTATTAACAATTAAATAACTATTTTTGCTCTATGAAGGATTTTAAAGGCAAATTAAAAAACCAATTCAATTACATTGGTAGCAATTACCAGTTCCGTTTTAATGTAGTCACATCATCTTACGAATATAGAAAATATATAAAGGGCAAAGCTAAAGAATCTGGTTCATGGGTTATGTATTCCGACCGTGTGCGTGGGGATATATTAATCGAAATGATGGAAAAAGATTTGGATATCGCAAAGGACAAATTTGACCTTTTTATTGAATCTGAACTTGTAAGCCCAGACTATAATCCGTTCCTTGAATATTTTGAAAACCTGCCAGCATGGGACGGAAAAACCGACCACCTGAAAGAATTGTGTAGAACGGTGGTTGTAACAAACCAAAACCATTTTGAAACCACTATGAAGAAGTTCCTTATTGGAACTCTTGACTGCCTGCTGGAACGCGACGCTGTGAATGACGTGTGTTTAGTGTTCCAGTCGCCTCAAGGCGTTGGGAAGTCAAGATGGATGCGCAGCCTGCTGCCAAAACAATTTCAGCAGGATTACCTGTACGAAGGAAACATCGACACAAAGAATAAAGACCATACCATTTATCTGTCGCAGTACTGGTTTATTCATCTAGATGAACTTGAAGCGTTTAAAGGAAATGATATTTCGGCTATTAAGTCATTTATCACTCGCCAAAGAATAAGCACGCGTAAGGCTTACGGTCGTTATACCAGTCATTTCGAACGTCGTGCATCATTTTTAGGCTCTGTAAATGACGATAAGTTCCTTACCGATATAACTGGGAACCGTAGATGGTTAGTGTTTATTACAAAGGAGATAAACTATGAACACAGGGTTTTCATTGATGGATTATGGGCGCAGGTTTACCACTATTGGAAAGAAGGATTCAAACACTGGTTTGATATTGAGGAAATTAAGGAAATAAACCAGATAAACGAGGAATTCCGTAATATGTCGCTTGAAGAAGAACAACTGCTGCAAATGTACGACTTTTGCAAAAAAGGAGAATCAGGCAACTGGCTTTCCAGCACTGATGTTCTTATGGAAATTGGCAGGATACGACCAGCACTGATGAACAAAATGAACAGCCGGAACATTGGCAAGGCATTAAGCAAACACTGTCCTGAAAAGAAAATGTCAGGCGGCGTGCAGAAATATTTTTGCGAAATGAAGCCCAGCTTATTAACACCTACCGACCCAAATCAACAGGAACTGGGCGGCGCAAACAAAGACGAAGAACACGACGATTTACCATTTTAAAGAATAAATTATGTGCTTAAAATCTTGCAAAGGATGCCCTATAAATATAACAACGGAACAAGGCGAAAAGAACTCTGAATACTGCCTGCCTTCTTATGGCGATGCTGTAAAATGGTTTCAGGAAACTGGCAAGGTCTGGGCGTGCCATGCAAACCCAAAAAAAGCCTGTGACGGATTTTTAATCAGGGCTAAATATTACGGTATTGAAATACCTATAGACGAAAAAACAGTACTTATAACAGAACAAACCACTTTAGAACAAATTTATGAAATTATTTGAAGACGACTTCGGCGAAGGCGGTAAAGAAGTAGAAGACGATGTTAACATCACGACCACGCTGCTATATTTTAGCGACGAGGAATTAACAGAATTTAAAACGCTGGCAAAGGCTGGTATAAAAAAAGAGTTCGGTCAGGAATTTCAACAAAAAGGAAATTTAACTGACTTTTTATTAATTGTATTAAGAAAAAATTATGGCACAGAAGCTGGTTCTTAAGCGCGTAATGGACGACATTCGTGCAGGGCAAATGTCAAAGAAATTTATTGATAGAAGTTTTGTCCACCACCTAATTACCGAGGACACTGACGGATATGATGTAAACGGCAATTTATTGTTCCGTTACCGTAAAAATGCAATTCCAATTGATTTGTTGAAATCTGGCGTTAATGCCTTTAAAGACAGCATCCAGTTGACCGATGGGCGTGGCGCGGCTTCGGGCAGCAGTCATAAACGTATTAGGAAAGACGGAACTACCAGTAACATTACTGTCGGAAATAAAGTAATGAGCGGAAACGTTGGTTATATGGATGCTGGTGCTATGGTACACTATTGCCGGAAAACAGCTTTTGCCCGCCAATACTTTGAAAAATTTAAAGCAGGCATTCCTTTTGTTGAATTTATTGACCAGCTATATAAAGAACTATGCCCTGTGCATTATGCCAAACAAAAGGCAATAGCAGACGGAACTGACATCAATTATAAAATAGGTGATACCAGCTTTACCACCGTGACCGTTAACCGTAATTTTCAAACGGCTGTACATAAAGACAGCGGCGATTATCAGGAAGGGTTTGGAAATTTAATTGTGTACCGCGAAGGTCATTACGAAGGAAGCTTCTTTACCTTATTGGAATGGGGCGTGGCTGTGGATATGCACAATGGAGATATTCTTTTTGCCGACGTGCATAAATGGCACGGGAACACACCGTTTGAAAATTGCAGTGAAGATTATATGCGAATTGCCTTTGTAATGTATTACCGCGAATATATGTACCTATGTAAAAAACCCAGCGAGGAACTGGCAAACATTAAACAAAAAGAAACAGGATATTTAACACTTTAGAAATTATGAAAAAAATGTATGTTTTAGGGTTTGCGTTTTCAGAAGACAAAAGCCATGTCGTTTTAATAAAAAAACTACGACCAGAATGGCAAAAAGGAAGTTTTAATGGTGTTGGTGGTAAGGTTGAAAAATCAGACAAAGACATTTACCTTGCCATGACACGCGAATTTGAAGAAGAAACTGGTTTGAAAACAGAAGTTGAAAACTGGCATAATTTTGCAGACATGGTTTTTGAAGACGACATTATGGGCGGCGGTGCTGTGGTGCATTGTTTTAGAATGTTTAATGAAAAAATGTTTGAATGTAAAACCACTGAAGAAGAAGAAATTCAAATATTTTGCATAGACCAAAATACAAAAAGCGAACACCCTTCAATTTATGGAAGTGGTGTTATAAAAAACCTTTTGGTTCTTATACCAATGGCAAAAGATGAAGATTTTGAATTTTGCACATTGAATATAAATTAATTCCGTAAATGTTAAAGTTTTGTTAAAGTTATGAACGGTCATGGCTGTTTGATTATTTCGCCGTAAGTTTGGTCTATCAAAAAGGAATAATAACAAAAAAAACAAACACCATGAATCAAGTACATGTAATTTTAGTAAAAGCGTTAAATGAAATGATTTCAGGTTATAACAACAAGGTAGAAGGAATTAATTTTACTGACGTGCGTGACTTTGAATCTTATATTAGAAATCAAGGTGTTAATATAGAAGAAGTAAATAAATTCATAAATAAATAACATCATGAAAAAATTCATTTTAACGCTTACAGACGGTAAAGAAATACCGTTGTACGGCAAAGACAAAGAAGCAGCAACAAACGAAGCGAACCTATTTTTTGGAACTGCAAACGTGGCTGACATTAGAGAGGAATTAACGGTAAATGTAACGTACACCAACAAAACAATTACACCCAGCCACTCAACAGACGGCTCAGCTATTATTGGCGTAAGCATAAGCCGAGAGCCTTTTTCAAACGATAGAATAATGGCAACGGTAAGAATAGAAAACAAAACAGAAGTTCTAACTTATGAAAACCTGTTAAACCTTCAAGAATGTATTAACAGCTCTATATTGAGTTTTGAATTAAACAACCAATAAAAAAATGGAAAACACCATAGGTAGATACTGTGAATTAAACGGTATAGAAGAAGTAAAAGAATTGGAGTACGGAATGGATTTTAGACTCCAAAAGTACCGCCGCGAAGTGTTTTTACGCTTTTACGGCTTCCACCTAAACAACAAGGCACACGCTGGGGCGGTTTATTATATGTTTCCATATTTGTTTGACGCGCTGGTAATGACAAAGGAACAGAAATACTGGTTCTGTTATATAAACGGCTGCTGCCAAAACGTCATCACCACCTACCTCATCTGGCGTCAAATTCCAGACCTGAAAACAATAAACATGGAAAGGTTTACGGAATGGTATAGAGCCAATTATGAAAAACTGGGCTGGGACACAGACCGCCGCTACATAAAAAACAGTTTTGAAAAATGTATATTGGATTATAAGAACAAAATTGGTTTTTCAACACAGGAAGAATTTTTTGCAAGCTATTGCGATACACCAGACCCGCAGCTTAACTTTCGCCAGCTTTGGAACTATGTTATGAATAATTTCAATTTATTCGGTAGGCTTTCTACATTTAGCTATTTAGAATATTTGAAAATAGCTGGGTTAAATATTGACTGCGACAGCATGTTCCTTGATGATATTTCTGGCAGCAAAAGCCACCGGAACGGATTATGCAAGGTATTAGGGCGCGATGACCTTGACTGGAATAAAAATGATGTTAAATATAGCGAAGAAACTATAGAATGGCTGGCAAGGGAAGCCGACATGCTTATTGAAGAAGCCAAACACCGATTCAATCACCCAGACATCAACTATTTCACGCTAGAAACGACGCTGTGTTGTTACAAAAGCTGGTTCCGACCGAACCGCCGTTACCCAAACGTTTACAACGACATGTTCCACGATAGAATTAAATATGCTGAAAAACAGTGGGGCAAAAAACTTGACCTGTTCTGGGAAGCGCGTTCCGAAACACTGCCAATAAATTTACTATTGGAACACAACCCAGCTGACGGCGGTGTGTGTAAAGAAAAACAAAACCACTTCCGTAATACAGGGCAAGTCATAATGATGGATTTGGATTACGATTGTTTCAAAAACGATTATAACGAAAAAGTTAATTTATTCAACTAAAAACAGAAAAAATGCTAAACAACGGAATGACTATTTTAATAGTGGGCGACTGCGGAAGCGGTAAAACATGGGTAATGAAGCAGCTTATTGAAAAATATAAATTAAGCCTGAAAAGAAATTTAGGAACGCTGCATTATGTTACCAACAATAAAATTAATTTACTGGGTAAGTATGACGAAGAACATACGTTTTCTGGTTCCGACCGACTAAGCATGTCAGTCATGCTTGATGTTCCCCAGTACTACAAACTAAACGCCGACCTCATTACCGTAGCAGAAGGCGACAGGTTCACAAACAAGAACTTTATAGAGGCTGGCAAAGCTTTTATAATACGCATTGAAGACAACGGCTCTGAGGGAAGAAAAAAGCGTGGTTCAACACAAACCGACCGCCATATTAAATCAATACACACCCGCGTCCGTAACATTGAACCGAATTTGGTTGTTCAGAATTCTACGATATGCCTGCAAGTTGTAGAAGCGTTTTTAAACGAGGACACCGCCTTAATAGCAGAATACAAAGAAACTTATTTTCATAACCAACAACAACTAGACCTATTTCAATAATGGCAGCCAAAAAAGAAGCAGACCAATTCACTAGGAAGTGGATTACCGCAAACTCGATAGAAATAATAGAAAAATACGAACGAGGCATTCTTACTATTCGTGCGCTACATTACCAACTTGTCGGGCGCGGAATGACAAATTCAATTCAGCACTACAAACGCGTCGTTGAGGCGATGGGTGTGGCGCGCTGGGCTGGGCTTGTAGATTTTGAAGCCTTTAGTGACCACGACCGCGAAGTAATGGGTCAAACATGGTATCAAGAAACGGTTTTAGAAGATAAAATCGAAACCGGAAAACAGCGCGTTAAAGACTGGATGGAATGGTACAGTAAAAACAGATGGGAGAACCAGCATTACGCTCCGGAAGTATGGATTGAGAAAAAAGCTTTGCAGGGAGTTTTTCAAAGACCTTGCGAAAACGCCAGAGTCGCACTTGCACCATGTAAGGGGTATCCGAGTTTGACATTCTTAAACGATGCAAAAGAACGATTCTTACAAATGAAAGCCGACGGCAAAGAACCTATAATTCTTTATTTTGGTGATTACGACCCGAGCGGTGAGGATATACCAAGAAGCATCGCAGAAAACCTTTCAAAAATGGGTTGCCCTGTAGAAGTGAAAAGAATAGCATTAATGGAACACCAAGTTTTAGCATGGAAATTACCGCCAGCACCAGCCAAAGTAACAGACAGCCGAACAATGAATTGGGATGGGCTGGGTCAAGTTGAACTTGATGCCGTTGAGCCAAACGTTTTACGCAAGCTTGTTGATGATGCGGTTGCTGAGTATTTTGACCAAAAACTTTATTCTGAACTTTTAACACAGGCAAGTCGTGAAAAAGCAGTTTACCAAAAAGAATTAAAAGAATTTGTAATCCAATTAGCTTCTGATATAGAAGACGAGGACTCAGACGAATAATTGAATAAATAATTGAATAGGGCAAATGTTAAAATTTTGTTAAAGTTTCAAAATCATGCTTCTTAAGAATGTAATTTGAATTACATTTGCCCTATCAATAATGATACAAAAAATATAATAATTTAAAAAACAGAAAAAATGAGAAATTTATTAAAATTTGCGATTGCGTTTAGTGTAGCAATTACCGAAAACGACACAGAAGAACTAGGCTTTGAACCAACGTTAGACACGTTTAAAAAGTATTTTGAAATTCCAGACGGAGAAACAGAAACTTCTGGCTTTGTTAAAAATGAAAACTTCAAACTTGAAGACGTTTCAGAATGGTTTAACCAAAAAGAAAAAATCGAAGCCGGAACTATGAAACTGGTTAAGCCAGCAGCTGACGCAGCCGCCGCACCAAAACCAGCAGCCGCCGCCGCAGCACCTAAAGTAGATGCAGCAGCAGCAAAAGCCACCGCCGCCGCTACCAAAGCAGCAGCCGACAAAGCTAAGGCAGACGCCAAAGCAGCAGCCGACAAGGTAAAAGCTGATTCTAAGGCAGCAGTTGAAAAAGCTAAGGCAGACGCTAAAAAAGCCAAAGAGGATGCAAAAAACGCAAACGTTGAATTAAACCAACGTGAAAAAGTTTACCTTATGATTCGTAACGAAGAAGCTAAAGGGAAAGCAGGTTTAAGCAGAAAAGATTTGCAGGTTGCAATCATGAACTCAAACCCTGAATTTAATGCTGGTGCTATCTGGGCTTGTTTCAAGCATTATGACAACAAAAAACAAAATGCTTTCGACAAAGAAAAAATTCTTTTAGAGAAAAAACAACCTATCGTTCTTTATGATTTCAAAATGCCCGAGCCAAAAGAAACTAAAGAACAACGTGACGCAGCCAAAGCAGCAGCCAAAGCAGCAGCCGACAAGGTAAAAGCTGACGCCAAAGCAGCAGCAGACGCAGCAAAGGTAGCCGCAAAAGCAGCAGCCGACAAGGTAAAATCTGACGCAGCAGCAGCAAAAGCAAAAGCAGCCGCAGACAAAGCAGCAGCAGCTAAAAATAAAGCTGACGAAGCAGCGAAAGCAGCGGCAAAGGTAGCGGCTGACAAAGCTAAAGCAGATGCAGCAGCAGCAGCAAAAAAATAACTAACCTACTTTGAATGCCAAAAACACCCCTGTTTGAAATGGGGGTGTTTTTTTATCTAATAATTATCCATGGAAGAAATAAAAATATCATATTTCAATAACGTTTACGATACCAAGCCAAAGGACTACGATTTAGAAAAATGGTTAACAATGACCATGAACCCGCCCGCAAATCTTGAAGAAGAAGTAAATAGGTATCGAGAAACGCTTGACAAAAAATTAAAAGAAAAACTGCCTTGCGTAACCATTTCGGCAAGCTTTAAAAACATACGGAATCTAGAAAACATACTTTTAAAAAATAGATTAATTTCTATTGATGTTGACAGGTTTGCGAAATCAAAAAAGAATAAGAGTAACCGCTGCGCAGATATGCTGCTGGTAAAAGAAATGTTCATGGCGCACCCTAGCGTCCTTTATACAGGATATTCTGTCGGTGGCGATGGTGTATATGCAATAATAAGAATTGATGACGCAGAACGCCTCGCAGACTATTTTGAGCACTTTCAAAATTCTTTGGCGCATGTAGGAATAAATATTGACAACGCCTGTAAGGATTACACGCGTTTAAGGTTTTTTTCAGTTGACAAAGAAGCTTATTTAAACCCTAAAGCGACTTATTTTAAACTGCCGCCAAAGCAGGAACCAGCACCACAGCCAGCCAGCCAGCCACAACCGTCAACCGCTACAAAGCCAGACTACAGCCAGCAGCAAACGCGGGCTCGTGAAATACTAAACAACGTTGACAAGGTTAGAAAAATTTGTGCGCTGGTAGAAAAAAATATGATTGATATAACTTCCAGTTACGAAGACTGGTATAAAGTTGGCGGCGGGCTTGCCTTTGAATTTGGCGAAGACGGACGTGAATACTTCCGTAGGTTAAGCCAGTTCCATCCAGATTACAACCCCAAAGCCTGTGACGAAAAATTCGACCAGTGCAAACGCTTAAAGAACTTTAATTTCAGTTCCGTTTTATGGGTTGCCGACAGTTATGGCATCAAATATAAAGACTGTTAAAATTTTGTTAAAATTCAAATAATCAATAATTATAATGTAATTACAATTACATTTGTAAAAACAAAAAAACCAGCATGAAACGACACTCTATTCGCAGAAAACCCCAGTTGATTTTCTGTGCCGTTGTAGCAATTTACTTAATAGGCAGAAGCCTAATTTCAATAATCTTTAAAGTTTAATATCATGATGACATTTCAAGTAGGTGACGGGATGACTGCTGGCAGTTCACAGCCCGAAGAAAGACAAGAAGTTCTGATGGCTCTTTACGGAGAAGCCAGCCCAGATGCAATAAAATACGGTTTTTACATTGGTGAACTTTCAGAAAAACCTGTAGCCGATTACGAAGGTAAAATGTGTCAAAAAGACATTCCTTTTATGGAATTTAAAAATAGCCAAAAATAATGAGTAACGACAAACAAGTTAGAATAATAGGGTTGTCGGTTGTTGAACAATTTGGCGCGCTTAAAGCCTGTGAATTACAGTTCAACGAAGAAAACAGGTTGGTAATGATAAAAGGTGAAGTCGGAGCCGGAAAAACCACCATGCAAAACGCTTTGAGGCTGGGTACTCAAGGAAGTGCAACTTTACAGGATAAATCGCTTTATGGAGACATCAACTTAGTTACCCAGCTGGCTGACGGCGATAAGAATCTGTTTGTTGGCTGCAAGACAAATGCAGCGGGTGAATTGGTTTATGTGTTATACATGATTGACGCCGATGGAAACAAAATTGAAAACCCAGTAATTGACGGCGAAAAAGCCACGCCCGCCAAATACCTAAAAACTCTTCAGACGGCTTTAACTTGGCGATTAAACGAACTAACAAGCCAAAACCCAACCACTGTAAGAAATATCCTTCTAGAGCTTTATTCTCAGGAATTAGCTGCAAAGGGCGTTATTTTTGACAAGGCTCATCCAAAATATGTAGGCGGTATTATTGACCAAATTGAAAAAGCAAAAGAACAGCGAAATGTTAAAGACATGCTGCGTAAACAAGTTGGCGGAATAGCTGACGACATGCTTAAAAAAGGAATTGATTTTGACGACCGCAAACAACCAAAACCAACCAAAGAATTAGAGGATGCTATTGCGGTACTTAAAGCCGAAATAGAAACCGACAAAAAATCCCCAGAAGTTGCCAAAGAAAAAGAACTTACCGCACTGCGTTTATCGGGTTCGGAACTTAAAGATAAACTGCGTTTGGCAAATGACGCCATTATTGAAACCAACAAACCTATTCAGGCAGCAAACGCCAAAGTAGAAGAACGCAAAAAGAACTCAGAGGGCTGGTGTAACGATATTCTTGAATTGCTTAAAAAATTGTTAGGTAATGACGAGGCTGCCATTAAACAGCTGTCGGCTATTCGCACCCAGTTACCTAAAGAGGAACCTGCTGAATTGAATTCTGTTTTGGTTTTTAACGAAAAAGGAACTTGCACCAGCTTACCGGAAGAATTTAAAGACAACAAAGAAATATTTGACCTGCTTACCCAGTATCGACAAATCGGAACTGACTATGCTGCTGTAAATGCTAAACCACTTGGAGAAGCCGATGTAACTAAAAAACAAGGTATTTTAGAAGGTAAAGAAACCAAACTGCAAAACCTTATTGAATACAATAAAGAAGCAGCAGCCGTAAACGCTTTCCATGATTGGCGCGAGGCTAACGACTTCGTTAAAGGCTTGAATAAAGATTACTTCATGAAGCTTACCGACATCAGCACTGGTGTAGAAGGACTGTTTATTTGCCCTGAATACGAAACTGATGAAGACGGAAGTAAAGTTGCCAAAGGTAATGACCTTTACTTAATGTACGACGGTTCTTACGATGTTGAATATTTTAACAATCCAGACAAAACCCTGCGCAAGCTTTCGGCTTATTCAGACACCCAAAAACCGATGATTTGTCTGCTGGTTCAAAAATACCTGCTTAACAAAAAAGTTAAAACGCTTCCTTACCTGTGGATTGACCAAGTTCCGATTGACAACAAAACAAAAGCACTGCTAGACCGTATGTCAGAAGAACTAGGGTTATGGCTGTTTGTTAACTGGACAGGTGATTTTGACAAAACAGAATTAAAAGACGGAGAAATTTTAATAGAAAACGGTGAAGTATTCCACAACCTAAAACCAATAGAATAACATGACTTTTGAATTCAAAAACCCAACCGAAGTAAACGCATTGCGTTTGAAAAATATTGTCGGAACTGACGATTTGCGCCCAGCTATGGCAGGCGTGTTTATTGACTTTGTAAATAGTTGTTTAGTTGGAACTGACGCGCATATTATATTTACTTACCCGATTGACATTGTGGTAAAAGAAACAGAAGATAGAGGTAGAATTGTTCCAATTTCTTACTTTGACACCCGCCGATACATGCAGGCAATACCACCGCCCAGCAAACGACTATTTATTGACAACGTTCAAGCCGAACTTGAATATAAATTAAGTGATGAATTCGCTGAGGTTTACTGGCTTGGTGAGTTGGTTTACCGCTGTAGGTATATTGATGAAAAATACCCAGCTTACGAAGGTATTATGTTAGTCGAAGCCGCATGCCAGCCAGTTGACAAAATTGGCATAAATACCCGCTTAATGAAACGCCTTTGCGACGCATTTCCGCCAACAATAACAGGCACAGCAAAAATGATATTATTCTCGCCTAACAGGGGTATAGTATTCAAATCAGAGGAACGTTACGGAAATGAAAATCATCCTATTATTGGAATTTTAATGCCTGTAATGCTAAATGATTAATTTACGAAACTACCAAGAAAAAGGCGTTAAGGAAATTCAAGCGGTACTGCGTGAAAAAGTAAAACATGTACTTTACCAGCTGCCGACTGGTGGCGGAAAAACAGTTGTATTTTCATACATGTCGTTGTCTGCTGCCAATAAAGACAAGCGGGTGCTCATCATCACCGACCGTGAAGAATTACTTAAACAGGCAGGCGGTTCAATAGGTAAGTTTGGAATCAATTGCGCTTACATAAAATCAGGAAACAAATTTATTGACTACAGAAAAAATATTTTTGTAGCAATGTCCCAAACCCTGCGCAATAGAATAAACCTGCCAGAATGGCGTGAATTTATAACCAATGATATTGACTTGGTTATTATTGACGAGGCGCATATTCAGGAATTCAATTACCTGTTTGAAGACGGAATACTTAAAGACAAAATAGTAATCGGCTTTACAGCCACGCCCAGCCGTACCGGAAACATGCGTCAGCTGGGGTTGGATTACGAACGCTTAGTTCGTGGCGGCGAACCTAAAGACCTTATTGAAAAAGGCTACCTGCTTAACTGCGATATTATGAAGATTGAAGGTGTTGAAATGGAAGGTGTAAAAACCGACAGCAGCACTGGCGACTATAATAATAGAGAAATGGCTAACAGGTTTGATAAAGTGAAGCTTTACGCTGGTATAGTTCACAATTATCGTAAATTTGCCGAAGGAAAGAAAATGATTGTTTTCTGTGCCGATGTTAAAACCGCCATTAAAACCACAATTCAATTAAACGAGGCGGGCTATGCTGCGAAATTTGTATGCAGCGAAGTTGGCGAACCAAAGCCTCTGCCGGAACGTGATTTGTTTGGTGAGCAGAAACAAGCCGATGAAGAAAAGTATAACGAAAAAATGAAAGCTTATCGCTTTTATAAAGAAAATTACCATAAACATTCCGGAACCAGAAAGCAGGTGTTTGACGGGTTTCATGCCGATGAATTTAAAATACTGGTAAACGTGGATATCGCGACAAAAGGCTTTGACGAACCTAGTGTTGAAGTGGTGGCGGTTATGCGTGCAACAAAATCGATGACGCTATGGCTGCAGATGATTGGGCGCGGGTCAAGGTTGTTTGAAAATAAGGATTCGTTTTTAGTTTTAGACTTCGGAGCAAATAAAGAACGTTTGGGCGGTTACGACGATAACAGGAATTGGAGCCTTTGGCACGAAACAGGAAGCAGCGGCGCAGGTGTAGCACCAGTAAAAGAATGCGGTCATTCAGAAACAGGAAAACCAATACCAAGCGGCAACGATGTTAAAAAAGGATGCAGACGGTTAATTCATGCCAGCTACACGCTTTGTCCGTTTTGTGGTTACAAATACCCCGACAAAGCACCGCCAAAAGACGTAGAGCTCATTCTAGATGAGGTAAAAGACGAAAACGGCATCAGTTTAAAGGCTAAATCGTTTAAAGAAATGGACTGGGAAGAACTTGAAAAATACAGAACCATTAAGAAACATCAAATGGCGTGGCTTTGGAGACAGCTTTACCAGCGCGGAAAACTTGAAGAAATTGAAAATTACGGCAAATTTAACAACTGGGGTAAACAAACCATAGAAAAAGCGCAAAATTATTGCAAAACCGTATTTGAAGCAGCTTAAAATATATTACATTTGTACCAAATAACCAACCATGTCAGACAACAACAATCCGGACGAAATTGAATTAAAACACTTCTTTAAAGATTTAGAAGATTATAAATCATTTTTGAATAAAGCACCGAAAAAAAGCTGGACAAAAACTCGTGATTTAAGCGGCGGGCGCAAAAGTACTTATTTGCCATTTCCTTATCAACAAGCGTTGGCAGATAAGATATTCCGTGAGTTTGATGTTATTCGTGAACATTATGACCTTTTTGTGAACGAAATGATGTGTACTGTTACGATACAGTATTTGCCGGATTATCCTCATGCAGAGCAAAGAATAATGACTGGCACAGCATTTAAGCCAGCTATGATGGAAGCAGGTAGCGCAGCCAGTAAGTTCCCAGTCGGCAAAATTACCAATTCGCTGGAATACAACGGTCCAAACGCAAGGTCTGCAGCTATAAGCAACGCGCTCATGACTCTTGGAAACGTTTTCGGACGAAACCTATCCCGTAAAGATTTTGCAGCTAATTACCAACTTGAAGAAAAGAAAAAAGATGAGCAGCCATAATAATATAGAACTTTACGAAGACGACGAAGAAGAAGTTAACATTGAATTAGCTATTCATGAAACTGGGTACGATTACGGAACAAACAACGACCAGCCAGTTGACCTTAAAGAAGAATCTTTACAGCGGAATAAAATTTGGCGCGTTTTACGACACGGAAAATGGACAGGCTCAAACCGCAAGGCGTTAATGTCTTGCAACCCAAAAGGCGGTCGGTTAAGCTGGAATGACAAAAATAAAATTTACATGTTTTCCGAAGGTGCTATAAAAGCAATTTATGAAACCGCCATGGAGCGAAAAACCGGAAGGTATATCGAGGGCGGTTCTAATAAGCAAATGGCATACGGAACAAAAGTTGAGCCGCTTATTTTTGAAGCCTGCAAAATTTGGTTCGCAGAACATTACCCGCATTTAGAATTAAAACTGGTAGGGTTTAAAGAAAGCGAAGTCGCTGAAAATTCAGGTTCGTCATCAGACGCAGTGGCTTTGGAAATACTTAAACAAAAAGTAGAGTTTTCTGTAGAAATGAAAGCCTGCACCAGCTGGGGTACACATTACGAACGTACCTTTGAAATGATGGATGACAAAAGCATGGACTTCTGGCAAAGTCAGGCACAGATGGAAGCGTGGGAAGTGAATTATACTATTTATGCAGTTGCCGAGCCACCAGCAAATATTGACATTTACCTGCGCGCTGATAACATAATGGAATTCATGGAACAATGGATGCAGGAATGCAAAGTAAGTTTCCAAAAAGTTGAGCGCAGCCAAAACCACCAAAACGCCATGATAAAGCGAATTGAAATTGCTGAGGCGGTAATTGCTGAATGGAATGAAAAAGGTGGTAATTTGCGCACCGTGTTTTTCAATATACTTGATGAATTCAAGGAACGTGATTTGGTAATTGAGCCAGTGGGTGTAATTACGGAATATAAAGATGGTGATGATGATTTAAGCGGTGTAGAAAGAATGTTAGAAACAGAACTTGAAAACCAAGTTGACGAAGTGGTTACTTTTGTTTTTGACATGCCTGCCGATAAAGAAAATGAGTTGGTAGGTACTACGCCAGAAATTGAAAATATTGATACGGTTTACGAAGTTGTAGGAATAGCAGAATTCGACCTACCAACCGCACCAGCAACGCAGCCAGCATTCCCAGAGAATGACCTGCCTTTTTAAAATGAATTTTTAACTTTAAATATAAATAGAAATGGCAATTAAAAAATTATCAGGAAGTTTGGCTTTGACCAAATTGCAACACGTTATTTTAGAAAAAAAAGGCAAAACAGGCATGATTAAAGGCTTGTTTATTCCTATTGAAGCGAACATGCTTGTAGTAGGAAAAGAAAAAGATGGTGTATCGCCAATTTACATGCCAGTTAACCTGCAAATAAACGACGAGCAAAACGAACACGGTCAGAATGGGTTTATTGCAAAAACAATTGATTCAAAGGTTTGGAAAGAAATGACACCAGAACAAAAAGAAGACAGTAAAAAACTTTCTCCTATTTTAGGAAATGTAAAAGACTGGGGTTCCGGCGGTGGCGATGATGCTGCTGGTGATGCTGGTGGTGGTACTGTTTTTAACGAAGAAGAACACGACGATTTACCATTCTAACCATGACAGAAGACCAACTTTTATCGGGTGTTGTTCTAGCGCATAGCCAGCAGCACCCGCAAAAGAGGGGTCAGTTATTTCACCCAGCAAATGAGCGAAATCACGCCCTTCAAGCCATGCAGGCAAAAGCTAAAGGAATATATAAAGGCGTTTCAGACCTTATATATTTTGAAATTAACGGACTTGATTTGCGCAGCACTATTTTTATAGGTGTTGAACTGAAAGTTGTTGGCAGCAGGCATGAGCGACATACGGTAGAGGCTCAGGTAGAATGGGGCGAAACGTTAGAGGGTCAAGGCGGTCACTGGCGATTATGCACCAACAAAGAAGACGCGCTGGCATGTTTTGAATTTGACTTCAAAGGTTTTACGACAAAAGAAGTTAGAGCAATACTGGCAGTACAAAAAACCAAAACAATTAAATTTTAGAAACAATGCCCCAACCAAAGAAAAAGAAACTAGATTTAAAGAAATGCCTTATTATCGGTAATCCAAAACGCATGAAGGCTGGCAAACCAACAATCACCGACCGACAGCACCTATCCACGTTCTTAAATGAATCAGAAATAGGAGTTACCAATATTTATATGGTACTTTATCGCAGCGAAGAAAAAGGATTTTTGCGTAAAAATCAAACCCTTATAACCAAGCTTTGTGAAATTTTAATGGTTAAGGAAAAGGATTTAGTTGTAGACTTTTAAATGTTAAAATTTTGTTAAAATTTCATGACGTTAATTTTGGTAATGTAATTTGACTTACATTTGCTTAATTCAAAAACAAAACACCATGAAAACAAAAAAACGACAATGCAATGGCAGCTGTGAGGTTTGTACCTGCGGCGGGCTTTTAACAAGTGGTAATCCAACCGGAAACACAAATACCAATAAATAAAATGAATCCAAAATTCGAGGTTAAAAAAAAGCTGGGTAAACACAAATTCAGCTTAGTAACGCCAGACGGCGTTCATGTAGGTCGTTCAGAATCGTACGAAACAAAACAGGGCTGCACCAATGGTATAGACTCTGTTCGTTTAAACGGTAAACTGTACGAAAACTACGAAAAAAGAATTGCAAAAAACAAAAAACTTTATTTTGTTTTAAAAGCACAAAACGGCGAAATTATTTTAACTGGAAACATGTTAAAAACAGAAGTTGACCTAGACAACGCGATTAACAGCTGTGCTACCTATAGCCAGTCAGCCGAAATTGTAGAGGCGTAAAGCCATTTCCAAAATTAAAAAACCAAATGTTCCTAAATTAATAACTTCAAGTTATATTTTTAGGAACATTTCAATTCTAAGACCTTTGCTGGTGTGATATTCGGATTGACGGTCATGGCTGTGTAAGTACCGCCAACCGCCGCAATAGCTAAAGAAATTTTCTGAAGTTCAATATTGTAATCAATTGCCAGCTGCTGAACAGCTGCGTTAAGCTTTTCCCATCTGACCAAGTTGTCAGCATTTCCGCTCAATTCCATAGTGCCATCATTTTTTATCCAAACCCAGCCACCTAACGAGCCATCTGGTTTTAAAGAATAAAGGCGTTTTTCTCCTGTTTGAGCCATTTGGCTCTCGTTTATGTAACCAAGTATCACAGGCTCGCCGTTCGTTCCTGTATTGGCGTAAATTGCGGTCATGTTTTCCATAGGAACCGAATCTTCGCCAAACGGAGCAACTTCTAAAGCGGTTTTCGCGCCATATTGTTCAACTTTTATATCACGCCCGCCGCGTTGGTTAATGGTGCAGCTCTTTACTTTTGACGTTGTCATCATAATCGAATATATTTTTTGGAATATCACCTGTAAAGGCTTCGGGAAGCATTACAGTTATATCCATTGTTTTTTCTTGTTGGTTTTGTTGGTATTCTATTTCGGTAACAATAAAACGCACCCTGTAAAACAGGTAAATTTCATGATTGTGAATATCCACAATATCGCCGCATTTTATATCTTCAAGCCATTCAGAAAGGCTAACCCGAACACCCAGCGATTTAAGTTCTGCTGCCATAGCACTCTTAACAGCACGCGCCGTATTGGTATCCTCGCCGGAAGACATTTTCTTCACGCTGGTTCGGTGTTTTTTACACAGGGTAATATTTACGGTGTCTTTTGTTTCTACGCCGCTATTGCCATGACTGGGCTGCCTAATAACCGAAACAGAGCTGTGTAAGCCTTGACCGTTTGCTGTTAACGCCATGTCTACAGTGTTTTCGTCTGTGAAATAATATTTTGATTTGGCGTTAATATTTGGTTTAAAGTATATGATATTTCCGTTAATATCGTGGCTCATTACGACATTACGCTGGCTGGCAAGCTTTGATAAATATTCTTTTATTGTTTCGGTAGGTTCGCAAACTGATTTTTCATAATTCAAAGAACATTCCTTTGCAGCAGAAGCATCAATTTTTAAACTTAAATCAAATATTTTTAAAAGCTTATTAGAAATGTCTTTTAAATTACCCTGTAAATTTTCAAGCGGGTAATTTGCCAGCGGTATTTGACAATCTTCTAAAATTCCACCAGCAGAATATCCTGAAACTTTTACCAGTTTTGGCGCAGCATCAGAATTGAATTCATGCGTTACAATACTGCCAGTTAAAAGCAATTTTCCTTCATCTGTATAAACTTCAACATCTGGATAACTGTACGGCTTAAACATTATTCGACTTTCTTTGTCGGTCGGGTCAAACCTAGCCACAAACGTAAAAGTAGAAGCCACAGAATCCAGCTTCTGCACCACTGCAAAACCATTAAAATAAATGAAATATTTACCGCCGATTTTAATTTTCATTATACGAAGTATTTTATTGTTCTGCCTTGTTTAATTTTAAACACGTTTTTGTTTCTTATTCCATTTATATTCCTAAACGATTCAATGTTTTGGTCGTTGGCATCAAGCCCTAAATATTTATGAACCAGAATAATTAAATTGGTGTCTTTTTCTACCTGCACAGTTCTTTCCTGTTTGGCGTCAAAAGCCAGATTAAACAAGTTTACCAGCGTAGCACTTACCAGCGCATTTAAGTTTGTCTGCGTGGCGAAATCTGGGCTAAATGCGTCGGTAACTGTATTGGTTTGGGCGGCGTCAATGGTAAGCAGGTAATGTGAGTATATATCTGAAATTTCAGCTGTTATTTCTTCTATTTCATTTCTGGTAACATAGTCGCCAGATTTGGCGAATAAAGAAGTATTACAAATTGCAGAAATAACAAAACTACCTACCGATTCAAAAAACAGCTTGTCGCTTAAACGCGCCACGATTTCAATTATTTCAAGCGTGTCATTATACATGTGTTTTAACAATTCAACACGTTCAACAACCGAAGTTTCAATACTGGTGGCGAACTGTATATAAGCACCGATTTGAGTTATGGCGTCTGCTGGGTTGGTAAGTAATTTATCTACAGCAGCTTCGGCATTACTTTTTAATTCTTTAAACTTTTGAAAATTTTCATTAGTTACTGAATTTTCATACCTTGCAGAAGTTTTTTCTAAATTACTTTTTACTTTCCTTAAATCTGAAGTTTTTAATTGAGCAGACGCGTAACTGGTTGAGGCTAAACCGATTTGATTGACGGTCATGGCTGTCAACTGCTCGCGCACCGCCACCTCTGATTTCGGTAACTTCCGGTCAATACTTTCCCAGAAATCTACCGTTACCTGCGTAGTATTTAACGCGGAGTCATTACGCCCCAGTGACAAAGGTTGTCCTTTAATTTCGCCATAAAAAGGATGCACAACAACCCATAAACGACTATCCTTAGCAGATTTCTCAAAAGCTTCGGTTTGTTCAATATTATCATCACCTTCGAAATAAAACACCAGCGGGAATTTACCGCCCTTTGCTTTTTTTCTACCTATTTCAGTACCTTCAATATCAATATAATCAAACTCAGAAGTATTAAAATCTGTGCTTTTTTCTGCGTTACCCAAAAGCGGATAAAATATTTTTCCATCACCAGTGGTAATGCTAAATTTTATATTGTCAATTCTGTCTTGCCAACTCATTATTTCATCCTTTTATTAATTCGTTTTTGCGCTTCGTTTATAAACATTGCTGGTAATTTTTTGGTTGTTTTGGCGGCAGCTTCTTCCATGAAATGCGTCGCCTGAATATTGACCGAAGTTCTTACCTTTAGAAGCAGTTTTGATTTTATTTTTACCCTGCCATCTTTGCTTTTATGAATTGACATTACCTTCATTAAGAAATTGCCTTTCATGCTATTTATAAACATTGGCTTATTTTCTTTTAACGAACGAAACGCCCTAGCTACAAACTTACTTTTCCGGCTGCCTTTGTTCCTGCCTATTTTGCTGCGCCCAGAAATTACCTTGTCTTTGTTGTAGTAATTTTCACGACGAACACTTCCGTTTATATTGCTACCTCTGGCAGCTTTAAGGTAAGCCAGCCCATCGTCAACCTGACCGCCAATTTCTTGTTTCGTCATATTTGAAACCGCTGCTCGGGCTGTAGCTTGCCCCATGTCAAGCATTCCTACAGTGGCGCGCATGGTCATTATATTTAAGCCGTTTGCTTTATCGACACCGCTAAACTTCTTAAAAAAGGTTTCACGCTTTAAATGTTTAAAATTATCCTTTGCAGACCTGCCTAGAGTGTTTTTTTTTACATCAAATGCAGCACCGTTAAGCGTAGCGCGCACAGCAACAGGCATATCGGCTTTTCCCAGCTTCTCTAGGTTTGAAGTCCATTTCCTTAATGCTTCGCTATTTACTTCAACTTTGCTCATTTTATTTTTATAAGAATATGCGGCTATAACAATTTGGAAACAAAAAAAACCAAAAAGAACAGCCGCATACCTGTTTTAAAGTAATTCCCATTTTTTAGCCACGCCGTTAACAGAATGGTAAACACTGCCAGCAACATCAAACAACACACCAACAAAAGAATTAAAAGTATTTATAATCGTTACATTCCCGTCAAAATCCCACCTAGTTAATTCACCGTTTACAAGCGTGTAAAGTTTTTCCTTTCCAACAATTACAGCGTTAGTGGTATTCCTGAAATCTTCATTTAATTGGAAGCTTGAAACTATAGAAATAGTGTTGTTTACAAAATCTACAAAATGTTCAGAAAATTTATAATCGTCAGGGGTGTTGTTTGAATCGTTTGAAAGGTATAATGTGTCTGTGCCTGCGTACATGTGCAAATCATAAACCGTTCCAGGATTTAAGTCAACATCAATTTCCATTAAAACCATGTCAGAAAAATCTTCTAGTATTTTATGGAAAAAATATATTTCATTGTCTGGGTCAAAAGATAAACATAAGAAATTTCCTTTTATTATAATTGTTTGTAAAAGTATTAAATTTGGTGCTGCTTCTTTTTCGCTTATTCTAGCCTGTATATCGTAAATTTCAGGTTTGTCAGAAAATATTTTTCCGTCTTCTTGATACCATATTTTGCCAGCTAACGACATAAACTGTAAAGGTGTGCCAAACGGCGTAAATAACTCATTAGGTGATGAATTAATGCCTAAAGCGGACAAATTATAAGCAACGCTGCCAGCTTCACTAAGAACAATCATTAATTCATTACCAGCCACAAACCCGCCAACCGCAATAAAAGGATAATCGTTTCCGGCTGTGCCTTTTATAAATGTCAATGCTGGGTTAAAGTTTTCGGACGCTTTTGCAAAAAGAATATATTTTTCAGGCAATAGTGTAAAATCCAAACCAATTTTCCAAGAACCTGCGTCAATGGTTAAAATCTGTTCAACATCGTTTAATTCGTTTACCAGTAAACGCAAAGCATCCAAAAGCTGGTATCCGTTTAATTCATTGTCTTCAAGGTTATTTAATGCAATTCCACGGTCTTTTAATATTGCGTAAATATTTGTCAGCGGGTCGCCGTACAATTCACGAACAACCGCCGTTCCTTCTGCGGTTGGCGTTTCGTTTTTTATTGTTCCTTCTGGGAATTTGGCGTAATCATTATCATGAATTAAACCTGCGCTTTTTACACTTTTCATTTCTTGTTAATTTATATATTCGATAAATATTACAGTTCTGTAAGGGTTCAAAACGTCTTGAGGAACGTCGTTACCAACTTCCGAAGATTTCCCTATTGTAGCAGCCCCAGCGACCAAAGGTTTTTGAATCCAATAATCGTTATCGCCACCAGAAGAACCACGAACAGCAACTCCTGAATTAGCATCTGGCTGGAAAGTATCTGAGCCGTGCATACCTGCATTTCCAGGAACTAATAGTTTAACATGGTGTTTAGGTAGGTTTGCTTCTAAAATTGTTTTTTTCTTAGAACCACCTTGTTGACCAAGCGCAAAGAATTCAGGGTCTACTGGATTTCCAGGACTTGTTTCAGCCGGATTCATACCCACTGGCATACGACCTCGCCAGTTGACAACTTCTTGCCAGCCTGCGGGAATGGCAGCAGCGGGTTTGTTCCAGAACACCATTGCTCCGTCAGCTTGGAAAACTGCTAATTTTTCAAGCATTACACCTATGCTGTTTTCAAGGTTTGTTAAACGGCTTGGAAGATTATCTACATTTGCAGAATCGTACAGCCCAGCCATTTCAATATTGGCGTTATTATTTATAAGCCTTACTTTATCGCCAGCTTTCCAGCTTCCTGTTATAACAAGTGTTTTCGTAGTTCCGTTAGAACCTTTAACCAGCACAAATGCAGGGTCAGAATCAGCAGCCGCCCTGAACGTTATTTGCTCGTCAAGCTTTAAAGCCAGTAAATGCACAGGTATTAGCAACGTCGTAGGATTGAAAACGCTAACAGGCTTGATAAGGTCGTTTTTTCCAGCTAGCGACATCATGGCATCATATAACTGATACCCATTGGTAACATTGTCAGGCAGACCATTATAAGTCATTTTAGCGTCACGCATACATTTAGCGGTGAATTCGTGAATGTCGCCATAAACAATTTCATCAACTGGTGTACCGTCACCAACTCCTGAATTATTTCTAATTCGTTTATTTGGGTAATTGACTAAATCACTTCCGTCAATATTAGCCTGTAATGCCTTGTCTCTTGCCATTTCGTTAATGAGTTATAAAAACGAACGCCACTGTGTGCGCTGGTTTTAATTTTAATACCTGTTCTCTGAATTCTGTTTTTCTTATTGATGGAATTATAGCCGTGTCGTAAATAGAATCTGGACCAGCTATAAAAAAAGTTGACCACAACTTACTCAGCCCGCCAACGTTATAACTTTCACCTTCTTGAAGGCTATTCGCGATAACTTCATAACCACCGCTCCCATGCTGGGTTCCGCCGCCGTGCTGCGTTGTCCATCCGTGCTGTGTAGAAGTTAAACCGCCTGCAATTATGTCGCTAGGTAATTTGTAAAATCTGTTTCCAAAAGCATCGTAAAACGCATTTTCATAAACACCAACGTTGAACCCGCTTTGGTTAAGCTGGTGTTGAATATGGCTTGCGCTTTGTCTGGCTTTTATATTATTCGGATAACCCATTTTATTGAAAATAAGGCTGCGTCTTTCGGTAAGTGATAAAGTAGGGTTTGAAATTAAACCTAAACGATATTCCCATAAATCACAATCGTTTTCTTCAAACAATTCATTGTCTGGAATATTATTATTTATAACTGCTGCCGAATCTTCAATAAGACGTAAAAAACTAATATTCAAAGCAGAATGCAGCGCACTCAACAAACCGTTTTCAGGCATATTCCAAGCCCGTCCAGTTGGGTAAAGTTGGTCTACCACAGAAAGCAAATCGGAAGCCGTGCTGGTTTTTGTAGGATACCTGTGCGGGGTATTTGCACCGTAAGGGGTGTTGATTCCGTGCTGGGTGCTGGCTATCGTTTTGTTATACATTTGTGTAAGTTATATTTCTTAAATATGGTATGTATTCACCAGCAAATGTAAATAAATTAATTGGGTTTCCGTCAACAAACATCTTTAAATCGTCAAAATAATTGCCGGAATTTAAAGAATCAAATACAACCCCCTGTAAACGTGCAGAATTCAAAATATCGTTTTTGTTTCTGGCTAAATCTGCACCAGCAATAAACGGTCTAACGGTTTCAATATAAATGGTTAAATTCTCAACGATTGCCGCCTGTGTAGCAGCATCAGTAACCTGCATATTAATAATTTCTATATCAACTGGCTTTAACTGTATAGGCAGCACCTCTAAGCCAGCCTGTATAGGTCTGCGCCCGCGTTCGTTTAAAGGTATGGTAATATCAGGGTCAAACAAAATTTTGTCCTCTACGTCATCTAAAATGAATTGTGTCGGCGTTCCGTTACCATCAGAAGAATCAATTTTTGTAGCTTCCACAAAAACCTGAACGACCCCTGCGTCACTTTCTTTAACGTATGGGTAAACCAAACGCACGCCAGCAGCATCGGCAGCCCAAAGGCGGTAATCTGTTCTTGAACCACCTTGCGGTTCTAATTGAATTGCGTCAATAATAGCTTTACGATATGCAGCTATAGTTTCACTTTCTATAGGTAGTTCGATTATTGAATTTACAGTAACCGTTTGGTTAACACCAATAACAGGCTCGGTAATTGTAAGTTCGTCAGCTACCGACAAAGAATAATCAATTCCGCCCTGCAAGCTTCTAACCAAAATAAAATCATCAACACCAGTTAACTCGTATTCGTTATCGGTAATGAATAAACTTCCAGGAGATTGTGAATTTTCGTTTGACTTAAAGGTTAAGCCTTGTCTGATTATACTTCCAGCCTGACCAGTTAATGCCAGCATGTATTTTCCGTCAGTTGCAGGGCGTGGCTGTCTGTTTAAGTAAATAGCACCCAAACGCTCTAATTCACCACCATCCTCGGCTAAATCAGCAGTGTCTGGAAACAAATTACTTCTATTATCTGCGACCAATAAATAAGCTAGTTTAAATTGACCAGCCAGCACAGCAGAAAGCGCATCGGCAACCAATTTCAAATCAGCATCAGAAAGGTTTAATTTGCTTTTTAAGTCATTGGCTAAACCCTGATATAATTCTTCCAGTGTTGGTAAAGGTGCGCTCATATTGTTTTGAATGTTATAAGTTCTTTTCTTGCATTACTCCAAATTATTTGAAGCGTTACGTCTTGCTCGTTTTGTGGTTGTTTTAGCCTTACTAAAATTTCAACTTTTGAACTGCTGGGTAATTTTATAGTTACTTCGGTTTTTGCTATTCCTGATAAACATTGTAAATCAGATTCAACAGCGCGTTTTATTGTTTGTCTTCCGGCTGGGTTTAAAACAGTTTCGTTAAGTGTTTTTTCGGTAACTGAATTAAATTGTTTGTTCTTTTTGTCTTTAAAAAATAAAGGGTTTCCCCACCAGTCATTTCTTAATTCGCTTTCAAGTTCATTGCCTTTTGTAACCGCTTCAACATTACCGCCAAATAAACAAATATAAACCTGCTGGTATAATAATTCGGTTAATTGGATATCATTGTTAGAAGTATCCAATTGACCACCGTCGCCATTTTCGTATAGAAGAATATCTTTAGTTATCATTTTACCAATCGCCCCCAGAGCCGTTATTATATGTGCTGGTCGTTTTCACGCCGACATCAAGTTTTCCTTTGTATTTGGTGTCTTTAACATTTCCACCAGCATCGTTAATATTTACATCAAGTTTTCCGTTTTTAGCTGCGTCAGAAGTGGTTTGCGCTGGGCTGTCCAAAACTTCTTTATCATCACCAGCCATATTAACGTCAAGGCTTTGTCGTATTTCTTTTATTTTGTTTGCCCCAGCAGTTGCTAAATCACCCAATCCTGGAATCTTAGCCAGCATTTCCAATAGTGATTGAACTGGCTGTAATATAGCGTCTAAAAGAACACGTCCAACGGCTTTTAAACCTTCAAGGATACCGCCTTCTGAAAATGCTTTTTTAACCATTTCCCAGTTCCTTCTAAAAGATTCAATCATGGAAATAACCAATCCAAGAGGTCCCATAAAAATAGCAACCACCGAACCCCATTCGTTCCAGTGTTCAATCATTTCAACTACCAAATAAATTAAAGCCGCAATAGCAACAATAATAAGCCCTATCGGGTTGGCGGTCATGGCAGCGTTCCAAGCCCATTGAGCCGCAGTCATAAGCCATGTTCCGGCGGTCATGAGGGCAGCAGTGGTTTTATAAGCAGTCATAGCCACGACGTTCCCGCCAATAGCTATAGAAGCAGTTCCGGAAGCCGCGCCCATTACACCCATTGCAGTTGAAGCCAGCCACGTCCATAGATTTACCAGTTTTGCGCCAACCCAAACCAGACCAAGACCTTCGGCTAATAACAGCACGCCGTCAACGAGTTTTGGGTTATCTGAAATCCACTTACCAATTAAATCAATTATAGGGGTAATTTTTTCAATAAGCTTACTAAGTATCGGTAAAAGCTGCGTTCCTACCGTAATAGAAAACGCTTCCATATTGTTTTTAGCGATTTTAAGTTTGGCGGCGGTTGTAGCGTTTTTGGTGTTGTATTCTTGTTGCAGGCTTGTTCCTTTTGCAAACGCATCAGCAGAAACACCCTGTAATTCTGTTAATCTTTCAGTCCCAGCACCCAAAGCACCTAAAACCTTTATCGTTTCCTGAGAACCGATTTTTAGGTCATCCAGCTTCACGGCAAGTTTATCAGGAGAAAGTGATTTTATGCTAGTGGCAAATTTAGCAGCAAAGGCGGTAGGGTCTTTTTCAAAAAGTTGTTTTGCAGCAGCAGTTCCCATTCCCATCTGTTTGGCAAACGCTGGCAGGTTTTTACCAGCCACCAAAAAGAAATTTGACAAACCACCTGCGGCAATTTGCGAATCAATACCTGCTTCCTCAAAAAACGTACCCAGAGCAGCCGTAGCCGTCAAGCTTGGTTTAATAGCGTCAGGCAGTGCGCCTATACGAAGAATAAAGTCGTTAATATTGGCAGAAGTACCACTACCAACCGCGCCCAGCTGGTTAATTGCTGAACCTGATTTGGTGATTACATCGGCGATGTTCATGCTTCTGGTGTCTTTAAACAGGGATTTTATTTTCCCGACTTGGCTTACTGCCTCTTCAACACCGCCGCCGTAATCAGCACCCAAAGCAACTGCAAATTGATTTGAAGCTTTTGTGAACGAAATTAAATCTTTGCTGGCAACACCTAATTGACCACCTATTTCCCCAATTTTTTGAAGTTCTTCAATACTGGTTCTAGTGTGTTTTGACATATCCAGTAAGGATTTTCCATAGTCGTCCAGCGGTTTGCCGGAAAGCCCTGTCGTCTTAGCCACGTCAGCCATTCGGTCTTCAAACCCAACTGCGGAAGCGGTTGCAATACTCAGAGCCCCAACAATGGCAAGACCGCCAATCGCGGCGGCTTTACCTATATTAGAAACTTTATCGTTGAAGCTGCGCGCTTTTTTTCCCATGTTATCAAAAACCCCTGACATTCTGTCAACGGCTGTGAAAATTGTAGGTACTTTAAGCGTGGCTGCTCCCATTATTTATTTCTTGTTTTTATCAATTATTTTTTTATTCTGACGGTCAATTTCTTCATACCAGTAAACAAGCCCAAAGAAATCTAAATTGTCGCAAAAACAGTTGTCAACTTCGTGCGGTGTCCAGTTAAAAGAACTGACAACTGTTTTAATGACATTATCAAGGCTTCCGCCTCCGCACCAATTACGAAAAAATAGTTGAAATCTGGTCCAAAACTCGGTAATCTTTTTTGGACAATTTGTCAATTATTGGAATTGGTAGCTGGGTAATAAACGAAAGCACATTCAATAAATATTGAAATTGTTCTTTTTGAACATTAATCCCTTTTGTAACTTTTGCAAGTTCGCTCGGTTTTATTCTGGTTCTGAAAATTACTTTTGTGTAAGATTCTTCGCCTTTGTCGTTTAGTACCGGAACTTGTAATTTGTAGGTTGATTTCAGGTTTTCGTCAATTTCAAAAATACCTGTTTGAATTGCCAGTAATACATCTGGATATAATTCTCTAACCTGTTCGTCGTCCTTAACTTTTTCATCCCATTTTTCAATGATTTGTTTCATGGAATCAACAGCCATTTGTTCAGTAACAACGTGACCTTCTGGTAAATCTTCGTTTTGTTCAGTTATCATAATTTTTTTGTTTTTTTATGTTATGCAAATATAATAAAAACCCTGCCAATTAAGCAGGGTTTTTTTGTGAAATCTTCAGTAATTTATGATATTTTCTCCAATTCCCCACCGCCTGACAGTTTTAGTGTCATTTGGGCTGTATTGGTATCAGGCTGGATATCACCTACAGGTTTTCCAGTTCCTTTATACACAACCCCAGTAAGCATGGTAATTGTCCAAGTCCCTTCCTGCGGGCTTGCAGAAAGTTTTTTAACATCGTTATCAGTTTCTTCTTCAAAGTCTACCGCGATAGGACCTTCTACGCTCCATCTAACGCGGTTTAATTGATAAATAGGCTTGCCCTGTGACGTAATCATGTTCGCGTCGTCGTTAGTCCTAATTCCGCCTCTATCGATGTTAAAGCTTTCGTTTGCTTTTGGTTCGAATCTTAAATCTCCTAAAGTTGGGTGATTGCACACAATTGAAGCAACATCACCAGCTAAAAAGTTTCCCATTTTTTCTTTTTTTTAAAAATTAATACCCAGCTTCAACAGTGGTTGATTCAATTCTGGCAATGCCAGTTCGTTTGTATCGTAAAAAAGTTTCAAGTCTGTCAGGGTTGGTTCCTGAAATTTGAACTCTAGTGCTTTTTTTACTAAAATCCGGCTCGGCAATTAAAGCACGCACAGCCATATCGTCAATCAATTCGAAAACAATAGCTTTGAATTCTACTGGTCTAATTGATTTCTTTACGTCGGTGGCTTGGTTGTCACGAACTAAAACACGGTCTTTAACATAAAGGTTTTCCAAAATGCGGTAAGCAAAACTGAAATTCCAGTCAAGGTTCAAATTTCTGCAATATGAATACTGCAAAGGGCTTTCACCTTCTACATGGTAGGTAGTTACCAAATCTTGAATTTGATACGCGCCTTTACTAAGGATGACAGTTGAACAGCCTTTTTTAACCAATAAATCACGGTTATTATATTCTGACATTCCGGATATTAAACCGTCTGCCGGAACTGGCATGTCTGGGTAAGATTGACCGTTAACGTCAAGGTGAGGCGTGTCCTGCATTGTGCGGGCAAAAAGACGAGCAGCATTGGCAGCAGCTTCCCACGGGAACGCTGGCGAATTTGGCGCAGGGCAAAGAACATTCGTACAGTTATTTTTTCTATCATCTGCGTCAGTAACATCAGTTAATTCGCTGATAACAGAAGCAACACTTCCAAAGAACGCCATAAATGGTTTGAAAATTCTACCTTCATATCTTCCTGTAGGGTTTTCATCAAAAGGAAAACCGTTGAATTCTTCAAATTCTGCTAGGTGGTCAATCGCGCCAATTTGGTAAGGGTTTACCAATATAGTATTCCATTCGTCCTCTTCCATTTGTGCAAAAGCAGCAGCCAAAGAAACGTCACCAGAACCAGCAGTGTAGTCGGTAGTTGAATAAGTAACACCAGCGGCATCGCCATTAGTATTAAATGTAACTTTTAACGCTTTTGTGGTTTCGCCTTTCCATTTTGTGGTAACTGTAAAAACAGCCCCAGCAACTACAGCAGCCACAACCGGAGAATTCGGCACGCTGTTAATAGCATCTACAATTTTGGCAGCTAACTGCGTAGGTGTGTCGCCAGCTTTAACAGAGTAGCTGTACGGTGAGAAATCAAGGTTTTCTCTACCAGCCACAACCACAGAATGAGTGGCGTTTTTAGTAGCATTACCAACAATGGTAAATTTGAATTCACTTGCCTCGGCATCTTCATCAGAAGCCTGTGGAATAATCAATGTAGGTATGCCGCCAACACCGTCAGAACCTGTAGGTCTGAATATCCTTGCCATTTGATGAAGTGGGCTTCCGTATCCATAACGCTTACCAACATCATCGGCATTTGTAAATTCTTTTTTACTTAAATCAAGTGTTCCTTGATTTGCAGTATTAGCTTCCCCAAAAATAACAATTACCTGAGGAAGGTTTGGGGTGTCATTATCAAAGAAGCCCTTATTAATGGCATAGCCAGAAACTCTAGAACGTCTTTCTTCGCCAATGGCGGTTGAAATTGTTGTTGACATGTTTTCTTTTTTTATTTAATTGTTTTCAAATACATATTTGTAACCGTCATCGGTTTGTTGCAGCTTTACACCAGTGTCGTTTCCGGCTAAAGCAATACCCTGCCATAACTGTTCGTTTTCGGTAAGCCTAACTGAAAAAGTTAAGCGGGCAAAACGAGTAAAAGCAGAATCTTCTTTTTGCGCTGGCATTAAAACTTCAAACCCTTCCACCGACTTACCGCCTATAATATTATTAGCGAATCCCAAAGTGCTATATTTTCCGCTTCTTAAAATATACCTGCAAAAACGAATATATCTGTGCAGGCGGTTTGAAGAAACTGTGTCTCCAGACGTTTCAGGTGTTTCTGAACCAGTGGTGTAAATGTCTACAAAAAATGTAGTTTTGGCATTTGCGCTTTTTGGGTTTTCAGAAGGATAACCTTCAGAATCCAAAAGCACGTTTATAAATACCTGTTCTGTTATTTCTTGCGGCACTATAGCCTCTGAAAAAATATTTAATTTTTCAGGAACGTTGGCTGGGAATAATTCTTTTTGCTTTGTTAGTTCTAAAAATAGTATTTCACCTATTCGGTCTCTTACAATTTCAAAGCCAGCAGGCGTAATTTGTTCGGTTATAATTGCTTCCATTAGTTTGCTGGTGCTGGTGTATAATTACCTAAAATTAATGTTATTGTTCCAAAAGTTTCATTCGGAATATTTTCATTAACAACGTAATATTTTTCAATAAGAGTTGAATCCTTTACGGTAACACGATGTTTCTTTAAATCAACTTCTCCGGTTACAGAATTACGCACTGGGTAATTAAGTGCGGCAAGGTGTTTTTCAATAACGGTTATGCGTGCAGTTTTTGAATTTACAGAATTACCATTATCATCAAAGCCTAACGAATGTTTTGAATTTAGCCCTTTTAATTCAACTTTAAGCGAACCGTCTTTAGTTTCTATAAAAATAGTTTCCTCAAAACCAATTGAGGAAACTATTAATTCAGCATCTTTTCTGGCGGCGTCAAGTATGAATCCGGACATAGCTGGGTTGGTTTGTTATACGGTTACAGAATTAGCCCATACCAAAAAGCTAGCTAAAACCTCTGGTCTTTTACCACCTTCAAGTTCAACACCGCCGTATTCTTTTGCAAAGTTTTTCAACTCGTCAATTTTAGAATCTTCTGGAATAAACCCTTTAGCAGTTACGAACTGCATATTGGTAGCAACGCCGTCAACAATTACCGCGTCGGCATTGGTGGCAGATACGTCAGCGGCAGCGGCATTTTCAGCAGCGGCATCGGTGGTATCGGCATCAGCAGCAGGCACGGCGGCGTCAACGGTTGGTTCTTCGGTAACTTCGCCAATTTTCAAACCTGCATTTTCAGCAGCCTCAGCAGCGGCAGCGGCAGAACTAAACTCTTCACCAGCTTTGGTTTCTTCAACCTCAACTTCTTTTTCGCCAGCTTCTTCAATGAATTTACCTTTCAGCAATTCAGCGAAGTTCGGTCCAATTTGTGACTCGGTAAGTTCTTCACCGAAATTGGCAACCCTGTTAGAAGCTAACAGGATTCCAATTACAATAACTTTATATAATTTAACTATACTTCCCATCGTTAAACGGTTTTAATAGTATAAATTCTATCGACAGAAACTGGGATAACCAATGGCGCAGAAGCGATAATGAAGTCCCAAGTCATTTTGATTTCGTCGATAACGTCGCGGGTGTAATATTCACCTTCCATAGGTGCAATATATTTACCAGTTGCATCGTCACCCATAATTGCAGGAACGCCCGCGTGCTGGGTAATACCTTCGAAATCGTCCGGAACCATAACGACAGTGTTAGTGTCTAGGTAGGTTTGTTTCGCGCCGTTTTCGTCAGTATAAAATTCATTATACGTCCAAATGTTGATGATGAAATCACCAGCAGCGACCTGACCTTGGAAAGCCATGCCGGAAACGTTGTCAAACTGCGGCATGTTCAAATCAATACGATTGATTTTTCTCCATTCCGCTTGTTCTTTGATTTGGGTTGTTGCCATGAAGTTGTTAAAGGCTGCAGAGCCCATAATCGCGTTGATGACAGTGGCTCCAGAAAGACCTTCTTGACGCAGGAAGTCCATTCCTGTTTTGAAATTATCAAGAGGTTTTGCTGTAGCAGCTTGGTTCCATCTGTTTCCAAGCGTCAAAACTGGCATTGAACCCGCCTGACGTTTGTAGTCGATAGAATCACCATTTTTCAAAACAACAATACCAGTCTGAAGAACTTGCGCTCGCTGCAATTCTTTAGCTCTTTCGATTTTGTTTTTCAACTTCTCAACTTTACGCATTGCGCTTCTTACCAGCATACCAGCATCCATTCTCGTTGGTGCGTTACCCTGTGCAAAAGTTACGTCGTAACGCTCGCAGGCAGTAAAGTCGAAATTTTCTTCGTAGTATGGTGGCACAAAGATTTTTTCAGTTGATTTTGTAAATGTGTTTCTGTTTCCACCAGTACCACGTTGAACATCAACCGCCATAGGTTGATTGTTTCTTTCAACTTCAATACTAACCTCGCGGGCGTCAGTTGTCTGAACTGGGAAAATTGAAGTAAAACCTTTTTTAGGTTTTCTGTCATCGCTGAATTTTGCGACAACCGTTTGCGTAACACCTATTCGGTGTTGATTTAAAGTAATCGGCATCTTTAGTTATCGAATTTAGTGTGTTCAACAGAAGTCGTGTCGATGTGGAAGCCAACAGCTTCAAGAACATCTCTCAGGGTTTTGTTACCTTCAACAGTGTCTAAAGTAACAGCAGCAGGCAGAACCAAAGCAGTTCCGTCAACAGTGCCTTTTACACACATGTTAATATTAACAGAAGCGTTATTCGCTAAAACAACATCTTCTTCTACAGCAGCAATTCCAACCACGTCGGCTAGATTTGTGTCGTCTACAGGAATAAGCCCATTTACAACGGTTAAGCTGCGGGCAACAAGCATTCCTCTTTTCAAGGTCAATTCTGCACCGCTAGTATTTTTGAAAATACCATAGGTGAAACGGTTGTTGAAAATGAATACCGGAATAGTTGACTGGAAATCAGCCGTAGACTGGTTTCTTGTCGCGTTTCTTTGGTTTACTGTGCTCATTTTACTTTACGTCTTTTTTTACCTGCGCATAGAAATTCTCTGCTTCGGTAGGTTGGTTTCCTTCTTTTCCGGCTTCGCCAGCAGTCAAATCAGGCGCATTTTCACTTTCCAATTTAGCGGCAATAGACTTCTGAGAAGCTTTTACCAATAATTGTTGAGTGTCTTTCGCGCTGATTTCCTTACCAGAGTCAATTCCGGCTTGCACTGCCTCTGGGTCAGTTTCGTAATGTGCCATCCATGCGCCAACTCTGATTCCCTCAGATGCAGCACCTAAATTAAACACTTCTTGAAACAATTCAGGGTGTTGCGCCTGCAATTCTGCTCTTGTCATCTTTTGTGAATTTAAGTTATTATTATTATTTTGATTTTCAATTAATCCGTTTTCAAATGTACCTTCTAACATTTCAACAACTTCATTAAATGAAGCTATTCCATCAATAAAAGTACCTATACAATCTTTAGCGAATTCAGTATGCCCATTATCAAAATCAGTACCAGCTAAAGCGGGTCTATTTGAAACAATCATAGCCAAAAACATTTCGTTCATCGGGTCAAGCAATTCGTCAATAATAACTTTGTAGTTATCATTATTTAACGCTTCCTCAAAGCCTTTATTCTTTTCGGTGGATTTAGTGGCATATAAACGAACATATTTCGTTCCTTTTGGGTCTTCAGAATTAGCCGCTCTGCCTTCAAATTGACACATAGTTCCGGCAGAACCAAAAATATTCATTTCGCCGTCGCTAAATACTTTATCACATGCTGAAATAATACCGTATGCAGCAGAAGCCGCCATACCGCCTTTAGGAACAATTCCGTAAATTGTTATTCCCATTGCTTTAACCGCCGTCATAGCGTCAACAAGAATCTGTACTGCAAAGCTTGAACCGCCACCGCTGTCAACAACAAAGATAAACGCTTTAATTCGTTCATCTGCTGCCATTGCCATCATGATATTAGCAATTTGCTCCGTACCCATGCTGGACATACCGCCGTTACGAGTTATCGGTCCGTTAACATGAATAATTCCAATACCTTCAAAAACGTCATTGTTTTCAAGCTGCCCTTTGTCCCAATAATTACCAAACGGACGTTCAATAATTCTTGTTTCTTGGTTCAGTTTAAAAATCGAAGGAGTGTTGTATTTTATTTCAGGCAATTCCATTTGAACCTTGCCAGTATTATTCAAAATACTCAATAATCCAGGAAGTGAAAGTTGGTCTACAAACCAAGGATTCATTCCGTATATTTCACGCTGTAAGGCAAAGTTTAACATGCTTTGAAAATTTTAACAAATATAGTTATTTTTTGAAGACCGCAATGACATTTCCTAACAAATTTTTAAAATTTATTTTGTCATAATACTTGTTTAAAAAATAGCCAATTATAAATAAAAGAATAAGAATAAATAACATAAAAAAATAACCTATAGACGACGGTTTTGACTCCGTGTGTGCCTGTAGTTTTGCGTCTGATTTCTCATTTGCAAAGCCGTTCTCTGATGATTTGGCAGCAGTGGTTTTACTGGTTGTTGACGCAGCGTTTTTGCTGGTGCTGGCAGAGTTTTCCTTAATGTGTTTTTTACCGACATTTACCTTGCCATTATTAACAATTAATTTCTCGCCTTTGGAATTAATTATCTCCATTGGCTTGGAATTATCTACAGGGGTAATTTCAAAATTTTCAATGTTTGTTTCAACAGCCTTGACCGTTTGTTTTTCGCCGTTTTGTTGCTGAAAAACTTCGTTAGTTTTGGCTTCGTTTTCTTTATTGAATCCGGAGTCTTTTTCCGTTTTTATTTCTTGTTTGATGTCGGTTTTTTTAACCCTGCACCCAGCGCAAAAAATACACAGCACGAATATTAAAATTAGGTTTTTCATTATTTTATAGTTATGTATATATCTTCCTGAGTTAATAGCATTTTTTCAAATAATTTCTTAAAGGCGGCACGAGAATCTTTTACATAATCTTTAGTTTTAACGTTGCCAACAATAAGGCAGCCCTCTGTATCAAGAGCACTATTGCCAGTGTGAATTCGTACGCCTGTAAATCCAGGAACATTAACCAGCAAAGGTAATTGTCTTTTAAACCTGTTCGACATAGTTATTACCACTTTATAAGTGCCGCGCGGGATTGCAGTTTTTCCAAAAACTTTAGCCTCGCCAGCATCCGCCAAATCACCGTCTTTATTCTTGTCGCGGTCAACATCTTCAATAACATAACATTCATGAACACCGTTTACGGATAAATCTCCGATAGTGCTTTTGTCTGTGAATGTATTTCTATTTAATACTAATTTCATTTCTGGTTGTTTTAAATTTTAAAATGATTGTATTATGTATTCTTGTTAAAACCACTTCGGCTATAAAATTTTGTTTGCCGTCGCGGGTATTTATTTCAATAAGGTTTTCAAGTATCGATTTGAATTCTACATACGCGCAGCAAATCAATAAACCGTTTACAGAATATTCAAGCCAGCCTTCAAAATATCGAACCTTGTCTGCCAGCTTACAAATATTCACGATTATCAAAACCGAAACATTTAAAGAAAAATAAGTGGTTGCTTTATCAAAAGAATAACGCAAACCGCGTGATGAAGTCGATTCGTGGTTCTTGTTTGCTTTTTGTATTCCGGTAAGTAGGTCAATGAATATTAATAGCATTAAACCCAGTAAAAGGAAAGGGCTTGGAATTATAAGTTGGGACAGGATTTCTTTCATTTCTTTGATTGATAAAAAAGGAAGCGAAGTTACGCGCTTCCTTTTAACATTTTTTTACTAATTATTTCTTATTGGTAAGCAGTTTGCCTTTTTCACCAGTACTGGCAGTAATACCCCAGTAAGCCATCGCGGCGGTGGTGGCTGTGCCAACTAACGAGTCCCAATTTACAACCGTTGTAAGCAACGATAAATCAAAGTTAAACGTTGCTACAAAGTGCGCGAGAAACGGCTGCGCAGCTTGCCAAATAAAGGTCAGTAAGGCGGTGGCTAAGAAAATGAGAAAGCCCTTAATTCTTTCTCGCCAATTTAGGCTTCCTAAGCCTGAAACAAGTTGATTCATAATATAATTGTTTTTAAATTACTTGGTTAATTATTCGAAAATTATTATTCTATTTATATTTGTTAAATTTGCTTCTACATTTGAAATATCTGAGTCAGTGCCTAATATTAAACTATTAAATTTATTAGAATAAAAAGTATGTACCCAAACAAGATTTCCGCTTGTAAATAAAGTTGAATTTAAGTTATCAGAACCATCATCACCCCACAACCCAACATCAAACCTTCCAGTATAGTTAAAGGCGAAATCATCTGCAATGCTTTGTAATTTATATATTGTATTCTTTTTTGTTGGCACAGCGTCTCCAAAAGCATAATTCCCAACATTAATAGTTTCCATTGTATTATTTCCTGTAGAACTTGAAAAAAAATCATTACCAGCAATAGAAACATTTCCAATAATATTGTCGCCAGAAGAACCTTTAAAACATTCATCACCTATACTTAAAATATTTCCTATTTTATTATTTCCGACACTTTCTTTAAAAGAATAATTACCTACACTTGTTATGCTTTTTATAATATTGTTTCCTGAAGAATTTTCAAAGAAATAATCAAGAGCATGTATATCGCCTAATGTGTTATTTTGATTATTATCCTGAAAAGCATTATTATCAAAAGAAGTAGCCAGCCCATAAGGGTCTTCAAATTTAACATGACCAGTACTTGCTCCGCAAAATTCAGTATTGTTGTCCATTGGGGAACCAGCCGGAATGTCGAAATAATAAACGTGATTATAAAAAGATTCATTAGTAATATCAACAGGGTCGCCAGCGTAATAACTTACCAGCCAACTATGAGCACTTCCTAAATCAGCAAAAGCCTGACTTTCCAAATCAGTTACTTTAACAGAACCTAACTGGTGCGGGGTTTGCCAGCTCATTATTCCAGAACCATCACTTTCTAAAACTTGACCTTTTGTTCCTTGAACATTATAATAATCATATATAGTACCCTGAACCCTTAAATTACCAGCAACGTCAAGCCGTTGTTCTGGAGAACTGGTGTTGAGCCCTACATAACCGCCGCCGTTTTGAACATGGATAAAATAGTTGGCAAATTCCCAGTCGCCTGTAGAATTGTCAAATTGAGCAACTGGTAAATTAGTTCCTTTGCTATAAATCCCAGAAGCTTCTGCGTTAGAAGGGTTTTCTCCTAAATATACCCCGTCAGAAGTGTCTTGAACAGTTATTGGGTTGGTGGTTTCGGCTCCGTGATTTGTAATTTCTTGCAAATCTAAATTATCTGAATCGTTTGTTGTTAATATTTGATGACCGTTATATGTAAAAGCGTTTTCTGTTTGTTTTACTTCGCTAAAATTACCAGTAAAATCATTTCCGACGCTATTTGTAATTTTAGGTAAATACCCTGCTTGATTCACATAAGCATTATTTTGAATTTCATTTCTGAATGCACTTACAAACGAAACTAAATTAGAATCTAAACTTCTGTGACTTAACACAGAACCAGTTTCTGGCTCTAAAGAAGCTTCTGCAGTTCCGAAAGCATCGCGGTCAGTTCCGTTTGTGTTGGAAAGTAAAATATAATAATCGTTTACATCTACTTTATTATGGGTATGCGCATTGTCTTGAATTCCTTTTTGTTGATGGAAATTTCCGCTTATTGTTGTTTCCCCAGCGGCTAGCGTTTGCGTGTTTAAATTAACAGCTGTATTCGCGCCGATATAAGGAATATATCCGACCAAACTTGGCGGGGTTGTCCAGCTTGTAGAAGTTCCGTTCGTGGTTAGTATTTTTCCTGAATTACCTGTTTGGCTTGGAAAAACAGAAACATCACCGCTGCCAACAATATTATTCCCTTCAACTGTTTTAAAAGGTATTGCAACATGACCAGCACTGTTTCCGTAATACCCATTTACATCGGCAACCAACACGGCATTCGCGTCAGGAAGAAGCCTTGCTCTATTTGCTGTAAGAACTTCACCTTCTAAAGTACCCATAAAAACACCTGTCCACCATTTTGGATTCGCCCCAGCTTGAAATTCAATATCCTGTTCAGTAAAAGCACCGCGCAGGGTAACATCATTCAGGTCGCTAGTTTCAGGACCGCCACCGCCGCCAAAAGCAACCCATGAAGTTCCATTATAGAACTGCCATATATTTAAAGTGCTATTAAACACCATTGTTCCGGTTGTCTGGGTTGGCAATGCGGCAATTTGAGCCGTAGTAAAAGGAATTGGAATTACTTTGTTTGTAAGTACTCCGTGAACCCATCTGGCTGGGTTGTTTTGCGCCGTTAAGGCAAGACAGATAAATAACAGTAAAAAGCTTAATTTAATTTTCATATTTAATTTGTTTATTTGGTTCCGTATAAATTAATTTTGTCGTCAGTTACAACATCAAGGTCTTCAATAGTGTTTCCAACTTGAGTGAAGCTAAATGTCGGCACGTCGTTAATTGTGCAGAAAATTACAGAAGCACCTTCTTCTATAATTACATCGTCGCCAGCATAAATAATTTCCTGTTTATAAGGCACTGCCTTAGAATCAATTTTAACCCAGTTAAGCGAACCGCCATCGGTAGGTTCTGAATTGCGTCCGCTGGTGTTTTGGTAATACAAACCCAAATAACTAACAGTTTGCCCTACACGCACCCGCATAAGGGTTGTCCAAGGTTTAGAAGTTAGTTTTATATTAGCAGTTAAGTTCATAATTTATTTCTTTACAGGTTCTTTTTTAGCTGGTTTTGCTGCTGCTGCTGGCTTTGGTGCTGCGCCAGATGCAGGCGGTACAATTATCGGCTCTTTTGGGAGTAATTTCTGCTCATCTTCCCATTGTTTGTAATTTTGCAACCAGTCGCCCTGATTTAAAATTTCGGCGGCTCGTTCGTTAGAAATTAAAGGCGTTTCCTGTTTGGTTTTATCGCCTAGCATCATTCTTACCGCTTCAACTTCTTTTTTCGGGTCAATGTGAGGCATATTAACGCCTGTCCATTTTGCATTGCAGTAACTTTCTAAAACCATGAAGTTTCCGGCTATCATAGCTTCCAAAAATCCTGGAGCCTTAATTTTATTATTTATTATTTCAAGTGTTAACCAAACATTGTAAACGTTTTGGTAAAAGTTATCAGAAAAATATTTACGAACAATTTCAATAATATGACCCCAGCCGTTTATCGCAGCTCTGGAAGCAGAATAATTACTATTATATAACTGCATTGCAACTTCTGGCGGAATATCCATACTGGCACAAACCTGATTAAATACGGCGCGGAAAAATGGTTCGTATTGTAAGTCGGTTTGTGTTTGAATTGCGTTCATTTTTGCCCCGATAGGTAAATTATGAACTGTTTTAGCGGTTGTAGCTGCCACCAGCTTACTAAGTACCTCGCCTTGTTTCCATGGGTCAACATCTTCACGACCGCCCATCTTAGCTTTGATTTTTGCGCCCAGTGGGTTTTCACCATCTGAAAAACGGTTATGTTCAATAAAGAATGGAATTTTAGCGCGTTCCTCGGCACTACCTACAGCCGCCTCAGTGTAGCGGTCAAGCTTGTCAATTTTTTCCAATACTGAAGACAGGCTAGAAATCCCTCTAAGGTGATTAATTCTAAATTTGCTGCCATAGTACATCCAAGCCATTAATAATCCGGTAGAAGGACTGCGAGCCTCTATACGCTCAAATTCAGCAAATAAGTTAAATTCGCTAAACTGTTCTTTCTTTACATAAAAGGCAACATGCGTTCCTTTTTTATCAATTTCAATTCCGTGTAGTATAATGTTTCCTTTTGCAGTGGCGGCGTCGTACCAAGTTGGGTCGGTAAGGAAAGGGCTGCAGATGCTTTGTCCGTCGAAAACTTGAATTGAAAGCACACCATTATTAACACGCAAAACGTTTAAGGTATCGCCGCCAATAAACCCAGATTGAAAGGCTTCATTTGCGCGCTGGTGCAGGTTTGTCATTCTGGAATAATCTGACATTTTACTGCCAGCATAAACCTTAAACCTAGCTTCTGTCATTTTACGGAAGTCTTTTATTGCACTGGTATCAACGCCCTCTTGTTCAAGAACTACCATATTAGGTTCAGACTGCAAGTCAAGCCCGCTGCCAACCGTCCATTTGAAAAACTTACCGCATATAATACGAACAATGTCATTTTTTAACCATTGCTCGTATGCGCGTATTCTTAATGAATAATAATCAGGTATTAAATTAACGATGTTTCCTAATTCTCCTGGAGTTTTTTCACCATCGTAAAACTGGTCGCGCGCTTGCCTGTGCCATTGGTTACGACCGCCGCCATTATATTCAGATGAAATATTTGGTTCGCCTTTCGGTTCTTCCGGCACGCCGCCGAACATTACAGGTAGTAAGTTTTTTAATTTCATCGTAGGGAATTAACGTCTCTAAGCACAGTTTGTCTGCCGTTTAACCTATTTACATACCGTTGTTTCATTTGCTCAAGAGCAGTGATGCCGTCCTTTAATTCGGCGAGGCTTCGGTAGCTGGTTTTAATTTTTACATGACCATCGTCTAACCAATATTCGCTGACGTTTTTTCCAGTCGGACCACCTATAACAGCGGTCATGTTCAAAAACATTGCGTCAATCAATAATTCAATAGCATCAACCCTGTCCCAGCCAGCAGCGCAGGATTCCAGATATTCTGGTATGGTGTAAACTATCGGGTCGCCTGCTGTAATCATGATGCAAATGTATAGTAAAAAAAATAAGTTCAAAAATATTTGGTTGCTAATGTAATTCTAGTTACATTTGCTCTTATTAACAAAATTCAATGACGATATACCAGCTACGATATAAGATAAATAAATTTGACTTTGAAGTTAAATTAAGTACTTTCGTACCTGCATTGGCTTATGGCATGCGCAAAAAATTATTATTGGAACAACCAGCGCAATTCCATAAATCAAAATTATACGTTGCCGTCATTAAATCTTAAAAAACAAAAACAAATGAAAGAATTAATTCCTGTGCTGTTCGCGTATCCGTGGACTTCATTTTGCTTCGCTGTGTTCATTATTATTTGCCTTGACAAACTTATATGTCTTGTTGATAAAATTTGCCAGCTGTCTGAAACTTCTAAAAAATACAAAAAAGAACTTCATGAGTTGGGCGCAAAGCATTATCAACTATTAATTGAATTGCTTAAATTAAAAAAATGAAAAAAATTGTATTGTTATTTTTACTGGCTGCCAGCGGGTGCAGCAGTCAACAAGTAGGTGAGCGGGTTTTATTGTCAGGAACTTATTCTAACTGGAATATTTCTGAACGATATTACGGCGCGGAGCGGGTTGTGTTTTTTAGTTGGTTGTATAGTAGTGGAACTAAGGTTTCTGAAATGCGATACTATTATAAAGAAAATGTTTTAGACCTTGCGTGCATGTTACGCGAATTTTCTTACCTGCCAACAAAGTACCAATTGAATTATTATTATACAGGTTTTAGACTTGAAACAACTTCAAAAGACAATTACGTTTATTTATACGACCACAAAGAAAACCCTTTAAAACTTTCAAAAACAAAATGTAAATCATTAGCAGCGGAACTTGAAAGAGCTGCTGAATTATTAACCCCAAACCCATAACATGAAAAAACCATACTACACAAAAAGCGAAAGGATAATTTTGCTTGACGATACTTCTATGGGCGCGCTTTACCGTTTTCAGTTTGCAAAACTAAAGCTGCGTCAGGTGCTGGCAAAGCGGCTTAAACAAATTGCCTGCGCTTACTCTCACCATAGATTTCAAAAGATTAACGAACGATTATACCTAGCTGACGGATATGGTTGCAATACCTGTAAAAACTGCGGCAAAAGGCTTTATTTTGATTTATAACAAATGGAAAAATTTTTAATGCAAATCGCTTTTTTAGAAGCCTATATTCTACACCGTAAGAATAAAAAAATAACAATTGAAGTTAATTTTTTAGATTTTAAGAAACGGCTTATGCTTACCACTGCTTATAATTATGCGGTGGGTTGGTGTGAAAAAAATAACGTAAAATTATAATTCCGCAAATGTTAAAGTTTTGTTAAAATTTGAAACGGTCATGGCTGTTTAAAATAAACGCTGTAAGTTTGGTCTATCAAAACGGAATAATAACTTAAACTTAAATAACATGGACTTCCAAAACGTAAACACAAACGGAATAAGCAAAATGCAAACGATTGACGCTTTAAATTTTCTAAAAACTCTTACAACAAAAAAACAGTTTACAGAAGCTAAAACGGTTCACACAGGTTTGTTTTCTGCAATAGTAGATAAAAAAAATTCTTTAATGACAAACGTTACATTATTGGTTCAAACGTTTGGCTATAAAAATGAAGATGGAAAATTCTTTGTATTGACTCAGGCAAGAGGAACTGACTTTGGTTGTTCTAACGGAATAGTTACTGAGGAAACAGATAAAGACAGCTGGAGAATGGAAGCGCATTTTATTAAAAGATTTAACGAACTTACATAAAAAATAAACGCCCCGCAAGGGGCTTAAAAAACAAAAGAAAATGAAAGCAACCACTATTGAAATGTCAATAGAACAAGGAATTAGAAAAACCAATGTTCAAGTTGATAATAGTTCTGAATGTAAAGACATGGTTATTAATCAAAAATTTACACATTCAAAAGAAGAAGAAAAAGAAAAAGAAATACAAATTCAAGTAGATGAAGACGGCGGGCTAAAGGTCAACGGTGTTCTTATTGAAGGCGTTGTTCTTGATATGTTTATTCAATTCGTAAACCAAGCAAAAATAAATAATAATTAAAAACACAAATCATGAAAAAAATTAAATTAATTTCGTTGGCATTAGCCTTAGCCCTTGCGTCATGCACGCAGACAGAAAACAAAAATTCCATAACTCCAGACATATACGGAGCATGGCAATTAGAATCAAAAAATATCGAAGGTATAAACCAGCCTCTTCAAACTTGCGAAACTCAAAACACAATGCAATTCGCTGCCGACGGTTCTTACCTGCGGTCAAAATACAGCGAAGGCGAAGAAGGCTGCCAGCTTGAAAATATGACAGACACTGAAAGAGAATTTACTTTTGACGGCGAAATACTGGTTATGGAATACGAAGATATTTCACAAGGTCATATTCAAGAAACTGGCTTGGTTACAAACCTAACTGAAACGTCTTTTGATTTGTCGATTGAATTTGACGATGATGACGCCGGATACCTAACTTATCATTTCGTTAAAATTGACTAAATGAAAAAAAACCAAAACCAAGCACAGAACATTTTAGACTTCCTGCTGTTCATTTATGATGAAACTATAGTTAAGAAAAACTTAGTTCAAAGCAGCGCGGTAAAACTTATGACCGACTGCCAAATTTCAAACCCCAGTACCGTTATAAAGGTAATGTACAGCAAAGGGCTTATTAAAAATGTTTCTACAAATAAGAAGTTTACTGACCTCAAATACAGCACCGAAGTTCATCCTAATATTCACATGGCTAATAAGGTGGTTGAGGAAGTGCGTAAGGAACAAAGTAATGACAGGGTAAAAGCCAAAGCCACGCCGGAACGCAAACCATACCAGCAAAACGACAGGAAGCCTGCATTTGTTTCAACAACCAACGAATCCAAACCAGACCCATTCTTAATCCAACTTTTTGAAATGCGTGATGCTGCTATTTTGGAATTTAACAAGTCAAAAGAAAAACTTGAAAAACTAAACCAACTTATAAAATTATACTAACCCATGTTTAAAAGAACCAACCAAAAACAAACCAAGAAGCCAAAAGTAGACAAACCATTTAAAACCCTGCGCATGTTTAAAAGCCCAGCCGAAGTTGAGGAAAGGGCAGCAGAACTGCGCGGTAGAAAATTAGAAGTTGTCGTTGACCTTAAAAACTTAAAACTGAATTACAGATGACAAAATTAAACAAAGCCGATGTTGATTTACTGGTAGTAAGGTTCAACAAACTTCAATTCAAAAAATGGCGTTTGCAACGTATTGCACCACGCAAGCGCACCCAGTACGAAAAACAGGACCTTAAAGAAACAATAACCTGTCTGAAAATAATTCGTCAGTGGTTGTACGGCAAAAGCTATTCAGATATGATTTACGATGCTGGTGGTTTAGTCGGACATAAGTAAGCAGAAATCAGCCCAGCTTAAAGACTTATGTTTTCCGTCGTAGCGTTTATAAATGTCTAAGTAAATTTCACGCGCAGCCATATTATAAATTCTAACGTCCCAGAAGTGGTTCGGCGCGTTATTGTGTTTTTTAACCCAGTTAAAACCAATTATCTCGCCGTTCTTTTCTACTTCTGTTTTACGTTCTCCCTCGTAATGTTTAAAGTAATTGTCAAACGAATATTTTCCGTCGCGTGGCTGCGGGAAATTCATAAACCCTTCCGGCTGCTCATCGTTGTCGGTCATACGAAGCTTCATTAATTCAGACAGTTCGTCTTTAAGCTGGTTTACCTCAAGCAGATAAAGTTCGTTGCTCTCTCGGCTTCTGGTGATTAATGGAGTGTCTTTAGCAAAGGTTCTAAACTCGCCCTCGGTTTTACCTTTTACGCCAATTATTAACTCGCTTTCGAAGCTTGAAATAAAAGTCTTTGCCAGCTTGGTAAAAAACCCAGTGTCCACAATGGTAATATCAACGGTCATGGCTGCGCCGCTTTCGGTCTTCCATTCTTGCAGCATCAATTTACGGAAGTCATCCCACGCGCTATTCTTAACACCGTGCCGGAAAGTAAACATTTCGCGGTTCGTATTATTTTTCAATTCGTCCTGCGTTTTTTCGCGGTTACGCTTAAATGTTCCGATACTTCCTTGGTCGACTGAGTAGGTGGCTCCGCTGCTGGCATGTGCTACCAGTTCCCAATCCAAACGCACGTCTTCCAAATCTTCATTCATAATTCCATTTAAATCGCACGCCAAAGTCAGAAGCATAATCTGTCCATTTTGGTCTTCATCACAGGTTTTGTCTGGTATAATTCCAGGAAGGTAGCCGCGCGAATTTTGCATCAGCTGCATACTTTTTGGAGCCTCGCCTAGTTCTTCCCACGTTTCACCCATACGAATATTCAGAAACGTTTGCAGCATACCTTTATTCACCTGTCCGTCTGGCGGGCAAGCCTCAAGCCATTCCTCTACAAGTTTTTCCCATGTAACAAATCCAGGCGGTATCACCAGCGCGTTCAGGTGGTAACTGACATAATCCTTTATCTGGGGCGTGGCGGTTGGTATCCATCTGCCGCCCAAATTCAAATCATATTTTTGCGTTTCTTTTATAATTCCACCGCAGCTTTGGCAGCGATAACCTACCGACCCATCAATTACCTTTTTGAATTTATCCAGCTGGTAAACTATACCCGCATAACTTCCGTCAGGCATTTCCACTCGCCAGCGCAGGTCAATTAAATCTTCGCAGTGCGGGCAAGTCCAATGCCATTTTCGCTGGTCGCCTAGTAGGTAAACTGGTTCAATGTTTGAAGTCTGTTTTATGGTTGGAGTGGAAACGAAAAACGTTTTGGCTAAATTACCGTAACTGGTTTGACGCCCTTCCATTAGCTTCCTTAAAGACCCTTCTTTTTTATCGTTACGCGGTGCAGCTTCCCAGTCATCGGCGAATATTATTTTAACGGAAATCTGACGCATCTTGTCGGCGTTTTGTGTACCTTCAATCGTAAGACGCCCGCCTGCATATTCTTTATAGTCGCTGGTGTCCCCAGTTTTCTGATTCTTAGCTTTAACAACGCTGGGTCTAATAAGTTTGTCTAAACCGCTGCTGTAAAGAATTGGCTCAAACCTTTCTTGAATTGAAGTCTTTGCCAACGATTTATCCCCAGCCATGAATAAAATTGGTGCTGGGTCTTCCGCTATTATATAAGCCAATCCTGGAATTATTAAACCCTGCGTTAAACCAATTTGAGCGCACTTCATAATCGCTATGCAACGTGAACTGTCGCCGGAATAAAGTCGGTTTACTATTTCCCTGACGTATGGCGACAGGTCATATTCAAACGGACCTGTATATCTGGAAACGCCATCAGGCAAAACAATGTTTTCTTCCACCCACTCATCTACCATTTGTTTCGTTAAATTCACTTCGTACATGCGCTGGTGAATGGCTTGGTAGGTGCGTTTCCAAATGTTTATGCTGGCTTCGTTTATTTCCATAATTAGTTTCTTTGACCGACGCCGCGTTGCTGTGAATATTCGTTGACGATGTTATCGACCTCTTTGGCAGCAGTGGTTTCGACGCGCTTGATGTTGGAAGTAAGTTTCTCCCTTAGTTTTACCATAATTTGAGCCAGCTTGGTTCTGTCGCCGCCTGCAAGTATATCGCAGTAAATTGACGCAAGGTTTTCCAAATCTGTTTCAAATGTCAAGAAAATATCTTTAATGTTTACGGTTAAAATTTGCATAACCAGTTCCACAGGCATTAAGTTACCCATCATTTTTTCAATTTCCAGTTGTGCTTTTTCCGCTGCGCGTTCTGCCTTTAAAGTATCGGCAATTTTTTTACGCAATTCCCAGCCAGTATATTCAGAATCATCGTCATTTTGCTGTTCGCGTTTCTTCTTTTGCGCTGGGGTTTCTTTTTCAGTGTAAATCGTTTCTTCTACATCTACTTTTTCAACTACCTCGTTATAAATTTGCTCGGTGCTGGGCTGTGCTGCTGGTTTGCTGGCTGGCTTGGTAGGTGTCGCCTTAATTCCCTTAGCTTTTTCCTTTTGTCTTCGCTTTAATTCCTTTACAAATATGACGTTAAGAGGGTTTTCCGTGTCAATAAGCTTGTTTCCTTTACCATGTACGGCAACTTTCTTCCTGCCTATGTAGACATTAAGATAACCTTCCGACACGTTACAGCTGCCAGCGAACTCGCCTCGGGTTAGAATTGACATAAATTTGATTTTGTTGTTTTTAAGCGGTTAGGCTTCATGTGTGTTGGGGTTCTTGGTTGCAAATATAACAAAAAAACAACAACTTAACATTTTTTTACAACAAAATTTGCAACGAGGACGAAATATGCCTCAACCCTTCGGAAGTTGCCGTGCGCAACATAT
>JAZKBF010000049.1:0-8710 GCA_040388745.1 Bacteroidota bacterium | reverse complement strand
AATAAGTTTCAATCGTCCAATCAATTCAGGTAAGTGAGTAAGTAAATAAGTTTCAGTAATAATAATTCATGTTTTATAATTGATAATTAATTTACTATATTTACAAAATGAATCCTTGGTATACTATCGGGCAATCAGTACCAGTTGACGGTAGTACCGTTTGGATACGAATTCATAACGCATATGCAGAACCTTATACAGCGGTGTATAATGTAGGTACGCAGACAATGATTTTAACAATGACAGCCGTAATTATTCCTATGTATATGGTGGCAAAATGGAAAAATGTCTAAGTGAATTAACAAAAGTTTTAATAGAAGTAGTGAGAATTAACATTCAACTTAATTTAGAGATAACGGACCTTAAAAAAAAACTAAACAATGCAAGTAGAACGAAGAAATCAATATAATACAACATCCCCGGATAACAATTTCCAACCAACTGTTCTAACAAATCGTTTAGGCTCTTGGAAATTCTATCTTAAATTAGTAGTAATAACAAGTATAATTGCAAACATTATTTTATACATAATTCAATGATACCAGTCATAGTTTCCGCACTAATAAAACAAATTCCTGTAATTGTTACTTCCTTGTCATCCTTAGCAGTCTCAATGCTTGCAAGATATTTAGAGAAAAAAGATTTAATCAAAAAAGGTAAACTAAAAGAATAGTTTTTGCAAGTCTCTCAATTTTTCTCAGATATTTTACTTTTCATAAAGAATGAAAAGTAAAATCTCTTTAAAAATTTTCGTTTGTTGCAAAGTTTCGCAAGTTGTCACAAAAAAAGAGAAAGAACACAGGCGGCGGCGTAAAAAAGCCGCCTGTGTTCTTTCTCAATATATCCCGCCGCTGTGCAATTATGCACTTCGTGCAATTGCCCAGCCAGCGGCTGTAGCTCTTATACGTTATGGAAAATTCGGGTCTCGTTCCTCTCCCCGTGTGCTAACCTATTCTTTGTCTGTCGGGGCGGGTCAGAAATGCCCGCCATTCTTTGTGTTTTTTAGTATCATGGCAGGGGCTTATACTGTGTAGGCCTCTCAAGCGACGAAAGCGGCGGCGCTGTAACTCCCTCTGGTCAGACACCAGCGCAACGCACGGCTTCGTTCATTCCTGACTGCTGATTTTGACTGATACCGCCTTCGGAGGGACTGACATCGGACTCGTTCGGATTGCCAACACAAGCCGCTTCCGTTGCTCTCGGGTTGCAACTTTTGACCTTTTTACCTTCGTGGCCAGTAACAAAAAAAAACATAAAAAAAAACGTGCAAGCACGTTTTTTTATTATAGCGGCTTTTCATAAAATATCTAACGGTTTATTAACGGTATTTTGTTCAAAACTTTTATAATAGTAATAAGTATAAATAGTATCTTCGTACCCATAATAATTACATAAATAAATTTCTAACCCCAAAACCCCAGTAAAATGAAGACAGTAATCACCGGAGTAATCTCCAAAATCGATGATGAACAGGTAAAGCCTAATTATCGTTTAAGGAACATTGAAATCACAGTAAAAAACTTCGACCGCGAAACAGGAGCGGCAATTTCAGAAGAAGTTTTTCCGATGTCAGTTTTTAACAAAAAAATTGATGAGTTAAAACCACTTTTGAAAATTGATGCACGTGTAAAAGTTACAGCTTATCTTAAGTCATTGAAAAATGAAAAAGATGGAAAAACTTTTTACAACATCGCAGTAAACGTATCAGATATGAGTGATGCGTCTTTCAGACAAGTTGAATCAACCATCTAATGAGCAAAGGAATCATCACTATTTTAAGATTGGAGAATCAAATAATCGCCCCATTTACCAACAATTTGGCGGCGTTTGAGAAAATTAAAGGTTTGATTTCAAAGGAAGAGATATGTAAACTTCCCGGATATTCAACTATCAACAGGATTGTATCTAATCCCGGTGATAGTAAATCCATTCAGACTAATATTGGATTATTCAATATTTCAAAGTACAAGGTCCTAAAAAAAGGAACTTAAACAAATTCAGGCAACGCAGGGATGCGACCTGATGGCAGGCTCAATGGGTGTTAACCATTTGAACCAAAAAAAAACCTCCGGATAACTCCGGAGGTTTTGCAGTTTGTAAACACCTGTTAGACCTGCCCTTAAATCCTATTAGAATTCGATTTTACTGTATGTAAGTCTTTACTCTCAAATAATAGTATTCCTCCGGGATACTGTACTTCTATTACCGGGTAATTGATACTAATTATTGTCCCTACCAGTGCTGGCACTCTACAACTGTTTTTTAGTTGCACATAATTTCCTGTTTCCATGTCTTTTATTTTTTGATAGTTAGATTATTTGACCATATCATAATATAGATAAGTCCGAATGTAATTAGGTTGTTGGTATTGTATGCAATTAAAAGTGCTGTCAATGCCATCATAATAGCTATTATGTTATTTGTTTTTCCCATGTTTTTTGTTTTTTTTTATAAGCGATTTATACATTAAAAAAAGCGAATAATTGATAGGTCTATAACTTGTAACTCTGTCAATCTTTATAAGTTTATCTCTTTTTTTTTCTGATGCTGTTACAGTCATATTTTGCCCCGTAAAATAATTGTAAATCAGAAAATAATTTTTTTCTTTCATAATTTTAAGTTTTTTAGTAAATATTAATTGGTTAGTTTATAAACTTTCCTATAATTCTTCTAGCCATTCCGAAATACCTTCTACTTTTCCATTCAACATCCTTCCATTCATCCCAAAATTGACTGTCGTGTGTATGTATCCTTACTTTTTTTCCGTATCTTATACAAGTAAAGTAATACGAGCTATAGCCTGATGCTCTTTCCATATTCGGCTCTCTTTTTAAAATGTCTGCTTGTGTCATTTGTTTTAAGTTTATTAGTTAATATTAATTTATAAGTACAAATATAGTGTTTATGCTCATTACTTCCTAATTAATTATCATTTATTAATATGACTATTTGTCAAAGTTATTAACCGTCATTCTGTCCGCTTTACCTTGGTACGATTGAATTTTTTATTGCTTTCGCAAAAACCTGACAACTTTATCAACCTTGTCAGGTTGAAATCTTTATACGACAACAATAGACTATTTTTCTATAAAAATAAAGCCATTCGGGGATTGTTGAAAAACTTGTTAGTAACCTATCAACTGCCAATAGTTAAAATTTCAATTAATCTAAATTCCTTTGTCGAAATAATTAAACCCCCCATACAAATGAATTCAATCTCTAAAATCCGAATACAGCAATTCGGCAAAAATGAAAATGTAATCTTTTCAAACATCTACCTAAATGACGTATTTATTTGCTTCTGTTTTGAGAATGCGCATTATCCAATTCCTAAAGGAATTGTAATAGCAATTAAATATTTATCTCCTCACCTTCGCCGTACCGTTCTCTTATTATCTGTTCCGAATCACTCTTATGTAGAAATGCACCCCGCTAATATTTATTCTCAATTACGTGGTTGTTTTGCGACTTGTGAGTCAATTACTAATCTTGGTGGTATCCGTTCGGCCATATGGTTAGATAAGCTTTTAAGCCTTATCCCTAATTCAAATGAAATTGAAATAGAAATCTGTTAAATTAGTTCGGCTTCGGCTTACTATTACATTGGATATTCATAGGCACCCACAAGTCTAAGATGTTAGAAGTAGTTAATTATAAATAAAAATCCCCAGTAAATTATGATAATAAATATGCCTATGATAAGTATCAAGCCTAACGGCTTCACTACTTACACATCCTTCAATCACACAAACGAGCCTTTAAATAAATCAAAAAATTGGTCTCCACCTCCGGTGATGACAGATACGAAAGGAATTATTTCCTTCAAAGCAAATAAATCCATCAAATTAGCTATTGACTGGCTGTTGACAATCACTAAAGAAAAAGTACTGGTCAGAAAAAACAAGGAAGTCAAATATAATTTCAAACTGAATTTTATAACTCTTACATTATCCAGCCCTCAAGTCCACAGCGACCAGTTCATAAAAAAAAATATGCTCAATCAGTTCCTGATTGAGCTAAACCAAAAATATAAATGTGAAAATTATTTATGGCGTGCAGAATCGCAAAAAAGTGGACGCATACACTTTCACATTGTTTCTGATGTTTTTGTGCCATGGGAAGAAATGCGCAATAACTGGAACAGAATTCAGAATAAATATGGCTACATAGACCGCTACACAGCTAAGACAGGCAAACAAAATCCAAATTCTACAGATGTTCACTCTATAAAAAACATTAAGGACCTTCCGGCTTACCTTGCGAAATATTGCAATAAGAATTCCAATGGTGAAAAGGTTTTATCTTTCAGAAATAAAAAACGTTTGGAAGCCGCACGTTTATTACGGCCAGTTAATCTTTTTGATATAAAACCTATCCTCCCGGACAAACGAAAATACCCAGACTACCAATGTGATGATGCTCCCGAAATGGAAGAAAAAAATTTCACTGCTTACCGTCCAATAAACGGTAGATTGTGGAATCTGTCGCAAAAATTATCAAAATTAAAATCTGCCACCACAGAAATATCCGATAAAATTCAAGCAGAAATAAATTGGCTATTCACAAAAAAAAACGAAAAAGTAAAAGAGTTCGAATACGCTACAGTCTTCGACTTTAGCGTTAATATGCTAAAATCTTTTAAATGCAATGCAATTGTAAATGTCCTTCGCGAATACTACGTTAATATTTTAGTACCCAAACCCAAACCCGATAAGGATGAGTGGTACAAACCATTCGTACCTGCCAATCTTGAAAAAGTCTATAAAGAATGGGAATTATTCACAGCATAAACATTTTGTAAGTATCTTATTATAAAAAAAACTCAATACCTGTAATTATGTCATTAATCTATGCCATTTTGTCAAATAAACATTATTTTTGTTTCACCAAGAAAAACTTGGAGATAGAAATAACCTTAAATAATTATCAAATGGCAAAAATTAAACTTGGCGACGCGATTGTTGCCATATCTGGGAAAAAAGGCGGTACCGTGTATTCAAAAAACCGCGGCGGCGCTTATACTAAAAATTGGGTTAAACCAACAAACGGTCGCACTACTGCACAAACATTAGTTCGCACAATCTTCACTGCTCTTTCACAAGCGTGGCAAGGTATTACCCCTCCACAAATGAACGGCTGGATTCAAGCAGCTACAACTTTTCAAGTTAAAAATGTTTTTGGTGACCTAAAAACATTGGCAGGAAATGCTTTGTACATTGCTTTGAATAAAAATCTTGCTGATGTAAATATTGCCGCTATTGATGATGCACCAACTAAAGTTGTGTCCACCATCCTTGATGTTCCAACTACTGTAGCAAGTACAGGCGCTCAAACATTAGTCGCAACATTCGCTGGCGCGATTGCGGCAGATATTGCAGTTAAAGTATTTGCATCGCCAAGTTTAAGCGCTGGCGTTTCTACTGCAGGAGCAAAAATGCGCCAAATTGATGTTCTTGATCCTGCACAAATTGCTGCTTACTCAGCAACTACTGCATATCTTGCTAAATTTGGCACGATTGGTCCTGCCGGCAATAAAATATTTTTAATGTTTGTTCCGGTTGCTATCGCAAACGGTCAATTATCCAATACCGTTCGTCAAACGGTTATCATTGGTGCCTAATTAACTGGGGAGTTAATTAATTATTTCAGAAAAAAGCATTCGCATCCTTGCGGATGCTTTTTTTTTGTTTACTTTTACAATTAACAATTAATAATTAATAATTATTTTCCAATGGCAATCATAACGCCCGGCGCAAATATCTCCGACATTCGCGGTTCTATTGCAGGTACAAATTTCAAGCGTTCCACGCAAGGAATTTCGATGACCAATAAAGTTATTCGGAAGAAAAATAATTCTCAATCTCAAAATAATATTCAACAAATAAATTCCCAATTGAATTACGCTTGGTCCGCTCTTACCGATGCACAACGTAACAATTGGGCACAATTTAGTAATTTCGTAAACTCAATAGGATTAACAAAAAACGGTAAAAAGTCCTCTAATACAGGCAAAATGCAGTTTTTAGCAGTTAATTTTTATTGCTTACTTTACAAAAAAAACATTATTATTACTCCTACGTTCACTGATCCGGTACCGCCCGTTATACCATGCCCTCCTGATTTCATTTCATCAACTACATTGATGAATTACACAGGCACCATTGATAATGCAACTCAGCTCTTAATTACTAAAATTTCATTACCTCAATCAAACACCACAAAGACAACTAACACAGGATACCGTACTTTGATTTATGAGCAGGTATCAGGAGATGTACAAGACTGGTCAACCTCTTATTATAATCAATACGGATTAAATCTTATGCCCGGCAGAGCATATTGGGTAAGTTTACAAGTTTTAAATTTTATCACAGGTATATTTTCACCAGTCAGTCAACAGTTAATAAAATATTTGCCGGTTGTATCTTCCGCAATAGGCACAGCGGTTATAGGAACTTCAATTATTTCATAATTAAATTTTAAACACAATGCAAAAGACATTAGCAGAATTACAAGCAATTTGGGTAACGGGGTACACGCCTACCCAAGCAGATTACTCAAATCTTTTCGAATCATACGAAAATTTAAAAGATGATAATTTGTTAATCGGATATGCACAAATAAACTCAGGGTTCTTTCCTCCAGACCCAATAGATGCAATTCCATTAACGAAAAAATTTACTTTTATTAACGGGTCTGATGGAATAGCATCCGGATTAAAATTACCTCCTGCCTTAAAAGGTCGCCAATTTTATTTTTACTCTACTCAAGCAGATGGAAATACTTTTTATTGTGATGGCACAGATGTGTTAGTATCAACAGGAAATCCGACCTCATTCGTAACAAATAAATCTGTATATGTACAAGGCACATGCGCTACTCACGGTGGCTGGATTATAGCAGTTACTACGGCTGATCAACTCCTTTCGTCTCCTAAGATTTACAAAGCCACTTTAACACAATCAGGCACCGATGCGCCAGTAGCAACCGAATTGGTTAATACATTAGGCAATATAGTTTGGACACGAGATAGCATTGGGTATTATATAGGAACTCTTATAGGGGCTTTTCCTAATCCTATTAAAATAGGTGTAAATTGTGCATTAGGTCAGTCAGCTGGCTCTAAAATAGCATACGTAAATGATGCTGATACTATTAATTTGCAAGTCTTAACTCCTTTAGGTGCTTATGCAGATGATTTACTAGTTAATAATTTATTGGATATTGAAATTTATCCTTAATGGCAACAGTTACACCCGGTTCGACTATCGGAGACATAAATGGTTCTATCGGTTCGGTTACGTTTTCACGTAACCGTTCCGGTTTAATTGCAAAAAATAAATTATCAGGTAAAAAATCTACCACACAAAAGCAAAAAATATTCCTTCAGTCAGACATTGCAATCATCAACGAATGGAATAAATTACTTTTAGCAGAAAAAGAAATATGGAACGATTACGCAGACATCCACACAAAAACAAACAGATTTGGCAAAGTAAAAAAGTTAACTGGGTTCAACTGGTTCAAATCTGTAAATACATCTTGGTTCTACGTTTATGGTTCTTACATTTTAATACCTCCTTCATATGCATACCCAAATTTCCTACCTACGTTCTCAATATCTCTAACATCGGAAGATATAGTTATAAATTGGAGTAATCCTGTAAACCCTGCTGACATATCTTTATTTATTTATACAACACCACCGATTAAAGGAACATCGCGCTACAGTGCCGCAAATTATCGTTTGCTTCGCAAACTAACAATTGATTTTTCTAACTCATTCTCCATTCTTTCAGAATGGGAGCAAGCGCATGGCATTAACTGGTCAGAAGTTTCAGCATCAGGAAAATTCCTTATCAATGCTGAAATCTTCGCAATCAATAAATCTACTGGCATCACCGGTACCGCTATGACAGCCGTAGGTGCATTAGTTCAGTCAGGCATTGGCGCTGAAATAGTCGGTAGCACAATTATTCAATAAAAAACAAAAATAAAAACAAAGCCTCCGGCAGGTGCATTTTTTATAAATAATAAGGCACTTCGCTAGCGCTCATTAGCCTTTTTATTTATAAAAAATGCCGAACCCTATGTTTTCTAAAAAAATTCGACTTTCTAAGAATGCGAACGCTTTATTGTCTTTTCAATATTGTTTCACAATAGATATACAAAGGAGTTCTAATATGATAGCAAGCATAGTATGAGTAACCATTTTAATAAGTTAATTTTAATAATCAATTTACTATTAATCTACAATCAATTGATTGTAGATTAATAGCAGATTAATAGTTTAATATGCGTAGATTATCAGATATTTTACACATGTTAAATAAGACATACGTAATAATTTGACATTTCTCACACTATGAACAATACAGAAATAAACCCGGAATTAATGAGCCATTCACGCGCAATAGACCCGGTCATTACAATCTATATTATTTTATCTCATAGAGGCACGTACTACTGTGGAATTACTAACAATTTAAAAAGGAGATGGAAAGAACACTGCACCGGGCAAAGTAAATACCTCAGCACCCACAAAGCGAAGGAAATCGTTTATACAGAGTTCGCAATAGGTTATGAAGCCGCAAGAAAAAGAGAAAAAAAAATTAAACAAATAGGACCAGGGAAATTTATGAAGATACAAAGTTTAATAAGTTTCAATCGTCCAATCAATTCAGGTAAGTGAGTAAGTAAATAAGTTTCA
>JAZKBF010000048.1:0-1174 GCA_040388745.1 Bacteroidota bacterium | reverse complement strand
TGAGAGAAATTGACCAACCCCCTACAGTATAAAGAGGTAAGGGGTAATTATGGGCAGCCATAGAAGCTATTACAAGTAACCACTAACCGTAGAGGATGTATGAGTGATATATTAATTTTAATTTGGCTGCATTTTGTGGCAGATTTTTTGTTACAGTCTGGCAAAATGGCAATAAATAAAAGCAAATCTAATAAATGGTTATGTATTCATGTCGCTGTGTATGCATTGCCTTTCCTATGGTTTGGCTGGTTATTCGCTTTGGTAAATGGCTTGTTACACTTTGTTACAGACTTCGTTACTTCGCGGGTAACATCAAAATTATATGCAAATCATAGGCACTGGTTTTTTGTAGTTATTGGGCTTGACCAAGCGCTACATTTAACTGCGCTGATTTTAACTTTACAATATTTTAAGTAAATAACACACCCATAGAGGATGGCAAGGAGCGGGGCATTGGATAGAAAAAAAAGAAAGTCCCTACTGTGGGAAAAGTTGGAAAGCAAAATATGTGTTTTATGTGGCTTGCCCATGATATACAGTCAATGCAACATAGACCATATAGTGCCAAAAATATTAGGTGGCAGAAATGCTTTATTTAATCTTCAGTTGGTACACAAAAGATGCAATAGTGAAAAGGGATGTGATTTAAAGCAGTCTTTCCCCCAAAAATATTTTAGAAAAGTAAAAACCAACAAACCATAGGAGGGACTGTGACGTTAGAGGAAATATTAAAAAAGCGTGAAAATGTTTTTCTTGAAATAGCTAATTGTTATGAATGTGGAAAAAAGCAATCAAGAACCACGGATAAAACAGATTTATGTAATTTACATTTTCATAAAATGACATATTTACTTGGTAAAGCTTCTAAAATAACAAGACCGCTAGAACGTAAGAAATTTAGTAACTAGAGAGTGCCTACGGGCAGGGGGAGAGATGAAACATAGAAATACGGATGGATTAAGCGAAATAGGAAAGCAGGTTATAGAATCTTGTCCAGAAGCTTATGTTAATGAGCGTGGTCAAGTTATAGACCCCTGCCACGTATGGTTTAGCACTGTAAGCGATCCTACTAGCTGGGATTCATCTACCACACAGGAGGGATAGGACGTGCTTGGAATAAAATTATTATGTAAATTAGGTTTTCATAAATGGAATATCAAACCTGAATATGTTT
>JAZKBF010000047.1:23348-88523 GCA_040388745.1 Bacteroidota bacterium | reverse complement strand
GCGTTGTTACCTCCTCCTGGAGGAACTACTGGTAGTATTGTCCCTCCAACATTTGGATCAAAGCCGCCAGTGTTTGTAATCAGAAAAGGACTAGGGTTAGTACCGAAAGAACCTGGAGGGGGGGGATTAAATCCAACAGTTAGATTGTCTGGATCCGGATTTGTATCAGGATCGCCTGCCCAATAATCCCAAAAAGCCTGACCTGATTCGAAACCCGGATTGGTGCATGGAGAACCGCAGTTAAGGGGTGTGGGATTCGGATCTGAAGGCCCTCTTTTATTTTGGGATGCAATAATTTCATCTCTTACTTTCTGAAATTTCTCAAAATGTTTTTTATAATCCGGTTGTAAAGATGCCAGGTACATTTTTACGTTTTCTTCTTTCACAATAAGTCCGGTACCTATATTATATACTAAGGTTTCATAATCTTTTTTCCAATACGGACTTAAAAAATGCTTGAAATAGGGCATGTCGGCCATGTTACCGTCAGAGGTCATAACCACATAATTCAAAAAACTTTGTTCATCCACTTTCTCAAGTAAAATGGCCGTTTTGTTTAAGTAGTTTATCCAGGTATTATCAGGAACTCCGTAAGGATTATTTGAACTTTGAAATTCATTTTTTTGAGTTTGAGAAACGAGGGGAAAAACAATGGCAATAAACATTGCGGATAGTAATATTTTTAATCTTGAGATAGTTAATGTATTTATCATTGATCACCATATATTAATTGTAAGCATAGTAATTGCAATAAAATAAGATATTGTCTCCATTTGCTTAATCCTTATGGCTAATAACCATTTTTTTAGAGCTTATTATTTTATCATCCACAATAAATGAATAGAAATAAATTCCATCATTCATATCAAGTACATTTATTTTTGCTTCACCTTGTTTATTATTTAGTATTATTTCTTTTACTGATTTTCCCAATAAGTCATAAAATATAATTTTACTTTCTTTTAAAAATTCATTCAAGTCATATTTAATAGAAACTAATGAACTTGCAGGATTTGGATATGTATTAGAAATGACTCCCACTCCATTCAATAACTCATCTACTCCTGTTGAACATAAATATCGCAAGGTTATTCCCACAGAATCAGAAACATTATTAATATTATAAAATTTATAATGCACCAACCTTGTAACAGAAGAGGTACCCGAATTAAAAAGAGCGTGAAAACCATTATCGGCAAAATCAACTGTATCTCCCGCGGCAATTGTTAATGATAAACTAGATAGGTTTGTAGTATACAAATAGCATAATCCTCCCCAGCAAAATTGTGTTAGATCGTCTCCGGCAACATTATAAATAGTTCGACTAACCTTTATAGTATTAGGAATAGTTGACGCGTTTTTAACAAATATTTCCTTTGTAGAATTTGTACTGGAATCGATGTTAATATCAATGGTGGTGTTACTAATTATATTATCATTATCATCAAGCAATACTATATTTTGACTATATCCAGAAATAATACATAATATTAAACCAATAGTTGTAGTTGTTTTTTTCATAATCATATTTTTTGGAAAAGAGTTATTGTTCATTTATTTTAATAAATACATTAATTCAGGTTACTATTTAATTGTTTTATGTGACTTGTATGTAATCGTAGAGATACTAATTGCAAAAAACAAAGAGCGATCATTGCTATAAATGCGTTTTTTTTATTCATTGTTTATAAAAAATGTAAGTCAGTTTTAATTTATTCTTGCTTTAATAACCCTTTGAAAATTACTGTTTCCAACTCTCACCAGATATGTCCCTTTCGGTAGATCTGTAATATCAATTGCAGTAGCAAACTTATTTAATACAGGGATGATTTTTTTACCACTGATTTGTTTTCCGCTAATGTCAAATAGATCAACAACAAACTCATCATTAGAAAGAAGTTTATTTGCTTTAAAATTCAATGTGTGTTTCGACTGATAAACAGTAAACACAGGACGAGATACTAATTGCAAAAAAACAAAGAACTTTAATTGCTTTAAACGCATTTTTTTTTATTCGTTTTTTAGAAAAATAAAAAACGAAAATCCTTTTTAATTTATTATTGCTTTAATAACCCTTTGAAAATTACTGTTTCCAACTCTCACCAGATATGCCCCTTTAGATAAACCTGTAATGTCAATTGTAAGAGCGAACTTATTTAATACAGGAATGATTCTTTTACCTCTGATTTGTTTTCCTGCAATATCGAATAGATCAACAACAAACTCATCATTAGAAAGAAGTTTATCTGCTTTAAAATTCAATGTGTTTTCCGATTGATAAATAGTGAAAACCGGATAATTTTGAATCTCATCAATGCCAACACTAACAAAAGGAATCTGGAAAGAATAAATTCGCGTTTCTGGATTACCGGAAACAAGGTATTCACCAGTATGCCAAAACGTTACACCATCAGGATCAATTGATGTTTGCGAATAGTCACCGAACCGATTTTCTCCGGTTTGTGCTCCACTTCCTCCTATGGCTGTTTCTTCAGCAAACGACATGGTGCCCAAAGGATCACTTGCTAACCTTCCTGTGTAGCACAAACTAGGAGAAACACTGCTTGAGGATTTTGCATAACACAAGGCAATACTTCCATTGTCATCCATTGCAATACTTCCAATCCAGCGGCTATGGCCATCTGGAGAGTATGTCCCTTCCTGATATAAACTCCAAACATTTGTATTCTGATTCTGACGCAATTCGCACCACCTGATACTGCGTTGTGTTGCACTTATTTTTACTCCAAAATTTAAGACTACAGAATTATATCCTACCCACTTTCTCCAAGGTGCCCTATAGGTTAAAACCCCTCCTATTCCATCTAATTTATCCGATGTACCTGGTTGACTAATGTCATCCCAATTTGAATCAGAAGAAGCATCAAATGCAGAAAGTGAAATTGTTGCATCCAATGAAATTGTTGCACTGGGTGTTGTTCCCCAAACGACAGCCATTTTGTATATTTTTATTGCATCAATATTCCCCCCACCCCATGCATTATCAGTATAAGTAAAAAATGGGCATGGTTTACCAGCCGGAGGTAATTGCCCATCGGCATCAGCCGGTAAAGGACAATACATCTGTGGGCCAGTTGTAAGTGTGGAATATGATTTATATATAGATCGAGCATTAGCATTACCAAGTAACATTCGATCTCTTTCAAAGCAAAATACTTTTGGGGTTTGACTAGATGTCATATAATAACCATCGGCCCAAATTGAAAACTTTAAATAATCGGGGAATTCAGGTGATGTGAATGTATATGTATAATAAGAACCTGTAGGGTCATTGGTTTGGGATATTGCTATATAAATATCGTTCCCATAATCTGAAAATTGGCTGAGAAACCAACGATCAGCATATTTATCGTACATTACAATCGGATCACCGGCATTCCCTCCTGAGGGATTCCATAAAGCACCCAAATTTCCGGTTAATTGCGATACGCCTGTTTTACTGTATATTTTAAAAGTAGTGGCATTTACCATCTGAACATAATTGTCAGGACCCGCTGCACCACTCGGGTCGGGAGGATAGGTGCCATTACCATCCTGGCCAAGCCAATTTGTTAGAGGGGCTTGCTGTTGCCTTTCTCCCATACTCGTTTGTCGCACTTCAGAAGCTTCTCTGTATTGCTCACCATCAGTGCTTTTATAAGGAAATTTTTTAATTTTTCTTCTTTCCCGATCCGTAGATACTTTTTTGATTTTAGGCCTAAGCGCATTTTCTATTGAGCTCTCAGCAAATAATTCGGATAAGGGTTTGGTGATGTGAAACTCCGAACATACTATTACTGTTTCCTTGCTATCATTTTGTACGGTTTGCCCAAAAACGATTGAAAGAGTTAATACCCCAGAAAATAAAAAGATGGATTTTTTCATCTGAAAATGGATTTGTATTTATTGATATTAAAAAGTTTGTTCACTGGACTTATTTTCATTTCTCTTTCGTCATTACTATTATTACCACAGTTTAATTATACTGAATGGTCGCTAAATTGAAGTGCGTTTTATTTTCTTTGAATAAAAAAATGTTCTCTGGTATAAATATTTTTATTTATGATGACATTTACAAAGTAACTGCCATTAGGCAGTGATGTTAATTCTATATTAAATAATTCCACGGTACTTGTTTGTGATAAAATCAACTTGCCTTGTATATCAACTATTTCTATTGTTTTTTCGCCTGACAAAAAGCTGGCATCAATAGTTAATAATTGATTAGCTGGATTAGGATATATTTTAACTAATTGTTTTGAGCTCTCCCTAATTCCAGTACAAACCTGAACGTTAATTACTTTAGTTATTGCAGCACTTGATCCAAAAGGATTTGATGATGTTAAAGAAACCGTATAAGAACCTGGCGTTGGAAATGTAGCAACAACACTTTGACTTGTAGATGTACTGGGAATTGCACCTGATAAAGACCAATTCCAATCAGTTGGCGTATTAGTTGAGTTATCAGTAAATGTTATTTGTTGCCCGGCACAAATGGAGGTTGAAGAAGTTGTAAAATTCGATATTGGTGTGTTGTTTGGAGCAGAGTCATCACGGGTATACCAGATCGGTGACGTCCAAATTATATCCCCATCGGATTGGGTTATTTTTAAATAGTAATAATAACTAGTATTGTTGGCTATTGTATGTATATATGAAAGGTTTGGCGAATTATTTACAGTATTTAATGATGTTGACGCTGTACCACTTCCAGGGACTCCGTAATATATATTTATTGAAGATATTGTTTCAGAAACATCAGGGTCTGTTATGGATACGGCAATCGTTGGTGCCCCCGCACGCGTTAATACGCTGCCCATTGATTGATTACTAATTGTAAAATTTACTTTAACATTCCAATCGTCCGAACTGTAAAAGCGCATCTTACGAAAGGCTTCTAAAATAGTATTACGTGTTAATGATGTCGCCAATACAACTAAGCGTCCGGATGTTTGTCGTCCAAATACGGAATTATGCGTGTCATGATCTAAACCAACACCTAAATGGTATCCTTGCTTTAGCGCATTATTATAGTCACTAATATTATTTCCTGATGGAGGATTGGAGTAGGTAGTATTTGTTGAGAATGCAGGACCACTTCGGGCAGCCATTCCTACGATTGCGTTATCGGCAATCAGATTTACAGGATTTGATAATATATTTTCATAATCGCCAGTTGCAGGATGTGCTAAATAAGCGAATGCACCCTGTTTTTGATTTATTTTTTTCCATAAATTAGTATAATCATTTTTAGCTACAAATACATCATAATCATTTTCGTCCCATCCAATCAATGAATCATAGCCATATATAATAACATGTCCCCCACCCGAAATAACGCCCCACTCCATGCCATATAACGCAACGAATGAACCGTTAATAGTAGCAGCATTGGCATCAGCAATGCCCTGATGAAAATAGGCTGGACTTAGCATTCCTGCACTCAAATGGTTGTGATCCGAAATGCCATAAAAATCAATATGTTGAGAAGATTTTGCATAATTAAAATCTTGTAATGGGGTAGTCAATAAAGATGTGTCACTGTCTTTGTTTCCATCAGAGAAAGATGAATGCGCATGAATATTACCAAAGTAATAATTATAAGTTTGTGCAGAGCATATGCCACTTAAGGCAAGTATAATACTCATAAAAATGAATTGTTTTTTGATAATTATTTTCATTTAATAAAATTTTACTTGAATGAGATTACATTTTAAAAGCAGTAGCAGCAACTGTAAATAAATTACTACAAAAAGCCTAGAGAAAAGAAATACTCATTTTACTTTTCTTCTTCTTTTCTGCTTTACCAAAATATAATTCAGGTTTATTTCCGATTTTTTTTAATAAAAAGATTTACTATTTTTCACGATTGTTATTGACAAAAAAATATTTTAAATTTTAATATCAAAGAATTCTAACTTAACAAATTAACTTTAAGCCCATTTTAGATTACAAATAAGAGAAACATATTATTTTTTAATTGCGAGTTTCAGAATCTGGATATAATTTTTTTTAAGTAAGCCTTTTTTGTAAAACCCTCGCTCTTTTATTAAACAGTGCATTGAAGGGAAATTATAACTTGGTACAGTCATTAGTAAGTGGTGCTCTGCGTGGTAATTAACATGATGTGGAGCAAACAATATCCTTTCAAAAAAATTGGCGTAAATCGTACGGGTGTTTTTATAATCATCAAACTTATTCGGAACAACACTATGTTCAGCTATAGAACGGATACGTAATGAAAAATTATAAGTGGTAAGCAATGAGCCTATCCATAATAAATAAAGCCAAGACTCTCCAAGCAACCATAGAATTCCAAAAATCATAAAATTTGTCACAACAGGCCCTGTCATATTTTTTAGAAATGTTGTCATGCCTTTAAAAAAGCCATGTTGCTGACCAGTTTTTACTATTCGCCCGCCAAGTTCATATTTTATATAACCGTAATTCATAATTAAAATAGAGATGTGCCCTTTAATTCCAGTTGCCCCTCCTAAATCTCGCATGACTTTTCTAGTAAAACTAATTAAAGTAGTAGGATACCCCTTGGTAAGTGAAAGATCAGGATCTTCATTAGTACCTGTTTTCACATGATGTTCCATGTGATAAGGTCTATAACGCTCAACATCATGCAAAATACAATAACCAGCAAACCAGTTGCCGAAAAAATTGTTGGCCCATTTAGAGTTAAACATGCTCCGGTGAGCACAGTCGTGCATCAAAATTGCGCAAGCCAACTGTTTACCTCCAATAATAAACATTGAAATTACAATTGTAATTGGATTGGGCCATATGCCGGCAATAGCAAAAGCAAAAGCTATCCATATCCATGTATGAAAAAATTCCATAGCAGCTTTCCAATCAGATTTTTTTAAAAACTGTTCTATTTCTTCGTTCGATAAATAATCATTTACATTAATTTTATTCATTCCCGTTTGCAATTTTTAAACTTTTTATTCTTTCACTACGCTTCAATTTTACTACTTAGTATTGTTTCCAATGTTGAGAAATCTTTATTTAACCACCACTCTCTTTGTAACGCGGCCATTGTTATTATTGCTCACTATTAAATAAACACCTTGTTTTAGACCTTCTGTAAAAGAGAAAGAAAAATTACCATTTTCAACGATCACGTCTTTTTCGAAAACTGTTCTGCCTAAAATATCATAAACCGACATGAAGATATTTTTTGTATTAGTATTGGTAAATTTTCCATATAAAATGGAACCATCAAAAGGATTTGGGAAAATATCAAATGATGAAGCAATATCCTCAGCCGCTTCGTTATGCGCTAAAGGTAAACTTGGCGCTGTGATACAAATATCAAAAGTTGTGGTTGCAGGATCAGCTGAACCATAATCATACACCCTAACATAGTAAGTAGTTCCGACATTTAATCCACTTGCGAAGATTGTATCGGCAACACCTGCTCCACCATTATCTGCACATCCAATTTCCCCTGCACCACATAATGTGTACAAACTAATAACAGGATCAAAGCTGGCGGAAGGTGTTAAAATTATATTATGTGTAACGTCAGTTGCTGTAAATTTATACCACACATCTTTTAGTGCCGGACTTCCGAAAGCATCGCAACTTGGTTTTGCAACACCACTGGCTGTTGTGCTTGCAAGATCCCCGCTTACCTGAACGCAAGATATGTTTGGTACAAGATTTTGTGCATTTGCACAATTATCATTTGTCGCTACGGTAACTGTAACGTTGATATATTCAACCGAACTTTCATTATGTATTTTATCACAACTCGTGATGGCATAAGCAACTCCAGGAAATGAAGTTACAGTAATGGTATCAATAAAAGTAGTAATAGGAACCGTTGAAATATATAATATCTGTTTGGCATTGGTAACATCTACGGCATTTCCATCAGTGCTTCTATAAATTACAAAGTATTTAGCAGTATCTCCATCGGTGGCAGAAAGAGGCAAATTCCAGTTTAAGGTAACTGCGGTAGGAGTTGTTGTATACGTTACGTTGTTCGGAGGCAAAGGGCTTATGGCATCTATCCATGGCATGGTTGGAACTAAGCACTTGTATTTATTGAATGATAAATCTAATGAATCAGTAAGCTTTTTCATATTACTTCTAATAGAGGTTGCACTGAAAAAAACTTCTCCCTGCGCTTTAAAATTTATCAAACGTGTGCTGTTAATCTGATCTAAAATATTGTTAATCGCCCAATTGCCACCACTGGAATTTAATTGATAAGAGGCCATTCCTGCGTAACAATGCCTTCCATGGTTATTTGCCTGGGTAGCCCACCAGTCCACCAAAGTATTAAAATCCTGATTGGTCCCTATTTTCCAATATAATTGTGGGGCCACATAATCAACACTTTGAGCCGTAAGCCAAGCAATAGCATCACAGTAAATTTCGCTGTAGGACGACAAGCCACTTATTCCTGATGGAACACCATTTTTCCATATTCCAAAAGGACCGATTCCAAATTTTACCCAGGATCTTATGGATTTTATACTGTCGTTCACCATCTTTACGAACAAATTCACATTGTCTCTGCGCCAATCATTTTTATTCGTAAAACCTCTTGGGTAGGCACTAAAAGCTGCATTATCGTTGAATGCTGTACCATTAGCAGGGTAAGGATAAAAATAATCGTCAAAATGAATTCCATCAACTTTATACCGTGTTACGATATCTGATACGATCATGGTCACATAATCCCGAACCTGAGGCAAACCAGGGTTTAATAACTTAATTGAATTGTAAGTTACACACCAGGAAGGATGAATAACAGAAACATGATTGCTTGCAATACTGCTGCTGCCAATGCTTGCAACCGCCCTATATGGGTTTAACCAGGCGTGAAATTCAATACCCCGATTATGAGTTTCCTCGATCATAAAAACAAGTGGGTCGAAACCTCCTGCCGGTGCAACTCCTTGCGTACCTGAAAGCCATTGGGACCAAGGCTCGTATGGGCTATTGTAAAACGCATCGCATGATGGCCGTATCTGAACAAAAACAGCATTTACACCTGCTTTTTGAAGAATATTTATCAATGTAATATATCCGCTTTTTAATGTTGCTACCGATTGTCCGGTACTGGTTGGATAATCGATATTAGCAACGGTTGCGATCCAGGCACACCTTAATTCTCTTTTTGGATATAATATTTGTCTGCTTGCATTATCATTATTTTCAGATGCCTGATTAAGTGTATCCATCCTTTCTATTGAAAATGGAGAGGTCTGGGTAAAAGGCATATTGAAACCATGATTTTGCTGTGCTACACCATTCAAATAAGTAATTGTTGCGATAACAAAAATTCCTGTTTTGATTAATTCAACAAACCCGTTTTTTTTCATTTTTATTCGAAATGCTATTAATAATTAAGGCAATTATTTTAAATTGTGCTGCCACCCTGAGCTGAGCCTGTAACAGGCCTGACGAAGCAAAGAGTGTGCGAGGGCTTACCCACACATTCATACAGACCCAGGATGACCAATCACACAAATTTATTTACAAACTTGATTCGCCTTTTCTTCTATTTTACAACTACCTTTTTTGTAAAACGATTCTCTGTTGTAACACCTGATAAAATATATACTCCCGGGCTAAGCACATTTGAAAAGGATAATAAAAATTGTCCATTATGAAGTGATACCTCTTTCGCGAATACAACCTTTCCAATCATATCATATAATTTAAAACTCATCATTTTAGTTTCCGGATTACCAGATATTATATTTATAATACTTCCATCAAAAGGATTTGGAAAAACATCAAATTGAGGAACATCATTATTTTTAGTTGTATTGATACCAGTTGTTAGTGGCGGCTCGGTCAGGCAAATATCAAAATCTGTTGTGGACGGGGCAACTGAGCCATAATCATACACTCTCACATAATAGGTCGTTCCAATGCTTAATCCGGATGCGGTAATTGTTTCTGCAATGCCAAGTCCTCCGTTTTCGGCACATTCAATTTCTCCACCGGTACAAGAGGTGTAAATACTTAATACAGGATCCATGTCTGCAGAAGGTGTTATTGTTACTGTATGTGCGGCAGATGTTGCAGTAAATTTATACCAGGCATCTTTTAATGCAGGACTAGCAAAAACATCGCAACTAGCTTTGGCCAAACCTTCGGCTGAAGTATTTGCAAGATCTCCGGACACCGAAACACAGGTAGAATTAGAAGTAAGATTTGTTGCACTTGAACAGCTGTCGTTAACAGCGCCTTGAGTTGGAGTTGGGGTGGATGAACAATTTCCTAAAATAGTATTAAAGGATTGAAAATAGGCATTTGCAAATGTATCTCTCCAGGTAGAACTATTCAATTTAGCTGCATTTGCTGTATTGTCACAAAAACCAATTTCATTAAGACAGCCCGTTGCACTTGAACCTCCAAGAACTGCAAGATGAAAAATATAAGAAGCATCTTCAACACATCTTCTGTCAATCCATTGTCCTAAACTTGACATATCGGCTTGTATTTGATGAGCAAAACTTATATCGGGCGCAGTATTTGCGTCATTATTGCTACACCAAAAAGTTTCTGTACCGCTGCCACCTCCTGCATTACCGTGTATACTTAAATAATAATCAGCATTCCAGCTATTTGACATAGAAGAACGTGCAGACAACGAAATCCAGCCATTTGCGATTGATCGTGTCATATGAGACGTCCAGTTAGAACATCCATTTGTTATCAACGTATTTAATCTCAAGCCAACTTCCAAAGCTGTTACAATTTCTGTTGCAGTTCTTCCATCTGGATTTCCTCCATTTGAATCATATCCATGACCAGGGTCTATTACAATGATCTGCCCATAAAACAGAAATGGAAGTGAAAGGAATAATGCAATAATTATATTTTTTTTCATAATTAGTTGATTTTAAATTGTGAAATAATAACTGAACCATCCATAGGATTTATATAATATATTTTTTTGCCATCCTGCGAGAAAGATGGATTTATCTCAATAATATTCTCTGTATTTGTCAATTGAAAAGTTTTTTGATTTTGAACATCATATAAATACAATTCCGAATTTAAAATCTCATGTCCATCTTTACTAACATCAACAAAGCCCACTAAAAATTTTGAATCTACTGACCAGGACGTAACAAGTCCATTCCCTATCTTTTTTGGTTTTCCTTTTTTATTAAGATCATACATCCATATCTCATTCCCGATGTGAACTACTACTTTTTGTTTATCAGGTGATAAAAGCGGTTGATAACAAACCTGGTTTCCTTCAAGAACAGTTATTACTTGACCTATTTTATCGGTTTTTATTAATTGTAGTTTTTCATTAATATAAATGAGAGGATCAGTATCAGCTTTTGAGTTGTTAAGACTTTGGATGGCCCTAAAATTCAGATCGGTTCTTTTTAAAATTTTACCACTGCTTAAAACATATTCAACAGCTTCATTTTTGAAATCCTTGGATTTGCTTTTCATTAATATGCTTTTACTGTCAGCAGTCCATGCCGGGAAATAACCACATCCGTTTGATGAAAAAATTAATTTTGGGATGCCTTTCTCTGTTGTTTCTTTAATAAAAACCTGGCCCAGATTTTCATCAGAAAAACACACGTATTTTCCATCAGGCGATTCAAAAACATAAGAAACTGAATTCTTGATATTCGGTACAATTTTAGAATCCGACAAATAATATTTATTTTCAATCGTATTCTGCGAAAAACAAATAATTTCGGACAAAAATAAAGTAATGCAAATAATTTTTTTCATACGGGTAATGAGTTAAATTGTTAATTTCAAAAAACGAAATAATTTTTCGAAAACCTTTATAATCAATGTATAATAGCTGATTTGTATTATTTATTGATTATCACTTTCTTAATAATTTTATTATTATTTGCATTTAAAGCGATATAGTAAATACCTGCATTTAAATTTCGAGCATCTAATTTAATAGTGTGAATACCTGAATTCATTTCACCCAAAGCATTTGAAAACACAGTCTCGCCTAACATATTATACATTGCTATAGTTACACTTGCTGCTGTGGCTATTTGAAATTCTATATCAGCATTGTTCATCATAGGATTTGGATAAACCTTAATAGAGTTACCTATTTCATTCGAACTAATATTTGTGGTAGTATTCAAGCCTGTCACGTTTACATTATCAAGGTATAGGTTATTACCATAATCGGAAGTTCCTTTAAATCTCAATAATACTCCAGATTGACCAGCATACGTATTTAAGCTTACTGATTCGTGTCTCCATTCGGCACTGCTTGATGGTGTAAACTCGCCTGTTTGTGGAGCTTTTGTTTTTAATGAATTGCCAGCTTTGTTATATATGCTGACCCATGTTGTTCCACAATTAGTTGAAATCTCAACTTCAAGTTTATCATTTTCTGGTGTGGATGAAGTGTAGCCACAATATGCTACATCAAAAGTTAACGCTGGCGAAACAGCTCCTGCAAAAGACATTGATGGCAACCCTAACATATCAATATCTCCTTCCACAATGTTAAACCAGTTTAATTTGGCACTTTTTGAAGAACTAAATCCAATAGTGGTATCTGTCCATGTTAAACCACTTCCGCCATTTGTAATTGGCCAGGCGGCTGGTATTCCGGCACTTTCGAAAGATTCAGCGACAGCAACTCCCCCGATGGCTGTGTATTTAACAAATGCTGCTGTTGTGGTATTATTTGCAGCTGTTGGGTCAGAACCTCCATTTGGGTTTGATACTGTAACAGAAATTGTATGACTTCCTGTTGCTGAAGCACCAAGCTTAACACCGGTAACTGTTGTGTTAGCATTAGATGCAATACTTCCTGTCCAGGATTTTACTTTTTGAACAACACCATCAACTTTATAAGTAATGGTAGCCGATGTTAAAATAGTTGTTCCGTTATTTCCTAGCAGGAATGAAGGTGTTACGCTGTCACATGTTGCAAGACCCGAATTTAAAGTAGTAGATAATATCATTTTGGCATCGCTACCAGCAGAAACACTTGCTGGACAGGTTGAAGTTTTTGCCGCATACAATTGAGCAGCTGTATATTGATCAACCTCTTTCATCGATTTGTTCGAACAAATCATAATACAAGCCGGGAAACCAGCAATATTATACATATTGTTAAAAGTATTGACTGAAGGATTAGTAGAAGAAGTAGGATTAATGATCGGATATTTTGTACCGGAAACCCAGTTACCTTGAGAGCCTGAAGTAGTACCGTTTAAATCTGCGATACCAGTGGAAGCATCACCTTCAACATAAAACACCATACAATCGTCAGTAGTTGTACTGCTTACTCCTAAGCCACCTGCAGGGCCATGGTTAACCCAAGTGTCCTCAAGGGCACCTGAGTTATGATAACTCCAGCAAGGACCACACCAGGTTGCAGAGATGTCAATAATTACTGTTTTACCCGCATTGAGGTAAGTGTATAAATTGTGGCTTACACCGTTAATATCTGTTAAGGTCCAGTCAGGAGAAAGACTGCCAGTGGTAACTTGTGCGTTTATTTCACCTACAGAAAAAGATAAAATAGCAACAGTTAATAATTGTAAAATTTTTTTCATTTTTTCAGGATTTAGGTTAAAATTTATTTAATTCCTTAGTAATTGCAACAATCAAAATTTTATTCTGCCTGTTGTTGTTAGTTTTTTTTAACTATACAAACATGGAGCTTTTTTTTAAAATTACAAAACCAAAATCGCTCAAAACCCTTTATTTACTGCACTTAGCCTAGTAAAATAGGGTCATCACCCTAGGCCGCATTTCACCTTTATTACATTAATTTGTACAATTAAAATAAGTCGCCCATAATTACTATGGGGCAATACAGGAAATGTTGACATGACGAAATCTTGTGACGATAAAAAAATAATTATCAAGTCGAAATGCTCATAAGAGCATATCATTTTAAATATAAATACAAATGAAAAAATCAAATCTTTTCCTTGCAGGGATGGTCTTTGCAACCTTAAGCTTTCAACTGTTAACTTTTAACCTCTTCGGTCAGTACACCAAACTTTTTGATTTTGCAGGTACAAACGGTAGTAAACCTCTTGGTTCACTTATTTCTGATGGAACATTTCTATATGGAATGACACCTTTTGGTGGCTCTGGTAATGCATGTTTTGGAGGTTGTGGAGTAATTTTTAAAATTAAGACAGATGGAACCGGGTATTCCAAATTATTAGATTTTGCCGGAATTTCAAATGGAAGTCTGCCTTTTGGTTCTCTTATTTCTGATGGGACCTTTCTTTATGGAATGACAGGTGTTGGCGGCATAAACAATCTTGGAACTATTTTTAAAATAAAACCCGATGGAAGAGAGTATGCCAAACTACTTGATTTTTCTGGTGCTACAAATGGAAGTATCCCTATGGGTTCTCTTATTTCTGATGGAACATTTCTATATGGAATGACACAAGAAGGTGGCAGACACAATTTGGGAACTATCTTTAAAATTAAGCATGATGGAACAAGATATTCCAAATTGTTTGATTTTAATGGCACTATAGACGGAGGTTCGCCTCGGGGCACTTTAGTTTCTGATGGAACATTTCTATATGGGATGACATTACAAGGCGGCACAGGTACTTGTATGAATGGATGTGGGACTATCTTTAAAATAAAATCCGATGGAACGGGGTATTCCAAGCTACTTGACTTTGAAGGATCTGCTAATGGAAGTTCTCCTGATGGCGCTCTTATTTTTGACGGAACATTTCTGTATGGAATGACACAAGTAGGAGGCTCTAACAATGATGGAGTTCTCTTTAAAATAAAGACGGACGGAACAGGATATTTACGATTAATTGATTTTGAAAGTACCGTAAGCGGACAATATCCTCATGGCGAACTTATTTCTGACGGAACATTTCTATACGGAATGACAAGACAAGGCGACATAGAGAACTGTTCGGTTGATTGTGGGGTAAATTTTAAAATAAAGCAAGATGGAACAGGGTATTCGCGATTGCATGATATTGAAGTTACAAACGAACAATATCCTGATGGCGATCTTAATTCTAATAAAAACTATTTATATGGAATGTCGCTATGGGGGGGAATAAACAATGGAGGAGTAATATTTAAATATGGCCTTAAAAACAGCGTAGCCGAAAATAATTCGGAAATACATTTTAGTGTGTATCCAAACCCCAGCAGTGGGATCCTCAACCTAAACCTCACTTCTTCAGCAAATACTCCATATAAACCCGAAAATGGAAGTGTAGTTATTTGCAATATTCTCGGAGAAAAAATTTATCAATGCGCTATTCATAACCCACAATGTGAAATTGATTTGAGTAACCAACCCGCAGGCATTTATTTCCTGAAAGTAAAAACAGAACAAGGCATTGTATCAAAGAAAATCAATATCACCAAATAAAAATAAAGCGGAATATTTTCTTTGAAAACGCGTGGGAGGGAATTGCAATTGAAAAAATCAGGGTTAGAAAATTTTAATCCTGTATTAATTATAAAAAAATTTAAATGTTTGACACAAAGGAATTCAAAAAAAAATTAATTGCCAAACGGAGTTTTGAAAATAAACTTTCAATGGATGAAGCGGCAAAACAAATTGGAATTTCAAAAGCTACTTACAGCCGGTTAGAAGGAGGCAGCGCCCCTGCTGTTGACACCTTGGCAAAATGCAGTGTTTGGCTCAATTTACCGATTTATAACGTTTTTAAAATTAATGAAACACTTGACTTACAAAAATTTAAAAAGGATTTAGTTAGAAAACGGAATTTTGGAAACAAACTTTCAATGGCTGACGCTGCTAAACAAATAGGTATTTCAAGAGCTGCTTATTATCGTTTGGAATTTGGCCAAATCCCAGTTGTTGATACCTTATCCAAATGCAGTGTTTGGCTGAATATACCAATTTATAAAGTTTTTGGAATTATTGAAACACAAAACACAAATGAGTTAAAAAAAGAATTAATTACCAAGCGGGTTTTTGAAAAAAAAATATCTATACATCAGGCGGCAACACAAATAGGTCTTTCAAAATCTACCTACAGTCGCTTAGAACGAGGAATACTCCCTGCTTTTGATCACTTATCCAAATGTAGTGTTTGGCTGAATAAACCGATTTGTAAAGTTTTTAGAATTATTAAAACATTGGACACACATGAGTTTCAAAAAAAATTAATTAACAAACGGTCCTTAGAAAATAATCTTTCGATGGATGAAGCAGCTAAACAAATAGGTATTTCAAGATCAACTTACAGTAGGATAGAAGGAGGTAGAATACCTGATAGGGACACTTTAACAAAATGTATTATCTGGCTCAATGTGCGTAAGTAAATACTTTGAAAAAGTTAAAAAAATAATGATTCGTTTATCAATCATAAAAAAAACATCAAGCAGAAATTAAGAAATAATCAAAACCAATGGATACAGAGAGAAAATATTTCGGGAATATTCAAAGTACAAGGTATAATGTTTTAAATACCTATCGAAGTATCAGCAGAGGCAAATTTGCAATCGCTATGATTATGATTTGTCTTTTTTTCTCTTCTACCTTTTGGAGAGGGGCAGGAGGACAGGTTTTTGCTCAAAATAATATGGGCGTAGGAACAATAAATCCGCACCCCAGTGCCGTGCTTGACTTAACAGCTATCGACAAAGGATTTCTAACTCCTCGCCTTGCTGATACCAATACAATTACTACCCCTGCAACGGGCTTATTAATTTACCTTACCACTAATAATACATTTTATTATTTTAATGGAACCTATTGGAAAGCCATCAGCGCAGGTACAGGGCTTAATGGATCAACAGGAAGTACGGGTTCAATAGGATCAACAGGCGCAACCGGAAGCGCAGGTTCAACCGGGGCAACTGGAAGTTTAGGTTCAACTGGTGATCCCGGAAAAACCGGCTCAACAGGTGACACTGGAATTACGGGTTCAACAGGTGACACAGGAATTACAGGTTCTACAGGCTCAACAGGTGACACTGGAGTTACAGGTTCTACTGGATCAACCGGAAGTACAGGTTCAACAGGTGATACTGGAAGTACAGGTTCTACTGGATCAACCGGAAGTACAGGTTCAACAGGTGGCACTGGATCAACAGGAAATACAGGATCAACAGGTGACACAGGAATTACAGGTTCTACAGGCTCAACAGGTGATACCGGAAGTACAGGTTTTACTGGATCAACCGGAAGTACAGGTTCAACAGGTGGCACTGGCTCAACAGGAAATACAGGATCAACAGGTGACACTGGAAGTACAGGTTCCACTGGTTCAACAGGAAGGACTGGTTCAACAGGAAGTACGGGTTCAACAGGAAGTACTGGTTCAACAGGTGACACGGGAAGTACAGGTTCAACTGGTTCAACAGGAAGTACAGGTTCAACTGGTGACATAGGAAGTACAGGTTCAACCGGATCAACCGGAAGCACTGGTTCTACAGGTTATACTGGCTCAACAGGAAATACAGGCTCAACAGGTGACACTGGAAGTACAGGTTCCACTGGATCAACAGGAAGCACTGGTTCAACAGGAAGTACTGGTTCAACAGGTGACACAGGAATTACAGGTTCAACTGGATCAACAGGAAATACAGGTTCAACAGGTTCAACAGGTGACACGGGAAGTACAGGTTCAACTGGATCAACCGGAAGCACTGGTTCTACAGGTTCTACTGGCTCAACAGGAAATACTGGTTCAACAGGTGACACGGGAAGTACCGGCTCCACAGGCTTGACCGGTTCAACTGGTATAACCGGAACAACAGGCTCAACGGGCTCAACAGGAAACACAGGTTCAACTGGCACAACTGGCACAACTGGAAGTACAGGTTCTACTGGCTCAACGGGAGCCACCGGTGCAAACGGAACAACGGTATTAGGCGGGACGGACATCGCTCTTCCTTTCTTTGTTGTTGTTAAGGGGGGAGAAGTAATTCACAAAGATTCGGTATGCGCCACACCGAAAGGTATGATATTAATGGATACGAAGAAAAAGTGTTGGCAGATGTCGGTTGACACCCTGGGTAATTTAACCACACAATCAATCATTTGTCCATAAATTATGATTTAACAATATTTTATAAAATGTTTAATACACAAGAATTTAAAAAAGATTTAGTAATCAAACGCGTTTTTGAAAACAAGCTTTCAATGGCGGAAGCCGCAAAACAAATAGGTATTTCAAGTTCCTGCTATAGTGCCTTAGAACGTGGTGAAGTACCCGCTGTTGATACATTAGCAAAATGCAGTATTTGGCTAAATGTACCGATTTATCAAATTTTTAAAATTATTGAAACACTCGACACGCATCAATTTCAAAAAGATTTAATTACTAAACGGGTACTTGAAAATAATCTTTCAATGGGTAAAGCAGCTAAACAAATAGGTATTTCAAGAGCAACTTACAGCCGCTTAGAGGGTGGAAAATTACCTGGTGTTGAAACCTTGGCTAAATGCATCGCCTGGCTAAAAGTTCCAAATGTAAAATATTTCCAAAAAGTAAAAAAAACAAGAATTCGTTTATCCCCTGCAATGAAAAAAACATTAGTCCAAAAAAACTATAATACTGACCGTGCAATTAAACAAAAATTATGAAAATAAAACAAACACCTATCAGCAATATGCTACTAATTCCCTTGGCATTCTGAAATCTTACATTTTTCTTGGAAGGATGACGAATCTTTGCTATTAAAAGAAGATCATCATCACCAAAAAGCCTCTTCAGGATAATAGTTATATAGAATGATGATGTGTTAGAAATACCTTGTTAATAAATGACATTGAATACATGCAAATAAACTTTAAAATCAAGCTTATGAAAGCAAAAAACGCAATCACCGCTATCATCCTTACCGCACTATTTTTCTCTCCTCTATTATGGAGAGGGGCAGGGCTAAAGTGCCAAAACAACGTGGGCATAGGGACTATAGCTCCTAACCCAAGTGCTGTGCTTGATTTAACATCCACCGATAAAGGGTTTTTAGTTCCGCGGCTTCCTGACACCACTGGCATTACTTCCCCTGCAACTGCGCTATTAATTTATCTTACCAGCAACAATACCTTTTATTATTTTAACGGAAGCTATTGGAAAGCCATTATTGCAGGAGTAGGGCTTAATGGTGCAACTGGAAATACCGGGAGTACAGGCTCTACAGGAAGTACAGGCTCTATAGGTTCGACTGGAAGTACGGGGGCTACCGGCAACACAGGATCTACGGGAAGCACAGGTTCAATAGGATCTTCTGGTGACACCGGAAGTACTGGATCAACTGGCAGCACAGGTTCAATTGGATCAACTGGCGATACTGGAAGTACCGGCTCAACAGGAGCTACCGGTTCTACTGGATCCATAGGTGACACAGGTTCAACTGGATCAACTGGTTCTATTGGAGATACCGGCAGCACGGGCTCAACAGGAACTACTGGCTCAACAGGTGATATAGGAAGTACAGGTTTTACAGGAAGTACTGGCTCGACAGGAACTACCGGTTCTACAGGAGGTACAGGCAGCACCGGTTCAACAGGAAGTACCGGATCGACTGGAAGCACCGGTTTTACAGGAAATACAGGTACCACCGGTTCAACGGGGAATACAGGTTCAACAGGAAGTACAGGATCAATTGGTTCCACTGGCTCTACTGGGGCAGACGGAGCTTTAAATGCATGGTCGCTAGCTGGTAATGCTGGTACAACCTTTTCAACAAATTTTTTAGGGACCACTGATAATATTTCGTTGCGCTTTCGTACTAATAATACTCAAAAGATGATTATTGATTCGATCGGCAATGTCGGGATTGGTACAACAGTACCCGCTTCCAAGCTTCATGTGTATGACCTAAATCCAAATCAATCCGGCTATTCTACCATTATTAATAATGCCAATGTCACTTATGGCGGCTCAAATGCTTACTTGGGGAGAAGTGACGGGCTCGCCATTTATGGTTTGACTTATGACAACCCCAACAGCACATGGACGGGGTTTATGCATAACCAAAATTTAGGTACTGGATTAACGTCTTGGGCAGCATTTGCGCATCACAACGGAGTAGGCATACAAACGTTCAGTAATACTGTTGATAACTGGTCAGCAGTTTTTCAGAACAAGGATGCGATTTCTTTGTTCTCACACGGAGGAGGATATGGATGTTACATAGATGCAGGGCCGAATGCTTCTTCAAGTACTTATGCTATGTTTGTGCACAAGGTAGGGGCTCCTCTTCTTTATGTGCGAGGCGATGGTTTAGTTGGTATGGGAACAACCACCCCTGGAGCGAAACTTGACATTCAGGAAAATAATACTCTCGTTGGAAATGTAACGGGTATACGGCTTTATCAAGGTGGCGCAGGTGACGATGGACTCAGTATTAGGAATAATACTACGGAATGGGGAGTAGGATTATACGGTGGAGATCAAAGTTTCAGAATTGCCAATATGACTGGTAATGGTAACTATACAACAAATCCTGTTTTAACCATCCTAACAAACGGAGCCATTGGGATTGGAACAACATCCCCAGTGGCGAACCTTCAGGTGAATATTGGTAATTCATTGGTAACTTTCGGAGACAACTATGCATCAACAGCAAATCTTGGTGCTTTTCACTTCCTCAATTTTTCTGATGGAAACAATTATTTCGACACTAAGACTAAGGCCAACGGGTTCACATATTTCCGCACAGGCCAGGGAACCGAAATAAGTTACCAAAGAACCTGGATGACTGTCAATTCCTCCAATGGTAATGTCGGTATTGGAACAACAGCACCAGCCACAAAGTTAGACGTAAATGGATCTATAACTGCCAGCGGGATGCCTTCAATTAAATGTACCATTACTGCTAGTACAGTAGGTAGTTATATGACCTTAGCTGCGGCCAGCTACTCAACCGGTAACATAAGTTCTAATGGTACTTCCATCGTAATTAATGAAGCAGGATTATATCTTGTTGGTTTTGTTATTGGATTTAGTAATGCTAATCATGGTTGGCTGGAGAAAAACATGAGCGCTACCCGAGAGCTTAGCTGGCAAAATACTAATGCTAGTATATCCTCAAATACCACTATTTTATACCTATCCGCTGGCGAGACAATACAAATTTATCATTGGGGTGGATCTTTTGTTATTGATGGTAATCAAAAATATATTTGGGCTACAAAACTTCATTAATAATGGTGGGGACAAATAAATATTCAGGAGGATTGGCGAAAATTCGGCTCAAGGTTATTAAGTATGAAAAGGAATTCATAAAAAATTCACTTAAAAAAGATATTACAACTACATATTTTAAAAATACAAAAATGAAAAAAAAAATACTTCTTTTATTTTCCATTATTATTTTCACGTTTCCTGTTGTTTCCTGCTTTTCACAATGTGTTTCTTATGATGTTCATGCCTGTGTTGATGTCATAGACTACTTGCATGTGAAAGGAAATCAGATGTGGTGGATACATCAGGGTGGCGGTTCAAACCCAGGGCAACATTCTAGTTGTTCTGGAGATGTATTGTCTGTAAATGGTGCTCCCTGGGGAAATTGGAGCACACCTTTCACACTTTCAGGTGTTACAGAATGTATGGATATGACGTCCTCTGTTACGCAATGCTCCAATGTTTGTGCCTTAGTTCAGGCGCCAACAGGAAGTAATGGATGGGAAACAATTTACAAATTTGATGATAGCGGTCCCTCCGCAGCGCATAATTATAAAATTAATTTTACATATTGCCCAACAGCAATACCTCCTACATTAGCCTTCACTGTTAGTTCTCCCGCATGCGCAGGAAACAACATAACCTTCACCTATACGGGCACAGCATCAAGCACAGCAAGCTACGACTGGGATTTTGGCGATGGCACTCCACCCAGCACTCTTCAAAACCCAAACCATATTTATGGAAACCCCGGAACATATAATGTTTCGTTGGCTATAACAGACTGCTCCGTTACAACTTCACCAATAGTTGTTGCGATAACAGTTTCAACACCTCCTACCTCCACATTCACCGCTACTTCGCCTGATTGCATTGGAACAAATTCTACTATCACTTACACTGGCACAGGAACTGTCAGCGACCTATATAATTGGGATTTTGGTTTAGGGGCTGTTGTTTCGGGCTCAGGTCAAGGGCCATATACTGTTAATTGGCCAAGTGGAGGAACAAAAAACATAACATTGACAGTGGATGCAAACGGATGCTTTTCACCGCTTAAAACGGATTCTGTAATAGTTAGCCAAACTCCGATTTCAACTTTCAATATTCCTTCCGGAAAATGTATGGCAGGAAATAGTTTCAACTTTATTGCCGGAGGAGATTCTTCACCAAACTCCACTTTCTTGTGGACGTTTGCAAATGCTTCACCAGCGAACTCTACTTTACAAAATCCTGTTGGAATCGTTTTTTCAACATCAGGTTACCATACAGTTAGCCTGACATTTAATAAGAATGGTTGTGTAAGCAATACCTATGTAGATTCTGTGCTGATATACCCAATGCCTCTTGCAAGCTTCAGTGTCGATGATGTTTGTTTAAATCAAGTAATGAGTTTTAATGATCTGTCAACCGTTTCAACCGGTACTATTTCAAGTTGGCAATGGAACTTTGCTGATAACGGTCCTTTAGGTGTTTCTCAAAACAGTATTCACACGTATACGAATTCAGGATCCTTTCCTGCGTCCCTAATTACTACTACAAATAATGGCTGTAAAGACACAATAATAAAAAACGCGGTAGTACATCCTCCTCCTGACGCGAAATTCGGTACAACAAATGTTTGTATAGGGACAAATACACTGTTTACAAATCTTTCAACAATTCCTTCAACAGATACAATATACCTCTGGGCATGGAATTTAGGCGATGACAGTTTACTTTATACATCTCAAAACGTTTCTCACCTTTATGCTGCTACCGGTTCATATACTGTTCAATTGATGGTAGTTTCTAATTTTGGCTGTATAGACTCCACCGCTAAAACAATCGTTGTTAACCCAAATCCTGTTGTAAATTTTACAAGCCTTGATACTACAGGATGTGAGCCGTTCTGTATTTTATTTCAAAATTTATCTTCAGTTGCTACTGGCCTTAATGCACAATGGCAATGGAATGCTGGTGATGGTTGTCCTATTATCAATTCTCCGTCTTTCGAGCATTGTTACGCTAATAATTCCGGAGTTACACCCAACTCTTTCAATGTTACTTTAGCAGTTACTTCCGATAGCGGTTGTGTCAGCACACTATCAAAAAACAATTACGTAACCGTTTATCCCAATCCCACGGCCGATTTTACCGTTCAACCACAAACTACAAACATAACAGATCCTGCTATTTCAATTACAGATCTATCTGTTGGAGCTGCTAACTGGAATTGGAGTTTTGGTGATTTTACAACGTCTTCAATAAGCAATCCAAACCCGCACAGTTATGCTGATACAGGTACCTATCTGGTAACGCTGATTGCATCTACGCAATATAATTGTTCGGATACCGCTTATCAATCTGTGAGCATTGAACCCGACTTTGTTTTTTATATTCCAAATGCATTTACACCAAATGGTGACGGAATGAATGATTCTTTTTCAGGCAAAGGCGCTTTCGTCTCTAAATTTAAGATGAATATTTTCGATCGTTGGGGGAGTATGATTTTTGTTTCTGATGACATTAACATACCCTGGGATGGAAAAGGAAATAAGAGTAAGGATATTGCGCTGCCTGATCAATATATTTATTCGATCAGTGTTATTGATTTTAGAAGCCGGATACACCATTATAAAGGGACGGTTACTTTGTTGAGATAAATGAGGTTGATTATAAAAAAAATTACTGAACGATTGCATTTTTTTGCAAATACAAATTCTCGAAAAAACTTGGACTGTGATTGATCAGAGAGAGGCGTATGTGCATTCGCTCAAGATCACTGATTTTGAAAAATGGAAATACATTTATAAGGAATTATAACATTAGTAAGGTAGTTGGAGATTTGATTTTTTGTCAATTGTCGGCTGAACAAAATAGATATATTAATTACGAATAAGGACTGAAGAATTGATCATGAAATTTTTTTTATTAATTATTGCTTTCATATTTGCCTTATCTGGGAACATGCATTCGCAGGGCTTCCCAAACCCAGCTGCCTTATCTACGGGGCAAGGAGCTCCAGGTACTCTTGATCCAAATTGGACTGTTTCTCCCTGGTATGGTGGCAGTCCGCCTAATCCAATGGGTTTATCCTATACACCCGCATTGATTAATAACAATTGTGCTCCCGGTGCATGGGTTAATCCCGGAGCTTTACCTCCTCCAGTAAATAATGGGAATTGGATTTCAGGTTCTGGCACACCCTGCACAGGTGGTGCGGGTTACCTTTATTTTAGATTAACCATTAATTTGCCGGCCGATTGCAATGGAAATAGTGTAACTACGCCCGGAAATTACGTTTTATATTTTTCAGGATTTGTAGATAATGGTATTTCAAATGTATTTATAAATGGGAACAGTACAGGTATCAGCGGAGGAGGATTTTCTCCAAGTTCATGGCTAGGTATAACCTTAGTGGGTCCGTGGCTTGTTGGCATAAATTATATTGATGTTTTGGTTTATAATGGAGGTGGGCCTTATGGTTTATTGCTAGTAGCGAATCCAACCGTCAGTACCGATGGCGATGGTGATGGTGTTTCAGATCTTAATGATCAATGCCCTTGTCAGCCAGGTTCTTTAGCTAATGGTTGTGCGGCTTCTATTGTTGGAGATACTGTTATTTGCAAAGGCGAAAGCACTACGCTTACTTCCACAGGAATTGGAACCTATTTATGGAGTACAGGTTCCACAAATTCTTCTATTACAGTAAATCCTATTGTTCCAACAAGTTATTATGTTAAAGTCAAAGTACCAAATGGCTTTGAGGATTCAGCTTCTGTTAACGTAAATGTAAATCCGGCTCCGGTGCCATTAATAACAGGTGATGTTATAATTTGTGTCGGGGAGAATACTTCACTCTCAGCCTCAGGTGGCGGAACATATTTATGGAGTACAGGATCTACAAATGCCCTTATTACGGAAACTCCGGCTATAACAACAAATTACAAAGTAGTAATTACAAATTCATTTGCTTGTAAAGATTCTGTTAGCCTGAGTGTGACTGTATTTCCTAAACCAAATGCCAGTTTTACATTCGCTGATCAGTGTGACGGAACAGCCGTTCCTTTTAACAGTACCTCTACTATTAATAGTCCCGGTATTATTTCAAGTGTGTTTTGGGATTTTGGAGATGGCACTTTGGGCTCCGGTAACATCACATCACATACCTTCAACAGTCCCGGAAATTATTCTGTTAATTTATTAGTGAACAGTAGCAGTTCCTGCTCCGACACCATTATGCAAGTGGTTACCGTTTTTCAAAATCCTAGTGCCGGTTTTACTCACAGCGATGTCTGTTTGGGCGATTCGATGGGCTTTATAAATACCTCTTCAGCGAGTCTGCCGGCTTCTGTTTCAAGTTATTTATGGACTTTTGGCGATAGTGCGCCTACCAGTAATTTGGTAAACCTAAATCATTATTATGTTAATGCAGGATCATATAATGTTGCATTAATTGCTACAACAGCTAATGCCTGTGCTGATACGGTTACTATCCCTGTAAATGTTTTTGATCCACCTGTTAGCGAATTTATATTTAACAATACTTGTTTATTTGATTCAGCTGAGTTTACAAACACTGCTCTAGATCCTGCAACGGGGCGTATTGCAAATTGGTCATGGAATTTCGGTGATGGTTCGGCTTTAAATACAACAGAATATAATCCCAACCATTTGTTTTCAAGTTCCGGAAATTATGAGGTTACGCTGATTTCGTATTCATCCAATCTTGGATGTGCGGATACTTTAAAGGATTCAATTACAATATTTCCAATGCCTGTAGCCAATTTTAGTTTTACAAATGTTTGTTTAGGTCAGGCAATGAATTTTAATGATTCATCAATTGTTTCCGCTGGCAGTATTGCGGGTAGGGCCTGGAATTTTGGTGATGGCAGTGTAATAGCCAGTACTCAGAATCCTTCTCATATATATACAAACCCCGGAACCTATATTGTTTCATTAATAGTAATATCAAATAATGGCTGTACTGACACAACAATAAAAAGTGTGGTGCTGCATCCTTTGCCGGTTGTGCAATTTAGCAGTATGAATGTTTGTGACGGAAGCGCTGTTCAATTTAATGATCTATCAACAATTGCAATTACTGATTCAATACAATCCCGAACCTGGGATTTTGGTGATGGCAGCGCATTTACCGGCAGTCAGAATCCCTCTCATTTATATGCAAGTAATGGTTCTTATTCGGTTGAATTACTGGTTATTTCCAATTTCGGTTGTGAGAATTCCATTAGTAAAATAAGTATTGTTAACCCAAATCCGCTTGTAAGCTTCACAGCGAACGATACCATCGGATGTGAACCGCTGTGTACCTCATTTCAGGATCACTCAACACTTGCAACGGGTATTAATATAGGTTGGGTATGGAGTCTTGGGGATGGAAACCTTATAAATAATTCACAAACTTTTGACCATTGTTATACTAATGACTCTGTTTATTCAGCCAACTCTTTGAATGTTACAGTAACAGTTACTTCAGATAGCGGCTGTGTAAGCACCCTTTCTAAAAATAATTATATCACAATATATCCTAATCCAGCTGCCGCGTTTTCTGCTCAGCCGAAAACGACAACTATCACAGATCCTGTCATTTCAATTACAGATCTATCTGTAGGAGCCAATATATGGAATTGGAATTTTGGCGATCTAACATCATCTGCAATATTCAATCCGTCTCCTCATACTTATTCAGATACCGGTTCCTATACAATTACATTGATCACATCCACAACGTACGGCTGTGTTGACAGTACTTTTCAAACTATTATAATTGAACCGGATTTTGTTTTTTATATTCCAAATGCATTTACACCGAATGGTGATGGAATGAATGATTCTTTTTCCGGCAAAGGCGCTTTTATAGCTGAATTTAAAATGAATATTTTCGATCGTTGGGGAAATATGATTTTTGTTTCTAATGACATTAACATATCCTGGGATGGAAAAGGAAATAAGAGTAAGGATATTGCGCTGCCTGATCAATATATTTATTCGATCAGTGTTATTGATTTTAAAAGCCGGATACACAATTATAATGGGACGGTTACATTAATCAGGTAATAAATATCGAAGTGTATTATTTAACACAGAATGAAATATTAGACAAATTCTTGATTCCTTAATAAAAATATTATTTGAGGCATAGGATTTAGGTAATTAAATGTAAAAACAACGCTTTAACAATGAAAAACAAAGATCTAATTTTAATGCTCGTTGACAAATCGGCTAACGCATATGGACAGTTAATTGGGCTAACCGAAAGCACAAAATTAAAAGTTGCATTGACCATTATTCAGGACACTATTAAGACTGCCTTTGGCATTGATCCAAACCTTTTGACAGCAAAAGCTCTCGATGATATTTTAGTAAATGACCAACTGGATATTGATCAGACGCGTTTACTAACCAACCTATTGTGGGCGCAAGCGGAAATATTATTTAAGCTCAATCATCCAATTGAAAGCCTGATAAATTATGGAAACACCTTGCACCTTTTACAATGGCAAACACAGCATACCCTTGCAAAAAACCATTTAGAAAGACAAAATAAAATCATAGAACTTAATTCATTTATTGATATGTTGAAATTGACAAACGAGGAGAAAAACAAAATGAATATTTGCTCGTAATCTATTATTATTATTATTGATTTGTTGTCACAAGATTCTAAAAAAAGATTTGTTTTTTGGACTTCTACTTATAACAAGTAGTGTTCATTGATTTTTGTGAAGTAAAACAAAATTAAAAATTTTAAAACATGAAAAAGCGCTATTAATTGGTTTTTTATAATTGAAATTAGATTAGATGGACCTCTTCTCAAGCTTTGAAGAATCCCACTTTAATCAGAATAATTCGAAATAGTTGTATAGGTACTTATTAAAGAAAAATAATATTAACTCAATGAAGAGTATATATGGAAAGTAATAACCATTTTATTAAACTAATTGTGAAATGGAAAAATCATTTTATGATCATTACTGTTGTTTCAATTATTGTTTCTACTATTTTTTCATCAAAATTTTTTATACGCCCTACCTACAAATCTTTTGCTATTGTTTATCCTTCTAATATTATTTCATATAGTACCGAAACTCCTTCTGAGCAATTATTGCAATTATTGGAATCATCAGATATTCGAAATTTAGTAGTTAGTAAATTTAAATTGGCTGCGCATTATTGTATTGATACTACTTCAAAATCGGGACTTTTCGACTTAATTTCTGCTTACCAGGCAAATGTAGAAGTTAGACAATCACAATTTAATTCAATTGAAATTACAGTGTTTGATACTGATGCTCAAATAGCCTGTAATATGGTTATTGAAATTATCAATGCTTTAAATTTGAAGGCAAGAAGTCTTCAGCGTGAAAAAACAAAAGAGATGTTGGACATAGTAAATAATCAGTTACTGTTGAAAAAAAAACATGTTGATTCAGTAAATTCTATTTTACAGGAATTACGTGTAAAATATCAACTATTAGATTATGAAGTTCAGGTAAAAGAAGTTACTAAAAGTTATTTAAAAGCGCAAAGTAACCGTACATCTAAAGAAAATTTAAAAGACATTGACGCTTTAATGCAGAACCTGAAGGAAAAAGGAGGGGAATATTATCAAATGAAAGAAACATTTGATATACTATTAGATAGTTATAATTCTTCTAAATTGGAGTATGATAAAGTAATTAGCGATTTGAATAAAATTCTTACTTATACTAATATTGTGAGTAAACCATACCCCGCAAACAAAAAATCATATCCAATCCGTTGGATTATAGTGCTTGCATCTATAGTGTCCGCTAATTTATTTTTGTTACTCGTATTAATAATGATGGGTAAAAAAAGCTAATTGTAAAGTTCTTGGCTTGTTAGTAAAAAAGCTCGCTTAGTATTCAAAAATTTGAACGACAATATTTATGCTATAAATGTAATTTATGCAGATGTTGGCTTTAGAGCCAAGCTAATGGAGGCGACATTCGGCTTCCATAAAATTATTATTGAATAAAATTTGAACTTTACTATGAAAAAAGCGCTCCTCTTACTAAAAGAAAACACGTATTTATTCTTTAGAATAATATTGTTTCTTGCTTTTACAGGACATGCACTTGTTAATCTTGGCTTAAGTTCAGGAATTGAGCTCCATATCAAAATAATTCATGAGCTTCATTTTTTAGATAGTTTTGACCCACGTACAATAACCAAATTTCTTGCTGTTTTAGATCTTTTATTCGCAATCAGTGTAGTAATACGACCAAATAAAACAATTTTGATTGCCAGTATGATTTACTTGCTATTAGTTGGTTGCGCTGTATGGGTGTTGTTTTTCAATAAAACGGATTCCCCTTTTGGAATCGCAGAAAATATGCGCAGATTCCCCTGGATATTTTATTCGTTGTACTTATACTATTATCTAAAGCAAAAAGTCCATAAATATCATTTGTTACGTATCGGAATTTCATTCGCATTTCTAGCTCACGGAACCGCATCCTTAGGTATAATGGGGTTAAGTGGTGGGCATGTTGAGCTGGCGGCACAAATAATACCGGCTGAGCATGTAAAGGATTTTGTTTTTTATTCCGGCTTTTTAGATACTATTATAGGTTTGCTGTTAATAACCGGTTTTGGTTCACGTTTAGCTGCATTCATAGGTATTCCATGGCTTATATTTATTGTTATACTATCGTTTATGATCGGAATTCCTGAAGGTATTTTCAGGTCAGGGTTTCTGTTTTCTCTTGTTTACGTTGCTCTTGATCAAAGATGTCATGAAAAAAATATTTTACGTTTTTTCAAAAAGTCTTCTATTTAAATCAAATTTTGCTAAATCAGCAAAGCGATGAAGTTGAAATTGGTTCGTTTAATCAGCCATACGGGGCGCTTTTGGGCTTTCATAAAATTATTATTGCATAAAATTTAAACTTTACTTAACTAAAGTCACCGTTCCAATAAAATTATGTTTTTCATTAAACACATCAGTGAGCTCTACTTTCCATACATATACATCTATCTGCGCCACTTCTTTGCCTTTGTTTGCTTTTCCATCCCATTTCTCATTTAACTCCTCGCCATGAAAAATCATATTGCCCCAGCGATCAAATATCAGCAGGTCGTATTCTATAATACCTGTACCGGAGCCAAAAAAATGGTCGTTAACTCCATCTGCATTTGGTGTAAATGAATTTGGAATAAAAAAAGTGTATTCGGGTCCGATAAAAATTTCATGAGCAATTGTATCGTAACAACCATCTGGATTATGAACAATCAATGTTGCTAAATAACTGCTGGATGAGGCGTTGGGATATGTATGCTCAGGATCTGAATTGCCAGGAACCAAACTATCGCCATCACCAAAATTCCAGTTCCAATAACTTACATCTGAGGAGGATTGATTGTTAAATACAATAAGCGGATCAACTACTGTTGCAGGATTAGGTGTTGGATTAAATTCAGCATCCGGTTGCTGAAATACATGGATCATTTGAGGAATAATTAAAGTAGTAACACAATTATTACTTGAAGTAGCTGTTAAGGTAACATCGTAGAAACCCGTTTGGGAATAACAATGGGAAGGGCTTTGTGATGATAAACCTATACTGCCATCACCAAAATTCCAATTCCAGGAAGCAATGGTGGATCCCCCATCAACAACCGTTAAATCGGTAAAATCAACGCAATGGATCGGACACCCTTCAGGATCATTCACTGAGAAATCTACTACCGGATTTTTATAAAAGTGAAAAACTACTTCAGATGTAGAAAAAGAACAAGGGCCTGCAGGATCATTTGTTGTTAATGTTAATTTTACTGAATCGGCTGCGTATTCCGCTACACTTGGACTGTAAATAGCATTTAATGTTGTATTATTGGGAGAATAGGTACCGGTACCACCACTCCAGGTTCCACCTGTAGCAGTGCCACCTATAGAGCCGCTAAGGGTGATCCCTATGCCGGGGCATAACGATTGAGTTGAACCTGCATTGGCTGTTGGTAATTGATTAATAGTAATTAGCATTTGATCATTTACAGCAGTGCAAGCCCCCGGAGGATCATCAGTAGTATAGGTTAATGTAACAGTACCCGCAATTGCTTCTGCAGAGGTTGCTGTATAAACTGCATTAGAAGCAGTATTATCAGGGCTATATGTTCCTGCTCCGCCAGTCCATGTTCCACTGCTTGCAGGCCCTGTTGCAACACAAGATAGAGTAGCTGAATTACCAATACAAATAACCTGATCAATGCCGGCATCAACAAGAACTAATGGATTTATTGTAATTACCACCTGATCATTTGCAGATGCGCATGAGCCGGGAGGATCGTCAGTTGTTAACGTTAATGTAATAGTTCCGGCAGTTATCTCTGAAGCAGACGGCAAATAATTTGACGTTAAAGTTGTATTATTGGGGCTAAAGATGCCTGATCCCCCGCTCCATGTACAACCTACAGCTGCCCCGGCAACTGAGCCCGCTAATGAAACAGTTCCCGAACAGATTGTTTGATCAGGACCGGCATTTACTGATGGCAAAGGATCGACAGTAACGTTCACCTCATCTGTTACAATACAGCTGCCAACTGTAGTAGTAACCGTATATGATGTTATAACAGGAACTACACCACCATTGGTTAATGTAACTGAGGGGTTTGAAACGGTTGTATCACTTAATCCAGTGATTGGAGCCCAGCTATAGGTATAGCCTGCGGTAGTTGTTGCTCCTATGTTACCTATGGTGGCTGAACAGATTGTAATGTCCGGGCCGGCATCGATTATTACTATGGGAGGATTAACAATCGTTACCATTTGTGTTGCTGTACACCCTGTGGAATCCGTTACTTGCACAGTATAGGTTCCTGCCGCTAAATTGCTTACCGTAGATGATGTGCCGGGGATGGTTTCTACAGTGCCATTTGACCAGGTGTATGTATAGGGTGCAGTTCCCCCGTTTACTGTTGCTGTTGCTGTTCCATCATTCGCATTGTAACAACTTATATCTGTGTATACGGCAGTAAGATCAAATCCGGTAATCGTAAATTTATCCAAGTAAAAACAATTTCCGGATTTGATGAGGATTGCATGCTGTTCTCCTAAACTTGTCGGTATCGTGGTATTTACATCGGGGTTGTTGATAACTGTACCATTAGGCCAATTCGGATAAACAGCTGCATTGAGTGTGTCGGGATCCCAATCCCATATTGCATTGCCTCCGGTATAACTTAAAGTGAGGCTGCCTGTATTCGTATTGCAATCAAAACTTTCCACCACTTTATAAGATAAATCACTAACCGTAACCTGATGAGTTGGAACACAGGTTTTCGTATTAAACAACTGATGAACCACCAGCGTTAAAGTAACTGTATAGGTTCCGGCTACCGCATAATTATGGCAAACAGTATCAAGTAGTGAAGTAATATTAGAATAACTCAGCGTAGTTCCATCTCCAAAATCCCAGGTGTAATCTGTATGCTCCAATTCATCGGAAACACCCAAGGGAGAAACACATATACGTAAAGGAAAATCACAATTCTGGATTATCCAAAAAGAACCGTTATTACAGCCATCCGCATACACTTCTGTTTTTAATAGAATAATTGAAATTAATAGTATGGCTATTTTAAATTTCATAGTACATCAGCATTTTTTACCTAACCGTAAGTTATACTATCGGACAGATAATTTTTATTGCAATAAAATATAATCATTGGTTATAAAACAATTCCATTTTCTTAACCTATCTTAAAAAGATACGCGGTAAAAATTATTTGCAAAACGTTTCAGTGATAATGATTTTATTTTGCACAACAGTACTATAAACAGGCAAAGCCGATTTCTCTGCAAGAGGAACAACGTTAGTAAGCATTTGTTTGTTCAATTCTTTTATAGCTATACCGGAAGTGTGATTTTTCGCTATTATTTGAGCCGTTTTAAAAAAACATTTTTTATTTTTATCATTAAAATTGTAGGATAAAAGATATGCCTGTGTACTTTTTTGAGTGGTGCTGGTAAATGAAAAACCTGTAATAAAAATTTTATTATCTTTTATTGCTACAGCTCCCATCTCAACATGTTTGTCCTGTCCAAAGGTTTCAGATGCTGTTATTTCACCATTTTTATCAGTTGCTATAATTAGAGCATCATAAATACCATTTCCAAAAGACTGAGTTTCTCCAGCAATTAACAATTCATTTTCATTTGCTTTTAGTATTGAAGTCATGTTCTCATGCCCTGTTCCACCGTATGTTTTAAACCATTTCACTTCTCCCTTAACGGTTAAACGTGCGAGGTAGGCATCCGCTTTCCCTTCACCAAATGAAGTTGTAGCGCCAATAACAAAAAGATCATTATCGATGAATAACATGTTTTTTATATTTTCATTTTTATTTCCTCCTATCCTTTTTGCCCACAAAAAATCACCTTTAAAATTTATTTGCAACAAAAGCATATCCGAACTTTTTTCTTCTTCTTTTTCTCCTGCTACAATTCCAATAACTCCTCCTATAAGATAACCATTTTCTGTTTCAAGAACTTTACTTCCAGTTGCCAAAGAGCCTGCATCATAATTGAATTTTTTTGACCATTCCTTATTCCCGTTTTTGTCCGTTTTAAGAATATACATATATTGTTCTTCCTGCTTCATAGCAAAAAAAACATCGGATACTGTGGAACGCAATTTGATCAGGCCAGTAACAATATAACCTTCGTCCTTTGTTTGAGCGATAGAAAGCCCTTCCACCTCATTGCCTCCTTCATCAAATAGTTTTGTCCATTGAACGTTACCCTCGTTATCTAATTTCATCAGGTATAATGTTTCCCTGTCGTTCAGATAGTATTGTTCAGCGGATAAAATGAACCCACCGTCATTGGTAATGCTCCAGTCATTTACTGCATAAGATATATTGCCTCCGTACGTTTTGTACCAGTTTACATTCCCTTCGGTAGTTACACTTGTAAGAAATAATAGTTTATTGAGAGAATTCAAATTTTCTGTTTCCCCGGCAATCATAACAGAGTTAGAGTTTTGAGGATAAACTAATTTCCCTCGATCCATTCTTTCATTGCCGAAAGTAAAATAAGTGCTTTGTTCCTGAGCTTTTACAAAGTTGGGAAGTACAATAATAATTATAATAAAAAATAATCTTTTGTTAAGGTTAATTATCATGCAGGGTTCGTATATAATTTATTTTTTTAAAGCCTATACATATCTTTTGAATTTATTTATATCAAAATTTCCTGCATTGTCCCAAAGTAATGTGGTGTCTTATTTTAATTATACAAATTAATATAATAAAGGTGGAATATAAAGTAGGGTAGTAATCCTATTTTACTAGGTTAAACGCAGTAATTAAAAACTTTTGAGCCATTTAGGTTTTGTAGTTTTTAAGAAAAAATCCAAGTTTGTATTGTTAAAAAAAACTCTAACAACAATAGGGCAGAATAAAATTTCGATACATTTAGTAACTGTTTAATTTTTTTATCTAAGCAATCAACGAAATATATTTAAAGATCTCCGATCATCTATTTAAATGACAAAAAAGCGAAATACAATTAAAATATTTAAGCTAATAATTCTGGTGCTTTTTACAATAAATAGTTTTGCCCAAGTGAAGTTGGATAGTTTATTACAAAGCCTTGATACCACAAAACGATACAATCTGAATGAAATAGTTATTTCGGCTTCACGTGTTTCAGAAACGATATTACGTTCTCCGGTAAGTATCGAACAATTAAAATCCTTTGATGCAAAAAATATGGGTGCGGCTACTGTTTTTGATGCCATTGAGAATATGAAAGGAATACAGATCATTACTCCGAGCCTGGGATTTAAAGTGATCAACGCCAGGGGATTTTCCAATACAACCAATGTGCGGTTTGCTCAAATGGTTGATGGAATGGATAATCAGGCTCCGCATATAGGAGCGCCCATCGGAAATGCATTTGGCGCTAACGATCTTGATATTGACAAAGTTGAAATTATACCCGGAACCTCGTCCGCTTTATATGGCATGAATACCATCAACGGATTGGCAAATATCAGGACTAAAAACCCATTTACGTACCAAGGTTTCAGCTTCCAGCAGTTAACAGGTGTAAACCATGTTGGGCAGATTGATAATGTTTCACCTCAAGTATTCAGTCACACAAATTTGCGTTATGCCAAAGCACTTAATTCAAAATTTGCTTTCAAAGTCAATGGTTCGCATACAAACGGGAATGACTGGGTTGCTGACGATAAAACAGACTTAGCTCCTCAGCTCAATGCTTCTGTAGGACTCGCAGGTGCTGATAATCCTGCTTTTGATGAAATCAATCGTTATGGTGATGAATCATCCAATAGAAAAATACTTACATTAAATGGAAAAAAGTATTCGGTGGCCCGCACAGGATACGAGGAAACTGACATTGCAGATTATAACATCCTGAATTATAAAGGTGACATAGGGCTATATTTTCGCCCCAAAGAATCTCATGAATTTTCTTTTTGTTACAAAGGGGCCTTAATAAATACAGTTTACCATCGCAATAACCGTTTCAGATTACAGGATTACACATTGCAGCAATATGCGCTTGAGTACCAATCACCCGTATTTCAGGTGCGTAGTTATTTGACTCTGGAAAATACAGGTAAATCTTACAACATGCGTTCTCTGGCCGAAAATATGGATAAGGCATTTAAATCGGATAATAAATGGTTTAGTGATTATACAACTGCTTACAATAATGCAATTACACAAGGAGAAGGTATAGCAGACGCACACAGGTTGGCTCGCCTGACATCTGATGAAGGCAGATACCAGCCAAGTACAGGCGCTTACAATGAAAAAAAAGAGGCAATTTTGGCAAATGACAACTGGGATTATGGTGCAGCCCTTCGGGTTCAATCGCGAATGTCACATACAGAAGCATTATTAAGTTGGGACAAATTATTTCCTTCCTTATTTGAAAAGGCTGAAATACAATTGCTTTCCGGAATTGACTCCAGAACATATATTGTACTTCCATATGGACACTATATGGTTAATCCAATTGATACCACACAAAGTCTTATTTTTACCAAATCCGGAGGATTTACACAGCTTAATAAAGATCTTTTCGATAAGAAGCTTCGTTTAAGTGCCACTATCCGTGCAGATAAAGCGGATTATTTTACTATGAAATACAATCCCCGTTTTACGATGGTCTATTCTCCAAAAGAAAGTATAAACATCAGGACTTCTTATCAGAGTGGTTACCGGTTTCCAAGCCTTTTTGAAGCATTTTCTAATTTCAAAAGTGGAGGCGTAAAGCGTATCGGTGGAGTGAAAATTATGTCAGAAAAAGAAGGTGTATTTGAAAATTCCTATACCAAAACCTCTATTGATGCCTTTCAGACGCAGGTTAACAGCGATATCAATACAAGTGGTTTAACCCAGGCGCAGGCAATTGATAAAAACGAGGGCATGTTGAAAAAAATTCCTTACACCTATATACAACCAGAGTATATTCGTTCATTTGAAATTGGGTTCAGAGGACTTGCTTTAAACAATTCTCTTTATATTGATGTCGATTTTTATTACAACTCCTATGAGAACCTTATTGGACAAATGGAAGCAAGTATTCCGCTGACAAGCAATCCGGATTCAATACCCAAATACCTCTATGATAAAACAAAACAGGACCGTTATCGTTTATTTACCAATTCGAAAAGTAAAATGTATAATTATGGCAGTAGTGTTGGAATTAAATACAGATACGATGAAAAGTTAAGTATCCTGGGAAACTTCACCTACGCTAAATTAGACAGGATAGAAGATAAAGACGGACTTGAAGATGGCTTTAATACTCCCAAAATAATTGTAAACGTAACTGTAATAACAGAAAATATATGGAAAAATTTTGGTGGAAGTATTACAGGACGTTATCAAACAAAATTCGATTATGTTTCGTTTCTTGTAAGCGGTGAGGTTCAAGCATACTGGACTATTGATGCACAGGTAAATTATAACTTTAAAAAAGCAGGCATAATTGCAAAACTGGGCGCATCTAATCTGCTGAACAAACCATACAATTCCATTCTGGCTGGTTCATCCGTTGGAGGATTATATTATTTGTCGTTGACATGGGCGATTAATAAATAATAGTAAAACATCTTCATTACATTTTATTCAAAGCTTGTTTAAGATCTTCAATCAATAAATCCGCTGTCAATTGCGCATCGCACAAGATCAACCACATTATGTAAATCAAGTTTTTTCATAATATTTTCGCGATGGGCTTTTACAGTTTTAGGGCTTATGAATAGCTTTTCTGCGGTTTCAGCATTTGACAAACCGCCTGCAATCAATTTTAAAATTTCAACCTCCCTGGATGTAAGTAAATTTACAGAAGAATTTTGTTTTTTTGGAACGATAATTTCTTCTGCCGATGGCTTAAGAAGCAAAAGAGAAATCTCACTACTGAAATATTTTTCACCATTATGAACGGCAATTATCGCTTCAAGCAATATATCTTTTTTGATGTTTTTTAAAATGTATCCTGAAGCACCAGCGTTCAACATTTTTTTTATAATGGCCTTTTCGCTGAAAGTGGTAAGAGCAATTACTTTTGTTTGCGGGTAACGAGAAGTAATAATTTTAGTGGCATCCCATCCATTCATTATAGGCATTTCAATATCTATAATGACAATATCAGCGGCTGTTTTGCTCAAAATTTCGATTGCGTCTTTCCCATTATTGGCTTCGGCAACAATTGCTATATTTTTTATTTCTGCCAACAATGATTTTAATCCATCAATTACAATCTGATGATCATCCACGAGCATTACTCTAATTGTTTCTTTTGTCTCATCCATAATGGACGAGGGCATTTGTTGATTTCTATTTGTCATTGATTTCTGTCTTTTTTTTTCTAATAGGGATGTGGTAAAGGTATTCTTATAGTTGCCACCGTCCCTTTAACGGGTCCTGGTTCTATTGTAAAAAGGCCATTTAACGTATCAATCCGTCCTGCAATATTTTGCAATCCAATACCATTATCTAAATTTCCCTTTTGAATGGCTATTCCATTATCTTCTACAAATAAAATAAGGATGTTTTTATTTTTTAAAATCTGTATTGCTACTTCGGTTGCCTGGGCATATTTTAGAATGTTATTGAGTAATTCCTGCAAAACACGATAAATGCATACTTGAATATTTTCAGGAAGTCCAGCAGGCAAGTCATTTTTGAGTGAGTACCTTATTTGGGAGTTTGCAAATGTTTGATCTACTAAATCGGAAACAGCATCGGCAAGTTCTCTCTCTTGCAGTGCTTTGGGCATCATGGAATGTGACAGTGTTCGCACTTCTTTATGTGTTTCATCCAATAAATTTTCGGTTTGTTCAAAAACAATTTTTTGTTCCGGTGAGATCGTATGAAAATTTCCAATCAATTTTTCAAAATTGAATTTCAGAATTGTCAACTTGTGTCCTATTCCATCATGCAAATCCTGTGCAATTCGTTTTCGCTCCATCTCCTGTGTTTCAATAATTGCGTTGGTTCGAAGCCCCTGCTGTTTGAGTAGTTCTGTTTTTAGAATTTCTTTTTGCCTTATTCTATTCCTGGAAATTAACAGCCAACTTATTACTGTAATCAAAATGATTCCCGCAAAAAGAGCAAAAAATAAAATTTTATTTTTAAACAACAGATTTTGCTGTTTTGCTATCTCCAGCACTTTGATTTTATTTTCATTATTCAGAAGTCTTATTTCTTTTTCTTTTTTTTCGGTTTCGTATTTGACTTGCAGTTCGGCTATATCTTTATTATTTCTTTTTTGAAAGATACTATTTTTGGTTTGCGAATAGAGTTGGTAATATTCAAAAGCTTTTTTGTAATTACTCGTTTTTTCACTCAATTCATACAACCCTTGGTACGAGGTCTCTACTAAATCCTCACCCCCTACTTCCTTAGCAAGTAACAGCGATTTTTGAAACCAGACAATTGCTTCCGGATAATTTAATTTATTTTTATAAACATCCCCTATATTGCCGAAAGAAGCAGCAATATCATATTTGTCGCCAATATCTTCGCGTATTTTCAGCGAAGCGAAGTGGTTTTCTAATGCTTTATCATACTTGCTTTGATCAAAATAAACCATTCCAATATTATTGTATGTATTAGCAATGCTATGCTTGTCGCCTAATTCTATTTTTATTTTTAGTGCCGCAGAGTGTTTTTCTAATGCTTCATTATACTTTTTTTGATAATAATAAACCAACCCAATGTTATTGTATGCATTAGCAACGCCACGTTTGTCGCCTAATTCTATCATTATTTTCAGTGAAGTGAAATAGTTTTCCAGAGCCTTGTTGTAAATGCCTTGGTGATAATAAATAAGACCAACGTTTAGGCAAGTATTAGCAATACCTCTATTATCCCCTATTTTTTCCCTTATTTTCAGAGAAGCGAAAAAAAATTGCAGCGCCTTCTCGTACAGTCCCTGTGAGAAATATATCAATCCAATATTATTATAAGAAGCTGAGATACCATATTTATTGCCTATTGCTTCCATTATTTTAAGCGAAGCGTTTTGATTTTCCAGGGCCTTATCGTAATTGCCTTGTTTGTAATAAGTCAATGAGATTTCCTTATACGCGTCTCCAATTTTTTCTTGAAAATTTAACAGTTTCGCTAACTTCAAGGCTGCTTCCCCGTAGTAAAGAGCAGTATCGTATTTGCCGATATTTTGGTATTCCTTGCTGAGTGTATTAAAGAGGTTGATTTTATTTGTATCGTATTGGGCTTGGTTATAATGTTTTAATAAGGTGTCGATTTGTTTATTCGCATATAATGGAAAGGAAACTTTGTAACATGCCAAAATAATTATAACGTATGTTTTTATTCTTTTCATAATTATTATTGGTACTGAGTCCACTCTGTTTTTTTTATATGATTTTAAAAAATATGAAGTAACTCTTTCTTTTCGAACTTATTGATTTTAATAAGAAAGGAGGGCACTGGATTATTTCATATTTATATTTGGTGTAACTGTTTGGGCAAGCTACTATATCAAATTTAAATAATTTTTTGAATATTACCTATTTCTGAAAATTATTTTTCAGAGAAAAATATTGGCCGATTTATATTATTGAATTTTGTCTAATGCAGTATTTCAACACTTCTTTTCGCAATGAAGGTTGCAGAATAGTTATACTACCTTAAATTAACATAATTACTGTGTTTAGCCTATCAAAATAAGCTTATTAGCCTATTACAAACTCCATTTTTATTACATCAATTTGTACAATTAAAATAAGCCATCTCTAATTACTACAGGACACTGTTGGAAATGGAGATATGAAGAATTTCATCCAACAATTATTAAATAATTATTAAGACGAAATTTAAATACAATCAATCTCAAGAATTATAGCAGAACCAAAAATACATTCATTTTAAAAATATAAATTATGAAACAATTTTTATTATTAATTGCATTCGCTTACGCAAGTTTTTGCAACGCTCAAACAGCTAAGCCCATTTGGGCCCCCATTACAGAAAAAAATATTGATAAAAGCGGTGAGCGGGTTATTGTTCCTCAAAAGTATAAAACCTATCATTTGTCAACCGATGAATTTAAAACCGCCTTGTTTAATGCACCGCACGAAGATAATGTGAGCCTTAAAAATTCTTCTGCTATTGTAGAATTACCTATGCCCGATGGCAGCATTAAAAAATTCAGAATAGTAGAATCGCCAATAATGGCTTCTGAACTATCAGTGCAATTTCCAGACATTAAAACATTCGATATAATGGGTGTAGATATGCCAGGCACCTTTGGTAAATTAGACTGGACAGTGTTTGGTTTTCACGGAATGATATTAAGTGCTACAGGTAACATTTTTATAGATCCGTATTGTCGTAATAACAAAGCTGATTACATAAGCTACTACACTTCGGATTTTGTTAAGGCCCCTTCTAAAAAAATTTCTGAAGGGGTATTGGAAAATGGTATAATTGATCCACCTCCGGCAAATCCTAATCAGCTAATTATCGCAGGCGCCAACTTACGGAAGTACCGATTGGCATTAGCGTGTACAGGAGAATATGCACAAGCTGCAACAGGAGTTAACAGCCCAACTACGAGTCAAATTTTATCTGCGGTAACCACAACTGTAAACAGAGTAGATGGAGTGTATGAAACAGAAGTAGCAGTTAAATTAATTTTAGTTGCTAACGAAACAGCAGTTTTATTTGGCAACCCAAACAGCGACCCTTTTGCAGGAAATAATAATGGCAATGCATTAATTAACGAAAGCCAATCGGTTATTGATAATAATATTGGAAGTTCTAATTATGATATAGGGCATACTTTTAGTACCGGTGGCGGTGGCTTAGCCCAATATGCTTGTGTGTGTAAATCTGGCCAAAAGGCAAGCGGTATTACCGGTGGTCCTCAACCTGTTGGCGACCCTTATGATATTGATTATGTATCACATGAGGTGGGACACGAGTTTGGAGCTTATCATACATTTTCAGGCGGAGGAGGTTCGTGTAGTGGCAATAATATACCAGGATCGATGGTGGAGCCAGGTAGTGGCGTTACCATTATGGCTTATGCAGGTATTTGTTCTCCAAACGATTTAGCTCCAAATAGCATTCCTTATTTTCATACCATAAGTTTTGATGATATAATGACTTATTCAAACACCGGTTTCGGAAATAGTTGCGCTTCAACAATCGCCACAGGAAATCACGCACCTGTTGTTACGGCACCTGCAACATATACTATTCCTAAATCGACTTATTTTTCTTTAACAGGTTCTGCTACCGATGCTGATAGCGATCCTTTAACATATTCATGGGAAGAAATTGACAACAATAGTACTTTGCAAAGTATACCTACAACAACGGCTCCCTTTTTTAGATCATATCCACCTATCCCTGTTCCAACAAGAATGTTTCCTAAGTTGAGCGTGATATTAGCTGGTGCTACCAGTACATTAGGGGAATATCTGCCCTCCTCTGCACAAACGTTAAATTTTAGATTAACTGCCCGTGATAATAGAATGGGCGGTGGAGGCGTCAGTTACGCAGGAACTCAAGTAGTGATTGCTTCTACGGGGCCGTTTATTGTTACATATCCCACTGCAACAGGTATTACGTGGGCAAGTAACAGCACACAAACAGTTACTTGGAATGTAGCTTCTTCGAATACCGCTCCCGTTAATTGTGCGAACGTAAATATTTTACTGTCAACCGATGGAGGAAATACTTTTACACCCGTTTTATCAAACACACCTAACGATGGAACGGAAAGTATTACAGTGCCTTCGCAAGTGAGTATTAAAACTACGTGCAGAATAAAAGTAGAAGGTGCGGGAAATATTTTTTTCGATGTAAGTAATAATAACTTTACGATTAGTGCATCTACTGGTCCTATTTCTCCAATTGCCGATTTTACGGCTAATAATGTATTGCCTTGCATTGGAGCAACGGTAACATTTACAGACCAATCGGCAGGCTTACCAACCGCTTGGGCTTGGACGTTTAATCCTTCGTCTGTGACTTTTGTAGGGGGGACTTCTGCTTCGTCTCAAAATCCCCAAGTTCAATTTAATGCTGTCGGACCTTATTCTGTAACGTTAGTGGCAACTAATGCACAACCAACTAATGCAAGCAACACAATGACAAAAATAAATTACATTGCACCATTGAATGCGGTTGCTCTTCCATTTAGCGAAAATTTTGAAACCAGCACTTTTCCACCTGCAGGTTGGGTAATTGAAAATGCAGATGCCGGTAATGTAGCTTGGGGAAACCAAGGAGCTAAGGGCTTTGAGTGGAGACCTGCTGCAGGTAATTCTGGCAGTGCGAATGGGTGTGCCGGTATTGATTGTTACGATTATGATGATAGTTCACAAATAGACAACCTGATCTCAAAACCTATTAGTTTATTTGGCGCAACAAACCCTGAATTAACATTTAAAAGAGCATATAAATATTATAATAGTTCTACTGACCCTGATAATTATCATGATGAATTAAAAATTTTTATTTCCTCCGATTGTGGTACTACGTTTAACCCAGCGTTGTATTTCAAAAAGGGTGGGATATTGGCAACGAGTGGCAGCAGTAATAATATCTTTACTCCGTCTGTAGCTTCCGATTGGGATATTGATACCATTAATTTAAATGCATACGTTGGTGGAAGTATTATTATAAAATTTGAAGTTGGAAACAGATACGGAAATAATCTTTATTTAGATGATATTAATATTGCATCGAGTGTACCGCTTACTGTGGGTAGCACAGAGTCAATAATGAATGATATTGCTATTTATCCTAATCCGACTAATGAAAGTTTTACTGCTTCGTTTAATACATCAACTAAATCAACTTACACTATTGAAGTAAGAAATGTATTAGGACAAATACTATTTAAAGATGCTGTAAACGATTTTAGCGGAACGTATTTAAAACAATTTAATGTGGCCGAATACGGAAAGGGGATTTATTTAGTTGTCTTTAAAAATATCAAAGGAGAAACGGTTAAAAAGGTAATGGTGTATTAATTCTTAATAAATAGAAATATACCAATTGAGCTCAAATTTTTATGCGTTTTGTTAATGTAAACCATCATTTTATTTTACCTTTTTGCAACGCTAATTACAAAAAAAATAAAATCAACATCTGTTTATAGCATAGTCTATGACGAATGACCAGTATTGATTGAATACACCGGAAAGATTCTCTTGTAACCTTGGAGGCATTCTTTCGCAGCCCTGTTAGCTTTGGCAACAAATCATAGAAAAAGGATATTCAGCGACACAATACTGAAAAAAACAAAATGACTTAGAAGAAAAGAATTTCAAACGGCAAAGCCCATTTCTTTTTTTTTAATATAAAATTTATAACATGGAATATAGTGATAATCATATTTTCTTTTTGGCATATTTTTTTCATTAGTTTACAGGGTAACCCCTTGTGCAAAGAGAGTTCCCAATTTGAAATTGATCAACAAAGTTTTATCAGAAAAGAATAGTGATAATCATCTTTTTGAAGGGTGATAAAAATCAAACTTATTGCACTAAAATAAGTTTATTTTTACTTCTAACAAATAACCATATCGCATGCAAATAAAGAGTCTAAACAAATTTGTAATTACCTTTATAGCAATTGGGGCTTTTGAGAAGGAGTATGTGCGTGTAAAGTATATTATTCATTGAATTTGTTAATGGCATCCTTCCAAAACATATCCATCCGCAATAAACTGACAGCGATTATTCGTAATCGGGCAATAAAAGAACTCAGTCAGTTAAATGAACAATTGGAACAACGGGTAAAAGAGTGTAAAGCTAACTTAACAAAAACACAAGCCGCCCTACAACTTAGTCAAGAGAAGTACCACAAAATTGTTGAACAAACAGACATTGCCCTTTATAGCTCCGATTACAAGGAATACCTTACCTATGTAAATGCTGTTTTTAAAAAACTTAGCGGTTACACGGAAAATGAACTGGTGGGAAAGCTCTTTTTAGAAATTATTGCTCCTGACTGGAAAGAGAAGGTAACTAAGTTTTACAAAGAACAATTCGATAACAAAGTTCAGGAATCCTTGTTTTCATTTCCGATTATCACTAAATCAGGAGAAAAAAAATGGATTGAACAAACTGTAACGCAACTAAAAGAAGGCGATTTGATCGCAGGACTCAATGCTATAGTTAGGGATATAACGGAGCGGATTAAAACTGAAGAAAAATTAAAAGAATACCAATATTTTTTTAATAACAGTCATGACCTTATCACAATTGCTAACGAGAGTCATTTTGAAATTATTAATCCCAACTTTCGAAAAGTGTTGGGGTATTCGGAAAAAGAATTGCTTGAGAAAAGGTTTATGGATTTCATTCATCCCGATGATGTTAATACAACCCTTCTGGAAATAGAGAAACTTAGAACCGGTGTAGAATCTCTTAATTTCAGAAATAGGTATCGAAGAAAAGACGGAAGTTATTTGTTGTTTGAATGGAACGTTACTCCGGATCCTATAACAGGAAAATTTTATGCAAGTGCCCGTGATATTACTGATAGAAAAAAAGCTGAAAACAAATTAATAGAATCCGAACATTTTCTCAATTCAATTATAGAAAATATTCCCAATATGATATTTGTTAAAGATGCAAAAGATCTGAGATTTGTCAGATTTAATAAAGCAGGCGAAGATCTTCTGGGTTATTCAAAAGCAGATTTAATGGGAAAAAACGATTATGATTTTTTTCCTAAAACTGAAGCCGATTTTTTTACAACCAAAGACAAAGAAGTGCTTGAATCAGGCAAACTTTTAGAAATTGAGGAAGAACCGATTCATACTAGATACAAAGGAGATAGAATTGTTGAAACAAAAAAAATTCCGATTCTTGATGGCCACGGTCATCCCCTTTATTTGCTGGGTATTTCAAACGACATAACAGATTTAAAAAAACTTCTGGCAGAGCTCAAACAAAAATCCGAAGAGCTGGCTAACACCAACAAAGAGCTTGAGCAGTTTGTTTATGTGGCATCACACGATTTGCAGGAACCGCTGCGAACAATTTCCAATTTTGTAGTGCTGCTTAAAAAAAAATATTCAGGAACAGCAGATACCGCTACAGCCCAATACCTCCAATTTGTTGTAGATGCTGCCACTAGGATGCAAAACCTGATAAAAGATTTGTTGGATTTATCCAGAGTAGGAAAAAACGTAGTATTCATTGAGGTTGATTGTAATGAGGTTTTAACTGAGGTAATCGCTGACATGGAGGCATCTATAAAAGAAAGTAATGCGAAAATTACGGCCGCTAAACTTCCTGTTTTAAAAGGGAATACTCGTGAACTGAAGCAGCTATTCCAGAATTTAATAAGCAATGCCATCAAATTCCATAAGAAAAATGTTATACCGGAAATAAATATTACTGTAGAAGATAAAAATACCGAATACCTTTTTGCCATTAAGGATAATGGCATAGGTATAGAAGAACAATCTATCAATAAACTTTTTGTAATTTTTCATCGTTTGAATACTTCCACTGAATATCCGGGCACGGGAATTGGATTGGCTACCTGCAAAAAAATTGTGGACTTGCATAATGGTAAAATATGGATAGAATCGAAATTTGGCGAGGGAAGCACTTTCTATTTCACCCTTCCAAAGGAAAATAATCTAAAACACAATGGAACGCAGACAACGCTTAAGTAAATTTTAAATTCATAAATCATTATGAAAAAAATAAACTGCATTTTATTAATAGATGACAATCCTGCCGATAATGAATATCATAAAATCATTATAACCGAAGCCAACGTATGTAATAATATACAGATTGCTATTGATGGTCGTAAAGCCATAGATTATATTATGAAATCGGGGGAACCAAACCAATCTTCAACGTTCCCTAAACCAGATCTGATATATCTGGATATTAATATGCCCCAAATGAACGGATTTGAGTTTCTGGAAGAATACCATAGGTTAGATGAAAGACTGAAAGCAAAGATTGTAATTATAATGTTAACCACTTCTTTAAACCCCGATGACAAAATAAGAGCAATGAGCTATAAAGAACTAACCGAATTTGAGAATAAACCACTGACAGTTGAAATGCTTCATGAGACCGTGGAAAAATATTTTTAACCATACATTTTTTACATCGAAAAGCATCTGAAATTCTCCCAGCCGCTTAATCGTATATTGACAAAGGTGATAACGTAAAATTTGGGGTTTTAACCTCAATTTAATTTTAAACGCTGAGTTTGTTTTATGCTTGTTCAAATGGCGCTAAACAAATATTTAGATTTTATAGCTATTTTCTAAATTAGTTTAAAATCAGATATTGATATTACTTGGTTATTAAAATGCTACTAACTTAAATTCTACAACATCGGCAGTAATAATACAGGACTTACTCATCGCAATAGGAAATATATATTTTGTTTTAAAATCTACGGTAATGTTTACTAATGCCTGATTTTTTTTTAATGGGTAGGACAAAAGCATTTTTTTCTTGGCTTCCTGCACCAGCCCCCAATTTTCTTTTAAGAATCCTCCGCCAAGTCCAAAGAGATACGTCACACCTGCCGTACCACTTATGTTTTCTTTCACATAAGAAAAATTAGCAGAATTTAAAGATGTTGGACTTAACATTGAGCCACCGTAACTGGCACAACCAGACATTATAATTGCAATAACGGCTACAAATAGTGATTTAAAAATTATTTTTTTCATTTTAATTATTTATTTTTTTGTGAAAAAGGAAAAAACGCCTGACAATTCAGGCATTTTTTTCTTTCATTTATTAATTGGGTAAATTAAAAGTCGTTTTTACCATTTGGTAATTCTTAAAATCAACATTTGGATGAGCGATTAAATTTGAAGCTGAAATCACCACGGCTCTATACGTTTGAGCTCCAGGATTTGTAGGGGCACTGCCATCGGTCTCATGGCTCCATACTTTAAAAGAACCAACATTAAAAGTAAAATCTCTTTCAGTAAAACCATTTGTATAAGGCATACATTGCATTGAAGAACCTAATTTTTCATATACTATAACTACTCCTTTGTCCACTATTGATTGGGTAATTACAGGTAATGTAAATGATGTAGAATAAAAACCATTGGAAAGAGTCCAATCAGAGGAAATAACTGAAATGGAGTTTGAACCTAATACATTGGCATTTCCGTTAGTTCCTGCAGTTCCAGCAGGACCAGTTGCCCCATCTTTAGCGCACCCATTAATCATTGCGGTCGAAATGCCAATCAGCATTATAAAACCAATTTGTTTTACTTTTTTCATTTTGTTTCTTTTGTTTTGGGTTAGATGGCAAATATATAAATAAAAAACAATTATAGGCATATACGCCTATATTAATTGTCTATAAAATCCACATTATTGTTATGTGGAAAATAAATACACAAAGGACTTCTTAAAAGGTTTTGGAAAAAACCTTGTTATCAAAAGAAAAGAAAAAGGATTCTCCCAGGAAGTCTTATCTTTTGAAGCAGATTTAGATGTTATGACAATCAGTAGAATTGAAAGAGGATTATTAAATATCAGTATCGGCAATGTATATAAAATAGCCTCGGCCCTAAGTATTCATTATAAAGAGTTGTTTGACTTTGAACTTCCACTTCACAAAAAATGATAAATCTTTGTTCTTTAAATTCGATTAATTTATTGGTAATTGTAAATTTAAATCAAGGTAAAACGTAATTACATCCTATGTTTGTTTTACCCTTGCATAATGTTCCTGCGTTTCTTTGAATTCTCGATCAGTATTTAGCCGTTTAACTTTGCTATTTCAGCCTTCCCCATGCGCTCCTTCCTCTGAAATGAGATTTTTATATGACCCATTCCTGCCATTTTTCAACCTCAATACTTCAAAAGCCAAACTCTTCAAAAACTATACTGGGATCTATTTCTGTTTTTAAATAAAAAGCATTGGCATTAAAACCAAATTTAAAGGAATATATATTATAACAGCAATTAGCGTATTTATCCAAAAAGACTGAATAACCTATTTCCATTGAGTTTAGAAAGAATTGAAAAAAGTGGAATAAATATTATAGTAACAATTAGCATATTTATCCATAACTGCCAAATAACCGTTGGATTGATTTTAGATGGATTCGGATATAGAGAAAAATGGACTAAAAATTTAAAAAGCAGAAAAAAAGGTTTAACGAATGGGGACTTATCCATCTTATTCAATTTCTTTGAAAAACTCCAATAAGGCATTTTATGTATTTCCAATAAACGGAGCAGAATTGCAATGGATACATTTGATAATCCTTTTTTCCATCCGCCAATATTGCGTATCCCTATTACCTATATGCTCCTACTGCAAGGAACCCTGCAAATTTTGTTTCTGTTCTGCTTTTAACGTATTTTTTAAAAGCCTTTTCTGTAGTATGACCTGTAACAGCCATTAGTTCCTTTATTGGCACACCATCTTCATCAAAATTTGTTGCAAAAGATCGTCTAGCTGTATGACTGGCAACCATGTCATATTTAGGAATGGTAAGAATTATTTTAGAACCACCTCTTGTTTCTCTTTTTGTCTCCAAATTTGTTATACCTGCTTTCAGACACACCTGCTTTATTTCGACATTATATATTGGGTCACAAACATCTGGCAGCTTATAATCGTATATTTTAAGTATATCTTCTGCACTTTTAAGAATTGGGAAGTGTATTATTTCATCTGTTTTTTTCATTCTTATTTTCAAAGACAATTGCCCATTTTTTATTGTAAATCTATTTTTATCGAGTTTGTACAAATCAGAATATCGTAAGCCACAATAACAATTAAACACAAATAAATTTCTAACCTGGCCTTGTGTTGTATTAGGGTCAAGTTCCAAAGCTCTAAGGCTTTGAATTTCATCCCAATTCAAATATACTGAATCTGCATCTTCCCAATTGGATTGTAACCCTCTATGTGAAAGACTGTGTATATATCCAGCTTTAACTGCTGCATTGGCAATTTGCTTAGCTGTCTTTATTTCTTTGGCTATATAATTCTTGCTGTAGTGTAATACAGTTTCGATACCATTCTTTTTTTCTGTAAAAGTTGCATTAAGCAAGTAGGTTTGAAACTCCGTTATCCAGTTATAATCAATTTGATCAAAATCTACTTGCTTATTTGGTACTAAAAAATCTGGGTTCTTTTTTTTCTCCCATCTATTCATAGCTTTCCATTGTTTCAGCATTTTTGGATTAACAAGGTTAAAAGCAAAGAGTATATGTTTTCTGGTTCCACGCATTATTTGATGCGAACCTTCTGCTAGGTCTTTCCGACTTGCAATATATTTATCCATAAAACTTATAAAGTCAACTACATCGTCTTCTTTCTTAGGTAGATTTTCACCAATTTTAAAGTGCCGGTTAAATTCTTCTTGTAATTCATCTTTATACAATCGCTTTTTCTTCAATTTAATGTTAACTAAGAAATTTTCTAAAAAATCTGACTGTTCTTTAAGCAACTTATTCAATTTAACACTTTCATTAAAACTTGTTAACGCTTTCTTCTTATCCCTGCTCCAATCTAAAGGAGTAACATGTTGATTGGTATCAATTTTAAATATTTTACCATCAACATAAAATACAGCCCAAATTCTTTGGGATTTTTTTTCTGTGTAACTTCTTAAATAAAAGTTTATATTTGCCATAGTTCTTTGTTTTTTTGTGAGGTTTAAAACCCCTTTTATATAACAAAGCTATGTTATACAGTTCCTCGAAACAATTCTATTTATTAACTTTAAATGGAGAATGGTTTGGGGAATGGTTTACATAAAAAGCGATTAGGAACCTATTGGGCAAAAATATATAGAATTCAATAAAATCAATGGTTTTAGGAACGAATTAGGAAGTGATTATGCAGCAAAAACAGCGTCCTTCCATCCGTCCGGTCCGCAAAAAAGAAGAAAGCCCCTGATTTTCAGGGGCTTTTTCTTTTTATACGGACACCTTACTTACTCTTTTCTATTTTTTCTACCATAGATTATTCTTTTTACCTTTTAATTGGATTCAAATTCGTTTATTGCATAATACCTTCAGGTTTAGAATATGCCCAATTAATTTATCACCTATCACTTTCAATTTCCTATCGTTTACCAATCGTTTGAAATTCACAGATGTTTCATCCCAATATTTAAAATCATAAAAGCACGGTTTAGCTCCTCCCTTTGATAATATAGTCTAGGCTTAAGCATACAACGTATCCTGTTTTGCATATATAATTTAAATACCTTTGAATAAAAAAGAAAATGGAAATTGATTTTGGTCTTTCGAAGATCTATTTCGAACAATATTTTACGGAAGAATTTTCAAATGAAGAAGTATTAACTTCAAACGAAAAACTTTTGGTAAAAGAAGTTTCGGAGAAACGTATTCGAGACTTTAGCACTGGCCGCCAATGTGCCAGAAAAGTATTAGGCAAGTTCGGGGACTTCAATTCTGAAATACTCATTGGTTCAAAAAAAGAACCATTGTGGCCTAAAGGCTTTGTAGGATCAATTAGCCACTCAAAAAGTTTTGTTGGCGCTGTTGTATCAAAATCGTCTCAACTTGTTTCTATAGGGCTTGATATAGAAAAAACAGGCCGGGTTAAAAAGAATATGTGGCGTAACCTATTTACACCTATTGAACAAGAATTTTTAAATACACTTTCGGAAGAAGATGAACTGTTTTATACTACGTTATTTTTCAGTATGAAAGAAAGCTTTTACAAACTTCAATACCCCATTACAAAACAATATTTATGGTTTACTGATGTGGAGCTTAAACAAAACAATGGAGTTTTTAATTTAGCAGTAATAAAAGAATTTAATGGTAAAGCACTGTTACCAGAATTTACAGATATAAATTATGCAAGGCACAATGATAATGTTATAAGTGTATGTTTTATTGAGTAATTTTTTGTGTAAAAAATCATCCTCTAATGTTTTCTCTCCTTTTTTCTTTTAAGTGCAGCTGAATATTGTTTTTTTTCATCAGTTGTTACCGGCTTGATTGCGGCAACTATCAATGGTTTTGCCTCTAAATCAAGCGCTACAAATGTAAAATAGGCTTGATTTGTAAGAAATTGTTCCGGACTTTTTACAGATCTGGCCCAAACCTCCACATAGATCTCCATTGATGTTTTAAAAACACGGGTAAGTTTTGCTTTTATCGTTAAAATATCGCCTAAATGTACAGGGCTCTTAAAATATACTTTATCAATCGAAACAGTTACGGCAATACTTTCAGCATGAATTTGAGCACAAACAGCTGAAGCAGTATCCATCCAATGTATCAATCTTCCTCCCTGCAATATTCCCATTGGATTGGTATCATTTGGAAAAACGATCTCTGTCATTATCGTCTCGGAGTCCTTAGGTATTTTTGGTGTTCTCATATTTCAATTTAACCGATTAATTTCCATTTCAACATTAATTAAGCTGTTTCTCCAGTTCGATCGTTTTTGGAAACAATATATTATTTTCGAGATGAACATGCTCATGAAGATCGTCATCGAATTCCTTCAATTTCAAATATGATAACTTGTAGGTCGAACATGCATCAGAGGGAGGACTATAATTATTAGACAGTTTTTTGATTTCCTCCATTATTTCCCCAACCGTATCATGCTCCTGCTCCATCATATTGATAGGGCTTTCAACTGTTCCAAATGGAGATGGCTCAATTTTCATTCCACAACTATTTGCTATTGCGAGATGCTTAATATAGGGGAATAAAATTTCTTCCTCTTTACAAATATGCCGGTTCAATTCATCTGTAACAATTAAGAATTTTTCAGCGATAGCAATTACCTCGGGATACTTTTCGCCATGAATCACGGCAACTTTTTGAGTGTATTCATAAATAATGGGAATCGCCTGCCTTACGTATTTGTGATGAGCATTTAAAATATGATCTGTTAAAGAAGCAATATCCCAGTCCAAAACTGAATTGTTAAATGATGATCCCATTGTTGAGTATTGTTTATTTATTCCATAAAACTATTGCTTATAAATTTCACAAACACTGACATGCGTCATAATTTAAATTAAGAAAACATGATTTGGATCTATCTGAAAAAGAACCATGAATAGGTTGAGAGTGGCAACTTTAAAGATGTTTAACTATTTCATGCGTTTTATTATTAAAATAAAAAAATGAATAAATGACAAATATCAGTAGCATAAATGACTGCCGTCATAAAGTAAGTAAGAGGATATAGGGAAATTTGTAGAAAAAGATAATTCATGAAGAGTACAAAAAAAGGTGAAGTTGTTAATTACGATCTACTAGACCTTAATGAGCTGGTTGAGTATATTTCAGAAACGTATCATGATTATTTAAAAGAACTTATTATTTCTTTAGAGATCCATTTAGGAACAATGCTGAAGATCGATACTTTAAAGGAACCTGGAGTTGCATCTATTAGAAATTGCATTCAGGAACTCAAAATAGTATTGGATCAACATGTGAGGCGGGAAGAAAATATCCTGTATCCATTTATAAGCAACCTGACAAAAAACAATAAACACACGAATTTACAACCTGAAATTTCCTCAGGACATTTGATCAATAAAGTAAAAAAGGAACATGCAAAGATCTCAGAAATATTAAACAAGATCCGTAAATTAAGTCATAACTATTCACCACCTGCAAACTCTTCGTCTGCATTGAAGTTATGCTATGCACAATTGTTTAATTTGGAACAAGATATTCATAAGCATGTTTTTGTAGAAGAAAACATTCTTTTCCCAAAGCTATTGGATTTTGAAAAAAGAAAGATCAGAGAGGCAAAAAAATAGGAAATAAGAAAAATTAAAATCAAGAATTATAACAAATCAAAAAAAATAAATTTTGATGCAAACAGCTAAAAACAGGAGGCTTGAGAAAACACAAATCAAATGCTATCACTGTGGGGAGGATTGCGCTGAAGAAACGGGCCATTCCAGCGATAAAACTTTTTGCTGTGATGGATGTAAGCTTGTTTATGAGCTATTGAATGAGAATAACCTTTGTACTTATTATACACTGAATGACACTCCCGGTGTTTCATTAAAAAACACCAATTCAGGAAGATTTGATTACCTAGATGATAACACAGTTAAACGAAAGCTTCTTAAATTTTCGGATGGGAAACAAAACCGAGTAACTTTTTTTATTCCGAAAATGCATTGCAGTTCTTGTATTTGGCTGTTGGAAAATTTATATAAACTCAATGATGGTATTAAAGGGTGTACTGTTAATTTTCTTAAAAAGGAAGCAAGTATAATTTACAATGAAGATATTAAGTTATCCTCGGTAGTGTCTCTATTAGCAACAATTGGATACGAGCCCTTGATCAGCTTAAATGATCTTGAGAGTAAAAGGGCCCCCAAAGTTGATAAAACGAGAATTATTAAGATAGGCATTGCAGGTTTCTGCTTTGGAAACATTATGATGCTGAGTTTCCCAGAATATTTTTCTCTTGGAAATTTTTATGAACAAAATAATCTAAAAAGCTTTTTTGGTGGGCTTAATCTATTTTTGTCGTTGCCCGTTTTTTTCTATTCCGCATCTGATTTTTTCATCTCTTCCTGGAAGGGAATCAGGCAACGATTCCTTAACATAGACATTCCAATTGCATTTGCTATTGTGGTTGCTTTTATCAGAAGCGTTTATGAGATCTTAACCGGGACCGGTGCCGGCTATCTTGACTCTATGAGTGGCATTGTTTTTTTCATGCTTCTTGGCCGTTATTTTCAAGATATAACCTATGATTCACTTTCATTTGAGAGAGACTATAAATCATTCTTCCCGATCTCTGTAACAATTTTAAAAGAAGAAAAAGAAAGCAGTGTCCCTGTTTCCGATCTCAAAAAAGGAGATGTAATTATAATTCGCAACAGCGAATTGATACCCGCTGATTCTATCCTGATCAGTGACCAAACGTATATCGACTACAGTTTTGTTACAGGTGAATCAAGACCTGTGAAAGTAACAGCGGGTAATTTAATTTATGCCGGTGGCAGGCAGTTGCACGGAGCAATTGAACTTATAGTTGAAAAGGAAGTTTCACAAAGCTACCTTACAGGGTTGTGGAATAAAGAGTTTAAGAATGGAAACGAAGAGCCTGTTTCTTCAATTCATAGAGTGAGTAGATATTTTACCTATGCAGTATTTCTTATTTCGTTTACCGCATTTGGTTATTGGCTTTTGATGGGTGATCCCGGAAAAGGATTAAACGCTTTAACGTCAGTTTTAATAATTGCCTGCCCGTGTGCATTGTTGCTTTCGGCAACATTCACAAATGGTAATATGATCAGGATCTCCGGGAGGAATAACTTTTACATAAAAAATCCGAAAATAATCGAACGCCTGGCAAATGCCGATACCATTGTTTTCGACAAGACCGGAACCATTACACATGGAGCGGCAATTAATTTCAAAGGTAGTATCACAGAAGAAGAAACTAAAATGGCCGCTTCGCTTGCATCGGGCTCAACCCATCCCTTAAGCAGAAAAATTTACGAAAAATATTCAATAAAAGGGAAATTGAATGTAAAAAACTTTGAAGAATTTCCAGGTCATGGAATAAAAGGAATGATAGATGGAAGATCCGTGATCATGGGTTCCTCGTACTTTGTTGTGGGAAAAAACTTATCATCCAAGCACCAATCGAGTATGGTTTACCTGATGATTGACGGAGTTTTCAAAGGATATTTTCTTATCGACAATGCTTACAGAAACGGGCTTGCCCCTCTTATAACTGATTTAAAACAACGATATTCCATAAAACTACTGTCCGGAGATAATGATTCCGAAAAAGAATTGCTTGCCCAACTGCTTCAAACCAACGATCTTCTTTTTGAACAAAAACCGGAAGATAAAACCAATTATATAAAATCCCTAAAAGAAGCTGGACATACTGTTATCATGATCGGAGACGGTTTAAATGACTCAGGTGCTTTGTTATGCAGTAATGTAGGGATCGCAATTTCTGATGACACAAATAATTTCTCTCCTTCCTGTGATGCTATATTAAATGGGGCTTCATTTGGCAAACTTGACAACTTACTTTCCTTTGCAAGAAGCGGAAGAAAATTGATCTTGGCAAGCTTTATAATATCCATTTTTTATAACCTTGTTGGGGTGTCCTTTGCAGTACAAGGCAGTCTTTCACCCGTAATTGCTGCCATTCTGATGCCTGCCAGTTCCATTTCAATTATACTTTTTACAACTGTAGCCAGTTCATTAATTGCAAGAAAAAAGAACTTAAATTAATTTGAAGTATTCCTCAACAAAAATTATTTTGATATTCCGAGTTTATATTGAAAAACAGTAGCAATATTATTTGCTTTATATATTGCCATATCAGCATTTGCGCCTTCAAAAAGATCATTGACTGTTTCAATAAAGAGTTGAAGCCATTTGGTGAAATGGTCAGCATTTAAATTCAATTTCATATGTGGAGGAAATGGCTGGCCTTGATAATCCATGGTCCCAATCAATTGAGTACCCCAGAATTGGTACATTTTTGGAAGATGATGCTCCCAATCAATAGCGGCAACTTCATTAAAAATTGGTGAAAGTACCTTATCATTATTTACTTTATCATAAAAGGTATCTACCAATTGCTTTATATCTTCTTTGTTTAATATGTCGGTTTTCATGATTATTATTTTAGAATCCAAAACTACTAATTATTCTTTCCTTTTAATATATGACTTTAATCATATCGCATTCTGACAAGGCTCATAATCGGTTTGGAAATTGCTCGATATTTTTGAACTATCAATAACGATCAACCATGAGCGTATTATTTATCCTAATTGGAGCAAGCATTTTAATAGCATTTTGTTTTCTTATAGCCTTTATCTGGAGCGTAAGATCAGGACAATATGAGGATGATTACACACCTTCGGTAAGAATGCTGTTTGAAAACCCTTCCAAAACTGAATCACAAGAATCACCCAACACAAAAAACACCTTTTGCGAAACTTATAAAAACAAAACACCCCATCTATCTAAATTCAAAAAATAATCATGGAAGTAGAAAAATTTTCGTACGACAATAAAATAGTAAAACAATTTGCTTTTGCCACCATGTTGTGGGGATTAGTAGGAATGTTGGCGGGTCTTTGGGTTTCGTTACAACTTATTTATCCTTCATTAAATATATTGCCTCAAACTTCATTTGGGCGCTTAAGGCCATTACATACTAATGCTGTAATTTTTGCTTTTGTAGGAAATGGAATTTTTATGGGTGTATATTATTCGTTACAACGTTTATGTAAAGCCAGGATGTTCAGCGATAAATTAAGTAATATCCATTTTTGGGGATGGCAATTAATTATTGTTGCCGCAGCACTTACACTTCCTTTTGGAATTACTTCAGGTAAAGAATATGCGGAATTGGAATGGCCTATTGATATTGCCATTACATTGATATGGGTTGTATTCGGATGGAACATGTTTGGTACTATCTTAAAAAGAAGAGAACGTCATTTATATGTTGCTATTTGGTTTTACATCGCAACATTTGTTACAGTAGCGGTATTGCACATAGTCAATTCATTTGAACTGCCTGTTTCCTTCTTAAAAAGCTATTCAGGATATGCCGGTGTGCAGGATGCATTAGTGCAATGGTGGTATGGACACAATGCGGTTGCATTTTTCCTGACCACCCCTTATTTGGGATTGATGTATTACTTTATTCCAAAAGCCGCTGAACGGCCGGTATATTCATACCGTTTGTCAATCATTCATTTTTGGGCATTAATTTTCTTATACATCTGGGCCGGTCCGCATCATCTTTTATATACGGCATTACCAGACTGGGCACAATCACTGGGTACCGTATTCTCCATTATGTTGATCGCACCTTCCTGGGGTGGGATGATCAATGGATTATTAACATTACGTGGTGCCTGGGATAAAGTGCGTGAAAGTGTTGTTTTGAAATTCCTTGTTGTTGCTATAACAGCCTATGGAATGGCCACTTTAGAGGGCCCTCTCCTTTCACTCAAAAAAGTAAATGCGGTAGCACATTTTACAGATTGGATCGTTGCACACGTTCATGTTGGCGCATTAGGTTGGAATGGATTCCTAACATTCGGTATTTTATATTGGCTGATCCCAAAAATATTCCGTACAACTATTTACTCTCTTAAGTTAGCAAACTGGCATTTCTGGTTAGGTTCATTAGGAATCTTATTTTATGCAGTACCCTTATATTGGGCAGGTTTCACACAATATTTAATGTGGCAGGAATTCACCACGGAAGGATTTTTAAAGTATTCTAACTTCCTTGAAACAGTTACACAATTGCGTCCAATGTATATCATGCGTTCAATGGGTGGGGCTATGTATTTACTTGGCTTTATTTTGATGACCTACAATATTTTTAAAACTGTAAAATCGGGTTCATTACTTGCAAATGAAGAAGCGGAAGCACCTTCGCTGGCTAAAGTTGAAGGAGGTCATAAAGGAGAACACTGGCACCGTTGGATCGAACGCAGACCAATTCAATTAATGCTTTTAAGTTTAGTTGTGATTTTAATTGGCGGTATCCTTGAAATGGTTCCAACATTTTTAGTAGAATCAAATATTCCAACTATAGCCAGTGTAAAACCATACAAACCACTTGAATTACAGGGAAGAGACATTTATGTTCGTGAAGGGTGCTATACATGCCACTCACAAATGGTTCGTCCATTACGTTTTGATACTGAACGTTATGGCGAATATTCTAAAGCCGGAGAATTTATATACGACCACCCTTTTCAATGGGGATCAAAACGTACAGGGCCTGATCTGGCGCGTGTTGGCAGCAAATACCCCGACTCGTGGCATTACAATCACATGATGGATCCGACATCAATGTCACCTGGTTCAATAATGCCAGCATATTCTTTCTTATTGGATGATGTATTGGATACTGCGAGCACTCCTGCAAAAATAAGGGCAATGATAAAACTCGGTGTCCCTTATCCAAAAGATTATGATAAAATAGCAAACAGAGATTTGATGATCCAGGCAAATTCAATTGCAGAAAGTTTGAAAAAAGATAAGATAGAAACATTGAGTGACCGGGAAATTATTGCTGTAATTGCTTATTTACAACGGTTAGGCCGGGATATAAAAATAAACAATCTATTAAATCAAAAAAAATAAATTAGTATGAAATTCATTAACTACTTAGAATCAATTGCAGGAATAGGGATTTTTCCATTGATTTCATTGAGCATTTTTTTTACATTTTTTATCGTATTGATAATATGGGTTTTTAACGTAAAGAAAGAACATATTCTTGAAATGAAAAATATACCCTTGGAACCATCAAACGATTCTAAACAATAAACAAATTTTATGAAAAATAATAGAACAAGTAATTTTCAAAAAAAGCAAATCCGAATTAATAAATTCCTTTTAACTGCTATTGGAATTTTAATAGGAACAAGTCTTTTTGCCCAAAGTAATAGTGGAATTGAAGTTAATAATTCATCATCAGTTTTTGGAAATCCTATTTTCATTGCATTGCTAAGCGTTATTGTTCTATTGCTCATTTTAATTGTAGCTTTAGGGAAAGTACTGACAGCAACGGCCTCCAATTCGATCCGAAAAAAAATAAATGAAAAAGGACTTGGAATACTCGCCTTAGTCACATTCCTGGCTTTAAGTAAAACAACACAAGCTCAGGAGATCATATCTTCCTCAAAAGGTATACCGGAGCTAAACAGCGGAATACTTTATTGGATGCTGCTTATAATTGGATTTGAAATACTAGTGGTTATCATTCTTTTAAACTCGATCCAATCTTTTGCAAAAACAAAAGCTGTAACGATTGTTAAACATAAGCCATCACTTTTTGAATTGCTAAATGCAACCGTTCCGATCGAAAAAGAAAAAGACATATTGTTAGATCATAATTATGATGGGATACATGAATTAGACAATGATCTTCCACCATGGTGGAAATATGGTTTTTATCTCAGTATAGTTATTGCTATTATCTATTTGGGATATTATCATTTCACTCCAAGCGGAGAGTTACAAATTGCTGAATACAACAGATCAATTCTTGCTGCAGGAGCAGAAAAAGCAGAATTTGAAAAAAATAATTTAAACAATGTAAACGAAAGTAATGCAACTCTATTAACGGATAAAGCTGAAATAGCAAATGGTGAAGCAATTTTTAAACAAAATTGTTTTGCTTGTCATGGGAAATTTGGAGAAGGAGGAGTTGGCCCGAATTTAACAGATGATTTTTGGTTACATGGAGGAAGCATCAAAGATATTTTTACTTCTATAAAATATGGTATTCCTGATAAGGGAATGAAATCCTGGCAAGCCGACCTGTCAGCAATACAAATCAATCAAATAACCAGTTACATTAAAACAATTCATGGCAGCATGCCTGCGAACGGGAAAGCTGCGCAGGGAGATATGTTTGTAGAATTAACAATTCAAAAAGATTCCGTAAAAAAAGACAGCATACAATAGTAACGTCAAAACTTTTGAGTACAAAATGGAAGCATAATTAATTAGCATGAAAAATAGTGAGAGCAATGAATCGTTTCGTGATTCCATTGCAACAATAGATAAAGATGGGGACAGGGCTTGGATATATGCACAAAAACCGAAAGGTAAATTGTACAATAAACGAACTGTTTTAACTATTATCTATTTGCTCATTTTTTTTTCATTACCATTTATTAAAGTAGATGGAGATCCCCTATTCCTAGCCAATATTGCGGAACGAAAATTTATTTTATTTGGAGCGATCTTTTGGCCACAAGACCTGTTCCTATTTGTAATAGGAATGTTGACGTTCATGGTTTTTATTGTTTTATTCACTGTTGTGTTTGGTCGTGTATTTTGTGGCTGGGCTTGTCCACAAACTATTTTCATGGAAATGGTTTTCAGAAAAATAGAGTATTGGATAGAAGGTGATGCCAGCCATCAAAAAGCATTAAACAAAAAAAAATGGGATGCAGATAAAATAATCAAAAAAAGTTCCAAAATCAGTATTTTTTTTCTTGTTTCGTTCATCATTGCGAATACATTTTTAGCGTACATGATCAGCATTGATCAGGTTTTCGATCTGTATAAACAAGGATTAGAGAAAAATTTGGGAACATTCATTTCCTTATTAATTTTTACTACCGTCTTCTTTTTTGTTTTTCTATGGTTCCGTGAGCAAGTATGTATTGTAGTGTGTCCTTATGGCCGATTGCAAGGTGTTTTACTCGACAGAAATTCTATTCTTGTTGCGTATGACTATATCAGAGGTGAAACAAGAGGGAAATTTAAAAAAAATGAGGTTCGCACAAAAGGTGATTGTATTGATTGTTTCCAATGTGTAAAAGTATGTCCAACAGGAATTGACATACGAAATGGAACTCAATTGGAATGTATCAATTGTACCGCATGTATCGATGCCTGCGATCACATGATGGCGGGGGTTGGTTTACCAAAAGGATTGATCCGATTAGATTCTGAAAATGGAATTGCAAATAAACAGAAACTGAAGATCACAACAAGAACAATAGCTTATTGCACAGTACTGCTTTTGCTATTGGGCATATTAGTTACATTGTTGCTTAGCAGAACAGATGTTGAAACCACCATAATGCGCACTCCCGGCTTATTATATCAAGAAGTCGAAAACAACAGCATTAGTAATTTATACAACATCAAATTGGTAAATAAAACTCATATTCAATTGCCGATAACATTAAAATTAGAATCGGATAATGGACAAATTAAAATGGTAGGGAATGAGATAATAAATGTTGAAAAAGAAAGTGTTGCGGGGGGGGCATTTTTTATCATTTTTAACAGAGATCAAATTAAAAGCAGGAAAACAAAATTGAAAATTATAGTTTATTCTAATGGTCAAACAATAGAAACAGTTAAAACTACTTTTTTAGGTCCTGTTTTTCAAACAGCACATCACTAAAACTAAACAACATGATAAAAATTGGCTGGGGAACAAAAATCACCATTTTATACGTAAGCTTTGCATTACTAATTGGAACAATGGTAGCAATGTGTGTAAACCAAAAAATTGATCTTGTGAGTCCTGATTATTACCAGAAAGAATTGATATTTCAGACCAAGATCGATGAAGCTAAAAATGCAGATGCATTGGAAGAAAAAATTTCACATACTATAACTGAAAAAAATATGGAACTTTTTTTTCCAAATGTATTCAGAGGAAAAGAAGTATCCGGTGAAATATTATTCTTTAGACCATCCGATGCCTCAAAAGATTATAAAACACGAATTGGATTGAATGAATCAGTTCAGCAATCCATTGCTCTAACTAATTTAAGTAAAGGAATGTACAAAATGCAAATTGCATGGGAAGCTGAAGGTACATCCTATTTTATTGAAGAAACAATTGTAATTCCATAGAAATCATGAATATTTTTTGGACTGCATTAACATTAGGATTTTTAGGAAGTTTCCATTGTGTGGGAATGTGTGGCCCTATTGCCTTAGCATTGCCATTAAATCGTGAATCTTTATTCTCAAAAGCTACCGGTGCGCTCTTATACAATACAGGAAGAGTTTTTATGTATGCACTACTTGGTGGATTGTTTGGTTTAATTGGACAAAGTATTATCATTGCCGGCTATCAACAGAGCCTTTCCATCACGTTGGGAATAACTGTTTTAATTATGATCCTATTACCGAATAAATTTGCAAATAAATTCAGGTTTCTCTCCTTTACCTATTCATACATTGGAAAAGTGAAACAAAAATTAAAAACACTATTTAAAAAAAACAGTTTCTCTTCGCTTTTTTTTATTGGAACCCTAAATGCTTTGCTTCCTTGTGGTTTAGTTTATTTAGGAATAGCTGGTGCAATTGCAACAGGTAGCTTATTGCAAGGCAGTATTTTTATGGCCGTATTCGGATTTGGAACTGTGCCTGCAATGCTAACAGTTGCGCTCATTAGCAGTAGCATAAATATTAATTTCCGAAAAAAAATAAATAAAGCGGTTCCGGTTTTTGCAGTTTCAATGGCATTGCTATTAATTTTAAGAGGAATGAACCTTGGAATTCCATATATCAGTCCTGAAATGTCGGTAACCAAACCTGAATGTACTAAATGTTGCAATAAATAAAATTAACAAATATGTATTGGCCCAAATTAACATCAGATAAAATAAAAAAGCGAGTGATCAATGCATTAAACAAAAATGTAAATTATCGAAAAACGCCAATATTAGGCGTTCCAGCCACTTACCTTGATTCCGAAGTATTTTATGATGATGCGCCTTTCCTGGAGAATGCACCATTTCTATCCACACTTATTGCTAATCCAAATCACATTGGTTGTCATACTTTGAATGGTACGGAAAAAATATTCATAGGCACACAGGAATTAGAAAAAGACCTGATAAAACTTTGTGCAGAACAAATTTTTGGAGGCGAAGAGGATGCGCAAGACGGTTACGTTGCCTCCGGTGGAACAGAAGCCAATATTGAGGCAATATGGATCTATCGCAACTATTTTATAAATCAGTATGAGGCAAATGTAAAGGAAATAGGAGTTATTTTTTCTGAAGACAGTCATTACTCGCTATCAAAAGCTGTAAATCTCTTGAATATCAATTCAATTGTAATAAATACAGATGAAAATAACAGGGAACTTCTTCTTTCTGATATGGAGAAAAAAGTTGATTCGGCTTTGGCAAAAGGGATTAAATATTTCATTGTCAATATGAATTTATCTACCACAATGTTTGGTTCTGTAGATGATATAGATAAAGTAACTGCATTATTGAACAAAAAAAAGATCAACTATAAATTACATATAGATGCTGCATTTGGTGGATTCATTTATCCCTTTACAAACACTTCAAATAGCTACTCGTTTAAAAATCCGAATATAACTTCCATTACCATTGATGCACATAAGATGCTTCAAACACCTTACGGCACCGGAATATTTTTGATCCGAAAAGGTTATATGCAATATGTAAAAACTACCGAAGCTCAATATGTTCCCGGAACCGACCATACTTTATGCGGAAGCCGTTCAGGCGCAAATGCAGTTGCTGTCTGGATGGTGCTTCACAATCATGGGTCGGAAGGATGGAAAACAAAAATGCGATCACTTGTGGACCGTACTACCGATGTATGTTGCCAACTGGATGACCTTGGTATTCGTTATTTTAGAAACCCGTACATAAACATTATTGCTATTCATGCAACGGATATTCCATCATCAGTAGCCGAAAAATATTTTCTTGTAGTTGATAGCCATGAGCATGAACCAAAGTGGTGGAAAATTGTTATTATGCCTCATATCACGCGAGGAGCCATAGATACATTCATAAATGATCTGAAATCGGAGATCAATACGAAAACTAATTTACGTTTAAACAAGTAGAATAACAATATGTCAAAAATAAGGATCACAAAAGAGTTTAGTTTTGAAATGGCCCATGCTTTATATGGCTATGATGGCCCCTGTAAAAACATTCATGGGCATTCATATCATCTTTCTGTTACAGTAATTGGCCAACCAATAACTGAATTTAACAACCCTAAACGTGGGATGGTAATGGATTTTACGGATCTAAAACAAATAATGAAACCTATAATTGATGAGCTAGATCATGCCACCATTCTGGATAGATCAACACCTTATATTAAGCTTGCAGAAGGAAATCCTTTATTTAAAAAATTAGTAATTGCCGACTATCAACCAACATGCGAAAATCTTTTAGCGGACATTGCAAAAAGACTTTTAACGCAATTACCGGATAATGTAATGCTGCACCATTTAAAATTAAGAGAAACTTCATCCTCCTTTGCTGAATGGTACTTGATAGACAATATGGAAAGTAATTAAGAAAAAAAACGAATCGATTTTATGCAATAATAATGTTTATGAATACGTTAATTTATTTCAACCCAAGATGACATTAACAACTTTTAAATTTGAAAAATTTAATTCGTATAATTCAATTGAAATATGTCAATAGATAAAAATCTGCTTAGAAAATACAATGTCCCCGGACCACGATACACAAGCTATCCAACAGTTCCTTATTGGACATCTGAAATGCCTGATGTTAAAGATTGGGAAAAGGCTGTAAAGGAATCTTTCGATCATAGTAATGCAACTGATGGTCTTTCATTATATATTCATTTACCCTTTTGTGAAAGCTTATGTACTTATTGCGGATGTAACACCAGGATAACAGTGAACCATGCTGTTGAATCTCCTTATATTACTGCAGTTATCCGCGAATGGAAATTGTATTTAAATATTTTTAAAGAAGTTCCAAAAATCAAAGAGATCCATTTAGGAGGAGGAACTCCCACTTTTTTTTCACCTTCAAATCTAAGACGATTGATAGAAAGCATTCTTGAGGATGCTACTATTTGTGACGATGCAGAATTTAGTTTTGAAGCTCATCCTAACAATACTACCACTGAACATTTACAAACTTTATACGAATTAGGATTTAGAAGATTAAGTTTGGGTATTCAGGACTTTGACTCTAAAGTGCAAAAGATAGTGAATCGAATTCAAAGCTTTGAAAGTGTATAAAAAGTTACTAAAGAAGCTCGCGAGATAGGTT
>JAZKBF010000047.1:0-23338 GCA_040388745.1 Bacteroidota bacterium | reverse complement strand
AGTCTCACATTGATTTTTAGAAAAGTATTGAATTAGAAAAAGTTACTACTAAAGCGCGTGAAATAGGCTATACATCAATAAATTTCGATCTGATCTATGGTTTACCTCTTCAAACAAAAGAAAGTGTTGTTGACACTATTAACAAAGTGAATTTATTAAAACCTGACCGGATAGCTTTTTACAGCTATGCTCATGTGCCATGGATCAAACCGGGACAACGTAAATTCACAGAAAAAGATCTCCCTGTGGATGAAAAAAAACGTGAATTATATGAAACAGGAAAAGAAATGTTCCTTGAAAATGGATATGAGGAAATAGGAATGGATCATTTCGCATTGCCTGACGATTCGTTGTACCGGGCAGTTCAAAACAATACCTTACATAGAAATTTTATGGGCTATACCCATAAATTCACAAAGCTTATGATAGGATTAGGTGTATCTTCTATCAGCGATACCTGGGGAGCATTCGCTCAAAATGTAAAAAAAGTAGAGGAATATTATGAGAAAATAAACAATGGACAACTTGCAGTTTTTAAAGGCCATTTCCTTTCGGAAGAAGATCTGATACTACGACAACATATTTTAGATATCATGTGCAAATTAAGGACCGAATGGAGAACTGAAGAAAAACAATGTGATTTTATTTCAAAATCATCTGATCTTCTGTTGGAAATGGAAAATGATGGTTTAATTGAACTAACAAATAATTCCCTTATAGTAAATGAAGCTGCCAGACCCTTTATACGAAATGTTTGTATGGCCTTTGATGCTCATTTATTAAAATGCAAACCGGAATCGCAAATATTTAGCTCTGTGGTGTAATTAATTTAGAAAACTTTAATTCATTATTCCTCGAATTATTTAATTAATTCTTGGCACTTATAATCGATTTTTCTTCGTACTCCTTTATCTGTTATTGATCTGAAAAAGCCACAATATCTTCAGACGAACTATTCTTGCGTTAGGGATCCCTTCGACAAGCTCAGGATAAATTCCGCGGAAATCCTTTTCTGTTTAGAAAAGATTGCAGCGGAAAGCCCGCCCCTTTCTCCTTCAAGAAAGGGGAACGCCAAATGAACATGGGGCATACCAATTGTTTTTATTTAACTAATCGAACCCCCTCGTTACAAAAAGTCAGGATATGATAAAAATCATATTCATAAAGTTGATGATATGACTATCATCATAAGCCCAAGGATATTAATTCCATAACATTGCTAATTGAAACTAAGCGATACCTATATTTGCATGAAAACTAAAGAGATAAGCGGCAAATATATGATTAAGGAAATTGAAATGTTAGATGCACTTTTCAAGCATGCAACGGAAGGAATTATTGTTTCGGACAAAACTGGTAAAATTGTAATGGTAAATCCCATTGCAGAAAAACTTTTCGGATATAATAAGGATGAATTAATAGGTAAAACTATTGAAGTATTAATACCAAGAAGATATACGCATAAACACATTAAGGATAGGGAAACTTACACAGAAAATCCTCACCCCAGATCAATGGGAATTGGAATGGATCTGTTTGCAATGAGAAAAAATGAAACTGAATTTCCGGTAGAAGTAAGTTTGAGCAATTTTAGTACCAGCAAGGGCGATTACATAATGAGTTTTATTATTGATATCACCGAAAGAAAAAAGCAGGAGATCGAAATAAAAAAAGCCAATGATGAGATCAAGCATTTGAATGTTGAGTTGGAAACTAGAGTATCTGAGAGAACAGAAGAACTGGCAAATGCTATTAATAGGCTTGCAGAATCGAAACAAGAGGTAATGAGAGCTTTGGAAAAGGAGAAAGAGCTTAATGAACTCAAATCCAGATTTGTTACTACTGCTTCTCATGAATTCAGAACTCCATTAGCTACTATTTTGTCGTCCGTGTCGCTTATTGGCAGATACAACCTTCAAGAGGATGAAGACAAACGATTGAAGCACATCAACAGGATCAAATCGGCAGTGAATAACCTGACTGAGATCCTAAATGATTTTCTTTCTCTTTCAAAACTTGAAGAAGGTATTATCAGGGATAATCCAGAGCCCCTTGCAATTAATATTTTTGCTGCTGAGATCACTGAAGAATTAAAAACAACTGCAAGATCAGGACAGAAAATTATCTATAAACATTTGGGGGGAAGTAAGCTTGTTAATATTGATAAACAATTATTAAAAAACATAGTTATCAATTTACTATCGAATGCGATAAAATATTCTCCTGAAAATAAAGAAATAGAATTTACTTCCTCTGTCAATTCAGATGGGGATTTAAAAATCGTCATTAAAGACAATGGAATTGGAATTCCTGAAGAAGATCAGCCTTTATTGTTCGAACGTTTTTTCAGAGCAAAAAATGCATCAAATATTGAAGGCACGGGCTTAGGGCTAAACATTGTTAAGAAGTATGTAGAGCTTATTGGTGGAGAAATCTCCTTCCTCAGTAAATTAAATGAAGGAAGCGTTTTTACCATCAACATACAACATAAAGAAATTGGTTATTAGAAAGTAGAAATACAAACGAATTTAATTTTTTCAGATCGAAAATTTTCTAAAAAATTACATTTGAAATTATATAAATAAAAGATGAAAAAGATATTAATTATTGAAGACAATCCCGAAATGCGCGAAAACACAGCTGAAATTTTAGAACTTGCTAAATATTCAGTTGTAACTGCAAGTAATGGGAAAGAAGGTGTTAAACTCGCAATGACTGAAAAACCTGATTTAATAATTTGTGATATTATGATGCCAGAACTTGACGGTTATGGTGTATTACATATGCTTTTAAAAAACCCTTCAACCGCAAACATTCCATTCATATTTTGTACTGCAAAGGCCGAAAAAAGCGACTATAGAAAAGGAATGGGTATGGGTGCAGATGATTATCTGACAAAACCTTTTGATGATATGGAGCTTTTAACTGCAGTAGAAACCCGGTTAAAAAAAAATGAGATGCTCAAAATGGAATTTGAACGGACCTCGGAGGGATTAAATAATTTCTTAGATAGGGTGAATGTAGATCAACTTGCTGAACTGTCAAATGAAAGGGAATCCCGAATTTATAAAAAGAAAGAAATAATTTACCATGAAGGAGGTCACCCCAAATATATTTATTTCATCAACAAAGGAAAAATCAAGACCTATAAATCAAATGAGGATGGAAAAGAATACATTACGGGCTTATATAAAGAAGGGGATTTTATAGGATACACTTCTTTGTTAGAGGATCAGCCTTTTAGCGATTCCGCTATGGCACTTGAAGATGCGTCTATAGTAACAATTCCTAAGGATGATTTTTTTAAATTATTATATTCAAATCGTGATATCGCGGCAAAGTTCATAAAGATCCTCGCTGATAATGTTAAAGAAAAAGAAGAACGGCTATTAAAACTGGCTTACAATTCTGTGAGAAAGCGAGTTGCTGAAGCATTGATAATGTTAAAGAAAAGATATGAAAAACAAGGTGATGAAACTTTTTGCATGGCCATTTCCCGTGATGACTTAGCCAGTATTGTAGGTACATCTACTGAAACTGTTATAAGAACTCTCTCAGATTTTAAAGATGAAAAGTTAATTGAAATTAATGCAAGTCGTATTACATTGCTTGATTTGGATAAGTTACAAATTATGAGGAATTAATTTTAGTCAATAAAAAAAATTCCATAAAATCCATTAACAAAAAGCGGACTAATAGCAGTATTGGCTTGATGTAAACATTTGTTTAACCGCTTTTTCATTTTAAAATTTTAAACTCCCTTTGCAGACCATCTGTTTTTTCTCAAACGAATTATAAAAGATTGTCTTTTTTATATTCATTCTATAATTTAAAAATTCTTCTTTACACTTTATTCCTGTTGGATAGTAGAAAGTTTTATGTTCTTTTTTTTCCGTTTTTGTTAGTTTATATTTCATTTTACCATTAGGGTACAAACTTATTTCATCTTTTCCAGTATATTTTATACTATCATTCTTCATTATTGAATTACAACCACAAAGATCGTTGCTAATCATATCTGAAGAATTATTCTGACCAATGGCAGTCGATGAAAAAAAAGTCAGTAAAAGTGTTACATGGAGTTTTCGAAACTGAAAGTCAAAGCAGTTGCTCATGTTGCATTATTTTTTTTAAAATAAATTTCAATCAAAACTATTTATAAAGTATATTTTTTTATTAGATATTCGTTAAATGAGTGTTTTTGGTAGTTCAGACAATTTATTGCGATCATTTTTATATCTTTGATACTAATAAATTATGAAAACACTCGATATCCTATTTCTACGCAATATGCCCCGATGGGTTATTTTTTTCATCGATATGTGCATTTGTTTGTTCTCCTTGGTTTTGGCTTATTTGGTTCGTTTCAATTTTTCTATTCCACAATTGGCAATAGATGATTTCCCCTTGGTTTTCACCTTAGTTTTAGGAATAAGAGCCATTAGCTTTTACATTTCAAAGATCTATCAAGGCATTGTAAAATATACAAGTTCGAAAGACTCTCAACGAATTTTTATTGTTATATCAATTGGCAGCCTGCTCTATGTCATCATTAATGTGATCTCTTCTAATTTCATTAATGGGAAATTTCCTATTCCATTCTCCATCATCATCATTGATTACATGGCAACTACGTTTATAATGATCAGTTTGCGAGTAATGTTCAAGGCGCTTTATTTCGAATTGACCAATCCCAATAAAGAAAAACGAAGTGTGATCATTTTTGGTGCAGGTGAATCCGGCATAATCACTAAACGTACCTTGGACCGTGATGCCGGCACAAAATATAAAGTTCTTGCATTTATTGATGATGACAAAAAAAAGCAGGGTAAAATGCTCGAAGGCAGCAGTATTTTTGGACTTGATAAACTAAATGAATTATTACAAGACAATAATGTTGCTCATTTGATTATTTCTGTGCAAAATCTTTTGCCTGCCCGTAAACAACAAATTGTGGACATTTGTTTGAATTACGATACCAAAGTGTTGAATGTACCACCTGTTACCAATTGGATCAATGGGGAGTTGAGTTTTAAACAAATTAAAAAAGTGCAAATCGAAGAGCTGTTAGGACGTGAGCCTATTCTATTAGATAAAGATGATATCCAAAAACAATTATCGGGGAAAGTTATTTTGGTAACCGGAGCTGCCGGTAGTATTGGAAGCGAAATTGTTCGACAGTTAATCCCTTTCCGTCCACAAAAAATTATTTTAGTTGATCAGGCCGAATCCCCTTTGTATGATATGGAATTGGAGTTATATGATAAACATAAGGAGCAATCCTATGAGGTGGTGATGGGTGATATCCGTAACAAAGAGCGCATGGATAATGTGTTTCGTACATTTAAGCCGCAAATTGTTTTTCATGCAGCCGCTTACAAACATGTTCCAATGATGGAAAACAATCCATCCGAATCTATTTTAACCAATGTACTTGGCACAAAAACACTGGCTGATCTATCGGTTGAACATGAGGTAGAAAGGTTTGTAATGGTATCAACCGACAAAGCCGTAAATCCCACCAATGTTATGGGAGCAAGTAAGCGTATCGCTGAAATTTACACGCAATCTCTAAGTAAAATATCAAGCACTAAATTTATTACTACCCGATTTGGAAACGTACTTGGATCCAGCGGTTCGGTGATACCTCGCTTTCGGCAACAGATTGAAAACGGTGGACCGGTCACCATCACTCATCCTGATATTACCCGATATTTTATGACCATTCCTGAAGCCTGCCAATTAGTTTTGGAAGCCGGTGCAATGGGCAAAGGATGTGAGATATTTATTTTTGATATGGGCCAATCCATCAGGATCGTTGATTTGGCAAAGAAGATGATCAAATTATCAGGATTGGTTTTAGATAAAGATATTAGCATTACTTACACCGGATTACGCCCCGGGGAAAAACTATATGAAGAATTACTTGCTGATCATGAAAACACCTTGCCCACACATCATAAACAAATAATGGTGGCTCAGGTAAAAGAATATGATTTTGATGAAATAACGAATACAGTTAATGAATTAATTTCTCTTTTTGATAAGCAGGATAATAAACTTATCGTAAAAAAAATGAAATTATTAGTTCCTGAATTTAAGAGTAATAATTCGGTGTATGAAGCACTGGATTAATTATGGATTTATCAATTTAGCTTAGGCAAGAAAAAACAAAAATTAAAATTGACAATTTAGCATTATAACCTTATGACACCATTCAAACATAAAACACAAGTACAGATTCGCTTTAAAGACATCGATATGATGGGCCATGTGAACAATGCAAATTATATCACTTATTTTGAATTAGCGCGTTTAACTTATTTTGAAGCACTTTCTGAAGAAGGTGTAAAGATCGATTGGGTGAACGAAGGAGTGATACTGGCAAAAATTGAAATGGAATATAAACAACCTATTTTGTTAACAGACAAGGTTTTTGTTTACACCTGGGCATCTCGCATAGGTTCAAAAAGTTTTGACATGAGTTGTACAATTGTACGTATGATAGATGGCGTGGAAGTGGAAGCCGCAAAAGGATTAGCTGTTATTGTATGCTTTAATTATAAAACCAATCAAACTATTGCTGTCCCTGAAATATGGAAGGCTAAAATGATGGGATAATTTTTTTACTGCGAAGGTCGCAAAGTCGGAAAGATTCTTTTATCCAAACCTTGGCACCTTAGCGGCTTGGCGGCAAAAACTACCCGTGAATCGTCTCTTTTTTACCGTAGTTAGTAATGATGGAAGCTTCAAAATCTAACCACTCTTTCCAACGTTTATCAATATCAATATCCTCGCCATATTTGCGGGCAAACCCTATGAAAATAGTATAATGCCCTGCTTCACTTATCATCAGATCACGATAAAATTTTGCTAATTCTTTGTCTTTTATATTTTCCGAAAGTATCCTAAAACGCTCACAACTACGAGCTTCTATCATGGCTGAGAAAAGTAATCTGTCAACTAAAGACGATTTTCTACTCCCTCCTTTTTGCATGAATTTATACAACTCATTTACATAATTATCTTTACGTTCAATTCCAAGAACTCGTCCTCTGCTCTTTATTAAATTATGAACCTGTTCAAAATGCTCAAGCTCTTCTTTTGCAAGAATAATGAGTGCCGTAACCATTTCGGTATAGTTAGGGTTGTTTATAATTAAAGATAAGGCATTAGTTGCAGCCTTTTGCTCGCACCAGGCATGATCAGTTAATATTTCATCAATATTACTTTCTACAATGTTTACCCAGTGAGGGTCGGTAGGTAATTTTAATCCTAACATACTAATTTTTTATTGGCCTCTATGTAATTCACTACTGCGTATAACGGGACGCAGATTTATTAAGATACTTATGAAAAAAAATGATTGAGGTCTTATATGATTTTTTATGCGCCTTTCAATGATAAAGATCTTGTTATTCAATAATTCGAAAACTTCAAACTTGTATAACTTTAATCTATAAATCGTTTCATTAATGGACCGCTCATCATACTGGTGACCAAAGCCATTACAACCAATGCAACAAACATTTTTGAATCAATCAATCCTACATTCAAAGCAAGAGTACCCAAAATAATTTCCATTGCTCCACGTGCATTTAAACCAAAACCAACGGCCAAAGATTCGCGCCTAGTTAATCCGCCCATATAACCTCCTAATGCAGCCCCAAACACTTTACAGCCTACTGCAAGGAAAAACACCAATAACACTAATGGCAGGTCAAAATTTTCGATAAAATTCACCTTAAATCCAATGGAAACAAAAAACAAGGGCGCAAATACATTGGTTACAAATTGGTGAATAATTTCGCGTTCGCGTTCCTGCAAATGCACACTATCACCAAAAGCGATACCTACTATAAAAGCCCCTAAAATTGCATGTAAGCCAATATATTCAGTAAATGCCGCGCCTAAAAAACAAAGTCCTAATGAAATTGAAAGTACACCACCTGGCCAGGAGAGTTTTTGTTGGATCCATGGCAATGTTTTATTGATTACATACCTCCCAATAATTAACATGAATAAACCGAAACCGAGAATCATGCCAATTGTAAACCATATACTTGTAATTTCGCCCTGCTGTCCCATTAAACTCAATACAAATGAGAACATGATCCATCCTGTTAGGTCATCAAAGATGGCGGCCGCAATAATAACCATCCCGACTTTGGTTTTAAATAAATTCAAATCCATTAAAATTCGTGTAATAACAGGCAATGCCGACACCGCCATGGCTATCCCGAAAAACAAGGCATAAACTAATTTGTCGGCTTTAAAATTAAAAAAACCGGGAAGGAACCATACAGCGGCAAAACCAAGAGCGAATGGAATGATCATACTTGTAAAACTTGTATAAACAGCGGTTTTACCTTGCTTTAACATAATTTGCAATTGAACTTCCATTCCAGCAACAAATAAAAGCATGACAACCGCTAAACTGGTAATGCCATCCATTGCAATTTTTGCGGCTCCTACTTTAGGAAAAATAGAATTACATAGATCAGGATATAAAGACCCAAAAACAGTTGGACCTAAAATAATTCCCAATAAAATTTCACCCATCACTATCGGCATTTTTATTTTTTTTCCGAGCTCCGCAAAAATGCGGGCCAGTATTAAAATACCGCCAATGCTAGCAAGCAAAACTATAATGTCACTGTGTACTAATTTCAGCATATAAACTTTATACCCTCGAATGAACTATTAATAAATTGCAAGGCAAATGAGCTAAAATATATTCAATGTCATGCGTAAAGATCCGGTCCAAAAAATTCAAATGTGTATCAGGGGAATTAATTACCAATAGATCTGCCTTTCTGTCTTTTGCATATTTGCTGATGGCATAACCAGGTTTCCCTTTAATACTTTTATTCATTACATTAATACCACTTGTGTCACATTTTTCCATTATAGAATGAATACTTTCCTCCATTTCTTCATTCAAATTTTTCTTTATCTCTTTTGCCTCAGGTGCAGTACTGTCATCGGCTATCGCCATGGCAAGGCCCGGTACATTCATTTCGTTAACAATAGTAACATCTTTTACCTTTAGATGTTTTGCAACATAAAAGGCGGTACTAACAGTATGAATAGTTTTGGGATTTTCTACACCGTTCACTACAATTTTTTTATACTTGCGAAGCTGTTCCGATGGATTAGTAAGTAACAACACCGAACATTTTGCTTTACGGCTTATGTTCCTTGCAATTGATCCAAGATAAAATTTAAGTACATTTTCTTTTTCAAGAGCTCCAAGCACCAATAAATCAACCATATTGAGTTTACACAACTTTAATATGGTTTCTACAGTATCTCCTTCCATCCAGATCACGCGGTAGTGGCTATCATCCATTCCAACCTGATTCATAAGATCATCAAAGTGTTGTTCTTTTTCACTTGTTTTTTCGCCAATGTGTATCAGGATCAATGAAGCCTTAAAGGTCTCTGATAAAAGCTTCGCTTCCGCTAATACATGCAGGCAACGCGGGGAAAAGGAAACAGCTACTGCAATGGTTTCAAAGGGATGCGAGGGCCGTTTTTTTAATTTACTTAAATCCATTGGAGTAAAAGAAATTGATTTGAATGGTAAAGATATGAATTATCATTGTAAAATATCAGCAGGTATGGGGCAAACTCTTAATTTATATCCTGTATAAAGGCAATTTCAAGGAAATCCACTTTTATGTGTCCTCAAAAGGTCAATAATTTATTATCACTTTCTACATCCTGATTCGAACTAACATTAAATTAACATTCGACTTTTTCAATCAAGATCATAGTAAAATTAGAAGATTTGGCTATATATTTTTTTGTATATTGCTTAAAATTATCTATTTCATCTAAGCATGGCCGTATTATTATTTTTTCTTGCGCATTGGTTTCTATCACTGTTTTGTCAAACATTTTTTTTGCATCGCTATTCCTCTCATAAAATGTTTACTATGAATGGATTTTGGGAACGTTTTTTTTACTTTTTAACATTCATCACCCAGGGAGCATCATTTCTGAATCCAAGAGCATACGCAATTATGCACCGTATGCATCATGCATACAGTGATACAGAGAAGGACCCTCACTCTCCTCATTTTTTTGCTGACGTTTGGCAGATGACAATGAAAACAAAAAATATCTATTTAAACTACGTTAAATATCGTGTGGAACCTGAAAAAGCTTTTCGTGGTAACTATCCTGAATGGAAGCTGTTGGATAAAATTGGCGATGCGTGGTTGGTACGCATTTTATTTATTCTGATCTATGTTTTATTTTATTTGAAATTTGCTACAGTATGGTGGATGTTTCTTTTGTTGCCAATTCATATTTTTATGGGACCTATACATGGTGCCATTGTTAATTGGTGTGGCCACAAATACGGATATTCAAATTATAACAATGAAGATCATAGTAAGAACACGATACCAATAGATATTTTTTTGATGGGTGAATTAATGCAAAACAATCATCATAAAAGCCCCAACAGCATTAATTTTGCTAAAAAATGGTATGAGTTTGATCCAACATTCCCCGTTATAATATTTTTAAATCAAATAGGTATAATTAAAATACGAAAATCATGAGCCAGCTTTTACTCCTTCCTCTTATTGGATTTATAGCCGTTAGTATAATAATGATATTAGTATGGTTTTGGGCCAGAAAAATTAACAATGCGGGTATTGTAGATATTTTCTGGGCTTATAATTTCCCTGTTATTGCTATAATCTATTTTTTGTTAGGGGAAGGATTTTATGAGCGAAAACTAATTGTATTAATAATGGTTTGTGTATGGGGCGCAAGACTTGGAACTTATTTATTTGTGCGTGTTTTAAGTCACATTAAGGAGGAAGACGGTCGATACAAACAGCTTCGTGCTGAATGGGCTCCTATCGCAAACACCAAGTTTTTTTGGTTTTTTCAAATGCAGGCATTTTCTAATGTTTTTTTATCGATTCCTTTTATATTAGCCTCCATAAATCCCAATCCGGAATTTAGTTTACTTGAAAAGATCGGCACACTCTTATGGCTCGTTTCAATTTGCGGAGAAACACTCGCAGACAGGCAACTACAAGAATTTAAAAAAAATCCAGCTAATAAAGGAAAAGTCTGTGACGCAGGATTATGGAATTATTCACGTCATCCAAATTACTTTTTTGAATGGATGATATGGGTTAGTTATTTCATTTTTACTCTTTCATCTCCATACGGATGGGTCTCAATTATTTGTCCGCTTTCAATACTCTTTTTATTATTTAAGGTAACCGGTATACCGATGACAGAAGAGCAAGCCTTACGTTCCAAAGGTGATGCATATAAGAAGTACCAGCTTACCACAAGCGCATTTGTTCCTTGGTTTAAAAAGAAATAAGCAATTAAACCTTGTTTTAAAATTTGGCATTTATCAACTGCCTCGAAACAAAATATTAAATCGAAAACCCGAAATTCGAAATTAAATTATGTGGTATAATTCATTATTAGAGAAAAACAAGATTCCTGATATCCTCATTCGTAAAGGTATTCGTAGCTTACTTAAACAACGTCTTGATCAGGAAAACAAAGGCAATACCGAAACACAGCAAGCGCATTTTATGAACTTGATAGAGGAATTAAAAAGCTCTCCAATTGCCGTAAATACTGTTGATGCAAATGAACAACATTATGAGGTTCCTACAAAATTTTATCAATATTGCTTAGGTAAACACTTGAAGTATAGTAGCGGTTATTGGAAAGATGGCGTTACGGATATTGACACTTCAGAAAAAGATATGCTGGAACTTACCTGCCAGAGAGCTGAATTACAAGACGGACAAAATGTATTGGAATTGGGCTGCGGATGGGGTTCTTTGTCTTTTTTTATGGCATCCAAATTTCCAAAAAGCACTTTTACTGTGGTTTCAAATTCCCGTACACAAAAACTATACATTGACGAACAAGCGATAAATAGAGGGCTCAAAAACCTTACAGTAATCACTGTCGATATTAATGTATTTAACATTGATGCCACCTTCGATCGAATTGTTTCGGTAGAAATGTTTGAGCACATGCGTAATTATCAAAAATTAATGCATAAAGCTTCCAGTTTTTTAAGGGCCGATGGAAAACTATTTGTCCACATTTTTACCCATAAAGAATATGCATATAAATTCGAAGTAATAGATGAAAGCGATTGGATGAGTAAATACTTTTTCACGGGCGGAATTATGCCCAGTGATCATTTATTACTGTATTTCAACGAACACATGAGTATTGAACAACACTGGCATGTGAATGGAACTCATTACAGTAAAACTTCTGAAGCGTGGCTGGAGAATATGGATAAACATAAAAATGAAATAATGCCTATGTTTGAATCCACTTATGGTAAAGACCAGGCATTAAAATGGTGGGTTTATTGGCGTATCTTTTACATGTCCTGTGCCGAATTGTGGGGATATAATGATGGGAACGAATGGATAGTAAGCCATTATTTATTTAAGAAAAAATGATCTATGATGTTGCGTATTTTATTCTCTATAATTTTATTACTGCTATCTCTCCTTGTTGTTTTCAGAGCGCCAACTAATTTGCTTTGGCGCATATCTGTTGCAGTAACAGAATTTCCATATATTTTTATTAGTGCTGCTTTATTACTTTTAGTTTTATCTTTTGGAGCCGAGAAATATAAATATGCCCTGATCTTAATTAATGGAATAGCACTCATTTTTTATACTATTCCAATCGTAAAAACATACCAGATCTCATCTGACTTATCTGTAAATTTCACAAAAACTTTCCCATTTAAGGCGGATACAGGCCTATTGCAAAACCCTTTTAGTTTTTTAAAAATGTTTACGGGAATAGGAACTGAAGATGTAAAACCCACAAACGTTGTTTACAATAATTCAATCGAAAAAAAATTATCGTTTGATTATTACAAGGGAAATTCAAGATCTGAATCACCTTGTGTAATTGTAATTCACGGTGGTTCTTGGTCCGAAGGAGATAGTAAACAACTTCCTGCATTAAACAGTTATTTGGCAAACAAAGGATATAATGTAGCGGCCCTCAATTACCGATTGGCACCGGAGTTTAAATGCCCATCCCCTGTTGAAGATGTAAAAAACGCTATCAATTATTTAACCGAAAATTCAGCTGCTTTAAAAATAGATACGAGCAATTTTATATTATTAGGTCGGTCGGCAGGTGGACAAATTGCCCTGTTGGCGGCATATACTTATCGTAATCCAAACATTAAAGGAGTGATTTCATTTTATGCTCCTGCCGATATGGTTTGGGGTGCTGGTATAAAAGGAAATACCTGGGTGATCAATACCGACAAAGTATTATCAGATTATATAGGTGGTAGCTTGAACGAATGCCCGCAAAAATATACAGCAAGTTCCCCTGTCGAATTTATTGATAGTTCATCAACTCCCACATTGATCATTCATGGCCAGGTAGATGTTTTAGTAGCATTTGAGCATAGTACACGACTTCAAAAAAAATTAGATCAGTATCACGTTAAAAACTATTTGCTTGATCTTCCCTGCGCTACCCATGGTTGCGATTACAATATCAATGGCCCCAGCGGACAAGTTACAACATTTACGATCGAACGCTTTATTAATTCGGTTGTTTCAAAACCAACTATTTAAAAATATTTTTGTGATTTAAAATTAAAATGGAAAAATTAGCTATCATCGGAACAGGTATTGCTGGTATGGGTTGTGGACATTTTCTTCACAAAAAATACGACATTACCTTTTTTGAACAAAATGATTATATCGGAGGACATACCAATACAGTAACTATTGATGAAGATGGGCAACCTATATTTATAGACACCGGTTTCATGGTATTCAACTATGCTACCTATCCACATTTATGTAATTTATTTGAAACAATAAAAGCACCGGTAAAAAAATCAAGTATGTCCTTTAGCGTTCAGCATCTTGAAAGTGGATTGGAGTACTGTGGTTCAGGTTTGGATGGTTTATTTGCACAACGAAAAAACATTTTTAATGTACGATACATAAAAATGTTAATGGAAATAACCCGTTTCAACAGGGAGAGTATTAAAATTTTAGAAAACCCTAAATATGCTGATTATACATTAGGCCAATTTATCAAAGAATTTAATTATAGTGATGATATGCTTTGGAAATATTTAGTTCCTATGGGATCGGCAGTATGGTCCACACCAATGGAGCTAATACTTGATTTTTCAGCGATATCACTGATTAAGTTTTTTCAAAACCATGGGTTCTTAGGCATGAATACCCAACATCAATGGTATACGTTACACAATGGGAGTCAGGCCTATCGCGAACTCTTAATTGAACCATTTAAAGATAAAATAAAAACAAACAATGGGGTTGTAAAAGTAGCTCGGAAAGATAACAAGGCTGTAATACATTCTTCTGATGGTGCTATCCAGGAGTTCGATAAAGTTATTTTTGCATCCCATGCCGATCAAACTTTACGTTTGATAGAACAACCAACAGCCGATGAAAAACGGCTATTGTCTCCATTTAAGTATCAAACAAACAGTTCTACAATACATACTGACGAGTCAATAATGCCAAAGAATAAAAAAGTATGGAGTAGCTGGAATTACAGGATCGAAAATAAAAACGGAACACAAATTCCAACTACTATTTACTGGATGAATAGCTTACAACAAGTTTCAAAAAATAAAAATTACTTTGTATCTATCAACGCATTGCCTGATAGTATTGATAAAAGTAAAATTTTGAAGGTTATTGATTATGAGCATCCCTTATTTGATATTGCAACAAAACAAGCGCAAACAGAATTACATAAACTAAACGAGAAAGGCCCATTGTATTTTTGTGGAAGTTATTTCAAATATGGTTTTCATGAAGACGGATTTGCTTCGGCTGTGGAGCTTTGCAAAAGATTTTAAGATTCGTACATTAGTAAAAATTCCTATTTAGTAGATATTATGCTGAATTCTTGCCTCTATAAATGCACTGTTATGCATAATCGTTTGGAACCTAAACAACATAGGTTTCATTACAATATATTTATGTTCTACATCGACTTGGATGAGATTGATATACTTACCCAGAGACTTTGGATGATGAGTCGAAATCGGTTTAATTTTTTCAGTTTTAAGGATAGTGAACATTTGCAATTACCACGCGAAAATCCTGATAAATCAAAAAATGTTAAACAGCACATTACAGATTATCTTGAGCAAAATGGCATTACAATTGGAAATGGAAAAATCAAATTACTTACTAACTTGAATGTATTGGGTTACAATTTCAATCCGGTCTCATTTTATTATTGTTTTGATGTCAATAACTCGCCACTATGCGTTGTTGCTGAAATTGGCAATACATTTGGTGAAATTAAACCTTTCTTTTTAGGTGAAAATAATTTGACCTCAAACAAATTTTATCTGAATACAACCAAGTACTTTTATGTTTCTCCCTTCATCGATCACGATACTAATTTCGATTTTAATTTAGTGATCCCTGACGATAAATTAAATATCAGGATCGATGATTATAAAAATGAAAAACGTTTTTTCATAAGCACATTAACAGGGGTACGTGAGCCCATAAGCAATTTTAATTTATTAAAGTATAGCATTCGTTTTCCATTTATTACGCTAAAAATTATAACTTTGATTCATTGGAACGCTATTAAACTTTGGCTTAAAAAAATACCTTATCACAAAAAATCAGCAAATCAGGAATTGCAAAGGGATGCGTACCGAAAGTCTAATTAGCATTTAAAATTTAAAGAATAAAAAATTCAGTTGAAGAGTTCGTAAATTAATATTAATTCGTATTTCATACTAGTATTTTCAGGAGATATGCCACTAACTATAGCCTTAACGACCAAACGTAATTTTTATGAGAGGGTAATTATCGACTTACTTTCAAAAATGAATATGGGAACTCTAAACCTAATTTTGCCATCCGGAGAGTTGGTGAAAATTGGTAATGGGATTGATGAAATTGTTGCAACTATTGAAGTGAAAAACAATTATTTTTTCAAACGCTGCGTTCTATATGGCGATATTGGTTTTGGGGAAGCTTACGTAGATGGAGATTGGGAAACTGATAACATTTCCAATGTAATTAAATGGATCTTATTAAATGTCGATAATGCACCAACAGCATCGGGTAGCCAAACACAAGCCTTCGCATTAAACATATTAAAGTTATTAAATACAATTTATCACAAAAAAAGAGCGAACAGCATAAATGGTTCCCGAAAAAACATTTCCGAACATTACGATCTGGATAATAATTTTTTCGGTCTCTTCCTGGATCCTACTATGACTTACTCCTGCGCGTATTTTAAAAAAGAGGGAATGAGTTTGCAGGAAGCACAAATAGAAAAATACGAACGGTTGTGTGAGCAGTTGAAATTAAAACCAACTGACCATGTTCTTGAAATAGGAAGTGGATGGGGTCAGAATGCGATTCATATAGCAAAGCAATATGGCTGTAAAGTAACAACAGTAACTATTTCGGAAGAGCAATATAAACTTACTAAAGAACGGGTAGAAAAAGAAAAACTTACTGATAAAATAAATATTTTACTAAAAGATTATCGTCTTATTGAAGGTAAATTCGATAAAATTGTTTCCATTGAAATGTTAGAAGCTGTAGGCCATAAATTTCTGGAAGTGTATTTTAAAAAATGTAACGACTTACTTAAGAAGGACGGCATTCTTGCTATCCAGGTAATCACCTGCCCGGATTCGAGGTACGAAAGTTTGAGAAACGGTGTAGATTGGATTCAAAAGCATATTTTCCCGGGCTCTTTATTACCCTCTGTGAGTAGTATCAATAAAGCCATAAATAATACTTCAGATATGACCCTTGTTGACCTAAAAGATATGGGATTGCATTATGCACGTACACTATCAGAATGGCAAAAAGAATTTAATCAGCAATTATCTGAAGTTAAAAAAATGGGCTTTGATGAGCGGTTTATCCGCAAATGGAATTATTATTTCAGCTATTGTGAAGCGGCATTTGAAATGCGTAACATCCATGTAATGCAAATGGTATATGCACGACCGAACAATACAAATCGTTAAAAACTGGGGATATTTTATTCAAGAATCCTAATCAATTTACTATCTAAGCAACTGCACAAATCCCTTTGTACTCGTTTCTTTACCGTCATTAGCCATACCGGTTAATACATAAAAGTAAACTCCTACTTTACACGGAAGCCCACTTGTTGTACGCCCATTCCAGCCTTCATTTAACTTTGTTAACTCATTTACTAACAGCCCCCAACGGTCGTATATTTTACAATTAATTGTTGCCATATTTTGAGATGCAATTTTAAAAATATCATTTACTCCGTCATCGTTAGGAGAAAACACAGTAGGTATTGTAAGCACACCCGTGGTTAAAGGCAATGGAGGCTGTGCAATCAGGCGAAAAAATGCAACCACAGTATCCTGCTGGCTAAAGGAAACAGATACTGAATCAACTAAAGTTGAAGGTAAAAGAATATGATTTTGAGATTCCCAATGATCGAATACATAACCGGCATTTGCACTCGCTCTGAAAATAGTTTGCATACCGCCAAAATATGGAGCCTGGAACATATAGGCTGAAGGTGTTATACTGTTAACCTTAACGTTACCACCTCCAACAGGAACTACATCAACAGATATAGGATAAGGGCCTGACAACGAATAACAATCAATAAGCCCCTGAGTCATCGCATTACAGCGTGTACTGATATCGGTTCTAAATGAAGCCGCATTCGCCTGCCAGGTACTGTATGTCCCGCCCCACCTGGTGCATTGTCCCTGCATTTCGGGTTGAATCACTGCAATCATACTATCATACAAAGGTAGAGTGAAAGAACAGTTCAATGTGGTATTCATTAAATCGATATACCTCGCTTGATAATATTGTTTGAATCCGGGGTTTGCCAATAAAGAATTCAATATTTGAGTATGCCCTTGTCCTCCCGGATCTGCTAATGTTTCAACATCACAAGGATCGGCATTAGGCGTTGGGTCAGGGATCCCCGTATAATTAATATAATGGCCCATAATGGCATCCAGATCCCAAAGGGTATAGCGCCATTTCTTTTTATCACCAGCAGGGTTTAATCCCCTCCACCAGGCAGTGTTCCAATTCAACCAATCACTGGTAACTAACCATGAATTAAAAACAAAATAATCAACAAAACTTTTTACGTTAAATACAGAATCCACATAATTGTAATTAGTCTGCACCGCCATATTATTTGTTATAATATAATTTTTTAATACATCCCAATCTGTTTGTGCCTGCACTCCACCGTATTCACTCCAGGTAGCTCCCCAGGTTTTTAAATATTGAAGATCTTCTTCAGGTTGATCATAATAATAATCCGTAAAATCAGAGTCGTCAACTTTTTCACGAACATCGTATACTCCCCAATACTGGCCATTTACATACAAAACAGCAGGCGCCCAGGTACGTTCATCTAAATTCAAATTCCCTCTTTGCGACAATGTATGGGCATAGGAATCACGAATGTGTGCCCCACCGGTTTCAAAAGGATAATTGTCGTTTGCTGCCGGCTTAAAAATTAGTCTTTCAAATGAATTACGTGATTTATTAATAAAGACTTTATAATTAACAGCGTTATTATATCCCATCTCATCTTTAGAAACATAATCGAACCCTCGCTGGTCGTAAGCCCATGAATCATTACCATGCTTATTTGTAAGGCCATTCGTTTCTGCAACAAGTGCTTTGCTTTCATCAAAATATTCTAAGCCTGTTTCCGGATCCAGGTAATTCCCATCCAATAATTCATCCACCTGATCGCCAAATACGGAAACCACTGCCACTGTATGAACAGCATTTATTAAATAGGTATTACTTTCTACGAAACTTGAAGGGACCAAAGGATCTGAGCTGAATGTTCTTGCCCTTAAAACAGTTGTACTTGAAATAGAAACCGGAGTAGAATAAATTGTTGAACTGGTTGTTGGGACAGAACCATCAATAGTATAATAAATAGAAAGACCGGTACCAGGGGCAGTAATTGAAACTGTTTGTGACGAAGTGTAAAACCCTGCCGGAATATCCATTACAGGACGTATGGCGTACTCTAATTTTGCAGCAGTATTAGATGTTGCAGGGCTTGGAGTTGTAAACACTCCCCATACGGTACCTCCATCAGTTGTCCTACCTCTTGAGTGGTCAGTCTGAGTTGGTTTTAATGTCATCGAATCAATAATAGCACCGGCAGCATCAGCAAAAACAAGGGCTTCGGGCTTGGTTTGAGTAAGTTTAATACCGGCATGAACATTAGTACCATCGAGGGTATCCTTACCGGAGATCCAGATGATCAGATAAGCATTAGCAGCTATTGAAACACCCACAGGTATTGGCCATTTTGTTGGGTTACTTATCTTATCACTTAAATAATATCCGGTTAAAGAAACCGTTGAACTACCTGCATTGTATAATTCGACCCAATCAGGAGTTTCGCCATAATTATCGAAAATTGTAGTAACGTTTGAACAAGAAAACTCATTGATCATCACCTGACTATTGCTCTTGCTGATAAAGCCGAAAAAAGCAATCAAAAGTGATAAAGCTCCAGCGTAATTTTTCAAATTCATTGAAAAAAGTATTAAGTAAATGATTTTACTTCGCTAAGTTATAACTATTATCTGATTTTCAAAAGTATTGTGCCAAACAAGTTATTTTATTAAGGAATATGAATTGTTCGGAGGGTTTATTGCGGTATAAGAAAAGATCCTGGCAAAAAATTAAATTTTCTGTCCCAACTCAATTACTTCCAGATCTTTTATCTGGCTGCCATCGATTGTGAATCTAACGAGTGTTTTTACTTTATGAAATCCATGAATACCGGCAGCGCCCGGATTGATATGTAATAATTTATATTTTTCATCAAACATCACTTTTAAAATATGTGAATGCCCGCATATAAATAATTTGGGAGGACTTTGTTTTATTTCTGCCAATGCATCCAAGGAGTAGCGGTTGGGATACCCACCAATATGTGTCATAAAAACATCAACACCTTCGCACATAAATCGTTGATTTTTAGGATGTACTTTACGTACATCCTGCCCATCTATATTTCCATAAACGGCTATTACAGGCTTGATCTTTGATAGTTCGTCAGTAATAGAAACAGTACCAACGTCACCTGCATGCCAAATCTGGTCGCATGTATCGAAATATTTAAAAATTTTGGGATCTAAATAATTATGTGTGTCGGAAAGAAGTGCTATACGTTGCATATCTACACAAAATTAATTTTACAATTTGGTAATTTTACAGTAGGCAACCCGCCCGAACGACTGACGTCTTTCAGTCGGGCAGGTTTAACCATGTAGTAATTTAATAATTTCAAATCAGATAGTTATTGGAAATAATTCGTAATTCGTTAAAATTCGTAATTCGCAGGTAGTATTATATTTTTTGTAATTCAGAAATTTTTATCCAGCCTGTATTTCCATTCGCAATTTTTATTTCAGCCCAACTAACATCCTCCTGAGTAACATTTACTTTAGTTCCTGCATGTAAAATAAACAGCTTAGTACCCTTTTCATTTGGAGAGCCGGTAACAGTTATTGATGGGGAAGTAATAATTGCTTCAGTGTTATTTTTGGTAATGCTATATTTATGTTGTGCAATAAAAAATGTAATTATACTTAAAATAACTAAAGTTGTTCCACCAAAAAAACCGACTTGCTTTAGTCCCCTTTTTTGCATCGTTATGTAGATAGCGAATAATATTAATGAGACACAAATCAATAGAATGCACAGTTGTGACCACCCTTTTTCAGTCATAAGATCTACTAATCCATTTTTCCATTGATTTAGAAATAATTGTGGCGCGGCATCAATTTTATCTTCTGTTTTTTGGTTGGCTAACTTTAAATTAAAATTAAAATCTTCATTATCCGGTTCTAATTTTAATGCACGTTCATAATTCAAAATAGCAAATGCAATATTATTTGTTTTATAATAGGTATTGCCCAAATTAAAATATACTTCGGGGGCTTCCTGCCCATTGCTTAGTATATTCTCATACAATTTAGAAGCTTTACTGTAATCACCTTTGGAGTAAGCGTTATTTGCGCTGTCCAGCAATAGGCTATTTGTACTTGCATTTGCGAACGAATACAAAATGGCAAACAGCAGAATTAAAAATAATTTTAATTTACCCGGTCCGGCCCAAACATCTTTAGAAAATGCTGAGCCAACGCATAAGCTAAGCAGGCGACTCTGCATAGAGCCGCTACTCTCTCCCGGGGAGACAAAAAGGACTTGCGTTTTACTTAATTTCATCTTCTATTTTCGTAATAAGTTCAACTGTACTATTATAAATGCCATTCAGATCACCGGAAACAGCGCTTGGCGCATAACGTGCATATTCGCAATTATCCAGTGTTGTTATCAATTGTTGAATAGTGGCATTGTTCACATTTTTTGCTTTAAGCGTATCGGAAATATGTTCTTTGTTCAAATCAGCAGCCAGTATGTTTAATTTATCACCGATGTAACCATACAATGCTTTAAATATCTCAACATAAAATTGTTCTTTGTTATTTGACTTTAAGTACTGCTCTGCAAGTGATAGGCGTTTCTTAGCCATTTTAGTAGCTTTCCGGCTTTTTACAGCAACTGCATCTTTATTTTGTTCCGTGTTTTTTCTTCGGATAAAAATAAAACCAATAAACGCGAAAAACGGACTTATCAAACCAATATAAAACAGTGGAGATCCAAAGAAATAATCATTTTTCGGCTCAAGATGTATATTGTTCGTTTTAATATACCGAATATCATTTCCTAATACCCTTACATCTTCTTTGCTGCGCGGATTAAATACATTTGCAGATTCATCACCCCCTGCCCCTTTTTCCACATGAATAGTAAACTCCGGAGAAAGGATAGTTACGTATTGTTTTTTTTCAGGATCGAAATAACTAAAATTGATCTGATCAATTTTATAATCTCCCTCATGACGTGGGATGATCAGATAATCAAATGTTTTGTTACCGCTTACCCCATTGGCACCTGCAGTAATGTTTTCTTTGGTTTTAGGATCATAAGTTTCGAAATCTTCAGGGAAATTAATTTTCAATGGATCAACTAATTTAATGTTTCCTTTCCCTGTTAATGTAATTGTTAAATTAACTGCATCATTGGCTTTTATTTTCTCTTTACTTATTTGAGCTTTAAATGAGTAAGTCCCAACAGCACCCGAAAAATCAGCAGGTTTATTCGCCTCAGGCAATGGTACTATTTCAATAGCAATTGCTTTGCTCTTTACAGCATAGGTCGCATCTTCATAACCTCCACCAAAAAACTGTTCAAAAACATCACGTGGCCTTCTGTTGGATTGTTTTCTTACCACACATTCAATATTCATTGGCTCAATTTCTAATTTCCCACTCCGTTGCGCAAATAAATAAGTACGTTTCAGTTCGCCTACCTGATAACTTACACCATCAATATTTTCATTCACAACTTGAATTTGTGGATTATTGGGCATATCCTGGGCCCAAAATCCGGTATAATCAGGAAACTTGATATCCTGGAAACCACGCAACTGATAACGGGTATACACTTTATGCGTTACTGTTATTTGTTCCCCTAAATATGCTTTTGTTTTGCTTACAATTGTTTTTACAAATAAATTATCGCTTAAATTTTCGGTTGTTGGAGCAGATGGATTTTGAGCTGGATGGTTAGCATTACCCTGGCTTTGAGCATTGGCTGCACCTTTTACCACTTCAATAGTAAAAGCGTTTGATTGGATTGTTGCTCCATTTACATTCACACTGGCAGGACCAATATTAATTTTGCCTTCTTTTTTTGCAGCAACTACATAAGATAATGTAATGGATTGACTCATGGATCCATTCACATACGACATGCTGGTGGATTGGTTCGGCCCCGAATAAACATCAAAATCAGTTAAAGGTGGCGCTTTAAAATTACTACCACTGCTATTTAGTGAAAACGAGATCTGAAACGATTCGCCAACAGCAACTTTGGTTTTACTTGCCTGTGCAGTTAGTTTTTGTGCAAAAGAAACATTAGTAATGAATAAAATAAGAAACAACACACCTGCTACTTTTCCATTAAACAAAGCCTCTCCTACCCTCTCCGAAGAGAAGTAATTAAAGATTTTATTTATACTACTTTTTTTCATTTCTATTTTTAATAATTTTAAGAATTCAGTTCCAAGCATTCTTCTTAGAGGGTTGAAGAAAACATTTACCAATCTTTCTCAATTTCCACTTTCATGCCTTTTGCTTTTCCTTTCTTCATTTTATCCTGAAGATTTTTTTCATCATTTTGCAATGCATCTAACA
>JAZKBF010000046.1:0-1318 GCA_040388745.1 Bacteroidota bacterium | reverse complement strand
TAGAACCCGTAGCTGTACCTGCATTTAATTGCGAAACCGTAGCTTCTTGCACTACCCCTTGTACGCTCGTAGAAGCATTTGGTGCGCCACTTAAAGCCACGCTATCCACATATTCTTTGTTGGCAATTTCGGTTGGGTTTAGTGGAAGTACGGTACTAATAGGAATTGTGGTAAAAGTAAACTGCCCAGTAATAGTCGCATCATCGTCTTTGTTTAAAAAAGTATTATAAAAGCCTGAAGTATTAGAAATTACAAGAATATTTCCTCCAGCATGGGTTTTGGCAAGCCCGGAAGTTTCGGTATAAGGAGAAACAAATAGGACATTCTTTACTCCTCCCAAAGTTCCTGTGCCATTCGCATTTTGTGTTACGGAACTAAAACTTATTTGTTCCTCTTGAGTACCCGAATTTGGCTCTATTGTGCAATATCCAACGCTCCCAAAATCAGCCATTGTTAAAGGAACTCCATCTATTGTTTTAAAAGAAGTAAGTACAATTTCTGTATCCCCTATGATTGGACCAGCTCCATCAATAGTAAAACTTTGAGCCTGTACGAATTTAAAGCTTGGCATAAGATTTATTCATTATTTTTATTAAATTTATATCCATAAGTATCCGTTTTCTTGTGGCAATCTATGCACAAGGTTCGTCCATTGTCTATTGCGAAGCGAAGTTCGGGGTAAAGAGCAAAAGGTTTAATGTGGTCTACATGGAGTATAACTTTTCCCGTAATCCCTTTTATAAATTTTAGCCCACACCAAATGCAAGTGTAATTATCTCGTTCAAAGCATGCTCTATGCCATAATTTATATTCTAAAGAAGTTCGGATAGCATGGTTAATGGGAGTAATTCCCCCTCTCCATAAATGAGATTTTTCTCCACGAATTTTAAAATTTGGTTTGCCTTTGGGAAATCCTTTAGTCCCTTTTAATCCTTTGTTCCAACCAATACGTTTTCCCCAATTAAAATCCTTAGCTTTATGTCCTTTCTTAAATTGCGTGGGGCTAGGCTTTTTTTCTTTTAAGTGGCAACCCCAACATTTATTTGCAGTTCTCCATTTTTTCTCGCCACATTTGCATATACTTACACCTTTCCATCGTGGGTGCTTATTCCCTGTAATTTGTGGAAATTTTTTCCCTTTATTCCAAGGAATTTGCCCTTTTTTAAATTGGGTATTCATACCCTAATTTTAACATATCTAAACTGTAATGCTGTTATTTCCTTCAGAAGTTGGAGTTTGTACTGGACCAAAACCAATAATGCTCCAAATATAATCAATACCAGAGGAATGGAAGGAAGGTGAAGCTTCATAGTAAGGC
>JAZKBF010000045.1:0-143544 GCA_040388745.1 Bacteroidota bacterium | reverse complement strand
ACTTCCCGTATCGCCTGTACTTCCTGTACCGCCAGTAAAACCTGTTGCCCCTGTGCTTCCTGTAGAACCTTTATCACCAGTGCTTCCCGTAGATCCTGTGTCACCTGTACTTCCCGTATCGCCTGTACTTCCTGTTGCCCCAGTATCACCTGTGCTTCCCGTATTGCCTGTAAAACCTGTTGCCCCTGTGTTTCCCGTAGAACCTGTATCACCAGTACTTCCCGTAGATCCTGTGTTACCTGTGATTCCTGTATCGCCAGTATACCCTGTTGCCCCAGTGCTTCCTGTTGACCCTGTATCCCCCGTGCTTCCTGTATCGCCTGTCAAACCTGTCTCACCTGATGCTCCCGTGTGTCCGGTAGTCCCTGTATCACCCGTTGAACCTTTTACCCCAGTGCTTCCAGTATTCCCTTTTAAACCTGTCGATCCGGTAAAACCATTAATACCACTTGCTCCTGTCGATCCAACATTACCTGTGGAGCCTGTACTACCTGTTGAACCATTGTTCCCCAACCCAGTGATGATTGCTTGCCAGTAGTTACCATTAAAATAATAAAAGCTATTGGTAGGAATAAGAAAAATTAATAATGCTGTATCAGGAGCAATAACATTGCTGGTATCGGTAATACGGGGAATTAAAATCCCTTTGTCGGTAGCGCTTATATCAAGGATTGCACTCGGCTTTGGGCTTAATGTTCCAATACCCATGTTGTTTTGAGCGAAGCCTGCTCCAAACCTACCTAGCGGAGGAAGAATGAAAAGAAACGCGGTAAGAATAAATGTTATAAGTATGTTTTTTGAACTCATAGTCTTTGATAAGCTAAAATTCCAAATATCCGCTTATACCAAAGGTAAACAAGTTTTCGAATAAACAGCTAGGTATGAAAGAATTGAATTCAGCTATTTTGCGTAGATCCTTGAAAATTTATATTCCCCCTTTTAGCCTTTGTGAAAGAACAGTAACTAATTGTTGACACTCTTCAAAAGGCTTACTTAACCCTCATTATCCATACAACATTGAAGTAAGGTGGAAGGTGATTGGCAGCATCTGTATAAGAACCACTAGTATTGGTACTTGCGTCAGGTGCCAAATCGGTAGCGGTCTGAGTAAATGAATGTATGTGTGTTGCTGCGCCTCCAGTGGCACCTGAAGTGGCATTCCCTTGCAGGAACCTGTTGCCGCCATTTAGATTTGGTATTGTTTGCCCATTGTAAGGGGATCCTGCATCAGCTAATACTGCTCCATTACACTCCACCCAGCCGGTAGGCAAAGCCGGAGTTCCTGCCATACTTTTCGCCCAGGCCTGAATAGAGCCTATTGGAACAATTCCCCCACCTGATTGGGTTTGCCAGCTTGCTAATCCTGCGGCATCAGATGTAAGTACCTTGCCAGCTCCCTGAGCCCCATCTACTATTTTTACTGCTCCCACAATTTCAAGTTTTGCTGTGGGGGTAATTGTGCCTATACCAACATTGCCGCTTCCGGACATAAGCGTCATTATTACCCCTGTTGTTCCTGTGTTTTTAACACCACCTACGGTTTCCGACCATCTACCGAAATGGAACTTCCAGCCTGTACCATCTCCAAACCTAAGAAAACCTGCATTAGGGGTCCCATCAGGATTATCAAGTGTAAAACCGGAGCTACCACCTCCACCAAAACGCATATTCCCAGTCCCTACATCTAATCTCTCGGCTGGAGCTGTAGTTCCTATACCTACATTGCCAGAGCTTAATACGTTAAGAGTAGGTGCGTTCCAACCTATAGTTACCGCATTATCTACAGCTGCTGTTATGCCTTTTCCTATAACCACGGTTGAAAGGTTTGAAATAGTATTGTTAAAACCTATTGCAATGAGGTTTTTATTGGATGAAGTACTCCTGAGAATGTTGGTGTCTCCAACAATATAAAAGTTGTTGAATGCTGCAGCCTGAGAAGCTATGGTTTGACCTATTGTGTTTGCATTTCCCAGGATGTGACCTATTCGGGCGCCATTGTCGTTGAATGCAAGGGTGTTTGAAGAGCCATAAATATCCCACTGATTTTGTCCAAAACCATTTCCTGTGGAATTTGAGATATTGTTGGATTCTCCAATAACATTGGTCCTAAAATAAGTTGCAGGCACATCTGAAATTGTATTTGAATTACCAATTGTAGTTTGACCGGAAACCTGTAATTTGTTTGCAGGTGTTAATGTTCCAATACCCACATTACCTGATCCCAGAACCGTCATTTTTGTTGTTGGTGCATTGGTTGCTGTGCCTGTTGTTCCGGCAGGAGAAGTTTGAAAAATAATTGAGGATGTGCCAGTACCTTGCGATACTCCTCCTGCTAGAGAAAGTGTTCCTCCATTTTGGTCGGTACTTGTTGTTGCCGGTCGTCCAGCTAACAAACTAAAATCGTAACCTGGTTGAGCTGTGGTGTTTTTTTGATTTGGTCCAAAAGTAGGGCCTCCACCTCCTGTATTTAAACCAACAGGAATGGAATTTGAAAGATTAAACGTGAAGGCAGAGCTCGTTGCCGTAATATTAGACGGAGAAGCAGTTCCCCACCATATTGCACTTGCTGATGGAACAATAATACCGCCAGTGGATACTACCCTCATTCGTTCGGTATTATTGGTTTTAACAACCCAATCGTAATTATTAGTAGAACCGATGAATTCATTAGGAGTAATGGAAGTTCCCCCTGTTAGAGCATTACCTGTTGTTACCCATCCCGCACTGCCACCAGCTGCAGCCCAACTTAAAACACCTGAACCATTATTTGTCAATACAGAGGAGGCTGCACCTTGTGCTGTAGGGAGAATTAGAGGATAAGTAGTTGAAGTAACACCAGAAGTTATGCTAATTGTATTTGTGTTTGTGGCATTGTAAAACAATAAAGATCCGTCAGCAGCAGTGGCTCCTCCTAAGCCTCCTAATGGAATACCTGTGCTGATCACCCCTGCAGAATGCAATAATGAAGCAGGTGCAGTAAGCCCAATACCAACATTGCCACCAGTTTTAAATGTAACACGTGTTGCTGCATTATCATCGAAACGCAGGTCGGTTGCACTAGATGCCGTAGCACGGTAAATAGACCATTTTGATGCGGTGGCTGTGAGGAACATGATGCCAGCTTCTTCTGACGAAGATGGGGAGTTAATAACAATATAAGAATTATTAGCTGCCGGTGGATTAATGTATAAAGACCCTCTGTTGCCAACGTAGTTCGAAGTAATTTCAAGACCTGTAGCGGGGGTTGTTGTTCCGATACCAACATTACCAGCGCTTGTGATTCTCATTTTTTCTGTTTCGGCTGCTGATGTCCTTGTCCCAAATACGATAAAGCCATTTGATGAGTTATTTTCGGCTTCTGTCCCGGCACTAATAAAGCCCATTACCCTATTTAAGGGGTCTTGAACTCCGGCTTCCGACAGAGAAAATATAAGCCTGCTTAACTCATTTGTTCCAGTTCCAACACCATAGGTTTTTCGATTATCGATAGCTAAACCGGTAAATGTACCATCTACAGAATTGTAGATATGTGTTCTTACTGTGGGTGCAGTTGTACCAATACCAATATTGCCATCCGATTTCAAATACATTTGAGAAACTCCATTTTGGACAAAATTCAAATTAAAAGTGTTAACGCTTGCCTGGGTCATTAGGGCATAACCATTATTGGTATTGGTGCGTATACGAAGCAATTCTGTTCCATCACTGGAACTGGCCACATTAAATAATGCTGTAGCGCTGGTGGAATAAGCACGGCCATTGTTTTCTCCTATACTAAGTTTAGTTCCCTGGTACTCTAAACTCCTGCCTGCATCTGTATTGTCCTGCATTCGAACAATTCCGGTTTCAATTCTTACCGCATTTGTTGTGGATGCGCCTACATAAGCAGTTCCTTGAACATCCAATTTTCCGGCCGGAGTAGCTGTTCCAATTCCCACATTCCCACTACTCGATATTCTGATTCTCTCTAAGTTGGTTGTACCGATTACTAAATCTTTTGCATCGGTAGTCCCAACAAAATTTTGTCCGGCTCCAATAGCTGTGCCTATAGCGGAAGAAGAAGGTGTGGTTGTAGCATTGCCGGTAAGTGACCATGCATTTAAGGCTCCATCAGCTCCTGTTGGGCCTGTAGAACCGGTGCTTCCGGTTGAGCCTGTAGAACCTGTAGAACCTGTTGCTCCGGTTGATCCTGTTTTTCCCGTTGACCCTGTACTTCCAGTTCCCCCGGTTGTTCCGGTGGAACCAGTTGAACCAGTAGTTCCTGTATTCCCTGTTGCTCCAGTTGATCCTGTTGCGCCAGTTGAACCGGTACTTCCTGTATTTCCGGTTGATCCACTTGTTCCGGTGGAACCAGTTGAACCAGTAATTCCTGTTGCGCCAGTAGAACCAGTACTTCCTGTATTTCCGGTTGATCCTGTTGTTCCGGTGGAACCTGTTGATCCAGTTGTTCCTGTCGATCCCGTTGAACCGGTACTTCCTGTATTTCCAGTTGTTCCTGTTGAGCCTGTCGATCCAGTTGAACCAGTACTCCCTGTATTTCCAGTTGTTCCCGTTGAGCCTGTCGATCCCGTTGAACCAGTACTTCCTGTATTTCCAGTTGTTCCCATTGTTCCCGTTGAACCGGTCGATCCAGTCGATCCTGTTGATCCAGTTCCTCCGGTTGAACCAGTCGATCCAGTCGAACCTGTTGAACCAGTTGATCCTGTTACTCCAGTGGATCCGGTTGTTCCTGTTGCTCCGGTGGATCCTGTTGTTCCAGTTGCTCCTGTTGAACCTGTGTTACCTGTACTTCCCGAATCGCCAGTAGAGCCTGTTGTTCCGGTACTTCCTGTAGAACCAGTATCACCAGTACTTCCTATATCTCCAGTAGAGCCTGTTGCCCCTGTACTTCCTGTTGAACCTGTGTCACCAGTGGCTCCTGTGTCACCTGTACTTCCAGTATTGCCAGTTGCTCCAGTACTTCCTGTAGAACCACTACTTCCAGTAGATCCTGTATCGCCAGTAGAGCCTGTTACCCCTGTACTTCCAGTTGAACCAGTATCACCGGTGCTTCCTGTAGATCCTGTGTTACCAGTATCGCCAGTAGAGCCTGTTGCCCCTGTACTTCCGGTAGATCCTGTGGATCCTGTAGTTCCCGTATCCCCAATAGAGCCTGTTGCGCCAGTACTTCCTGTATCACCCGTTGCACCAATGCTTCCAGTTGATCCCATATCACCAGTAGAGCCGGTATTCCCTTTTAAACCAGTAGCTCCTGTATAACCAGTTGCACCAGTTGCTCCAAAATTACCAGTACTACCCGTTGAACCATTTGACCCTATTCCAGCAATGATGGCTTGCCAGTAGTTACCATTAAAATAATAAAAATTGTTGGCTGGGATCAGGAAAATTAAAAGTGCTGTATCAGGAGCAATAACAATATTGGTATCAGTAATACGAGGAATTAAAATCCCTTTGTCGGTGGCGGTTACGTCAAGGATGGCACTTGGCTTTGGACTTAATGTTCCAATACCCATGTTGTTTTGGGCAAAACCCTTACCAAACCTGCCTAATGGTTGTAGAAAGAAAAATAATGCCGTAAGGACAAATGCAGTAAGTATGTTTTTTGAACTCATAGTTTTTGATCAGCCGGAATTTCAAATCCGCTGCTATCAAAGGTACGCAAGTTTTTGAAATAAACCAGATGATGTGGAACAATTGAATTCAGCTATTTTGCCTTGGTTAATTAAATGTAAAGAAGGGGATTTTTAGGGTAATAATTAAAGTATTTTATTCAATAAAACACCTTGAATTTATGATTATTCGATCTTACAATAATCGAATAATAAAATCTGGAAATAATCCTAAAAGAATTGTAGCAACAGCAACCACGATCAATAAAATCTTATGATTCATTTGTACTGCAATAGTTTCGTCAGTACTTTCTTTAAAGTACATCGCAATAATTATTCTGAAGTAATAATATACACCAACTAATGATGCTACAATGGCAATCAAAACCAATCCTGTAAATCCACTTTGGAAGGCTGCTGTAAAAATATAATACTTAGCGAAAAAGCCTGCTGTTGGAGGAATCCCTGCTAAGGACAATAACGCAATGGTCATTACAAATGCTAATAAAGGATTTGATTTTCCAAGGCCGTTGAATGAATCTGTACTGTCGTTACCTTTTGCATTCGTAACAATATTTAAAATACAAAATGTTGCAATTGATCCAATTGAATACGCAGTAGTATAAAATAAAATAGCACTGCTCGAATAGCTGTTTCCTGCTAATAATGCCAATAGCATATATCCGGCATGTGCTACACTTGAATAGGCTAACAAACGCTTAGTGCTTGTTTGCATTACAGCAGTGATGTTTCCAACTAACAACGTTAATGCTGCCATTACCCAAACAATGTTCACCCAGGTTTCGTTAACACTTGCAAAACTTGTTGAGAATAAGCGTAAGAAAGCAGCAAAAGCAGCTGTTTTTACTATTGTTGCCATAAATGCTGTTATCACTGTTGGTGCTCCCTGGTATACATCCGGTGCCCAAAAATGAAATGGTGCAGCTGAAACTTTAAATGATAAACCAATCAACATCAGTAAAACCCCTGCGTAAAAAATCGAAGGTACAGTACCTTGATGTGATGTTACAAAATTACTTATTTCAGTTAGGTCGAAAGAGCCTGTTGATCCGTAAATCAAGGTGATCCCGAACAATAAAAATCCGGTAGCAAAAGCCCCCATAATTAAATATTTGAAAGCAGATTCGTTGGAACCCAGGTCATCTTTTTTACTCCCTGCTAAAATGTACATGGAGATAGAAAGGATTTCGATACCTAAAAATAACATGGTCATATTGGTATAAGAAACCATAATAACAGTGCCTGCTAAAGCAAACAGAATCAATGCAAAGTGATCGGTAAGACTTGTTTCTTCTTTGAAATAGCTTTCGGACATTAAGAACCATAAGAACGCAATTACCAATATTACAGAAGTAAATGCAACTGCATAGTTATCGTAATGCATCATTTTAAAATAGGTGATATTGGTATTCCAATCAGAAAGATTAAAAATGAATGTAGCCACTAATCCTATTAACACAAAGGGATACAATAGTTTTTTAAAGCTGAAAATTTCAGCAAGTAGTGATATTAAACCTAATGAAGAAAGTAATACTAATGCTTTCATATATGTTTCTGCGAATTACGAATTTTAACGAATTACGAATCTCTTTATTCTATATTTATTTTATGCTTTCAATTCTTCCTTTTTTATGGGCGAGAATCTATCGCCCTAATGCTGTCTGAACGCCTTCAACCAATTTAGTAACAGCTGGTTCAGCAATGTCTAACAAAGGCTTTGGATAAATTCCAAATGCAATAATTGCAGCACATAAAATGACCAGTACTGTTTTTTCATTTCCTGACAAAGGAGCAAATGTGGAGGTGATAGAATTTGTTTCTCCCAACATAATTGATTGGTAACTGCGTAACATATAAACAGCTCCTAAAATAACGCTTAACCCAGCCAAGGCTGCTAGCCAAGAACTGTATTGATAAAGTCCGTTAAGCAATAAAAATTCACCTATAAAACCATTTGTAAGTGGCAAGGCCACGCTACCCAATAATACAATTAAAAATAAAACAGCAAATTGTGGATTTACATTTCGTATCCCACCTAATGAAACAAAATCACGTTTACCGGTGCGCTGCTGGATTAGATCAACGATAAAAAACAAACCAACAACGTTAACTCCATGACTTAACATCTGCACCATAGCACCTTGCATGCCCTGTACATTGGCTGCTAAAATACCTGCAGAGATCAAACCAACGTGAGCAATAGAAGAATAGGCAATCAAACGTTTAAAGTCTTTTTGAGCAATGGCAATGCATGATGCATATACAATTCCAATCACCGAAAGGATAATAGCTGTATTGCCCCAGTGCTGAAGGCCTAAAGGCACAATAGGTAATAACCAGCGTATTAAACCGTAGGTACCCATTTTTAACATGATACCTGAAAGCAGCATTGTTCCTGTTGTTGGAGCTGTTGTATAAGTGTCGGGCTGCCAGGTATGAAAAGGGAATATCGGCATTTTAATGGCGAATGCCATAAACAAGGCAACAAACACGTAGCCCTGATGAACCGCATCCAGGCTTTGTCCGGCTTTGTAAAGTGCTTCAATATTGAATGAATGGGTGCCTTCGGTATGTTGGTATAAATAAATTAATCCAAGTAACATCAATAAACTACCGGCTAAAGTATATATGAAAAATTTGAAAGTGATTTTTGCTCTGTCTTCCCCGCCCCAAAGCAAACAAATAAAATAAATTGGAATTAATGCTAATTCCCAGAATACATAAAACAGGAATCCGTCAAGTGATACAAACACTCCTATGAGTGCCATTTGCATTGATAATATCAATGAATAAAAAATAGCTGGGTTTTTATAATTAGTATTAAATGAGGTAAGAATAATTATTGGAACAAGAAATGTGGTAAGCAAAACCAATAACAAAGAAATGCCATCCATGCCAACGTGGAATGTAATTCCTAAAGACTGGATCCAGGCAAAACTTGCTTCAAATTGCACATTGGCAGTGTATTGAAATTGAGTAAGCGCAAAAATTGAAATTGCAAATTCTATAATAGCCGCTCCTAAGGCAATTTTTTTTACTTGTTCGCCTTTTACCATTAACAGCAATAGTGCTGCGAGTAAAGGGAAAAATATCAATAGTATTGTGATCATATATCAATTTAACAATTTAACAATTATACAGTAGGCAATTAAGTCGTTGGCAATTTTTAAAATTTAGCAATATCAATTTAACAATTTTAACAATTTACTTAGGCAATTAAGTCGTTGGCAATTATTGTAATTTTTTTGAATTCGTTAGAATTGCCTACTGCTTAATTGTTAAATTGTTTTTTTGTACCCTACATCATTCTTGTAAACAAAATAAGCACAATGCTTATCACCATTACAAAAATATAGAACCCAATGTTTCCGGTTTGTACAAGGCGAATTTTGCTGCTCGTCCAGTTTACAGATGTTCCAATTCCGTTTACAATTCCATCTGCAAATTGGTTATCCACTACTTTGTGTAATGCGTTAGAAATGAAATTTAAGGGCTGGGTGATCATATTATCATACAACTCATCCACGAAATATTTTTTATACACCAACTTGTGTAAAGGTTGTAGCTCTTCACCTTCAGCAACAGGTAAGGTTTTGTTTTTTACATAAATTTTGTGAGCATAATATAAAGCAATCGCCATAACAGCAATAGCTGCACCCATCAACATGTATTCTGTTTCATGTGATAAATGGTGAATGATACGGAATGATGAATCTTCAAAAACAGGTTTTAAAAATTCTTCCAGAAAATGCGTTCCGCCTAATACCGCTGGAATGCCAACCAAACCGCCAAGAACAGAAAGTCCGGCCAAAACCATTAATGGAATGGTCATACTTTTTGGTGATTCATGCAGATGGTCTAATTCATGCTTGGTCCCTCTGAAATCTCCTTTAAAGGTGAGGAAGTATAAACGGAACATGTAGAATGTCGTCATGGCCGCTGCCAGAATTCCGAAAAACCATAATAATTTATTGTGTTCAAATGCGTTCGCTAAAATTTCATCTTTTGAAAAGAAACCTGAAAAGCCAGGGAAACCTACAATTGCTAAAGTCCCAAGTAAGAATGTGATCTGCGTTACAGGCAAATATTTTTTCAATCCACCCATTTCACGGATGTCCTGTGCTCCGCTCATCGCATGGATAACACTACCGGCACCAAGAAATAATAATGCTTTGAAGAATGCATGTGTCATGACGTGAAACACCGCACCGGTATAAGCTCCAACGCCTAAGGCAAGGAACATAAAACCTAATTGTGAAACTGTTGAATAGGCTAACACTTTTTTAATATCATTTTGTGCCAGACCGATGGTTGCCGCAAATAGGGCAGTACAAACACCTACAATAGCAACTATTTCCATTGATAATGGAGCAAGTGTAAATAATATATTTGAACGAGCGATCATGTAAATACCTGCAGTAACCATTGTTGCAGCATGTATTAAAGCTGATACAGGAGTTGGGCCAGCCATTGCATCGGGTAACCAGGTGTATAAAGGAAGCTGGGCGCTTTTACCAATAGCTCCAACAAATAATAATAATGTAATTGCTGTTAATGCAGGGTTACCTGAAGTGAAATTTTTAGCAATTAAAAATACATCGTGATATCCAATGCTACCAAAGGTTACGTATATTAAGATGATACCTAATAAAAAGCCTAAGTCGCCAATACGGTTCATTACAAAAGCTTTTTTAGCAGCGTTGTTGTAAGCAGTGTTTTTAAACCAAAAGCCGATCAATAAATAAGAACATAATCCTACGCCTTCCCAGCCTACAAACATGATCAGGTAGTTTGAGCCCAGTACTAATAATAACATAAAGAAGATGAACAAATTCAAATACGCAAAGAAGCGGGAAAAGCCTTCATCGTGGCTCATGTAGCCGGTTGAATACAGGTGAATTAAAAAGCCGATACCGGTGATGATCAATAAAAATAAGGAAGAAAGCGGGTCGATTAAAAAAGAGAATGGAATGGAGAGTTTGCCAGCGCTGATCCAGCTGAATAGATCAATAGTAATTGATTTTTCAGCCTGACCGATCAATTCAAAAAATATCCCCAATGATATTGCAAATGCGCCCAATATGGAGCCACAACCAATTATGCTTACTAATCCTTTCGATAATTTTTTTCCGAATAATCCAATGATCAAAAAACCGATCAGGGGAAGCAATGGAACTAACCAAACTAATTTAATCATAAATTTTTTAATTTTTCAGTAAGCAATTCTACAATTGCCTGCTTATTTTTTACCACTTCAATTTATTCAATATATTAATATCAGATGATTTTGTGTTTCTATACACCATCATCAAAATAGCAAGCCCTACTGCTACTTCAGCGGCTGCCACTGCCATAATAAAGAAAACGAATACTTGACCTTTAGCATCCGACAAATAGCTTGAAAATGCAACCAATAATAAATTCACGGCATTCAACATTAACTCTATCGACATAAAAATAATAATGGCATTGCGTCTAAAAAGCACACCTAACACACCAATGGTGAATAATACTGTGCTTAATAATAAATACCAGTTTAAAGGAACTGTTTGAATTGCGCTCATTTAGATATTAGATATTAGATTCAAGATGGTAGATTTAATTTTGCTCACCTTGAAATCTTGTTTTTTATTTAATAATTGATCTTAACATTACTTTATACTTCTCTTTCCTAACATTACTGCGCCAACCATTGCCACCAATAATAGTACGGAAGACACTTCAAATGGCAGCAAAAACTCACTAAATAACACTTTACCTAAATTTTCGATCAGTCCGATATTAGGGTCAAAAGTATTTGTAGCCACAATTGTTTCTGCACTTTTTAAAGCACCAACCAACACAACCAGCAATAAACCCGAGGCTACAGCTGCAGAAGCTTTAAGCCAAACACTTTTATGCGGCTCTGTTTCTTTATTAAGATTTAAAAGCATGATCACAAACAGGAAAAGCACCATAATGGCCCCTGCATACACAATGATGTGAACAGCAGCTAAAAACTGAGCATTCAATAAAACATAATGACCAGCAATTGTGAAAAAAGTAAGAACTAAATAGAGTACGCTGTGAACGGGATTTTTTGAAAACACTACCATTAATGCGAACATAATGGCGAGAAAGGATAGAAAATAAAATAAATATGTAATCATATACTATGTTGTTGGTTGTTTTTAATGATCGTTTGATTGAAATGAACCATCAAAAACAACGAATAATTTTCAATTAATTATTTTTTCTTATCAAATACTGTATTGTGACCAAATTCTTTGTGTGCTTTAAATTCAGCAACCTCAGGTGTTTCCCGAACGGTTACATCCACACGTTTATCTTTTTCAATAGCTTCCACCAAAATATCCTTACCATAAACCAATTCAGCTCTTGTATAAAGACTCTCTACTTTTCTGTCCGTTAAAAAAATTGCTTCTTTAGGGCAAGCTTCTTCACAATCGCCACAGAAGATGCAACGCAACATATTAATTTCGTAAGTAGCGGCATATTTTTCTTCACGATATAAATGCTCTTCTCCCGGTTTGCGTTCAGCAGCCACCATTGTAATGGCTTCAGCAGGACAGGCAACAGCACATAAACCGCAGGCGGTACAACGTTCCGCACCAATTTCATCGCGTTTCAAAACATGTTGTCCACGCCAGATCTTGCTAACCTCACGTGTTTGTTCAGGATATTGAATGGTTACTTTTTTTCTGAAAAGATGTTTAAAGGTTATTATCATCCCGCTGAAAATAGCAGGAATGTATAGCCTTTCAGCTAAGGTCATTTCTTTTTTAACTACAACTTTTGATCTGTTCGTTAATTGCATTTTTTTATCTTACTTAAACAACAATTGAAATATTTCTTCGCGCATCATTACAGCACCTGTTATCACAATGTTTAAGAGCGACAAAGGTATCAATATTTTCCAACCTAAATTCATTAATTGATCGTAACGGAAACGTGGTAAGGTCCAGCGAACCCACATGAAAACGAATATAAAAAATACAATTTTCATGAATAAAAATACAACGCCTAAAATTGCCAGCCAATTAGGATCCTGAACAAAACGTTCAATGAAAGGCATATTGTAACCACCAAAATAAAATGTAGCAATTACGGCCGATGAAATGAACATATTGATGTATTCTGCAAATAAGAAGAACCCTAATTTCATTGAGCTATACTCGGTGTGATAACCACCCACCAATTCAGTTTCACACTCAGGTAAGTCAAATGGTGCACGATTGGTTTCTGCGAAAGCACAGATAATAAATATAAAAAATCCTAAAGGTTGTACTAATACATTCCAGTGCCAACCATGTTGTTGTTCTGCAATTTGACCTAAGCTCAATGTGCCTGTTGTCATTACCAATGCAATGATCGACAATCCCATTGCTACTTCATAACTGATCATTTGAGAGGAAGCGCGTATGGCACCAAGTAATGAATATTTATTATTTGATGCCCAGCCACCGATCATAATTCCATATACTCCTAAGGAGATAACACCAAATAAATAAAGTATACCAATGTTTACATCAGTGATCTGCAAAGGATATACTGTACCATCAATAACTAAAGGTGAACCCCAGGGGATCACAACACCCGTCATACAAGCTGTTAACAGCACTAAAGATGGCCCTATGATAAACAGTGCTTTGTTAGAAGCGCCCGGTATCACTTCTTCTTTCATGAACATTTTTATACCATCAGCCAGTGGCTGAAGAATACCAAATGGTCCAGCTCTGTTAGGTCCGATCCTGTCCTGAAGAAAGGCTGCAACTTTACGTTCAGCATATGTGCTGTACATCGCAACAAATAGTGTAACTGCAAAAACAACTACTACTAAAATAATTTTGTAAATCAAAAATGATAATGTCATAAATAAGCTTCCTCCAATCCCTATGAGTAGGGACTTTTGACGTAAGTTTAATTAATTATTTTTTATTCAACTGTTTTTGCTGCTTACCAATATCTAATTTCAAACTTGATAAATTTTCATAATGATTCGCTGAGATCACCGAATGGCGGTCGATATGGGTAGGTCCTTCGATAACCCAATCGTTCACATCTTTCTTTTCGAAACGACATTCATTACAGATCCAATCTTGTACTTCACCCCATTTATCCTTACGGCCTGTAACACGCAATACTTCATCGGCTTTAAGCCAGATTGATACTTTACCTTTACATTTTGTACAGTTACGGTGAGCATCCATAGGTTTGGTGAACCATACACGACTTTTAAATCGGAAAGTTCTATCAGTTAAAGCTCCTACAGGACATACATCAATTACGTTTCCGGAGAAATCATTATCGATCGCTTTTTCAATATACGTGCTGATCTCAGAAGCATCGCCACGGAAGAGCATTCCCTGGTGACGACCATCAGTAATTTGATCTGCCACTTTAATACAACGGAAACACATGATACAACGTGTCATGTGTAATTTTATATAAGGCCCGATGTCAATCAGATTGAATGTTCTGCGTTTAAAATCGTAACGGGTTTTTGCTAAACCGTGCTCATAACCTAAGTCCTGTAAATGGCATTCTCCGGCCTGATCGCAGATAGGGCAATCAAGAGGGTGGTTGATCAATAAAAATTCAACAACAGCTTTACGGGATTCTAATACTTCCGGTGATGTTAAGTTTACCACTTCCATTCCATCCATTACTGTAGTTCTGCAAGAAGCAACAGGTTTAGGCATTGGGCGGGGATCTTTTTCAGAGCCTTTTGTAACTTTTACAATGCAGGTACGACAGTATCCACCACTGGTTTTTAATTTTGAATGGTAACACATTGTTGGAGGAGCAATGTTAACCCCTGTATAGTTCTTATCATCAACAATCATTCGGGCAGCCTGCAGGATGGTTGTTCCATCAGGTACCTCAATTGTTTGTCCGTCTATCGTTACTTTTGCCATTTTTATTTCTTTTACAATTTACAATTATGCTCCAGCTAACTGGTGCACGCTGTAATAATGTTTAATATCTTTTATTTTTTCCGGATGATTGATATATTCTTCAAATTCAGCACGGAAGTGTCGAATAGCACTTGCTACCGGCCATGCAGCAGCATCACCTAAAGGACAAATAGTATTACCTTCAATTTTTCGTTGAATATCCCATAACAGATCAATATCACTTGGTTTACCATGTCCTTCAACAATACGGTGAAGGATCTTTTCCATCCAACCCGTTCCTTCGCGGCAAGGCGAGCATTGTCCGCAGCTTTCGTGATGATAAAAACGAGCGAATGTATATAAGTTTTTTACGATACTGGTTGTTTCATCATAAACAATAAATCCACCTGAACCAAGCATAGAGCCAGATACAAAGCCTCCTTCACTTAATGATTCGTAACTCATTAAACGAGGTTCGCCTTTTTCGGTTTTTAATATTAAATGAGCAGGTAATACCGGAACAGATGAACCTCCTGCAACAACTGCCTTTAGTTTGTTTCCGTTGATGATACCACCGCAATATTCTTCTGAATAAATAAATTCTTCAACAGGTAGACCTAATTCTATTTCGTAAGTGCCCGGTTTATTAATATGTCCGGATGCTGAGATCAGCTTGGTTCCGGTACTTCTACCTATTCCAATTTTTGCATACTCTTCACCACCCATATTTATGATCGGGCAAACTGTTGCAATTGTTTCTACGTTATTTACAACAGTTGGACAACCATATAAACCAGCTATTGCAGGGAATGGGGGTTTGATACGCGGGTTACCTCTTTTACCTTCAAGTGATTCAAGCAACGCTGTTTCTTCTCCGCAGATATAAGCACCTGCACCTACTTGTACATAACAATCGTGTGAGAAATCGGTTCCTAAAATATTTTTTCCTAAAAGACCTGCTGCATAAGCTTCATCGATGGCTTTCTCCAAAATACGAGCTACGTAAAAATATTCGCCACGGATATAGATGTAGGATGTTTTTGCACCTAATGCAAAACTGGATGTGATCATTCCCTCAATTAAACTGTGAGGGATATGTTCCATTAAAAAGCGATCTTTAAATGTTCCCGGCTCGGATTCATCGGCATTACAAACAAGGTAACGCTCAACACCTTCGGGCTTGAAAAGGAAACTCCATTTCATTCCTGTAGGGAAACCTGCACCACCACGGCCTCTTAGTCCGGATTTTTTTACCTCTTCAACAACATCATTCGGAGTCATTGTTTTCAGCGCTTTTTCCACTGAAGCGTAACCACCTTTTTGGCGATATACTTCAAGTGTTTCAATACCCGGAACGTTAATGTGTTCTAATAATAATTTCTTGCCCATTTGACCTCACCCCCAGCCCCTCTCCATTTAGAGAGGGGGGAGGATTTTTTATTACAATGTATTTTTATAATCTAAATCGGTATAACTCTTTCTTTTTCCTTCTGCACGATAAGTTTCAATCAGCGCATCTACTTTTTCAAACGTTAAATTTTCGTGATACGATGCTCCGCATTGTAATAGGGGAGCGCTTCCGCAGCTGCCTAGGCATTCCACAGTTTTGATCGTGAACATTCCATCGGCAGTAGTTTCACCTTCTTTAATTCCTAAACGTTTTTCCAAATGTTTTACAACATCTTCCGCACCGCGCACCCAGCATGATGATGTACGGCAAACTTCCAACAAACACTTTCCAACAGGTTTTAAGTTGTACATCGAATAAAATGAAGCAACTTCATATACTTCAATAGATTGAATTTTAAGAATAGAGGCTACATAGTCCATGGTAGCAGGACTTAACCATCCGTCAAATTCTGCTTGTGCAATGTGTAGAATTGGCAATAACGCTGATTTGTGTTTGCCTTCCGGATAACGAGCCATCATCTTGTGGACAAGGGCAAGTGTTTCTTCGTTAAATTTTATTTCTTTTGACATGTTTTGTTGTCTAGCTTCAATTATCTCTATGCGTCTAATTCTCCTGCAATTACATTCATACTGCTCATGGTAAGGATGGCATCTGAAAGCATTCCTCCTTTTATCATTTCGGCATAGGCTTGATAATAAATAAAGCAGGGTCTGCGGATGTGAACACGGTAAGGAGCTCTTCCACCTTCACTTATTATGTAATATCCTAATTCGCCATTTCCACCTTCAACAGCTTGATATATTTCACCTTTTGGGATCGCAGTTTCACCCATCACAATTTTAAAGTGATAGATCAATGCTTCCATATTGTTATATACTTCTTCTTTTGGAGGAAGGTAAAACTCAGGAACATCCGCATGGAAAACTCCTGCAGGTTCTTTCTTAACTTTTTCAATTGCCTGTTGAATGATCTTTACACTTTCCCACATCTCGCCTTCACGCACCATAAAACGATCATAGGTATCACCATTTAATCCAACAGGAATAATAAAATCAAATTCTTCGTATGAACAATAAGGATTCATAACGCGTACATCGTAATCAACTCCTGCCGCACGCAGGTTTGGTCCTGAAAAGCTGTAATTTAAAGCTCTTTCAGCAGATATAGGCCCGCAACCAATGGTGCGATCCATAAAAATACGGTTACGCATCAACAGGTTCTCAAATTCTTTCAGAGCAGGAGGGAAGTCAACTAAAAATTTATCTATTAAGCTCCAGGCTTTAGGTGTGAAATCTCTTTCAAGACCTCCTATACGGCCTATGTTTGTTGTTAAACGGGCACCACATAGTTCTTCATAAATTTCGTAAATGCGTTCGCGCATCTGGAAGATATATAAAAAGCCTGTCATAGCACCAGTATCAACACCGATAACGCTGTTACAAATTATATGATCGGAAATACGTGCCAACTCCATAATGATAACACGTAAGTACTGAACACGTTTTGGTATTTCAATGCCAACAAGTTTTTCAACTGCCATGTGCCATCCCATATTATTGATAGGGGAGGAGCAGTAATTTAAACGGTCGGTTATAGGGGTGTATTGATAATAGGGACGGTGCTCGGCAATTTTTTCAAATGCACGGTGGATGTATCCAATAGTAGATTCAGAATCCATCACGATCTCGCCATCCATTTTTAACACGTTTTGGAAAATACCGTGTGTAGCGGGATGTGTAGGTCCGAGGTTGAGTGTTGAAAATTCATCCGGCTTTTCGCACCCTTCAATGATGGAAGGTGAGCTATTGTCCGTTTTTAATTTTTCTATTTTATTTTTAGAACTCATTTATTTTAAAAGTCAAAAGTTTTTAAGTCAAAAGTCAAAAATTAAAGGAAGAAATTACCTTCCAAACATTTTATCATCTTTATCTTCACGTGTTCCATCTTCAAGCGGATATTCCTTGCGCATTGGATGGTAGGTCATTTCGTCCATATTTAAGATGCGTTTCAAATTAGGATGTCCATTGAAAATGATACCAAAAAAGTCGAACTCCTGACGCTCCATCCAGTTAGCAGCCGAAAAAACGGGTGTAATAGTAGGAACAACAGGATGATTGATACTGAAAAATATTTTTATTCTGATCCTTAAATTCTTTGGTAAGTTGTGCAACTGGTACATTATACCAAGTTCCTGTCCTTTGTTTTCGGGGTAATGAAGCCCCGCAAGGGTTGTTAAATATTGGAAAGCGAGCTCTTCATCATTGTAAAGAAATCTTACAACATCACAAATAAGGTCGCTTTTAATTGTAAAAACCGGGTAATCATAAAGTAGATCAGATGAAATTATTCCTTCACCAAATTGGGCTTTTAGTTTATCCTGAACTGTTGTTAATAATGCGTCTTTATCCATCTATTCCATTCCGTATTTAGCCAGCATCTCTTTATACTCGGGAGTATCTCTGCGTCTGATGGATTCGTTTTCTACTAATTTTTGTATTTGCATGATACCATCCAAAACCTGCTCCGGACGGGGGGGGCAACCAGGAACATAAACATCAACAGGAATAATTCTGTCAATACCCTGCAATACGCTATACGTATCAAATATGCCACCACTGGATGCACAAGCTCCCATTGACAATACCCATTTAGGTTCTGCCATTTGCTCATATACCTGGCGTAATACAGGTCCCATTTTTTTAGCGATGGTTCCCATTACCATTAATAGATCGGCCTGACGAGGGGAAAAGCTTAAACGTTCGGAACCAAATCGTCCTAAATCGTAGGTGGATGCCATTGTTGCCATAAACTCAATTCCGCAGCAAGAAGTTGCAAAAGGCAAAGGCCATAATGAATTTGCACGTGCCATTCCTACAACTTTATCTATCCTGGTCGCGAAAAAACCAGGACCTTCAATTCCTTGAGGTGCCGTAACAATATCAATTTTTGATTTTTCGATTATACTCATTTATTTATTTAAGTCAAAAGTTTAAAAGTCAAAAGTTAAAAATTAAAGAAAAAAAATTTGAAAATTATTTTTTCAAATTTATTATTATCGTTCCAAGAATTTTTGAAATTTCCAATAATTCACTTTTATCATTTTTCATTAAATCAATGTTAAAATTGTACCCCTCCTCTATTACCTCCATCCAATAATCCGTTTCATTTGCTGAGCGAAGAGCAATTTCATAAAATCTGATCAACTCTTTTTTAGAACTACTTGCTTTCCCTTCTCTTACATTTGCTCCAACCGATGTTCCACTTCGCAATATTTGATCTCTTATTGGATAGTCAACATTTTTCGTTTTTAATTCTTGGGTTAATTTGATTATGCTTACTGCAAATTTTTTTGTTCTGACTCGAATGTCGTTTTCATATTGCATCATTTTTCAAAGTTAAAAAATTCAAATTCAAAATTTAATGCTTATGCTTTTTAATTTTAGCTTTTCTTTAATTTTATTTAGTTTTTTTGACTTTTTCCCTTTTGACTTTTAACTTTACCGCCTTACTCCCACTTTAATGCACCCTTTTTAAGAATGTAATAAAAGCCCACTAATAAAAAAGCGACAAATGTTAACATTTCCAGAAAGCCAACTAATCCAAGTGTTTTGAAATTTACTGCCCATGGGTACATAAATATTACCTCCACATCAAACAAAACAAATAAAATAGCTACCAGAAAATATTTAATGGAAAAAGGCACACGTGCATTTCCTTCAGGTTCAATACCGCATTCGAAGGTTGCCGATTTAATTTTGGTTTTCCTTGCTGGACCTAGCTTATGTGTTACAAACATTGTAGTAGCAACAAAGCCAAGAGCTACCATAAACATCAATGCAATTGGTAAAAAATCAACGGGTGAACTTACTGCTACTGGCATGTAAAATTATTTAGTTTTATTTTTCGACATCAATTTTAGGTATTTCTTTTTATATAACCAAAATTTGATACACAAAGTTACTGTTTTTACAAATATATAATGGAGGTATTGTTTTATTTAGACAAATATTAATTAAATGATGTTGAACAATAATTTATTTGATATAAACACGTTACAATGATTTTAAAAAGGATTTAATTTTTTTATTAATAAAACATAAATTTATTAATAGGCCATTATTAGGGTAATACAACAATTGTTTTATTTTCTAAAAAAAATTCAGAACTATTTTAAATTGATAATAAATGAAAAATTTTGATCAAAAAAAATTCGTTGAAACATCCTTGCTTTGTTTGCGTTAAACTTGCAAAAGAAATACTTTAAACAATTTTTTGTTCATTACTTTATTTTCAGTTCTTAAAATGTGCTTTTTGTTTTTATAGTTTTATCGAAACATTTAATAAAAACGATATATAATGGTGAAAGAAAAAAAGATCTTCGTTCTTGATACATCCGTAATTATTTATGACCATATGGCTGCCAAAAGCTTCCATGAGCATGATGTAGTGATTCCCATAACTGTTTTAGAAGAATTGGATAATTTCAAAAAGGGAAATGATACCAAAAATTTTGCCGCCCGTGAATTTTCGCGATACATAGATAAAATTTCGGAAGGTAATACGTTGCAAGATTGGATCCCTATTAATGGCAAGGGCCATGGAATGATAAAAATTGAAATGCATCAAGGTTCCACAATTGATGCAGAGCAAGTTTTTGGTGAGAAAAAAGCCGATCATCGGATATTAAATACCGCATTGTATGTTTCGGAGCAATATCCAAAACACAAAGTGGTGATGGTTACCAAAGACATTAATCTTCGGATCAAAGCAAAGTCGCTTAATTTGAATGCAGAAGATTATGAGACAGGAAAAATAAAAGATGTTAGCGAACTATATACCGGTTGTAGTGAAATGGAGAAAGTTCCTTTGGAACTTATCAATGAGATCTATGAGAAGGGGTTCTGCGAGACATCTGCTTTATTAAAAAAACAAAAGCCACCATCTAATCATTTTTTTATTTTAAAAAATGCTGCTAAATCAGTACTTGCTACCTATAGTCCAGTTAAAGATAATATAGAGCGGATTAAAAAAGTAAGCGCATTGGGTATTACACCTCAGAATGCGGAGCAAGCTTTCGCTTTGGATGCGATACTTAATCCTGAAATTAAATTAGTGACTCTTCAAGGTGTTGCCGGAACCGGGAAAACATTACTATCATTGGCAGGAGCATTAGAACAACGCAGAAATTTCCACCAGATCTATTTAGCCCGCCCTGTAGTTCCTTTGTCTAATAAAGATATTGGTTATTTGCCGGGAGATATTAAATCAAAGTTAAACCCATACATGGAGCCTTTATGGGATAATTTGAAATATATCAAAGGACTGTTTACCGAAAAGGATCGTGAATACAAGCAGATCACTGAAATGGTTGAAAATGAGAAATTGGTTGTTTGTCCATTAGCATATATACGTGGACGTAGTTTATCAAATGTGTTTTTTATTGTTGATGAAGCCCAAAATCTTACTCCCCATGAAGTAAAAACAATTATTTCGCGAGCAGGAGAAAACACTAAAATAATTTTTACGGGTGATATTTACCAAATTGATACGCCCTACTTAGATACACAAAGTAATGGTTTGTCGTACTTAATTGACAGGTTGAAAAATCAAAAATTATATGCACATATTACTCTTGAAAAAGGAGAACGCTCAGAGCTTGCAAATTTAGCGAATGAGTTTTTGTAGATTTTTTTGATTAAGATTATTGTTTGAATAAAAAAGGTGTTCCAAAATTTTGGAACACCTTTTTTATTTTTTGTTGGTATCAGATCTTTCAGGTAAAAAGTAAAGAATAACAGTTGATATTAGGGGTAAGAATAATCCAATAACAAACCATATTCTAGGGTTTCGTCCCATTCGATTGGCTAATCTTGAAGTAGCAATGGGTATGCTTAATAAAAATAAGATCCCGATGCTAAAAAAAATAACGGCCCCCATAAAGTAACCCAATAAATTCGTTTATCTATTTTAGTAATCCAAATTACCATACTCTAATTTTTTACCCTGCAACCTTAGTATTAATCGGCAAACAAGGATAAAAAATGGTATGTACATTATTGCATTCGGCAAACCGAAATGTTTTAAAATAATTTCCGATTTGCGTTTCAAACGCTCTGCTATCAGGTACATTGCGGGTACTAATAACAATGTTAAGAATGTCGCGAATGTCAACCCGAAAATCATTGTCCATGATAAAGGACCCCAAAACACAACACTATCGCCTCCGATATAGATGTTTGGTTTGCCATGTGCAAATAAGGTTTCGAAATCAATATTAAAACCTACTGCTAATGGAAGTAAACCAAGTATAGCTGCTGTTGCAGTTAAAATTACCGGAGTCATACGGGTACGGCCGGCTTCAACAGTTGCATCCCACAAACTCATTCCATTGGCTCGTGATACTTCAGCAAACTCTACCAGCAATATACCATTCCGCACTACTACACCGGCCAAAGCAATAATTCCAACACCTGTCATTACAATACTCATGTCCATTTTAAAGATCGCAGTACCTAGCAATACACCGATAATACTGAAGAATATTTCTGTTAAAATAATAAATGGTTTACCAATTGAATTAAATTGAGTTACTAAGATCAATAAAATTAAACCAAATGAGATCATCAGTGCTGTACCAAGGAATGCTCCTGTTTCCTTTTGCTCTTCCTGTTGGCCTGTAAATGCAATTTCGACCTGGCCCTGTGGTTTAAAGCTTTTCATTGCTTTTTGCACACGCGCTACCACTTCATTTTCATTGTATCCTGCAGAGGCATTGGAAGATAAAGTAATTACACGTTTTTGCATTTTACGTTTAATACCACCATAGGTATTGCTATATTGTATATCGCAGAATGCCGACAATGGAATGCTACGGATAGCCCCGCCCATATTCATATCGCGGAAAGTGATCTTTAAGTTGCGGAGCGCTTCAATATTATTTCGCTGATCATACTGATAGCGCAATTGTATCGGGTATTCATCATTTGCATCACGGAATTTACTCACTTCAGCACCAAATACAGCATTACGAATTTCCATTCCTATTTGTCCTGTAGAAATAGCCTCTCTGTTGGCGCGTTCACGATCGATATTAAAAACTATTTCGGGTTTATTACTTTCAAAATCAGATTTCAGATTTGCAACTCCTGCAATTTTTTGATTGTCAAGAAATCGTTTTAAACGGTTGGCATTATTTACTAATTGCTCAAAATCGTCCCCGCGTATTTCAATATTAACAGGCTTGGAAACTGGTGGTCCGGCTTGCTCCTTAGAAACAGTGATATCAACACCTGGGATGTTCCAATTTAAATTTTGCAAAGCCAATAAATAATCCGTTGTAGATTTTCCTTCTCTTGCTTCAAATCCAACAAATGAAATTGCAACTTTACCCCTGTTTGGATAATCGCTCTGGTCCTGGTCCTGAGGATCTGTTGTTTGTTTTGTAACGTTGGTAATTATTGAACTTACTATTTTATTCGAATCGCCAAGCACCTCATTTATTTTGCTTTCTACTTGTAACATTACTTTATTGGTAGTTGATGGATCTGTACCAACAGGGAGCTTTACATATATATATACAAAGTTTGGGTCGCCCTGCGGAAAGAAAACAACCTTAGGACTGCGTATTGCAAAAAATACAATTGTAAATATGAATAACATTAATGTTCCGAAAAGTGCCATCCATGGACGTTTTAAGAAGCGTAGTAAAAACCTGGTGTAACGGGCTTGAAATGCCGGCCAAACTTTTGTTTGGAATTTTTCAATTACACGGTGTAAGAAAAATGTATTTATTAAATAAAAAGCTAAAATAAATAATGTCAGGTTAGCGATTGCCGGATGACCCGAAAGGTGAAGTATTGTACTTAGCAATGTCAAAATAAAAGTTGTGATGCTTGTTCCGCGTGTCCATTTTGCTTTTTTGTTTTCATCCGTATGAGGTTTCATGAAATCAACTGCAAATACAGGATTGATAACGTATGCAACCAATAGGGAGGCTAACAAAGTAATTATTAAGGTGACAGGCAGGTAAAACATGAACTTACCAATAATTCCATTCCAAAAGAGCAATGGAACAAATGGAGCAAGTGTAGTAAGCGTTCCACTTAATACAGGTAAAAAGACTTCACCAGTGGCCATCTTAGCCGCAACTTTAATATCTCGTTTTCCGTTTTCAAAAAGTCGATGTGTGTTTTCAATTACCACAATTGCATCATCTACAACAATACCTAATGCAAGTAAAAATGCAAATAATACGATCATATTCATTGTGTAGCTGAATCCGAAAATTCCACCAAGCCAAGGCATTACCATAAATGCAATAAACATGGAAAGGGGCACAGATGATGCTACAAATATGGCATTGGTAACACCCATAAAGAACATCAGAATAAATGTTACCAATATAAATCCAATAATAATGGTATTGATCAGATCATGTAAAGTGCTTCGTGTTTTATCAGATTGGTTGCCGGTAACCGTAACTTTTAATTCTTCAGGAAGCTCTTTCGACTCCTGCATTTTTTTAATTGTTTCCTCAATTTTATCCGATGCTTCAATTAAATTTTCACCGGAGCGTTTTACGATATTAAGGGTGATTACATTTTTGCCTTCAAGTCGTGCGTAGCTTTGTTGTTCTTTGTTACCATCTTTTACTTCAGCAATATCTTTCAAATGCAATTTTGCACCGGTTGGAGAATTAATGTTCAGATTTTTTATTTCTTCAATTGTTTTGAATTCAGCCTGAATGGTAAGGTTCCGTTTCATCCCATCCATAGGTACCAAACCTCCGGAAATATTAATGTTTTCAGATTTTATTGCACGCTCAATATCACCCAAAGAAAGTGTTGCGGCTTGCATTTTATACATGTCCACATTAATTTGAATTTCACGTTCCAGATCACCAACCATTACTACTTTAGAGATCTGCTTCATGCCTTCGATCCTATCTTTCAGCTCATCAGCATATCTTTTTAATTTATTCAGATCCATTTCACCTGCAAGATTTACGTACATGATCGGCAAATCAGAAAAGGAGACTTCCATTACATTTGGCAGGCGGGTTAAGTCTTTTGGGAGATCAGTAGCTGCTTTATCTACCGCATCTTTTACTTTTTGTTTCGCTAAAGGAACATCTACAATGGTATTAAACTCAACCATGATAACCGATACGTCCTGTAAGGATGTAGAATTCAGTTTTTTTACCCCGGAGATCGATTTTAATTGTTTTTCGATCGGTTTAGTAACCAGGTTTTCGATATTGATCGGTGAGTTACCAACATATAGGGTATTTATGTAAATGGTAGGTACTACAATATCAGGAAAGCTTTCTTTTGGAATGCTGTTGTAGGATAATAGACCAGTAATTGTAATAATAAGAGTAAGTACGTACACACTTATTTTATTATCAATTGCCCAACTCGATAGTTTAAATTCTTTGAAATTCATTTTATGTTTTTTTTACCGCAAGAAGCGGAGGCGCAAAGCCATTATTTAGTTTTTTTATATTCCCAGGCGTTTCTGCGCCTTAGTGGTAATCTTTTATTTTTTATACTGTATTACATCGCCATCATTAACCACATCATACCCCGCTGTTATCAAAATATCGCTCTCTTTTAATCCGCTTATTATCTCTGCCTTTCCGTTGTATTCTTTACCTAATGTAATAATGCGTTTTTTTGCAATATTGCCTTCAGCAACATATACAAACGATGCGTTAGTTTCGTCCTTTTGAATTGCTTTAACAGAAATAACAATGACCGGTTGTTGTGATTGATAATCATTGATATTCAATTTTGCAACCATATTGGGGTGATATTCATTTTTTTCATCCAATAAAACTTCAACACTAAAAGAGCGAGTATTGTTGCTGATGGCACGTGATACAAAATTCACTTTTGTTATTACAGAATCTTTTGTATCAGGGAAACGAACAATAACTTCAGTACCCTTTTTAATTTTTGATGCATAACTTTCGGCAACATCAGCTTTTACTTTTAAATTAGAAAAATTGATCACCCTGATGGCTGGCATGCCAGGTGCAGCAAGCTGTCCTATCTTTGTGTCAATAGCATCAACAGTTCCGTTAATTGGAGAAATAATTTTGGTCATATTTAATTGTTGTTGCAAAATGGTCATCTTTTTTTCCAAACTCTCTTTGTTGGCTTTACACTGGAGATATTGAATTTCCGTTCCAATTTTTTGGTCCCAGAGGTTTTTTTGTTTTTCACAAATTTGGTTTGCCAAATCAGAGTTTACCTGCAAATCGGCAATGTTTTGGTTAACGATACGTGAATCAGTTTCTGCAAGTACTTCCCCTTTTTTTACCTGATCACCAACCTTTACATTTATCTTTGTAATTGTACCAGGCATTTCAGTACTCACGCTAATATTTTCATCCGCGTCAACCCTGCCTTGCACATCAATGTAATTTTTAAAAATTTCAGGTTTTAATGAAGCTACTACTACTGCAATTCCGGTAGCTAAAGAATCTTTTCCTTCATTCAGTTCAGCTTCCAACACTGCTATTTTTGATTTTAATTCAGACTCTTGTTTCTTAAGATTTTCAAGTTCTGTTTTTTTATCTGTTCCCGAATTACAGGCTATCATTGATATTGCGAGTACAGGTATTAAAAATAATTTTTTCATAATTATATTGATTGTTTATTTATTTCACAATAATGGCGCAGAGGCTCATGACTGTTATTTTTTTTTGTTTTTATTGGTTTCTCCGCAACTTTGCGATTTCTTTTATTACTTTAAATTACCGTTTGCTTTATCAAAATCTATTTTTGCAACCAAGGCATCGAACAAGGCATTGAAATAGTTTGTTTGCGATTCTTTTAAAGCCGTTTCGGCTGTTATCATTTCAATGTTTGAACCAACACCTTGCTCATATTTTAGTTTAGATAAACGATATACCTCTTCAGCAAGAGCAATGTTTTTCTTTTGATTCTCAAGGGATACCGATGCATTTTGTAAAATGGTCATCGAAGAGCTTAGTTCCAGATCAATTGATTTTTTAATAAATTCTATATTGTTCTCTGCTTTTTGTAAGGAAAGCTTTGCCTGTTGGTTTTTAGCGCTACGTTGTAAGCCTGTGAATATGGGCATAGTAACCTTAGCTCCAATTAATGCCGTTGGGTACCATCCGTAGCCTGTGCTAAAAATACTAAACGTGTTTCTGTAAGCGCTTCCACTTATGCTGCCATAAGCAAATGCATTAGGAAGGTATGAATAACGATTTCTTTTTAAATCCAAACCTGCAAGTTTATATTGAGTTTCAAACAAATTGTATTCTATTCTTTTTGAATAATCAAATTTTTCGCCCGTCACATTATTGCTTACATCAAGTTTTACATCGGATAATTTATCCGACAATTTGAGTGAAGCATTTATATCCATTCCCATTTGATATTTTAGTAAATAAGTTCCAAGCTTCAACAGTCGCTGAACTTTTTCCTGCTCTATCAATAAATTATTGTAGGTAACGGTTAAGCGGTCCAGATCAATTTTTTCTACAAAACCATTATCATTTAAAATTTTGGTATCGTCCATTGCTTTTTTTATTCGAACAATATTCACATCCATTAATTTCATTCTTTCTTCATTTATCAAAACCGTATAATATGCTTTGCTAATCGTTGCGGCTATTTCAATTTGTGAACGTTGTATGGCTTTTGTGGAAAGCTCCAGATACACTTTCGATGCTTGTAATCCTAAAAAATAGTCTCCGCTAAAAATTAATTGACTTGCATCAAGTCCTGCGGAAGCATTATATTGAGTTCCAAATTTTAAAATCGCATCAGATCCTGGGGCACCTCCAAATGGTCCACCACCAGCACCTGGAATTACAGTAGTTGGTATTTCCAAAAAATCCTTCACATCAAAACTAGCATTGATTTGCGGAAGCCCCAATCCCATTATTTCATTTACTTTTTTCTTTGCTATTTCCTGATCGATCATCGCATTTTTTATATCATGTTGATTTTGTAATGCAAAGTCAATCGATTGTTGAATAGAAAACGAGTAGTTTACGCTGTCATTCGCCTGTGCAAAAGAGCCTACTGCCATTGCTCCTAATCCAAATATTAAAATTATTTTTTTCATTTTATTTTTTGTTTCCTTGAAATTTCGATCTTTTATGTTAAAATTTGAAATAACAAAGGTCATTTACTCTTCTTCTGTTACTTGTTTATGCTTATTTATTAATTTATGTCCTTTTAGTGTGCAAATTCCATGTAAAAAATGGTCGAGTAGCGCTAATTGTACATCAACAATTTTAAATTTATCAGGCGGAAAAGCTTGGGGATTGAACCCCATTTCAACCTCTTCCATTCTTAATCTGGCAATAATTTTTGTATTGATGTCCTCACGAACTAAACCTTGTTCAATTCCTCGTTTAACGGAATCTTCCACCATGCGCTCGATACAATTTTCTTTAAATTGTTTGAATATTTTCCATGAGCCGGGATGGTATTTTTGCATATCATAAAACAAATTCGGATTCATTTGAGAAAACATTACCCCCATATGTTTCATCATTTCAAAAACTTCCTCTATTACATTTGTAGATTGTTTTGCTATTTGCTGAAACTCACATTCATTTGTTTGCAAGCGTTGAACCATTAGTTTTTCAACTATTTCATTTTTATCGGAATAAAATTGATAAATGGTTTTTTTCGATATGCCTAAATGTTTGGCGATATCATCCATGGTAATACTTTTAATGCCATACTTAAAAAACAATTCTTCCGCGCCTTTTAATATCCTGTCCTTTGTTTCCATTACTAAATTTATAATTTCGGGGGCAAAACTATGGAAACGTTTTTCATTTTCAAAGTTTCCGAGGCGTTTTTTTTTATTTTTTTTATTTTTTATTATTTTTAAGCATTAAAAGCAGGCTCAAGCTTAATCATATCATCAGAATTAAAGATTTCGGGCTAATTCAACTAAAAGACAAGTAAAAGGATTTTTTATTTGGGAATCAGCATTCGGTTTTTTTTTATTCCTTTGTTGAATACATTATCTTTCAAATGAAAAAAATCACCCCTTTTTTATTCTTTCTACTTATTCTATTGGCAAATAAGACATTTTCCCAGCCATATGTTGATATTGTTAGTTTTAACTGCCAAACATTTTCATCTGCTTATAAAGACAATACAAACTGGAAAAATAAAACCGATGATTATTTTCTGAATTTTTTTTTACCAAAAGAATTTAAGAACGGTAATACCTTATTGATCCGCTTAAACAACGAAATGATCAGTTCTACAATTACCCCTGATTCTTCTTATACTTCAAAATTGTACAATGTTTCCATGCCTTTAGGATTCCAGTTTTTATCAAAAAACAAAAAATGGAAAACTGTAATAATGGGTATTCCAAAAATTGCCTCTGATTTTAAAGATGCTGTTGAAAATTATGATTTTCAATTAGGTGGAATTTTTTTAGAGAACTATGTACACAATGAAAAATTAAAAATAAAGGCAGGTTTATATTATAACCGAGAAGCTTTTGGAAACTTTTTTATGCCGTTGGTTGGGCTCGACTGGAAAGTGTCTGATAGATTAAATTTATATGGTATCCTGCCTACGAGCTATAAAGTAGAATATGCTGTTGTGAAAAATAAATTATATGCAGGCGTAAATTTTAAATCACTTACACGATCTTTTCGGTTAGCAAAAACGGAAAACCTGGATTATGTTCGTTATAATGAAATGCAGTTGAAATTATTCGTAGATTATTTTATATACAAAAAAGTTCTAATTTTTGGGGAACTTGGCTATTCTATCGGTAAAAGTCCTTGGCAATATACGTACAATACCAAAATTGAAACTTTCCGTAATCCCGTTTATACTCCACTAAAAAGCTACCCGGTTTTTAATATTGGTGTGGCTTATCGAATAAGGTTGGATCTTGCAAAGCAAGAGTAAATCAGTAAATTAGATTGCTGTTTTGTCATAACTTTTACAAAAGATAGAGAACAAAAGGAAACCATTTTGAACAAGAAAATGCTCATCATTAGTAATGTTGCGTTAGGGATTGGAGCGTAAATCCTTTTCTGTTTAGAAAAGATTGAAGCGGAAAGCCCGCCCCTTTCTTTTTCAGAAAGGAGGAACGCCCAAAAGGAATGGAAGTCTTATAAAAAAACAGGTAAAAAAATTGATCCAATCTAATACAAAAACTTATTATAAGGATAACGCTTAAGGTGCATTTCTTTTACCCTTTCATAAAGCACGCTTTTAAACTCATCAATATTTTGTTTGTCAGCAGCGGAAATAAAAACACATTGAGCATTTAAATTACTCATCCATGTTTTTTTCAATTGCTCTAAACTGATATTGTGTTTTGTAATTGGCGAAAGATCATCCACATCTTTTTGATCAAAAGTGAACGCATCTATTTTATTAAAAACAAGGATAGTTGGTTTGTCTCCGGCACCAATATCGCTTAGCGTTTGATTTACAACATTTATCTGGTCTTCGAATCCGGAATGGGAAATATCCACAACATGTATTAAAATGTCGGCTTCACGTACTTCATCCAATGTTGATTTAAACGATTCTACCAGTGTGGTAGGTAATTTACGAATGAATCCAACCGTATCAGAAAGCAGGAATGGCAAGTTCTCTATCACTACTTTACGCACAGTGGTATCAAGTGTTGCAAACAATTTATTTTCAGCAAACACTTCGCTTTTACTTAACATATTCATGATAGTAGATTTACCTACGTTGGTATAGCCTACTAAAGCAACCCTTATCATCTCTCCACGGTTTTTACGCTGCGTTTCCATTTGCCTGTCAATAGTTTTAAGGCGATCTTTCAGCAATGCAATACGGTCACGTACAATACGTCTGTCAGTTTCAATTTCTGTTTCACCTGCCCCTTTCATACCAATACCGCCTTTGATACGATCGAGGTGATCCCACATTTTTGTAAGACGAGGTAATAAATAAATAGATTGAGCAAGCTCTACCTGGGTTTTGGCGTGGGCGGTGCGTGCCCGTGAGGCAAAAATGTCAAGAATCAAACGTGTGCGGTCTACAACTTTTACTTTAATTTCTTTTTCAGCATTCACTTCTTTCTCAAGGTTCCGTTGTTGCGCAGGAGAAAGTTCATCATCAAAAATAACGATATCAATTTTGTGTTCTATCACATAAGTGCATATATCATTTAACTTCCCGGAACCAATGAATGTTCGGGAATCAGGATGTTCTAAACGCTGCGTATATCGCTTCAAAACTTTTGCTCCGGCAGTATCGGCCAAAAACTCAAGCTCATCAAGATATTCCTTTGCCGTTTCTTCGTCCTGAGTTCGGCTGATCAATCCAACCAATATCGCTGTTTCCTGTTTTTTTGAGGTATCGTGCATTTTTATTTTATTTACAGGTTTCAAGATCGTTTAAAAACCTTAACAGGAAATTAGAAATTTTTATTTTTTCAGTGATTCAGTATATTCAGCAACAGCTTTGATTTGTTCCTCAGTAAGTATTTCAGCGAATGGAGTCATAGCCCCTTTTCCGTTTTTTATAAGTTCTATTTTTGCGGCAAACTCCATAGTGGATATAGATAGATCCGAAGCTTCCATCAATCCCAATTTTCCATCAGCACCATGGCAGGAGATGCAGCTGGCGTTAAATAATTCCTGGCCGTTTAAAGTGGATCCTGATACGGCCTCCATTGATTTTGATTTTTGTTTTTTGCTCATCTCCGCCATTCCATAAGCCCCAATTATCAATAATAGTGATAACACAGCTAAGACCTTGTTTTTCTTTTTAAAGCCAATAATAGCTAATGGAATTGAAATTAATACTGCAACGATCTTGATGATCAGCAAGGATTTTATTTCCGGTATTTGTGTAAGCAAATAAATACCTGTTGCTAAAAACAAAGTAGAAACAATCATTTCAGGGACTTTAACCACTTTTGTAAATTTAGCTAAGCCTTCATTTTTATTTGATAAAAGCAAAACTGTTTTAATAAGATAGATCAGTAAAAATAAGATTACCGATAATAAATGTGTGTGACGTATTCCTGTTTCCATTTTTTTTAATTTTTTTGTCCGCTCAAAAGTAACAATAATCTGACGATTTTCGGATGGTTCTAATTTAGTGAGAAATCATTTTAAAATATTAAATTTGTTATCGATCATTTTTGCAAGATTTTAATTACCTGACATGAAAAACATATTTTTATTCCTTTTTGCTTTTGCTTTATGGAATACAGCCCTTGCCCAACAAACGTTCCCGGTTAACGGTATTTCAAATCAAAATCATATTGTTTATGCATTTACGAACGCTAAAATTTTTGTGGATCATGAGACAATAGTTGAAAAGGGCGTATTGTTGATCAAAGATGGGTTGATAATTTCTGTTACTGAAAAAACGGAAATACCTAAGGGAGCTGTGGTTTATGATTTAAAAGGCAAATCCATTTATCCTGCTTTGATCGATGCGTATACCAATTACGGGATGCCCGAACTAAGGACCGGCAGTCGTGGACCGTACCCTCAAATGGAGAGTAATACGAAAGGAGCTTATGGCTGGAATCAGGCAATTAAAGGCGAGGTGGAAGCAAACAAAATTTTCATCAAAGATAACAGAGCCGCTGAAGAGATGCGTAAAATGGGGTTTGGTGCCGTACTCACCTTTCAAAAAGATGGTATTGTGCGTGGTTCAGCAGCTGTTGTTGCTTTGGGCGAAGGGCGTGAAAATGAATTGATGATCAATGATAAAGCGGCAGCAATGTATTCATTTGATAAAGGAACCTCAATGCAGGATTATCCTTCTTCTTTAATGGGGTCAATTGCTTTATTACGTCAGACTTATTTAGATGCTGAATGGTATAAAAAAGATAAAACAAAAAAAGAATACAACATTTCGTTAGATGCATTTAACAATTTGCAAACGCTTTCGCAGATAATTGAAACTACTGATAAATTAAGCGTTTTGCGTGCTGATAAAATTGGAGACGAATTTAAAATAAAATACATCATCAAAGGATCCGGAAATGAATATCAGCGATTGGATGATCTAAAAGCAACAAATTGTAAATTTATTATTCCGCTTAATTTCCCTGCCGCTTATGATGTTGAAGATGCTTATGATGCTGTTAATGTTTCATTAACTGAATTAAAACATTGGGAAATGGCTCCTCTTAATCCCTTTGCATTGGAAAAATATTTTATTCAATTTGCGATCACCACAGCCGATCTAAAAGATAAAAAAGATTTCTGGAAAAACCTTCGGAAGGCCATCTTTTACGGCTTGTCGGAAAAGCAAGCATTAAAATCGTTAACAGTTACACCTGCTGAATTATTGAATGTATCTGATAAAATTGGAAGACTAAAAAGTGGAATGATAGCGAACTTTATTATTACGTCCGGAAATTTATTTGATGAAAAAACGATCATCTACGAAAATTGGATCCGAGGCATTCCTTATAAAATAAATGATTACAATAGCATTGATATTAGAGGAGATTATGATTTTTCCTATGATAAAAACGGTATTTACAAATTAAAAGTTGAGGGGGACTTAGATAAATTAAAAGGGACCGTTTTAATTGATACAGTTAAGATACCCGTAAATATTACTGTTTCGGGTAATTCTGTTTCAGTTTCTTTTAATTCTACCAAAGAAACCTACAGTCCGAATGGGATAATTGGAACAATTCGATTGAGCGGAAATATAAATAGTGAACCACTGAAAATGAATGGAAAAGGCCAAACGGCCGATGGTGATTGGATTGACTGGAGTGCGACCTTTAAGACAGGGTTCATACCTGAACAGAAAAAAGATTCATCTAAAAAGGAAGCATTAAAAGTCGGACAAGTAATTTATCCCTTTTGTGCGTATGGAAAAAAATTGGAGGATCGGGATCGGTTTGATAAAATAGTGTACGATTTTAAAAACCGCTACGAAGCTATCTTAATTAAGAATGTTACTGTTTGGACGAATGAATCAGACGGTGTTTTAAAAGATCAGGATGTATATATTACTGAAGGGCGTATCGTTCGTATAGCTGATAATATCACTGCAACAAAACTGGCTTTTGCAAAAATAATTGATGGTACTGGCAAACATCTTACTGCAGGCATTATTGATGAACATTCGCATATTGCAATTTCCAATGGAGTTAATGAAGGAGCGCAAGCATCTAGTGCTGAGGTTAGGATTGGCGATGTTGTAAATTCAGAAGATATTAATATTTATCGTCAATTGGCTGGTGGTGTGACCTCTGCTCAGTTGCTTCATGGATCCGCTAATCCGATAGGTGGGCAATCTGCTCTTATTAAATTACGCTGGGGTAAATCACCTGAAGAAATGAAATTTGCAAAAGCGGACGGCTTCATCAAATTTGCACTGGGTGAAAATGTTAAGCAAAGCAATTTTGGTGATTTTAATATCATTCGCTTCCCACAATCCCGAATGGGTGTGGAACAAGTGTATTACGATAGTTTTATACGAGCAAAAGAATATGATGCGAAACAAAAAGCGTTTAGTTTATTATCTGACAAAGCAAAAAATAGTTCTGCTCCATTCCGAAAAGATTTGGAATTAGAGGCATTGACAGAAATTTTAAATAAAAAGCGATTTATCACTTGCCATTCTTACGTTCAGTCCGAAATTAATATGTTGATGCATGTGGCGGATTCAATGGGATTTAAAGTTAATACGTTCACGCATATTTTAGAAGGATATAAGGTTGCCGATAAAATGAAAACGCATGGAGCCGGTGCCTCTACCTTCAGTGATTGGTGGGCATATAAAATGGAAGTTCAGGATGCGATACCTTACAATGCTGCTTTATTGACACAAATGGGGATTATCACTGCTATCAATTCTGATGATCCAGAAATGGGGCGCAGACTAAATCAAGAGGCCGCCAAATCTGTTAAATACGGAGGAATGACTGAAGAAGAAGCCTTGAAAATGGTAACACTTAATCCTGCAAAATTATTGCATATCGATAATAAAGTTGGAAGTATTAAAGTTGGCAAAGATGCAGACCTTGTTTTGTGGTCTGATAATCCCTTGTCTATTTATGCAAAGGTTGAAAAAACTATTGTTGACGGACTTATTTACTTTGATAAAGATGAGGATATTAAATTACGTGATGATATTCAGAAAGAGCGTGCACGCATTATCCAAAGGATGATCGATGACAAAAAAGGTGGCGCGCCAACTCAAAAACCGGTTCCAAAAAAACAGAAATTGTATGGTTGTGATTCGATGGAATTGGATTATATGAATAATGATTAGATACTCCTCGGTGTATTATGGAACGCGGATCTATTAAGATTTTTATGATTTTAAAGGATAAAAAAACATGTTGTTATTATGCTTGGCAATTTTAAACATTCTGATATTACTGCGAAAATATTGAAGGCTTACTTTAATGTCTATAATGTGCTTGGCTATGGATTTTTAGAAAAAATATATGAAAATGCCATGGTAATTGAATTACGGAAATTAGGATTAGAGTGCGAGAAGCAAAAACAGATTGATGTGTTTTATGATAGTCAAAATGTTGGATTGTATTTTGCGGATATCGTAGTTGAAAACAAAGTAATTATAGAGTTGAAAGCTGCCGAAGATTTGATGGCAGAGCATGAAGCGCAATTAGTTAATTACATTAAAGCAACTGATATTGAAGTTGGTTTACTCCTTAATTTTGGAAAAGAAGCACAATACAAAAGAAAAGTTTTATCTAACGAATTCAAAAAACACAAACAATTATAACAAACAGGTAAAAACATAAAAAAATCATACGTAAAACAAATAAGAATCATTTTTAATCTTAAAAATCTTAATAGATCCGCGTTCCTATCATACGCAGTACTTTTTTATAAGCCTAAACAAATGAAAAAAATATTTTTTATCCTAACCATTTTTTTATCCATCACCGCAAATGCCCAGCTAAAAAACATTTTGCTAATGAATGGTATCGCACATTTAGGTACTGATAGCATAATTCAAAATTCAGTTATCGGAATAAAAAATGGCAAAATTATCTTGGTTGCTGATGCAAGGACTGCAAAAGTTGATAAAACAGCTTATGATGAAATTATTGATATATCAGAAAAGCATGTGTATCCAGGGATTATAGCGCCAAACTCCACTTTAGGTTTATCGGAAATGGAAGCAGTGCGTGCTTCAAATGATTTTAAAGAAGTTGGCGCATTATTGCCTAATGTACGTTCATTGATCGCTTATAATACAGATTCTAGGATCATTCCTACCATTCGAAGCAATGGGGTTTTGTTGGCACAAATAACACCTCGAGGTGGTTTGATCTCAGGCACTTCAAGCGTATTGATGTTAGACGGTTGGAATTGGGAGGATGCAGCATACAAAATTGATGATGGATTGCATATTAACTGGCCACGTATTCAAACCCGAAAGTTTTTGGATGAAGACAATATTTACCCGGGGCCTTATGAAAAAAATAAGGAGTATACAAAACAAACAAATGAACTGAAAAAATTATTTTCTGATGCAAAAGCATATAATGAATCCGAAATAAAAGAAGAAAAAAATCTCCGTTTTGAAGCGATGAAAGAGGTTTTCAATGGAAAACAAACAATTTATATTCATACTGATAATGTAAAAGAAATTATTGAGGCTGTGAATTTTGCAAAACAATATGGCTTAAAGCTAGTTGCTATTGTTGGCGGAAAAGACAGTTGGATGCTAACAGATCTATTAAAAGAAAATAATATTGCAGTTGTTGTTTCCCGCTTACATGATCTGCCGGAACATCCCGAAGACGATACAGATTTACCTTTTAAACTTCCTTATTTATTGCAAAAGGCAGGCGTATTATTTTGCTTGAATAACGAAGGCAGTATGGAAGCGATGGGTACACGAAATTTGCCTTTTATGGCTGGAACTGCCGCTGCTTACGGATTAACAAAAGAACAAGCCTTGAAAGCAATTACCCTAAATACTGCCAAAATATTGGGTATTGATGAAACAACGGGAAGCATTGAGGTAGGTAAAGATGCTAATTTGTTTATTTCAACTGGCGATGCCCTGGATATGCGAACCAATAATGTGGAAAAGGCTTATTTGAAGGGCATCAGCATTGATCTGGATAATGATCAAAAAAAACTTTACCAAAAATATAAAAATAAGTACGGGCTGAAATAATATGTAAACCTTTTAGTTTCCAATACAATAGATTTAAATTAAAAATAGTATTTTTATAATGTTCGCAAATTTTTTTATTTCCGAAATTTTAGATATTTTTGAGAAACGATACCGAACTGATCATAGAATAGGAAAAGGAATTATTAATATTTAAAAGAAAAATATTTGAAACCAACAGATATCAATGACCCGGAATATTTCCATAAAGTGGTCGATTGCCAGCATGCTTGTCCTGCTCATACTCCTGTTCCTGAATATATAAGACTTATTGCGGAACAAAAATATACAGAAGCTTATATGATCAACTGGGATTCTAACGTATTCCCCGGTGTATTAGGTCGTACTTGCGATCGTCCTTGTGAACCTGCATGCCGCAGAGGGCGTGTTGATGAGGAGCCTGTGGCTATTTGTCGTCTAAAACGTGTTGCAGCCGATAATAAAGGAGATGTAAAAAAACACATGCCTCAAGCACCCTTCCCATCAAATGGTAAAAAGGTAGCTTTAGTTGGTGCAGGTCCTGCTTCCTTAACCGTTGCACGAGATCTTGCAACCATTGGGTACGAGCTTCATTTATATGATGAGCATAAATCAGGTGGAGGCTTTATGCGCAGCCAGATTCCTGCTTTTCGTCTTCCTGAAACAGTGCTTAACGAAGAAGTAAATTATATTTTAGATCTTGGTATTCATACTCATTTCAATACGTATGTATCCAGTCTTAAAGAAATATTAAGTAAAGATTACGATGCTGTATTCATTGGAACTGGCGCTCCTAAAGGCCGAGACCTTCCTGACTTAGCGGGTAGAAATGAAGGAGCAGCAAATATTCACCTGGGAATTAACTGGTTGGGAAGTGTTGCTTTCGAACATACAAAACAAATTGGGAAAAAAGTAATTGTACTCGGTGGCGGAAATACAGCAATGGATTGTTGTCGCACTGCGCGCAGGTTAGGTGGGGAAGAAGTGAAAGTAGTTGTACGCAGTCCGTTCAAAGAAATGAAAGCATCTCCCTGGGAGAAAGAAGATGCTGCCCACGAAGATATTCCTATCATTGATAATCATGTTCCTAAATCTTTTGTTGTTGAAAATGGCAAATTGAAAGGGATGATGTTTGAAAAAGTAAAAGCGGTTTATGATGACAAAGGAAAAAGACAATTAGTGCCTGAAGGTGGCCCCGATGTTTTCATTGAAGCTGATGACGTACTTATTGCAGTGGGTCAGGAGAATAGTTTTCCCTGGATAGAACGCGATCTTGGTATCGAATTCGATAAATGGGGAATGCCTGTTGTTGATGCGGTTACATTTGCTTCAACAAACAGTAAAGTGTTTTTTGGTGGCGATGCTTCTTTCGGACCAAAAAATGTAATTACCGCAGTAGCTCAAGGACATCAAGGTGCTATTTCAATTGACTTGATGTGTACCAATCAGGATTTGAATGTTCGCCCTTCACCTTATGTAAATCTGGTAAGTCAGAAAATGGGTATTCACGAATGGGCTTTCGACAGTGAGGTTGTGAATGATGATAGACATGTGGTTCCACAGGCTGATAAAAAACAAACCCTTACAAATATCAAGAAAGAAGTAGAGCTTGGATTTGATCATATCACCGGTTTCAAAGAAGCTGAACGCTGCCTTAACTGCGATGTTCAAACAGTTTTCACCACTGATAAATGTATTGAGTGCGATGCTTGTGTTGATATTTGTCCGGTTGCATGTATCACTTTTACTGATAATGCGGAGGAAAGCGATCTGCGTTCCATGTTAAAAATACCGGCTACAAATTTAAGTCAGGATATTTATGTGTCAAGCGTACTACCCACCAACAGAATAATGGCGAAGGATGAAAATGTTTGCCTTCACTGTGGATTGTGTGCGGAGAGATGCCCTACATCAGCATGGGACATGACTAAATTCTTTTATAACGTTACTAAAGCAGGAAAAAAAGCATGTCATTAATTGATAATAAAGTAAACGATTTTGTAGTACGATTTGCAAATGTAAATGGAACAGGTTCTGCTAGTGCGAATTTTCTTTTTACCAAAGCAATATTCAGGATGGGAATACCTGTTACACCAAAAAATATTTTCCCTTCTAATATCCAAGGATTGCCTACATGGTATGAAGTACGGATCAGTGAAAAAGGCTATTTGGGTCGCAGAGAAGGAATAGACCTTGTTGTTTCGGTGAATCCACAGAGCATGTTAAATGATGTTGCCAGCGTAAGGCCGGGTGGATATTTTTTATACGACAGTTCAAAAAAACTGCATGATCAATACATTCGCGAAGATATTAATTACATTGGCGTTCCACTGATGTTAATGTGTAACGAAGCATATACCGATCCGCGTCAACGACAACTATTTAAAAATATAATTTACGTAGGAGCCCTTGCAGCACTCTTTGAAATTGAGTTTGCTGTACTTGAAGAACTTCTTGGAGAACAATTTAAAGGAAAAGAAAAATTAATTCCTGCTAACGTAAAAGCTTTGAAATTAGGGGTTGATTATATTCAGGCTAATTTTAAATACCCTTTAGATATCCGTGTGGAAAGACGTGATCTGATTGGTGATTCAATTATGATCGATGGTAACTCAGCATGTGGATTAGGTGCCGTTTATGCAGGTGCAACTGTAGCAGCTTGGTATCCAATTACCCCATCTACATCGGTAGTTGAAGCATTTAGTTCGTATGCAGGAGAGTTTCGTGTAGATAAAATAACAGGTAAAAAAAATGTAGCCATTGTTCAGGCAGAAGATGAGTTAGCTGCTATTGGAATGGTGATTGGTGCTAATTGGAATGGTGCCCGTTCATTCACTGCAACTAGTGGCCCCGGACTTTCATTAATGAATGAATTTCTTGGCTTGGCTTATTTTGCTGAGATCCCAACAGTATTGATCGATGTTCAACGTACAGGACCATCCACCGGAATGCCAACCAGAACACAACAATCCGACATTCTTGAAGCAGCTTATGCTTCTCATGGCGATACCAAACATGTATTACTTTTCCCTTCCACACCTAAAGAATGTTTTGAACTTACAGTTGATGCCTTTGATCTTGCGGAGCAATTGCAAACACCCGTGATCATGCTTACGGATCTTGACTTAGGAATGAACGATCACGTTTCTCCTCCATTTGAGTGGGACGATAAACGAGAATATAACAGAGGGAAAGTGCTTGATGCAGCAGCTCTTGATAAAATTGTAAAATTCGGGCGATACTTAGATGTGGATAATGATGGTATAACATACCGTACTTACCCTGGAACGCACCCTTCCAAAGGTTCGTTTTTTACCCGTGGTACTTCTCGTGACGAATATGCTACCTATACTGAAGACGGAGCAGCCTATCAGCGCAATGTTGACAGATTAATTAAAAAGTGGAATACTGCCAAAGGTTTAGTGCCGGCACCACAATTATATCAGGATAAAAATCAATTTGAAAATGGAATTCTTTTCTTCGGAACATCGCAGTATGCTGCTGAAGAAGCAATAGATCTTTTGAATCAGAAACAAATTTTTGTTGATGCAATTCGTATCAGATCTTTCCCATTCAATCAAACAGTACAGGATTTTATCGATTCACATGAAAAGGTATTTGTTATTGAACAAAATCGTGATGCGCAGATGAAAAGCCTTTTGCTTATTGAGTTAGGAGCCGACCCTCAAAAAATGATCTCCGTTCTTAATTATGATGGTATGCCTATCACTGCCGATAATATTTTCAAGCAGATCACATTGGCTTTAAATTCTAAATTGAAAATTTCTAAATTCTAAGAACATAGTTAATGTCTAATATCTCACATCTAATATCTCACGTCTAACATGACATATATCCGTCCGAAATTCCGCCATCCTGAACTTGTAAAAAATAAACTGGGTTACACTGTTGATTATTATGAAGGTGCTCTTTCTACACTCTGTGCAGGATGCGGGCACGATTCAATAAGTGCAGGAATTATACAAGCTTGTTATGAAATGAATATTGAGCCGCATAAACTGGCGAAACTTTCAGGGATAGGTTGTTCCTCAAAAACTCCTGCTTATGTCCTTAGTAATTCACATGGATTTAATTCAGTTCATGGAAGGATGCCTTCTGTTGCAACAGGCGCAAATCTTGCTAACAACGACCTTATTTATTTAGGTGTTTCAGGAGATGGAGATACTGCATCTATTGGTATGGGGCAATTTGTTCATGTTATCAGACGTAACCTGAATATGCTTTATATCGTAATGAACAATGGCTGTTACGGACTTACAAAAGGACAAGATTCTGCAACTGCGGATCAGGGTTCTAAGAATAAATCAGGTAACATTAATTTATTTGAATCCATTGATCTGGCCAGTTTATCTATTGAACTGGGAGCTACGTTTGTTGCTCAAAGTTTTTCGGGTGATAAAACACAATTAGTACCTCTTATCAAAGCCGCATTGAATCACCCTGGTTTTGCTTTTATCAATGTAATTTCACCTTGTGTTACTTTTAATAACAATGTTGGGTCAACTAAATCTTACGATTATGTTCGTCAGCATGTTGAAGCAACAGCCACAGTGGATTTTGTTCCTGAAATGACTGAGATTACCACAACGTATGAGGAAGGAACCACGAAACAAGTAAAAATGCACGATGGGTCATACATTTCTTTAAATAAACTTGCACAGGATTGGGATCCTTTAAATAGGTTATCCGCAATGAATGCGGTACAAAATGCAAGAGCAAAAGGCGAAATATTAACTGGTTTGTTATATGTGAACCCTGATTGCAGCGACCTTCACGAAATGCTTCAAACAAGCGACAGGCCGTTAAACTCATTAACTAAATCAGATCTTTGTCCGGGATCAGAAATGTTAAAAGAGATCAATGCTGATCTACGTTAAATTGGTAAAGAAATTTCCTGCAGATTTCGTTGGTGAACGTAGAAATATCTGCGTAAATTACTGAGATCTGCAGGAAAAAATAACCACGAATTTCTGTTATATACCCCTAAAGCATATATCCCAACTCTTTACTTTATATGCATCCCTTCTCAAAAAAAATAACAAACTGGTACCAACAAAATAAACGCGATCTCCCATGGCGTAATACCAAAGATGCTTATTTGATTTGGCTTTCGGAGATTATTTTGCAACAAACAAGGGTAGACCAGGGAATGGCTTATTACCTGAAATTTGCACAAGAATTTCCTACCGTTAAACATTTAGCCAAAGCGGAAAATGAAAAGGTGATGAAGTTGTGGCAAGGCCTGGGTTACTACTCCCGCGCACGAAACTTGCACACTACCGCTAAAATTATTACGGATAACTATAAAGGCAAATTTCCGGATCAATACAATGATATTCTTTTATTGAAAGGTGTGGGCGAATATACCGCTGCCGCTATTGCGTCCTTTGCATTTAATCAACCATACGCTGTGGTTGATGGAAATGTATATCGTGTATTGTCGCGTGTATTTGGTATTGAAACGCCTATTGATAGTTCACAAGGAAAAAAGGAATTCTATTCGTTAGCGAACGAATTGATCGATAAAAAAAATCCGGCAACCCATAATCAGGCTATTATGGAGTTTGGTGCGATCCAATGTAAACCAGTTTCTCCTGATTGCTCCATTTGCCCTTTAAATACAATGTGTTTCGCTTATTCTAAGAAACGTGTTTCGGAATTACCGGTTAAAGAAAAGAAAATAAAAGTTAGAGATCGTTATTTTAATTATATCGTATTGAATCATAAAACAAGCACTGCGCTTAATAAGCGGACTGAAAAAGATATCTGGACCAACCTGTATGACTTTCCTTTAATTGAAACCAATGTAGAGTTAAATGAAGAACAATTTTTAAGATCACAGGAATGGAAAAGTTTTATCGCCACTACTAAATATACAGTAAAATTAGTATCTGCCAGCTATAAACATGTTTTAAGCCATCAGAAAATTTATGCGCGTTTTTGGGAGATTGATTGTAAGGAATCGTTTAATAAATTACTTTCCAAAACCTGTATTACCATTAAAAAGGAGGATATTCATAAATATGCTGTGCCAAGGTTAATTGAAAATTATATTGAGAAAACAGTATAAAGGAATAATTTTTTGCCGCTCAAATTTCCCTCTTTTAGATTTTTAGCCAACACATTTCTTAAATTAAAGAAACTCTTGAATATTCGCTTTTTTTTCGCTATTATTGTAATTGAATTTAGCGCCTGATATGTCCGATAATCCAAATGTAACAGTATTTCTTTCTCTTTGTTCCGAAGGGCAATCTGCTTTGCGAAATGAGCTTTCATCTGTTTTGCAAAGAGCTGGAATGACTGTTGTTGAAGATCAGAAGCATTTCACCGAAGGCAGTCTTCCATCAATATCTGAACAACTGTCAGGTTCAAACTGTTCTATTCATATTCTTTTCCCTGAATACCAGCCTTTAACTGATACAGGTGTTTCAGTTTCAAAGTTTCAATTTCTGGAAGCTAAAAAATATCTTCTTCTAAATCCTGACTTTAAAATTTTTGTTTGGCAGCCTCCTTCAACTGATCTTTTGAATATTGAATCCCTTCAATTGGATTTTATCAACGAAGTGAAAAATAATATTTCCAAAAGTATGGTATATAGCAATGTAGTGTCTGCAATTCAGCTTGCAGATGACATACGCTCACTAATGGAGAGGAAAGAGCTGATCTCATTTGATTTGAATTCTACTGATATTTTTCTTATTTCCAACCAACTGGACGAAATTGAAGCGAATGACATTTTAGATATGTTAAGTGATATTGTTCCTGTTGAGAAGCTAAATATTATTCAGGACAGTGATACTGATTACTCAGAGTTATGCAAGCAACAAATATCAAAGAGCAAATTAGCTGTTATTTATTTTAAAGAATCAGCTGATTGGGCATTACCATTTGCACAGCAGGTTTGGAAAAAAATAGGAGGAGCCACTTCTCATACACCAATTCTTTTAATAGGAGATATTGACCCGCACACCAACACGAATAAAAAATTCCTTGCTCCAAAAGTTATTTCACTTATTGTTGCAGGGGAGCTGATACCACTTGAGATAAAAATACAGTATGATAAAGTTGTCCTAAAACCTGCTTCATAAAAAATGCAGGAAGAAAAAATTTGTCCTTATCCCGGCCTGAGGCCTTTTAACGAAGAAGAATCTATTTTTTTTCGTGGTAGAGAGGAACATATCGAAAAAATTACTTCTCAACTACAAGAGAAAAAATTTGTAATGCTTACCGGTGCCTCCGGTGATGGCAAATCGTCTATTGTATATGCCGGAGTAATACCCAATGCCCGTGCAGGATTTTTCAAAGCAAAATTTAATAACTGGTTAATTGCAGATTTCCGTCCGGAACGCTCTCCATTGAAAAATATGGCAATTACATTAGCCGAAAAATTGGGGTACACCGATATTGCGTATGTTGAAAAGGAATTAAGTTTTGGATTTTCCTCTTTAATAAATTTATACAAAAAATCTCCTTTTTATCTTGATTACAATGGTCAGATATGGAATAGTGCAAATGAACCGGATCAAAAAAAATTAAAAAGAAAAGCAGCTAATCTTTTTATTCTTGTAGATCAATTCGAAGAGTTTTTCACCAATTCAGAAAACTACAATAACGGTAAAGCATCTGTTAATGCTCAAGCAGTGATCAATCTACTGCTCGAAACCGCTAAAATTGCTCTTGCAGAAGATCTCCCTATATATATCATTTGTACCATGCGTTCGGATTATGTTGGACAGTGTGCAGTATTTAGGGGCTTACCCGAATATATTGGTTTTAGCCAGTTTTTTGTTCCCCGATTAAAAAGAAAAGAAGTTCACCAGGTAATCGAAGAGCCTGCTACACTTAGTGGAAATAAAATTTCCAACAGGCTGATCGAAACATTGATAAACGAATGTGAAGGTCTTGATCAACTTCCAATTTTGCAGCATGCTCTGAATAGTATCTGGAAATGCCATGTACAAGATAATGCCGCGGAAATGGATATTATTCATTATGCAAAAGTTGGAGGCATTGATGGTAAATTAATCCCGGAGGATCAGAAAATCATGTTTTCGGACTGGTATAATAATCAACCTGAATACAAACAAAAGTTTTTAGAAGGAGGTTCTCTTGCCAATGTGCTTAATGCTCATGCCCGGGAGCTTTTTGAATCTTCTGTTGATTATTGCCGCAAACATATTGGAAGAGATATTTCAAGAGAAGATGCCCACAGAATTTTAAAAAAAATTTTCACTTGCCTTACCAAAATAAATGATAGTCGTGCTGTAAGAAACCGTGCAACTATACTGGAGGTAAAACAAATAATTGGAGAAAAAGTTGATAATAAACTTATCGAAGGATTAGTAAATATATTTCGGGAGCCGGGTAATACATTGCTAAAACCCTATATTCTGTCTTCTTTCACAGGTTCAAATGACTTAAATGATGAGGATATTCTCGACATTACACATGAATCTTTAATCAGAAACTGGACAGAGCTTGCAGAATGGACAAAACAAGATCATGAAAATGTTTCTGTAATAAACGACTTAAAAAAACAAGTGGAAAGGTGGGAAGAGCAAAGTCGCTCAAAAGACTATTTACTTACAATAGGTTCATTAACATATTTCAAAAATTGGTATAAAACTTTAAATCCCAATCCTTATTTAATTGCAAAATACGACACAAGTAATTTATCCCCAGCCCAAAAATTAGAAGAGGCATCACAATTTATCCGTCCGGCAGCAGATTATATTAAGATAAGTGAGAAAACCATAAAACGAAAACGCAGAGCTGCATTAGTAATTGCTTCAGTTGTAGGTTTGATTTTAATCGGATTTACTTCTTTTGCTTTTAAAGAAAGAAACAAAGCGCTTAATCAACAAGAGATAGCTAATCAGAAAACTGAAGAAGCAAAAATTTCCGAAAATTTAGCAAATAAGGCTAAAAATAATGCCCTTAACCAAATGTCGAAGGCGGAGATGAGTGAAAAATTTTCGATGAAAGCAAAAAAACTCGCAGAATTATCAAAGCAAGAAGCAGTATATGCAAAGGGTGTAGCCGAAAATGCTGAAAAGGAGGCCCGTCAAAATTTAATACAGGCTAAACAAAATGCTGACCGTGCCCAAACAGAGACCGATCGCGCTACGCTGGCACTTACTGAATCTGAAAAAGCAAAACAGGATGCAATTGTATCAAAAAATAAAGCTGAAAAAGCTGAAAAAGAAGCTTCTCGAATAAGTAATATCTCATTGGCTCAAAGTATTGCATTAAAATCTGTATTATTCTACGATGACCCTCAGTATCAAAGTTTATTGGCATTTCAGGCTTATAAGTTTACATTGGATAACGGAGGTGAAGGACAAGACCCGGTTATTTTCAGTGCTGTTCGCAGTGCTTATAATAATTTGAACAAGCAGGGTGCCGCTCCTAAAATGTTCCCGTCATTAGAACAACGTACATTGTTAATAGTGGACAATAATACCATGCTATCAGCTGATAAAGGAGGGAACATTTATAAATGGGAACTCAAATCGGAGAAGCAAATAGAGCAAGGGAAATTAAAATATCCAAGCCCATTTGAAATTATAACATTTACCGATTGGCCCAATATTGTAATAAGTGGACATGAAAATGGTACAGTTTGTATTTGGGATATTACCGATTATAAAAAGCCTGTTCTTGTTAAAGAATTAATAAAAAGCCATATTGGACCTTTGCGCGTTATCGCATACAATGGTTTGAAAAGTTTGTTTGCTACTTCAGGAAAAGATAGCATAATTGTGGTTTGGAAATATTCAGCAGGTGGAGCTGAGTTGCTAAAAAAAATAAAAGCAAGTTCTCTTATACAGGATCTTGTTGTTTTACCTGATGGGAAAGAACTTGCAGTTTCTTTAGCCAATGGTGATCTATTGACTATTGATTTATCTTCTGAAAAAACAAATCTGGTATTTAAAAGTGAAAAATCGAAACCTGTTCAGATGAAATTTAATAGCAGGAAAAGTATTTTGGCTGTTGGTTATTCTGATGGAAAAATAAGACTTTATGATACGGAAAAAGTGTTACGTCCTGAAAATTTAATTTCTACAATTTCAGAAAACAATGCAACTGTTGAAAAAATTACATTCAATGGTTCCAGCAATATCCTTGCCGTAGCATTTGCCGACAAATCAATAAAAATATTTAACTTAGCAAAAAAAGTACAGAAACCTTTGGAGATAAAGGACATAAAATCAAAATCCCGTTATCTTCTATTCGATAATGAAGGCAAATTGTATGTGTGTGGGGCCGATCATTTTATAAGGAAAATTGAACCTTCAACCGAAAAATTATCAGCTTCTTTTTGTGATCTGTTAAAAAGAAATTTGACGTCAACCGAATGGTCTCAAAATATTAGTGAAACCATTCCTTATGAAAAAACGTGTAAAAATAAATAATGAAAAAATGGATTTATATAATTGGATTAATTTTATGCGGCCAAAATTTGGCAGCTCAGAATTATTGTGATAATATTATTGAAGAGGCAACCGATCTTTATAATTCAGGGCGTTACGAAGATTGTATTGCCATGCTTGAAAACGGCTTAAATACTTGTTCTTTGTCAAAAAATAAAAAGGAAAACGCTTATGTTTTATTGATAAATTCTAACATTGAAAAAGACAGTTTGCCTGGAATTGATAGAAATTTCAGACTCTTATTGAAAAACAATCCTTCCTTTAAAATTAAAGAGTACACTGGCCTTGATGATTTTTCAAGAAAATTTAATAATTATTATGTGTATCCAAAATTATCATTTGGTATTCGTCCTCACTATAGTATCCCTAGGGTTCAGGTTAGCAGGTCATACCAGGGCCAAGTGACACCCAATATCAAAAATGACAATGATTTTAAAGCGAAGAGGTTTTTCAATACCAATTTAATTCTGGAGTATAGAGCAATTGAAAAAATTTCTTTTTTTGCTGATGCCGGCTTTTTTATAATAAACTATAATAGAGAATTGGAATTAAAAGATAGTCTTTGGAAAATGACTAGCACCGAAGAATCAAAATACTTTCAATTAGGGTTTGGAAATAAATTTTATTTTTTAAAATCGCAAAAAAAATTCAATTTTTATTTAATGGGTGGTTTCAATAATCAGTACTTGAGAAAAAGTGTTCTGAATATTGAACAGGAAAAAAAGGAAATAACTAACCTTTATGGTGGGGTAGATACAAAGGTCGAAAGTTTTGAAAAAAAGTTTACTTCAGATAAGTTGCGTAATTCGTATGTTGTTTCTGTACTTCTTGGAACAGGTATTACCTATCGTATAGGTAATTTTGGTTTAGGCTTTGATATAAGAACTTATATTTCAGCCAATACCTTAAACAATAAAACTTCTCGCTTTAAGGAGCCAAATTTGATCCAAAAATATAATTATATAGACAGTGATACGAGATTAATAAAATCAGATTATTCTCTTGTTTTTACTTATCTACTCTATAAAGTTAAAAAGAAGCCAATTAGAAATTAATTTTTTAAATTGCTTTTCAAAAAATTGAAAGACGTATTATAAATCAATTGAAAAAAATATAGTAATGAGATTTTTAAACTCAAAATTATTACGGTATGCTCTTATCTCATTCTTGATAATTGGAATATTTTCTTGCAGAAAACCTATTGTAATTACTAATGTAATTATTACAGGGCCAGCAACTGTGTGTTATGCAGATACAGGAGTAATATATTCTGTAGCACCAAATCCTAATCCACAATCAAACGATTACATTTTATGGTCACTGCCTGAGCAGGCCCAAATAACATCAGGGCATGGAACGAATACAATTAAAGTTAATTTCGGAAGAAATGCAGGTAAAATTGGTGTTAAATATTTTAGTGATGGTGAAGAAATTAGTGAAGAGTCATTTTTAGATGTGAATTTTGACGTCCAAAATAAATGGTGCAGAGAATTAGATTTTAAAGCAGGTATAAGAACAGATGGTGTAGGTTTTTCTATTGGTAACAAAGGGTATATCGGAACGGGTTTGGGATATGTTGGCGTAGTTAAGTATTATGAAGATTTTTGGGAATTCGATCCCGAATTAAAAACCTGGACCCAAAAAGCGGATTTTGGTGGAAATGGGGCGAATTTGAATTTGGGAATGGAAAGAGCTAATGCAGTTGGATTTTCAATTGGAAACAAAGGATATCTAGGTACTGGGCATAAATCATCAGGTATCACCCCTGATCAGTATCTTAAAGATTTTTGGGAATATAACCCGGTTTCAAATGTATGGCTGAGAAAAGCGGATTGTGCTGGTACTTCCCGACAGTTTGCAATAGGCTTTTCGATTGGAAACAAAGGGTATGTGGGTTCCGGGCAGCCTGGAAATACAGGTATCCTGACAGATTTTTATGAATACGATCCTGTAACCGATGTATGGACTCAAAAAACGGATATTCCCGTGCCACGCTTTAGTGGAGTTGGGTTTTCAATTGGAAATAAAGGGTATTTTGGTATGGGAACTAATGGTAGTTCCGGTCAGAATAATTTTTTTGAATTTGATCCTACTGATGCAAGTCTCGGACTTGATTTAAATGGTAACCCACTCGGTAAATGGACAGCAAAAACAAGTGTTCCTAGTCCGGGATGCAGTGGTTCAATTGGGTTTTCAATTGAAAATAAAGGGTATATCGGTACAGGTTTTAGTGGGGTATATTTGAAGGGTTTTTATGAATATGATCCCAGCCTCAACAACTGGGTTGCTATGCCGGATTTTGAGGGCGGGATCCGCGGGTCTTCTATTGGATTTTCGATTGGAAACAAAGGGTATATTGGAACAGGGGTTACTCAAACTTCTATTTTGAATGGACTTAAAGATTTCTGGGTTTATACGAAATAAAAAATCAAATTGTATTTAGGGAAAAGTAAATGAAAAGAGGAGTAATTACATTTGTTATTTTAGTTTCATCGGTCCTAATCTCTAAAGGTCAGCCAAATGGAGGTTTTGAAGACTGGTCAACTGAATTTTCATATGAAAACCCCGATCATTGGCAAACATTTAATTTCCTTTCACTCTTGGCTCCTCCTAACCCTCTTTCTGCTTTTAAGGCCGTAGGCACAGACAAACATTCGGGAAATTACGCATTAAAAATAAAAACTGTTTTCCTTAATAATAAACCATCCCAGATTGTAATAGGTGATTCTGCAGGAGCTGTGTTTACTGGCAAAATAAATTTTTCTCCCCCTTCAAGAACATACGGTTTTCCTTATACAGGGCGACCAGAAAATCTGGAATTCTGGTTTAAATATGCACCGGTTGGAACTGATGCCGCTGGAGCTGGAATCATGTTGCTAAAATGGAACGGATTGGGCCATGACACGATTGCAACTGGCTCCGTTGGGCTTTTAGCCACTTCAACGTATACACTATCCCAGGCCCCTCTGCAATACAATTCAACAGGACTCCCTGATACTGCAATAATTATTTTCACAGCCAGTAATGATTCTAATTTAGCAAGGGTGGGCAGCACACTATTTATAGATGATGTTCAATTTACAGGATGGGTAGGTATTAACGAGTCGGAACTGGATTACAAAGTAAAAGCATTTCCAAATCCGGCAAGAGATAATGTTGCGATCCTTGCTGAGATAAAAGAGGCTGACAATGTCAGGATATTTGACGCTTCTGGTAAGTCAGTCGGTATTTACAAAATTCAAAATTATGCAACTTATGTGAACACTTCATTATTCGCTGCAGGCATCTATTGCTTTGAGATCCGTGATAAAAAGAACAAAATTATTACATCAGGGAAATTTAATGTGATTAAATAGAGATAATATCTCTGAAGTAATTATTTTGTTTTAGTAAATGGCTACCTTCACAAAATTTTTAATTTGTCTACTTCTTGTCGGGTTGATATAAAGAATTAGAAATTAATATGATCTTTATTATTATACAGATGGTAAATACTTCCATTATATTCTTGCTTTTTTTTAGTATCATTCTCATCTCTCTATTTTGCATTTATTATTTCTTAAAACGTTCCTTTAATAGGAAACACACAATTCTTGAAGCTAAAAGATCAGAGTTGGAAAATTCTATTAATGAATTGAGATCCGCAGCAGTTTCTCAATTGGAAGAAAAAGAAAAATTTGAATTTGAAAAAAAGAAAACACAGGAAAAAAATAAAAAAATATGGCAAATGAGTGAAACTGTTTACATTGAAAAAAAGAAGGTAGATGAACAGGTTCAGTTATTGCAAACCGAAAAAGAAAAATTAGAAGAAGAAAAGAAAAAAGTAGACGAAAAAGTCAAAAAATTGTGGAGCCAGAGTATGGCCATCCATAAGGAAAAAGAAAAGATCAACGAAATAAAAGTTGAAATTGAATTGCAGCACAGGGAGGTAATAGACAGTGTTAATTATGCCAAGCGAATTCAGGAAGCCATTTTACCTTCTTTGCATGAAATTTCAGTTTGTTTCCCCCATTCCTTCGTTCTGTTCAAGCCCAAAAACATTGTAAGTGGTGATTTTTATTGGTTCTCTCAACAAAACGAAAAAATAATAATTGCATCAATAGATTGCACAGGCCACGGTGTTCCGGGCGCTTTTATGAGTGTTATCGGAAGCACACTTCTTAATCAAATTGTTAATGAAAAAGGAATTACTGACCCTGCCGAAATACTGGATTTATTGGACAAAGGCGTAAACTATTCTTTACATCAAACACAAACAGGATCCCAATCACGGGATGGAATGGATGCTGCTATTTGCTGTTTTGAATTCTCATCACCGATTGGAAAAGAAAAACGTGTGGTATGTGAAGTAGAAGGAGATTTGAAGTTGCATTTTGCCGGTGCAAATCGACCATTATATTATATAAAAAATAATGATCTGGAGGAGATCAAAGCAGATAAATTTTCTATTGGAGGACATGATTATAATAATCTCAAAACATTTACAACTCATACTTTTCTACTTGAAAAGAATGATTCACTTTATATCTCTACCGATGGTTTTGCGGATCAGTTTGGGCAGAACAATAAAAAACTTAAAACCAAGAAGTTCAAAGAAATTCTTCTTTCCATTCAAGACAAGTCAATGCAGGAACAAAAAAGCTTCCTTGATACCTTTATTGAAAACTGGAGAGAAAACCTGGAACAGACAGATGATATACAAATGATTGGAATAAGGGTTTAAAGCCCCGTTCCAATGGTTTATTAAAAAAGTTTCATCTCTGTTTATTACAACAGAAATGAAACTTTTTTTTAATATATTAAAGAAAATATGAAACTTTAGGGAAGGTGGGGAGTTTATAAATTAATGTAAAACAAAGGCTTATCTCCAATATATTGGCCTGTTTCATCCAGCTTTTTAAAAAGCAGATCAATACGGGTAACCTGTTTTTCCAATTTGAAATTTTCTTTATCAAACATCCATTTCTCTCTCATACGTATCATTGAAAGATCATCAGCACTTATTTTTTTCATTTCGGAGTCTTCTGTTTTAACCGATCCGTTTATTTCTACCATTGCTTTTACCTCTTCAATAGTGAATAGCGAATCTGTAAAAAGGTTATATGCTTGTTTTTTACCACTAAGAACAGCATCAACAACAGTGTTGAATATTTTGTTCTTATCCATATTTTTATTTACGGAATTCCAATATTCTTCTTCCCAACTTTCGGGTTTTATCAAAATTGTTTTCGACTCCACCAACTCTGCCCAAAGTTCTTTTGTTGAATCATTTGAAGCAACCTCTTTATTTTCGATAGTTTTACTTTCTTGAGTGCATCGTGTAAAAAGGCATACAAGAGAAATTGCAAAGAAAGAAAAAATTATTTTTTTCATTTTATAAAATTTATGTTATTCAGCAAATATAGCAAGAATTGGTAAAAATTTAATAGTTAGGAAAAAATATTGAAAACAGTTGAATATTAAATTTGATTTCGTTATTATTGTATATAAAATATGAAGTTCCATTTCACCCAATTCCCATCTTTATTTAAAGAGAGGTTTCGACAGTAAAAAGGTCAGGGTGACAAATTTGATTTAAACAAAGAATGTCTGAAGAAAAAATATGTCCTTATCCCGGCCTTCGCCCCTTTAACGAGGAAGAGTCCATTTTTTTTAAGGGAAGAGAAGAGCATATTGACAAAATAATTTCTCAGTTACAAGAGAAAAAATTTTTGATGGTTACCGGAGCTTCCGGTGATGGAAAGTCCTCACTTATCTATGCCGGATTAATTCCACGTTCCAGGGCAGGTTTTTTTAAAGCACGTTTTAATAACTGGATCATTGCAGATTTCAGACCCGAACGGGCTCCTTTATCTAATTTAGCGACTGCACTAAACAATCACCTGGATTTTTCTGACGTTAATAAATTAGAAGAAGATCTCAGTTATGGATTTTCTTCATTGGTGAAGATCTATAAAGAATCAAAACACTATTTAGATCTTGATTCAGATAATTTTATAAAGGCCGATAGCGATACAAAACAAACTTTAATAAATCAAAGTTCGAACTTGTTGATTTTAATTGATCAATTTGAAGAACTCTTCACAAACGCGGAAAATTTTAATAAGGGGAAGCCTTCTCTTCAGGCTATTACGCTTCTCAACCTGATTATTGAAACAACAAAAATAGCAGAAAGAGAAAATCTGCCTATTTACATTGTCTGCACCATGCGTTCCGACTATATTGGAGATTGTGCTGCTTTTAAAGGCCTTCCTGAACATATTGTTTATAGTCAGTTTTTTGTACCTAGGTTAAAAAGACAGGAAATTCACCGTGCGATCTTAGAACCGGCAAATTTATCAGGCAATAAAATAAACAATCGTTTAATAGAAAGATTAATAAATGAACTTGGTGATGGTTTAGACCAACTCCCTATTTTGCAACATGCGTTAAATCGTATTTGGAAATCTCATATTGATGATGGATCCTTAGAAATGGATATTATTCATTATGCAAAAGTTGGCGGCCTTGATGGCGGCTTGCTTCCGGATGATCAAAAAAAAATATTCGTGGAATGGTATAATCAACAGCCATTATTTAAGCTAAAAATTCTTGAAGGTGCTTCTTTAACAAATGTTTTAAATGCGCATGCACGTGAGCTCTTTGAAACGTCTGTTGATTATTGTCGTAACCATATTAATGAAGAGATTTCAAAAGAATATGCTCATGAAATTTTACGTAAAATATTTACCTGCCTCACTAAAATAAATGATGGCCGTGCTGTAAGAAACCGATCTTCTGTATTGGAAATAAAACAGATAATTGGAAATACTATTGATAATAAATTAATTGAAGGATTAGTAAATTTATACAGGGAACCGGGCAATACATTGCTTAAACCATTTATTGGCAAGGATAAAAAAGATTCTTTTTTAAACGACAATGATATTCTTGATATTACACATGAATCATTAATAAGGAACTGGACCGAGCTTACTGAATGGACAAAGCAAGATCAGGAAAATGTTCTCGTCTTGAACGATTTTAAAAAACAAGTGGAAAGGTGGGAACAAAAAAAGCGGTCTAAGGATTATTTGCTTACCATAGGTTCATTGAGTTATTTCAAAAGCTGGAATGAAACTCTTAACCCTAATCCTTATTTGATAGCAAAGTACGATTCAAGTAATTTATCTCCTAAACAAAAAGTAGAGGAAGCAACATTGCTGATCTCTTCAGCAAATGATTACCTTCAAATAAGTGAATCAACGATTAAGCGTAAGCGTAAAGCTGTAATGATAATTACTTCAATTATAGTTATGGTTCTTTTAGGATTTACTTCATGGGCATTCATAGAACGGAATAAAGCGGTAAATCAGCAAGGAATAGCAAATCAAAAAACATTAGAAGCAAAGACATCTGAAAAGTTTGCGCTTAATTCCGAACAAAAAGCCTTGAAAGCCAAGAATGACGCCATTTTTCTAAAAGTGAAAGCAGAAATGAGCGAAAAATTTGCGTTGAAAGCAAAACAGCAAGCTGAGCAATCAAAGCAGGAAGCCCTTTCTGCAAAAGGGGTAGCAGAAATTGAAAAACAAAATGCACAACAACAAACAGATGTAGCAAAAAGAGAAAAAAATAATGCCGAACAAGAAAAAGCAAAGTCAGAACAGGAAAAAATAAAAGCTGAAAAAGCCGAATTAAAATCCCGAAAACTCAAGCTGCTTTCCATTGCACAGAATTTGGCGTTAAAATCATCACTTTATAAAAACAATAAAAATCTGATGGGTCAGCTTGCTGTGCAAGCATTTATGTTTAATAAAAACAATGGTGGTTCTGCCGAAGATCCTGTGATTTACGAAGGATTACGGAATGCATATTCTGTTTTGGATAGTGGTAAGCATAACACTATTCAAGGTCCGGAAATGGATATAAGAGCTCTGGCTGAAATACAGAATAATTTGATCTCAGTTGGTGTGGATGGAAAAATATATAAAATTGATCAGGATAAGGGAACCAGCAAATTACTTTCTGAAATCAAATACATAAGTCCAATAAACAGTTTGACTTTTAGTTCTTCCGGAAATTATCTTGCAACAGGCCATGATAATTTTACTGTTTGTATTTGGAATGTGAAAGATATACTTGAAAATAAAGACGGTAAAGTCATCAGTTTTAAAGAATTAAAAGCCCATAAGGGGGCAGTTCGCGCAATTTCGTTCAGTCCTGACGATAATCATTTGGCAACAGCCGGGAAGGACAGTACAATTGTTTTTTGGGATATAAAAGCACCGCAACCGGTGCAGGAAAAAACAGTTAAAGCATCCGCTTCAATTAAATCTCTCGTTTATTTAAATAGTGGAAACGAATTAATTTCAGCTCAGGAAGATGGAAAAATCGTATCCTGGCATATTAAAAAAGGAGAGGAGAATGTTTTATTCAGAAACAAAACATTCAAACCATTATGTATGGCATTGAACAGCCCCAAAAACAATTTGCTTGTTGGTTTCTCTGATGGTACTTTAATGTCATTTGATTTGAATTATACGCAAATAGATAAAATAAAACATTGGGAGTTCAAAGCACATTCAGCAGCAGTTGAATTTGTTGAGTTCAACAGTGATTTTTCAATGGTTGCTTCAGCTGCAGCCGATAAAACAATAAAATTTTATAATTTTCAATCCTACTTTGAAAATTATAATTCAATAGGCAGTTCTACTGAATTGAAAAATTACAACTCCAAAGTAAAAAGCATTATATTTACTTCTGATAATATAATTGTTACGGGGTGTGCTGATAAAACCATTAGGGTTTTGGAAATATCAAGCGAAAAGTTTGTCAATAAAATTTGTTCCTTATTAAAGGTCAATATGTCGGAAGGTGATTGGAAATTGATAGTTGGAGAAGATATTCCTTACGAGAAAACGTGTGCAAAATTTTAATAAACCCATGCGGGACAATATTTTTTACGAAAGATTAAGGCATTAAAATAATTCGAATAAAGCATTGATCAATGAATCGTTTTTTTATTTTATTCGTAGTATTCTTGTTGCACTTTAGCTTAAAAACAGAGGCACAAAATAACTGTGACCAAAATTTAAAACAAGCCGAAGAGCTTTACAATAGCGGTGATTACGACAATTGTATTAAACTCCTTGAAAAATCTCTTGAAGAATGTAGTTTCTCAAAAAAAAAGAAGGAAAATGCTTTGGAGTTGCTTGCAAAATCCAACCTTGATCAGGATAATTTAATGCAAGCCGAGGCTCATGTGAGACGTCTGTTAGAGAACAATCCTTATTACGAATTGAAAGAAACGTCCACCCACGAAGATTTCGATATTCTGGTGAAAAAATTTGACGTGCTTCCATTGTTTTCAATAGGTATTCGGAATGCTGGTTTGCAGCCGAAATTTGAAATTTCAAAAACATATTCAATTCTTGAAAATGTTGATTACAATGCACCTTACAAAACAAATAAAACAATCCTTTTATATTACGGATATCTCGAATATGAATTCCGAAAAAGTATTTCTATTAATGTCGACATCGTTAATTTTAGTATACAATACAACAGAAATTTTTCGAAGAATCAGGACTGGACAATGCTTTATAATGAAAAATTATCTTTTATAGAAGTTCCGTTATATGTAAAAAAATATTTTCTTTTAGGGAAAAATGTTGTGCCCTATGCGTCCCTTGGTTTAGGGTATTTAAGGATCAGGGAAGCTAATGCAATTTCACAGATCGCTTATACTAATGAAGCTCTTTTTACAGAAGAGATAATAAATTATTCGTCCACCGGGAGCATTGATGTTCTTGAGATGAGAAATAAAAATAATTTTGAATGGCTCGCAGGAGCTGGTATTGGTTTTAAATTTAAGAATCTTGGGATATTTTTAGATGCAAGGTATTGCGGTGGGTTAAATAGTTTAACAAATTCTTCAAACCGCTTTAATAATACTGCTCTTATAAATAATTATTTTTATATCGATAACTCAGTAAAATTAAATAAGTATGAGCTTGGGATCTCCATTTCTTATACACTAAAAAATTTAATTAAAAAAGTCAGGTAGTATTCTGTTCCAGGTTTGATTTGAGTAAATGTTTTAAAATTCTATTTGTTTTGAAATTTGGAATTCACAAACACAGAACTTGAAAATGAAAATTTTAAACCAGGAAATTTAAATTCAAAAGGCAAACACAATGAAATTAAGTCTTGCTAAATTCTCATTAAAATTTTTATCAGAAAAAAAAGCGGTTCTGGTATTCATTTTTTTTATTGCGTTTTTTATTTCCTGCAAAAAAGAAAACCCACCCGCTACTCCTGGAGCTATAGCCGGCCCTATAAATTTATGTCCGGGCGAAGCGGGAGCTGTATTCTCTATAAACCCGGTAGAAGGTTCTACATACTATTTATGGACAGTTCCGGAGGATGCACAAATAACTTCAGGGCAAGGCACTATATCAATTGTAATGACCTTTGGTAAAAAATCCGGTTCAATATGTGTGAGATCAAATAACAATAAAGAAGCCAGTGATGCCTCTTGTTTGCAATTGACCCAAGGTGGGGTTGCAAATACCTGGTGCCGGCAAATGGATTTTAAAGCTGGTGCGAGAACAGAGGGTGTAGGTTTTTCCATTGGCAACAAAGGATATATTGGCACTGGGGCAGATCTGGTTGCTGCTCAGCACCGTGATTTTTGGGAGTTTGACCCCGCCTTAAATGAGTGGACCCAAAAAGCCGATTTCGGTGGAGTTGAAAGATTTGATGCCGTTGGCTTTTCAATAGGTAATAAGGGATATATTGGAACAGGGTATATAGGAACTGCTTATCTTAAAGATTTTTGGGAATACGATCCAATCTCAAACCTTTGGTTACAAAGGGCTGATTGTGGTAATGTACCTCGCGGATTTGCTTTCTGTTTTTCAATCGGAAATAAAGGATATATAGGATCAGGAAGTGATGATTTTTTTTCTACACGTACCGACTTTTTGGAATTTGACCCTGACTTAAATACCTGGACCGAAAAAGCCGCTGTGGTGCCACGTAATGTTGGAGTTGGTTTTTCGATTGGGAACAAAGGATACCTGGGGCTTGGCACAGATGGAAGCACAAGCTACAATGATTTTTGGGAATATGACCCTACTGATACAAGTAATGGATTTGATGTAAATAATAATCCAAATGGAAAATGGAATCAAAAGGCTTCCTTTCCGGGAGCGCCACGCTATGGTTCAGCTGGCTTTTCAATTGGGGATAAGGGGTATATCGGTACCGGGTATGATGGAAATTTTAATTATAATGATTTTTTTGAATTTGATCCAGTTTCAAATACCTGGCTTCAAAAGGCTGATTTTGGTGGCGAAACCCGTGGTTATGGTATTGGTTTTGCAATTGGGAAAAATGGTTATATTGGAATAGGAAATAATGCAGATGGCGCCCTTAGTAACTTCTGGGTATATGGTCAATAGAAAAATACATGTTTGGGCTTTGAATTATATTAAATCCTAATGGTTATGTTTACAATAAACGCAATAAAAATTTCTGTTAAAAAAACGATAATGAAAAAATTTGTGATCATTTCCTTAATTTTGGTTTTTGCCCCGATATTTAGCGGAAAAGCCCAACCCAATGGCGGTTTTGAAAACTGGAGTACCGTATATTCCATTTTGGAACCCGATAATTGGCAAACTCTTAATTTCGTTTCGCTTAACCCTCCCAATCCACTTTCTGCTTTCAGAGTAACTGGTATAGATAAACATTCAGGTAATTATGCACTAAAGCTTAAAACAGTGTATTTTGATAATAATCCATTTCCAGACGAGATCGGAGATAGCGCTGGTGCTGCTTATACAGGTAAAATAACAATTTCACCTTTTGCATATAAATATGGATTTCCATACACAGGACGGCCCGAAAAATTGGAATTCTGGTCTAAATACTCCCCCGTTGGAAACGATACAGCCGGTGCGCTGATAATATTGAAAAAATGGACAGGACTGATTAGTGATACGATTGCTATCGGTGGTGTAAATATAAATGCAACCACTGGATATGCTCCCTTTTATGCCAATCTTGTATACTTCTCAAATGAACTTCCCGATTCGGCAGTTATTGGTTTTGCTGCAAGCAAAACACCACAACTGGCCAGATTAAACAGTACATTGTATGTGGATGACGTAGTATTTACAGGTTGGGTAGGTATTAACCAATATGATAAACAAACTGACTTAGTTAAAATATTTCCGAATCCGGCAAGGGATAATATCAACATTCATGCTTCGATTGAAGCAGCAGATAAAATACAAGTAACAGATGCATCAGGAAAAATAACAGGGATTTATAGGATCCAGAATTGTGAAGTAAATATAAATACCGGTGCATACGCAGATGGTATTTATATATACGAGATACGTGACAATAAAGATAGAATGCTTAGTAAAGGTAAATTTAGCATTGTCAAGTAAAAAACACTACCTTAGAGTTTGGAATTATTTATTCCTATAAAAATTAAATTTAGGAATTAAAAAATAAATAATGAAAAGGTCAATAGTCATATTCGGAATTCTGGCTTTTACAATTTTATGTTGTAAGTCTCAACCCAACAGTGGTTTTGAAAACTGGACAACTTCGTTTAACAGTCAGTCGCCTGACGGTTGGCAAACGCTGAATTTTCTTGGGGTTTTTAATCCTCCAAATCCAACTTCAGCTTTTAAAGCTACAGGCGTTGATAAGCATTCAGGAAATTCAGCTTTGAAAATAAAAACCATTTTCGTTAATAACAATCCTTCTCCCGGGGGAATTGATGATACTGTTGGTCTGGTTTTTACAGGAAAAATAAATCTGGCTCCTCCTTCATTTAAATACGGTTTTCCTTATGTTGGAAGGCCTGAAAAATTTGAATTTTGGTGTAAATATTTACCGGTTGGTAATGATACAGGCGGAGCACGTATCGTTCTGCGAAAATGGAATGGTAGCGGCAATGACACTATTGCTATGGGCGAAACCCAAATTACCACCACAATTGCATATACCTTGCTTATGGTCGATCTTACTTACTTTTCAACAGGGTTGCCTGATTCAGCCTCAATTGTTTTTGGGTCCAGCGAAGATGCTGATAATGCAAGGGTTGGCAGCACAATATATATTGATGATGTTGCATTAACAGGCTGGGTGGGAATTGATCAATATGACCTCAATGTTCACAAAGTAAAAGCATTTCCAAATCCGGCAAAAGATGAGTTGAATATCATTGCAGAGATCGATGATGCGAGTAATGTGAAGATAATTGATGCTTTAGGCAAAATTATTGGTGTTTATAAAATTCAAAACTATAAAGTATTGATAAACACAAGCCTGCTTCCTGTGGGAATTTATTTTTATGATGTATGTGATAAAAATGATAAAACGCTTACCAAGGGGAAGTTTAATATACTCAGGTAAATAAATTTATAGGAAAAATAACAACATATTATTTTCTGTAGTTTAAATCAAATTTTACTTGAAAAATATGGCATATGAAAAATGAACATTATCTCAATAATTTCGTAGAGGTAAATTCAAATTGATCTGAATTACTCCTGAATTCTTCATTATTCAATTTTATCGCTTTGAATTAGTGGCAGTAAGTTTATTTCGAATATTTTAAAATCACCATTTAAATAAAATGAAAAAATTAGTATTCATATTTGCAATTTCAGCTTTAGGGATTTTTAATTCTACCGCTCAACCCAATGGTGGCTTTGAGTTTTGGACACCTCAGTTTTCTTATGAAAATCCTGATGGATGGGAAACACTTAATTTTATGTCACTACTTAATCCCCCCAATCCTCTATCTGCTTTTAAAGCTGTAGGTTTTGACAAACATTCTGGAAATTATTCATTAATGCTAAAAACGGTGTATATCCAAAACAGGCCTCCTTTTGGCGATATTACTATTGATTCTCTAATTGGCGATAGTGCAGGTGCTGCTTTTACTGGTACAATATATCTTTCTCCTGTTTCATATAAGATCGGTTTTCCATATACCGGGCGACCAGAAAAACTGGAATTTTGGTCTAAATATGCCCCGGTAGGTAGTGATGTTGGCAGTGGTGCCGTTTTTCTAAAAAAATGGAATGGTATAAGTTCTGATACCATTGCATTTGGTTTGGCTGTAATTTCATCAACACCGATCTATACAAAATTCGAGGTTATCCTTGAATACAAATTATCAAGTATTCCTGATTCTGCGTTGATTGTTTTCGCGTCCAGCATGTCTAACACAACTGCACGTTTGAATAGTGCCCTTTATGTTGACGATGTTGAATTTACAGGCTGGGTGGGTGTTGAAGAGGAGTCAGATCTTTATGCTGACAAAATAAAAATATTCCCAAATCCGGCAAAGGATAATTTGACCATAACTGCCGAAATTGAAGAAGCCGAAAACATTCGAATAATTGACGTTTCAGGTAAGATTGTTGGTGAAAGTAAAATTCAAAAGTCCCATGCAAATATAAAAACTGATCTGTTTGCGGAAGGAATCTATTTTTACCAGGTACTTAACAATAGAGAAGGAGTACTTGCCAAGGGGAAATTTAATGTGATTAAATAGATCATTTCGTTTAACTCATTAAAAGAATTTTGAAGATTTTAAAAACCATGAAAAAATTAATTTTAGTAGTTACAATTTCTTTAATTAGGATTTTTAATTCAATAGCCCAACCAAATGGCGGGTTTGAAAATTGGACTCCTGAAGCGTCTTATGAAAATCCGGATGGCTGGGCAACTCTTAATTTTCTGTCACTTACGTCTCCCCCTAATCCCCTTTCTGTTTTTAAAGCCGTAGGTACAGATAAGCACTCAGGAAATTACGCAATGAAAATACAAACGATTGGCGTAACTAACAATCCAAATCCAAGTTTAATTGGAGATACCTCAGGCGGTGTTTTTAGCGGGAGAATAACTCTTTCTCCTTTCTCTTACGTATATGGTTTCCAATATACCGGACGCCCGGAAAGATTAGAATTCTGGGCCAAATCTAATCCCGTTGGTAGTGATAGTGCTTCTGCACTTGTGGCCTTGTTCAATAATAATGGAACAAACCGAGATACCATTGCCGTTGGCATCATGGCCATTCCGCCAACATCGGAATATACATTGTTTCAAATAGATCTTACTTATTATTCCGCAGCTATTCCCGATACGGCATCGATAGCCTTTGGTGCCAGCAAATATAAATCTGGAGCAGAAATTGGCAGCGTAGTGTATTTGGATGATGTAGTATTTACGGGATGGGTTGGTATGGATGAAAAAAATAATTATTCTAATAAAGTAAAAATATTCCCAAATCCGGCTAAGGATAATGCAACTATTGTTACTGAAATTGAAGAGGCCGAAAATGTTAAAATAACTGATGTTTCAGGTAAAGTGGTGGGTTGGTTCAAAATTCAGAATTACAATGCTATCATAAACACTACTTTATTTACAGAGGGTATCTATTTCTATGAAATAGTTGACAAAAAAGAAAAGGTACTAACCAAAGGGAAATTTAATGTTGTTAAATAATTTTTTTAATTGTTCATCAGCGTAATTTTTTTTAACTTTCTGCGTAATTTTTTTTCAGGTAAGGGGAATTAACAAAAAGATAAATTCGGTTTCAACTATCACAGAGATAAATTTATATGAAAAAGGCAGTAGCTACATTCGTGATTCTAACTTCTTTAATTTTAAACACTGTGGCTCAGCCCAATGGTGGCTTTGAATATTGGACGGCTGAATATTCTTATGAAAACCCCGATGATTGGCAAACATTTAATTTTCTGTCGATTTTAGGTCCGCCCAATCCTCTTTCAGCTTTTAAAGCAGTAGGTTTTGATAAATACTCAGGAAATTATGCGTTGAAGTTAAAGTCGGTCTTTGTTAACAATAATCCTATGCCGGGTAATATTCCCGATACTTTTGGTTGCGCTTTTAAGGGAAAAATTTTACTAACTCCTACTTCATTTAAAGCCGGTTTTCCTTATACTGGACGCCCCGAAAAATTGGAGTTCTATTCTAAATACTTACCAGTAGGCAATGACAGCGGTGTAGTCGGAGTTTATTTACGAAAATGGAATGGTTTAATATACGATACCATTGGGATGGGGCTATTAACAATTTCAACTACTCCAACATACGAAGTATTCGAGCTTGGGATTAACTACTCTTCGCTCGAACAGCCGGATTCAGCTATTATTGTTTTTTATTCCAGCAAAGATTCTACCACAGCACGAGTAGGAAGCACACTATTTGTAGACGATGTGATTTTTAAAGGATGGGTGGGAATTGATGAACATACTTCTTATTCCGATAAAGTTCAACTATTCCCAAATCCGGCAAAGGATAATGTAACTATCGTTACAGAAATTGAAGAAGCCGAAAATGTGAGGGTAATTGATGTTGCAGGCAAGATCATTGGATGGTTCAAAATTCAGAATTATAAAGCAAGTATAAATACCAGTTTATTTGCAGAAGGTATTTATTTCTATGAAATGCTTGACAAAAAAGAACAGGTCCTTACTAAAGGGAAATTTAATATTGTTAAATAAAAATTTTAAATTGCTTGAAAATCAATTTAATTCGTTTTCCTGTTTTTTGAGAATAAAAAAATAGAAAAATAACAGGCTTTTTGTTCGCCCAAAAGAAAATACAGCACATGAAAAAAGCAGTGATCATACTCGTTTTTTTGACTTCATTGATTCTAAATGCTGTTTCTCAACCCAACGGTGGTTTTGAAAATTGGGTTACTGAATTCAATTATCAAACTCCTGATAATTGGCAAACGTTGAATTTCTTATCCATTTTTACGCCTCCTAATCCTATTTCTGCATTTAAAGCAACTGGTGTGGATAAACATTCCGGGAACTCGGCCCTGAAGCTAAAAACGATATTCGTCAACAATAATCCTGTACCGGGAACAATTAGTGATACTATTGGTTATGTTTTTACAGGAAAGATCAATATTTCTCCACCTTCGTTGAAGCTCGGGATTCCGTATGTCGGGCGACCCGAAAAGTTGGAGTTTTGGGCTAAATACCTTCCTGTTGGTAATGACCTTGCAGCCGTAACTGTTATTTTGCAAAAATGGAATGGAACAGCTACCGATACTATTGCCCGTGTTGACATTATATTTGATTCAACAATAATATATACTTTATTTCAGGCCGATCTTGTTTATCAATCCTCCGAATTGCCGGATACCCTTATGATAGGTTTTTCACCCAGTTATAAAAAATCTTTAGCTCGGGTAGGCAGTACATTGTATTTAGATGATGTTGCATTAACAGGTTGGGTGGGCATTGAAGAGAAGAATATTTACAGTGATAAAGTGAAAGTATTTCCAAATCCGGCAACAGGTGCAATAAATATAAATGCAGAAATTGACGAAGCCGATAACATTCAACTGATAGATGTTTCGGGTAAGTTGATTGGGAACTATAAAATTCAAAATTACAACGCGAATATTAATACTTCTTTATTTGCAGAAGGGATCTATTTTTATGAAATTCGTGATAGAAAGAACAAGCCCCTTACCAAAGGGAAATTTAATGTTGTTAAATAAAAAATTTTAACTTATTTGAAAATTAATTTAATTCTTTGGCCAAAGCTTTTTTCGGATAAATAGAAAAAATAAATACAAATTCCGTTAGCAAAAGAGAAATACAGCACATGAAAAAAGCAATGATCACATTTGTGTTTTTGACTTCATTACTTCTAAGTGCTGTTTCTCAACCCAACGGTGGTTTCGAAAATTGGAGTACTGAATATAATTACCAGTCTCCTGATGGCTGGCAAACGTTGAACTTTTTATCTGTTTTTCTTGCGCCCAACTCTCTTTCTGCATTTAAAGCAACAGGAGTAGATAAACACTCCGGGAATTACGCGCTCAAGTTAAAATCGATATTCATTAACAACAATCCTCTTCCGGATTTAGTTAATGATACAATAGGTTATGTTTTTACAGGAAAAGTAATTGTTTCTCCTCCTTCTTTAAAGTTCGGGATACCTTATGTAGGACGTCCTGAAAAGTTAGAGTTATGGGCTAAATATTTTCCCGTTGGTATGGATCTTGCGGGAGTATCCATTGCATTGCAAAAGTGGAACGGCATAAGTGCCGACACCATCGCTTATGGTGATATTATTATTGATTCAACACTAACATATACTTTATTCAAGATCGACATTGCTTACCAAACAAATGAATTACCGGATACAATGATCATTGGTTTTGCATCAAGTTATAAAAAATCTTTAGCACGGGTAGGTAGCACATTGTATATAGATGATGTAGTTTTAACAGGTTGGGTGGGTATTGAAGAGAAGAACATATACACTGATAAGGTAAAAGTATTTCCAAATCCGGCAACAGATGCAATAAGTATAAATGCAGAGATAGAGGATGCGCATAATATTCAACTAACAGATGTTTCAGGAAAGTTGATGGGAAACTATAAAATTCAACATTATAATACTAATATTAACACTGCTTTATTTGCAGAAGGCATTTATTTTTATGAAATTCGTAATAGGGAAAACATGTCTCTTACTAAGGGGAAATTTAATGTGGTTAAATAAAAAATTAGAGAATTATTGATTTAGAGAGTTAGATAAGTGGAGATTTATTGATTTAGAGAATAACGAATTTAGAGAATTAGAAAATATAAGAATTTTAAAATTGCAAAATTCTAACAAATCTCTAATTCTCTAAATCAAAAAATCTCCATTTCAAAAAAAATCTCCAATTCAACAAATCTAAAATTACCAGGATGGATACAGGAAACATAAATAAAGTTTTTTTAAGCTTAAACAGGTTTGAACAAAGTAAGAACCAAAAGCGGTTACTTGTAACGTTGCAGCGTGCTGGGTTTTTGTTTTCCTCGACCTTAACCGAAAGTTTCCTTGAATCAAATATTGAAAGTGTTAAGCAGATAGGAAATGATATAGAAAACGTTGAGCTTGAAATTCAAAATTCATTTTGCTCCATTCATTTTATTGAAAAAAAATATTTCGAATATCGTGATGGGATTTCGGTGAGCGAACACCATTTTAATGAAGCCCGAAAAAAAATTGAAAAGGACGAAGGATATAAAACGTTTATATGGATGCCTGGTAAGTTTGATGATTCTGATGCAGATAAAAGACAACTGGATTTTATTAATCGTTTACAGCATCATTTATCCAACAATATGATCTTATCGCGGGTGCCCTCTGCTATTCAGTTTGTAGAAGATGTTCGTCTTATCCTGGAGCAACAGGCAAAAAAAGTGTTCGACACAGAGCCTGCCGATGTTTTTTTGATAGTTAATCAAACGGATGAGAAAGATGCTGATCGGATACAAATGATGCTTTCAGGCATTTTAAAATTAGTTAAACTGGTAATAGTGCAAAATTCAGATATTGACTATGAAGAATATGCTGCACAACAAATGGATGTTAGTAAACTTTCAGTTATTTATTATAAGAATGCATCCGACTGGGCACTTCCGTTTGCCCAACAAATATGGAAAAAAGTGGGTGGAGCATCTGCAAAATCTCCGATACTTTTTATTAGTGATGCAGATGCAGTTGGTACCCAAACAAAAGGTTTTATAGCCCCCAAAGTTTCGTGTTATAATCTTCCTTGTGAGCTGATCCCTTTGGAGATCAAGGTACATTTTGATTCTTTAAATGAAAAAAAATAAAATTTAAGTCAATAGGAAATAGTCAATTATCAATTTGTAGAATTCTATTTAGGCAATTTAACAATATAGCAACATCGGTGCAATCATTTTATAATCGGTGTGATCATTTTTAACAAACAAAGATTCGTAATTCGTAGTATATGGAACAGCTTAGTCCCGAACAATTAATAATAGAAAAACAAAAACTTGATCTTTTAAAGCAAGAGCTTGAAGAAAAGAACAAGCAAATGTGGGCAATGTCTGAAACTGTATATAAAGAAAAAAAGAAAATGGAGGAGCAGTTAAAAGAGATCCTTCTGGAAAAATCAGGGCTTGAAACTCAAAAAAAACAAAACGAAGAAAATGTTAAGATGCTTTGGGAGCAAAGCACAGCAATACACCATGAAAAAGATCGTATTGATAAATTAAAAACTCAGGTTGAATACCGGCATAAAGAAATAATTGATAGCGTACATTATGCAAAAAAAATCCAACAAGCCATACTTCCCTCACAGGAATTGATCAACTCATTTCTTCCGGATTCTTTTATTTTTTTTAAACCCAAAAATATTGTAAGCGGAGATTTTTACTGGGCACATCAGGTTGACGAAAACCAGGTATTGTTTGCAGCAGTTGATTGCACCGGCCACGGTGTACCAGGTGCATTTATGAGTATTATGGGATATCACCTGTTGGAACGGGTAGTAATGGAACAAAAACTGGTTGAACCGGCTCTTATTTTAAATGAATTAAGTAAATCGGTTGTAAAATCATTAAAACAAACTAAAGAGCTGGGGTCCGTTAAAGATGGTATGGACATAGCCTTGTGTAAGATCGATTTTAAAAATTATGAATTAGAATATGCAGGAGCACACAATTCATTCTATCTGATCAGGAATGGAGTGCTCACAGAAACAAAAGCAGATCGTAAATCTATTGGGATCTCATTATCCAAAACCGAACATTTTTTAAATCATAAAATTAAGTTAGAAAAAGGAGACTGCCTGTATGTGTTTTCGGATGGGTATGTGGATCAGAAAGGTGGGCCGGAAAATAATAAGTTTTTTTATCAGCCATTTAAGCAATTGTTAATTGATATTAATCCGTTGAGCATGCAGGAGCAAAAGCAAAAAGTAGAAAAAACAATTTCTGAATGGAAAGGCGACAAAGAACAAATTGATGATATGCTGGTAATAGGAGTGAGGGTAAATTAGAATTGTAATTTGAGAATTTGAAAATGTGCTGATTTGAATTTTTTTACTGTTTTTAAAATATCAAATTGCCAAATTGTTTTTTTACTGTTGAATAAATTCAAAGGGGATATTGACCAGTCTCGCAAATTCTTCCCCTGATTCCTTCATATCTTCATCTTTGGCTTTGTAATACCATAATATCTTTATTCCGGGGCCATTGGCATAGTGGGCATGAAGAACTCTCAAAATTTCAAGAATATATTTTGCAGAAACTGTATTAAAGTACAATAGATTAAATTCAAATTTTATCTGCGAAGGATTTGCATTTGTTTTTTTTAGTTTATTTGTTTTCAAATATTCTTCAAGCCATTCCATTACAATTCCATATAGTTTTCCAGCATCTTCAGGTCGTGATTCTCCCGAAATTTCAAATTTCAACAATTCAGGATTGAATGTAATTTGAGGAGAAAATTCTGTGCCTTTTATAATTAATGCTTTCATCTAAAAATAAAAATTTTTATACGAATATAGTAATATTATTGTGATTATTCAATCAATACGGAATGGTCGGAATTACATAATCCAAACAGCATTTTAATTCTTTACAATACCTATTTGTTGTTTTTGCAGATCTTTTTCTTTTTCATATAAAACCGTTGCAAATGGGCGGTTTTCAATTTTACTTTCCAACCAGGAGAGAATATCAAATGTATTTAGTATTATTTTTTCAGAAGAACCTCTTGAAAAAGCGATCAGGTAGTTCTCCAAATTCGTAAACAGTAATTTATTCCGTAATTTAATGAACATTTTCCGCTCTTCATCTGCTGAATGTCCCTTAATAAGACGTTTTATGTTCAACAGTACCAGCAATTCAAATTTATGAGCATCTTTTTCTTTTTCAAATAATCGTTGTGCCGACCGGATAAGATATTCCAACAGATCATAATCTTTCATTTCAAAATGAAGGATGATGTTCACCACCATTCCAAAGTTGCGGATATCCTGCCTGATCTCTGTCCGCTTATCGTTTAATATTTTATTCAGCCATTTTATGGCTTGCTGATATTGTGCTAATACAAAATAACCGTAAAACACATTAAAATAAAAAAGAAGTTTCAGGTCACTCGTGATCAGGTTCTCATGCTTTTGAAGACCATCTTCCAGAAATGGGATAAGGGAGATGCAATGTTGGTATTTACCGGTGTAAAAAGCTAAATTCCATTCATGAATAAAGGTGTATGCGAATGCCCTGGATTGAAAATGTAATGTTTTAGATTGAACAGATTTTAGTTTTTTTAATGCTGCTTCAAATTCATCAAAATTTCTCAACTCTTTCAATATGGCAAGCAAATGATTGAGAGCAAGTAAATAGGCTTGTGGATTTTTTGTGATCTGTTCGGGATTCGATTCAATCAAGTCAACCAGCTTGTTGCAATAAGGATAGGCGCTTTTATAATCTTCCTTTACCGAAAAATATTTACTGAATACGTGAAAAAACGAATATTTAGTGCTGTAGGAAATTGCATTTTGCTCATTGTTCAAAAGAGGGTGCTCTATGATACTTTCCAGTTCAGATGTATCCTCTTCTCCTTTGGCAGTCCCTTTTGTTTTAATAAATATTTTAAGTTTATCCGATAGGTATTTGTATTGCCTTGCATTTTGATAATCCAGCAGTAATTGCTCTTCTTCCTTCGCGCCTTTAATGATCACCTTTTTTGCGGCTTCCATATCCTGCAGGGCAAAAGCAATTTTATTTTCCAGCACCACCACTTCTAATACATAGATCTGTTTTTCGTAACGATAGGCCTTCTCCTTTAATTTAATTAAAATTTTTGATGCTTGTTTATATAAGCCCTTGCCGAATAGAATTTCGCCACTGCTCAGCAATTCCCGAAGTTGAATATTGGTGGAATCAACAGTATGGTATTCATTCAGGCTTTTCAGGACAAGGTTGTAGAGGTAATTTTTTGCAACATGAATTTGTTGAACAAATTTTTCGAGCTGAAATTTCTTTTTTAAAGCCGCTTCATCGTATTCACTTTGTTTATCTATTGCGTCAAATAATTTTAAATAGTTGTTCTCTTCTCCTACAATATGTCTTTGAGCATAAAGTTTGAAATGCCTTTTTTCGGAAGGATTCAGCGATCTGATAAGGTCAAACAAGTGATCGGAAGGTCGCATAATATTCTAAATGAATGTTTTATCAGATTATACTGCTATGGCTATATGAAAAAATGAATTCAATTTTTTCATATAGTTTAGTACAAAAACATAAAAATAATCAAAAAAAATAAAAAACCGAACGAAATCCGAATTTTAAGTAATAGGGTTTTTTATGGAAGAGTGGTGAGGTGTGTGAAAGGCTTGTTCGTGTTGTGTTTTTTTAGTAGTAGTGGTTGTTGTTTAGCCCAGATTTTGGTCTGCCAGATTGCTACAGTTACAAAAATTTTGGTTTGTGATGGCTTTTGTTAAAAGGTACATTTGGAGTATAAAATTTTTATTTATACGGTAAAAGCAGAATAAAGTTCTATAAAACCAACAAAAAATAAAAATATTTTTAAAATATTCAATTCAACAAAATAAAAATCATGAAAAAAACATTACTCCTACTATTCGCTCTTCCCATCATAGCTTTTGCCCAACTACAAAATCCAGGCATTTCTGTTTCGCAACAAACAATCACAGGCATTAAATTTGAAGAACCCAATTATTCGGCTTATTTTCAGGAAGCATACGATCTCTACCCAAACATTCCACGTGGAATTTTGGAGGCTGTAGCGTATGGAAATACCCATATTTTTCACATCGTTCATAATCCCGGAGATATAGAAAATTGTATGGGTTTACCCTTAACATACGGAGTGATGGGTTTGACGCTTGACGGAAAAAATTATTTTAGCAATAACCTTGTTTATGTTTCTGACCTTTCTGGCATCTCCACAAATTTGATAATTTCTGATCCTGAAAAAAACATCCTTGCTTATGCAAGTGCATTCAATATAGTAATGAACTCCGTTGCAAGTCAAAAACCGGCCGGAACAAAAACTAGCGACATTATTTTCAGCACCCTTGTAGCCCTTAGTGAACTTCCTTCTGCTAATGAAGGACAAATTTTTGCTCTTAACACTCAATTGTATTCCTATTTCACATTTTTGAATGCTCCTGAATTTCAGGAAAAATATAATTTCCCTGATCATGATTTTGATCTGCAAACACTTTTTGGTGAGGACAATTATATAGTGTTGAGTTCAACAAAGGTTACGGTTTCGGAAGAAGAGATTTCTGATAATCAAGGAAATGTATATAAATCAATAGGAGGCAACGCTCCCTCTGTTCAATCAGTTGATTATTCATCAGCCGTATGGACCGCAGCAGCTTCCTGCAATTATAGTACTCGTGGGCAAGCAATTACCGGTGTTGTAATACATGATGTGGAAGGTAGCTACGCAAGTTGTATCTCCTGGTTCCAGAATTGTAATGCTAATGTTTCAGCACATTATGTTGTACGTTCATCTGACGGGCAAATTACACAAATGGTGTTGGAATCGAAAAAAGCGTGGCATGTTGGAAATTCGAACCCATCTACAATTGGTATTGAACACGAAGGTTTTCATAACCAAACCGGTTGGTATACACCTGCCATGTATCAAAGTTCAGCTAACCTTGTGAAAGACATTTGTATCAGCGGTTATGGAATAAATCCTACCACTTGTTGGAGCGGAGCATCTTGTAACGGATCTTGTGTATTATCACTAGCTGTTAAGATCAAAGGGCATCAGCATTACCCAAACCAATCGCATAACGATCCGGGCTTGAACTGGAATTGGGGGACTTACTACAACCTTATCAATGGATCAACCACTTGTGCCACACCAACCGGACTTACTGCTACATCTATAACTTTAAATAGTGCTACACTTAACTGGGCTTCTGTTTCAACTGCAACCAGCTATAATATACAATATAAACTAGCATCAGGATCAACCTGGACAACTGTTACTTCTGTTACCACTTCCATCGCTATAAGCGGTTTAAACGCATCCACCACTTATCAATTTAAAGTACAGGCTGTTTGTTCTTCAACAGGCGGTTATTCTCCGGTAGCATCTTTTGCAACACCTGCAACAGTTCTTACTAATGATAATTGCGCAAATGCTGAAGCTATTTACCCAAATACTACTTGTGTTCAATCATCCGGAGATGTTGCGGGAGCAACTGCCAGTGGCCTTGGTAAAGCAAGTTGTGACGCATTTGGAGGAACCCCAAAACTTTTTGATGTATGGTATAAATTTCAGGCTACTTCTACATCACATACTATAAAGGTAAGTCCTTCTGCAAGTTTTGATGCAGTGGTTGCTTTACATACAACCTGTTCGGGCGGACAAATTGGTTGTTCTGATAATGGTGGTGGAAGTGGAGCAGCCGAAACAATAATATCAAACGTACTTACGGTAGGAGATACTTATTATATCCGTGTTTATAATTATGGGTCTTCACTCCCTGCTACTACTTCATTTGATATTTGTGTAATTGGATCAAATGTACCTTCCTGCGGAACTCCGGTTGGCCTTTCAGCAACTGTAATTACTGTTAGTGGTGCAACGCTTAACTGGTCTGCGATATCGGGTGCAACAAGCTATAATGTTCAGTACAAGAAATCATCATCATCAACCTGGACAACAATTTCGGCATCCACAAATTCTCATACGATAAGCGCATTAACTATTTCAACTGCTTATGACTTTAAAGTACAGGCTGTTTGTTCATCAGTGGGATCCTATTCCTCCGTTTCAACTTTTACAACTGCCGCATCTACTTCATATAACCCGACAATAACTATAGGAACGGCAACAACTCCTTATTCAGCGCATCCTTTCGGTACAGTATATATGGATGAGCGGGTTCAATACATATTCAAAAAAGCGGAGCTTACAACTGCAGGTTGGAACGCCTCTTCACCTTATTTAAAATCAATTGCTTTTTATGTTTCTTCCGTTTCACCTCAGGCAATGTCAAGTTTTAAAATTACAATGGCACATACTGCAGGAGGGTCATTTACAAATACTTCTTTTGTATCAGGGACAAATACAACCACTGTTTATACAGGAACAGTAAACGTTGTGCAGGGATGGAACACATTCACTTTCAGCACTCCGTTTGTATATAATGGTTCAAGCAATTTATTAATGACAATATGCTGGGACAACAACAGTTTTACTGTGAATTCACCTGTTCTTGCAAACAGTTATTCAACTTTTGTGGCCTTGTATTATAGAGCAGATTTAGCAAACAGTGGTGCTTGTGCAAAAATTACCGGCACCCAAAGCTATTATCGTCCCAATGCTAAACTTGAATTTTCTTCTACTTTATCAGTTAATCCACCTTCATCATTTGTAACAGAGGAAGGCCAGGACACTAGAAGTTTAGAAATATCTTCAACAATTAATGAACCGGTGTTTGAAATTTTTCCTAATCCTTTGGATGGAGGAGTGATCTATGGTAAGCTTTCAGAAACAGAAAATAAAGAAATAACTATAAAAATGTATGATCTGTTGGGCAGAGAATTGTTATCAAAAACGGTAAATGTGGAAGAGGGGAATTTCTCCTTGTCTTTTGATGAAGAACGACTTAAAACTGGTGTTTATATGGTTGTTGGGTTAACAGATACTGGACGTTTTACAAAAAAAGTGCTTGTAAAATAGGTTGAAAGAACAAAAAAGTTGACCTCCAATAGACTTTATACAAGTTAAAAGATATTGTAATGTTCATAACGAAATTGAGGGTTTAAATGCTTACACACAATTTTCTCGACAAGCTCGAAATGACCATGCGCGCGGTCATTTCGAGCTTGTCGAGAAAGTGGGCTGATTACCTTAACGAATTAACTTATATAAAGTCCTATAAAATACAGAACATGAAAAATTTTAAAATAATCCTTTTAGCACTGCTTGTTGGAACTACCACAATAAATAGTTCTGTTATTTTTGCTCAAAATCCTGTTAATTGTGATCTCACACTAAAGTCCACTATCCAGGGGTTTAAAGTTTATAAACACAACCCATCGGGTACCATTATGTTTAGAGCTAAATTAGCTATTGATGCTGATGGAAGCCCTCGTGCGTATGGACCAAATAACAGTGGATTAGATTATACTGCTAATGCAGGATCTCCGGGTAACTGGTGGGGAGTGGTTACAAATAACAGTGGTAACCCAGTTATACAAGGTTCTGGAAGTCCTTATCCGGGAATGTATGTTTCCACAACATCATTGATCAATACAGCCTATGCAGCTACCAGCCCTTTCAGGTATGTTAATTCCGAAGCAATTCCTTTTTTTGTTTTACCTACAGCTGTAAAAACGTTGGGTAATATCCAGCTTGGTGACATAGGATACGTTTACAATACAGTAACCGGATTGGGGTGTTATGCAATTTTTGCAGATGGCGGACCTGCAGGTAAATTAGGAGAAGCATCTATTTATCTGGCTAACCAGATAGGCGTTAATTCCAATGCCCGATCAGGTGGAACATCGCAAGGTATCATTGATTATATTGTTTTTCCAGGTTCGGGTGCCGGCCAGGGAGTGCATAAAACAATAGCGGAGATCAATACAATTGGTGCAGCTAAGATCGCTACAGTTGGTGGGACGGGTATTACAGGTTGTTTGAATACGAATTCGTGTGGTATGCCTTCAGGGCTTGCAGCAAACATGCTTGCTCCAACAAGCGCTACGCTAAACTGGACCGCTGTTTCTGGAGCAAATAGTTATACCGTAAAATACAAACAAACCTCTTCATCAACCTGGACAACCATTTCATCAAGCACTACATCCAAATCAATAAGTGGTTTAACTGCATCTACTTCTTATCAGTTTCAGGTGCAGGCGGTTTGCTCATCCGCAGGGGCTTTGTCTGCCCTTGCCGCATTTACAACTACTGCTCCTTCATCAGCTTGTGGAACACCGGTAGGACTTTTGTCAAATTCTATTACTTCAAACAGTGCTACACTTAGCTGGGCGGCTGTAATAGGGGCATCAAGCTATAATGTGCAATACAAAGCAGTTTCTGCCTCTGCCTGGACCACCATTACATCAACTACAACATCAAAATTAATTAACGGCTTAATTGCCTCTACATCGTATCATTTTCAGGTACAGGCAGTTTGTTCTAATACAGGGGTATATTCATCATCCGTTTCTTTTACAACACTTGCTGCTACATCTACCAACTCAACTATCACCATAGGGAATGGAACAAGCTCCTATTCAGCGCACCCCTTTGGCACAGTTTATATGGATGAACGCACACAGTATATTATCACAAAGGCTGAACTTACAACTGCTGGATGGTCTTCTGCATCGCCCTATTTAAAGTCTATGGCATTTAATATCACAAGTGCAGCTTCGCAGCAGATGGGTAATTTTACAATCACTATTGCACATGTTTCCGCATCAACTTTTAGCACTACCACATTTTTATCCGGATCAAATACTACCACAGCTTTTTCTGGAACCGTTGCAGCAACTAACGGATGGAACACCTATAATTTTAGTACCCCGTTTGCATATAATGGAACAGGTAATTTACTGATCTCCATCTGCTGGAACAACAGTAGTTTCAGCGCGAATTCCACTGTGCAATCATTCAGTTACTCAAATTACGTTAGTTTATATTATAGAAAAGACTTATCAGGCGGTGGCGTTTGCAGCCAAAACACAGGAATACAGAGCTATTACCGACCTAACTCTAAACTTTCATTCTCTTCCGCACCCGGGCTGATGCCATTGGTAAATGAGAATGAAGGCGAAAGAAGCAGTATAGAAGAGACTTCGTTCATAAGCAATATAAACGAACCCGTTTTTGAAATTTTTCCAAATCCTTCTGATGGGGCACAATTGAATGGGAAGTTTATGAACCCTGATGGTTCACCTGCATTTGATATAACCGAAAAAAATATAACTGTAAGAATTTATGATATGCTTGGAAGGGAAGTATTCGCAAAAGAAATACCCGTTGAAGAAGGGCTCTTTTCCTTATCTTTTAATGATAACACGCTTCAAGCGGGAATGTTTGTTTTTGTGGGCTTAACAGATAATAATCGTTTTACGAAAACGATAGTTGTAAAGTAATGATGTTGCCGATTTCCATCTGATAAAAAATTTGTATTCTTTGGACTTTATATAAGTTAAAATACATTATAATGTTTACAACGAAATTGAGCGTTAAAATGCTTACACACAATTTTCTCGACAAGCTCGAAATGACTGCGCGCAAGGTCATTTCGAGCTTGTCAAGAATTGCGGCTGATTTACTTAACGATTTAACTTATATAAAGTCTTTTATTTAAACCTAGCAATTTCTTGTATAGGTTTTTTTGCTCCTCTTTAAATCAATTGCTATAAGCGGTTTGTTTCAGTTGTGTTATATCTCTCCTTTAATTTTTCTATATTTGACATATCGCGACAAACGGTCGATATTTTATAATTGGTATTGGTTATACATTTGTACGTCTTTGGTTTTTTAAATCTTAAAGATGCTGAGCAATATATTTTACCATGAAACAAATTTTAACTCTTTTCTTCTTTTCATCATTACTATTCCCAATAGATTTTATTGCTAATCCCGAAGGATCCGGTTTGCAACAAGTTAATGTTGATACTCCGCTTAGCATTACTGATTCACTTCTTAATAGTTTAAAAACAGCTAAAGAAGACACATCCAAAATAAACACCCTAAACATACTAAGCAGGCAATATTTAAATACGGGCAGCTATGAAGAAGCTATAGAGTATGCAAAACAAAGCAAGAGTCTTTCAGAAGAACTAGGATTTAAGAGAGGCTTAGGCGACTCGTATAGTAATATAGGGGTAGCTTGTTGGTACCAGGGTATTTATGAAAGGGCCCTGGAAAATCATTTTGAAGCATTAAAAATCCGCGAAAGCATCGGAGATAAACAAGGTATAGGAAATTCATATAATAATATCGGGCTAGTTTATTTAAACCAGGGGAATTATGAAAAAGGCCTGGAAAATTATCTGAAAGCATTAAAGATCAGAGAAGAAATAGGCGACAAACGTGGAACAGCAAACTCGTATAACAATATGGGCGTTATTTATCTGAAACAAAATAATTTTGAAAAAGCCTTGGATAATTATGAAAAAGCCTTGAAAATTCGTGAAGAAATAGGGGATAAAAGAGGAATTGGCATGTCTTATAATAACATTGGACTTATACATCAAGAGCATGGCAATTACAAACAATCATTAGACAATTTGCTGAAAGGATTAAAGATCCGTGAAGAGATAGGAGATAAAATAGGAACAGCAGATTCATACCTAAATATCGGAAATATTTATTTTTTGCAAAAGGACTATGAAAAAGCGCTTGATTTTTATTTCAAATCATCAGAAATCAATCAAAAAATCGGGAATAATCGTGGAATTGCAGTTTCTTATAACAATATCGGTACTTGTTATCTGATGCAAAATAAGTTTGTAGAATCGGAAAATTATATAAACCGGGGATTAAAAATATTTAACGAAATAGGGAACAAAGAAGGGATCAAGGATGCCTATTATGCGTTTGCCGAGTTATATGATAGAAAAGGTGATTTTAAAAAAGCATTTAAATATCAAAAGTTGTATTCTGATATTAAAGATACACTCCTGAATGAGGCTTCAAGCGGACAAATAGCGGAGATGAATACAAAATATGAATCCGAAAAAAAAGACAAAGCATTGATCAAGAAAGATGCAGAAATATCTACTCAACAAGCTGAAGCTGAAAAACAGGTTATATTGCGAAATGCCTTTATTATGGGCTTTACATTAGTACTTGTGCTCGCTTTTTTTATATACCGGGGGTATCGTCAAAAACAAAAAGCAAACAAGCTGTTGGATGAAAAAAATGAAAAGATCACCGATAGTATTAACTATGCCAAGCGAATTCAGGAATCCATTCTTCCGCCATTAGCTGAAATAAAAAAACACCTTCCCGAATCATTTGTTTTGTATCAACCTAAAGATATTGTAAGTGGTGATTTTTACTGGTTCCATGAAATTTCTGATTCTACTCTGTCAACTCAGCGATCCAAACTGTTTATTGCCGCTGTAGACTGCACCGGACATGGGGTGCCCGGGGCATTTATGAGTATGATGGGCTATAATTTATTAGAACAGGTTGTGAAAAAAAATCACGTTCATCAACCTGCAATGGTTTTAAATGAGTTAAGTCAATTAGTGGTAGAATCACTAAGGCAAACTGATCAGATCGGGAAGGTCAATGATGGGATGGACATTGCCTTGATTAGTTTAGAGATGGATGATAAAAATTCAGGCTTTGAAAAATCGGATCAGGATCCTTTATTTCATCAACTGGAATATGCGGGGGCTCACAATTCTTTGTATCTGATCAGGAATGGAATACTGCAGGAAACCAAGGCAGACAAGGCATCTATAGGTTTTTCATCGCAAAAGTCATTTCAATTTGCTAACCACACAATGGCACTAGAAAAAGGTGATTGTATTTATATTTTTTCTGATGGTTTTGTTGATCAGTTTGGAGGGCCGGATAATGAAAAGTTCTACTATCAGCCCTTTAGGGAGCTGTTAGTAGAGATTCATGCTTTAAGCATGGAAGAGCAAAAACAAAAGTTAGAAAAAGTAGCTTCTGAATGGAGGGGCCACAGAGCGCAAATTGATGATATACTTGTGGTTGGGCTGAGAGTGTAAGTTTTCGAAGAGTAAATTTTAAATTCATTTGGGCGTTCCCTTTCTTGAAAAAGAAAGGGGCGGGCTTTCCACTTCAATCTTTTTGAGAAGAACAAAAAGCCTGCCCGACTGAAAGATATCAGTCGTTCGGGCGGGGATTTACGTTGCAATCCCTAACGCAGTATTCGCATTGAAAGAGGTATTCTTACTACAGTTATAACTTCTAAGTAAAAAGTTTTTTAAAAACAACCATAATTTATTTTACAACCAGCGAGTAAATTGTATTGATTACATTTGAAAAGGATTTTACTAAAACTTAAACGATATGAAAAAATTATACACAATAATAGCATTCACGTTATTAGGTTTGAATTCAAATGCGCAATGCGGTGGCAACCCCATACCTGTTGCCAACTTTAATTTTACCGATTCTTGTTTAAACAATCCTATGGATTTTATCGATTCATCAACTGTTTCAAGCGGAAGTATCGCAAGTTGGTCATGGGATTTTGGTGATGGTAACCTAAACACATTTCAGAATCCAAGCAATGCATATATCTACCCAGGAACCTATTCTGTTATTTTAATTGTTACTACCAACAATGGTTGTAAAGACACCGTTGTAAAAACTGTTGTAGTGAACCCACTGCCCACCGCGCAATTTTCAGCTTCAAATGTTTGTGACGGAAACGTTGTCTCCTTCAACGACTTGTCAACAATTTCAAGTGGTAATATTCAAAGTTTTCAATGGGATTTCGGTGATGGCAGCATACTTGCTAATAATCAAAATATTTCTCATGTTTACTCAAGCGCTGGTTCTTATAATGTGAAATTATTAGTAGTTTCCTCTTTCGGTTGTTCAGATTCTATTACTAAAACAAGTATCGTTAGCCCAAACCCTCTTGTTAATTTTACGGCAAGTCCTGTTATGGGCTGCGAACCTTTGTGTGTTAGTTTTATGGATTCATCATTTATTGCAACGGGTGCTATAGTACAATGGTTATGGAATTTTGGAGATGGAAGTCCGGCAAGCTATTCACAGAATCCTTATAATTGTTACGGTTCTGGATTTTACGATGTGAGCTTAACTATTACTTCAGATAACGGATGCGCTGCCACCTTAACTAAAACTCAATGCATTGAAGCAATTATCTGTTCCGAATATATATGGCCCGGAGACGCTGACAATAATGCTATCGCCAATAACGATGATTTATTGCCTATTGGTTTATATTATGGGGAAACAGGAATAACTCGTTCAAGCATCAGCAATGTATGGCAAGCCGATTCAGTAGCCGATTGGGGCATTACTCAAAATAATGGAATTGATATCAAACACTTAGACTGTAATGGCGATGGAACAATTGATGCCAATGATACCTTGGCGATTAATCTAAATTTTAATTTAACTCATGGCATTCCTGTAATTAATAATACTTCCGGTGAACGTGCCGCATCCGATTTGTATTTTATTACTGCCGGAACATCCTTTAATCCAGGAGATTGGGTAAATGCCGAACTTTGGTTAGGCTCTTCAACAAGTCCGATAAGTAATTTGTATGGTGTCGCATTTAATATTCATTATGATGTATCCCTGGTGCAGCCTGGTACAGAGAACCTTTCATATTCGAGCAGTTGGCTTGGGACACCTGGAGCTGATGTCTTAAAAATAGCTAAGGTGGATGCCCTATCCTATACTGCTTACGGAGCATTAACGCGCACAGATCATACTGATGTAAGTGGTTATGGGAAAATTGCTGACTTTAAATTTCAAATTAAAACTTCGTTGACTTCACCAGTTACAATGCCTTTATGGATATCCAACTATAAGGCAAATAATGCTTCAGGAGCCGAACAAACTTTTACGACTTCTGTAACCGAAATAAATAAAGCAACAGGGATTACGGTTTATCCCAACCCTTTCAGTTCGCAAACCAACATTAGTTTTACTGAAGAACAAAATCATTCTATAATAAAAATAACAGATGTGTTGGGTAAAGAGGTGAAAATCATTGATTTTTCAGGCAAACATGTATCAATAGAAAAAGGAGAAATGAAGGACGGAATTTATTTTCTTCATGTTGTTAATGAAAAAAAAAACATAGTTAATGAAAAAATAATTATACAATAGACTTTATATAAGTTAATTTTTATGAAATTTTCTTTTTTATAGTAAAGCTTCATTCAATGCGTCATTGCGAGACTTTTCAGTCGAAGCAATCTCAAACAATGATGGATGTGAGATTGCTTCGTGCCTCGCAATGACGATCCAAATGGGCATTCAATTGTTTTAATAAATTAAATGAATAAAGTCTGTTATAATTATCATATTTCAATTTCGTTTTTTAAGGAACAAAATTTGCTTGCGCACAATCTTCGACAGGCTCTGACTGACTACTGCGCGAAGTCATGTAGAGCTTGTCGAAATGTATGCGAGGTCTTTAAACGCTAATAATCCTTAATCCTAAACTATATTATGTCATATTACTAAATTTCAAATTACTTAATTGTTATTTTTGTACCTCAAAACCATTTTTAATACCCTCGAATATCGTGAAAAGAACAAAAGTAAAAGAGCTGTTAAATTCAACGGCATACGGAACTGAAGTAAACTTAAAAGGCTGGGTACGCACCTTTCGTAACAATCAGTTTATAGCAGTTAATGATGGTTCAACAATAAATAATATACAAGCTGTAGTTGATTTCCAAAATACAGATGAAGCATTATTGAAACGCCTTACAACAGGTGCAGCTATTAGTATTACAGGTGAGTTGATCGAGTCCTTAGGTAAAGGGCAAACGGTGGAGGTGAAAGTAAAACACCTGGAAATATTAGGTGATAGTGATGCAGAAAAATTTCCACTTCAACCTAAAAAACACAGCCTGGAATTTTTAAGAGAGATCGCACATTTACGTTTTCGTACCAATACATTTAATGCAGTATTCAGAGTTCGTCATGCATTAGCTTTTGCGATACATCAGTTTTTTAACGATCGCGGATTTGTATACCTGCATACTCCTGTTATTACTGCTTCGGATGCTGAAGGTGCTGGAGAAATGTTTCGTGTAACGGCTTTGGATTTTGATAATCCGCCACGTTCGGAAGATGGAAAAGTAGATTTTAAACAGGACTTTTTTGGGAAATCCACCAACCTTACTGTTTCCGGCCAATTGGAGGCTGAGTTAGGTGCAATGGCATTGGGCGAGGTTTATACGTTCGGCCCAACATTCCGTGCCGAAAATTCAAATACTGCACGTCACCTTGCCGAATTTTGGATGATAGAGCCGGAAGTAGCCTTCGCTGATCTGAATGATAATGCGAAATTAGCGGAAGATTTATTACAATATGTAATTAAATATGCCCTTGATACCTGTGCTGATGAATTAGAGTTTTTGAAAACCCGTTTGTTGGAAGAAGAAAAATTAAAACCACAGGACGAGCGCTCTGAAATGGATCTGTTAGCAAAATTGCATTTCTGCTCATCAACAGAATTCGAAAGACTTACCTATACAGAAGCGATTGAAATTTTAAAAAATTCTACACCGAATAAAAAGAAAAAATTCAAATACCTTATCGAAAACTGGGGTGCCGACTTGCAGAGTGAGCACGAGCGCTTCCTTGTGGAGAAACATTTTAAAAAGCCTGTTATTTTAACGGATTATCCAAAAGACATTAAATCGTTTTATATGCGTTTGAATGAAGATGGAAAAACGGTTCGTGCAATGGATATTTTATTTCCAGGTATTGGTGAAATAATTGGAGGTTCGCAACGTGAAGAACGTTTAGAATTTTTAGAAAAACGCATGAATGAAATGCACATCCCAACAGATGAATTATATTGGTATTTAGATACACGAAAATTTGGAACGGCTCCACATGCCGGATTTGGATTAGGTTTTGAGCGTTTGGTATTATTTGTGACCGGAATGACCAATATCCGGGACGTGATACCTTTCCCAAGAGCACCTAAAACTGCTGAGTTTTAAATATTATTCATTATTAAACAGGATGTCCGCTAAAACCCTTATTCAACAATTACAGCAAGGCGATAAAAAAGCCCTGGCACGCTGTATTACCATTGTTGAAAATGAGTTGGAAGGTTACCAGGAAATTTTAACATCTCTTAAATTTAATAAAAACACCCCTGTTATTGGTATTACTGGTCCTCCCGGTGCGGGGAAAAGTACATTGATAAATGCTGTCATCAAAAGACTTGCAGATGAGGGCAAATCTGTTGGCATTATAGCTATCGACCCTACATCGCCTTTTAATTACGGTTCTTTGCTTGGTGATAGGTTACGTATGGCGGAGCATTTTACAAATGAAAATGTATTCATCCGTTCCATTGCTACCAGAGGTTCCTTAGGAGGGTTATCAGCTACAATTATTGAAGTGGTAGACATCATGCGGGCTTTTGCATTTGATTATATTATTGTGGAAACGGTTGGTGTTGGACAAAGTGAAGTGGAAATAGTTGGTTTGGCCGATACCACTGTATTGGTCTTGGTTCCTGAATCAGGGGATGAGGTGCAAAGCCTTAAATCAGGTGTAATGGAGATCGCTGATGTGTTTGTGATCAACAAATCGGATAGGGCAGGAGCGGGTATTTTTATGAAAAATATTCAGCAATTGGTACATTCTAAACCAATGAGCGATTGGAGCATTCCCGTAATTAAAGCAATTGCAACAAAACATGAAGGTGTTGATGAATTAATTGCCGCGATGGAAAAACATCAGGTAATTGGTATAAACACAAAACGCCCGTATCTATTGGCTGAAAAAGCATATCGTTTAATTCAGAACGCTAAGATGAAAAGTGTTTCGAAAAAAATATTACAGCAACAAATAGAAATAGAATTAAAAAAAGCTGATTTTAATTTGTATCGTTTTGTGAATGGTATAATAGAATAGTGGTTCTGAAATTTTGCAATCCTGGATTAAACAAGAATTTGTTTTAAACGAAAAGCCCCCTAATTTAGGGGGCTTTTCAAATTACAGCATCTTAAAAAAGAGTACTATTCAATAACCAATTTTTCAGTTTGTTTTCCTTTTTCAGTTACGTACTCAAATAAGTAAATTCCTTTTTTTAAGTTTTGTACACTTATTTCAATTGGATTGATCCCGCTGATCACCTTTAATTCATTGGTGTATACAACCTGGCCAAGCATATCAATTAATTTTACACTTACTTTTTGATTTTTTGCAGATGTATAGTTTACCACAAAATTTCCATTGTTTGGATTTGGAGAAAGAAACATCAGATCATTGTTTTTTTGAGCATCAGTTATCCCAAGAACTTCAGCATCACATGGCACGTTAGGGCCTGTAAGTTTGGTCATGGTAGCGAAATCGATATAACATGCATATTGAATGCTATCCACAAATGGGTTACGGTTCCCCTGAATGGATTCGATAAAATCGTTACGTGCAATTTCCCATGCATCCGGTTGATCCTGAAAATTCCATGTTTTTAATATGTTTTGATTTTGTCCATATTGTATAGTACCACTTATAGGATTACGTAATGCCCAGCTATTGCCACCAACAGTAGTATAACAAGTGGCTTCATAGAAAATTGCACGGGCAGCATCTCCTTTGTGAGAATCGCGTGGTTCATAAACGGTTTGTCCTTCTGCATTTAATCCGAACTCTCCTTCTAAGTATGTGGAGGTGGCAGTTACAACTTCTCCTAAAGGATAATTACTGCGTACCCCGTTAGCACTGTTCTGGTTGGTTGGAAATAAGTGGTGGTAATCCTCATATTCCGGCAATCCTTGTGCAGGATCTGTTGGCATCCAGTTATGGCAATACGTATGCTCACGGCTAAATCCGTTTGTTGTCCAATCAAAAGGTTCGGTATAAACCTTGTTTTCACCACTGTAAACGCAAGTTAGAACGCGTTGGTCGCCAGTAGTATCGCGTGAAGCAAAAGGAGTTACTACAGCAGGACCGTAATTACTATAGAACAAGTGTGTATGTGGGTTTATTTTAGCATGTAAGTCAGCGATAAATGTAGTGCTGGCAGTTGAAATTCCGGTGTAATAACTTGCAGTGTGCATAGAGCCTAAGCTTGTAACATTTGCTATAAGCGGACTTGCTGTTAAATAATTACGATATACACCGGGTCCGTTGTAGGTGAATACAGCAAAATAATAATCGGTACCCGCCACAATGTTGTTTGGAGTAAATGAAGTAGCTGTTCCGTTATAAACAACTTTTGTATTGCCAACCGAATCACCGCGTTGATATACTTTTCCATCCGTAGGAGCAACAGTAATTGCGGAACCTTTTTTACGCAGCACGATATACCCTTCCGGTGCCGGTGATGCTGCCGTAAATGAAGCATTAAGGGTGTAGGATGTTACATTAGAAAAAACAAGATTAGTTGCCTGAGCGGTTGGTACCGAGGCATAAGTTCCGCCAATCCCGTATAAGTTGATAATGTATGGATTTTCATCCGCATCATTATTCACAATGGTTAATATCGCATTGCGGGTGCCTGCAGCCGAAGGTGTAAAATCAACTACTAAACTTCCTGAGCTTGAGGCTGAGATCATTGCAGTAAAAGATCCAACATTGAAATCCGAAGCATTGGTTCCGGTAATAGTTGCAGAGGTAATGTCCAACATGGATACAGTCCCAAGGTTTTCTACAGTAAATGTTGTTGGAGTATTAACACCAACACTTGAATTTGGTGTATAGGTGCCACCTGAAAGAACAGTGGTGCTTGCTTGCTTTATGTTTATTTCCTGAGCCGGACCTGCAGCTCCTACAGCTATCGCAACGTCATCTAAACCGATATTCCCTCCAACCTTTAAAGAATAGTTAAAACGGATATAACGGCTTGCGCTGTTGGGTACATCAGTAAACGCAGTATAAGTGCTTGTAGGAGCAGTGTGTGAATGTAGGGTTGTCCAGCTTGTTCCATTTACCGATTCTTCTACCAAAAATATTCCTCCGGTTGTAAAGGAATTAGCCGCCAGGTAATAGGTTACATTACCCGGATTGCTTGCAAAAAATATGATCATTTGGTCTCCGGTAGCATCAAATTTATAAGCGGGTGGAGTATTTCCTGATCCTGTGTAATAAAGTGGTGTAGGGTCAATAATTGACCATCCTGTTGGGAATGTAGTATTTAAAAAGCTCCATGCGGTAGGCAATACAGCCTGGGCAAATACGGATAGATTTACTGCTACAATAAGCGATAAAGTGTAAAGGATTTTTTTCATTGTTTTTTGTTTTTAATTATACTACGAATTACGAATTTTAACGAATTACGAATCTGTGTTTTGACTATTTATTATTTGTTGTTTTTTATCTTTATTAACTATTAGCTATAGATGAGATTAATCATTTTTTTACAAAATTATAGAATTAGCAATTCGTAGAATTAAAACGTTACTCGTAATCCCATATTAAATCTTCTGCCCATACCCATATAAACAAGTGCAGTATTGGCATCAAAGTTGGTGCCGTTTTGTGCGTCAGTTATATAAAAAGTGTCTAAAGCATTTATTAAACCTCCAGTAAGTGTAAATTTCAATTTCGAATATTTGAAATCATATCCTGCATATATATCCAATAGCCCATAATCCGGCATTTTCCATGATTCGCGATCACGATTATCAGTTTTTACGGTTCCGTTTGTATTGTATGTAACACCCAGATCAAGCAAATTGAAATTTGAATAATTTTTTGTAAAATAGGTATAACGCGCCTTTATATATAAATTTTTAACGATCTCATAGCGTAAGCTTCCACCCAGTTGGATCTGAGAAGCATCTCCAACATGTATCCCTTTAGCACTAAAATTAATAGTGTCGGTAGGTCTGTCAGTATTGATATCAAAAAGAAATACCTGGTCCTCTGTTTTTGAGGTCCATTCGCCAAAAGACGCTAAACCTTCTACATCAAGGTTTTTGAGCAACTTATAAATAAAATCAAACTCAATGCCTTTATGTATAGCATTTAAGCCATTTAACGTATAATAGAAATCATCACCCGCGATGCGGATAGTAGGGAATTCCGAAAGAGGTTTATTTTTCCAGTTGGTATAATAAAAATTCACATTGGTAGCAAATTTCGGATATTTTAGGCCATATCCACCTTCCAAAGCAACCACTTCCTGCATCCTTGCTTTTGTATTTTCAAAATTGGTAGAGGTAAATACCAAGGCAAAACGGGGTGCCATTTTTAGGTAGCCTACATTTATAAATACGTTTTGATGTTCGTTAATGTTGTAGTTGGTTCCTCCTTTAAACGTATAACCTAAATACCATTTACGTTTTGTTGTTGAAAATTCAGCTTCAGCTGATTGATTCGTGTATTTAGTTCCATTATGTGTTATTGTATCTCCAAAACCAACAGCTTGTATGATAGTGGTATCGGAAAGGATCAGATCTTTATTTTGATAAAAGTCAATACGTTGGTAGCCGGTTTCAGAAACGCTTGCTGTAACAAATGCGCTCCAGTTTTTCTTTTTATATTCCAGTTGTGCAAAACCACCCGCCCATGTTACATGACCTTCATAATTGATGAAGATCTTATCACCTTTGCGTTTCATTTGATTTTGAAAGTTCGGATCGCCTACAAATTTTCCACCAGCTTGGTTTTGATCACCATGATTTTCAAAATAATCGCCTCCTAAAAGGTCATAAACTTCTCTATAGTGAATCCCTTTGTAGTAGCGACCATCAACACCAAAAATGGCAGCAAAATTGGTGTCGATCTGGTAGTTCAGTGACGATAATACTCCATACCATTGATGGTTATTTATGGAGCTTTGAATAATATTGGTTGATTTGTGAAGTGTTGGGCTGTACAATGCATCAATGGATGTGCTGTTGGATGCATAGAATTTATCGAAATTAAGCTGCCCGGTCTTTGGATCACGGTCACCGGCTCCAGGAGTGTTTAACAACCGTGTTCCACCACCTTTTCCAAAGGAGGCATAAGCAACGGTAGATAGATACAGTTTTTTATTGATGTTCCAGAAATCAGCAAGGTTGAATTGCGGTTTATGAAAATAATTTATCCGCTCATTGATCGGATCTCCGTTTAAGAGCCCCCAATGTGGATTGTAGCGTATTCCTCTTGTTCCGCTTTCGGAAGTGGTATATTGACTGTTTTGATAAACGCTGTCTGTATTAATTCCAAGCTTGGTTGCCAATGCTTTATCGTAAATGGCAACGGGTAATTTATCGCTTCGCTGTCCGTGACTTTGAGGGGCCCCATTACCACTAAGACTTATTAAATGCCCTCCAATTCTTTTTTGTACTTTCAGGAAATAAGAATACGCATCGGTCCAGGTTTCATCAACAAAACCATCTCCTTTTTTACGTGAAAAGGCTCCTGTAATTCCCCATCCACCTTTTAATTGGCCTGTGTTAAAGCCAATGGAGGTTTTGAAAATAAGATCACTCATCACCTCTTGTTTAATACTGATCTCTTTTTTAGAATCAATTCCTTTGGTGATAATATTCATGGTTCCGCCTATTGATGCTAAAGCCAATTTTGATGCCCCTAATCCTCTTTGAACCTGTACATTCCGGGTAACATCGCCTAGTCCATCCCAATTGCTCCAATACACCTGGCCGTTTTCCATGTCGTTTACCGGAACACCATCAACAAGTACAGCAACATTCCGTTGATCGAAGCCCCTGATAGTAACACGGGCATCACCACTACCACCACCTTGCTCGGTTGCGTAGGCTCCGGGAGTGGAATTTAATAACATTGGAAGATCTCTTGAGGCTAATTCTTCTTGTATTTGTTTGGCTCCAATGTTGGAGAACGCAACTGGAGTTTCACGCATCTTAGCCACATCGGCAATAACTTCTACTTCATTTAATGTTTGTGTTTGAAGCGAAAAATTAAAAACAGAAGGTTTGTTTCCAACTTTTATTTTTAATTTTTGGGGTTCGTAACCAACATAGGATATAGAAAGTGTGTATTGTCCGGAATCGGCTTTAATGCTATAGTTACCATCAATATCAGTAACGGTACCTTTTCCTTCAGCAATTAAAATAGTAGCACCAATAATAGTTTCACCGGTAGCAGCATCTTTTATTGTTCCTTTTATTTCTCCTTTTTGAGAAAAAGATAAATGGGAGCAGGTAACAAAAAATAAAATTAGTAGAATATTTTTCATGTTTCAGATTTCGTGTTGAGGTACTATATATTTTAAAAGTTTCAAGTTCCAGGATAGCTGCTATATACAGAACTTGGAACTTGAAACTTTTTAAATGAAACTTTTTTTATTTACTGAATAGAGATCTTTACTATAGAAGTTCTGTTATTATCAAATAAAACCTTCACAGTATAAATACCTTTTGCAAGACTTCCTGTTTCAATGGTTATTAGTTTATCAGTTTTGTTTCCTTCTTTTTGAATTACTTGTTGTCCTACAACATTAAATAATTCAATCACTTTAATTGTTTCAGAAGAAGAAACATTGAAAAAATTGTTGTTAGAAGGATTTGGATAAACGATCACAGAAACACTGTTATCAATTTCATTTATTCCAACAGGGCAGCTGCAAGTGTGAGAACCTAAACCAGTCCAGGTATCTTTCGCTAATGAGTCATATTCAACCAATGCTTCAAAAACCGTTGGATTAACAGTAACTCCACCATTAACAGTTGCTTTTCTTCTTAAGGTATAATCTTTTGTGATCCATGTTCCTTGTGCATCTGTAAAAGGAAATGCAGTTGACCAGCTTGTTCCCGGATCTTCACCAATTTTACCGAAAATATCCACTTTTACACCGTTTTTTTCAAGTGTAAGTGCATCATCACCGTTCATATAAGTTGGAGCATCGTAAGGGTGATCTAATAGATCGGCCATTGCTTGTAAAGCAAGACTTACTGCTGGAGAGGTTCCTCCGCTTTCTACTGTAGTTTGTCCGTTTACAATTACAAATGCATCATGCGCTGCGATAGTTCCGGAAAGCGTTAAAAATGAGTTTGTGGAAGAAGTAGAACCATTTGAATAACGGTTAAGAGTGTATCCCGAAAGACTGATAGGGCTATTTGTTGGGTTATAAAGCTCTATTGCTTTATCGTTTCCGGTTCCTTCAACATACTCGGAAATAAAAAGCTCATTACACTGCGCATTAGCAGCGAAACAAGAAGAAATTGCAACTAAAGAAAGTAAAAGTTTTTTCATTTTTTTTGATTTTAAAAGGTTATATTTTTATTGATTTTTTTATTTGAAGCGGCTTGGGACTTGTTCTTCAATTAGCAGATTTGCTATAAACAGAAAACGTGTAGTCTTATAGGATATTCACTTCTTGATATCGTTGTACAAATGTAATCTATATTTTTTGTTTGGCAATGCAGTCTTTCAAATAGTAATTAACAGATAATGAAAAAGAAATGAAAAATTTACATTGGAATTCAGATTTCTGGTCAGCCCAAAGAATGGAACGCTGATAACGCTGCTGGTTAAGGTAAACAGGGGTAAAATAGATAAGCCCGAAGCAGGGCTTCGGGCTTATTAACTGAATAAAATCTTATTTTAATAACAAATTTTATTACGAAAACAGATCAGTTCTTTTTAGCAGAATATAAATCTTATTTAATCATAGTAGACCTGCGTTATGAGCGTTCTATTTGAAGACCGGTCTTTGCTGATTATTATAACTTCGCTTTGATCTCTACCATTTCATAACCTTCAATAATATCTCCTGGTTTCATATCATTAAAGTTTTTGATGTTTAGTCCACATTCAAAACCTTTATTAACTTCTTTCACATCGTCTTTAAAACGTTTTAATGAACCAAGTTCACCAGTGTGAACAACAATGCCATCACGGATAATACGTATTTTGGTGTTACGGTTTACTTTACCATCAAGTACAAAACATCCTGCAATATTACCCACTTTGGTGATGTTAAATACTTCACGAATTTCGATATTACAAACAATTTTCTCTTCAAATTCCGGAGCCAACAAGCCTTCCATCGCAGCTTTAATTTCATTGATCGCCTGGTAAATAATGGAGTATAAACGGATATCAATTTGCTCTGTTTCCGCAAGTTTACGTGCACCACCTGATGGACGAACCTGGAATCCTACAATGATCGCATTGGATGCAGATGCTAACAATACATCGGATTCGCTGATAGCTCCAACCGATTTATGAATGATTTTAACAGAAACTTTTTCGGTAGAAAGTTTTTGTAATGAATCGGCAAGTGCTTCAACCGAACCATCCACGTCACCTTTAACGATCACATTTAATTCCTGGAAATTTCCAATTGCCAATCGTCTTCCGATCTCGTCAAGTGTAATGTGTTTATTGGTACGGATACCTTGCTCACGTTGCAATTGCAAACGTTTTGCAGCAATTTCTCTCGCTTCACGCTCATCACTTATTACGTGAAATTTATCACCTGCTTGTGGCGCACCGCTCAATCCTAATAATGCAACCGGTATTCCGGGACCTGCTTCTTTTACTACTTGTCCGCGTTCATTGTGTAATGCTTTTACTTTACCGCTGAAACAACCTGCTAATACAATATCACCAACATGCAATGTTCCTGCCTCAACAAGGATAGTACTTACATATCCACGACCTTTATCCAACTCCGATTCAACCACTGTTCCGGTTGCATTTTTGTTTGGATTTGCTTTTAGGTTCAACATTTCCGCTTCAAGCAATACTTTTTCAAGCAATGAATCGATGTTTGTTCCTTTTTTTGCTGAAATTTCCTGGCACTGGATTTTACCGCCCCACTCTTCAACTAAAATGTTCAATTGAGATAGTCCTTCACGGATTTTATCAGGGTTAGCGCCTGGTTTATCAATTTTATTAATAGCAATTACAATTGGTACATTGGCAGCCTGAGCATGGTTAATAGCTTCAATAGATTGAGGCATTATACCGTCATCCGCTGCAACCACAATAATTGCAATGTCAGTAATTTGAGCACCACGGGCACGCATCGCTGTAAAGGCTTCGTGACCTGGAGTATCCAGGAATGTGATTGTTTTATTGTTATCAAGTTTTACATTGTATGCACCAATGTGCTGCGTGATACCACCGGCTTCACCTGCAATAACGTTGGCTTTACGTATATAATCCAAAAGAGATGTTTTCCCGTGATCCACGTGACCCATAACGGTTACAATTGGAGAACGTGCCACAAGATCTTCCTCTCTGTCTTCTTCTTCTTTAATAGCTTCCTGAACTTCAACACTTACAAACTCCAATTGATAACCAAACTCTTCGGCAACAATAGATAATGTATCAGCATCTAATCGCTGATTGATGGATACGAATAAGCCCAGACTCATACAAGTGGAAATAATTTCATTTACCGGAACTTCCATCATCTGCGCTAATTGATTAGCCGATACGAATTCTGTAACTTTAATTACTTTCTTTTCCGCTTCTACCTGGTCGGCAGCATCCTGTGTACGCTCACTTATTAGATCACGCTTTGATTTACGGTGTTTTGATGCTTTGGATTTTCCTGCTCCGCTAAGGCGTGCAAGTGTTTCCTTTATCTGTGCCTGAATTTGTTCAGGAGTTAATTCAACTTTTAACGGTCTTGCGTATTTGGTTCTTGGAGCTTTAGGATCAAATTTTGGTCTTCCTACGCCAGATCCTGTTCCTGGGGTTGAAGGAGTTCCTGTTCCCGGAGTTCTTGGTGTAGAAGGTGTTTGAGTTCCTGGAGCACCTGGAGTTCTTGGAGCCCAAGCATCACCGATGGTAGCACCGCCAAAGTTTTTGCGAATGCGTTTTCTTTTTTTCTTGTTGTTAGCGTTAGTAGCTGCGGATGAAGAAGCTACCGGTTTTTTACGATCCTCTTTTACAGGCAATTCAATTCTACCTAAAATTTTTGGGCCTTCCAGCTTTTCTACTTTAGTTTCATAAAAATCTACTTTATTCGCATCCGGATTTTTTATTTCTTCAACAACTTCAGTAACAGCAGCAACAGGAGTTTCAATTACTTTTTCTTCTATTACAGGCTCCTCTTTTTTCTCTTCTTCCTTCGCTTTATCTTTTGTTTTTTCCTTGCCTGTTTTTGTTTTTTTCTCCTCTTCCTTGGTAACGATATCTTTTTCTTTTTTCTCTTTATCTTTTTCCGCTTTTGATTTTTTATCCGGCTTTGTCTTGCTGTTTAAGGCATCCAGGTCAATTTTAGAAACGATCTTAAACTTGATGTCCGATTTAACAACATCTTTGTCTGATTCTGTTTCAACAACTTCTTCCGCTACCGGAATCACTGCTTCTACAGGCTTTTTAACTTCTTCAACCACCTTTACAACCACCTTTTCGGGAGGTGCAACGGGCTGTACATTTTTAATAACGATCTCTTCTTCCTCTTCAACCTTTTTTACTTCCGGTTTTTTAGCTTCCACATCTAAGGAAATGCTCTCTTTCTTAATACGGGTATTCGTAGTGGAAGTAACTTGTTGCGCTTCTTCTTTAGCGGCTTTTTCCGATTGATATTCCTTAGACAACAGGGTGTAAAGCGCATCAGGCAGCTTAGCCATAGGATTATTTTCTATGACATGGCCCTTACTTTTAAGAAACTCCGTGATAGTGGATACGCTAACATTGAGTTCCTTGGCTACTTTACTTAATCGTTGAACGGTGTTTTCTGACATATTTTATTTTACTACGTATTACTTATTTGAAGTTTCGGACTTTATTGTTATTAATTTACTAAATATTTTTATTCATTGGGCGTTTCCCTTTCTAAAAAGAAAGGGCCGGGCTTTTCACTGCAATCTTCTCCAGCCAAAAGGCTGAAGAAGGATTTACGTTACAATCCCTAACGCAACCTCCGCTGCACATGGAAATTCTTCTTCTTTTTCCATCATTTCAGCATTCAGGATAAACTTTCAAAGGCTTAATCCTCAATCGCCTACTGCTAAATTGCTTGAATTGATCAATTTATCCCTAATTGCCAAAGCAACATTGATAAATTGATCAATTGCAATTATTTATTCAAATTCAGACTGTAAAATTGCTTTTACTTCATTTACTGTTACTTCTTCTAAATCGGTACGTTTAACAAGCTCTTCAGTAGAAAGTTCTAATACACTTTTTGCAGTATCGCAACCAATGTTTTTAAGCTCATCTAAAACCCAAGCCTCAATTTCATCTGCAAATTCTTCAAGATCCACATCTTCTGTATCAATATCAGTATCGCGGTATACATCAATTTCATAACCGGTTAATTTACCGGCAAGTTTAATGTTGTGGCCACCTTTACCAATTGCTAAAGAAACCTGATCTGGTTTTAAGAATACCTCTGCACGTTTTGTTTCTTCATCAATTTTCACAGAAGTGATCTTTGCCGGACTCAACGCACGAGTGATAAATAAGGAAGCATTGCTGGTATAATTAATAACATCAATGTTTTCGTTACGTAATTCGCGTACAATTCCATGAATACGTGATCCTTTCATTCCAACACATGCTCCAACCGGATCAATTCTGTCGTCATACGATTCCACAGCTACCTTAGCTCTTTCACCCGGTTCACGTACAATCTTTTTAATAGTGATAAGTCCGTCAAATACTTCAGGAACTTCCAATTCAAATAGTCGTTCCAAAAAGGTAGTTGAGCTACGGGATAAAATAATTACCGGTGTATTGTTTTTCATTTCCACGCGTTGAATTACTGCACGGATATGATCTCCTTTTTTAAAGAAATCGGATGAAATTTGTTCTGTTTTAGGTAAAATAAGCTCATTTCCATCTTCATCAAGTATAAGCAACTCTTTTTTCCAGATCTGATATACTTCACCGGTCATAATTTCGCCAATTTTCTCTTTATATTTTTTATAAAGACTATCTTTTTCAAGTTCTAAAATTTTGGATATTAAATTCTGACGAACAGCCAATACAGCACGTCTTCCAAAATCAAGTAATTTTACCGGAGTGGTAACTTCTTCACCAATTTCGAAATCGGCTTCAATTTTATGTGCTTCGGATAAGCCAATATGTTTTCCTTCATCATAATCAAAGCTGTCTTCAGCAAATTCATCATCCACGATCTCACGATTTTGCCAGATCTCAATATCACCACGATCGGGGTTTACAATGATGTCAAAATTCTCATCAGAGCCGTATTTTTTAATTAGCATACTACGGAATACATCTTCAATGATGCTCATCAAGGTAGCTCTGTCAATGTTTTTTACTTCTTTGAATTCAGAGAACGATTCAATTAAATTGATACTTTCCATTTTTTTAATTTATTAAAATGATATTACAACTTTAGTTTGTTTAATTTGACTGAATGCCAAATCGATTTTATTAATTATTAATTGTTTTGCTTTTTTTCCTTCTGTTTTTTCTTTGATCTTTGTTTCCAATTCAATGCCTTCCTCGTTTACCGAAAGCAGCTTACCACTTAGCTTTTTATTCTCCTTGGTTACTACATCCACCTGTTTTTCAATATATTTTTGATATTGACGAATTGTTTTAAACGGTTCAGTTAGTCCTGGCGACATTACATTCAATTCAAAATCTTCGCTTTCGCGATCAAGACTGAATTCTACATGACGGCTCATCGCAACACAATCGCTGATGGAAACACCTTCATCATTATCCAACAGGATAGTGATCTTGTTTCCGGGCTTAACGCTTATATCCACAATGAAATTAGTGCCTTCAGCGATTTTAAGATCAGCAATATTTTTTATTTTATCTACAGTTATCATTCGATTTTTGGCAAAAGAAGAGGGGCTATTCGCCCCTTCTGTTTTTCTCTCTCTCAATGTTTAAGAATGCAAATATACAATAATTAATCTGATTTACAAAAAATAATTTCATGCAACCTTTTTGTAACATTAAACATCTTTATCTGTATAATATAATAATTTATCGAACGTTTTAGTATACTTATGGGGGAGTTTTTGAAATTGCCAATAATAAATCTTACTAAAAATCAAAATCATGAAAACGTTAACAAAAAAATCAGAAAAAAAAGGTGTAAAAAGTAATTGGAGTTCGTACTCATTACTTTTTTCCTTTATCGTACTTTTTGCTATAAACACTATGGCACAAGGTGATGAAAGTTCGGCAGAATCGTTGCTCGAAACTCAAAAAAATAATGCCCACAACGAGTTTATGAGTTATGTGTATATGGCAGTTGGATTTGTGGCTGTAATTGGTATTGCACTGTTTAGCGTACTGAAAAAGAAAAAGGGAGGTAATGATACCATCCAGGGACCACCTGCGGTTAAACATCACCACCATAGTTCTTATGATAAAAAATACGGACACAGCAGACATGCCAGAGGGTAAGAAAATTTGAAGCAAGTTTGAAAATAAACTTGAAACAAGCCTAAATGCAATGAGCACCGTCTTATATGTTCCTTAAATAGGAGTATGAAGCCGGTGGTTATTGCATTTTTGTATTTATAATGAAAGCCGGTTTAATTTTTATTTAGTTTTGTGGCTCGATAAAAGGCCCTTTGTGCTTTTTCTAACCTGAAAAAACCGAAACAATGCATAAAATAGTAGTAGAAGGAATAAAAGTATACGCATACCACGGTTGCTTAAAGGAAGAAGGTAAAATTGGCGGCAATTACATTGTTGATGTTACCATGGAAACCGATTTTGCAGAAGCAGCACTGACCGATGATCTAAATAAAACCATCGACTATGTTATTGTTTACGATATTGTAAAAAAGCAAATGGCAATACGGTCAAATTTGATCGAACAAGTAGGTCAACGTATTGTAAATGAGATAAAAAAGGAATTCGCGGCATTAAAAAGAGTGGAGGTAAAGGTTTCAAAACTAAATCCGCCAATGAATGGTAATGTGGAGAAAGTGAGTGTTATAATTTCAGAATAAATGGCAAGCAAAATTTGTTCGAAATGCGCAACCGTTTTTGCCTGCGCCAGTGAAGCATCAGGCTGTTGGTGCGAAAATGTTTTTATAGATCTGGGTACATTAAGTGAATTAAAAAAACAATATGACAACTGTTTGTGTCCATCATGTTTAAATAAATATGAGATTAAAGAAGAAAAAGGAATAATTATATAAAAATAATTGTATTTTTGCATTTCTAAAATTAAAAGGTCCTGTGGCCGAGTGGCTAGGCTCAGCTCTGCAAAAGCTGCTACAGCAGTTCGAATCTGCTCGGGACCTCGAATAAACCTCAATAGATTGATTCTATTGAGGTTTTTCATTTTAAAAACAGATAAAACGGACTCTTTTATGCTGAATTCTGCTAGCCACTGATTGCACAAGGGATAATTCATAAACCAGAAAAAGCTATCTTTAGCCTTTATTCGTCTTAAAACAAAAAAATGAAAAATAAACGACTTTATTTCCTTTTGGTTTTCTCTTTTAGCCTGTTCAGTAATATTGAAACTTTGAAGGCCCAGAACCGTCTGGAACAAGCCAAAGAAGAATACAAAGGTGCTTCCTGGGTTTTTATGGATGCAAAGGAATATGCTGCCAGCTATCAACTGGTTGAAAGTCAAAAGGAATGTATTGTTAATGCCACATCAGAAAAGGAGTACGATCAAATAATAAATTCAATGCTTGAACAGGGAGAAAAATGCCCCAAATTTGTTGGGTATACACATCCTGCTCTGCAAAAAGAACCAACTTCTGCTCTGGAAATGCTTGTATACACCGATAAGGGTGAACGATTTGCCCGTCCTTTTGTTGCCGTAAGAAACGTTGCTAAATGCGGAGATTTTAACATCCTTGCTATTGATTTTAAAGACAATGAGTATTTAAGAAATTCTTTCAAGGATGTGATCAAAAAGGTGGAAATAATTTACATTGTTGTTCAACCTACATCCGCCATCCTTGCTAAAAAGCAGACAGAAGTTGCGGAAGCTGCCGTAGTTGCGTATCAAAAAATAACATCGCAACCGGAAGTAAAATCAAATGCTTCTGCCTTTAATATTTCGTTAAATAAGCTGATTGAAGGCTATCCCGACTTCTCTTCCCTGAAAGGCAATTTGATCTCTGCAAAAGCTACTTTTTTTGACAACAATAAATTCGCATCAAAAGTATCATTAGAAGGCTCAGCAAGCACCGTATTGGAGGCCAAATTTGAAGTTATTGATTTTGTTTTTGCAGATTTTGGTGATCACAGAGACCAGGCCAAGGCAAAAGAAGTGTATCAAAACCTGATAAAACAAATAGACGAATCCAGCAAATGTTGTTGTAGTTTTGTTAAGAATGTTATTGACGGATCTACAACTGCATGGCTGCCATTTACCTGTGGTGGACAAGAGGAAAAATTCAAAGGGTTAGTAATGGAAGCGATTTATATGGAGATCCCATCCTACGATAAAAATACTGGTGCATATACATTGTACAGTGTATTTTTTAAGATCTACAAGATGTAATAAACCCGTTATGGGGTCAGATTTTGTTTTTGGAAATTTTTATGGTTGTTATCAATAGCCTTGAGAAGAAGATGCGGTCATATAAATATCAATAAAATCAGGCTTTTTAGAAGTTTAGATGTTCAACTCGGGACTTAGAATAAACCTCAATAGGTTGATTCTATTGAGGTTTATTATTTAAAAACACCAAAACAGACTCTTTTCTGTTCAAAATTTATTCTTCTAAAATCTCAGCAAAATATCTAAAACCTACTGAAACTTGTGCATTGCCATCATATGTATATTTAGAATCAATTTTTAAATATTCTGAATCATCTCTCCAGCTTCCACCTTTTACTATTCCTTTTTCATTTATCATTTCAGCAACATTGCCGCTCATATTATATAATCCGAAATTGTTTTTCCAATAGGATTGCACCGGTGCTGTTACATCCGCATTTTCTACATATTTACCATCCACCCATAATGTATCTTTTACCTCCCGTTTGAAATTATACATAACCTGCCCTTTTTTATTACGTAGCTCTTTGCCTTCCCAAGGATAAATTGCAGAATCGTCTCCTGCTTGTGCAGCCATTATCCACTCTTTTTCTGTAGGAAGTCGAAAAAGTATTTTTTTAAATTTTCTTTTTTTGTCAGCATTATATTGTTCAGTCAGCCATTGACAAAAAAGTTTTGAAGCTTCATAATTTATATTTACCGCAGGGTAATTTTGATATGCCGGGTGGCTATGATAGTATTGAACATAGGGTTCGTTGTAAGTTAACTTGTCTTTCCATTTTAAAGTATCAATTTGAGCAATGCTCAACAAATTGGTGTCATTCGAATGTTTTAAAGAATTTATAAATGTCATATATTGTTTGTTTGAAACTTCATATTTTGAAGCATAAAGCCTATCATTAATTTTTGCTAAAGATCCATTGATTTCTTTTATGTTAATTTGTCCCAAAGCTGTTATACTTAATAACGCTGATAAGGAAATTGAAAGTAGTTTTTTCATGGTTGTTTGTTTTAATTGGTGGATAACGTTTGATGGGATAACGCAGTTTTGAAAAAATTAACAAATTTTTTTCGTAAATTGGTATAGTCCTTTAGAATGACATTTCCGGCTAAAGTCGCCCTACAAGCGCAATAGTAGAAAAGGAAATTGTTACAAAAAAATTTGTTGATGTACTAAAAATAAATTTAGTACTTGTCGAAAGCTTACACCCTGCTATTGTGTATATTCCAGTTGATGAAGCGTTTCTTTCTTTTGTACTTTAAAAACTTTTGAGGCTTTTTGGATCAAACCGTCCTTTAAAAATGTACCTGTTACAGTAACTTCTTTGTTGACAGGGATATTGGGAAAGCACCATGTATTACCAGCTTTCATAGCCTTAATTATTGATGGCCTCCCGTTTGTATTGAAGGATAATTCTACATTTTCTTCTGTTTTGGAATTTAAAGTGAAATGAATTTCATTTACTCTCAGTTCGGGGCGACTATACCTGTCACAATTAACCCAGCCCATCTTTTCGATGAAAAAAGTATAACGGCTGGGAGCATAAAACACATCACTGGCATCATACTTCAGCTTAAAATTGCCTTTCTTAAGATTTTTATCTTCAATATATTGTTTATATTCTTTAAGGTATTTTTCATACGCCACTTTATTCATTACTTTGAACTGAAATGCTGTTTCCCTTGTAGCTCCTTGTATTGAGGGTATATAATTATTTTCAACCAAAGCCAGAAATTCACATAAAGGCATTCCCGGTAACAGGTCCTTTTCACCACCCGTGGAGCCAATGGGCTTCATTAATTCAGCAAAAGAAACTGAAAACTCTATAGAATCCTTTTTCCTCAATGATTCTATCATCTTCTCTTTTGCGAACCTGAAATGACTTGCAAAATAGGATATGGAAGTTGTGTCATAATATTTTCCACCGGTTAATGCAGCAATAGGGTAAGGTGTTCTGGAATAATTATCCACAGTCCAATTTATATTTTCGGCAGGTAGTTTTGTCCCTCCATAAAACAAAAACATATTGGTGTCTGCCATCACTTCAGAAATAGGGTTATACATTTCAATCTCTTCAAATTTTTTCAATTTTAATTGTTCGTTTCCGGATTTCGCTTCTATATATATCATGCCTCCGCTTTCTAATATTTTACCATTGGCCATAGTAGTAAGGCGCTCTTTTAGCATGTCTTCCAGTGTATAACACTCTTTCAGTGAAATGGTAATTTGCCCTTTAGCAAGCTTGTTCATTGAATCAACAAAACTATTTGCTTTTATCAGCAATTTAGTCCCCTGCTCTCCTGTTATTGTTGTATCCCTGGTTGCCATGATTGTAAATAGTTGTAGAGGCAAAGAGGTTTTTTTATAGAAATCGTCCAGAGAATTATATTTTTCTCCAGCATAGGTATTCGTATTTAACGAAGGGTTACGTGTTGAGCTTTTGGTCATTAACTGTTTGCCAGATGTAGCATTAGCAGACATGTTTGTAAGATCTTGTTTTATAGGTTTATTATCAGATTGTTCATCTATAGGTTGTCCTGGTTTTTTCGAAATATGTTTATCTGTTGACAAGTTATTACTTATACTAATTTTGTTTTTTTGAGTTTTCGATTCTTGATTTGATAAGAAAATACCGGTAATTATTATAGCGATAATTATAGCGCCAACAGTAATTCCGCTAACCACTTTTTTTGTTATAGAGTTATATTTAGTAGTTCCTGTAACCCTTTTAACCACCTTGTCAAAATCCATATTGGGCTTGATATCTATAGAAGATGGTTCTTCTCTGTCAACAATTATTTTCCTGTTTTTCATCTTTATATTTTTTTAGTTCCACCTATAAGTTGGGATCTCATTTCCTTCAATAGCCTGTATAACCTCATTTTAACCGCGGCCTCAGTTGTTGAAATTATTTCGGAAATATTTTTAAAAGATTTGTTTTCAAAAAATCTCATTTCTATCAATTGCAGATCATCGTTATCCAGATTTTCAATCAGTTGTATTAATTTGGGCTTGTACTCTTCCCGGTAATCTAATTCTATATCATCAATAATATCCTTGATCTTTAAAGAATTGATAGATACAACTCTTACTGCTTTGTTCTTCCTGAAAATATCGATAAGTTCATTTCTTGCTATTCTATACAACCAGGAAGAGAATGGTATATGCTGATATTCATATGTTGGTAATTTTAAAATACTTTTATAAAACACATCGGCCGTGATGTCATACGCCAGTTTTTTATCTTCTATTCTGTTATAAACAAACCGGAAAATTTGTTCGTAATACTTTTCATACAATGGCTTAAACTTCATAGGGTCTTGTTTAGCCATGTTAATGCAGGCAAGCTCATCTAATACAACTTCTTCTTCATTTTTTTTTGGTAAAATATCCATATTAGGTGCTTTCATTATAAGTTTGATGCCGTCAACATATTACCTGTTTTACAATGATAACGCAAGCGATTAAAAAAGTAACAAAAAAAATGAAAATAGATTAAAAATGAGTGAGAATTGAAAAAATAGGTCTTTATGTATAATTCCCCCAAGAGGAAAATTATCCTCAAAATAGGATTTATTTTAAATAGAAATTATTAATTAATAATCAAAAAAAAATTGGCATGGCTTTTTAATTTCTTTAGGTCTAACCAATTTTTTAAAAAATGATAAAAAAAAATAAACACCCTAAAGAATCTTCGACCAGAAAACAGGATTCTTCTAATCGTTATTCGGAAAATTCTAATCGTCAACGTCAAAATTATAGTGACGATCATTCTACCACAGTTTTAGAACGTGAGCCTTATGAAGGACGCCAAGAATCTGATTCTTGGAGAAAAGACGCAAATGAGGACTCTCGAATTCAAAATCGTTGGGGTCAAAACCAAAGTGAAAATAGGGGTAGCGAACGTAATTCTTCTTCTAATGAACGTGATCTGGATTATTATGGACAAGAAGCCGGGCGCGAACATACAAACAGTGGACGAGGCTATTCTTCAGTAGAAGGACAGGAAGAAGAGGAGAGAGGAACTGGTAATGAATTTTTCCGAAATGAAGTCCGTTATTCTTCTGTAGATCGTGATGATAATGGAAATCAATTTTTTAATGATGGAGGTAGATATCGGTCAGTGGATAGAGATCAAGATCCTAATCGCGAAGGTGGTCGTCAATACTTAAGCAATAGAAGAGGTTATTCTGAGAATCGTAACGAGGATCGTGTGAACAAAACCAGTGGTCAAACTTCAAATAAAGGACGCGGTTATTCTTCAACGGATCGTGGCGAAGACCGTGAACGCGAAGATGTTCGTCAATATTCAACTGAAAGAAGAGGCTATTTTGAGAATCGTGATGAAGACCATGAAAATGGCCGTCAATCTTCAAGTAATGGAGGGGGGAGCTCTTCAAAGGATCGTGATGAAGACCGTGAACGCGAAGATGGTCGCCAATATTCAACTGAAAGAAGAGGTTATTTTGAGAATCGTGATGAAGATCGTGAAAATGGCCGTCAATCTTCAGGTAATGGAAGAGGTTATTCTTCTGTGAATCGTAATGAAGACCGTGAGCGCGAAGATGGTCGTCAATATTCAACTAATAGAAGAGGTTATTCTGAAAATCGCGATGAAAACCGTGGTAATGGCCGTCAATCTTCAGGTAATGGAAGAGGTTATTCTTCTGTGAATCGTAATGAAGACCGTGAGCGCGAAGATGGTCGTCAATATTCAACTAATAGAAGAGGTTATTCTGAAAATCGCGGTGAAGACCGTGGTAATGGCCGTCAATCTTCAGGTAATGGAAGAGGTTATTCTTCAATGGAACACGAAGAGGATCGTGGCCATGGAAATGGCCGTCAGTCTTCGGGCATTGGAAGGGGTTATTCTTCTGTTGAACATGATGAAGATCGGGTGCCTGAAAATCAAAATCAATCTTACAATAGTGTTGAGAGTTATTCTCCAAATCGTAATGAAGATAATGATGGTGAAGATTATCGTTTTCCTCATAAAAGAGTTTATACGGTCGAAAATGTTGAGAATTATAATAAATCTCAAAATCGGGGCAATGAACAGGGTTACGATAATGACAGAACCTCCCAAGATTATTCCAGAGGTAATTTGAATTCAAATGAAAAAAATAATTATTTCGATAGAGACAGAGACAATTCAAATGAATCCAGTTTTTCGCAAAATGATGAAAGTTTTTCAAATTCCCGGAATGGTTCCCGTGGAGAAAAATCCACAGCTGGTTCAGCTAAAGGACGCATAAATGAAAAGCCTGTTGGCGCTGAGAGTTCAAGCACAATAAAAAAGAAAGACACTTCTTCAGGAAATACTTCGAGAAGTAAAAAAAGTCTTTAAAATGATTTTTTAATTATGACAAAGTTAGCAGGTTTGCTTTTCGCGGACCTGCTGACTTTTTTAATACCTAAGGTAGAATGATAATTATTGAGATTTTTTTATTCATTCTTAGGAAAGAGACTAACGCGTGCAAAAACGAAAAAAAAAAGTACAGATAGATTTATAATAGAAGATAGTTTTCAAAAAGTTTAAAAAACTATTTTTCAAGCTCGGTTTTTAGATTCTGACAATAAATTTTATTTAATTTTTATCACTTGGATGGATATTCAAAATCATTTTTATCAGGGAGAAGTCGATATACTTTTGTCAAATTAAAATCAAAAAAATAACTTAAAACTAAAAAAAATGGAAACAAAACTTAAAATTAAAGGAAACTGGAATGAGTTAAAAGGTAAACTCAAACAAAAATATGCAAAATTAACTGATGACGATTTGCTGTTTATCGAAGGTAAAGAAGATGAATTGTTAGGGCGGATCGAAAAAAGAGTAGGTAAATCTAAGGAAGAAATTAGAGATACGATTGAAAAATTACAATCAGATACAAGTCAATCAGAAAACGTAAAATATAAATAAAATTTTAAAAATTATGAAAGCAAGAATTGTAACATTTGCCCTTACGGGATGCTTATTAGGAACCATTTTAACTTCATGTAATCAGGATCCTGAAAAAAGGATGGAACAGGAAAAAGTAGAATTGAGTGAGTCTAAACAAGATTTAAACAAAGCGAAAGAAGAATACAACATCGAGTATCAAAATTATAAGTTAGAAAATGAGAATAAGATTCTTGATAACGAGAAAAAAATCATTGAATTAAAGGAAAAAAGATTAAAAGTTAAAAAAGAAAACAGAGCTGATTATGATGAAAAAGTAAAACAGTTAGAAGGAAAAAATAATGCGCTACGATCAAAAATGAATGATTACCAGGATAGTGGAAAAGAAAAATGGGAGTCATTTAAAGAAGAATTTAATCATGATATGGATGAACTGGGACAGGGTTTATCGAGTTTGTTCAAAGACAATGTAAGAGATTAAAATTTCTTTGTAATAAAGATCTCCTTTAAATTTATTTATCAGCCTGAATATCATTTTATATGAAATTCAGGCTGATTTTATTTGAATATCCGGCTGCCTCAAAAGGATGCACTTGCAAAACTTTTATAAAAGAATGTTTTTTATCCATTAATTATTTCTCCTCCGTTGGGATGTAAAACTTGTCCTGTCATATAGGAAGAATCGTCACAAGCAAGGAACAAATAGCAAGGAGCGACTTCTACCGGTTGGCCTGCCCGTTTCATTGGGACCTTTTTTCCGAATTCCGACATTTTTTTCGAATCAAAACTGGAAACGATCAAAGGTGTCCAAATTGGTCCAGGAGCCACAGCATTTACTCTTATGCCTTTATCTGCAAGGTTAGCCGACAAGCTTCGTGTAAACGAAACAATAGCTCCTTTGCTTGCTGCATAGTCCATTAAATGATAACTGCCGCGATAAGCAGTTACCGAAGCGGTATTGATAATAACTCCGTCTTTTGGAATATGTTTTAATACTTCCCTGGTAAGCCAAAAAACAGAAAAAATATTTGTTTGAAATGTTTTTAGTAACTGTTTAGTTGATATTTTTTGAATACTTTTTTGTTCGTAATGAATACCCGCATTATTTACGAGAATATTAATTTTTTTAAATTCCTTTATAATTTTAGAAATTGATTTCACACAAAATTTTTCATTTTCAATATCTCCTGATATCAACAAACATTTTTGTCCATATCCTTCAATAATTTTTTTTGTATCCTTTGCATCTTTGTGTTCATTCAGATACACAATAGCAATGTCAGCACCTTCTTTTGCAAACAGAATAGCAACAGCCTTCCCAATTCCACTATCGCCACCTGTTATTATGGCAACTTTGTTTTTGAGTTTGCCGCTACCCTTTATTTTTTTATTGTCAAATATTGGGGGAGGGACCATGTCATATTCTTTTCCCGGGTGATTTTGTGATGGAGCCATTTGAGCCTTGTTTATAATTTGTTCCGTATAATTTTTTATAATTAATACTAAAATAATTATGCCTGATTTAGAAAATAGAATATTTTATTTTCTAAACAATAAATTTATTTTTTTATGAATACTCCATTTATTTCACAGATTTCGAAATGTTAAAGGTTATCTGATTTTTTTCTCGTGTAGATTTTTAACCACATAATGTATTTGGTTCCTATTGATTTTTTTTCTTTCTCCGCTCAAACAATACTATCAGTCAATAGATATTGAAATTATCTGTGAAAAAATTTAATTGGTTATTTTAATTGGCATGTTTTATTAATACAATCATTAATAAACAAAATATTTTATTTATGGCAAAATATGGGAAAAAAGCACAGCAAAAAGTAGAAAAGGCTATGCATGAATTGAAAGAGGGTGAACTCAAAACTGGTTCTGGGAAAAAAGTAACAAGTCGCAAGCAAGCTATAGCAATAGGTCTTTCGGAAGCAAGAGAAGAAGGAGGTAAAGTGCCTCCAGTTAAAAAGAAAACTAAAAAAAAGGTTAAAAAGTAGCTTTAAAAAACATAATCGATTTAAGTATGGTTTTATTTTAAATCAAATATTTTAAATTATAATTTGTAAACAAAGGTTTGATCAATGCTTAACGGAAGTAGTTTTTGTTAAGAAATGCATTAGAGAGCATTGGAACCTGCTATTGATAAATCAAATGTAAATAAATAGAAGAAAAGACAAAGAAAACGTTTTTAGAGAAAACGTTCAGTTAAAAAAAATGATAGGTGCGCAAACATAAATATTACATTTTAGTGATCTTCACAAATTCTCCCCCCATAATTTTGTAAATGCTGTTTCCTATTTTAATTTCTTGTCCCTCCAGCATGGAAGCAAGTTTGGTAATGTCTTCTTCCATCGTGTGAATGCTACCTTTTGTTTTCCATGCAATGGCCAGGTAGTCGGTTAAAATAAAATCATCAACACCGCATAGAATGATGTGTACCGGAGCATGGAAATTTTTAAGCAATGAAATGTCTTTTACCGGGGCATTGTTATCAGCGATCATCACCAGTTCTTTGTATGGTTTGGCAATTTTTATTCCTTTTATCAACGCTTCCATATTATTTTCAGGACAATCCCCCCCGGAGCCTCTTGAGGCAACATTTGCCATGCTTTTATACAATGAGTCAATTCCTTTTGCCGTAGAATAATAAATACCACCAGTGTTACCGATCTTTTTCATTTCATCAGGTGTTCTGTCTCCATCATTAAAAAATACGAATTGTAAATTTTTTTCTTTTAAACAGGTTAGTTGGTACCAAGCCGCTAATTGTGCTGCATATGGCGACATACTTCCGGTTAAATCGCAAACAATTAATTTGTCGGACCAAACCTTGTTCCTGTTTAATACAACCGAAACCACGGTGTCGTTTGTTCCGTACCCATCGCCAGTGAACATTTTAGCTATTTCTCGCCTTCGGCCTTCTTCAATAGTGATCCCTAGCTTTTTACATTTTTTCTCAAACGCCAGCAGTTCTTCTTTTAATCGTTTTTCTTCTGCAGCTATTCTTTCGGCCTCTTCTTTTTTTCTTTTCTCAACTTCTTTTGTACCTAAATAGGAGAAATTTATTTCAGCTCTTGCAAACCCTTTTGAATAAGCAACTTCGGTAGAAATATAATCTTTGTGGTGTTTGAAATTGATAAAATACTTATCTCCTTTAGGCAAATACACTTGTAGTCTGCCATTCTTATCAGTGGTTCCTTTTATATTTTTATGGCTTTTTTCACCAACAATACTTAGCCGTTCAGCTGCTAAAGGTTTATTTTCAATATCTTCAATAGTGATATCCATTTTTGAGTAATACTCTAATTTAACAGGTTTTTGCATTACAGCATTGACCATTACAATTGTATCGGGTAGGAAACCAATGAAGTTGTCAATCTTTGTTTTTTCTTCGTTAGTCATTTCAAATAATTTCTCTTTTGCCACCATATCAGGCTCATAGGTAAATGTTTGCATTACCCCTCCTGATGCTGATTCAGCGGATAAAATTTCTCTTTTCCGAGTGTAGTTTGGAATGGAAATAGCGTACATGCTGTTACAGGGAACCAATAATTTTGCTTCACCACTCGCATTGCTTTTCTGACTGTAAGTTTTGCCGTCTTCTTTGTTTGTAAGTGTTACCTGCTGGTTGGCATATCCACCACCCCTGGTACTTTGTAATTTAATGATAACCGATGAAAAACATTCCTGGCCATTGGAATATTCTGCCGTTAAAATAAAGGCAGTTAGAAAACACATAAAGGTTGAACCATTCATTTTTACCTCCTTTTATTTTATAACGGTTGGTTAAAAAAAAGATACAAAGTATTTATAAAAAAATGGATTTTTGCTTGAAAGGTGTTCTGTTATTGTCTTATGCTGGTTGGTTATAACGTTTGGATTGTGACTGTAGTATGTTCCTTTGAAAATAAAAAAATGGGTCGAACAAGCCACTGACGTTGCATTTCATTTTTAAAACTATGAACAGCAAATATTTTAATTCTGGATTTTCTAATTATAAAGTTTTGAAAAATTAAGGAATGTTGTTCTTTTACCAAAAGGATAAATAATTTTAATGGTAGTGCTAATCTGCCAGTGCTTCTAAAAATCCGCAATATGCGGGCTTAACTTTATACCAGGAATTAAATAATAATGGCCGATCGTTACCATTCTTCGCGGCAAGCCAACTGTCGTCATCACAAAGACCCCACATTGTTATTCCAAAACGGTTACGGGTGTCCAATTTCCTGTATCCAGCCACTATTCCTTTCATACGTTGTCCCTGAAGTGTTAACAAATGCCTGCTTAGCATCCATAATTTACCGGTTTTTACTAAGGAGATATCAAATTCAGAATAATGAATTAAGAAGCCCTGATCTTCAATTTTCATTGTTGCCAGATTAATATCGCTTAAATACGGAGCAATAATATTGATGTGCATTTGCATCCCAATTCCATCTATTTTTACTCCTTTGGTTTTTAGTTTGCTAAAAAATTTTAAAACCGCATCAAGTTTTTCAGGCTTGGATTCCAGGTCGAAATCATTGTAAAAAAGAATTGCGGCTGGATCTGCTTCTGCAGCATAAGTATAACATTTTTCAATATACCCTTCACCAATATTCTTTAGCCATAAGTTCTCTTTTAAAGATCCATTTTCATTAAACGCCTCATTTAATACATCCCAACTTTTTACATTCTTATTACAATGTTGCACTATGGTTTGTATATGATCTTTTAACATTAGTTCCCAGGCATTTTTGTCGCCTTTAAATTTTTCCATCCAACGAGGAATTTCTTTATCCCACACCAAAGTATGCCCATGCAGACGTTTGTTGTATTGCTGGCAAAAATTTATCAGGTAATCGGTTTCTGAAAAATTATAGACATTTTTTTGGGGGTGAATAACAGTAGCCTTCATACTTTTTTCTGCTGTAATACTATTAAATTGTGAAATGATGAGATTTCTATAACGTTCTTCATTTAGTAACTTTGGAAAATTTATGGCAACCCCAACGGGGAAATCGGCCTTTTCAAAAAGTTGGATCTTTTCACATTCAGATGTAACGGACGAATTTTTGCTTGCGAAATTCAGTTCAGTCGGGGCAAAAGTCATTTCGGTTAAGGAAGCCTGAAATGATTGTGTATTAATAGGATGGACGACAAGAATTATAATGTATAAAAATAGAATGGTTTTCATAAAAGGATTATAATGACTCTACATAAATAACATGCCAATTCGTTAAATATTTGTTCCTATTGATAGAAGGTCTTAAAGAGATAAGAAAAAAACCTAAACCCTCTCGCTCAAAAATCTTATCTATATTTGTCCTCATCTATTTGTTTTATATAGAATTCAATGAGGTTTCTGAAAATTTATTTTCCTGTTATCATTTTTTTAGCAATTGGTTTTCTCATTGCTACTGAAATTAATGAATTTTTGGGAATTACTTACAGCCCAAAAAAAACTCCTGAATCGGGATTTATCCCCATAATCCCTTCCACATACGATTCTACAAGAACTTTAGGTATCAGGCTTATTGATATGGGGGGGGTAGGTATTATCCCCGACACAAATAATTGGGGAAATAATTATGAGCATAATGTGCATCGTTTTGAGGACATGATCCTGGATTCCCTTCCATTTATTGATACTGCAACTTTTGGCCGTGTAGAAAAAGAACTTACAAAATATGTAAACAGGATAAAAGAATTCAATTATAGCGGGATCGTTTTTCCCGGATTTCTTGAATTTGTAAATTTTGACTCCGTAGGAAATGGTTTTGAAATATATCCTCAAAAAAACAATTACCGTTTACGGCACACCGCTTTTCGGAAATATTTTTCAAAGCTGATTGATGTCGCTCATCAAAATGGATTAAAAGTATATATGGGTTCGGATATGGCCACATTTACTTCGCCCTTAAAGAATTATATACTTAAAAATATTGGTAAAACAGATACTGAAAATGAGGAATTCTGGAAGATCTACCAGTCGGGTGCCAAAGAAATGTTTGAAACCATGCCGGGTGTTGATGGATTGCTGATCCGTATTGGTGAAGCAGGCACTGTTTATAACAGGCCGGGATGGGATTATTATAGTGAGCTGAGTGTAACCACTGATAAAGGAGTTCAAATGATGCTGAATTCATTTATTGAAGTTGCGGAAAAATATAATAAATTAATTATTTTCCGGACCTGGTCGGTAGGAGTGGGTCAAACAGGTGATTTACATACCAATACGGAAACATACCACAGAGTGCTGGATACCATACATTCAAACAACCTCGTGGTTTCAACTAAATATTGCAGTGGTGATTTTTATAGCTGGCTTCCGTTTAACCCTACTCTTTCGCAGGGCAAACATAGGAGAATAACGGAGTTTCAGTGCCGAAGGGAGTTTGAAGGGCTGAATGCTTTTCCAAATTATCTTGCGCCATTGCATCAGCAGGCGCTACAGCAATTTTCTGCTAACAACAAACATTTCGAAGGTTTTTGGCTATGGTCACAGGAAGGAGGGCCATTACGCGCAGGGCCTTTATCGATATACCCTTTGCATGGATTTAATGTAATTACTGATGCCAACGTTTTTGCTACTGCAAAACTTGCTCAAAATCCTTTTGCAGACTTGCAACAAATTACAAACGAATGGGTAAGGTTCTATTTTGGTGAAGATTCTATGCTGGTTAATAATATTACAGAGATGTTACTTATGTCGCATGATATTACCAGAAAAGGTTTATACATTACCGAATTTGCACAATATGATATACGTGCACTTGGATTGGAACCACCACCCATGATGTGGATATTTGAATGGGACATGGTTGGAGCATCCAGCTCAGCACTGGGCAGTATTTATTATGTATGTAAACCAAACATTAAAGCTGCTGTTGCCGAAGGATATGAAGCAATAGAAGGTGTGAAAAAAATGAAAATATTAGTGGGGGCCTTATCCGGCAGGGTATCAAAAAACCATGCTGATTATGCTAAATTGCTTGCCTCCCTTGATTATCAGCAAAATCTGTTTACTGTTTTGGCAGAGTACCGCAGCTATTTTTTACATTATTATCACTGGTTGGATACGGGCGATGAAGGATCCTTGAATACATGGAAACAAGCGTTAAATAATTATCGTGAACATGAGAAAAAACATCAGGAAATGTATTTAACAAATCTTGATTTTCCATCTTATAATTTCCGCGAAGCAAATGTGGGGACAATGCTTTCATTGCGTAATATCCCTTCTGCATGGGTATCCCGGGTGTTGATGCTGATTATTCTCTTCTCGGTTTTACTTCCGCTGCTGATCAAAAAAGAGGCGCTGCGAAAAAAATGGGGGATTTATGGAGTGAAACAATTATGGATAAGTGTTTTGGGTACTACTTCTGTAAGCGAACAGCAGCTAAATAAATCGGACAAAGGAATGATAGGCCTGATCCTGTTTTCAGGTATTGCCGGTGGATTGGTCACATTTACGTCTTTTTCTGCACCAATGTTTTTTTCGTTCCTATTCCTATTAATTATTCTTTATACGGGACAATTGTTTTTGTTTTTCAAAAACGAAAAAGGAATAAACAGGTTGCTGTTATTGGCTCCTTCTGTCTTGTTGATCATCCTTCCACTTGCAGTTTCCTGTGTGAGAGGCCCTATGTTTTTCTGGCTTTTATTCTGGACATCCGAATATTTTAGGTTATTCTTCTTCAGTGTTTTTATACTTTGTTTTTTGTGGACGTATACAATTTTGTTTCGCACCGCAATTGCCACTTTTAAAATGAGCAGTATCAGGGCAGGTGCAACTCTTTTTTTAATCCAGGGGATACAACTCACTGCTGGGGCCTGTATTGTTATTTACGTGGGATTTGAAAAAATATTGACGATATTTAACGATGAAATGCTGATATTACCGGGAGGATTATCCCGAATTTTAGGAATAACTACACACCTGAATATTCCTGTGCAACTTCCTGTATGGGTAATGTATATTGGAATTACACTTGCTTTGACAGGATTTACTTTGCTCTTAATTGAAAAAAAACGTAAGTCTCTTAATAATAATTTATAAATCTGCATAATGATTAAAATGAACTACCTGAATTGTTTTTTACTTGCTGTAACACTTATATTTCACGGAAATAGTTTTTCGCAGGAGCCTTTAATATATCCTGTTATTAATCCTGAATCCATCACCATTGTGAGAGATACATTCGGGGTGGCGCATATTTTTGCAAAAACAGATGCCCAGGTTGCGTATGGTTTTGCCTGGTCAAATGCGGAAAATAATTTTAAAACCATGCAGGAAACTTTAATAATAGGAAAAGGATTATCAGGAATTTATGAAGGCAAAAAAGGAGCTGGTAAAGATTATCTGAATCATGCACTTGGAATAAAAGAAGCTGTTGACAAATACTCCGGTTCCCTGACTCCTGTGTTTTTGAAATACCTTGATGGCTATTGTCAGGGTATAAACGCTTATGCTGAATCACATAAAAAAGAAATATTATTAAAAGGAATATTTCCTGTAACATCGAAGGATATTTTAAGAACATATACCCTCATCAGTTGCTTTTTAGCATATATTGATAAACCTGTAAAAAATATTATTGATGGAAAGTACGATGAGGAAACTCCTCCTGTTGGCTCCAACGCTTATGCAATGAATTCTTTAAAAACCACTGATGGCCGCACTTACCTTGCCATTAATCCTCATCAACCACTTGAAGGCCCTTTTTCATTTCATGAAGCACATTTGTGCAGCGAGGAAGGACTTAATATCATTGGTGCTTTTTTTCCGGTAGGCACCTCCATTTTTATGGGTAATAACGAACATCTTGGATGGGGGATGACGTTTAATGAGTATGACCTTGTGGACACGTATAAATTAAAAATGCATCCTACAAAAAAATTAACGTATGAATTTGATGGAGAATGGAAAGAACTGGAGGAGAGAAAAATAAAATTAAAAGTAAAGCTGGCAGGACCTTTAAAAATAGCTGTTTCGAAAACTACTTACTGGAGCGTTTATGGAGCAACATTAGTGTCGAAATCAAAAAAAGATTTTTATTCGGTCAGAACTTCTGCAAATATGTCCTGCGGTTTCGCGGAACAATTTTATTATGCAAATAAAGCCACCAATTTTGATGAATTCTACAAAGCCCTTAAATTACAGGGTTTTCCGCGCTTTAATATCGTATACGCTGATAAGGAAGGCAATGTTTTTTTTATCGACAATGGCAGGGTACCTAAAAGAACCGGTGATTATGACTGGGCTGGAATTATTCCGGGTAATACATCTAAAACACTTTGGAAGGACATATATACAGAGGAAGAGCTGCCACAAATAAAAAATCCTGAATGTGGATATGTTTTTAACATGAACAACACCCCTTTTAATTGTACAGGGTCGGGTAATAATCTTGATTCCAACAATTATAAAATGTTCCCCAAGGCGATGGGTTTGAAGTATACCAATAGTAATCGTAGCACGCGTTTTATGGAGCTTATTCAAGCACAGGATAAATTAGATTTTGAAACTTTTAAAAAAATAAAATTTGATAAAACATTTTCTAATAATTCACCTATAATGAAATCTATTGCAGGGATCTTTAATCTTGACCCTGAAAAATATCCTGAAATTGCTGTAGAAATAAATTATTTGAAAAATTGGGATAAGGTTGCAACATCAAGCAGCATAGGGGCTGCATACATGGCAATTGCCGTAGAATATATTTTTAAGAAAAAAGGGTACGGGTACGGTACTTTTTTTACAGGAGCCCAGATAGATACCGCAGATTTTATTCCTGCAGTTATATTTGCCAAAAAACATTTTATAACTCATTTTGGAAAAACGGATATAAGTCTTGGTGAGCTTCAAAGGCATGTAAGAGGCAATACTGAATATGCTTTGCCAGGTTTTCCTGATGTATTGGCTGCCACATATACACGACCTTTTAAAAATGGAAGAAATACCGGCTACGTGGGTGAATCTTACACCCATTTTGTTTCATTCTCTAAAAATGGCCCCGAACAGATTGAAACATTATTGCCATATGGAAATTCTGCTCGACCTGAAAGCAAGCATTATACCGACCAGATGGAACTTTTCTCAAATCAAAAGGTAAAGAAAATGGCCTTTTCTAATAAAATTTCGGATATTTTTTCTGAAAGAACATACCATCCGCAATAATAATATGGTGGACAGTTTACAGTTTCTCAATCTCGCATTTAAAGATGTGAATTAATTCAAACCGTTTGGAAGCTGTTTAAATTTTCATTGAAATTTTTTTTAGCCAACGCAATTCTCCGACTATGTTTAGACGAACAACGTGCTCGGTCATATTGTGCCTGCCGAAATGTGTGCGAACGCCTTGAATATCAATGTAGTATTTCATTTAAATAAATTTAAACAGGCTCTTTATAATTAAATAAATTTCAACTTTGTTGTAATTTATTGCCGAAAAGATCCACTCTTCAAACCTGCAAGTATTATACCCCTCAAACAACCATTCTCTTATTTGAACTATTAAAAATATTCATTTAACGAATACAAATATTGGCTGCACATGATGCCGGTATATTTGCATTTGAAATTTCAATCCAGCTATTTCCGGCTTGAACTCATTGATTACAGGCATATTCGTAAATTTTTTTTAAAATTCCAAAACCATGACTTTCATTAAACTTACAAAAGAAATTCTGGCAGAACACGTTTCAACTGATGAGAATTTGTGGCTGGATAATATCATTTTTGTAAGTCGCGACAATGAAAAAAATCTGCAAACTGCTTTTATTGCAATGCCGAGGTATATTAAAAAAACAGAAATAGTTCTTAACGAGGAAATTAAAAACAGGTTTCTCGATTCAGTGAATTTTTCGCCCGATGGATGGTCATTAGATAAACTTGCAAGAGCTTTTATCATTTTGCATTTCAATCGGGCAAATGAAATGAACTATGTTAAAGGCTTGAAAGCTCTTTTTGAAACCGCTGAAATGAATGAGCTAGCTACTTTAAATTCATTCATACCATTACTTGCTTATCCCAACAATTGGCTGAGCCATGCTATAGACGCTGTGAGGTCAAATATAGGGCCTGTGTTTGATGCTATTGCATTTAATAACCCATATCCCTCCAACTATTTTGATGAGGCTGCATGGAACCAGTTAATATTAAAAACAATTTTTTGTGGGAAAAGCATTCAGAATATCTACTGATTGAAAGAACGGTCAAATAAGGAGCTTGCTTATATGATCTCGGATTTCGCCCATGAGCGTTGGGCAGCAGGAAGAACGATCTCTCCGGAAGTTTGGCAACTGGTTACTCCATTTATTGATGATTTTTTAATAAAAGATATTGAAAAATTATTTCAATCAGAAAATAAACAAGATCAGTCTACTGCAAAAATAGGGTGTATGCGATCTGATTTCAAACCTGCAAAAGATCTTTTAAAAAAATATACTGATTCTGTGATCAAAGCAGAATTTTAAATATACCAACCATAAAATCTTAACATGAAAAATAAATTACACGTGGAAAATTCATCGCATTGGGATGGGAATAAAGACGAAATAAGCAGCAGCGAAATGGATTGGAAAGATGCTAAAGAACTCATTAAAGGGATGACATTTTTTGATCCGCATATTCACATGGTTTCAAGAACCACTGACGATTATCAGGCAATGGCTGAAGCAGGAGTTGTTGCGATAATAGAGCCCGCCTTCTGGGTTGGGCAACCGCGAACAGGAATATCCACTTTCAAAGATTATTACAACAGTTTGGTTGGATGGGAAAGATTCAGATCATCACAATTTGGTATTAAGCATTATTGCACCATTGGATTAAATTCAAAAGAAGCCAATAATGAGGAGTTGGCTGAACAAGTGATGGCAATTTTACCGCTCTATATTCATAAAGAAGGAGTAGTTGGTATTGGAGAAATTGGTTTTGATGATCAAACAAAAGCAGAAGAAAAATATTTCCGATTACAACTTGAATTAGCAAAAAAAGCAAGGTTGCCAGTACAGATTCATACACCGCATCGTGATAAAAAAAGGGGCACTCAGCGCAGCATGGATATTTGCATGGAGCATGGAATTGATTCCTACATGGTTATTATTGATCATAATAATGAAGAGACCACTAAAATGGTTTTGGATGGTGGTTTCTGGGCTGCATTCACCATTTATCCATCTACAAAAATGGGGAACGAAAGAATGGTAAACCTGATTCAACAGTATGGTTCTGAAAAAATAATGCTGAACTCTGCTGCCGACTGGGGGATTTCAGATCCTCTGGCAGTGCCTAAAACGGCAGCATTGATGATGATGAAAGGTCTTTCTAACCAGGATATAAAAAAAGTAACGTATCAAAATGCAATTGATGCATTCGGCCAAAGTGGTCAGATATATTTACAGGATTTTCAAAAAACAAATAAAGCCGATCAAAGTATAACTTATAATGGCAACAGTGTGTTGCGTGGAGGGCAACAACCTCAGAATACAAGAGAAAGTGTTTTCATTAAATAGAAAATAATTTGCAGATAAAACCTTATATACAATTAATGCGGCCCGCTAATATTATTACAGCCATTGCTGATGTATTGGCAGGTTATGCTATTGCTTTCAGCCATTTTCGTGAATTTGATATTGTCAATTGGATGTTAATAGTGGCAACTATTGGTTTGTATGGAGGTGGTGTTGTTCTTAATGATGCTTTTGATGCAAAGCTTGATGCGGTGGAGCGGCCTGAACGACCTATTCCTTCAGGGAAAGTTTCTGTGAATAACGCAAAGATCTTGGGCTTTTTATTATTGTTACTTGGATGTTCTGCGGCATGGTATAATCACACGATAAGTGGTCTCATTGCAATTTCTATTGCGGTTTTAGCAGTTATATACAATGCGTATGGAAAAAATAATTCTATTGTTGGCCCAATAAATATGGGCTTATGCAGAGGAGGCAATCTGCTTTTAGGAATTAGCGCAAACCCCGAAACAATAAGCAATTGGGGACATCTCGCAATTATATCAATTGTTTATATTGCTGCTATCACTATGGTGAGCCGTGGGGAAGTTAGTGGAGGGAATTCAAAAATACTTTATACTGCGGGCCTTTTGTACCTGGTTGTGATTTCAGCGCAAGTATATGTTGCTTACAACACTGCGCAGGAGCTGTTTGCTCCTCTTATCTTATTGTTCGTTTTTGGTTTTTTTATATTTAAACCTTTAATAAAAGCCATTAGTGACCCCGTTGGTCCTAATATTGGTAAGGCCGTGAAAGCGGGAGTAATAGCACTTATTCTCATGGATGCTGCATGGTGTATGGCATTCGGCTATACAACTTTAGGTTTAATTACCATTGCCTTAATGCCGGTTTCAATTTTTTTGTCAAAATATTTCGCAGTTACCTGATTCTTATGAAGCAATTAACACAAGCATTTCAAGTTGAATATAAGTACAATGTGTTTTTTACTGAATCTCTTTTTCAGGTGCACAATCCTGCATTATTTAATTTTTTAAATGGCTTTGGTCAAAAAAATTATAAAAAAAAAATACTGTTTCTTATTGACGATCAGGTAATAAATTGTCATGATTATTTAAGATCAGATATACCAAACTATTTTTCAAAAAATCATTGTGTAGACCTTGTTTCGGAATTGCTGATTTTACCTGGTGGAGAAAGTGCGAAAAATGATAATCATACCGAAAATATAGTAGATGCAATACATCAACATGGAATAGATCGCCATTCGTTTGTGGCTGCTATCGGAGGAGGTGCAGTTTTAGATCTTGTCGGGTATGCAGCTGCCATATCACATCGTGGAGTAAAACACATTAGAATTCCAACTACGGTTTTGTCGCAAAACGATTCAGGTGTTGGTGTTAAAAACGGAATCAATTTTAAAGGTAAAAAAAATTTTATAGGTTCTTTTTCTCCTCCCGTTGCGGTATTCAATGATTATAAATTTTTAGAAACTTTGGAGTACCGCGATTGGAGATCAGGAATGGCAGAAGCGGTAAAAGTAGCCTTGATAAAGGATGCTGGTTTTTTCGATTGGCTCGAAAAAAATTCTACACTCCTTATTCAAAAGGATAAAGCGGCTATGCAATACCTGATATACCGATGTGCAGAACTTCACTTACAACATATTTCGGGAGGAGATCCTTTTGAGATCGGTTCATCAAGACCATTGGATTTTGGCCATTGGCTTGCTCATAAACTCGAGCACCTTTCCGATTTTTCAATACGACATGGAGAAGCAGTCGCTGTGGGGATAGCGGTGGACAGTGTCTATTCAAATTTAATTGGTATTCTTTCCCCAAAAAAATTGGATAGAATTATCAACCTGCTTTTAAAACTTGGGTTTGAGCTGTTTCATCCAAAGCTTATCGAAAAAGATAAAATAAATATTCTGAATGGATTAAATGAATTCCGCGAGCATTTGGGCGGACATTTAACCATAATGCTTTTAGAGGATATTGGAGAAGGAATTGAGGTAAATGAGATGAATTTTGAACTTCTGAAAAAGGCGATTGACACAATACAAGATTGGGGAATTATGCAGAAACAACCTACGTTATCAGTTCTCCATTCCATTACTTCCACCATTAACCAAAAATTTCAATATTAGTATGCACACACCTTTCGGACATTTATCTTATTGCACCAATATTCATTCTGGCGAAAGCTGGCAGGAGCATTTCAATGAAATAAAAAAATCCGTTCCGGTCATTAAAAATAAAGTTTCTCCGAACCTTCCATTTGGAATAGGCTTAAGATTGTCGAATGCCGCTTGTATGGATTTATCTGAGGGACTATATCTTCAGGAATTTAAAAATTGGCTGCATAATAATAATTGTTATGTGTTTACAATTAATGGATTTCCATTTGGTGATTTTCATCAAAGTCCCGTGAAGGATCAGGTGTATTCACCCGACTGGACAATGCCGGAGAGGGTACAATACACCTTGAATTTATTTGACATTCTAAAAGAAATACTTTCAGAAGGCATGGAGGGCAGCATTTCTACTGCGCCTCTTTCTTATCGTCATTGGTTCAAAAATAAAAAAGAGACTATTGGGGCTTATGAAAAATGTACTTTAAATATTTTGGAAGTGGTTGGCCATTTAATAAAAATTCAACGGGATACAGGGAAGGTGCTTCATCTGAATATTGAACCTGAACCGGATGGACTTATTGAGAATTCCATCGAATTTATTGATTGGTACAACAAATATTATATTCCTTTAGGAATTGATTTTTTGGAAAAAAGGTTAGGAATAACTGGCGATAAAACAGAAACACTTAGAAGACACTTACAATTATGTTTTGATGTTTGCCATAGCGCACTTGCCTATGAAAAAACAGAAGTGATATTCGAAGAATTAAAAAAGAATAATATTTTAATAGGCAAGGTTCAGATAAGTTCGGCTCTTGAAATTAATCTTGTAAATAACCGGAATAAAAAAATTGAAAATTTAAGTACATACAATGAACCGCTCTATTTACATCAGGTAGTCGCAAGGGATCATCAAAATAGCTTACACAAATTCCGCGACCTTTCAGATGCATTAACTCAATTAGCTGATGAAAAATTTCACGAATGCCGCGTGCATTTTCATGTGCCGGTATTTTCTGAAAATTATGATCTCCTTTCTTCTACGCAGGATAATATTTTACAAACACTATTAAATCATAATAAGCAAAAGGTTAGTGATCATTGGGAAGTTGAAACATACACATGGAATATTTTAGCTCCTGATTTCCAATTGCCGATCAATGAATCCATTACAAGAGAACTTGAATGGGTGCTGGATAAAATGAAATCAAGTGTTTCTACCCATGAATAAAACTGTTGTTATAAATATTGCCGGCCTCAGTAAAAGTGTGATTTGCAAGGACACTCCTTTTCTGAAAAAATATATTTCAGAAAATAAACTTGCACTTATTAAACCCGCTACACCAGCAGTAACCACCACAATGCAAAGTTGTTTTGTTACAGGAAAACATCCCAACGAACATGGTATTGTTGGGAATGGTTGGTACGACAGAGACGACTGTGAAATTAAATTCTGGAAGCAATCTAATAAGCTTGTAAAGGCAGATAAGATCTGGGACTTAGCAAAAAAAAATGATCCTTCTTTTACGTGTTCTAAAATGTTCTGGTGGTATAATATGTATTCAGGTGCGGATTACTCAGTAACTCCAAGGCCACAATATCATGCCGATGGTGGTAAAGCTCCTGATTGCTACTCTAACCCGGCAGGGCTTAGAGATGATCTGCAAAAACAGCTAGGTACCTTTCCTCTTTTTAATTTTTGGGGGCCGCGCACCAGCATAAAATCAAGCCAGTGGATCGCAGATGCTTCAATAATCGTTGAAAAAAAGCACGATCCCACGCTCACGCTGATCTATCTTCCACATTTGGATTACTGCCTTCAAAAATATGGAATTGATTTTAGTAAAATTGGAAAAGATCTAGCAGAGATCGACAAACTTTGTAAGGATCTAATTTTGTTTTATGAATCACGAGGAGCAAAAATTATTTTACTATCCGAATATGGGATTTGTAATGTTAAAGAGGCAATTCCAATAAATCGTATTTTAAGAAACGAAGGCTTAATAAGCATTCGCAAGGAACGAAATTATGAACTACTTGACCCGGGCGCTTCTAAAGCATTTGCAATTGCCGATCACCAGATTGCGCATATATATTTGAACGATCCATCGGTAAAACAAAAAGTTATAGATATTTTGAATAACACCAAAGGAATAAAACAGGTGTTGGATGAAAACGGGAAAAAGATTCATCGTTTGAACCATCAACGCTCCGGTGATTTAATAGCTATTGCAGAACCTGAAAATTGGTTCACTTACTATTATTGGGAGAAGGATGAGCATGCACCTGATTTTGCGAAAACAGTTGACATACACAAAAAACCTGGTTATGATCCTTTGGAAATGTTCATGGAACAAAAAACATTTACTAAAGTAAAAGCAGGTTACAAACTTTTAAGAAAAAAATTAGGTTTTAGGTATTTGATGGATGTGATCCCTTTAAACCCTCAACTCATCAAGGGCTCTCATGGTTCACCCGATATCACAAAAGAATATTATCCTCTGTTAATTTCAAAAGATCTCATCACTAATGATGAGGTAGAAGCGCCAGATGTTTACTCGATCATCTGGCAGCATTTATTTGATTAAAAATTTAAATTATTTTAGTATGCGTTACATTGCTCTTTTCTTTTTTTTTATCTACCTGTTGTTTGCCTATTGGCAAATAAATGACCCTGATCCAATATGGTGGTTGGCCCTATATTCAATATCTGCAGCTGTTTCATTCAGGGTGTTTAGAAATAAATATTCTCATGAAGTTTTGATTATACTGTCTATACTCTATTTAGCGCATGCAATTAATTCTTTCCAACAAATAACAACTTACGAAGGCTTTTTTACTGATGACGCAGGCTTAAGCATGAAAACAATTAACCAGGAATTAGCGCGTGAAGCAGCAGGGTTATCTATTTGTGTTTTTACTTTTATTACTTATTCTATTTATTTTTTTGCAAAAGAAAAGAAAGTGGTCAAGTAGCGAAAATTTTATACAAACATTGGTTGCTTTAGTATCATTGGATTTATAATTCAGTCGTGATTAGTATCTGACAGATACTCAATTTTTTTTGTCGACAAATAAAATGGGTGTTTTTTCCGCCCTATCTTGGTGCTCCTTTACGATTCCTTTGCCATTTCCTTTGCGAACTTTGCAATGAAAAGTCTTAATCGCGGAGGTCGCAAAGAAAAAACATTCATTTTTACTTATAATATTTGAACACTTCCTTGTTTTTTTTATTAAAATCCCAAGCGACCCATTCTATGAATTGAACTACTAAAAATATTCGTTTAACGAATACCAATATTTGTAGGATATGTTGCCAGTATATTTGTATCTGAAATTTAAAATCCAATTTGTATTGGAGCTGAATTATGTGATTACAGGCATATTCCTGAAATATTTTAAAATTTTTCAAACATGGCTTTCATTAAATTGACAAAAGAAATTCTGGCATTAAATATTTCAACTGAAGAGAATTTGTGGTTAGAAAATATCATTTTTGTAAGTCGCGAAAATGAAAGGATTCTGCAAACCGCTTTTATAGCAATGCCGAAGTATATAAAAAAAACAGAAGTAGTTCTTACTCAGGAAATTAAAAATCAATTTCTCGTTTCCACGAATTTTTCACCGGAAGGGTGGACATTAGATAAGTTTGCAAGGGCTTATATTCTTTTGCATTTCAATCCTGAAAATGAAAAAAATTATGTTAAAAGGTTGAACGAACTTTTTGAAACTGCTGAAATGAATGAGCTTGCTGCCTTAAATTCCTTCATCCCTTTATTTTCTTATCCTCAAAATTGGTTGTTTCAGGCCAAAGAAGCTGTTCGTTCAAATGTAGGGTGTGTCTTTGATGCCATTGCATTTAATAACCCTTATCCATCCATGCATTTTGATGAAGCAGCATGGAACCTATTGGTATTAAAAACAATTTTTTGTGGGAAAAGTATCAAGAGCATCTATGGATTGAAGGAGCGGTCAAATCAGAAACTTGCTCATATGGTTTCTGATTTTGCACATACACGTTGGGAGGCAGGGAAAACCATATCTCCAGAAGTGTGGGAACTCGTAACTCCTTATATCGATAACCAGATAATCAAGGATATTGAAAAGCTATTTCAATCAGGAAATGAGCAAGAGCAACATGCAGCAAAATTATCATGCATACAGTCTGATTTTAAACCCGCAAAAAATCTTTTAAAAAAATATACAGAGTCCTTTATCAGCAAAGAATTTAAATTTTCAAATCAATAAAATTTTCAAATCATGAAAAACAAATTGCTTGTAGAAAGCGTATTACCTAAAGAAGAAAACAACAACAAGGAAAAAGCTAATAACGAAATGCATTGGAACGATTATAAAGACCTGATTGAAGGAATGACATTTTTCGATCCGTATATTCATATGGATTCTCTTAGTCCCAAAGATTATCAAAAAATGACTGCAGCCGGTGTTGTAGCAATAATAGAACCCTCCTTCCGCCTCGAACAATCGTTGACAGGATCAGTGGAATTTAATGATCCCAAAGGCGGTCTTGGCCGATGGGAACGATTTAGATCCTCCCAGTTTGGTATCAGGCATTATTGTACTGTGGGATTAAATTCAAAAGATGCTAATAATGAAAAATTAGCCGAACATGTTATGTCGGTTTTACCGCTCTACCTTCGTAAGGAAGGGGTAGTTGGAGTTGGAGATATAGGATTTGAAGATCAGACAAAAGCGGAAGAAAAATATTTTCGATTACAACTTGAATTAGCAAAAAAAAATAAAATGCCTATTCAAATTCGTACTCCACATCGTAATAAGAAAATCGCCACACAACGCAGTATGGATATCTGTAATGAACATGGCATCGATTCATTTATGGTTATTATTGATCATAATAATGAAGAGACCATTAAAAGTGTTATAGATAAAGGATTTTGGGCATCGTTTACCATTAATTCTTCTGCAAAAACAGGAAATGAAAGAATTGTAGAATTGATTCAGCAATATGGTTCTGAAAAAATGATGGTGAACTCTAACCACCACGGAATTTCTGATTCAATGGCCGTACCTAAAACTGCCGCATTGATGAAAATGAATGGTATTTCTGACAAGGATATAAAAAAAGTAACCTATCAAAATGCAATTGATGCATTCGGACAAAGTGGTCAGATTTATTTAGGAGATTTTCAAAAAACAAAAGCGGTTGATCAAAATATAAAAAACAAAGAAAATGGTGTTTTGAAACCTAAAAAGGAACAGCAAAATGCACGGGAAAGTGTTTTAATTAAATAAAATAGTTGAAAGAAAGTATTGGAATTAGTGCTTCCTGTTGATATCATTAGCTTGTGCTAACGAATTAACAGGAAGCATTTTGCTTTAGAGCATTTGATTTGAAAATAAATAATACCAGAAATTAATTCTTGAAATGGTTACAGGAAAAGCGATGCAAGGCCTTTTAATACTTATTGGATTGAAAGTAATTGCCGTTAATTTTATTTTTTTATGAAATAGCGGTTGGGCTTTTTAAGCTTTTATAGTTTTTTTACCAAGAATGTCTTTTAAATAAATGCCGGTATACGATTTTTTACATTTTATAAGATCTTCCGGAAGTCCTTCAAAAACAATGTTCCCCCCTTCTGTTCCGCCTTCAGGGCCAAGGTCAATAACCCAATCTGCGCACTTAATTATTTCTGCATTGTGCTCAATAATAATTAATGAATGTCCTTGTTTTATTAACGCGTTAAAAGCATACAAGAGTTTCGAAATATCATGAAAATGTAAACCTGTAGTTGGCTCATCAAAAATAAATAAAGTAGGGGTATTGCTGTTTTGTCCGGCACCAAGAAAAGATGCCAGCTTAATACGTTGTGCCTCACCACCGCTTAATGTGCTTGACGGTTGGCCTAAGTGCACATAACCTAAACCTACATCAGCTAATGGCTTTAATTTTTGAACAATTTTTTTCTCCAGGTTGGTTGGCCGTTGTGGCGAATCAAAAAAATGGATAGCATCCTCCACAGTCATACTTAAAATGTCAGATATGTTTTTCGGATCTGTAAACGCTGAAGGGTTGTATGTAATTTCTAAAATATCTTGTTTGAAACGTTTACCATTGCAGGTCTCACATACCAAATGAATGTCAGCCATAAACTGCATTTCAATTTGTACTTCGCCTTCCCCTTCGCATATTTCGCATCGTCCGCCATCAACGTTAAATGAGAAGTGCGATGGTTTATAACCTCTGTTTTTTGCCAACGGCTGGTCGGCAAACAGTGCACGAATTTCATCGTATGCCTTCACATAGGTCACCGGATTAGAACGTGAGGATTTACCGATCGGATTTTGGTCGATCATTTCCACAGCGGAAATGTTTTTTAGATCACCACCTAATTTATCAAAGCTTCCTGTTTGCTCCCCGAAACCACCATGAATTTTTTTGAGTGCAGGATATAAAACTCGTTTTACCAATGATGTTTTCCCAGAGCCGCTAACCCCAGTCACTACAGTCATTGTATTGAGAGGGAACTTAACATCAAACCCTTTTAAATTATTTTCTCTTGCACCTTTTATTTCAATAAAATTATTCCACTTTCTTCTTTGTTTTGGAATTTCAATTTTTTCTTTTCCAGTTAAATAAAGCGCAGTAAGACTTTTTTCTTCAGTCTCCAGATCCTCGTGATTCCCTTGAAAAACTAATTCCCCACCATGAGTACCAGCCAGTGGCCCTATATCAATTATCTGATCGGCAGCACGCATGATCTCTTCATCATGTTCAACAACAATAACTGTATTGCCTATGTCTCGTAGTGAATAAAGTACTTTTATCAATCGTTCTGTATCACGGGAGTGTAAACCGATACTTGGCTCATCTAAAATGTACATGGATCCAACAAGGCTGCTGCCAAGGGATGTAGCTAAGTTGATGCGTTGTGATTCCCCTCCCGACAAACTGTTTGATAGTCTGTTTAAAGTGAGGTAACCCAATCCTACATCATCTAAAAACTGCAACCTGTTCGTAATTTCAATTAAAATACGTTTCGCTATTTCAGTATCGTAGGATGATAATTCAATATGTGTAAAAAATTCAAGTGTGTTCTTTAGCGGCATCAATACAATATCATTGATTGATAAGCCGTCAACCTTCACATAAGAAGCATCTTTGCGTAATCGTGTTCCATTGCATTCCGGACAAACGGTTTTTCCGCGATAGCGGGATAACATAACACGATACTGAATTTTATATGCTTGTTCTTCCAAATGCTTGAAAAAACTGGTTAATCCTTCAAAATATTTATTACCTGACCAGATCAGTTTACGTTCTTTTGCTGTTAGATCATAGTAAGGACGATGAACAGGAAAATCGAACTTGTGCGCATTCATCACCAACACATTTTTCCATTCACTCATTTTTTCGCCTTTCCAGCAAACAATGGCATCTTCGTAAACTGATAAATTTTTGTTCGGAATAACTAAGTCTTCATCTATACCAATAACAGTTCCAAAACCTTCACAATATTTACAAGCACCCACAGGATTGTTAAAACTAAAAAAATGAACACTTGGCTCTTCAAAAGTTATTCCATCTAATTCAAATCGATTTGAGAAATGTCTTAGTCCGCTACTCTCTGAAGCGGAGGCAGTCTTTGTAGTCTTTTTCTTTAGTTTTTTACCAATCGGTTCCTCTTCTTCTATGCGTGGATTAAGAGCCGAGATATTTTCTATTGTGCATTCCCCATCTCCTTCAAAAAAAGCAGTTTGAACCGAATCAGAAATACGATTGTCGTTGTCTTCGTCATCTGGTTTTACTGTGATACGGTCAATTACAATGAAGAATTGTTCTTTTTCTGTTTTTCCTTCCTGCCCGATCTTACCATTCAGCCGGGGAATAAATGTTTCTAAAAATTCGTCAATCTTATGAATTTCTTTTTGATATTGAATACGAGTAAATCCTTGTTGTAGAAGCAAACCCAGCTGATCTTTTGTTGTTTTGCCCGTTTGCTTTTTTAATGGTGCAAGAATAATAATTTTTGTTTCATCTCCCAACGAATTGATATATGCGGTTACATCCTGCACAGTATCACGTTTTACGGGGTTGCCTGAAGCAGGTGAAAATGTTTTCCCTATTCGTGCATACAATAATTTCAGGTAATCATAGATCTCGGTTGAAGTACCAACAGTAGAGCGTGGGTTACGGGAATTTACTTTTTGTTCAATAGCGATAGCAGGTGAGATGCCTTTGATGTAATCCACCTCGGGTTTATCTATTCTCCCTAAAAATTGGCGTGCATATGACGAAAGGCTTTCTACATAACGTCTTTGGCCTTCGGCATACAAGGTATCAAAAGCAAGTGAAGATTTTCCGGAACCCGAAAGGCCTGTGATAACAACCAGTTTATTGCGAGGGATAGCAACATCCACATTTTTCAAATTATGAACCCGCGCACCTTTTATAATAATGTATTCTTTCGAACTTAAATCTTCTATGTTATTGTATATAGTCATGCATTTTTATAGGTTAACAAAGATAATCAATTTTTTGCTTTTCATTTGTTCAATTACCCAACGAATTGTTCTTTCTAGGGTAAATAGATCATTCTCCTATAATTTTTGTAAAGTATCAGCTAGTTTTTTTTGAATAATTGATTTTATTTAAAATATTTTTTCAGACTGTAGTATTTTTAGGTTTTAAATAAGTTAATTCGTTAAGGTAATCAGCCGCAATTTTCGACAGGTTCGAAATGGCTGTGTACGCTGTCATTTAGAGCTTGTCGAGAAAATTGTGTGTAAGCATTTTAACCCACAATTTTGTTGTAAACATTGTAATGATATTTTAACTTATTAAAAGTCTATTGAATAAAACTACTTTTTACTGTTTTTATTACAGCAAAAAATCGTATAATTGCATTAAATCTAAAATAATATTGTATGAGTAAAGTAGCATTAATTACGGGAGTTACAGGTCAGGATGGGGCTTATTTAGCTGAACTATTGCTGGCTAAAGGTTACACGGTACATGGCCTCAAAAGAAGAAGTTCCATGTTTAATACAGGGCGTATTGACCACCTTTACAAAGATCAACATGAAACAAAAGTGAAATTCTTTTTGCATTATGGCGATCTAACCGATTCTACAAATCTTATCCGTATTATTCAGGAAACACAACCAGACGAAATATACAATCTTGCTGCACAGTCCCATGTAAAAGTATCTTTTGATTCCCCTGAATATACTGCTAATGCTGATGCGATCGGGCCATTGCGGATTTTGGAAGCTATCCGTATTTTAAAGCTCGAAAGCAAAACCCGTTTCTACCAAGCCTCTACATCAGAGATGTATGGCTATGTTCAGGAGATCCCTCAAAAAGAAACAACACCATTCTATCCGCGTTCACCTTATGGTGTAGCTAAAGTTTACGCCTATTGGATCACTAAAAATTATCGTGAAGCATATAATATTTACGCCTGTAATGGAATTTTGTTTAACCACGAAAGTCCTATCCGTGGAGAAACATTTGTAACCCGGAAAATTACACGAGCCGTAGCTAAAATACATTTAAAATTACAGACAAAACTATTCCTTGGTAATCTTGATTCGGAGCGCGATTGGGGGCATGCAAAAGATTATGTAGAGGGTATGTGGTTAATGATGCAACAAAAAGTTGCCGATGATTATGTATTGGCTACAGGTAAAAAAATAACAGTTCGTAAGTTTGTTGAATTGGCTTTTGCCGAAGTTGGTATTACTTTGAAGTGGGAAGGTAAAGGAGTGGATGAAAAAGGAACTGATATTGCAACTGGAAATCTACTTGTTGAAATTGATCCACGTTATTTCCGCCCTACCGAAGTTGAATTATTAATTGGTGATGCCTCAAAAGCAAAAAAGGATTTAGGTTGGGAGCCTAAACATACTTTAGAGCAATTAGTAAAAGAGATGGTAGAAAGTGATGTGAAATTATTCGAAAGAGATAAATATTTATTGGACGGTGGACATGATGTTATGAATTTCCATGAGTAATATATAACGAAAAGGCGCTTCATTCTGTCATTTCGAGCGAAGTCGAGAAATCTTTTTATTGATTAACAAAAATGCTTCTCAGCGTAACAATTAGCAGGGAAATTAATTTTTTAACAAACTCTTTAAAAGAGGATTTAATGGAAAAAAATTCAAAAATATATATTGCAGGACACAGAGGGATGGTAGGTTCTGCAATTATTAGAAGGCTTCAAAAGGATGGGTTTACAAATATTGTAACGCGTTCTTCTAAAGAGTTGAATTTAATTGATCAGCATGCTGTTGCTGATTTTTTTGCTACTGAAAAACCTGATTTTGTTTTTTTAGCTGCCGCCAAAGTAGGTGGTATTGTTGCTAATAATACATACCGTGCGGAATTTATTTACGAGAATATTATGATCCAAAGTAATATTATCCATAACTCGTATTTGAATAATGTTAAAAAATTATTGTTCCTGGGCTCTTCCTGCATTTACCCTAAAATGGCTCCACAACCTTTAAAGGAAGAGTATTTGCTTACCGGACTTTTAGAATCAACAAATGAGCCGTATGCAATAGCAAAGATCGCAGGGATCAAAATGTGTGATGCTTATCGCAGTCAGTATGGTTGTAATTTCATTTCCGTGATGCCAACTAATTTGTATGGCCCCAATGATAATTATGATTTAAATAATTCACATGTGCTTCCTGCACTTATTCGTAAATTTCATACTGCAAAAGCTCAAAAATTATCAAGCGTTGAAATATGGGGAACAGGCACACCAATGCGTGAATTCTTGCACGTTGATGATCTGGCTGATGCCTGCTTTTCGCTGATGCAAAATTATAATGACCCCGGCCTTATTAATATTGGCGTAGGTGAAGATATCAGCATTAAGGATCTTGCATTACTGGTAAAAAAGATCGTTAATTATGAAGGGGAATTAAAATTTGATTCTACCAAGCCCGATGGAACGCCACGTAAATTGATGGATGTAAGTAAACTGCACTCTTTCGGATGGAAACATAAAATTAATTTAGAAGAAGGCATCACAAGCGTTTATAAAGAAGTGAAGGATGTTTTCAATTTAGAGACCGCATAAATACTGTCTGTCCATAGACTCGCATTAAACTTAGGCGTCATTGCGAAGGAGGCACGACTGAAGCAATCTCACCCAGTTAATGAAATTTCAACTTATCTAAAGTCTATTATTGATCTCCCCGTTTGCAACCTTTTTATATTTTTTCTCGTCTACCATATAAATCAAAGAAATTGAAGGCTTAAGTTTAATAAAAATATAATAAAAGCTCCATTTTTTATAAAAATCTACCTTTCCAATTTTGCTTATTTAGAAAATAAAACCAAGATAAAGTAAAATACTTGACTGTTTTAAAAATAAAATAATACCTTTAATTTTTAATTTTTTCTAATTTGCCCTAAAACTATTTTGTGAACTTGATCACTCTCAAACAATAGGAATGAAAAAAAGTTACTTATCAACCACTCTTAAAGCTCAGGAACCCAAACCGAATTGGCTGTTTCGGGTCTTATTTATTGTTTTCTTTTCAATAAGCATTCTTAATACGCAGGCACAATGTCCAACAGCTTCTGCCAAGGCATCACTTACCACTATTTGTTCCGGTACCATTGCATCTATAGCATTATCTTCTAATCAGGTTGGAACCACCTTTAGCTGGACTATTGTTCAGGATGGTATCGTTGGAGCTGCTGATGGAACAGGTACTCTCATTGCTCAAACCTTAACTGCCACCGATGCATCAACTGGTTCAGTTGTTTATACAATTACACCCCTTGCAAATGGTTGTAAAGGAGCTTCTTCAACAGTTAAAATGACGGTCAATCCAATTCCGGTTATTACAGCAACTCCCTTAACATCAACAATTACTTCAAACAGTGCTGCATCCATAGCATTAACAAGTGATGCAGCAGAAACGGCATTTTCATGGACTGTTATACAATCTGGTATTGATGGAGCATTGGCAGGATCCGGTTCTATGATCAACCAGATTCTAACAACAAATGCTCAAAAAGGAATAGCAACCTACCGCATTACACCTAATTTAAAAGGTTGTGCAGGCGAACCAATTAATGCAAAAGTTATCGTTAAGAGGTGATCTTGACATACTTTTTTTAATATTATTTTGATTACTATACCATAGAAAATATAATGAAATTTATCAAATTTCAAACTAAACAATATGAATAGCTTTACAAATTATATTTTTAATAAAGCTCAGATTTTCAGGGTGCAAAGATCTTTGCAGCTTGCTTTTATCCTATTCTGTTTTATTTCTTTTCAAAAAGGGAAGGCGCAATGTCCTGTTGCTACACCCGTAGCAGCAACAACTATTTGTTCCGGAACAACTATCTCTACTGCTTTAACGAGTGACCTGGGCGGAACTACCTATACATGGACAACAGTTCAAACAAATGTTGTTGGAGCAAGTGATTGCACCACCGGTTGTGGTTCCACTATTGGCGATACGTTAACGGCAACAGATGTTTTTCAAGGTACTGTGGTTTATACAGTTACTCCATTTACAGCCGGTTGCCCCTTAGGAGGTACTCCGATTGTGATCAACATCGCTGTTAATCCAATTCCATTGGCTATTGCATCCAATTCTACAATATGTTCAGGAGCTACATCGTCCGTTGCAATAACAACTGATGTTGTTGGTGCTACTACATTTGCCTGGACCGTTATTCAGGCCGGTGTATCAGGAGCATCCCCTGGAACTGGAAATTTAATTTCTCAAACTTTAAATACAACCGGGCCATCTTCCGGTATTGCTACTTATAATATAATAGCAACAGCAGACGGCTGTGTAGGTGAGCCGATAAACACAAAGGTTACAATCAGACAGCTTCCTACACTTACTTTAGGAGCTAATCCCCAGGTCTGTGTTGGATCCCTCACCGCTAACCTTACCTATAGTTCTACAGGTGGAAGCCCGAACCAATATAGCGTTAACTATGATGCTACAGCCGAAGGTCAGGGGTTTGTTGATGTTGTAAATCAAGTATTGCCCGCAAGTCCTATCGTTCTGGTAGTTCCGGGAGGAGCTGTTGTTGGTGTTTACAATGCTATTTTATCTGTAAATAATTCTCTTAATGGATGCCCGGGTGCATCTTATCCAATAACTATAACAATTTCAGCACCTACCCCTCAGGTAGTAAGCGGAACATCACCACTTTGTGTAGGAGCTACCGCCACTTGGTCCGGTACTTCTCCCGGGGGAACTTGGAGCAGTGCAACACCCGGTGTTGCAACAGTTGATCCTAATTCAGGTTTAGTAACAGGCATTTCAGCCGGTACTTCCGTCATAACCTATTCGGTGACAATTGGCGGCTGTGTGAATACTGCAACTAAAACGGTTACAATCACTGCATCTACCCCTCAAATAATAACAGGCGCATCACCAATTTGTGTTGGCGATGCAGTCATTTGGACAAGCACCACAGGTGGTGGTTCATGGTCTAGCGCCACTCCAGGAGTAGCCACAGTTGGTGCCGGTACAGGTTTAGTAACAGGTATTTCAGCTGGCACCTCCGATATTACCTATTCTGTAACCACAGGTGGTTGTGTCAACACAGCAATTAAAACAGTAACAGTTTCTAACCCAACTCCCCAGGTAATAACCGGCACATCGCCCATTTGCGTTGGTGCAACAGCCACTTGGACAAGCACCTCTCCGGGTGGAGTATGGAGCAGTGCAACTCCCGGAGTAGCCACCGTTGGTGCCGCTTCAGGTGTAGTAACAGGTATTTCAGTTGGAACATCCGATATCACCTATTCAGTTACACTGGGTGGTTGTGTCAATCCGGCAATCAAAACAGTCACCATAAACGCGTCTCCAACTTTAGTTATTACCGACCCGGTAGCTGTATGCTCACCAGCAACAGCTGACCTTACCGCAGGTGCAGTAACAGCTGGCTCTACAATAGGACTCACTTTTACTTATTTTACAGATGCCGGTGCAACAACTGTTTTCGGCTCTCCGGCTATAGCACCAGCAGGGACCTATTTTATTGTGGGTACTGCCGTAGGAGGTTGTGCTGATACCGCGGCGGTAAACGTAACTGTAAATACAAAACCGGATCTGATCACTGTTCCTCAAACGGTATGTTCACCTGCTACTACTGCCAACCTTACAAATCCTTCTGTTACAACCGGTTCCACTCCAGGCTTGACTTTTACTTATTTTACGGATGCAGGAGCAACATCGGTATACGGTACTCCTTCAGCAGCAACTGCAGGCACCTATTATATTGTTGGAACCCTTGGAGGCCTTTGCTCTGATACAACGGGTGTAAATGTTACCGTTAACCCTTCGCCAACTGTGGTGACGAATAACCAAACGGTATGCTCACCTGCAACAGTTGACCTTACTGCCGGAGCAGTAACACTTGGTTCAACAGGAGGTTTAAGTTTTTCTTATTTTTTAGATGCAGGTGCAACATCGGCTTACGGCACCCCAACTACTGCAGGACCCGGGACCTATTATATTGTGGGTATAACCCTGGCAGGATGTTCTGACACAACTGCAGTTACGGTGACTGTTAATACCACTCCAATAGTGCTTACTGTTCCGCAGGCAGCCTGTGCACCTGCAAAAATTAATCTTACTTTAGTTGGTGTAACCGCAGGTTCCACAGGAGGCTTAACTTTTACCTATTGGATGAATGCAGGCGCAACCGTTCCGCATATCACACCTACATTAGCAACAACAGGTACTTACTATATTGTAGGAACAATTGGTGGCTGTTCGGATACTACCGCGGTAACAGTTACTATCAATCCTAAACCAGATGTGGTTACCAATAATCCGGCAACAGTTTGTGCTCCGGCAACCGTGAATCTTACCTTAGCAGCGGTTACTGCAGGCTCCACAGCGTTGTTAAACTTTACCTATTTTACTGATGCTGCAGCAACAATTTCATACCCGACACCAACAACAGCTACTTCAGGCACCTATTATATTGTTGGTACAGTTCCAGGCTCTGGGTGTACCGATACCACCGCGGTAATTGTTACCATTACTCCTAAACCAAATGTTGTAACTGTTCCCCAAACAGCTTGTTTCCCTTCGTCAGTGAATCTTACATTAGGGGGCGTTACTGCAGGGTCAACTGGTGGATTATCATTTACCTACTTTACAGATCCTGCTGCAACAACTTCTGTTGTGGGGCCCACTACTGTGCTGACAGGAACCTATTACATTGTTGGTTCTACCGGTGGTGGCTGCTCGGATACCACTGCGGTTACAGTTACCATCAATCCAACTCCTGTTGTAATGATCACCCCTCCGGCAGCGGTATGTTCGCCTGCAACTGTGGATCTTACTTTACCTGCGGTTACTGCCGGATCTACAGGCCTTGGGGTTTTAACTTATTTTTTAGATGCAGGATTAACAATGCCGAACCTAAGTCCTTCAGCAGTGTCTGCCAGTGGTACCTATTATATTGTAGGCACATTGGGCAGCTGTTCTGATATTGAACCGGTAACGGTTACTATCAATCCACAACCTACTGTAATTGCGGCTCCTTTATCTCTTTGTTTAGATGTTTCAGCGGATCTTACAGATCCCTCGGTGACAGCAGGCTCCACTCCAGGTCTAAACTTTACTTACTTTACGGATGCGGGAGCAACAACCCATGTTCCTGACTCAACAGCAGTGGGAGCAGGAACCTATTATATTGTTGGTACTGTGCCAGGAACTGGATGTTCAAATATAACATCTGTTGATGTTACATTAGCCCCGGTAGTTCTTACTACCGATCAAGCCGCATGTTCCCCTACCACAACAACTGATTTGACTTTAGCAGCTGTTACAGCAGGTTCCACACCGGGATTAATTTTTACTTACTATTCTGATCCGGCTATTACAATTTTGGTCCCTGATGAAACTGCAGTAACAGCAGGAACCTATTACATTGTTGGTACTACTGTACCTGATGGTTGTGCTGATACTACTGCAGTAGATTTTACTGTAAATTTAAAACCCAATGTAACTACAGTACCTCAAACAATATGTGCACCGGCAACTGTGAATCTTACAGCAGGAGCTGTTACTTTAGGTTCTGATCCGGGCTTAACATTTTCTTATTTTACAGATCTGGCTGCAACTGTTGTATATGGAACACCAACAACAGCAGGTACAGGCACTTATTATATTGTTGGTTCAACTGCATTTGGTTGTACCGATACAGCTTCAGTAGTGGTTACTATTAATCCACAACCAACAGTAGTGGCATTAAATCAAGCCACTTGTTCTCCAATTACTACTTTTGACTTAACGTTGGCCGCTGTTACTGCTGGTTCTGACCCTCTTTTGAATTTTACTTATTTTACCGATCCGGGAGCAACATTAGTTTATGGAACACCCACAGTAGCCACAGCAGGAACCTACTATATCAAGGGTACAATACCTGGAATAGGAGGATGTTCTAGTGTGGACGCATTAACATATACAGTAAATGCAAAACCGGACGTAGTTACAGTGCCACAATCAATATGTTCACCCGGAACAATTAATCTTACTTTAGCCGCAGTAACAGCAGGTTCAACCGCAGCGCTGACATTTAGCTATTTTACTGATGCTTTAGCTACATCCCCTTACTTAACGCCAACAACTGCCGTTAACGGAACGTATTATATTAAAGGTGCAACTTTAGCAGGCTGCGCTGATACCACAGCGGTAGTAGTGACCATTAATCCAAAACCAGTATTGGTTACTGTTCCTCAAAATGTTTGTACCCCAGCAACAACAGCTAATCTTACATTGCCGGCAGTTACATCCGGAGCAGGTTTAATTTATACTTATTTTACTGATCCTGGTGCCACATCACCTTATGGTACTCCTACAGCTGCAACTGCGGGTACGTATTATATTGTTGGTGCAACACCACAAGGTTGCTCCGATACAGCTTCTGTTGTTGTTACGGTTAGTCCTCGACCATCAGTAATTACCGTTCCGCAGCCAATATGTACACCATTATTAACCGTTGACATTACCCAGGCTGCTGCTACATTCGGTTCCACACCTTTATTGACATTTACTTATTTTACAGATGCCCCTGCAACATTAACATTTGCTACTCCTACTGTTGCTGGAGCAGGAACTTATTATATTGTTGGCCAATCTGTGGCCGGTTGTTATGATACTACAGGGATAACAGTCACTGTTAATCCTAAACCAACTGTAATTACCAATGATCCTCCACCAATTTGTTCTCCGGCAACTTCTAATCTTACTTTACCCGCTGTAACATTCGGTTCAACAGGTAGTTTAACGTTCTCATATTATTCCGATGCTTTAGCCACATCGGTTTACCCTACTCCGGCAGTAGCTGTTGCCGGCACATATTATATTGTAGGAGTTACGTTGGCCGGATGTTCTGATACAACCGCTGTAAATGTTGTTTCCGATGCAATACCAGATGTTGTTACTGTACCGCAGTCAATATGTTCTCCCGCTACCACTACTGATCTTACTTTAGTGGGTGTAACAGCAGGGTCTACTATTGGATTAACATTTACCTACTTTACAAATAGCATAGCAACAATTCCTGTTCCGGATGAAACAGCTGTTCCGGTTGGAACCTCTTATATTGTAGGGTCAACACCTGGCGGTTGTACTGATACAACCCCGGTAGTGGTTACCCTTGACCCTGGTGCTAATGCAGGTACTGTAACCGGCACCACACCTCTTTGTATAGGGGCAACTGCTAATTACACCAGTAATGGTGATATAGGTGGAAGTTGGGGCAGCAGCAATTTAGCAGTGGCCACGGTAGATGGATTAGGTCTGGTAACAGCTGTAAGCGCAGGATCTGCAAATATCATATATACTGTTATTGGTTGTAGTGGCCCAATTGCTTCTTTTCAAGTAGTAACAGTGAGCCCGAATGTGAATGCAGGTATAGTGAGCGGAACAACTCCTCTATGTATTGGTGCATCAGCCACTTACACTAGTAATGGAGATCCGGCCGGAAGCTGGACCAGCACCAACCCATTAATAGCCACTGTTGTTGTAGGAAGCGGATTAGTGACAGCAGTTGCCCCGGGAACAACAGATATCACTTATACTTCTATTGGTTGTAATGGTACCGCTTCTTCCTTCCTAACACTAACGGTTAGTCCTAATGCGAATCCGGGTACCGTATCCGGAACAACCCCTCTATGTATAGGAGCAACAAATATTTACTCCACTAATGGTGATCCTGGTGGAAGCTGGACAAGTTCGGATCTTGCTGTTGCCACTGTAGATCTTTTTGCCAGTGTAACTGCTGTAAGTGCCGGAACAGCGAATATCACTTATACCTTGAGCAGTGGTTGTAACCCGACATCTTCGTTTTTAACATTAACAGTAAGCCCGAATGTTTCCGCAGGAACTGTAAGTGGAACAACTCCGCTTTGTACCGGTTCATCCGATACCTATACCAGTAATGGTGATATTGGAGGGGTTTGGAGCAGCTCCGATCTGTTGATAGCAACAGTAGTTGCCGGAACAGGTGTAGTAACAACGGTAGCCCCTGGAACTGCAACTATAAGTTATACAGTAGCAGGTTGTGGCGGTCCTTCTGTTTCTTCTTTAATACTAACGGTTGATCCTACTAATTCAGGCACTGTTAGTGGAACTACACCTCTTTGTATTGGTGCATCAGATCCTTTTTCAAGTAATGGCGCCCCTGGTGGGACTTGGGCTAGCACTGACCCATTAGTTGCATCAGTAGCAGGTACAGGAGTTGTCACAGCATTAACTGCAGGAACAACCGATATCACCTATACGTTGCCCGGTTGCAGCACGTCATCTCTCTTAACCTTAACAGTTAACCCTAATGTTACCGGAGGCATCATTAGCGGAACTACACCACTTTGTATCGGATCTTCAAACACGTATACCAGTACTGGTGATGGTGGTGGAAGCTGGAGCAGTTCGGATCTATTAGTTGCCACTGTGGTTGCAGGAACAGGTGCCGTTACCGGGGTAAGCGCAGGGACAGCAAACATTACATATACTGTAAATGGTTGTAATGGACCAGCTAGTGCATTTTTAGCAATGACAGTGAACCCGAATGTAAATGCAGGCATTGTTAGTGGAACAACACCGCTTTGTATTGGTGCATCTGCTGGATACACCAGTAATGGTGACATAGGCGGAACCTGGACCAGCACCAACCTATTAGTTGCCACAGTGGTTGCAGGAACTGGTGTAGTAACTGCCGTAAGCCCTGGAACTGCCGACATAACTTATACTGTAAACGGTTGCGGTGGCCCTGTTTTTGATATCCTGACACTTACTGTTGACCCCAATGCCAATCCTGGTGCAGTTTCTGGACTTTCTCCACTTTGTATTAATGCAACGGATTTTTACTCAAGTAATGGTGATATAGGCGGAAGTTGGAGCAGTAGCAATCTGGCTATAGCGACAGTAAATGCAGGAACAGGTGAAGTAACCGCGGTTAGTGCCGGAACTGTTAACATTATTTATACGCTTAACAGCGGTTGTAACAACCCTGTAACTTCGCTTTTAGCTTTAACAGTTAGTCCTGATGCCACAGCAGGAGTTGTTAGCGGGACAACCCCGCTTTGTATAGGTACAGCAGATACCTACACAAGTAATGGTGATGCAGGCGGAAGTTGGAGCAGTTCCGATCTTTTAGTTGCAACTGTGGATGCAATTTCAGGCCTGGTAAATGCTCTTAGCGCAGGAACTGCCAATATCACCTATACTGTAAATGGTTGTAATGGTCCTGCATCAGCATTTTTAGCTTTAACGGTTTTATCGATCAATGCCGGTACAGTTAGCGGTACTACACCTCTTTGTATAGGCGCATCAGCCCCTTTCACAACTGATGGGGATCCAGGCGGAACCTGGGCAAGCACCGATCCATTGGTTGCTACTGTAATTGCAGGAACAGGAATAGTAACCGCTGTAATTGCCGGAACAACGGATATCACCTATACCTTACCGGGTTGCAGTATTTCCTCTTTTTTAACGCTAACAGTCGACCCTGATGTGAATGCAGGTACTATTACCGGGATTACACCACTTTGTATCGGTACTTCAGATATTTATACCAGTGATGGCGACCTTGGCGGAACCTGGAGCAGCACCAACCTATTGGTTGCAAGTGTAGATGCAGTAACAGGACTTGTAACAGCTTTAACCGCTGGAACTTCAGATATTTCCTATACTGTAAGCGGTTGTAATGGTCCTGATGTGGCAACTCTTTCATTAACGGTTGATCCTATTAACTCAGGAACAGTAAGTGGAACTACCCCGCTTTGTATTAATGCAACCAATCTTTATACTACCAATGGCACTGCCGGAGGAGCTTGGGCAAGCATCGATCCTTTAGTTGCTACTGTGCATCCTGTTTCAGGATTAGTAACAGCAGTGAGCTCAGGAACAACGGATATCACCTATACCTTAGTAGGTTGTGGTGCTTCATCTTCTTTAACTTTAACGGTTGACCCGGATGTAAACGCAGGTAATCTTAGTGTAGCATCTCCACTTTGTATCTTGTCATCGGACACGTATACCAGTGATGGTGACGGAGGCGGCACCTGGACCAGCGCCAGCCCATTAGTTGCAACGATAATTGCAGGAACAGGGGTTGTATCTGCTGTAAGTGCAGGCACTTCCATCATTACCTATACCGTTAACGGGTGTAATGGACCTGATGATGAAACTCTTACATTAACGGTACTTCCAAATGCCAATGCAGGTTTAGTAAGCGGAACTACACCACTTTGTATTGGCGCGTCTAACTCTTATACAAGTAACGGTGATCCTCTGGGAAGCTGGAGTAGTGGTGACGTATTAGTAGCTACAGTGGATGCATTTGGGTTAGTAACTGCGGTTAGTGCCGGAACTGCTTTAATTACTTATACAGCTAACGGCTGTAATGGCCCTGCTACTGCATCATTATTATTGACTGTTGATCCTAATGCTAGCTCAGGTATTGTTAGCGGAACTTCTCCTCTTTGTATAACTGCCACAGATAACTATTCCAGTAATGGTGATATAGGCGGAACATGGAGCAGCACCAATCTTTCAGTAGCCACTGTGGATGCTTTCGGTTTAGTAACAGCTGTAAGTGCGGGTACTACCAACATTACTTATACGGTAAGCAGCGGTTGTAATAACCCTTTTTCTTCTATTCTGGCCTTAACGGTCGACCCTGATGTAAATGCAGGGATCGTTAGCGGAACTACTCCTTTATGTATTGGTGCAACAGCCAATTTTACCAGTAACGGTGACCTTCTTGGAAACTGGACCAGCAGCGATCCATTGGTAGCCACTGTGATTGCAGGAACGGGAGTGGTTACAGCAGTTAGTGCAGGAACTACTACTATTACTTATACTGTAAACGGTTGTAACGGACCTGACAATTCAACTCTTGTATTAACGGTTAACCCGGATGTAATTGCAGGAGTGGTAACTGGAACATCCCCACTTTGTATTGGTATATCTGCTACATATACCAGTACTGGCGATGCAGGAGGGGTTTGGACAAGCACCAGTCCTCTTATAGCCACGGTTTCAATTACGGGAGTAGTAACCGCTGTAAGTGCAGGAACTAGCAATATCACATATACAGTAAGTGGTTGTAATGGCCCTCTTTCTGCCTTCCAGGCACTAACGGTTGATCCTAATGCAACAGCAGGTATTATTAGCGGAACCACTCCACTTTGTATCGGAGCATCCGATCCTTATACCAGTACAGGTGATATAGGCGGAAGCTGGAGCAGTTCTGATCCATTAGTAGCCACTGTAATTGCAGGAACAGGTATAGTAACCGCTGTAAGTGCAGGAACTACAAACATCACATATACGGTTAGTGCCGGTTGTAATAACCCTGTATCATCTTTATTAGCACTTACGGTGAGCCCGAATGTCAATGCAGGTATTGTAACCGGAACTTCGCCACTTTGCGTTGGTGTAGCAGGTACGTACACAAGTAATGGTGATATAGGCGGAACCTGGAGCAGTACCGCCCCATTGGTAGCCACAGTGGTTGCTGGAACAGGCGTTGTAACAGGTGTTGGTGCAGGAACAACAAACATCACATATACGGTAAATGGCTGTAATGGTCCGGCTTCGGCATTCCAGGCTTTGACTGTAAATTCCACTCCTGTGCTTACAGTAACCGGTTTAGATCTTACTTGTTTTAACATTTGCAACGGTAATGCAATTGCAACAGTAGCTGGCGGTAATCCACTTTATACTTACACCTGGTCAACAGGAGCATCCACAAATACAATCACCGTATCACCTGTTTCAACCACATCCTATACAGTAGCAGATAATACCGCAGGATGCTCCGGTGCAGCTGTTGGTACAGTAACGGTGAATCTTCCTCCGGTAGTAACTGTTAATTCATCAACAATCTGATGGTCAACCTACTAGTATGGATGTGCTTGGTAAAGTGAAGGACAGTGTTGGCGAACGTGCAGTGAATGCACTCACTGTCAATGATATAAAACGCGTTATAAAAATGAGAGATGTTGCTAGTACAATCAAATATTATCACACCGTCGCTGCAACACATTCGGGATTCAAGAACACATACGACAAGGTACACGACGCCGGGTTCCTGGGCTTTAGGTTTAGGGTTTAGGGTTTAGGCCGATTTCGGTAAATTCATCCCTGCCCTCGTATGTAATATGTTTTTTTGATCGATGTGTTGGCAATGCAAGCTGACGAAGGATTGCTTGTTTATAACAAGGGATATGGTACAGCAGTGGGTTCAAACCGAATGTGATATATGTGCCATCAAGAAACACAAAAAGCACGTGAAGGCACCACTCAAGCCGATTGTCGCATCAGGATTCTGGCATCACTTTACATTTGATTTGATCGATATGCGATCAGCTCCGGGAGGAGGACCACGGCGTCAGTATAACTATATATTTCATGGTGTCGATCATTCATCCAAGTTCAGTATCGTCGAGCCAATCAAAGCTAAAACAGCGAGTGAGATTGCCCAGTGTCTGCGTCGAGTGTTTGGATGGTTGGGGAGAGCTCATCGTCATCAGTCGGACAACGGTACAGAGTTCATTAATAGTGTAGTCAAGCAGTTGATGGATTCACATGGAGCTGAATTGGTTCATGGTGCTGTGAGGAAGCCGTCAACACAAGGACTGGTGGAACGTGCCAATGGCACGTTGAAGGAATTTATGTATCGGCATATGGATGAACACAAATTGGACGATTGGTACGATGCTGTGTACGAAGCTCAGTTAGCGAAGAACACTCTACGGAATCGTACGACTGAAAAAACCCCATACGAAATGGTGTTCGGACAACCACCGATGAGCGAGTGCTGGAAGGAAGTGGGCGATCAAATGAGTCCACGCATTGCGGACGTCGTGTTAATCGCCGATGCATTCGTTGACGACTTGACACCAGGACATATTGGAAATTTGGGCAAAGCGGCATACGATCTGATTAATATTAATGCTCATGAATTGATGAGAGTTGGTGTCATTGGTTATGGACGCTGTAGTGTGGCTGCCGTGTTGGAGTGTAAGGATGAAGAGATCAACGGTGGTGGTGTGTCGGTTCGATATCGACATATGTCGACCCAGCATCAAATGTCGTCGGTGGATGCAATTCGTATTAATATACGACAGCGAATGAGTCCATCATGGTTTTCACAACATTTTACTGTGACATCGACCTTGAATATAGAGCAAGTATACGAATCACTTATGGAGGACATAACAGGCATCACTGTATCACTTGGACCGGAGCATATCGCGTTATTCGCCCAGCTATATCAATTGAATATATTTCTTCTCGTCATGACCCACATTCGAGCAAGTGAGCACATCAATGAGAACGTGACAGTGGAAGTGAAGCTGTGTAATGAGCGTTTTACTGCATCATGGCCAAGTATATGTTTGTACATGCGTTGGGATGTGATCGAAGGAGCTGAAGGGAAAGGAATGACTGGTGGTGGTCACTATGAAGGAATGGAGACGAAAGAACGAAATGGTATGTTCGCATCGAACACAACGGTCGTGCAAATGCTTTGCACTAGAGCGAATGTTGCCAATGCCAATTTGGGATTGTTTGAATCATCGCATTATGCAATTCGTTCGAGAGCAATGGAAGCATATGAAAGAAACATCGTATTGATGAAAGAGCAGTACGATAGACGAACGGAAGTGAGACGGTTCGCAAGAGGTGATATCGTTGGTGTAGTCATACCAGCGAAAGATAGAGTGAAAGGTGGCATTACAAATATTCCGGGTATCGTAATAGAAGTGGTAGGGTCCAATAATGATTTGTATCGAGTGAGAGTGAAGGAAGCAGTTATTGCTCGACTGCAAGCTGCGCGACAGCTCATTCCGCTGTCGACTGCATTGTTCGGTCCGCAGCTAACACCGCTGCTTGTTGCACCGATGCCAATGGTAGGGGATGTCAATGATGACCAGGTCACTGTGATGCGCTCTGTCAGACATCTTAGCATACTATACTCCTCCCGAGCGCAATCCATACGTGCAGTGGCAGAGCCAGCTGGTCCGGAGCGACCAATTGCGATGCCAAACATACCAAGATCTCTTCGACGTACATCCGTATCCACAGTTGTAAATGAAAGTGCGACATATGCATCTGCT
>JAZKBF010000044.1:0-1990 GCA_040388745.1 Bacteroidota bacterium | reverse complement strand
AATTTGGAAGAAAAACACTAGTCTCTAGATTGGGATCCGAGGGGTTGGTTTCTGGATTTGGGCGGCAGGACGTTGTTATCGATTTTGGTATGAAGGAGGTTGTTCAAGGATTTGAAGGCCCTGCTGATGTATGGGATCTTGGTGGTGATGATACCAAAACTATGTACCCAAGTCCTGGCCCTAAAATCGCAGGCAACGCAAGTTTCTCCTTCACAGGAGTCGCCAAAGGTCAACTATTTCCAAAAGTAGTAAACAATCCACCAATGAATAAAGTTAATGCACGCAGTGTTGAAGATTTGGAAAACAGTCCGTCAATTAATAAAGACAAAGATTTAAGTCGAAGCCAGATAATTTCTAAAACAGCTGTTATCAAAGAGAAACGGAAGGATCCAGTGACAGCATCAAGTTGGAAGCCGGAAACTAGATTGGATAAGCAAGACCAAAAAAATGGAATGCCAACCGAGAGTAAAGTGGATCAATTTACATGTGATATTTGTTTAACCAAATATAGTTCTCGCCAACGAAAATATCGCTGCAAAATAAAACACATGAATGCACCAAAAAGCTTCGGCTGCTCATGCGGTCGCCGGTATGACCGACCAGATAATCGTAATTTGCATTGTTTAAAAAAGGGATGTACACCAAAAGATTTTTGAATTTCATAATTTTGATATTAGTTTTAGACTAACATGTTAGAACTTCCCTCCAAAAAATAATTATGCAAATGTAAACAAATAAAAACAATTTAATTATTGCATAAATTGGAATTGATTTACAACACTTTCACTTCCATGATTAATTTTAAGAGTGACCTGTTATAAAGATTCCTTCAAAGGTATAAAATAATAATTATACAATGTCTGAATATAAACAAAAAAATCCTAAAAAATTGGAATTAATTTATATAAGCTTTATTTAACAATCGTCATCTTTCTAGTATCATTTAAAAAAGCATTGTAAAGAATTCATCCAAAAACTAAATATTATTTACAACATAACAAATTAATTCCTGAACAAATGGAAATTGATCTACGTTTGCTTTACTTCCCAGAGTACTCTTCCTTTACGTGTTTTAAGAATTGCAAGAAATGATGTCCTTGTGCTTGTTTGCCATTTGTAGAAGTAGTCTTTAAGAACATCCTGCGGTAAATGTACTCTCCTAAGTACATTTCCAGATGATGGTCGTCTACTGTTCCTTTTACAACACTTTTTAGCAATCCCCATTGCCTTTCTATTGTATTAGTGTGAACCAAAGAATTCTGCGGGTCAACAAAATTGTATCGATGATTTACTTGGAAATGATTGAAGCCTCCACGGTTAGGTTGGTGAAGAGAGTTATAAACGCGCGCACTATCAGAAATAATAGTAGTTCCTGGAGATATTCGACGCATAATTAAGGGCCACAACGTTTCACCTTTCCTATCAGCGACAAGTTCCACAAAAGCCTCTTTTGATTCCCGACAAATTCCACCAAAAACCCAAACATCTTCGTGTGCTAAAACTCTTCCTCTTCGGTATTTGCGGCGAAACAAATGAGTTTCATCGATTTCCACATGAAGATCTTGTCCTCCAATACACATATCCAATTTTGTAACTACATTGGCACAAACATCACGGCAAGCAGTATACCAGTAAACTGCGGTGACCTTGGATACTCCTGTTTGTCCTGCCGCTGCTGACACGGGAGTTTGAAAGAACCAATGAAGACATAGTTCAAAAATTGTTGTCCAATTTAGTTTGGTATTCTCAAACCAGGTTCCAGAAGTTATACTATAATTTTTGCATCTGGGTTGCCCGTAAGCACATTTACATTTCCACTGTAAGCCTTGGGAATCTGAATCAGCCTGTGAAACACGTTGTGATAAAAATTGTTTCTTGCCACAGTCGCAAGTTGGCGGATTACGCAAATCAATTATTCCAACATGAACTGCAAATGAAAACCCATCCAAACGATTATTTGGGTTAACAGCACGAGCAAATTCAGTAAAAC
>JAZKBF010000043.1:289-163948 GCA_040388745.1 Bacteroidota bacterium | reverse complement strand
CTACTACAAGCCGATTCTTCTTTGAAGAGTCGGCTTTTTTGTTTTATTACTCTAAAAAACGGCAACAGAAATTTTCAGTTGCCGTTTTTTTTGCTCCGCTCCAGGGAGTTAAAGTGAAAGGCGAGTAGTGAGAAAAAACACAAGAAAAAATTAGGAATAATTATATTAAAAACTAACTTAGCCTAAGAATGATAAAACCTTATGGGTTAAAACTATAAAGAGTAGGTGGAAATGAAGAGCTGAATGTTTTATCTGGAGAAGGTCCTATAAGTAAAATTTCTAATTGGTTCCTTATGAGCAATGCAAAAACTTTAAGTTCAACAAAAAAGGCTGTTTTAGCCGGATTTTTGGTGTTTGTTGCTTTACTTGTAATAACACAATATCTCTCGTATCAACGTTATCTTATTAATTCTGCTGCAGAACAACGAGAAATATCAAATGTTGCAAGCGCAGCGAAAGAGCGTTTGCAAACTTCCCTAAATTATAGCTTTGCAGCTACAAAAACATTGGCCTTTATTGTTGAAAGATACGGAGAACCTGAGGACTTTGATGCAATAGCAAAGAACCTTCTTGAAACCAGTAAATTCATTGATGCAATACAATTGGTGAAAGGGGGCGAGATCATTAAGGTTTATCCATTGAAAGGCAACGAATCAGCAATTGGTTACAATATTTTACAAGATACTGCCCGAAACAAAGAAGCGTTGAAAGCAATAGAAAAAAATAAATTGTTTTTTTCCGGGCCATTTGAATTGAAACAGGGCGGAATGGGGGTTGTTGGCAGGCAGCCGATTTATAAGAAAAATGATTTTTGGGGTTTTGCAGCAGTAATAATCAGACTTCCAACTCTTTTAAAAGCTGCTGGGATTGAAAATAATGAAAATAAAGATTACGAATTTCAGTTGTCAAAAATCAATCCCAATACCAAGGAGGAAGAATTTTTTTTACCGAATGCAGAAAAGTTTCATAAAGGGTATTTTGACGTTTTGAAGGTCCCTGATGGCGAATGGAATTTATATGTTAAACACCGAAACAATGATACCTTAAATTTATCAATAGCCTTTGTTCTTCTAGGGGTTTTGCTGGCAATAACAGGAGGTAGATTTACCTGGTATTTTATGCGTCAACCATACATATTAAGTAAATTAGTTAATGAAAAAACACAACAGCTACAGGATAGTGAAAATAACTTTTCCACCATGCTTGCCAGGGTTAGTGATGCTTTTGTTTCCGTAGATAATAATGGGCATTATACCTATATGAATCAAAAAGCCGGGGAATTATTTGACCGTGATCCGAAAAAAACGATCGGTAAAAATATCTGGGCAGAATTTCCAGAGAGTATTGGGCAACCTTTTCAAATAGCCTATGAAAAAGCAATGAGAGAGCAGAAACTTGTTCAGATCGAAGTATATTATCAGCCTTACAATAAATGGTTTGAGAATAATATTTATCCCTCTCCAAGCGGACTATCTATTTATTTCAGGGACATTACAGAAAAAAAACAAGCAGAAGAAAAGATCAAAGCGAGTCAGGAGCAATTGCAGTTGATCTATGATTCGGTATCGGACTCCCTGTTTTTAATTGATGTATTACCGGAAGAAAAGTATAAGATGATTTCCATTAACAAATCATTCACCAGTTCAACCGGATTAACCAATGGACAGGTATTGAATAAATATATTCATGAAATAATACCCGAACCGTCTCTTCAAATTGTTCTAAAAAATTATGCTGAAGTAGTAAGACAAAAACAAATTATTGAATGGGAAGAAACCACGTCTTATCCTACCGGTGTTAAAACCGGAAAGGTATATATGACTCCTATTCTTGATGAGGAAGGAAAATGTGTTCAATTGCTTGGTGTGGTACATGATATTACGGAGCAAAAAATGGCGGAAACGGAAATCCTGGAAATGAACGAACAATTAAGAAGTCTTTCTGGACACTTACAAAATATCCGTGAAGAAGAGCGCACACATATTGCCCGCGAGATCCATGACGACCTAGGGCAGCAACTTACCGGGTTGAAATTTGCTTTAACCGCATTAAAAAATAAAAATGAAAAAGAACTTCATTTAACTTTATTGATGGAAAGGACAAACGATATGATCGATATGGTTAACACAACAATAGTTTCGGTGCGCAGGATAGCCAAAGAACTTCGGCCAAGTGTGCTTGATGACCTTGGTTTGGAAGCCGCTATTGAATGGTATGCAAAAGAGTATGAAGAACGTACCGAAATGAAAATCGTCCTTGAATCAAAACTGGATGACCAAAAATTTTCTAAAGATATTAATACCGCAGTGTTCCGGATCTTCCAGGAATCGCTTACCAACATTACACGTCACTCAGAGGCAACTGAAGTAGATGTGAAAATTTTTTTTCAGGAAAACAACCTTGTGCTTGTGATCATTGATAATGGTATAGGTATTAGTGATGAACGAAAAAACAATCGATCTTCATTAGGTTTATTAGGAATGCATGAACGGGCTACTTATCTTGATGGCACATTTACAATAGAAAAACACCAGAATGGTGGCACCATTGTTACCGTAAAAATACCCATAAAAATATGAGATTTTTAATTGCAGATGATCATGCCATTGTCCGGAAAGGATTAGCTCAACTGATCCGAGAAGAATTTCCGGATTCAGAGATACTTGAAGCATCAAATAGCCAGGAAGTTCTCGAAAAAGTAAAAGTTGGGATTTGGGACGCTATCTTAATTGATATTTCCATGCCCGGCCGGAATGGTCTTGAAACTCTAAAACAAATACGTGATTTCGGCATTAAGGCACCAATATTGGTAATAAGCATGCACCCTGAAGAACAATATGCTGTAAGAGTTTTAAAAGCAGGAGCGTCAGGCTTCCTGAATAAAGATAGTGCTATGGAAGAACTGATCACCGCTATTCAAAAAGTGCTATACGGCAAAAAGTATATTAGTGCTTCGCTCGCAGAAAAACTGGTAGAAAGGTTCGAAAGTTCTTCCGAAAAACCGCTAAACGAACTGCTATCTGACCGTGAATTGCAAGTGCTGCAATTAATCGCTTCCGGAAAAACGGTGGGTAATATTGCCGATGAAATTTCGTTGAGCGTAAATACCATCAGCACCTACCGCGCACGTATACTCGAAAAACTAAATCTGGCGAACAATGCAGAGCTTATGCGCTATGCCATAGACAACGGTTTGATACAATTGTAGTATAAACCACTACAAGCTTTTAACGCTTTCCACTAATTTATCATTTATTTCTCTTCCGTTCCTTTGGAGTACTTAATTATAGTACTATGAACCCTGTGGAACAAACACTCACTGTTTTTACTGTTGATGATTCTGAAATTGTTTACAAAAGCATCGGGACTCTTCTCCTTGAAACAAAAAACATTACGTGGCAGGGGCATGCGTTTTCCTTACATGATGCATGTCTCCAGATTGATAAAAAAAATCCGAATGTAGTTATTCTTGATATCCAATTGAGAGAAGAAAGTGGTTTTGAATTTTTAGAATATTTAAGCAAGAATCATCCAGCTATTATAGTAATAATGTTCTCTAATTTATCATCAATGCCATATCGCCATAAGAGCACAGAACTTGGTGCAAAATATTTTCTGGACAAATCGACCGAATTCGAAAAAATTCCGAAAATTTTAACTGAATTAATAAATAATATGTCACCAGTGCAACGGTTCAGGCGCTCAGTTTAAAGAAAAGCATCAATTTGGTCTATTTAATAAATTTTAATTCTTCTCTAAAAAAATGAAAAAATGAAAAAACTAATATTCTTTACAGCATCACTATTATTTTTTTATGCACTAAGTGCACAAGAAAACAATAACAAATCATTGGAAAATAAAAAAACGACTTCCGTGAAGGTTGAAAAAAAGGAAGATGTGAAAACAGTGGTTGATGAAAATAAAAACGAATCCAAGATCAAGGAAACGGCAAAAAGTGAAAATCTTGAAAAAGAAATTTACAATTTGATGACCATAAAGTAACATGGTATATCATGGGTACTTATTGAAAAATCTGCACTTTATTGTCATTAAGCGGGCTTTGGAAAAATCAGTAAACAAAAGTGTTTGAGGCATCCTCATAATATTGTAATAATAAGAATGGGAAATTGGAACATATAAAAGCTATTAAAATTATTGGGCTAACAAGGAATAAAAAGCGTGCGGTGCTTGTGCTGCTTATCGTTTCCCTTCTCGATCTATATACGCCTTTAAGCGGGGCAGTCGGTGCATTATATTTATTCTGTTTCTTTTATTTATGCAGAGAGTCGAAAAAAATAATTATTGTTTTTGCCGCGTTCATTTTACTACTTACAATAATAACTTTTATAATTTCTTATTCTCCATCAAGTAATTATATGGTGCTTCTTAATAAAGCAATTACAATTTTTGTAATAATCATCACTACCATTTTTACTGTTCGACATAAAAAACTTCATGACCGAATTGATACCGATCGAAACACCTATGTTAAAGAACTTGAAAAAATGTTATTTATGGTTTCTCACAGGATGAGAAAACCTATAACTTCTTATTTAGAACTAATGAATATAGTTGAGAGCGAAAAAGTATTAACACAGGAAGAATTGAAATTAATAATGAAACACATAAAATTAAGTGCTTTAGAGCTTGATTCGTTTACGAAAGAACTTACAAAATTTATGTCTGAGTCGGTAAAAAATGTTGAAAAGAAGAACCAAACACAAAAAGCATGAAAAAGGAATGTAAAATTTTCATTATTGAGCCGGAGCGTATCGTTGGGCTTGAACTTCAGCAGCAATTAGAAAAAAATGGTTACTCCGTTTTTCAGTCGCACTCTTTAGCGGATATAGAAACATTTGAGAGCAGTTACTCGTCAAATCTAATAATTGTAAATATTGACAAGGAATGGTCGGACAATCATGAAGAAATAAAGAAAATTTTAAACCGTCCATGGCTTTCAGCTATTTGCATAAGTACTGATAAACAAAAAATGAAAGAAAAGGAATACAAAGGGCTGAACATTATTGGAGTTTTTCTAAAACCATTTGACACTAAGGAGATCGTAAGCCTGGTGGATAAATATAATGGCATCGGTAAAAATCACCCTATTATTTAAAGCTAAAAAAGCCGATTCTTCTTTGAAGAGTCGGTTTTTTTAGCTTTAATTTATAACATTAAACAAAGGGTACATGCTATTTTCCCACAAGGAGTTTTATTGATTGAATTCCGCTATTACCTTGTATTTTACAAATATAAATTCCTGCAGAAAGCTTAGCAGAATTTATTTCTAATCGATGATTGCCGGGATTCATTTTTTCATTCGCAATAATTAAAATTTCTTTCCCTGTGATATCAACTAATGAAATACGCATTTGTTCCACATTTTTTAAACTATAGGAAAGGCTTGCATTTTGATCAGCAGGATTAGGGGAAATACTTGCAGAGAAAATATTTTGTTCTTCTTTAATACCTGTTGTTTGTTCTATTGCATATTTTTCGAGGTAAACGCCAGCGCCTGCTCCATCGCAAGAGACATAAAGGAAATTACCTTTTAGAACAAAATGAGACCTGAAATGAGAATTACCCGTAATTATTTTACGTTGAAGCAAACTAAATGTAGAATCGAATGCCAAAATTTCCAGATGTTCCTGTCCAATAGATTGGTTAGCTGGTATGTTATTCATCCCAATATACCAGCGGCCATTATTTGCATCATAAGATACACCGGTTGAAAAAAAATTACCCTCCCCGCCAACAGCACTTACCAGTGTTTGTGTATTGCTCATGTTAGGAGCCCACGAGTTTGTCCATTTAGTAAGCACCAGGTTGGAATTATAACCAAACACAGAACCACTAAAATTATAAAACTGACTGTTGTGAAAAACTGCAGTTCCTAAATTGTTATGAGGCAATGAATTTGCGCTAACGGCAGTGCCAATAGGATTTAAGCCGGTATCATATTTAAACACTTTACTATTTGGCGGCATAAAAATTTTAACATAAATGAATGTACCATCCGTAACTAAGGTCATATCATTGGTGGGAGCAGAAGATCCGGTACAAACAGTTACGATATTACCTATTCGATTACCATTAATATCTGTTTTGAATATGTATAATTCGCTATCACCAATAGTAGAAAAAGCTACATATATCTGGTTGTTGAGTATAATATGCTTGTGGTCGGTAAGATTTGAAATACTTGCAAAATCAGTATTGGTTGTTAACTGAACAACATTACCTTGCTGACTTATGTTGTCATAACTTACTTTTCGTAAAAACAATTGAGGTTTCCCTCCTGAATTGAAGGTAGTGGTTAAACAAAGGCTGTCTCCTTTATCTGAGATCACGCCCCATATCTGGGCCATGCTATTTATTTTAATAGAGTCCACTAAAGTAAAAACCTGTGCTTTTAGGTTGTTGCAAAAAGTGAGAATCACAACAATTAGACAAACGTTTTTATTTTTCAAGTGCTTAATGTTTGTAAAGTGATTCACGAATAATTAAAGGTAGTAAAATAAAACTCCACCTATCGCTGGTTTCATGTATCCTTAAATCCGAAAAATTATTTTTTTATCACCCCAAGCATTCTACCTACTTTTTCAAAAGCTATTAATGCTTTATCAATATGTTCTTTTTCGTGTGCTGCGGAAAGCTGAACACGGATACGTGCTTGTCCTTTTGCAACAACAGGATAAAAGAAACCAGTAACATAGATCCCTTCTTCCAATAGTTTAGAAGCAAATTCCTGTGCTAATTTTGCATCATATAACATTACCGGAACAATTGCTGAATCGCCATCTTTAATCTCTAATCCAACTTTTTTAATTCCTTGTTTAAAATAATTTACGTTTGATTCTAATTTATCGCGCAAAGCGGTGGTTTCACTTAACATATCCAACACAGCAATAGAAGCACCTACAATATGCGGAGCCAATGAATTGCTGAATAAATACGGACGGGAACGCTGACGTAACAATTCAACTATTTCTTTTTTAGCAGCAGTAAATCCGCCCATAGCGCCACCAAGTGCTTTACCTAATGTACCTGTAACAATATCCACACGGTGCATAACATTTTTTAACTCAATGGTTCCTCTCCCTGTTTTACCAATAAAGCCACTGGCATGACTTTCGTCCACCATCACCATTGCATTGTATTTATCGGCCAGATCACAGATCTTATCCAGAGGGGCAACAAAACCATCCATTGAAAAAACACCATCGGTAACAATTAAGCGGAAACGCTGTTTTTGTGCGGCTTTTAATTGCTCTTCCAGATCTTCCATGTTACAATTTTTGTAACGGTACCGTTGCGCTTTACATAAACGTACTCCATCAATAATAGAAGCATGATTTAATTCATCGGAAATAATTGCATCCTCTTCACCAAGCAATGGTTCAAAAACACCGCCATTTGCATCAAAGCAAGCAGCATATAAAATAGTATCTTCCTGACCTACAAACTTCGAGATCTTTTGTTCCAGCTCTTTATGGATATCCTGTGTTCCACAAATAAAACGGACACTGCTCATTCCATAACCATGTTTATCCAATGTTTTATGAGCCGCCTCAATCACTTTAGGGTGAGATGATAAACCCAGATAATTGTTAGAACAAAAAATGATCACTTCTTTCCCGTTTACTTTCACCACTGCGCCTTGTTCAGTAGTGATAACACGTTCACGTTTAAAAAGGCCAGCCTCCTCAATAGTGTTTAATTCTGCCTGCAGATGATCTTTAAAATTTCCGTACATATTTATATAGATATGAGATATTAATAAAAAAGACAAAAGAGAAAAAAGTTAAAAGTCAAAAATTTTACTACTTTCATTTTGAATTTAAAACTTTGCCCCTTTTAACTTAACTTAGTATTGACTAAAGCAAAAGTATAGAAATTTTACCTTAATTTGTGATAGTTTTAAAATGAATAACACATGAAAAAAATAATGTTGCTCGGTTCCGGTGAACTGGGAAAAGAATTTGTAATTGCTGTAAAACGTTTAGGGCAATATGTGGTGGCTGTTGATTCATACAATGATGCACCCGCGCAACAAGTAGCCGATGAACGCGAAATAATCAATATGCTGGATGGGAATGAGCTGGATAGAATTGTAGCTAAACATAAGCCCGATATTATTGTTCCGGAAATAGAAGCTATCCGTACGGAACGTTTTTATGATTATGAAAAACAAGGTATAAAAGTGGTACCCAGTGCAAGAGCAGCCAATTTTACTATGAACCGTAAAGCGATACGTGATCTGGCAGCAAAAGAATTAGGATTAAAAACTGCCAAATACGAATATGCAAATAGTTTAGAAGAATTGATCACCGCTGTTAAAACTGTTGGAATGCCCTGCGTTGTTAAGCCTTTGATGAGCTCCTCCGGAAAAGGACAATCAGTAATTAAAACAGAAGCTGATATCCCAAAAGCCTGGGATTACGCACAATCAGGTAAACGTGGCGACCATACGGAAATAATTGCTGAAGCATTTGTAAAATTCAATTCAGAAATTACATTGCTAACGGTAACACAAAAAAACGGAAATACGTTATTTTGTCCGCCAATCGGCCACAGGCAAGAGCGTGGAGATTACCAGGAGAGTTGGCAACCAGCAGAAATAGATCCTGCTCATTTAAAAGAAGCACAAACAATGGCAGATAAGGTGACCAAGGCATTAACCGGTGAAGGCCTTTGGGGAGTAGAGTTTTTTCTTGCTGATGATGGTGTTTATTTTTCTGAATTATCTCCCCGGCCGCACGATACAGGAATGGTAACGCTTGCAGGCACACAAAATTTTTCCGAATTTGAATTGCATGCCCGTGCTGTTTTAGGATTACCAATTCCTGAAATAACATTAGAGCGCGTAGGTGCAAGTGCCGTTATATTATCTGATAAAGAAGGAACGCATCCAACGTACACAGGAATTGAAAATGCAATGAATAATAAACTAAGTGATATCCGTATTTTTGGAAAACCTGTCACCCGGCCCTATCGCAGGATGGCTGTGGCGTTGACGCATGACAAAGTAGGGAGCAATGTGGACAAAGTAAAACAACGCGCAATCGAAATTGCAGCAATGGTGAAAGTTGAATCGAAATAAATTAGTTTGAGGAAGTAACATTTTTGTAATCCATCTGATCATTTGCCAACAGCAATCAACATACAAGAATTTTTAGAATTATCGAAACTACATCCGGTACTGGATGTTCGTAGTCCCGGGGAATTTGAATACGGACATATTCCCGGTGCGCATTCGTTGCCCTTATTTTCAGATGAAGAACGAGCTATAGTTGGAACAGCCTACAAACAGGTTAGTCGCGAAGTGGCAGTTAATAAAGGCCTATCTTTTTTCGGACCAAAAATGCAATTACTCGCTGATGATGCAAAAAAAATAAGTACCGGAAATACATTTATAGTGCATTGCTGGCGGGGTGGTATGCGAAGCGCAAGTGTAGCATGGCTATTAGAGTTATACGGTTTTAAAATTTATTTGCTTCGTGGTGGATACAAATCATTCCGGAGAGCGATCCTTGAAAGTTATACTGAACAAAGGGAAGTTTTAATTTTAGGCGGCAGAACAGGGTCAGCGAAAACATTAATTTTAAAAGAATTGGTTAAGCTTGGCGAACAAGTTGTGGATCTGGAAGCATTGGCGCACCATAAGGGATCATCCTTTGGCGCATTAGGCGAAAAGCCACAGCCTTCGCAGGAAATGTTTGAGAATGAACTATTTTCCCATCTATCTAAAACTGATAAAACGAAGACAGTTTGGTTAGAAGATGAAAGCGGAATGATCGGTAGTAGGGCAATTCCAAAATTGTTTTATGAAAAGATGAGAGGAAGTCGTACTTTTTTTCTTGATATTCCATTTGAATCACGACTAAATTACCTAACAGATGAATATGGAAAATTTGATTCAGAAGGTCTAAAAGATGCTATCAGGCGAATCACAAAAAAACTCGGAGGACTGGAAACCAAGACTGCATTGGAAGCGATTGATAACGAAGATAAAAAAACTGCCTTTGAGATCTGTTTAAAATATTATGATAAAACGTATGATTACGGGAAGAATAAACGCGAACCGAAGACTGTTATCAATTGTCCTTTTGATGCTTTGAATATTGAAAGTATTGCGAAGGAAATAATTAAGACGAGTAGGCTTTTACCTGCAAAATAAATCCACATATTTTTAAACTTCGCTACTGGCTTATTGTGGCAAATTATTTAAAGGTTCAATCAACATTCCAGTAAACAATTATCATCTTTTTCTTTTGTCTTAATACCCTTCGGCAAACTCAGGACAGGCGCCAGAAACAAAAAATCAAGAAGCAAATCCATTCGATAAAAATCTAAATGCCTTTCAGCTGAGCGGAAAAACTCGGCTATTATAATATTGCAAGCGATGAAATCTTATTAGCCTCAAACAGTTTCCGCTCCTCGCACCAGCCAACACTTTGAATGGCATTTGATTTTTGAATCGAATGTATTTGAGGTCGACCATTTCAGCTTACAAGTGTGAAAAAAAAATGCAGGTATAATATGGATTCAATTTTAAAAAACATCCTCAATCACATCAGTAATAATGCTGCATTTTTTTTAAAGTAATCGAGAAAGTTGATGGTTGAGAAATCAGACAGATACAATAACACAAAACTTAAATCACTAATTTCTTATCTCACAATGGTAACATTCCCGGTATAGTGATAACTTTCGTTTTTGCTGTCCACAAATGTTACAACATATACATAAACATCCTCTTGAGCACGCTTAGTCCCTTTGTTTGCTTTACCGTTCCAATGTTCATTAATATCTTTAGCAGTAAATATCCGATCTCCCCATCTATCGAATATCGACATTTCAAATTCAAAAATATTTTCACCCTTACCAAAGAATTCATCATTGATCCCGTCTCCATTGGGAGAGAAGGTGTTAGGTATGTAAAAAGTAATTTCAGGATTTATAACAAAACACAATTGGTTTGTATCCACACATCCTGCATTATTACTGATCGCTAATGTTACACAATAGGTACCTGCTTCAGCGTATGTGTGTGACGGATCAGATGAGCTGCTTGTGTTATTCACGGAATCCAAAACATCACCAAAATCCCAATTCCAGGAACTTGCTCCAGTTGAATTATCAGTAAAAGAAATATTAGCTTCCAGAATACCAACAGAAAGCGGTGCTGTAAACTGTGCAACAGGAAAAGGATCCAAGATGATCATATTAACATTTGTATAGGTTGCACTACAACCATTTGAGGAAGCAATTGCTAATGTAACAGAATACTGCCCTTGTATATCGAAACAGTGCTGTGGATGCTGATCACCAGATATCCCACCATCACCAAAATTCCAATTCCAACTTGTAATATTAGCTCCTACTGCAGTTGATGAATCTATAAATGTTGCACAAAACGGTTCACAACCAGAAATAATATCTGCATTAAATACTACTTCAGGCAAAGCATTTACCATTACCGTAGCTATTGCTGAACCTGAGCAACCACCGCTGGTTCCTGTTACAGTATATGAAGTAGTTGCTGTTGGAGTATCCGTTATCAGATCGGTAATGGATCCGTTTGACCATAGATACGTTACACCACCTGTAGCAGCAAGTGTTGCTGTTTCGCCTGAACAAATGGTTGCAGAATTCACTGCAATTACCAACGCATTTCCAACAGTAACAATAGCAATAGTATTGCCGGAACACCCACCACTGCTGCCTGTAACAGTATAAGAAGTTGTTGTTAATGGAGTATCTGTTATTGAATTATCTGTAGAACCAGTCGACCATAAATAAGTTGTTGCTCCCGAAACGGTTAATGTTGTTGCCTGCCCTGCACAAATAGTGGTAGAATTTACTGAAATGACTAAGTTATTTCCAATTGTAACAGTAGCAACAGCAGTACCGGAACACCCTCCGCTGGTACCCGTAACCGTATATGAAGTTGTTGCGGTAGGAGATTCTGTTATTGAAATTGATGTAGCGCCTGTTGACCATAAATAGGTTGTACCACCGGAAGCACTTAATGTTGCTGATTGTCCGGTACAAATTGTTTCGGAGTTTACTGTTATCGCCAAAGCCCCTCCTACCGTGACAGTAGCAATAGCAATGCCGGAGCAACCTCCGCTGGTACCTGTTACAGTATATGAAGTTGTAGTTGTGGGAGATTCGGTTATTGAATTTGATGTAGCGCCTGTTGACCACAAATAGGTTGTACCACCTGTAGCAGCTAATGTTGCTGACTGTCCTGTACAAATTGTTTCAGAGTTTACTGTGATCGCTAAAGCCCCTCCTACAGTGACAGTAGCAATAGCAGTACCGGAGCATCCTCCGCTGGTACCTGTCACCGTATATGTTGTTGTGGTAGCAGGGGATTCGGTGATTGAGAATGCAGTTGAGCCTGTTGACCATAAATACGTTGTACCTCCAGAAGCACTTAATGCTGCTGATTGTCCCGTACAAATTGTTTCGGAATTTACTGAAATAGCCAAAGCGCTACCCACAGTAACACTAGCAACAGCAGTACCGGAGCATCCTCCGCTGGTACCTGTTACTGTATATGAGGTCGTTGTTGTTGGTGATTTTGTTATGGAACTTGTCGTAGCCCCGGTCGACCATAAATACGTTGTACCACCGGAAGCACTTAATGTTGCTGATTGTCCGGTACAAATTGTTTCGGAATTTACTGAAATGGACAAGGCTCCTCCCACAGTAACAGTCGCAACAGCGGTACCCGAACATCCGTTACTGCTGCCGGTAACAGTATATGAGGTGGTACTTGTTGGTGATTTTGTTATCGAACTTGCTGTAGAGCCGCTTGACCACAAATAAGTAGTACCACCACTTGCAGTCAGTGTTGCTGATTGTCCGGTACAAATTGTTTCGGAATTTACTGAAATTACTAAAGGCCCTCCAACAGTGACAGTAGCAATAGCTGTGCCTGAGCATCCTCCACTGGTTCCGGTAACAGTATAGGATGTTGTGGTTGTTGGTGATTTTGTTATTGAACTTGCTGTTGAGCCCGTTGACCACGAATAAGTTGTACCACCACTTGCGGTCAGGATCGCATTTTGTCCTGCACAAATAGTTTGTGAATTCACCGTAACAGTGAGTCCGGAGCTTGCAACAAGTGTTTCTGTAGCCGTTTGTGTACAGCCATTGGAGCTTGTTACCGTAACTGTGTATGTTCCTGCACAAAGTCCGGAAGCAGTTGCAGCGGTTCCACCTGAAGGGGCCCATGAATAGGTATACGGGGCATTCGATCCCGATGCCACTACTGATGCTGTTCCATCACACGTACAGCTTGGATCTGTTGAATTTGAATTAAGCACTAATGGGGTTAATGCGGTACAAGAATTATTCATACTACTTATCCATGCCGCATTTGCAGCGTTATTGGCTGAACCCGGAGTTTGATTCCCTGAAGTAGCTACTCTTGCCCAATTCGCCTGATTGGTTGGAACATTACTAACCGAATTGGTCATGTAAGCAACCATAGCACTGGATGGGCCACTAAAATAAATATCTGAGCTTGTTGTGTTGTTTCCCCAACTAACGGAAAAAATCTCATTTCCTGAAGAGTTTATCGTTTGAAAAGAATCATCGCCATTCGCCATTGCAAGACTCCCCCAGCTACCGCAGGCAGAGAAACCTGTGGTCGGATAGGTATCGATTGAAGTGCTTGGCAGAGAAGTATTTTCTTCCAAAAGAGTACAATTGCTAATGGGGAAAACTAATTTGCAATTACCATCTGACATTGAAACATCATCCGAAGGAATACTGGCATTGATATCAGCATCATTATAAATAACAATAAGAGTTCCGATGGGGATACAGGACCAAAACGCAGTGCTTTTAAAACGGATACACCCCTGAGCAATTCCAGTTCCTGTTCCTGTTGCATGGTTCCCGTTATTATCATCGATATAATACCCTCTCAGATCCATACAGGGGATCGAACTGCAAGTTGCTGTACCAACAACCAATAGTTCTACATATTCCTTTGAACCTGTAGGGCCTTGCGAAACTTCATTAATAATTAATTGTGCTTTGGAAAAAGAAACGAACGCGAGCAGAAGAGTAAGGAGAAGTACAACTTTTCTAATTTTAACAACCATATTAAAACTTCTCTTTAAAGTTAATACTTAAATGTGTTAATATATACGTTTTTTCCGGTTGCAAATTTACTCCTTTTTCGCCAGCTTAACGAAAATAAAGGTTGTGGTTTTGTTAGACAATTGTTAACTTTTTAAGAATATCATAGTAATGTCTTAATTCGAGTCAAAATAACAGCATCCGCAAAAGCTCAATTAGCTAATTTTCAATGCATTAACAAATTTAAATAATTGATACTATTTCTGTTTGCCTACTAAATACTAATAAAATAATATGCCTGATTTATTGTGTTTTCGGGGTTCAAGCAGTTTTATTGGGGCGTTCCTCTTTCTTAAACAAGAAAGTGGCGGGCTTTTCACTACAATCTTCCCTTCCGCTAATTAGCGAAAGGGAAGGATTTTCGCTGCAATCCCTAACGCAAATTATCCTGAGCAATTTTCATTTTTGCGCGAATCGATGAAAGTTCTTATTAACCTGAGTTCGATTAATATTCAAGGCTAAAGCCTTATGATAATGGGTTCTTTGGTTAAACCCACGTCTTAAAAGACATGAGTATTATTCCCACCTAAATGATAATTGCTATTTGATTCGCTTAGGCATCGTTTTTTATAACCACGGTCTTCAGATCGTGGCTGAAATGTGATTATTTTATTGGGCTTTAGCCTTGATTTTTATTGTTTTCTTAATCGAACCCAGGTTATTACAGTTCTTTGAGGATTGCTATAAAACAAAAAAAACGAAGCCTTTTTAAAGACTTCGTTTTATGAATTATTTTTAATTTGAATTAATAATCTGCTTTATTCAACAATAAGCTTACCAGTACCAATGATATTAGTATTTTGGGAGATCTTATAAAAATAAATACCATTTGGTAAATCACCTCTTTCAATAACTATTTGCTGAGTTGAAACAGAGCTTTTTACTTCAATTTCTTTCCCGGTTAGATCATACATCAAAAAGTCTATTTTCTCTTTTCCTTTATTTCCATTTATTTTAATTGTTGTAGATGTGCTAAAGGGATTAGGAGAAACCTGTATACCAATTTCTTGCTGTAATTTATTGTTTACAGAAGCCACAATAGGCAGCTCAATTTTTCTAATTACCCTGTTCACCCAATCAGATACCAAAAGATTTCCATCCAAACTCATAATAACATCAATTGGCTTTCCAAATATTGCAACTGCAGATGTTCCATTAACATTTCCGGTGATATGCGGAATTCCTGCAACAGTAGAAACGTTCCCTTGTGTATCAATTTTCCTAACCGTATAATCAAATCTACCTGCAACGTAAACGTTTCCAACATTATCCACAGTTAAACCTTTTGGAAAATAAAATTGAGCAACCGTACCCGGACCATCTGAATGGCCTATTACACCTGAACCAGCATAAGTGCTCATTGTACCATCAGGAAGCACTTTTCTTATTACAGAATTGCCCTGATCACTAACATAAAAAACATCATTGCTTTTGTCGTACGCAATTGCAATAGGGAATGATAAGTCAGCAGATGCACCTATTCCATCAGCAAACCCTGTTTTCCCGCTTCCAACAAAAGTACTGACATTGCCCTGGCTATCAATTTTTCTGATCATGTTATTACCAGGATCGGCTACATATAAATTCATTGCCTTGTCAAAACACATATAATTCAGGTAATCAAATTGTGCTGATGAACTACTTCCATTAACAAATCCTTTATCACCGGTTCCTGCGTAGGTTGTTACCTTACCCAAATTGTCAATTTTCCGTATTACGAAATTTGAATTATCAGATATATAAATATTATTAAAATTATCTACCGCTATTCCTAAAGGATTGTTGAATTGAGCTGTACCCACATTTCCATTTACAAAACCTGCTGTTCCGGTTCCTGCGAAAGTGGTCACATTGCCCGCTGCATCTATTTTTCGTATTCGATGATTTGAAGCATCACAAATTAATAAATTCCCTTTTTTATCGTACACCATTTGCTCAAGTCCTGAAAACTGAGCAGTTAAAGCCGGACCATCTACGAATCCATTAACACCAGAACCGGCAAATGTGGATAGTGTTTGTGCCTGCAGACTAATGGAGGTAAACATTATTGCAGCAACTACTGATAGTACTTTTGTTTTCATTTTGCTGTTGTCGGTGATTATAGTGCTGACTCCGCACTTTTTGACAATAAATTATTTCAGTATTTCTATAAATTAAATTCCTTAGAATCGATTTGTATTTTTAAAATCAATTATTATTTCTTTTAACTATGCTTGAGCTAAAGGTAATGCATAGATTCAAAATTTCCAAATTATAGGTAGAGAGTTTGGAATTTGAAATTGTCTAGCATTTTGATTTTTTCTCAAGCAGCAAATCATATCAATCATCACATTTTTCGTACCAATTTTACTTTAATCTGCGCAAAAACAAAATAAAAACAATTTTATACCGCTATGAAATGTGCTTGATGCGATCTTTTTTCATTGCTAACCCAAATGATGAAATTAAAGATAAACGTTCATTTTGCTTAGCCTAGGTCAGTTACTGGCGAGTAGTAAATAAGAGTTATCGTCTACCTTTTCTTTCAAAAAAAGCATCAATAATTTTACGAAAAGCTAAGACCTTTTCTTTATTATATAAGAAGTCGGCAATAGTACAAAGAAAAAAATGCTCTCCGGATCCAAAATTGATAACAAACTTAATTGCAATGAAATCAATTCTCTCGCCATTTAATATAACTGAATTAGTATATTCAATTGGAATTTGTTTTTCAAATGCCTTCATATCTGTCTTTTCGGCACGAATAGCATTGTCCAAAGATAAAATTTCATTATCTGTTTTGCCAATAACCTCCTCTCTTTTAAGGTTACTTAACCTTAACCATTGCTCGTTTACAAAGAAGTATTCCCTTTTTGAATTTTTAAAGGAAACATTTCCTTCAAATTTGTCAATTATTTTTTGAATGAGAGCTTTTTGAAGTGGTTTCAATTTTCTTATGTATTAACCATTTTACTCATTAAAGTGAAAAAATATTTTTCAAAAAATCAATTCCAATTTTCAAATAGTGGTCGCTTTTGGGGGACGCTTGCAACGATTGGCAGCTACAAGATTGCGGGTCAAAAACACGAAATTGTCTTAACCGAAAAACTGAATGAAATGTACTGAACTTTATTGCAACTTTAAAAAATAAATTTACATCGGCTGAAAAACAAAGTTGAAACTTGCACAAAGCCCGCATAACTTATTGGTGCTGTTTACAAGCAGTTTTTATTTCATTTTAATAAAAAAGTCAGTGTCTCGAAATCCTCCCAATTTTAAAAATTGTTTGAATTGTTTTTTACTTACCTCAAAGTCATAAGAAATAGTGTCTGCGGGTGTTTCAGTAATTTCATTTAAGATAGTAACCTCTTCCCTTGTATTAATGTCGGAAAGTGTTAATATGCCTTTTACTAGTGTCATTTTTTTTACAATCCACTTGTCTTTATCCCATAAGTAGTTTAAGAAATAATTCCCTTTGAATTTTTTTAGTACAGTGGAGCTGTCGAATGAAAATAAGGTTTCTTTAGAGTACACATGTTGAATAATTGAATCATGAATTGTCTTAATAAGTTCGTAATTATCCCCCTCTCGAAAATATAACGTGTCACCCTTAATCTTATAGGACTTATCCAAAGAGTCTTTAGAAGTCATTAGGTCATAATCGTAAATTTTAAGTATAAACTTTTCGTTGATAATAATAGTCGATTTACTGTCGAAACTTGTATATTTTCCGAATAATTGTCGAGGAAATCTATGAATCTCTCTTGTCTTTGGGGGCTGCGGTTGATCAAAAGTCACAGGGGATCCACACCCTGCTATAACAAAGAAAATCAACAGTCGCAATGTTTTTTTTGTCATTTAATTGTTTTGCGGTAAAATTGCTTGTAACAAATTTATAGACGCAAGTTTTGTGATAACAAATACTTCAAAGCGCTTACAAATATTTGTAAATCATTGTTGATACAATTTAATAAAGCTAAAGTACCCAAAACATAGCTGTATAAAAACATCAAAATCAAAGAACATATCAACAAATCAATAACTCGCATTTTACCTATGGAATAAGGGTTACAATATATTTTCTCTTAAATTTCAACAAACATAAAAACATCGTCAAAAAAAAGTAAATTTGTAAATAACCAAACATCCCATTTTGCTTACCATGTCGAAGAATTATTTAGATGAATTAAATCCCGTACAACGCAAAGCTGTTGAATGTACCGAAGGCCCTGTAATGATCATTGCCGGTGCTGGGTCCGGAAAAACGCGTGTACTTACTTATCGTATTACACACCTGATAAAAAAAGGTGTTGATCCCTTTAATATATTATCACTCACGTTCACCAATAAAGCGGCACGTGAAATGAAAGAACGTATTGCCAAAGTGGTTGGGACCAGCGAATCGAGAAACATCTGGATGGGTACCTTTCACTCTGTATTTTCGCGCATTTTACGCAGTGAAGCAGAGAAGCTTGGCTATCCTCAAAATTTTACCATTTATGATACTGATAATTCCAAAAGTTTAATAAAAGCGATTTTAAAAGAGCAAGGCCTGGATGATAAAATATATAAACCGGGTATGGTACTTTCGCGTATTTCTGCTGCAAAAAATAATTTAATTTCTGCACAAGCGTACCAAAATGATAAGCAGGCATTAGAAGAAGACCGCCAGGCAGCAAAGCCCAAAATGGGCCTTATCTATCAGATCTATGCTCAACGCTGTTTCAAAGCAGGTGCAATGGATTTTGATGATCTGTTATTTAATACCAATATTTTATTGCGTGATTTTCCTGCGGTATTACATAAGTATCAGCATAAATTCAAATACATCATGGTGGATGAGTACCAGGATACTAACTTTTCGCAATATGTAATTATCAAACAATTGGCTGCTGCATACCGCAATATATGCGTAGTTGGCGATGACGCACAAAGTATTTACGCCTTCCGTGGTGCGAACATTCAAAACATTTTCAATTACGAAAAAGATTATCCTGAGCTCAATATATTTAAACTGGAACAAAATTACCGTTCTACAAAAATCATTGTAGGTGCTGCTAATACAGTTATTTCTAAAAATAAAGAACAGCTCAAAAAAAATGTTTTTACAGAGAACGTAGAAGGTGAACTCATTAAGGTAATGAAAACAGAATCGGATAATTCCGAAGGTAATTTTGTTGCCAATTCCATTTTTGAAACAAAGATGAATGAGCAGGCGCATAACCGTGAATTCGCTATCCTTTATCGTACCAACGCACAATCACGTGCCATGGAGGAAGCGTTGCGCAAACAAAATATTGCATACCGAATATTTGGTGGTCTGTCGTTTTACCAACGTAAAGAGATCAAAGATCTATTGGCCTATTACCGCCTTGCGATCAATAGTAATGATGAAGAATCCTTAAAACGGATCATCAATTATCCTGGTCGTGGAATAGGTGACACCACAATTGATAGAATTATTGTTGCCGCAAACGACCATAACATAAGCCTTTGGAGGGTGATTGAAAATATTAATGAATTTGACATTGGTTTAAATGCAGGAGCCAAAGCAAAAGTGGATGAGTTTACGGTGATGATAAAAAGTTTTTCTGCAATGCTTCAAACGCATAGTGCGTATGACCTGGGGCAATACATAGCAGTTCATTCGGGCATCCTGAGAGATCTTTATGCTGATAAATCACCGGAAGGAGTTAGCAGGCATGAAAACATTCAGGAATTATTAAACGGATTAAAAGAATTTACTGAAAGTGAAATTGATATAAATGACATTGGGGCGGAGATCACAACTGAGAACCAAGATGCGGGGGATGAGAATCAAGATTTAAGAATCAAGAATCAAGAAGGGGGGGATGAGAGTCAAGAATCTAGAATCAAGAATCAAGAAGAAGAAGTACAAGAGCGCCAGGAAACTGCGATAGATAATGAAATTAATGGATTGTTATTTTCTTTCGATGAACAAAAGTCTGATCTTGAAAATCCAACAACTGAAATAACTACTAATCCTACATTGGATCTGTTTATGCGGGATATTGCATTAATGACTGATGCGGATAAAAAAACAGAAACTGAAGAAGATAGAAATAAAGTTTCCTTAATGACCATACATGCTGCAAAAGGCCTGGAATTCCCTTATGTGTATGTTGTAGGTTTGGAAGAGAATTTATTTCCATCACAAATGTCATTAACGGAAAGAGCTGATCTGGAAGAGGAACGCAGATTATTTTATGTTGCCATTACCCGTGCCGAAAAACGTGTAACCCTCTCCTACTCCACGACACGATACCGCTGGGGGAATTTAATTTATTGCGAACCAAGTAGATTTATTGAGGAAGTGGATGCGAAATATTTAGACATGCCAACAGAAAGCAGCAGCCGATTGTTTGGTAATGAAGAATATTCAAGCAAACCGAAACAATATAACACTAAGCCTAAAGAGACCTTTGTGCAGCGACCTGTTATTGGAAAAAATTTAGTTAAAATTAATACTGCATCAAAAAACACTTCTGATTTTGATACCGAAAGTTTAAGGAGTTTACAAGTGGGTATGGAAGTGGAGCACGATCGTTTTGGAAAAGGTAAAGTAATAAATATGGATGGTGATTTCCCGAATAATAAAACTACTGTGTTTTTTGAAGGCGTTGGACAAAAACAATTATTAATAAAATTTGCGAAACTGAGGATTGTGGGTTAGAAAGTTGAAAATTATGCCGCCCACACAATCGACAAGCTCAGTATGACATCGCGCAATTGTCAGTCTGAGCTTGTCGAAGACTGTGGGCCGGCATATTTTAGTTTTAATTAAACAGTATTAAATTCTAACAATGAAAAAAATAAAATATTTCTTTTTATCTCTTTTTTCTAAAAAATATATAAAAGGAAAACCAAGTAATTCAACTGCGCCAATGGCTACAAAATCATTTTATGATTTTACAATGAAGTCGATTGAAGGTAAGGATATTCCCTTTTCTATTTATAAAGGCAAAAAAGTATTGATTGTAAATACTGCATCGGAATGTGGCTACACTCCACAATTTAATGAATTAGAGGAGTTGCATGAAAAGTATAAAGATAAAGTGGTGCTACTTGGCTTTCCTGCAAATAATTTTGGCGCACAGGAACCGGGAAGTAACGAAGAAATTGCAACTTTTTGCCAACGGAATTTTGGAGTAACATTTCAACTATTTGAAAAATCGGAGGTTAAAGGTCCTGATCAAAATCCCTTATACCAATGGCTTACACATAAAGATCAAAATGGATGGAATGATACTGCTCCCAGCTGGAACTTCTGTAAATATTTAATTAATGAAAAAGGGGAGTTGGTTAAGTTTTATTCTGCGGCTGTAAGTCCGATGAGTGATGAGGTTTTGAAAGAGTTGTAATATCTTCATATACTAAATCATTAGTAAATCAGAGTTTAATTACAGGAAGTATTCTTAACTTATTAGTATTGAAGATCGAGTAATCCTGCTTCCTCAGAGCATTTTTCTTTCTTTTGCTTCTCCAAAAGAAAGAAACAAAGAAAAAGAGCCCACGAAAACCAACTTCAATTTTTTCTTTCACACAAAGGCCAACTCAAATCTGGGCCTGAAAAAATTGCAGTTCGCTCTTTTCGTGGACGCCAGCCGCACCGTTAATTGTTACTTAGTACAAAAACAAATTACAGAAAATGTACGTTAGCTATTGTGATAACAATGATTATGGCATATGTAAAGGAATTTTGCAGAATTGATTTCTTTTTTTCAAAAAAACAATTTATTATTTTCTACTCAACACCATATTTTTCAACGCTTCGATCCATTTGGGATGATCATTTAAACTTTCAACGAGGGTTATTTTCTCTCCACCATGCTCGGTAAAAATTTCGTTGTATTCTATTCCTATTTCATAAATAGTTTCTAAACAATCCGAAACAAAAGCAGGTGAAAAAACTAATATTTTCTTTTTGCCTTCTTTTGCTTTTTGCTCTACCACCTTATCGCTATAAGGCTTGATCCATTTATCATTCAAGCGTGATTGGAAAGTACTCTCATATTTTCCTTCCGGAATATTTAATCGTTTTACTAACTGACGTGTTGTTTCAAAACAATTGGCACGGTAACAATAGTGATTGTCTTTGGTAATGGAATCGCAGCAGCTGCCCAAATTACAAGTGCTTGCACCATAGTGTGCAGAACCTTTCAAGATGTGGCGTTCGGGCAAACCGTGGTAACTAAAAATAAAATAATCGTAATCATCAAAATTATATTTTTTTGCTACTTCTACGCAAGCATCAATAAAATCAGGATTATCATAAAATTTTGAGATAATTTCAACGGATGGTGTTACTTCCCATCTACCAATTATACGCAATGCCTCTTCAACTGATGAACCTGTACTTGATGATGCATATTGAGGATACAAAGGGATCATAATGATCTTTTGTACCTGGGCTTCACGTAGTTTGTTCAATGCCGATTCCATACTCGGGCTTTGATAACGCATCCCTAATTCAACTACAAACGAATCGCCTAAAGCCTTTTGTAACAGCGTTTTTACTTTAATACTATTGGTTAAAAGAGGGGATCCTTCTTTGGTCCAGATGTGTTGGTATAATTTAGCGGATTTAGGTGCCCGAAATGGCACTATAATACCATTTACCAATAAAAAACGACCAATAGGATTGATATCGATCACACGAGGATCATTCAAAAATTGTGATAAATATTTTCTCACATCCGAAGTTTTTGGGCTGTCGGGTGTTCCAAGATTTATAAGCAGTACGCCTGTTTTCATAATTAAAAAATTAGAGAATTGGAGAATTAGAGAATTAGAGAATTGCTATTCAACAAATCTCTAAATCAATAATTAAATATGCAATGCTCTTTTCCCCGTTGCATCTAAACAAGCTTCTTTAAAAGCTTCTGTATAAGTAGGGTGTGCGTGGCTCATACGTGAAATATCTTCGGCACTTGCACGGTATTCCATTGCAACTACTGCTTCGGCTATCATATCAGCAGCACGAGGGCCAATGATGTGTACACCTAATATTTCATCTGTTACTTCATCTGCTAAAACTTTTACAAAGCCATCTGTATCCATTGATGCACGAGCTCTTCCACTTGCTTTGAATGGGAAAATACCAACTTTGTATTTTTTACCCTGCTCTTTTAGTTGCTCTTCGGTAAAGCCAACAGCAGCCACTTCCGGCCATGTATAAACTACTCCCGGTATTAAATTATAATCAATGTGTGGTTTTTGTCCTGCAATAATTTCTGCAACAAAAGTCCCCTCATCTTCTGCTTTATGCGCAAGCATTGGGCCTTTGATCACATCGCCAATTGCATAAATACCTTGTACATTGGTTTGTAAATGATCGTCAGTTTCAATTTTTCCGCGATTATCAATTTTTACTCCGGCTTTATCTAAACCTAAATTATCAGTGTACGGCTTACGGCCAACGGAAACCAGGCAATAATCACCTTTTAATTCAACCTTTTCTCCTTTTGTATTATCGGCAGTTATCGTTACTTCTTTACCCTTAGCTGTTACACCGGTAACCTTATGATTCAGATAAAACTCAAAGCCCAGCTTTTTCAGACTTTTCAGTAACTCTTTACCTAATGCAGTATCCATGGTACTGATGATCCCTCCTGTAAATTCAAGTACAGAAATTTTTGCGCCCAACCTTGCATAGACCGAACCCAATTCCAAACCAATTACACCACCACCAATGATCACCATGTGTTTAGGAATTTCAGTTAATTCCAAGGCTTCGGTGGAAGAGATAATTCGTTTTTTATCAATCTCAATTCCCGGTAATGATGTCGGTTTTGAACCGGTAGCTATAATTGTTTTCGCAGATTCAATTTGTGTTTTTTTTCCATCTGCACCTGCAATTTCAATTGTGTTTTTATTTACAAATGCACCGTGACCGTTAAAAACAGTGATCTTATTTTTTTTCATTAAAAAATTAATTCCCTCAGAAGTTTGTTTTACAACATCACCTTTGCGTTTGATCATTTGTTTGAAATTTACTTTCAGATCCTTTATTTCAATACCGTGTTCGGTAAATGAATGTGCAGCATTGTAATAATGCTCTGATGAATCTAATAATGCTTTGGATGGAATACAACCCACATTCAAACATGTGCCGCCAAGCGTATTGTAACGCTCGATGATTGCTGTTTTCATACCTAATTGTGCGCAACGAATTGCCGCCACATAACCGCCCGGACCTGAACCTATAATTGTAACATCAAATTTTTCCATTGTATTTAAAAGTATTATGTTCTATTAGTTATGAGTTGAGAATATCAATTTGTTAGATTCTTTAAAGAATTAAATTTTTAATTATTTGGGCGTTTCCCCTTTCTTGAAACAGAAAGGGGGCGGTCTTTACGCTTCAATCTTTTCTAAACAGAAAAGCCTGCCCGAATGAACGAATTCATTCGTTCGGGCGGGGATTTACGCTGCAATCCCTAACGCAAATTAGCAACGAAAATATTTTATCCATTAATTAAACATTAAAAAAAATTAACTTTTCAATTTACTATTGTCTGATAATTTTAAATCGCAAAAGCCATGAGTATAAGATCAGGAGCAAGGATAGATACATTGCTGCCCGACCAATATAATCGCCAAAACGAGTATAAAACGTCTGATCATTATTTAATTTAATTTGTGTTTTTATAACTGCGGGAACCCACCAATTTGTTGCTTGTTGTATTTCTCCTTTATCAGTAATAATACAGGAAATGCCTGTATTTGCTGACCGTACAATATATCTGCGCGTTTCAATAGCTCTTAATGCGCCATATTTTAAATGCTGCTTGTAACCGGGAGTATCGCCCCACCAACCATCGTTGGTAATGATCGCAATAAACTGAGCTCCGTTTTTAACATATTCTGAGACATATTCGCCATACACACTTTCATAACAAACCACAGGGGCTGCCTTTATTTTGCCATCCGTGGAAACGAACACACTGCGCTCCTCCTGCGTACCTAAGCTTCCTGTTGTTCCACCCAGATCGATGGCCAATTTTCCGAGGTACTTAAAAATAAAAGGGAATGGCATTTTTTCCACACCCGGCACTAATTTCGATTTATGATAAATCTGGATCTGATTGCTGCTGTCTATTTGCAGGGCAGTGTTGTATGAATCATAATAGCCATCCTGGCTTCTGAATTTCCGGGCGGTTGAAGATAAAGCTTCATCTGGTTGATAAACCTTGGCGGTTGAGGCACCAATGATAATTTTAAGTTTGGGATATGGCTTTAAGAACTCTTTTAACGTTTTAATGCTACTACTTTGTATCAACTCACCCTCCCAGAACTCCTCTGTTAAAGCTGTTTCCGGAAAAACTAAATAGTCGGTTGTACTATCTGTTTGCTGTGAAGCAAGTTGCAACATTTTTTGTAATTGTACTTCATAACCTGATATAAATTTCTCGTTATATGGATCAATATTGGGTTGAACAATTACAACATTTGTTTCAGCTTTTAAGTCATCATGAAAAGCCAAAATTATGTACGAAATTAAAATAGGAAGAGCTATTAAAGCTGCCAGTCCAATGATCTGTTTTTTTGAGAATCGAAAACCAAAATCCGAAATTATTTTAAAAATGAAGCAATTGCAAATAAGCACCCATAAACTTCCTCCAAAAGCGCCTGTATATTCGTACCATTGAATCCAATTAAGTGTGGGAGCAAAACCATTCCCCAAGGTAAGCCAGGTCCAGGTTAGATCCCAATCGAGATGTAAAAATTCAAAGGTGATCCAAAAACTGATGAATACCAGACTTCCCCATTTTTCACCTACACGTTTTTTAACTTTATGAAATAACATGAATGTAATGGTCATCAATAATGCATTACACCCTATTGCCATTGCTGCGCCTCCATAAGAAGCATTCTTGACCCACCAGGTTGTTAAAACATTCCAGGTAAAAAACGTTAAATAGCTACAGGCAAAAAGAGTAAGTGTTTTGTATTTATCAGGATTTTTAAATATGGTATGTTCCACCATTAAGAGGGGAACAAACGCGATAAATAATAAAGGAACAAAGCCATGGGGGAACCAGCCAAAAGCCAGTAATAAAGCACTTAATAAGGAGAGTAAAAAAAGCTGATAGGTTTTCACATCATTAATTTGGTCGCAAAAGTACGAAAGTTTTAGCTTTTGTCAGAACTAACCAAACATTCAGGAGATATAATGCTAAACAATTTATTTTTTATTAATATCCACTTTAATGGAGAACACATTGGAATACAATGCCACTGACTGGTCGCCAATATCAGTTAAGGCATAATCAATGGTAACAGACTTAATGCGAACACCTATACCAATATTGGGCTGAAAGGTTTTGATTTTTTGACCCACCGCATCGGTATATGCCTGGTAATTACCCAGTCCGGCTCGTAAAAACACCAAATTCATATAAGATGCTTCAAGTCCAAAGTGAGGATCGATGCTAATGGCTTTGCTCTTGATCATTACGCTGCGTTTACCATCAAAGGTTGCATCCAAATTCAGTTCGGCAAGTAATGACATTTTGGGAGAAAAGTCGAATTTACGAGCCCCACCCAATAATAATTTAGGCAGCGTAATTTCAACCGAATTTTCGGGGATCTCATTGCCGGTGGCCACAAATACGGCTTTTGTTTCTTCAGAAAGATTATAGGTCCAGGCATTAAATGTAGAAGTTACATCGCGTGCCATGGCGGCAAATTTCCATTTTTTGTAATCATATTGTGCACCTGCATCAATTCCGAAACCCCATGAACCTGCAAAGCTGCCAACCCTTCTGCGAATAACTTTCGCATTGGCTCCTAGTCGTAATCCGGGAATTTTAAGTGTTTTTGCGTACGAAACTATAAAGGCAAAATCTGTGGCTGAGAAAGTAGTGATCCGGTTATAATCCACATTACCATTGGAATTGATCAATTCAGTAGTATTAGGGATATCATCCACACCAAAACGAATAATAGTGATACCGAGTACACTTGAACTGTCTAAACGGGTGGCATAAGCGCCATAATCATATTTAGCAATGCCGGCAAAGTATTCGCTATGCATGAGCGCCACTTGATGCTGATTGCCAATACCCAATAATCCTGCTGGATTCCAATAACCGGCAGTAACATCATTTGCTGATGATATATACGAATTAGACATTCCTAAGGCTCTTGCACCCACACCAACATTTAAAAACTCATTACTGTATTTAGGAGCCTGCGCAAAGGCACTAAAACAAATGCTTATTATAATGGTTATTGATAAAAAATACTTTTTAGTCATAATAGGTCATAAAATTAAACTAAATAATGGTTCAGTCAATTTTTTAATATCTAATTTTTTAGCCTTAAAAAGGGTTCGAAAACGTGCCAGAGGATTTGAAAACGTGTTTTTTTAATTCTTATTGCTCATTTTTTTAAGGATTTAGAATAAACCTGCAGATTTGAGAATTTATTGTGAATTATAATTTACCTAAGAGCCTGTTTAAATTTTATATTTTTTAATACAGGTCGCCCCTCTGGGGCTATAATTGTGATGTATCTCTTTATCTACAAACAGAACGCTCCTCCGGAGCTGAAAATATCCCGTAGGGATAAACTGTTTGTAGTAATAACAATGAAAGGGTTTTTAATTTAAGCTCCCTAGGAGCGTCCTATTAAATTATTTGAATAAAATTTAAACAGGCTCTAAACAATTCAAATTTAGAAAAACAGTTTCTAAAATTAAAAGAGTATTTTCGCTCTCAATTAAAAGGGAGATTTGTAATTTCGCCAACACAAAATGAACATTAAAAAAAACATACCGAACACCATCACCTGCGGCAATTTATTTTGCGGCTGCCTGGCAGTTGTATGTGCCTTCAATGATAATTTACTTTGGAGCGCCTATTTAGTGGGCATTGCCGGAGTATTGGATTTTCTTGACGGGTTCCTTGCAAGGCTTTTAAATGTACATTCTGAAATTGGAAAACAGTTGGATTCCTTGGCTGATATGGTAACGTTCGGATTAGTACCGGGAGTGGTAATGTTTATATTCCTATCAAATGCTACAGCTATTTATGCAGGAACATCTGGCTCCAATATGGTAGCACTAAGCTATCTTCCTCTTTTTGCATTTATAATTACAATTTTTTCTGCAATACGCTTAGCAAAATTCAATATTGATACCAGGCAAACTAGCTCTTTTATTGGTGTTCCCACTCCCGCTAATGCGCTATTAATTTGTTCTTTGCCCCTTATTCATTTTTTTCAACCCAATATTGGAAATTTCAACTTAATTCCAATTTTGGAAAACGTATGGTTTTTATTAGGACTCACCATCCTTATGTCTTATTTATTGGTGGCGGAATTACCTTTATTCGCCCTTAAATTCAAAAATTTTGGATGGGCTGACAATAAAATTCGTTATTCATTTTTAATCGCTTCTATAGTAATGTTATTGCTTTTTCAGTTTATTGCAATCCCTTTTATTATATTTTTGTATGTGATCTTATCAGTGATCGACACCGTTTTTATAAGTAACAGTTCCGTAAACAAATTAAACAATTAATAGAAAATGAAATTCAGAGCAGAAATAGATGTAATGCCATTGAAAGCATTACTAGATCCTCAAGGGAAAGCAGTTACAGGAAGCATGAAAAATTTAGGTTTACCCGAAATTGAAAATGTGCGTATTGGTAAACACATTACATTGGAAATTGAAGCAGCCTCTAAAGATGCAGCGTCAACTAAAGTGGATGAAGCCTGCAAGAAATTATTGGCCAACCAAATTATGGAATTTTATGAATTCGAAATTTTCGAAAACTAAATAAAATTTCTTTTTGTTTTCTTCAATTTCAATCCGAGAAATTGTTGATCCTATTTTATTCGTTTCAAAACAAAACACCCCTCCTGGGGTTAAAACCATTTTACAGATGGGCTTACAAGAGAAAATACAAAACAATACCGGAGAACTATTAAAGTCCTTCAACACGTTAAATCAAGCAGAGCTTGTATTTAAACCTTCTGAAAAAGCCTGGTCAGTTTTGGAATGCGTGGAGCATATTTTTTTAATTAGTGAAGCAGTATTAAAAGTCATTTCCACTCCATCACCAGCTGAAAAAACTGAAAATAGCAAGACTGAATTATTTGGTGAAGAAAAACTAAATATGCTTTTAATTACGAACCGGGCATTTAAGGTTCCAGCGCCTGATTTTGTAAGTCCTAAAGGTCGTTTTGCGGATAGTAAAGATGCTACTCAAAGTATCAACATTACTATTGATAAGATAATTCAACACATTAATACTAATGGAATAGAACAGGAAACGCATACCCTAAAACATCCTGTATTGGGCCCAATGACAAAGACTGACTGGATCCATTTTATGATCGCTCACACAAACCGCCACATATTACAAATAGAGGAGCTGCAAAAAACTATTTGATCTCTTTCATAGGCACAACAATTGAATCACAAAAAACGTGTACTTGTAATTTTATAAACAATGAAACGTATTTTAACTTTTTTGATTTCCAGTGTATTCAGCATGTTCCTCCTTGTACTGTTTTATGGCTATTCTTCCATTAATAATGAGGAATCAACTCTGTTCGAATACAACCTATCCAAACCCACCAAAAACTTTGTTCTGCCGGCTGCGCTCAATGAAATTTCCGGCATTACAACTCTTAGTCAAAATGAGATCGCTTGTGTACAAGATGAAATAGGGACTATTTTTATTTATGATCTAACAAAAGAAGTCATTATAAAAGAATACCCGTCTAAATTAATTGGTGATTTTGAAGAGATCGCCCTTGTTGGAAATGCGATGTATTTGCTACGAAGCGATGGTGTACTGATCGAGCATAAAGACTATTCCAAACCATCCGCTGAAAAGAAAGAATATACACTCCATTTACCTTCTTCGAATAATGAAGGTTTGTGTTTTGATAAAAAAAATAACAGGTTATTAATAGCCGCAAAAAGTAAGGCAGGCAAGGGGAATGAAAATAAAGATATCCGATTGATCTATGGTTTTGACTTAAAAAACAAAATACTTAGTAAGGAACCTATCTTTAAATTGAGTGTAGATAAAATTGAAGAAAAGGCACTTGCTATGAAAATCCCTATTCCTACACGAACAATAAAAAAAACAGGGAAAGAGGTCAGTGATTTCAACTTCAGGCCATCTGCAATAGCTGTGCATCCTTTCAGCCATTTGATCTACATTCTTTCGTCAAGCGACAAATTGCTTTTAATTATGAATGAAAAAGGACATATCATTCAACTTTTTGCCTTAGATCCAGTTTTATTTAATAAAGCGGAAGGCATTACTTTTTTACCTGATGGGGATATGCTTATTAGTAATGAAGCACAAAAGGGAAAGCCTACTTTGCTGAAGTTCAAGTATATCAAAAAATAAAAGCGTTGTAATATTAGACTTTTATATAAGTTAAATACATCCTACTATTTACAAAGAAAATTTCCAGTAAAAATGCTTACACACACTTTTCTCGACAAGCTCGAAATGACAGCGCACAGGTCATTTCGAGATTATCGAAAAAGCAAGTTGATTACTTAACGAATTAAATATAAAATGTCCATTGATTTTCATTCAAACTACTCAGAGAAGCTGTTTATATGCTGAAACAAGTTCAGCATGACCCAATGTTATTTTGTTAAATAACATTAGGTTGATCGTATTTTTTTTCACGTAATTCAAAATTTTTGCCCAAGTAAACTCTGCGTACCTGCTCATCACCAGCCAATTCTTCAGCAGTTCCTGCTTTCAAAATACTTCCTTCAAAAAGCAAATAGGCGCGATCAGTTATTTGCAAGGTTTCCTGCACATTGTGATCAGTAATTAATATACCGATATTTCGTTGTTTAAGTTTTGCTACAATTTGCTGAATATCTTCAACAGCAATTGGGTCAACTCCTGCAAAGGGTTCATCTAATAAAATAAATTTAGGATCGGCAGCTAAGCAACGTGCAATTTCTGTACGTCTGCGTTCACCACCGGATAATCTGTCGCCCAAATTTTTTCGGATGTGCTGCAAATGAAATTCATTCAATAACTCTTCAAGCTTAGCACTCTGTTCTTCTTTATTTAATTTCGTCATTTCTAATATCGCACGGATATTATCTTCCACACTCAATTTTCTGAAAACAGATGCTTCCTGCGCCAAATAACCAATTCCGAGTTGTGCTCGTTTATACATTGGTTCGTTGGTAATATCTTTATCATCTAAAAATATTTTACCGGAATTGGGCTGTATCATTCCAACTATCATATAAAATGATGTAGTTTTCCCGGCACCATTAGGACCTAAAAGTCCAACAATTTCGCCTTGCTTTACTTCAACGCTTACGTTTTTTGCAACGGTACGGCTTCTGTATTTTTTTATTAAATTATCTGTACGTAGAATCATAGTTGTAAAATTAAAAAGAGAACTGAAGTGTTCCTTTAATACTAAATGGAATAGCTCTAGGGTTATCTAAATAAGACATCCGCCAAACAGCATCCAACCTAAAGATCTTAAATATATTTTCGATACCTGCTGATGTTTCAATATAAGGGCCTTTATTAAGTGTGGTTAGAAAAGCAGGGAAAATAAGCAAATCATTATTCGTTTGATTTGCCCTGCCAATTAAAGCTTTCCCTCCAACAACCTCTCTCCATTTTAATCTCCGCATTAATGGAATTTTATTTAAAAAGAACCCATCAAAATGGTGGGATAAAGTTAATGATGCATACTCATCACTCACAAATTCGTAGTAATTCATGCTATTGTAGGCGTATATATCGTAAATATAGGTTTCGTTACCACCATGAATTGTCATTAAGGGGTAAGGCAATTTGCCCCACGTTTTTCCATACTCCAGTACGTAATCAAAATATCCAATCGGATTAATCCGAATACGGTCGTCCAGATTTACTGTTAGTTTTTGATAATCATAATCGCTGAAAAATAAATTTTTAATGCCTAAGGTGTATTGGGCCTGAATGACAGGATAACGTGTTCCTAAACTGGCTCGGGTAAAAGTCCCACTGAGGTATTTTTCATCGAATGCAAATCGTGTTAATAAACGTACTTCGGATGTGGTGATGCTCTCCTTAAATGCAGTTTTATAGGGGGTTTTCTGATACTCGTAATGAAAATCTGCAAGAGGCGACATTTGCCTGTTAAAAAAACTTAGCTTAGAACTAAAGCCCGTAAACCACTCACGTTCGATATAGGCATTTACCTGCTTTACACTTGTTAAATTACGTAAGGGAGTTATTCTAAAAAGCGATGCAAGAATGTTATCGGTTGTAAATCCATTTTGACTCTGCCCTAAAATCTCATTATCATTTTTGTAATACATCCCCACAAGCGTACGTGGCTTTTTTTCCAGAAAACACCGCATTCCCAAACTGTATTTTAATCTTTCATCCCGGGTACCAAAAGCCACATACCCGCTTAACTCATACCATTTACTGAATTTATCGCTCGTACGTCCGCCAAAACGAAAACGCTGACCTTCAATTTCGTTAAAACTATATATATTGTAATAAGGACCATACTCAAAGTTACCTTTGGTTTTATATCCCGTTACAAATAACTGTATGATATCAACCCATGTGCGGTATATTGGCAATGATTGCAATGTATCCACCATGTGATAAATTTCTTTTTCATTTTTTGATAATGAATCATGTCGTTTCTCATTCCAGAAATCATTTGTTTTATTAAAAGCATCATCAGCAACTTTTAAATTATCAGTAAGCGAGTAAAACTTATCATCCTCAGGTTTATTGATCTTAAAACTATTGTATGAAGCTGTTTTTCGACCATAAATACCCATAAGGGATTTCACTTTCTGATCAATTGGGAAAGGGTTAAAATCGATTATCAAACGCTCCTTTTGCATCATCCAGGCATTGTCCACTTCCGTGTATGTCTGAACTACAGCAGTTGAATTTATAAAATTAATATTGGCATCAGTAGCAATACTCATTTCTATTTGTTTGATAGCAAATGAACTGTCTGCTGCCCACAAATTTCCTGTAAAAGTTAACTCCTGCTTACGTTTTGGTTTAAATTGTAATTGATAGCATTTATGGCCGTCAATTTCCATACTATCAATCAAATAAAATTTGTAAAAAAACAGTGCATTATCTGAGATGGGGCTGATGAACGTTTTGCTAAATACGATAATGGTATTGTCATATATATTTACCTTCTGATACATATCACCCATAAATTGGGAAACACTTGCATTTTCAAGACCTGCAACTTTACTTGCCTTTATAATTTCATTATGTGTTTTCGGATTTTTCCGATAATAATATTCGGATAATGATTCGGTCATAAAAACCGGCAAATAAGGCTTTTCCCGAACATTGGAACTATCAATATTATCGAAAATAAAAGAAAATGGCTGAAGCAGTTTTTTGTTTTTAAACTCATCAGGAATATTGTTCAAATCAAATTCTATTTTGTTATAGGCTTCATATTGGTAGGCACTTAACTCCTCACTATCGTTTTTATCTTTATTTGCAATGATTTTTCGGAGGATCCGGTGTGCAGGATTTTCACCCGGACGTACTTCTACGGTAACCAGATCCACACCTTGTGTAAGTCCGATGTTTATTTCCTGGATAGCACCATATTTGATGGCTCTTATCACACGATTATAGCCAACAAAAGAAATAATAATGGAATCACACTTTTCGGAAGTGGAAACAATGTAATTACCTTCAATATCACTTGCTCCTGCTGCTTTAGTGCCTTTTAAAAGCACATTAACAAAGGGCAATGGTTCACGTGTGATCGCATCAACTATTTTTCCGCTCACTTTAGTGGTTTGAGCGAAACATGATTGAGGTAAGGCAAGCATCAACACTGACGATACCAATACAAGCTGTAATAAACAATATTTTAATTTTTTAGTCAATGTTGATGTTGATAATGTATTATTAAGAATTTAAAGCGTTACCAATAAATGAATTATTACAAATTTACGAAACTGAGTTGATTAATTTACTGAATTCGAAAAAATGAATTATTACAATTTTAAGAAAAAGTGTTGGTTAAATTGCCTTTTGATTAATTGCCTGCAGATAAATTACTTACAATTTAGTCTTTTTTTTAATTACGTATGTCGAAACAAATATACTAGCCTCATACAAGAAATAGAGAGGAAAAGCTACCAACATTTGCGAGGTAACATCCGGAGAGGGTGTAATAATTGCAGCTGCCACTAATATCACTACCACCGCATGTTTGCGGTATTTTCGCATAAACTCCGGAGTAATTAATCCAAATTTGGTTAAAAAATAAACAAATACAGGCAACTCAAATACAATTCCAGAAGCAAGTGTAAGTGTTGTAACGGTGGAAATGTATGAATCCATGGTGAAATTATTTTCGACCATTTTACTTACCTGGTAATTACCTAAAAAATTAATTGATAAGGGAACGATAATGTAATAGCTGAATAAGACCCCCGTTAAAAACAATAAGGTAGATGCAATAATGAACCCTGTTGAGGCCTTTTTTTCTTTATCGCGCAAAGCAGGTTTGATAAAACGCCATATCTCCCATAATAAATATGGAGAACCAATTATTAAACCGCCTAAAAAGGAAATCCACATGAGTGAAGTAAACTGATCCCCTAAACCAAGGCTCTGAAGTTTAAAAGTATAATGGCCAAAACATAACTGATCGCCAAGGTTAAGAAAATGAGATAGCTGGCAGAAGCCTCTGTAAGTGATGAAATCACTATTAAGTGGACCAAAAATTATGGTATCAAACAAAAATTCAGGGAAGCAGAATAAAACTCCGGTTATTACCAGTACCACTAATACAGATCGGACAAGGTGTCCACGCAATGCATCAATATGCCCCCAAAAGGACATTTCACCTGATGCGTTTTTTGAATTATTAAAAAGTCCGAGTAGTGCCATTAATTGGGATGTAAAGTTAACAGAATTTAGTTCATTTTGTGCAGATCAATTCAATCCCTAACTAAAAAATTAATACTTTTGAAACATATGAAACAAAATTCTGGCTGGTATTTATCAATTGCAACTATTGCAATAGTTGCAACAATGCTTCTATCCTTGCATTTCGGATGGTTAAACATGTTTTTTTATGGTGCAGAGCTGAATCCTAGTGTTCAGGGGATCGATTATTTTGCAGTGCCAAAATCTTTTTTAAATCTGCTTGAAGGACGTAGTATATTTGACACCTGGGGCGGGACTCCTTATGGCCCCCACTCCACCTGGTACCTGGCACATCCCGCATTCAGCCTTTTTGTGGCTTCCTGGTTTTCATTTTTTTCGCCATGGACCAGTTACTGGTTATTTGCCCTTTTTTCGATAGCAGTAATGGCATATTGTGGTTACCTGATCTCAAAAATAACAACAAATAATTTTAAAAAACATCTCTCCTATTTTTTAATGTTATGCGCCTTCCCTACTTATTGGATGCTGTTTGTAGGTAATATGCACGCTCCTTTGGTACTTGCACTTACCTTAATTTTAGTTTCCATTTATGAATTAACATATTCTGAGAATGAAAAGGATATAAAAGCCGCCAATAAAAAACTCCTTGTTGGCTTACTTATTTCATTTTTCAGCAAACCCATTGTATTACTAATGCTTCCACTGTTACTTTTAACAAAAGAAACGCGCAAAACAACTATTAAAAGTCTAATAATCTATTCAGTTGTTTCTCTGCTTTTTATACTATTACCGCAATTAAATCCGCAAGGGGTTGGTTTTAATAAACTGCTAAGTATTGTCTTTGACTTTGATTTTATAAAAGAAAATATGAACATTTATAAAAACCATTTTGTTTTAAATGAATATATGAGAGATAATAGTATTCATTGGTTGAATTTAATTGCGCAATCAGAATACAAGCTCATGCATATTGATGTTTTTTCTTTACCTGTATTTATAGACACTATCGCTGAAAAATCTACACCATCAGGTATTTATAAAATACCGATCTATGTTAGTTTGTTTTTATCTATAGGAGTTGCTTTTATTGAGGATAAAAAAATCCGCCTGGAAAGTACATTATTGTTGGTGATGGCAATTTCATTATCCTTCTTTTTAAGTTATAATACCGTGTGGGAATATCAATTTACATCAGTATTGCCAATTCTTGCATTATTGCCGATATTAAAAGAAAAAGATGTTTTTTATAAAAAATATATTTCAATCATGTTTTATGTAGGCATATTTTTGTGTCTACCAAGTTTATACTTTTTATTCCGTGGTGGCGATTTCAGTGGCAATGCCTTAACATTAATCCGCCTCGACAGGATCATTCCTGTTCTTATCATGTTTTTAATAATGATTTTTCAGGTGATCGTGGCTGTGAAGAAACATACAAATTTTAAACGTTTTAATAAAATTAACGTTTCGGGAAATTTACCTCAAAAATTATTTTTTGATTGATGAAGGAACCCATTATTAAAATTGCCAATAATATCCTATTGATAGCATTGCTCTGCTTTTTTGTATGGCAACTATATGCTTCATTTATTAAATATGAAGACAAATTTGAAAACCCTGTAATAGTTACAAAACAAGACTATGGGAATGATTTCATTACCCAATATGGAAATCGTTTTGTAGAAATAAAAAAACTATTTCCAAAGCCAACCAATTTAACTTACATCGGAGAAAACAATGAAGACTTTGCTTCCGGGGCACTTCATTACATCCTTACTCAATACTATTTATCGCCTAATTTAATTTTAAGAAATCAAATTGTTCGGGATACGATTATCTATAACCTTTACAACTCAAAACAAATTACACCTTCAACTAACTTCCATTTGAAAAATGGTTGGCATATTGTAAAAGATTTTAATAATGGTTTAATTGTTCTTGCTAAATGATGCTTATTTTTTCAATATTATTATCGTTTTTTCTCGGACTCTTGTTCTGTATTTTAGTTTTTGAAAAAAATGACAATACCAATTTCCGTTTTCTTATAAACCTATCTCTACCTTTAGGGATTGGGATTTCATCAGTTATTTTTATTTCTTTAAATTTATTAAAATTGCCATTTTTCTTGATTTCTTTGGTAGAAATTGGATTGATCATTTTTCTGGCTTTTAAAATCAAAAAATCAAACAAAACAATTGGTCAATTTTCAGGGCTTAAACATATTATACCCGAACTGCAGCTTCAAAAGCCATCACCAAAAACTGGTTCTAATAGTATTGCCAAGCGCTTGAGGAATAGCTTCAATTGTTGGGGAGAGGAATTGCTTAAAAATCCAATTTTACTTTTATTTACCGTAATTTATTTTTATGCATGGCTGATGGACTCCGGCATTTTCTATTTTGATAGCATTAAAGAATCTCATGGTTTATGGGACGCATTTAATTATTGGAATTTAAAGGCTAAGTTTATCAGCCTTGCTCCTTTTGATTGGCCACATTTATTTCATCAAATGGTTTCGGATGACTTCCATCCGGATTATCCATTATTACAAACCGGCTATATAGCGCGCTGTTGGTTGTATTTGAAAAATGAAAGTGTATGGGCTCCTATAGTTGTTTCTTTTGCATTCACTTTTTGCACCATCGGTTTTTTGGCCACTTCAGTAAGCATTTTTACAAATAAAACCAAAGGACTAATTGCAGGCTTAATTCTACTTGCCACCCCTTTTTATATGACAATGGGAGACTCGCAGTATGCCGACAATACGGTAGGGTTTTTCTACCTTGCAACAGTTGTACTATTAACTTTTGCACGGAGAGAGGCCTCAATAAAACCACAATTATTAATTGTAGCAGGAATTACAGCTGGTTTATCGGCCTGGAGTAAAAATGAAGGATTACTATTTATTGCCTGCTTATTTTGTTCCCAATTTTCGCTGCTTTTTTTCAAAAATTATCGCGAATTGTTAACCGAACTAAAATATTTATTGTTGGGTATGTTGCCAATTTTATTTTTAATAGCATATTACAAAATCTCAATCGCCCCACCCAATGACATTGTGAGTGCACAAGGAGCAGAAACATTTATTAAACTAACAGATTATTCCCGATACGAAACAGTGTGTAAATGGTATTTTGAACAATTTACAACATTTGGGAAATGGGTAATAAACCCTTGGTGGTTATTTCTTTTTGGGATTATTTATAAAGGTATCAATCTTAAAGAAAATCGAGACAGCCTGCTTTCAGCTTTTATTTTGTTCTTATTAATGCTACTTGGCTTTTTCTTTATTTACATTATAACTCCATTGCCATTAGAATTCCATCTTTCTACGTCTATACATAGATTATTTTTTCAACTATTCCCAACTTTTATTTTTATATATTTTCTTGGGGTTAAACAAAAAACTCTTAAACAAAATCATAATTTAGTCAAATAGAAAAGAAATAGTTAGTTGTATTCATGGGATGCAGCCGAAACGGAAAGAATATCATAATGCACGGAAATTTCGATTGATAAGGGTAAAAGAGGAATTTACCTAATCAAAAAGCTGGAGTTTCAAAAAATTAAAAATCTAAAAAATGAGTTTAACCATCAATACATTTTTTATTAAAATAAAATTAAAACTGCAAGCTTTAGCTTATTGCTTTAGCAAACAGCCACTAAAATATTTAGTGATTACAAGTATTGTGCTGATTACAGTTATCAAACTAAATTTAATGGGGTCCGGTTTCTTAACCTTTCCTGATGAATTTCGCTTTTTTGCAGCAGAACAAACATTACATGACTTATCGGAACTAAAGATAGGAGAAGCAATGACAGACATATTTTCAACCAAATCCAAACCTGGAGATGTCATATTATCAACTATTCCAAATGCCATACAACAACTTACTTCCTACATATTTAACCTATATACTTATGAAAGCAATAATTCATACCCATTATTTATTTTCAATTTTATTATTTATTGCTTTATCCTAATTGTCCATTATAAAGTTTCAAAATTGGTTTTAAAGGACAACTTTTTAGCTTTACTAAGTGTTTTACTATACAGTTCATTAACAAATTCATACTTGTATCTAAGACATGTGCTTGCGTATGATACCAGTCTTTTGATCTTCTATTTGATCATTTATAAAATTTTTAAATATACGAAAGAAGACAAGTTATCGTTTAAAATATCCGTGCTTATAGGAATCGGTTCATTTTTTGGTTATTTAGTTTATCCGGGATATTTCCCATTATTCTTCTTAGGTTTATTTTTATTATTCTTTAATAATTTAACTAAAAAAAATGTTTTCAATAAAATTTACCATTCATTCTATTATATTTTAGGAAGCATATATTGCTTGCTTATTTTTGAGGGAATGTCCAGACTTGGAGGAGTCTCCTATATATCGGATGCACTTCATGCTTCCAGTATAGTAAATCAAGGATCTTCCGAAGAATCATATACATTTATAATTAAGTACCTTTTTGAGGTAGAGTGGGTAACAGGAATAATTTTGATAATATGCATCCCACTTTTTTGTTTAATAATGTTAAATCAAATCAGAAACAAAACTTTCCAACAAAATTCACTTATCATGTTGTTAGGCATTGGAGTTTTTGGTTTGTATTTAGCTTACGCAAGTGTGGGCTATTTCTTTAATACTTTATATTTAATGGGAAGATCATTACATCAATATGTTCCCTTCATTTGTCTCTTTTCTTTGTTTTCAATAAATATGCTATTAATTAAAATAACGAAGAAAAAGGATTTGGTATTGTTTATGATCTCATTAGTTTTTATATTAAATTTCGGAACTAATTTTATCCATTATAGTTCATTTTCATACCCCAGAGATGTTTATTGGAAGCTGAATGAAACGACCAATCTAAGTAACATCGAAAACATTTGCGAGTATGTTAATGGCTGGTCAGTATCTCCGGATCAAACAGAAATAATAGATTATTCAAAATTTCCCGTAAAAGCAAAAACTCAACCCGACACTTTTGTAGTAACGAATTGTTGTTTTTTTTACCCCGTGAATGACTTAACCTTATATCATAAATATACACCGGATGATTCCTGTAAATTAATTGAAACAAAAACTCATTGGCTTAATTTTAAAGCCTATCAGTATGAAGGGATTAATATAACTGAACGGCAAATTATTGACAAGATCAATTTTCAAATAAAAATATTTTCTAAAAGTAACATCTAACCAAAATGACCTCTTGAAAAAGAGATGATATTGACCAGGTTTATCTTAGGTTAGCGAAAAAAACATAAAAAGCGAGGTAGGGTATTACCATTTTTTTGCTTCAAACTGCAAATTAAAACAAAGAGCAGAAAATTATTTATCTGCAAAACCTTTTCACTATATACTTATTTATTGGTTTTTCAAATGCGCTATGACAAATTGCACTTATAAAAATTGAAAAACAGAGCATAAAAAATACAAATAAATAATAATTTTCAAAAATGGAATAATTCGCATTCAAAATTATAAAATATTGAATTACTAAAGCATGAAACATATAAAATCCATAACTAATTTCGCCTAAGTAGACAAGATGCTTATTCAAAAACATTTGAGAAAAAACTCCTTTTTGAAACGAAAAAATTAATATAATGGAAGATATCGGGAGCCAGTAATAGCATGAACTTCTATATACCTGTGGCACTGAATTGTGAAATAAAAAAAATAAAACAAAAAGCAATACTGAGAATAACTCTAAGATACTGGCAAACTTCAATATTTTGCTGTCTTTCATTTTCAGATAAATTTCATATAATAAAATCCCTATTAAAAAATCAACTATCCTAAAAAAAGGATGTATATAAAACCAAACAGGTCGCATATCCATGTTTGAAGTTTTTAGCATTAACAATGGAATAGCTATACAAGCCAGTAACACCAATGCAATAAGAAGCTCTTTTTTCTTATTTAAAAAATTAATAATAAATGGGAACAAAAAATAAAAAAACATTTCGTCTGATACGCTCCAAGAAACTGTATTAAATGACCAATAATATTCAAATGGAGGAAGAATATAACTTTGTAATAAAAACAAGTTTAAAAAAAACGGAAATAGAATTCCCGTCAGATCGTAATTCCAAAGCATTAATACCATAGGCACCGACAAGTATAAAGTAAGTAAATGCAAAGGGTATACACGTGCCAAGCGCATTATCCAAAAATTCTTTTTATTGACCTCCTTTTTTGAAAATTTATCTTTATAGTTATACGCTAATATAAATCCACTAAGCACAAAAAAGAATCCAACTCCAACATACCCCTCGCGAAAAACATTATCCGAAAGCCATTGCATATGAATATCAACATTAATCGCAGAAGTAGCAATGTGGTCGAAAAACACCATCAAGGCAAATACAAATCGTAATGAAGTGAGAGGCTTGATCATATTTCAAAAATGTTAATTTTATTCCTCATGTTTAAACTTTTACATTAAGCTCAATTTCATTTTTTTGAATAATATTTCTATAAAAAAACGCTGAATAAACAAGCTAAGAATTCGCAAAAAAACCTTCAAGTGAATTAAGAAAAATAACAAAAAAATATCATGTTTGGCTTTTACGGATTTAGGATTGAGTATCGAAATTCAGCCCAGAAGTTATATTATGAGTCACTGCTTTTTTAGATTATTTTTGTTTTTGAACTTCCATAATTTTTTCGTTATCAACTTTAATTTCAAATATTGTAGTTCCAAAATCATAGTCTGAAGGATGCCACCTAAAATTCATTAAATAATATTTTGCTGATTTTATATCTGTCCATACAAGGCGTTTTCTATCCTCAATCGGGATAATATTAAAATTCAAAAGGCATTCCCCTGTATCGGCAGCAATATTTATATGACTGGATTTATCATTTGCTAAAATATATTCTAATCCTTGTCGATACGACAATCCCCAATAATCCAATTCGAAATTTTGCCTCACATTTTTTCCGGCTAAAAAACTAAAATATACATTTTGATGAGGATGATTTACAATCATGAAAACAAAAACTAATAGAATGGACAGGCCGGTTGAATAGGAAATTATTTTTACCGCCCAATTTTTTTTTATAGTCTGAGTTAGTTGAATAAAGCCATATACTGCGACTAATAAGAGATAAGGATATACAAAATATATATGTCTGTAAGAATCGTAAACAGTAGAGTTTAAAATTATTACAGCCAGGATAGGTGTGCCAAACATAAATAACGAGAATTGAATCGGCAGAGTGTTTGAAAAATTAACAAATGAGTTTTTTACCGCGAAAAATATTCCTATCAGAAAAAAAATGACATACAAAAAAGGCGTTGTAATGGAAATCCATACAGGTAAATAGTGCCAAGGCAAATTTTGACAGTCAATCAACTTCCCAAAATATAAAGCAGTCATAAATACTGGGAAATGAGTCATTTCCCGGAGCGCCCCAATAAAATGCTGGACAGGATTGAGCCACATAATTGGCCAAAAAGCAATAATGAAGAACAAAGTGTAGGATATGAAAAACAAAACAGGAGTAAATTTCCTTTGTTTTTGCATAGCATATAAATATAACGTTATAATAGGTATTAACAATCCCATAATCCGAATGTCAGTTGCAAATCCGCAACAAGCCGCATGAATAAAAGCCCACTTTATTGTTTGACGCTCTACAAATATGAAAGCGGTATAACTCGCAATAATGCAAAAACAAAGCATGACTATATCCTTCGAATTAAAAAAACTCTCCGCAAAAATTCGGGGGGATGCAACTAACATAACGCTGCATAATAGAGCAGCTCCATGGCTTTTAAAAAATTTCAAGCCCAATAAATAGAAAAACAGGGTGCCAATGAAAAAAACCCAAAAAGTTAAACCATGCCGCAACAAATAGATGTTGCGGGAATCGGTAACTTTCAATAATTTTTCGACAGAATATAAAACTATTTCAAAAGCCGGCCCGTGGTATTTTTCGGTGGACGCAAGCAATTCCTTAGAATCTCCTGTACTAAGAAAATTGTAATTTACTGCCCCATTATAACGAGAGAAGTCCGGCTCATCGCAAGATATCCCATAATCAGAAAAGACAAAGCATCCCACAATAAACAAAACGGCAAAAAAAACAATGGACGCACGTTTGAAAAATAGTTCATTGATCTTTATTGCTTGCATTGTGAAATTACCTTTTTTAATAATATTTTAGCTTGGATAAGTTTTCGAAAATTAAAATTACAAAATATTAGAAGGAATGTCCAACATTTACTTCTGAATCCTAAGTTACTTCCAAACGATGATGATAATGGTTCCGAATATTCGCTGCCCGATGCTCTGAAAGCTATCTCATTGGAGCAATTGACTTTATTTTTCGGCAATAAAATAATATTGAGCTCCTAATGGCACATGAACAAAGAATTTTTCTAATGGCCTCAAAAACCCAAGGGCTTTAGGAAAATAAAACAGGAAACGGGGTTTAATTTTTATTTTAAAACCTGCGGAGATCAGCATTCTCCGCGTTTCGTTGTGAACTAAAGTAATAGCGTCCTTATCAAATGGGATTCGCCTCATCACCATCTTCGTACCTGGATTTAAAGGGTTATTTTCAAAAAGAGCAAGTAAGCCTCCAGGCTTTAATGAATCATAAATCATTTTGGCGGCATCCGATCTTTGTTCTATAGGGATGTGATGAAACACACCATTAACAAAGCAAAGGTCAAATTCATTTTTTAATTGAAAATCTTTGATTTCTATATAACGGATTGTTCCATTGTCGCTATTTTTATAACCAGCATATTTTAATGCTTTCGCTGCTGTATCGCTACCGGTAATTTCGGCTTCAGGAAAATACTGTTTCATTAAAAGAGTTGCATCCCCCACTCCGCAACCAAAATCAAGCAAATTTTTTATTTTTTTTTCAGACGGAATATTTTTTACAAGGTCACTAAATCGTCCATGAATGAAAAAATATTTATCCTCGCCACTAAGTGAAATGCCTTTATTCAGCATATCATCGTATTCTGCCGATTTATCAAACAGTTCCTCCATAATGTTTGCCGTTTTTTTTCAGTATCATTTTGATGTTATAAGAGTAAATATATGAGTTTTTTCTATATCTATTTCTTTTTCTATCTTTGGTTTTTTATGCATACTATGATCAAGTTAAAAAAAATCCTTAATAACAAATGGTTCTTCCCTGTATTAATGCTTTACTACGGGATGTTTTACATTTTATTTGGTGAAACATACCCTTATAACGGTGGACTCACTACGGATGGTTTTGTGTTTTCAACTTTTATTCCTGACTTCACAAAAAGTTTTTTTTTCGATATCTATTACGTTCATAGAATATTCCCATCATTCGTCATAAGTGTGTTTTTTAAACTTTTATCATTAAAACCTTCGGAACAAAACATTTTCATAGCTTTTCAAATTTTAAATTTAGTAAGCATTGCTCTTTCTTGTTATTTTTTGAAATGTATGCTCATTTTATTTAAAATATCTTTTAGAAACCAATTACTCGCCTTTACCTTATTTTTAATCAATTTCGGAGTAATCAAGTACCCGTTTTATCTGCCAGTAATGACTGATACATTTGGATTAATGCTTAGCTCTGCTTTGTTGTATTTTTACCTTAAAAACAATATTAAGGGAATAATTATAATTACGTTATTGTCTGCATTTTCCTGGCAAATGTCCTATTATCAGGGATTATTGTTAATTGCTTTTCCTATATGCTTCTTACCATTTTCGCAAACTCTGAAATGGCAAAAAATTCTTATTTATAGCGCTTCGGTTTTCTATATCTTAGGAATTACGATATTCTTTATTTTTATTCAAAACAAGGACACCGATGTGAGTTTTGTTGCAAAAATAGATCGTAATCTTTTGTTTTTTAGTATATCAGGAATAGTATTACTTTACTTTTTTTTCGCAAAATTATTTCTTAATAGATCGCTTCTTGATTTCACTTTATTTTTGAAAAAAATTAATTACAAAAGGCTATTAATTTCTGTTGGTGTTTTTATTAGTGTTTTAATGATCGTGCATTTTTTGCATCCAAAGCCAAATTCAATGTACCCAATCTCTCAAATTTTGAGTGGCCCTACTTTATCCTCATTGATCAAACCTCTTATTTCTCTTGTTGCACACGTAAGTTACTTTGGGATTATTGTTTGTCTATTAATTATATTTTGGGACAGTTTTTGTAAAACGGTGTCGCAATTGGGCTGGGGTATTGTTGCAGCATTTGGACTGAATTTATTTCTATTCGGTATTACAACCGAAAGTAGGCACTTAATTAACCTTCTTCCTTGGATAATCGTTTTTCTAATTAAAGCTATTAACAAATATTCGTTTTCAACTAATTTTTACATAGTTGTTGGATTGTTGAGTTTTGTTGCCTCTAAAATATGGCTATTGCTAAATATTTATGAAATTAATTCGACCTTGAACATTGATGAAAATGGAAATATGGGTTTTCCTAGTCAAATACTGTGGATGAATATCGGTCCATGGATGAGCGAACAAATGTATTATATTCAGGGAGGCGTAATGTTACTTTTTATAGGAATATTGTTTTTAATGTTATATAAGATTGAGGTGAATGGAAAAATTCGACTTATTCGCAAATACCAAATTTCAAAATAAATAATATTAAAATCCAAGGTGAAATTTCTTATTGATGACATTTTCGTAAAAACAATGTTCCGTTTTTTTTGAAACTAAATCATTTTTAAAAATTATAATACTTTATCGATAACGTATGCTGGCCGGTTGCGAGTAGCCTCAAAATTCCGCCAAAGATATTCTCCAATAATTCCGATCGCCAACATTTGAAATGATGATACGAGTAAAAAAACCATCATCATGGTAGTCCATCCTTCAACATCTACGTGACCCGAGAGTTTTGCGTAAAGAACATACAGTGCATATATAAATGATACACTACCAAGCAAAATCCCGCTGATCGTAATAAACCGAAGTGGCGCATAAGAAAATGAAACGAATGAATCAATAAATAGTTGAATTTTTTTCTTCATTGTCCAACGTGATTTTCCGATTTCCCTTTCTCTTCTTTTATAAGGAATACAAGCATACTCGTATTTTAACCACACCAATAAATATAATGAGTTTGTGTTTTTTTCCTGTATTGCCAAAACATCTTCCCTTAATTGTCTGTCAAATAAACAAAAGTCGAACCCCCCATCAGGAATATTTGGAAGAGCGAATTTTTTAATTAACTTTTGATAACCGGACGCTAGGATTTTGGTTAAAAATGGGTCGTCTCTCTCCTCCCTATTTGCTAATACTAATTTAAATCCTTTCAACCAATATTCATACATTTTGGGCATCAATTCAGGGGGATCTTGAAGATCAGCAGTTATAACTATATTGCAATCACCGGTAGCATATTCCATGCCGGCCTGAATTGCATTATAGGAACCGAAATTCCCCGAGAGTTTTACAATAGTAACTTTTTCGGGATATTGATTTTTGAATAAACTCAGTGCCTCAAATGTTCGATCTTTACTGCCATCATCTACCATAACATATTCAAAAGAAACATCATTGGGGAATAATTTCTCATTCAATAACAAAGCCTGTGATGTAGTAGGGATATTCAATTCATTGAAGTAACATGGAATGATAATAGATAATTTAGGCATAAAAAAATATTATTTTCAATTAACTTAATTAATTTAAAAATCCAGGTATTTAAATAATATGAATAGGTCCGCGATTAAGCTTGAGGTTTTGATGGCAATTCCCGCTTTTTTAAAAAATACACAAAACGAATATTAGATTATTTTCTTTTTAAACCATTTTGCGTTTCTTCAAATTTTATTCCATCGGGTGATGTCCAATAACCATCTTCATGCATCACCAGGTCTTGTCCTTGTTCATCAATCCAACTTTTAAATTTGGCAGGATTACCATATACCAAGGCGTAATCAGGAACATCGCGAGTAACTACGGATGCTATTCCTGTCATTGCATATTTCCCAATAGTTATACCTCCCATGATTGTTGAATTTGCACCAATAGAAGCGCCTTGTTTGACAAAGGTCTTTAAATGAACAATCCTTTGTTTGCTACGAGGACGAGGATTGTTGGTGAAAACTACATTGGGTCCAAGAAATACATCATCTTCCAGACGCACACCTTCCCAAAGATAAATACCACATTTTATAGTTACATTATTTCCTATAATTACATCGTATTCGATATAGCAATGGTCACATACATTGCATCCATAGCCAATTTTCGCTCCTTTAAGAATATGAACAAAAGCCCATATCCTAGTATCGTCTCCGATATCATCTGTTTCCACAATTGCATTTGAATGAATAAAAGGCTTGCTCATTTTTTTACGTTCCAAATTTTTAAAAATTCATTGTATATGCCTGATATTAAATATATAAAGCCCCTTCAATAAAAACTGACAGAGTTTACCAAGAAAGATAATTTAACGAGATTTCAGGATTGATCATTTTTTATAAAAAGTGAAATTAACTTTTTATTTATAAAAAATCAAATATGTTTAAAAAGTTAAGGGGAAATTGCAGAAAAATTATTTACGAAAAATCAACTAAATATCCTTAATCTATAAAAAAATACTGATAACGAAAGTTGCCACTTATTTTAAAGATGGTTGAGTTTTGGGTGATTTGGTTAATTTTTGTATAATTATCTTTGCTCTATCTATATTAGGTTTCTCAACGTATTTAAATCCTAAAAAGCTAATTAGTAAAAGTGCGGGAGTTAACGAAAATACAACCAAACAATACTCAAGAGGCGTTAAAAGTTTAATCTTTTCAAAGCCAAAGCCAAAATAATATACTGTAAAAAGCAGTATACCGTGTAACAAATAGGTACTATAAGATATCGTTCCTAAAAACTTTAATGTAGAATTTTTTAATAACCCAAATAATGAAGCTCCTAGTGCTATTTGTGTGAAAATCACAGTAAGTAAAAGTATACCAAATACACTAACAGCGGAACTAAATTGGACAATTAAAAAAAGACATATTAAAACAATTATACTTGCAATAGTGTCATTTATCTTTATTAGACGATTATATTTTATTAAAATTGGAGCAATTCCACCTCCCATAAAAGAATAAATATAATATTCATAAACGCCATGTACTTTATAAAATATTATTATGAAAACTACAGTCAAAATAATGTATCCTATTTTAGGTTTCACCTTTAATATAAATATCGAAATTAAGGGTAAACTTAAATAAAACAGCCACTCATAAGGAAGAGTCTGCACTACACCCGCATTTATATAAGAAGTAAATCCTGAATTATTAATATGTGGAGTTTCGTAAATAGTAAAAAAGCACCAATTAAATATAGATTTAAGAAGCTCTGATAATCCTACATTTAACTGCCAATGACTCATAAATAGTATTGAAATAATAATCAGGCATAGTGAAAAATAGTACATCGGCACTAATCGGAATATTCTTGAAAGAAAAAAGAATCGCCAACTAAACCCTTTTTCATTGGAATTAAGGAGTTTCGAAATGAATAAAAAACTAGTGATCATAAAAAACAAAGCAACGCTAGTTTGTCCGAACTGAGTATAGAGGTTTGATTTTGGAGCTTCCCAAGTGCCGGTTTGTATATATTGGTGCCATATGCATGCATGGTGAATAAAAACACCTAAAGCTAAAAAACCTCGCATTCCGTCAATGGATTCATACCTGCCATTTAAAGACTCTACTTTATAGTTTAATTTAATTAGATACCCGGCTAAGAAAGCAATTACATATATAATTATAGAAAAAAAGGGATTTAAAGGACTCATGAATTGTTGTTAGCTACGTAATTTCATCTACAAGTGCAGTTCTTGGAGTGAAATGATTTTTGGCAATATATTTTGATGTTGTAATTGTAAATGTATGAATTTTTTTTGTACTGTTTTTTCTTTTTTTACATTAAATACGATCAAGAAACAAAACAAAACACCTCCTAACATTTGAGCGCTTTGTCCGTTTTAATGCCAATCCGGCTCATTTTTTTGAACTGAGTTTGATAAATAAAGTTATATTTGTGAATATAAAAAGTCTTTTTACTTTAATCGTTTAGGCTGCTATTGATATGCAATTTTTAATAAAAAGCAAGCATTTTTATTTCGGTATTATTTTCTTTGTTGCATTATTTTTTTCTGCTGCGAGAATAATAAAATATTTCCCTACTGAAAACAAGGGAGATGAAATAACATACTACCTTCAGGCAAAGAATATAGCGGAACATGGAATAGATGGATTTCAACTAAATGTTGATGCCTTTTTGAGCAACCCTATATCTCAGTTATATCCTCCACCAATTCGAATTGTACATGCTTTTTTAAATGCGATTGCTTTAAAATTTTCTGATTCATTCACTTCGCTATCTTGCTTATCGCTTATTTTTTATATAATCCATTGCATTGTTTGCTTCTTTTTTATAAAAAAGTATTGGGGAGCAACGGCTTCACTTCTTGCTGGATTATTAATTTGTATTTCACCCTTAAGCAGTGGACTGGCTGGCAGGGCCCTTTCCGAATCCGAATATTATTTATTTTTCACCCTTTCCTTATTCACATTTATTAATTATTTGAACAAGCCTGATTTAATCAAAATGCTCCTGTTTATATTGTTTTTCAGTCTTTGCATTCAGGTAAAAGAAAGTGCTGTTTTTATTTTACCTTTTTTTGGCGGAATATTATTATTGGAAAAATTCTATTTTAAGAAACCTTTTAATATTATACAACTTATAGCTTTGATTTTAAGCCCGCTTTTGATCTCTTTTTGTATATATCTTTTTGCTATTGGCGATATCAATAAAACAGTGGCTGTTTTTACTATTATGCGAGAGATCAATATCGGTGTTCCACACACCTATATACTTTGGTATAACTCGGGACCATGGTATCAGTATTTTGTGGATTATTTTATGTTGTCCCCATTCACTTCGCTTCTTTTTCTTTCTTTTGTCGGCTACTATTTTACAATTCATAAAAATCAGAATCCACAACTACGTATTTTGTTTCTTTTCTTCGTTTATTTTATTGTTGTGTTTTCTTTTCTTCCTAAAAATGTGCGTTATGCCCAACCTATCGACCTAATATACCGAATCAGTGCTGCTTTGATGATTATTGAGCTTTATAAAAAAATTAATCTTTCCATTGGAATAAAAAGGGCAATTATCATTTCCTCTTTTTTACTGATCCTAACGAATGATTTTTTGTCTTATCGTAATTTTTTTGTAATACATAATATCTTTGACCCAATGTCATATAATTTGCTTACTGCTGCGGGATTTTTTGGCGGCTTATAGAGTTCATTGCATTATTAACAAAGTTGCTTAATCGAAAGCTCAAATTGCTTAAAAATTAGATATAGTTCACCTGATTTATGGTTAATTATCAATAACAACAAAAGTTTAAAACAAGTGAAATCGAATATACAGATCATTAATGTTGTCAATAACATTCTAATATTAATTTTACTATCCATCATAGTAGGACAAATGTATATTACGTTCCTTAAATATGAAGAAAAGTTTGAAAGTCCTGTACAGTTTATTAAGAAAAATTATGGTAATGATTACATTACACTTTACGGAAACCGGTACGAAGAGGTAAAAAAAATATTTATTAAACCCTCGCATTTCTCGTATTTTGGAGAAGCCAATGAAGATTATGGTACAGGTGCAATGCATTTCGCTCTTACACGGTATTATTTAACTCCTAATATAATCTCCATTGATGGAATTGTTTGCGATACAATTCTATACAACCTTTATTCGTCAGTTCATATTAACCCCGAAACCAATTTTCATTTAAATAATGGTTGGCACATAGTTAAAGATTTTAATAATGGTTTAATCGTACTTGCTAAATGATGTTGTTTTTTTCAATGTTTATACCTCTTTTGCTCGGCTTTGTGTCTTGCCTTCTAATTTTTAAAGAAACCAAAACGATTGAATTCAGGCTTCTTATCAATCTTTCTTTCCCAATAGGAATAGGTATTTCCTCTGTTATTTTCATTTTTTTTAATTTACTTGGATTTACAACTTTCCTGACCTTTTTGATTGAAATTGGATTGTTGGCTTTTCTAATATTCAAATTTAAAATTTATCCGAAAACAATTTATCAATTCGAATGGTTTAACACAAGCAAACCTGCCCTGCCTCATAAAATCAGCTATTTGAATAGATTACTTCAAAATCCTATTTTACTTTTAATTACAGGGATCTATATTTACGCCTGGATGATGGATGCTGGAATTTTCCTATTCGATAGCATCGAAACTCCTCATGGCTTATGGGATGCCTGGGCGAATTGGAATTTAAGCGCTAAATTCATTAGCCGATACCCTCAAGGCTGGGCAAATTCATTTCACAAAATGATCCCGGATGATCTGTATGACCTCCATTTAGATTACCCTTTGTTACAGAAAGGCTTTATTGCCCGCTGCTGGATACTGATCCAAAATGAAACAGTGTGGGTTCCGATAATTTTTTGCTTCATAATTACTTTTTGCACCATTGGCCTTTTGGCTTCGTCTGTTAGCTTTTTTTCTAATAAAACAAATGGGCTTATCGCTGGTTTAATATTGCTTTGTACTCCTTTTTATATGACAATGGGTGATTCCCAATATGCCGATAATACAATTGGCTATTTTTATTTAGCAACAATAGTATTATTGACTTATGCCCGTAACGAAACTTCGACAAAACCCCATTTTCTTATAATGGCGGGCATTGCAGCAGGATTAGCCGCTTGGAGTAAAAATGAAGGATTGTTTTTTATTATGTGTTTATTTACTTCGCAATTAGTATTATTGTTTTTTAAAAAAAATTACCGCGTGCTACTTGTTGAAATGTTATACCTGCTTGCAGGTATGCTTCCCATATTAATTCTCTTGGCATATTATAAAATAAAAATAGCTCCACCATCTGATATAATGGCAGATGCACAAGGAACACATGCATTTGCAAAGCTTACAGATTCTTCGAGGTATGTAATAGCAAGCAGATGGTATCTTGATCAATTTAGCGCATTTGGAAAATGGGCACTAAATCCTTGGTGGTTATTTCTTTTTGGAATTTTATATAAAGGCGTAAGTCTCAAAAATAATCCAAGCTTTGTATCTAATTTTATTCTGCTCTTATTAATGTTAATAGGGTTTTTCTTTATTTTTATAATCTCACATTTAGATTTAAATTATTACCTTTCCTCTTCCCTTCACAGGTTATTTTTTCAACTATTTCCTTCTTTTATATTTATATATTTTCTGGCATTAAAAAAAAAACGAACTTAATGTAGGAGAGGTTTTAATGAAAATTTATTGCCCCTTAAAAATAAAACACTACAATTGCATGGTATTAAAGCAAGTTTATATTAATTCCTGAGAAGGAGAAGAACAACATTGAAAAAACAGGCTTATGCTTCACAAAAAACTTAACGAAATAGAAGGTAATATTTAATATAAATGAAATTATTAATTGTAATTCCCGCTCTGAATGAAGAAAAGAGCATTGAGAGCATAATATTACGGACACAGCAAGCGAAATCTGCTATTTGTGAAAAAAGCAAAGTAACTTCAATTGACATTGTTGTAGTTAGCGATGGATCTTCCGATAATACTGTAAATATTGCTAAAAGTCACTCTGATAAAATAGATCTTATCATTTTTGAAAAAAACCGCGGATACGGTGCTGCTATAAAAGAAGGCTGGAAAAGCAGGGAGGATGCTGACTTACTTGCATTTCTTGATGCCGATGGCACATGTGACCCTTTATTTTTTTCGGAACTATGCAACCTGATCACTGAGCAAGGTGCTGATGTTGCTTTAGGCTCGCGATTAAATAAACAAAGTGAAATGCCACTTATAAGAAGGATTGGTAATACACTATTTTCAGTAATGCTTTCTTTGGTTGCAAACAAACGGATAAAAGATACCGCCAGTGGTATGAGGGTTATTCGCAAAACAGCCTTGCATAAAATTATGCCATTACCTGATGGCCTGCATTTTACACCCGCAATGAGCGCAAGAGCTGTATTAAGTCAAGATCTTACTATTCTTGAAAAAGATATGCCTTATTTGGAACGTGAAGGGGAATCTAAACTTAAAATATGGAAAGATGGGAAACGCTTTTTATCTGTGATACTTGAAAACATTTTTTTATATATCCCATATAAAATATTCAATCTGATTGCTGTTTGCTGTTTGTCAATTGCATTATTAATTATTGCTTCCCCATTTTTATTTTACTTAAAAAATCATTTCCTTGAAGATTGGATGATCTATAGATTTGTTGTATCAACAGTATTTGGTTTAATTGGGATTATTTTACTTAGCATTTCGCATATTACTTATAATGTTGTATGCTTCACTCTTCAGCCAAATGCAAAACAAAATAAAACAATACTCTATTATATTTTTGAGCATTCAACTTCAATACTCATCGCCCTACTTTGTTATTTAACAGGGACTTTACTTGTTTTTAATAGCATTTGGGAAAGATTTGCTACAGGCCTTACCAACGAGCATTGGTCGCGTTATATAGCAATGATTATTCTATATTTATCAGGCACAATTGTACTCCTTAGTTTTTTTACAAATAAAGTATTACAACTGATTAAAGGTCGTTTAGCGTATTTGCAATCATTAAATTAGTAGAGATTAAAATCTGCTTTCTGGATTGTTACTAAAATTGCAAATCAGCAATGGAAAATGCTTTTGGAGGTTTGGAAAATCTTAAACCCAATATAATTGTAAAACAAAATTCCAGAAAATCATCAAAATAAATGTTAGTGGAATGTAATTCTTTATAGTTAGGGTTACCTTAACTGATCAGGGCTTATTCATTATGTTAAATCATATTCTGAGTTACAAGCCCCCCTTTACAATGAAGAGTGGAATTATTTCTAAATTATAACTGATACGAATTACTTTATTCAGACGCTTTGACAATATCTTCATATTGCATTACCAAGAATACAAATTATTAGGGGACGTTATGCAAAAAAATATTTTTTGCATAACGTCCCCTAAATGTATAATTAAAAAAAAGAAAAAAAGGCGCAAAATCATAATGCAACTAACCTCGATTTCCTTTTCAGGATCCTATTATTTTTGTTGAACTCCTGTTTTATTTTTTTCAGCTAATACTCTATTTTGCTCACTCAACGCCCAAGCAAGATTATTTTTCGCAAGTTGATCATTAGCATTGGCATCTATAGCCTTTTGAAAACTCTTAACCGCATCATCGTATTGGGTTTTAGACATATAAGCCACACCAATATTTATTAATGCTGCCGAATTTTTAGGCTCTGTTACAAGTATTTTATTCCAGATTGCAATACTCTTATCGTAGTCCTGTAATTTTAAATATTGCAATCCGTACATAATATAAAAATCCGTATTTCTTTTATCTTCAGGTGTTTTTTCTACTTCCGCAATCGCTTGAAGCAATTTGTTTTGTTCGGTTAAAGCCCAATTCAAATTGTTTTTAGCCAACTGGAAAGTACTATCCAATTGCACAGCCTTTTGTCCAAATTCTATTCCTTTTTTATACTGCTGAATAATAGTATATGCAAATCCCAAATTGCTATATGCAATAGCACTTTCAGGATTTAATTCAATTGCTTTCTTTAAAGGCTCTATAGCCTTTCCTGCAACTCCGGAGTTGATGTAAGCATTTGAAAGGTTAAGTAGGTTACTAAAAGTAGGATTGGTAGCTGCAGCATTTTCATAAGCGGCAACATCTATCGTTTGAGCCTGATTAGCCGCTTGTTCCGGAGTTGAACTGGAATTACCGGCAGTTTTGTAAAAAATATACGCAATAGGTAACAATAATAAAACAACGATTACAATAGTTCTGATCGTTTTACTTTGTTTTTCATCAGCAGGAGTTGTTTCGTTTTTTTCTTCCTGACCAATATCTAAACTGTCATCTGAATCAAATGGAGTGTTTTCGGATTTTCCTTCTTGATTAATATCGGAGGTTTGGTTTGAGTCAACTAAATCGTTTTCTTTTTTCTCTTCATTATTAGTATTCATGCTCTGTCCTATTTGGTTTTTTAATATTAATTATACGGTTCTAGATCATCAACAGATTTAGATAAAATTGCAGTTCAAATTTAATAAAAATAATTAAATATTAAAATATTATTTTCACTACAAAATAAAAACTATGGTTTTTAATTCCCAAATTCAAATTAGAATTTTTACTACTTTTACGAATAAAGCTAATTTTAACCATGATTAAAAATTTATTTGAAAATTTATCTAAAGGCAAAACTTTAGTTTATTTCCTATTACTGATAATAGTTGTAACACTTGTTTATTCAAATCATTTTAACAACTCTTTTCATTTTGATGATTCCCATGCTGTAGAAAACAATTTATTTATTCAGGATATAAAAAACATTCCGCGTTTTTTCAAAGACGCAACAACTTTTAGTTCCCTGCCCAGCAACCAATCCTACCGGCCTTTTGTTAGCACATCACTCGCTTTCGATTATTGGTTAGGGAAAGGGTATAACATGTTTTATTTTCACCTTTCATCATTTATCCTTTTTTTGTTACAGGGTATTTTAATGTTCTTTTTTATTTTCAAGTTCTTTAATACCTCCTATAAAAACAACTGGAATTTTTATATTGCTGCAATTGCCGTTGCATGGTACCTTTTGCACCCTGCCAATGCCGAAACGATCAATTACGTTATCGCCCGGTCCGATTTGCAATCCACGTTTTTTGTGGTGCTTGGCTTTGTTCTGTATATGTTTTCGCCCTATTGTAAAAGAACTCATCTCTACCTGATTCCGATCGGTATTGGTGGTCTGGCAAAACCAACCACGGTTATGTTTGCACCCTTATTATTCTTTTACATCCTTTTGTTTGAGCAAAAAATGAGTTTGTATGATATCTTTAATAAAAAGCAGTCAAAACAACTAATTAGTGTAATTAAAAAAACGATCCCTTCATTTATTTTTTGTGCCGCATTATATTTATTTATTGACCACTTAACCCCTAAAACTTGGGAATCTGGCGGTTCATCCACTATCAACTACTTAATTACTCAACCATTTGTAATTGCTCATTATTTTACTACTTTCTTTTTTCCCTTCGGCTTAAGTGCAGATAGCGATTGGGAACCGCTGCAAAACATTTGGAACATTCGATTTTTTATTGGTTGTGCATTTATTTTTTTAATGATTTATATTTCATTCCTTTTCTCTAAAGATGAACGTCTTCGCCCTATAAGTTATGGTATCCTTTGGTTTTTCTTAGCATTGGTCCCTTCTTCAAGTGTAATTCCTTTTGCTGAGGTATTAAATGACCACCGTATCTTTTTTCCTTATGTCGGGCTTGTAATAAGTGTATGCTGGGCCATTGGTTTATTGTTAATGAAATATAAAAAACGTCTGGAACAACTACCTTTTAGCTATGATATAATGGCTGTTTTTATTGTAATAGTGGTACTTTCAGGTTACGCCTTTGGAACTTACGAACGTAATAAAGTATGGAAAACTGAAGAGAGTTTATGGTATGATGTAACTATTAAAAGCCCAAAAAATGCCCGTGGATTAATGAATTACGGACTTAGCAGAATGGGAAAAGGTGATTACGTGGAAGCTGAAAAATGTTTTACCAAAGCCATAGCTATGTGGCCCTATTACTATTCTTTACACATAAACATGGGCGTTTTGAAAAACGCTACAGGTGATAAAGTAAGTGCAGAAAATTATTTTAAAAGTGCAACTCAATATGGAGGAAATACTCCGGATACCTGGTTTTTTTATGGCAATTTTTTATGTGGTCAATTACGGTATACCGAAGCGATACCTATGTTAGAAAAATGTATCGAGCTTTCCCCTGCTAGTATTGGCGCTCGCAGTATATTGATGAAAGCATATAACGATACCGGTAATTGGACTAAACTTAAAGATATAGCTGAGGGTACTTTACAAATAATACCTAACAACCCGGAAGCATTGCAATATTTGGAAGCAAGCAAAAACCAAAAAGGGAAAATTGAAATGACTGAAGAAGAAGTAAAGAAAGACCCTTCGGCAGAAAAATATTTTAATTTAAGTTTAATGTATTATCAGGCAGGTAAATACGAACAATGCGTTAATGCCGGTTTAGAAGCAGTAAAATTAAAACCTGATTATGCCGATGCTTATAACAATATGGGCTCCGCATATACCTTAATGAAACAATACGATAAAGGTATTGCTGCCTGTCAAAAAGCAATAGAGATCAAACCTGATTTTCAGTTAGCAAAAAACAACCTCGCTGATGCTTTAAGTCAGCGCGATAAAACCTCAAAAGTTGAAACCGCTGCTAATGAATCACCATCTGCCGGTAGCCAGATCGATCTAAGTTTAGCCTATTATCAACAAGGCCAATATGAAAAAAGTATTGAAGCTTGTAAAAAAGCATTAGAATTTCAACCTGAATATGCAAGCGCTTACAGCAATATGGGCGCGGCTTATAACATGTTAAAACAATGGGATAAAGCCATTGAGGCTTGTACCAAAGCCTTACAAATTGATCCTACACACCGATTAGCAAAAGGCAATTTGAATTGGGCAAAAGACGAAAAAGCAAAATCAAAGAAATAACGTGCTAACCTTCAATCTACCTCTATGATAATCATTACGGGCATTACAGGCGGAATAGGGGATTTTTTATTCAATAAGTTTACCCAAGCTGGAGAAAAAATTATTGGCACTTATCACGAAAACAAACCTGAAGGAGAAATTTTTGAAAACACCTATCAACTTGATATCACCGACTACATACAAGTTGAAAAATTTATTAAAAGCGTTGAACCGGAATTAAAAAACACCACACTAATTAACTGTGCCGGCATTACTCAAAACTCATTCACTCATAAATCAAATGTTAACGATTGGACCCAGGTAATTAATGTAAATCTGAATGGAACGTATCATCTGATACGTGCAACATTACAGGTAATGCGTGAACAAAACTTTGGACGCATCATTAATTTATCTTCAATAGTAGGACAAATTGGAGTGATGGGGACCAGCGCTTACGCAGCATCCAAAGCAGGATTAAACGGAATGATAAAAAGTATTGCCTTAGAAAATGCACAAAAAGGTATTACTATAAATAATATTAATTTAGGTTATTTTGAAGTTGGAATGATAAATTCTGTACCCCTTGAAATACAAGAAAAAATAAAATCAAAAATTGCTTACAATGAATTTGGCGATCCTGAAAATATTTTTAATACAATACAATACATTCGCCAAACGCCCTACCTAACAGGCTCCTGCATTGACTTGAACGGAGGGTTGGTTTAATTCAAAACCTGAGAACCTTTATTGTGGAAGTATATCTTCCATTTTTTTATTTCCGAATTCAATATACCTATAGGTTAAAAAGGAAAGCAAAAATAAAAACATCGAATAAGTGATAATTCGCAGTGGAGTATAATCTGCAATAAACACCATACGCATATTTCCATGCCATAGATATAAACTATAACACATCATTCCGCATAGTTGTAACGATTTATTTGCAAATAAAAATTGTATTGGATTTGTTTTCATGTGCAAAAGCGATAACGTTAACAATCCAAAGCCCAGCTGAAAGAACGTATTTATCAAGGGTTCGAAATAAGAAGAGATGTAATGTAAAAAAACATAGTCTGAAAAATAGCATCCCAAGGTGATCACAAAAAGTGAAAGGAAAAATAAAACGAGGCTGTATTGTTCAAACCATTTTTGTTTCCAGCCTGTTACAAACCAATGGCAAAGCAGCATTCCTGTTGCAAAATCATCTAACCTACCAAACAAACTGTCCTTGATCATATTCAGGTGAGGTGCCAGATAATAATTCGGATAAAAACAAGAGACAACCCTTACAATAAAACTCATATAAAATACCACCAAACAAAACTTTGTTATCCCTTTTTTAACGATCAACCAGATCAATAAAGGGAAAATTACAGAGAACAACACCTCTATACCTAAAGACCATAACACATAATTATAGGACGGTATAAAGGTCGCCTTAGTAAAATTGAAGGTTATAGTAAACATCAATATCATGTCTTTCCAAAAACTCCACTCATGAATGTTACTTGCATGAACGATAAAGAAAATAGAAATTACTAACGAAATATAGTACAAAGGCAATAACCGGGAAGCCCGGTGTTTATAAAAGGTCCAGACACTGGCGCCCGTTTTTAATTCACGGCTGCCATTTGCATAAGGCAGATAGAGTACAAACCCCGAGAGGATAAAAAACAGATCAACTCCCAACCAGCCATGCCCTAAATAGGTTAAAGGGAATATCGGTAGATTACCAATAAAAACGGTATACCAACCCGGTTGATTAAAAAAAACGCCAATCAAATGAAAGTATATTACTCCCAAAATAGCATAACCTCTCAACCCATTTATAACTGCAAGTCTTTTCATGAAAATAATTTAACAATTTTACAATTTCGCAGTAGGCAATTAAAAAACTAATTTTACAATTGTTCAATTTGGCAATAGCCAGATAAGCAGTGCGCGTTTCTCTAATTTTTCTAATTGATTACCTCTTAATTGCCTACTGTTAAATTGCCTATTGAATTAATTGGCTTTGTTTTTAACAAACTCGTTTTTTAGCAATGCGATCTCTTGTGCCAACTGCTTATTTTGCGAATGTAATTTTGAAACCACGATACTTAAATGCAAAAGATAAATTAAAATGGCAAAGATAGCACCTGTAAACACTAGGTTTGGAGCTTCGTACACACCTAATGTATTCGCAAGAACTTCCAACCCGTTTCTCCAAAATGAAAACAGGATCAATACAATTGTACACACGATCCAAACTATTGAATATTCTTCGCGTAATTTCCCTTTAATGATCAAACGAACAATATAAAATAAAAACAGTAAACTAACTGCTATTGCTACGATCTGGATTTTTGCCATAATGTTATTTTTTTAGTCAAAAATTTTTGAATTTTGCCTTTTGTCTCTTTTTACTTTATTTCCTGAATGTCATTCGTGTAAACGTAAAAATTATTGCCAGTGTAACTTTAAACATATAATAAACCGATGCAATGGTACCAATTGATGAAACCCCTCCTTGCCTCTCTTTCATTGTTACAGGGACTTCGCCAATTTTAAAATTATTAAGCGAATACATAATGATCGCTTCCGGTTCTGGATATTCATCAGGATAATACTCTGCCACTATTTCCAAAACCTTTCTATTAATTAAACGAAAACCTGAAGTGCTATCATTTACAACTGTACCCACCAACAGGCGATTCAGCCATTTAAAATAATTAATTCCCATCCTTCGAACAGCAGATGACTGAAAACCTTCATTTGAAATAAACCGGGAACCAATAACAACATCGAAATTATCGTTAATAGCTGCATTTACAATCTTTGGAATTTCGGATGCAGGATGTTGTCCATCTCCATCAATCTGTATAGCATAGTCGTAACCATTTTTTAAAGCGTATTTGAAACCAGTTTGTACTGCACCGCCTATTCCTAAATTAATAGGCAGGTTTAGAGCAATACAGTTAAGTTTGGAAATTACCTCTGCTGTGGAATCTTTAGAACAATCATTTACCACAATTACATCTATCAATAATTGTTGAGATTCCGCCAAAGTATTAATATCATTCACAACAAATGCTATTGCCTCTTCTTCATTGTATGCTGGAACTATGGCCGCTATTCTTTTCATTTAAAGATCCTTCTATCTCCCCAAAAAGAAGCTTTTTAGGGATATATGTATAATACTTATTTAAAAATTATAAATTATAAAAACACAGATTCGTAATTCGTTAAAATTCGTAATTCGTAGGATTTAAATTATCCCTTCTTTAAGCAGATCATGCAAATGTACAAAACCATGATACTTCCCTTTATCCGTCACAATTAATTGCGTGATATTATTCTGTTCCAACAATAACATTGCGTTTATTGCCAATTCATCCGCCTCTATCCTTTTAGGTGTTTTATTCATAATATCAGAAGCCTTTAGATCATTTATGGAATCAGATTTTTCAAGCATTCTACGCAAATCACCATCAGTGATCACACCAACTAACTCATCATTATCAATTACAGCAGTGGCACCCAATCGCTTGGACGAAATCTCCAGAATAACCGCTTTTATTGAATCACCAGGTTTCACTTGGGGGGTTTCATTTTGTGATGAAATATCTGAAACTTTTAAATACAATTTCTTTCCCAATGCTCCTCCTGGATGATACTTGGCAAAGTCTTTACTGGAAAAGCCTCTGTAATCAAGCAAACAAACCGCTAAAGCATCCCCCATGGCTAATTGTGCCGTAGTGCTTGAGGTTGGTGCAAGGTTATTCGGACAAGCCTCTTTCTCCACTGTAGAGTTTAATATATAATCAGCTTGTTTAGCCAAATACGATTCAATATTACCAACCAATGCGATCAGTTTATTTCCCCCAATTTTTAAAAGTGGGACCAATACCTTAATTTCCGGTGTATTTCCGCTTTTCGAAATACATATTACAATATCATCCTGCTGAAGGGTACCTAAATCACCATGTATAGCATCCGCAGCATGCATAAATATGGCTGGAGTACCGGTTGAATTAAAAGTAGCTACTATTTTTTGAGCAATAATCGCACTCTTTCCGATACCAGTAACAACAACCCTTCCTTTTGATTCATATATTAGTTGAACACATGCAACAAAATCATTATTGATATAATTCAACAGATTACGAATTGAGTCCGCCTCAATAGTTAAGGTTGATTTGGCCAGTTCAATTATTTTATCGATGGATTTATTCACTTGGTAGAATATTTAAAATAAAGTGGAGAACTGTTTGTCATTAGAACAAATTTTACTATATATTTACATTAACAATAATAAAAGAAACAAATTTTGCTGATTCATTAAAACGGTATAAAATTAGTTTTTTTCCTTGATAATCTATTACACGCTATATTAATTAAAAATCAAAAATATTAAAATGATGCTCGATGTAGATACGTCCCTTCAACAATGTTTGCAAAAATTTTTCGGATTCGACAGCTTTAAAGGACAGCAAGAGGCAATTATTACAAGCCTTATGGAAGGCAAAGATACATTTGTAATTATGCCTACCGGTGGAGGTAAATCCTTATGTTATCAATTACCCGCTTTAGTGAGTGGAGGTACTGCTATTATTGTTTCACCACTTATTGCTTTGATGAAAAATCAGGTAGATGCGTTACGTAACTTCGGTAATGAAGAAGGCATCGCCCACTTCCTTAATTCATCCTTATCAAAAGTTGAAATAACTAAAGTTAAAAAAGATATTACTGATGGGAAAACAAAACTATTATATGTAGCACCTGAAAGTTTAACAAAAGAGGCCAATATTGCATTTTTTAAAGAAATAAAGATCTCCTTTTTTGCCATTGATGAAGCACACTGTATATCCGAATGGGGACATGATTTCCGCCCTGAATACCGCAGACTACGCCAAATAATAGAGCAAATAGGAAAAGTGCCGATCATTGCATTAACCGCAACAGCTACACCTAAAGTACAGCAGGACATCCAAAAGAACCTTGGTATGACAAGTGCTAATCTTTACAAATCATCTTTTAACCGCTCCAACCTTTATTACGATATACGTCCCAAAACTAATGCGATAAAAGAAATTATCAAATACATCAAAGGACAACAAGGTAAATCAGGTATTGTATATTGCCTGAGCCGAAAAAAAGTTGATGAGCTTGCTGAAACACTTCGTGTAAATGGTATTAAAGCATTACCATATCATGCGGGTCTGGAAGCAAAAGAACGTGCAAAAACACAAGACTTGTTTTTGATGGAAGATATCGATGTAATTGTTGCTACTATTGCATTTGGTATGGGTATCGACAAACCGGATGTTCGTTTTGTGATTCACCACGACATTCCAAAATCATTAGAAGGTTATTATCAGGAAACTGGTCGTGGCGGGCGAGATGGTGGTGAAGGCAACTGTGTTACTTTCTACAGCCATGACGATATTTTGAAGTTGGAAAAATTCATGAAAGGAAAGCCTGTTTCTGAGCAGGAAATAGGTAAACAACTATTACATGAAACCGTTTCTTATGCTGAAACATCAAGTTGCAGAAGAAAATTCTTATTACATTATTTTGGAGAAGAATTTGATGATACCGGCTGTGGTGGAATGTGCGACAACTGTCGTAACCCGAAACAAAAATTTGAAGGTATGGATGATGTGGCATTAGCCATTGAAGCTATATTGGACGTAAAAGAAAAATTTAAAACGAAAGATATAATCAATATACTTTTAGGTACTATCAATTCAACAACAAAAGCATACAAACACAACGAACTGGAATGTTTTGGTAAGGGAGCTGAAGACGAAAAAAATGAAAAATACTGGAATGCAGTTATCCGTCAGGCTCTCGTGTCAGGCCTTTTAGCTAAAGATGTTGAAAATTATGGTTTATTAAAAGCTACCCCCGAAGGCAAAATTTTTATGGATGAGCCATACAGTATGATGGTTACCAAAGATCACGATTATGAAGGAACTGAAACAGATGATGATGAAGGAGGCCCTGGTAACAAAGGAGGTTCCGGTGCTGATGCTGCTTTATTTGCCGCATTAAAAGATCTATTAAAACAAACTGCCCATAAATTAAAACTTCCTCCTTACGTTATTTTTCAAGAGTTATCTCTGGAAGAAATGGCAATTCAGTATCCTATTAAAATGGATGAGTTGGTTAATATAACCGGAGTTGGACAAGGTAAAGCACAAAAATTCGGAAAACCATTTCTTGATCTTATTACAAAATATGTGGAGGACAATGAAATCGAACGTCCACTCGATCTTGTTGTAAAATCAATCGTTAATAAATCGGGATTAAAAGTTCATATCATCCAAAGCATTGACAGAAAGCTACCTTTAGAAGATGTTGCAAGTGCAAAAGGATTAAGTTTATCTGATTTAATTGCCGAAATTGAAAGCATCGTACACTCAGGAACAAAAGTGAATATCGCTTATTATATAAACGATAATATGGATGACGATAAGCAACAGGAAGCTATGGAATATTTCAAGGAATCAGCTACTGATTCTATTGAGGCGGCCATAACTGAATTAGGTGAGGATGATTATACTGAAGAAGAGATCCGGTTAATGCGCATTCGTTTTATGAGTGAATTTGGGAATTAGATCAAAAAGTTAAAAGTTTTAAGTCAAAAGTCAAAATAATCACAATAGAAAAAATTGAATTTATACTTGAATTACATTTTGTCCTTTATTTCGACTTCTTTTTTGTTGAGCAAAGAATTTTTGACTTTTGAATTTTTTCTCTTTTGACTTCTTTCAAAATGACAAACAGAACCCCAACTGCTGATTTATTAAAAGGAATAGCGGCAGTATTGATGATTCAGGTACACATCATTGAATTATTTGCTACACACGATATTTTCAAAAGCAACTTAGGTCAACTACTACTCTTTTTAGGAGGCCCTCCTGTAGCTCCTTTATTTATGGTGATCTTCGGGTATTTTATTGCTCAATCAAAAAAAACAACAATTCAATTAATAGTAAGAGGAGTAAAAATTATTTTTTTAGGAATATTTTTAAATCTTGCATTAAATTGCAATTTGATCTTATCGGTAAATAAAGGTTTACTTGATATTGATATTTGGCCTTATATTTTTGGTGTTGATATATTGCTACTTGCCGGTTTAAGTATAATCTGTATTGCAGTATTGAAAAAAGCACTTGATAGAAATATTATTTTAGTTATTGTTTCTATTATTATTTCAGCATTTCTGGGTAATTTCCTGTTAGATCATTCTACCGAACAGCCCTTTTTAAAATATATCCTTTCATTGTTTTATGGCGCTTCAACATGGTCGTACTTCCCTTTATTCCCTTGGTTATCCTACTCTTTAACAGGTATTCTTTTGTATAAAATAACACAGGGTTATGATCTTAGCTTACTACATAAGTCGAAGGTAAAAATGATTCTTGGAGTTTCCTTTCTACTGTTTTTGGCTCTTACCATTCAATATGCTATTACCATCTCATCCGATCTCCCGGCCTATTATCATCATGGATTGATCTTCTTTTTATGGGTGATCTCATTTCTCTTCTTTTATAGTTTTTTTATTAACGAAATTGACAAGAGATTTGGAGCCACAATTTTATTTCTTTACTTGAAATGGTTGGGAAAAAACATTACTATTGTATATATAATTCAATGGATAATTATTGGAAATATTGCAACCGAAATATATAAAACCGTGTCAAATCCTTTATATTTAGCACTCTGGTTTGTATGTGTTTTATTGGTTTCCAGCGGCATTTGTTATTCATGGATCAAGATCAAAGGAATGCTAATAAAAAACAATTTAACAATTGGACAATAGGCAAACAACTAACAATAATCATTTAATAATCTGTTAATCTTTTTCATATGTACTATAAAACTTCCGACAATCTGAATCTTCATTATGAAGTTCATGGAAATCTAAATTCAAAAAAATATATACTTTTTCTTAATGGATTATCTCAATCAACGGTAGCCTGGTTATTAATGCTTCCGGCCTTTACAAACGACTATCAGATTATTTTATGTGATTTTATTTTCCAGGGGCAATCTGATTCAAAAAGTGCTGAACGTGACTTTGATCAACATGCTGCCGATGTGAATGGTTTACTTAATTCGTTACAGATAAAAAAGATAGACATAGCAGGTATATCCTACGGAAGCCTCGTTGCCCAGCACATTGCTCTTAATTATCCCGAAAAAGTGAACAACCTGATACTGCTTTCCTCTTTTGCTCATAAAACATCTTATTTTGAGGCAATATCATTAGCCTGGCAAAGAGCTTTAGATACAGGAGGGTATTCACTTATGCTTGATGTGATGCTCCCTACCGTATTAAGCGAAGCCTATTTTGAACATCCTTTGATACCTATTAATATTCTTAAAAACTCAAGGCAAACCACCAATACAGATGCCGGGGCTCTTAACAAATTAATGGATGCCACTTATAAACGTGGCGACTACAGAGAAAAACTTAAAGAAATTAAGATCCCAACAATTGTCATCCATGGTGAAAAAGATGCTTTACTGCCCGTACACATGGGAAAAGCGGTTGGTGATTCAATTCCCGGAAGTAAATTTATTGTTATCTCAGGTGCCGGACATACGCTCAATCTGGAAGCGGTTCCACAAACAGTTCAATTGATAATGGAATTTATTCAGGTCCCTGTCAAACCCCTTACTATCGAAAAAAGTAAGATCAGTGAATTGCATTTTCCCGATAAAGAAGTACTTCAATCGGAAGACGCTATCCAGCAACGAAAACGAGACATAGAAAGAGCAATATTGCTCGGAAATAATTATAAAACGAAAGTGACAATTATTTTTGCTGATGATGAAGGCATTAAACAAATAAAAACAACCATTTGGGGAATCACCGACAAGCGGATTCTTTTAAACAAGGCACTTGTTATACCTATTAATCGTATTCATGAAATAAAGGAGTAAAAAAACTGAAGATTTTTGATTTTCAATTTGGTTATTTAGGGGAACTTTTACACGATAAAAAAACAGTACATCTTTTTTAACTTATGAAAACAGTATTAATAACAGGCAGTACCAGTGGCCTTGGATTAGGCATTGCCAAGGAGTTTGCGAAGGCAGGTTACAATATTATTTTTAATGGTTTAGAAACAGATGGACCTGCAATAGCCGAATCGGTTGGGAAAGAATACAAGGTGAATACTCTATACTTATCCGCCAACATGCTTAACCCTTCCGAGATCAGTTCAATGATTAAAGAAGGAACATCCAAATTCGGCAATATAGATGTATTGATCAACAATGCGGGGATTCAATATGTTTCACCCATTGAGGATTTTCCTGCAGCGAAGTGGAATGATATCATTGGAATTAATTTAACAGCAGCATTTCATACTTCTAAGGCTGTTTGGCCGGGAATGAAAGAGAAAAAAACCGGCAGGATCATTAATATTGCTTCAGCTCACGGATTAGTTGCTTCCGAATACAAAGCAGCGTATGTGGCCTCAAAACATGGCTTGGTGGGCTTAACAAAAGTGTTGGCACTGGAAGGTGCGCCATTCGGAATAACTGCGAATGCAATTTGCCCGGGTTATGTTAAAACACCTTTAGTTGAAAAACAAATTTCGGAACAATCCATATCCCATAATATCCCTGAAAAAGAAGTGATCGATAAGATCATGCTTGCAAAACATCCGATCAAAGAATTTGTTACCAGTCAATCAATTGGGGCCTTAGCGTTATTTTTAGCCTCTGATGCAGCTTCAATGATCACAGGCACCGCAATCCCTATAGACGGTGGCTGGATTGCACAGTAATTGTTGAATTTCAGAATTGAGAAACAAATTGATTCTAAAATTCAATAGACCGAAAAATTTCTAAAACTCTATCCTATAACCACCATAAGGAAATATGCCGAATTGGTATTCGGTTTGTATGGATTTTGTATCCCTGTTATAGGATTGTCTAAGAATATTTTGTGTATCAAATATATTTTCAATACTTACAAATAAACTTTGTGAAGTCTTTTTTCTGTTCGTTTTATAGGAAAGCTTAATATCAAATCGGGAATAATCTTTTACTTTTTTTGAAAAAGCTTCACTGTCAATATAAACAGCCATACCTGCAGCATTTGATTTTTCCAGATCTATTGGTGTATACCTGTTTCCTCCTGCTTGGGTATATTTCAGATCAAGTGAAAGCGATTTGATTTTATTTTTTCCTAATTCTAATTCATAACCAACAAGGGCATTGGCCACATATCCACCATCATAACTTGTATGATTTTCCAAATTGTTACTGCCTTTATATTTTGATTGATATACAGATGCAGTGGTTAAAAAATAATAGTGCTTGCTAAAAAATCTTTCAATAGTAAATTCTACTCCATAATTTTTTCCATCGCCCTTGTTCACCAAACTATCAATTAATGTAAGTCCTTCCAAAGCATTACCCTCATTGATCATAGAGAAGGATGAACTCGAATATTGCTGTATAGGAATATTATATAAATATTGATAATATGTTTCGAGTTTAAACCTGAAACCATTTGCAAAATTATAATCGTAGTTTAAAATAAGATGATGGCTTTTCGACAGATCTAAATTACGGTTGCTCATGTAATAACTGTCGGTTGCAGGAATGTAATTTTCATAAAAATAATATATGGTAGGTTGCATCTGACTGTGCATTCCATAACCAATACTAAAATTTTGTTTGGGCGACAGCTGATAACGCATCCCTAACCGTGGTTCCAGTGCCCAGGTCTTATTCAATAAAAAATTCTGATAATGTATACCGCTATTAATAGTCAGTTTATCCGTAGGCCGGAATTGCCATGCTACAAAAGATTGGAACAAACCTGCAGTTGAATTATTTACATCCAATTCCTTAATATATTTGCCATATAACGTGGAATACGCAAAGGAATGAGCATCGAAAAACAGCGTCTGATAAGTTGCACCTACTTTAACTAAATGACTTGCATTTATTTTATCCGTAACTGTGTAATTAGCAATTAAATTCCCTTCCGTTGAATTGTTTCCGGCTATTCTGAATTTGGAAACATCCACAGGTGAAAGCGAATCAATAGTTACATCAAAATCGCTTGCAGAAGCGGACAACGAAAGTTTTCCCGAAACATTACTTTTAAAAAAATAAGTATGTGAAAGTCCTGTTGCGCCCATACTTGTTTTGAAAACAAGATCTTCTCCTTTTGTAGTAAAGGACCAATCGCTTGATTTTTGTTTGCTGTCCAATAAAGAGATAGAGCTGATTCCACCAATACCCCAAAAAGTAAATATGCCCGCCTTTTCGGTTGGAATATTGAATTTGTATGACAGATCCTGGTATTGAGGACTAGCGGAAACACCAAATGAGATTCCCAACCTGTTAAATACTTCCAACGTGGAATAACGATAATTCACAATATAAGAACTTCCCTTTTTCTTTGATATCGGCCCTTCCGCTCCCAGCTCAATACCATTAACACCAACCTGTCCGGTGAATTCTCTCTTTTCGTTATTCCCGTTTCGCAATTTCAGATCAAATACTGCAGCTGTTTTATTTCCATATTCAGATGGGAAGGCTCCGGTTAAAAAATCAGAATTACCAAGTACATTGGTATTAAGCATACTTATTGGTCCACCTGATGCCCCTTGTGTAGAAAAATGGTTGGGATTTGGTATATCAACACCTTCCAAACGCCACAAAACACCCAACGGTGAGTTACCACGAACAATAATATTATTCTGAGCATCATTCCCGGATGAAACACCTGCATAATTCGAAACCATTTTACTTGGATCGCCTCTGCTTCCCGCATAACGGTTGGCTTCTTCCGCCTGAAAGTTACGTGAGCTTACACTTACCAGATCATTATTTGCTTTTGTTTTATCTTTTTCAGCTACTATTTCAATTACTTCGGATGAGTAAACTTTCTCACGTAATTCAACCGTTAAGATCATTTCTTTAGCGGAAGTAATAATAATATTATTCAATATAGTTTCTTCGTATCCGATAGAAGTTACTTTTATCGTCCGCCTCCCGATAGGTACATTTTCCAAACGAAATTTTCCGTCCACATCAGTTGTTGAACCGATCAAAGTATCACTATTCAATAAAATAATATTTGCACCAAATACAGGTGATTTAGAATCAGTGTCTATAACTTTTCCACGTATAGTCTGTTTATATATTTGTGCATTGCCATTTTCAAAACAGGAAAACAATACAAGCAACAATAGGATAATGTGTTTATACATTTTGGAGGATTTTAATTACAAAAATAGCCTTTGATTTTTAATAACACTATGAATTGTAAATTAAATGCACGAATTACGTCCCAATAATCAGCGCACGGTCAGTCAGAGCCTGTCGGAGACTGTGGGCCTGCATTTCCTCTTCAACTTAATGCATCTTTTCATGCAAAGCGGGATGCTTTAAGCCTTGATTCGTATCAATAATATTAGATCCTAGGTTTCGTATTATTTCCTAATTCTCTGGAGTTTTTCTATACTTAAAACAAAATACTGTATTTTTATTTTTTCGAAATTAAATTTATGAGTAAAATAAAAATATCAGTTGTATCTTATTTGAATTCCAAACCTTTTATGTATGGTTTAGATCATTCTAAATTGATCAATGAAATTGACTTACAACTGGATATTCCATCTGTTTGTGCACAAAAATTAATAGAGGGGAAAGTTGATATTGGATTAATTCCGGTTGCAGTATTGCCGCAGCTAAAAGAAAAGTATATCATCAGCGATTACTGTATTGGTGCCGAAGGAAAAGTAGCATCAGTAATATTATACAGCAAAGTCCCCTTACAGGAAATAAAAAACATTTTGCTCGATTATCAATCAAAAACATCCGTTTTACTTGTAAAAGTGTTAGCTGCTAATTTTTGGAAAATAGATCCTCAATGGATCTCCGCAAAGGCTGACTATGAAAATGATATAGAAGGTAATACTGCGGCCGTTATTATTGGAGATCGAACATTTGAATTGGAAAACAAATACCCTTATTCGTATGATCTGGCCGAAGAATGGCAAAAATTAACACAATTACCTTTTGTTTTTGCCTGTTGGGTAGCCAATAAAAAATTGCCGGATCACTTTATCAGTGAATTCAACCGGGCTTTAAAATTTGGAATTGATAACCGGACTAAATTAATTGCTGAATTAGTTGAACAAAATACCTACGCAACCGATATTGGAGCCTATCTTACCATTAATATTAAATATGATTATGATAGCTTAAAAGAAAAAGCGTTAAACCTGTTTTTAGACTATATTTCAAAAATGAAGCTCTAATTTTTTGCAATCCGCACTTATTTTACCTTTTAAAAAATGTAATTCCAAATTTTCTATGAAGTATGGCTTTTTTTATTAAGTTTGCAGTAAATAAATAAAAATTGAGTTTTTTCTGTAATTTCTTCTATTCAATTTAATAGTTCAGTTATGATAAAAAAAATAATGTATTTGTCGGTTCTGTTGATGTTTTCAATAACTACCGTATCCGCCCAAAAAAGTATAATTGAAAAAAGCGAAGATCAGGTAAAAATGTTCAACGCTCAGCAACGTTTTTATGCTGGCGATTATCAAGGGTCATTAAATGTTTATAACGACCTGTTGAAAACCCTTCCCAACGATGCCAATATACTTTTTCATATAGCTGAATGTTATTTTTCAATGAATCAATTTGTTCAGGCACTTGATAACGCAAAAAAAGCCAAAAACATTGATCCTAAGGCAAATGAAGACATTTCATTACTTCTTGGTAAATTATATTTTATGGACGGAAATGTAGATTCTGCACTTATCGAATTTACAGCCTTTAAAGCCGCTGTAGGTGAGGGTAAAAAAGCAAATGAAAGTGATATAAATGTATTCCTTTCTCAGGTAAATCAGGCTAAAATATTGATGGCAAAACCTGTTGCTGTTAAAATTGAAAACGTAAGTGATGTAATTAATTCTGAATATGACGATAAGAATCCATCAATTACTGCGGATGGAAGAACGTTGATTTTCACCTCCAGACGTCCCGGAAAATCAAGTGCATTGGATATCGAAGGGGATAAAAAATACTACGAGGATATTTACATTTCAAGATGGGATTCAGTTAAAAAAACATGGGCTGATGCGGAATTGGTTCCGGGAGCTATCAATACTGAAGGTCACGATGCTTGTACAAGTATTTCACCTGATGGTAAAGCAATTTTTGTTTATAGAAATGACACCGAAGGTGAATCTCGCGGTGGAGATATTTATTTTTCAAAATTGAGTTCTTCCGGAAAATGGGGATCACCTGTAACAATAGGCAAACCAATCAATACCACGTTTTTTGAAGGTGGTGCTTGTATTTCACCGGATGGCAGTATGCTTTACTTTGTAAGTGAGCGTCCGGAAGGTGGTTTCGGTCATGCCGACATTTACGTATCGAAACGTAAAAGCCGTACTGAGTGGGATGTTCCTGTTAATCTTGGTCCGGATGTAAACACAACTGAAGACGAAGGTGGAATTTTCTTAGCTGCTGATGGAAAAACATTGTTCTTAAGCTCAAATGGATACAACTCTATGGGTGGATATGATATTTTCAAAACAGTTAATGAAAATGGTAAATGGTCAAAACCTGTTAACTTAGGTTACCCTATAAACACCCTTGATAATGATATGAGCTTAACTTTATCTGTTGATGCTCAGGCAGGCTATTTTACCAGCGACAGAAAAGGTGGTAAAGGTGATCTTGATATCTATAAGGTAGATTTGTCAAATTACCCGATCCTTGAAAAGGATATGAAAGCTAAAGTTATCGATTCTATGGCTATTTTAAAAGGCACCATCTTCAACGCTACCGATGGAAGTGCTATGGAAGCAGAAATAGTGTATTACGACCAAAATGGGACAAAAATAGGTAGTACTTTATCTAACTCAGGAAGCGGAGATTATTTTATTACAATTTTAGCTGGAAAAACATACCAGGTAAAAATAGAATTAGAAGGCTATAAACCTGTTGATGAAAAAGTAGAAGTTAAAGCTGCTAAGGACGGTCCAACTGTTTTAGTGAAACACTACTTATTGTACAAAAAAGATATTTAAATTCGTTTAAGCCTTAAAAAAAGGGTGTTACTGGCTAATATGCGAGTAACACCCTTTTTTTATTTACTAATTTTGCTTCCTAACAAAACTCCTGGGACAAAACCTCCCCTATTCAAGCTGACTTCAATAGAATATGCAAAGAGATTGCCATGGACATGATGCCCGAATAAATCAATGAAAATGAATGAATGAATGAATGAATGAATGGTTACTTGAAGAGGCTTTTCATTTTTCAGAAAATATTGAAGCCCTATGATAAAGTCCAAGTTCGCCCCTTTCTTGAAAAAAGAAAGGGGAACGTCCCAAGTAAATTATCGACTTGATCCATAAATTTAAATTTGCAATTTAGTGCTGAGTACTTGGGGAAATGAGCATAAACCGAGTAGTGTATATTTTATTTCCCGCAATAACTTTCCCCAAATAAAGCCCGTCAGGCAAACTGCCCCTGTTGATCGTTACCTGTTTTTTATTATTAAAACTCCTGGTCTCAGATACAACAGCCCTATCTGTTACTATTTTGCCCAATACATCAAACAATTCAACACTCACTTGCACACTCGTGAGCTTTGTTTCAAATTGGATAGTAACATCAGTATTGGACGGATTAGGATAGAGAACAAAATTCTTCAGATCAGTAGCATCTTCGTTTAATCCGGTCATTATAGGATTAACAATAAAAACGCTATCCACTTTAGCTACAAACAGATCATTATCACTGAAACCTGTTACAGTATGAGTACCAAAAGTAGCGGAACCACTAAAATATCCGGTAGTATAACAACTGCCCGAAGTACTGGCTATTACTCCTCTTCCTATATCCGGATCTCCACCACCAGCCTGAATCAGCCATTTAGTGCTGCCATAATAATCAAGCCCCGCAACAAAGGCATCATCCTGATTTGCACTCACAACGCTAATTGTATCAAACATTGCTGCGCCATAAAAAGAACCCGCTACATAAGTATTGCTGGAACTATCAATACTAATTCCATATCCTATATCTCCTTGTACACCTCCCATACCTTTCATCCACATAATATCTCCTTTGTAATCGTATTTCCCAACAAAAATATCTCTGGAACCAAAGCTTGTCAGGTTAATAGTGGTAAACAATGCGCTCCCCTCAAAATACCCGGTAACGTGCGTGTTACCCGCTTTATCCGACACTATACCCTTACCCTCATCAGCACCGGTTCCACCCGCACTTTTTGCCCATGCAAAAGTTCCGGCAGCATCATATTTTGCGATCCATACATCAGTACTATCAACGCTCGTAAGTATAGAAGTACCAACGGTGGCGGTACCATTGTAAAACCCTATAACATAACAATTACCAATAGCATCAGTGCTAATACTTTGAGCCCTGTCTTCTAACAACCCTCCTGCGCTTTTCGCCCACTTGAAAACTCCTGCACTATCATATTTTGCAATAAATCCATCATAATTTCCCGCACTTATTAAAGACGTAGTTCCAAAAGTGGCTGTTCCTCTAAAAGCCCCGGCAATAAAACAATTACCTGATTTATCAATACAAATACCGCTTCCCACATCCCATGCAGTTCCCCCACCTTTTCTTACCCAAAGCGCTGTACCATCGGGAGCGTACTTAGCTACAAATACATCATAATCGGTAGAAATACTGGTTATACTCAGGGTCCCGAAAGCCGCAGTACCTAAAAAGAGCCCGGTAACATAAACGTTACCCACAGCATCCGTAGCGATTCCTGTACCATAATCATAGCTGGTACCACCCGCTTTTTTTGCCCAAACGAAATTGCCATTAATGTCATATTTTGCAATAAAAATATCGCTTGCAAAAGAATTGCCGGCAACACTGGCTTTCAAGGTAAAAGATCCGAATTTTAAGGAGTCTTCAAACCAACCTGTTATGTAACTATTTCCTGCATTGTCAATAGCTATGGAGTATGATTCCACTTTTTGTAACCCACCAGCGCTTTTTGCCCAGGCCCAGTTTTGTGCAAAGGAAAATGAAGAAAACAGAGTTAGTTGTAATAAAAGAGAGAGAGATAAAGCAAGTATTGATTTTTTCATAAAAGTGGTTTTAATAAAAAATAAATATTCTACGACAGCTTATTGCTGAATGTTACGCAAAACATCCTTAACAAATGTACTCTTTTGTTTTTCAAATGTAAAATTTTCACACTTCAACGGTTGAAACGAATATGATCCGGTTCAATTTCCCTATTACTCTGATAATTACTGGTTTGATTTAAATTCGTGAAATTCGTGTCAAAAAAGATCTATAAAAGGATAATTATCCTATTCGTAAAAGCCTTTATTTGATAAGTTGCGGAAGATTAAACTATTTAGCAGCTTTATTATTTGCTATAATATATTGTTCAAGCGCCATTGTCATGGATGGAGCTTTCGGATTTGGGGCCGATATATCTACCTTTAATTTGGCATCTTTAACGGCAAGAGCAGTAGTGGAACCAAAACTTGCTATTCGGGTTTTATTTTGTTTAAACTTGGGGAAGTTTTTTAATAAAGACTTAATTCCTGATGGACTAAAAAACACCAACACATCATAATTTACATTTGCCAGATCCTTCAAATCACTGCAAACAGTGCGATACATAACAGCTTTTGTATACTTTATTTTCTGCTCATCTAACTTATCTGCGATCTCCTCCTTATGAATATCTGAACAAGGCAATAAATATTTTTCGTCTTTGTGTTTTTTAATAACAACCATTAGGTCAATAATGGTTTGTTTACCATGAAATATTTTACGTTTACGATACAACACATATTTCTGAAGGTAAAATGCTGTTGATTCTGAAATACAAAAATATTTCATTGTTTCCGGAACAGTGATTCTCATTTCCTGACACATTCTAAAATAATGGTCAACCGCGCTACGGCTGGTCATTATTACAGCGGTATGCTCTAAAATATTTATTTTGTCTTTTCTGAAATCCAATGCAGAAACACCCTCTATGTGTATAAAAGGGCGAAAGTCAATTTTTACATTGCACTTTTTTGCAAGATCAAAATAAGGTGATTTATCACCCTCTGGCTTTGGCTGAGTAACGAGTATGGTCTTTATTTTCAATTTTGTCGAGCTATCGTTAAATTAAAAAAACAAAACAATAAATACACCATTTTCAAAGGGAATTATTTAACATTAAGCATAAATAATTTCACCATAATAGCAATTGGTAATATTTCAAGAGTGCAAAGATACATAAATAAATAGATTTTGGAAATCTCTGAACTGTTAAGGCCAAGAATTAACCCACGAATCATTCTTACCATGAAAAAAGTGACAATAACCCCTATCCCCGAATATATAAAAACTACAGGAGAAACTTGTTTAACAAAGGTTAAGCCTACAACTATCGGGAGCATGAATAAACCCAATGTATTGCAAAACAAAAAAATGGTCATCATATAATCATTTGCTTCCCTTTGTACTTTAAAAATATATCCAAATAATTTAATGCTTGCAAACTTTAAGCTATAGGCAGCTATGACAGCAATCCCTATAATTAAATTTAAAACAGCGATATTACTTATGCCAAATTGGAAGCCATAATAAGCTATGATCCTGCTGATAAATATAGTGAGGGTGATGATAAAAAAGATCGATAAAAAAACCGACACCCTGTTGCCTATCGATAGCTCATCGCGTGACAATTGATTGGAATTACGATTAATATAAAACCCATTAATTATCTGACTCAATTTTTTATAATTGGATACATACATCCAAACAAATAATATATACAAGAACAACAATATCCCAGTGATCACAAAATCATAATTAGTAAAATGAATTTCTGGCTTGGGATTTTTAACCGGTAATAAATGGTTTTTAAATAAAGAAGGGGCTATTGATGTATCTTTTACACCCGTAATTATAGGTTTAATAAGCGCATTCGCACCATCACCTGAACTCATATTTTTGATATTTTTTTCTGGCACAACAATGCAAAGATACCGAAACAATCAATTTAAAAAATTGAAAATTTGAAAACCCGCCTGAACAAAATAAATTCTTTCATTCGGGCAGTTAAACATTCCAATTATCACATTTATAAATTGATTTATTTTATCGCTAAATGAATTTTGTTAACTAAATTTGTACCTCAATTGAATTAATTAAAAGCGGGATACTGTTTTTAATGCTCAACATACATAATAACATTCAATACTTAATACTACTAAAACATGAACTCAAAAGATATTGCGCCAACATTAGAAAAAGTTTACAAAGAAGCCGGTGACTTTTTACCTTTGAACGGAACTGATTATGTAGAATTTTATGTTGGTAATGCCAAACAAGCTGCACATTTTTACAAAACAGCATTCGGCTTTCAATCCTTTGCTTACAAAGGGCTGGAGACTGGCTGCCGCGATTATACATCTTACGTATTGGCACAGGACAAGATCCGTATTGTACTTACTACTCCGCTTAATTCTAAATCCCCTATTAACGATCATTTGCGCAAACATGGTGATGGTGTAAAAGTGGTTGCACTTTGGGTGGATGACGCAACAAAATCATATAATGAAACTATTTCAAGAGGTGCCAGATCCTTTATGGAACCTACTAAAGAGGAAGATTCAAATGGTTACGTGATTCGTTCTGGAATTTACACCTATGGTGAAACAGTTCATCTTTTTGTAGAGCGTAAAAATTATAAAGGCACTTTTTTACCCGGGTTCAAACCCTGGGAATCAGATTACAATCCAACTCCAACCGGCCTGAAATATATCGATCACATGGTGGGTAACGTAGGATGGAATGAAATGAATACCTGGGTTGACTATTACCAAAAAGTGATGGGCTTTGTAAATGTTTTATCTTTTGATGATAAAGATATTTCAACCGAATATTCTGCCTTAATGAGTAAGGTAATGAGCAATGGGAATGGCCGTATTAAATTTCCGATAAACGAGCCTGCTGAAGGTAAAAAGAGGTCTCAGATTGAAGAATATATTGATTTTTATGAAGGTCAGGGTGTACAGCATCTTGCAATGGCAACTGATAATATCATTGAAACAGTTTCCGTTCTACAAAGCCGTGGAGTGGAGTTTTTAACGATCCCTACCTCTTATTACGATGAATTGCAGGATCGTGTAGGAAAAATTGATGAAAATGTGGCAGAGCTGGCCAAATTAGGCATTTTGGTTGACCGTGATGACGAAGGCTATATGTTGCAAATTTTCACGAAACCACTTGAAGACAGGCCAACAGTATTTTTCGAGATCATTCAACGTAAAGGTGCTACTTCATTTGGTAAAGGCAACTTCAAAGCCCTTTTTGAATCTATTGAAACAGAACAGGCAAAACGTGGTACTTTATAATAATTTTAAAACATGTTAATTCAATTATCAAATTGACACATTATCAAATTGTCAAATTAATAATTACATTTGCCTTCTAAAATCGATATTTTAATGAGTAAAGAAACAAGAAAACCAGGATTTGCTTTCGGAAAAGAAAACTATCGTATCCTCATTATAGGAGTTGTTACTGTTGTTATTGGTTATTTACTGATGGTTGGCGGTGGCTCTGATGACCCCAATCAATTCCATGCCGATGAAATTTTCAGTACTCGTAGAGTAACTATTGCTCCTGTTACAATATTGGTAGGTTTTGTTATTGTACTGTTGGGTATCATGAAAAAATCAAAAGACTAAATAGTGATTAGCCATTAGTTTTTAGTCATTTGGCAATAGCCCAATTTGTATTTTGATAGTGGTGAGAAGGATGAGGGAGCGCAAGTCTGTCCATTGAAGTATGATAAAATACAATTCTCCATTTCTCCAATTCAAAAAATCTCCAATTATTTATGTCCTACATCCAAGCCTTTATTTTAGCCATTATTGAAGGCATTACAGAGTTTTTACCCGTTTCATCTACCGGTCACATGATCTTAGGTTCATCCATCATGGGCATTGCTCACGATCCTTTTACAAAATTGTTCACCATCGCTATCCAGCTGGGAGCAATACTTTCCGTTATTGTATTGTATTGGAAACATTTTTTTCAAACCCTCGATTTTTATTATAAAATTTTTGTCGCATTTATCCCTGCCGTTATTTTTGGTGTATTGTTCAATGATTACATTGATGCTTTACTTGAAAACGTTGTAGTAGTTGGAATTACCTTATTTTTAGGAGGCGTTTTATTTCTTTTTCTGGATAAATTATTTAATGATCACAACAAAACAGATGCTCCGCCAAGTTATCCATCCGCCTTTAAAATAGGCTTGTTTCAGGTTATTGCAATGATACCCGGAGTATCTCGTTCTGCCGCAACTATTATTGGTGGGCTAACACAAAAAATGACACGTAAAGCAGCTGCGGAGTTTTCCTTTTTTTTAGCTGTTCCTACTATGTTTGCAGCCACTGCAAAAAAGGGATACGATTATTATAAAGATGGGATCGCATTTGATTCACACCAGATCAATTTATTGATAGTCGGAAATATTGTGGCATTTATTGTAGCCATGATCGCTATTAAATCATTCATCGGTTTCCTTACAAAGCACGGCTTTAGAGTGTTTGGATATTACCGTATTGTTGTTGGGCTCACAATTTTAATTTTATATTTTGCCGGCTACCAATTAAGCATCGTTTAATGAAAAACTATGATTTCAGGGCTGGAGAAGTGCTCCTAATTCATAAGCCATACACCTGGACTTCCTTTCAGGTGGTAAATAAAATGAAGTATATCATTAAACATCATCCTTCACTAATGCTGGATGGTAAAAGAGTGGAATCCAAAATTGGACATGCAGGCACCCTTGATCCATTAGCTACCGGTTTGCTGATTGTTTGTACCGGCAAACAAACTAAGAATATCGAGCAATACCAGGCTCAGGAAAAAGAATATACCGGCACATTTTACCTCGGAGCCACTACTCCCTGCTATGACAAGGAACAAGAAATTGATGCTTATTTTCCAACCAAACATATTACTGAGGATCTTATTTACGCTACCACAAAACAATTTATCGGTAAAATCCAGCAGACACCACCTATATTTTCAGCAATTAAAATTGGAGGCAAAAGAGCCTATGATATTGCCCGCGAAGGAAAAACAGCTGAAATAAAACCCAAAGAAATTACCATCACTGAATTTGAAATTACACGTATTTCCTTGCCGGAAGTGGACTTTAGAGTGGTTTGCAGTAAAGGTACCTATATACGCTCTTTAGCTTATGATTATGGTTTGGCACTTAATAGTGGTGCGCACTTAACAGCCTTGTGCCGAACGCGTATCGGCAGCTATAAATTAGAAGATGCATTGACATTGGAGGAGTTTGAAAAAGAGCTCATTGAAACAAATAATTGACTTTTTCATTGACATCTCCTTTTATTAGTAGTACATTCGCGCCCGTAAATAAGCATTATATATATTTAAAATCCCGTAAGATTTATGAAACTTTCACAATTCAAATTCAACCTTCCAAAAGAATTAATAGCTGAGACCCCTGCCAAAGTTCGCGATGAAGCACGATTAATGGTTATACACCGCAAAACAGGTAAAATCGAGCACAAAGCATTTAAAGACGTACTGAGCTATTTTAATGATGGCGATTGTATGGTTTTGAACGATACCAAAGTATTCCCTGCCCGTATGTACGGAAATAAAGAAAAAACAGGCGCTAAAATAGAAGTGTTTTTATTACGTGAACTTAATGCGGAGAGCCGTTTATGGGATGTATTAGTTGACCCTGCCCGTAAAATACGTATAGGTAATAAACTTTATTTTGGCGATGATGATACATTAGTAGCTGAAGTAATTGATAACACTACATCACGTGGACGTACACTGCGTTTCTTGTTTGATGGTTCTTACGAAGAGTTTCGTAAAACATTGAACGACATGGGTGAAACACCTCTTCCAAAATACATTAAACGCGCACCAACCGAAGAAGATAAAGAACGTTACCAAACTGTATTTGCAAAAAACGAAGGTGCAGTAGCTGCTCCAACAGCTGGTTTACATTTTAGCCGTGAGTTATTAAAACGCTTGGAATTAAAAGGTGTGAACTTTGCTAATGTTACATTACACATTGGTTTGGGAACATTCCGCACTGTAGAAGTGGAAGATCTTACAAAACATAAAATGGATTCCGAACAGGTAATTATTTCGGATACCGCTTGTGCTATCGTTAATAAATCACGTGAAACAAAAAAGAAAGTATGTGCAGTTGGAACTACCACAATGCGTGCTATTGAAACATCTGTAAGTACCGATGGTTACCTGAAACCATACAATGGCTGGACCAACAAATTTATTTTCCCTCCATACGATTTCAGTGTTGCAAATTGTATGATCACTAATTTCCATACCCCTGAATCAACACTATTCATGATGGTATGTGCATTTGGCGGTTATGATTTAATGATAAAAGCATACAAAGAAGCTATTAAAGAAAAATATCGTTTCTATACCTATGGTGATGCTATGTTAATTATATAATCAGCATAGTGTTATTGAGTGATGGTTAATACTTATTGAAAAGATCAATAATTATTAACCATTTTTTTTTCTTACCTTTCGGAGAAGAAACAACCGAAAAAACACCCCTTGAAAAAACACATCATCATAGTTGCCGGAGGGAGTGGAACACGTATGAATACTGCTATTCCAAAACAGTTCCTTGAACTGCATGGCAAACCGATATTGATGCATTCTATTGAAATATTTACAAAAGCAATTCCTGAAATAAATATTATCCTGGTACTTCCATTACCATATAGAAAACAATGGGAAACTCTTTGCAAAAAACACAATTTCACGATCCCTTTTCAACTTGCAGACGGAGGTGAAACCCGTTTTCATTCTGTAAAAAATGGATTAGCCCTTGTCCCTGAAAATGCTGTAGTAGGAATACATGATGCTGCCCGTCCATTAGTTAATTTACAAACGATCATAAACACTTTTGAAACTGCCGAACAAAAAGGCAATGCAAGCCCGGCAATTCAAATAAATGAATCAATACGGGAATTGAAAAACAATATTAATAAGGCGGTTGACCGCAGCGCCTATTTTATTGTTCAAACTCCGCAATGTTTCCGATCAAGCCTGATAAAGAAAGCCTTTTTACAAGAATACCATCACACATTTACTGATGATGCAAGTGTACTGGAAGCTATGGGAGAAAAAATAAATTTGATCGAAGGCAACCGCGAAAACATTAAAATTACTACTCCTCAGGATTTAATTATTGCTGAAGCTATTATTGGGACCTTAGAATAAAACTTGAACAAAATCATATACTTTATTTTTTCAATTTTAAATGATTGTAAAATGAAACTATTGTTTTTACCTGTTGGATTGATAAATAAATAATGTTTTTTATCCTGTAACTTAATAATTAAGAACAATTTAAACGTCAGAGAAAGACCCTAAACAACAAAAAAACTGCACTTTTTAACGATGGATGAAACAAAAACCCATACAGTTTGCATAAAAATAAAGATGTTTTTATGCACCACAATTACAGAACCATAGCTCTTAAATTAACGTATAAATTGACAGTAATTTGTTTTTTTGAAAATTGTTGGGCAAGATCGGAAGCTAATATTTTTAAAATAAAATGACTATTGCAAAAAACATAACTACTTCTGTAAGCATTGCAGTACTATTTTTCATCTCAATTAGTCGGGATGGAGGATTGCTTGCGCAAAACAATATGGGTATTGGTACTCTGACTCCAAACCCCAGTGCGCTTCTTGACTTAAAAGCTACAAACAAAGGACTATTGATACCTCGAATTGTCGACACCAACAATATTGTTTCTCCCGCAACTGGTTTATTGATTTACCTGGTTCCTACAAACAATTTTTACTATTTTAATGGCACTCACTGGAAATCTATTATTGCTGGAACTGGCAATAATGGTTCATTTGGTGCAACTGGCGTCACCGGCTCAACAGGTGATATTGGATTTACAGGTTCAACAGGTGATGTAGGAAATACAGGCGCTATCGGAAGTAATGGATTTACTGGCTCCACAGGGGAAACAGGATTTACAGGAAGAACAGGTGTAACTGGAAGCACTGGCTCAACAGGTGATACAGGTTCTACAGGTGATACAGGAAGTACTGGTTCAACGGGAAGCACAGGGGCAACAGGTTCTATAGGAATTACTGGTTCCACCGGTTCAACTGGTGATACGGGTTCAACTGGCGAAAAAGGAAGTACCGGGTCAACGGGAAGCACCGGTTCAACGGGATCTACCGGAAGTACGGGTTCAACTGGATCAACTGGAAGTACTGGTTCAACCGGCACTACTGGTAGCACAGGATCTACTGGCACTACTGGAAGTACCGGGTCTACTGGCCCTACAGGAAGTACTGGTTCTACAGGCGATACTGGCAGCACGGGCTCTACCGGCAGTACGGGTTCCACTGGCGGCACCGGTTCCACTGGCAGCACCGGATCTACTGGGGATACTGGAAGTACAGGCTCGACAGGAAGCACTGGTTCTGCAGGTGATACAGGTTCAACTGGATTTACTGGTGATACAGGCTCAACAGGTTTTACAGGTGATACAGGCTCAACAGGGTCAACTGGTGATACTGGTTCCACTGGTGATACTGGAAGTACTGGTGATACTGGTTCTACTGGTGATACTGGAAGTACTGGTGATACTGGTTCTACGGGTGATACTGGAAGTACTGGAGATACGGGAAGCACAGGCTCAACAGGTTCCACTGGTGATACAGGTTTCACTGGCGATACAGGAAGTACTGGATCTACGGGTAATACGGGCTCTACTGGCGACACCGGAAGTACAGGCTCAACAGGAAGCACTGGATCAACTGGCGATACTGGCTCTACTGGTGATACCGGGAGCACCGGATCAACTGGCTCCACCGGATCTACAGGTTCAACCGGAAGTACAGGATCTACGGGCTCAACTGGAAGTACTGGTTCAACAGGTAATACAGGATCTACAGGTAATACTGGTTCAACAGGTAATACAGGCTCAACGGGTTCAACCGGAAGCACAGGATCTACGGGCTCAACTGGAAGTACTGGTTCAACAGGATTTACAGGATCAACAGGTAACACTGGTTCAACAGGTAATACAGGATCAACGGGTTCAACTGGAAGCACAGGCTCTACGGGCTCAACCGGAAGTACTGGTTCAACAGGTAATACAGGATCTACAGGTAACACTGGTTCAACAGGTAATACAGGATCTACAGGTTCAACAGGAAGTACGGGATCTACGGGCTCAACTGGAAGTACAGGATCTACAGGTAGCACTGGTTCAACTGGAAGTACAGGATCCACTGGCTCAACTGGAAGCACAGGCTCTACGGGCTCAACTGGAAGTACCGGTTCAACAGGATCTACAGGTAGCACTGGTTCAACAGGAAGTACTGGATCTACAGGTTCAACTGGAAGTACTGGTTCAACAGGATCTACAGGTAGCACTGGTTCAACTGGGTCGACAGGATATACAGGTTCAACTGGAAGTACAGGATCTACAGGTTCAACAGGAAGCACAGGTTCAACAGGAAGTACCGGTTCAACAGGCTCTACAGGTAGCACTGGTTCAACAGGAAGCACAGGATCAACGGGCACTACGGGCAGCACAGGTTCAACTGGTTCAACTGGAAGTACTGGTTCAACAGGCTCTACCGGTGGTACGGGTTCAACGGGAAGTACTGGTTCTACGGGAAATACTGGAAATACTGGTTCTACGGGTTCAACAGGAAGCACCGGATCTACGGGAAGCACCGGATCTACAGGTTCAACAGGAAATACAGGTTCAACCGGCTCTACAGGTAGCACTGGGTCTACCGGTTCCACCGGAAGTACTGGTTTTACAGGCTCAACTGGAAGAACTGGCTCCACTGGTGCAACAGGCTCAACAGGCAACACTGGTACAACGGGAAGTACTGGCTCAACGGGAAGTACCGGTTCAACTGGCGATACAGGATCTACCGGAAATACGGGATCCACTGGTTCAATAGGAAGCACCGGATATACTGGTTCAACTGGAAGCACTGGATCTACAGGTTCAACTGGAGGTACAGGCTCAACTGGTTATACGGGGTCTACCGGAAGTACTGGTTCTATCGGAATTACTGGTTCAACTGGCAAAACTGGCTCAACAGGCGGTACAGGCTCTACTGGTTCAACAGGATCAACGGGGTCAACGGGTTCAACGGGAAGTACCGGTTCTACAGGATCAACAGGTTCCACAGGAGGCACAGGTTCAACTGGATCAACTGGTTCAACAGGTCCAACAGGAAGCACAGGCTCTACAAGCTCTACAGGTTCCACAGGTTCTACAGGAGGCACTGGCTCTTCCGGTTCAACAGGTAGCACTGGCTCAACAGGCCCTGCCGGTGCCAAGGGTGCTACAGGTGCTGATGGCGCATTAAATGCCTGGGCACTATTGGGTAATTCAGGAACTGTAGCAGGCACAAATTATATAGGAACCAATGATGTTCAGGATCTTGTCATCAAAACTAGTACAGTTATTAATACACCTCTTGAACGGATAAGAATTATGGCTGCCAATGGTAATGTTGGTATTGGTACAGCAGCACCAGGAGGCAGGCTGGATGTTAATGGTGGCGCTCTCAGATTATCTAATTCATACCTTGATATTAACCGTGCTGGATTTGCCAATAGCGGTATTTCCTGGTATTCTCAATCCTATCCTAGCTGGAGTACCTATATGTCTCCGGGAGGAGCTACAAGTACCGGGCCTCATGGAGATCTCACAGCCCCTTCCGGCACATTTGTTACAAGCTGGGCCCTCAGAGATTACATAGAAAACACAGCTGGATATGGATGGACGTTCGAATCTGCAGCAAATACTACAACACCTACAGTAAAATTTGAGATCAGAGCGAGTGACGGTCTTTTCCATTCATATGGTAATGGAATTATTGATGGTAATGTTGGTATTGGAACATCCGCACCACTTTTAAAATTAAAAGTTGTTGGTGATATCGAATCCAATAATATGATAAGAGCAACCGGATGGTTGACAGGAGCAGGAACAGCTGCCGGTCAAGGTGCCGAAATAGGTGTTTCCGGTGGATATTCTTATTTCTTCGGTTACGACCGTACCGCAGCAGTATATACACCATCAAGATTGGTTGGTTCTACCATTGATCTTAGGCATAGTGATGCATCCTCAGATCTTTTCATTACTACTGCCGGAAATACTGGTTTAGGAACAACAACTCCAGGTGCAAAATTGGAAGTTGCAGGACAGGTGAAAATTACGGGTGGTACTCCCGGAGCTGGTAAAGTATTGACATCTGATGCAACAGGTTTAGCTACATGGGTTACACCTGGGGCCGGAACCGTTACATCTGTTACAGGAACCGCTCCAATTGTTTCGAGTGGTGGTACAACACCTGCTATTTCAATTACTCAATCAGGAACTGCTGCAAATGGTTATCTTTCTTCTACCGATTGGAATACCTTTAATAATAAACCAGGAGGAAGCGGCACGCTTAATTATGTTCCAAAATGGACACCTAATGGTACGACTCTTGGTAATTCTCTTATTTTTGATAATGGTACTAATGTGGGGATTGGAACAGCTGCTCCAGTAGTAAAGTTACATGTTCAAGCAGGAGATATTCGTATTGGGCAGCCTTCTGGTACAAGACCATATTTAGATATGGTTCAAGATGGAGTAAAACAATGGGGACTAGTAAACCCCGCATCAACTACAAGATTTTCTATTGTTGAGGATGGCTCAGCAGGCAGTGAAAGGCTGACAGTTTTATTAGGTGGCAATGTCGGTATCGGAACAATTGCTCCCGCATTCAAATTACATGTCCCTTCCGGGTATATCGGAACAGATTATATAAACACAACCGACAACTCCGTTGCCAGTGGAGTAACCGGTGTTATGGTTAAAGCCGGAGATAATTACCTTAGGACAGGAACCGCTCCCGCTCTTGCTGCCTTCTTAAACAGCTCTATATCGGCAACCTACGCCAACATTACTGGCATTCCTATCAGAACTGCATGGGTTGGCGTTCACCGTAACTTTGTAGCAGAACAATTATCGTGGAAAAACTATGGTAATAACCATACAATATTTGATGCATCAGCTGGAACATCACCAGATGGTACTGCAGTAAGTAATACGAATTCACAAGTTGCCTGGAGCCCGACCTATCCTACTTTAATGGGCTGGAATGGAGCGAACACATACGGTGTAAGGGTTGATGTTGCACGCTATGCGGAATCTGCTCCTGGTGATAATCTTGGTAACCATACTGCTACCACCACCTTGAATATGAATGCAAATACAATTACAAACATTGGAGAAGCATATAATAACGGTTGGTTTAGAAATAATAATTCAGGCATTGGTTTATACAATCAAGCTACCTCTAATCATTTTTATTCTGATGGAGCATATTGGAACATTGGTATGGCGGGAGGCTCAACTGGCCTAAGATTAAGAAATGCATATGCAGGTGCCCTTTATGGCTATTTTTATGCAGATGCCTCTGGTATTGGTGTTCTTCATGGTGCCGGAGGATGGGCAATACTTGCAGGAGGCGCAGTAAATACAGCTAACACTTATTTGGATTTCAGAACAAATAGTGCCCAAAGAATGTATATCGATGGAGCTGGTAGTGTGGGTATTGGAACAGTTTCACCGGCAGCGAAATTGCACGTTGCAGCCGGAGGGCAAATCTTAGGAACTAACGGTACGACTTCTGCTACAAGAACATTAACGATACTTAATGATGGTCAGGCACAGGTTAATTTTGGTGCCTATCCCGGAGCGTGGTCACCCGCTATTCAGATTCAAAACAATGACAATACCAGATATCTTTGGATGTCTCCTTTAGATAATGCTTCAGGTGCAAATGCTCGAATCCTTGCAAATGGAACAGGTTTAGACTTCTTCACAGGGGCTAACGCTAATGCCCTAACAATAACAAGTGCCGGCAATGTAGGTATTGGAACAACCGGACCTGGCTTCAAATTACACGTGCCTTCAGGATATATTGGAACTGATTATATCAATACTTCCGACAATGCTGTTGGATCAGGGGTTACAGGCATTATGGTTAAACAGGGCGATAATTATCACCGCACAAGTAATGCTGCCGGAGTTTTAACATTTTTAGGGATAACAGCCCCTACCGGAGATAACTTAGGTAATCATACCGCAACTACAACACTAAATATGACGGGCAATACCATCAATAATGTTGGAGATATAATATCTAATCAAAATTACGGATTAGGCTTGGTGGGTGTTTATTCTTCCACAAACTATCAGAATGTTTTTGCAATGGGTACGGCCTACCGCTTAGCCGCAAATGGAACAACTCCAGGTAACATGTATGGTCTTGCCTGGACTCATACGAATGTAGGTGGCCAATCTAAAGCCGGATTATCTCATCAACTTTTGGTCATGGAAAATGGCGTAACCAAAGTTGCTCTTGGAAGTGGAATTTGGACAAATTACGATGTTACAGGAAATAGGCTTTTAGACCAAAATGATGGAAGTTATTATGTTGACCCGAATGGAACATCCCAATTATATGCGGTAACAAATTATACCAGGGCTGCATTTAATTTGGCCCGACTTTATACCAACCGCAGAGATATAACTTCTGATCAAAACTATTGGACAGGCAGCAACGGATGGGGTACAGGTGAATGTACATGGGATAATGCATGGAAATTTGGATATTCCGGATTGGATATATGGGGCACTAGTTCAGGGCATCCTCAAGGTGCGGGGTACGTTCATGCTCAAGGAATCCAATCAGGTATGCATTACGCCTCAGCTGATGGTAGTTCAGCTTATGGCTGGCAAATGGTTGGGGCTGCTAATGCAACCGAAAACAGGTATTGGCTAAGAGGAAAATGGGGAGGCGGAACATCCGGTTGGGTGGAAATGATCACATCCGGAAATATCGGAAGTTATAGCGATAACCTTGGAAACCATACTGCTACCACAACCCTTAACATGAACGGAAATGTGATTTCAAACATTGGAGATGCATATAATAATGGTTGGTTTAGAAATAATAATTCCAGCACTGGTTTATACAACCAAGCAACAGGACGTCATTTTTACAGTGAAAGTGATTCATATTGGACTGCGGCAAGCGCAAACGGGATGATTTTTAGAAGTGGTCATGCAAGTACTGTTACCGGCTATGTATATTGGGATGGAACAGCAGGCAGTAACAATTTTGGATTGCTCTCGCCTAGTGGAAATTGGAGATTAAGAGTTGACAATTCTAATACCGAAGCTTATGGAGGTTTCTATGCCAGCACATCCTATATTCCATATATATATGACCGCGATAATACGGGGTACTATCTGGATTTGAATGGAAGTTCCTACAGCAACTACTTCGGAAGGAATTACGGTTTTAATTGGACAGAATATGATTGGAATAACACCGCTTATTATCTTGACCCAAACAACGTATCCATATTTCAGGATGTTCGTTCATCGATATTTTATGATCGTGATAACACTGGTTATTACATCGATATGGATAATGGTTCATACTGTAACTATTTTGGCAGGAACTATGGTTTTAACTGGACAGAATACGATTGGAATAATGGAGCTTATTATATGGATCCAAACAATGGTTCAAGACTGGCTAATATTTATCATGGTATCGGTGCTTATAATGTTGTCGGATGGTTGAGCGGTATTATGCAAACAGAAACGACAAGTGATGGTCATCAATACAACCCCTTAACCGGTAACTGGGGCTATATAGGTACCTCAGGACAATATTGGTATTATTCCTATGCCATGAGCCATGTAAATATGTCGCAAAGAAAACTAAAAAGGAATATTACCCCCCTCGACAAATCGCTTTACGATTATGTGATGAATGATATAGATAAGATAAAGCCCTCTTTTTACAAATTAAAAGATGAAACGGATGAGCTGCAAAGCGGAAACGAGCCTAAATACAGGCCCAACATGCACTTGGGAGTTATACTGGATGAATCACCCGACTATTTGCAAGACCAGGCATTCAGCGGTATCGATATATATGCAATGGCTACTTTAGGCGTTGCAGGTGTAAAATACAACCGCGAAGACATTAAGGAATTGAAAAGCAAAGTGTCAGAATTAGAAAAAAGTAGTAAAACTATTAGCGACTTTGGAGTTGAAAGTATTACTTCCGAAAAAATTTGGGTGAAATTTTCGGATGATTTCAAAAACCAATTGAATGGTGCAAATCCGGTGGTAACAGTTTCTCCATCAAAGGCAGGGGTAAATATGGGTGTTTCCCAAGTAAATCAAATTGGTTTTATGGTTGAAACAGAGCGTCAAAGTAGCTTGGTAACATTCAATTGGATTGCAATGGCAAAAGTGAACAACATTATTGAAAAAGAACAAGAAAAAAACATACCTGCAATATCCCCGGATTTACTAAACCAACTGAAAGTGGATGAATCCAGAAAAGCGCCAATTCAAGCATACTGGGAAGAGCAAAAACTGAAAAATATTGCTGAGGCTAGTCGTCAGGCAAAAGAACAAGAAAAAATTGCGGAAATTGGAAAGAACAATTCTAAGACACTCCCCCCAAGCAATGCGGAAATGAAGGTTAAAGCGGAACAGTCAACACCTCATAATCCACCTGTAATGGATTCAAAGCAAGGGGAAAAGTTACCAGAACAACCAGCACACCCTTCGGAATATCCAACAGTGCCATCGATGCAGGTAAGCCCAAAGTAGTATTAGTTGTACAGTGAATTAAGGAGCAGTTGACAATTACAGGGTAATTCCAAGTGCTTTTCTAATCATAGCAAAATTGCTTAAGAGTTTCTTCGCTTGAAAAAAATTTTTTTGACTACAAAACAATGAAATTCTACTACTAAATTTATATCACTTTTAGCACTTCCATTTTCTGAGTGATCTTCAACCCATCAATATTTTCCCACAAATTCAGACCTATTTTTTTACCTTTTTCAATTGTTCCCAATTGTATAAAACCTAAAAAATCGGTCCCACTTTTTTTTTATTATTTTCGAAGAGTAGTTAAATTAACATCCTTTATTCCAATTTGCAAAAGCGATTTTATGGCAGATATTTAAAGAGGTTTTTCGAAACACTTTTGTTCAATATAAAAGTTAACCAAAGAAGCGAATCGGGCTGATGATCTTTTGCTAAATTTAAAATTATTTAGGAACTTGAACAATAAAAGTGTATATTGAACATCGGAACAAAAACACCCACTATCAACATTATAATATATAGCCAAGCTTAGGTGATTAAGACATTGAAGCGTTCCTCAAACTACGTAAGAAAAATAAAAAAACAAAAAAAAACATTTTTCAACTATGAAAGGTGTTAATATTAATATGGTTTTTCAAAAAAATAGTTGCTTTTATCATAAAAATTCCATAACTTTTCCGTCAAATTAGCACATACTTTGTAAGTAATTTGTTTTTTGAAAATTGTTGGACAAGATCAGAAGTTAATATTCTAAGGAATATTTTTATTCTTAAAATAAAATGATTATAGCAAAAAACATAACTACTTCTATCAGCATTGCAGTAATGTTTTTTTTCTCACTTAGTTGGGAAGGGGGATTGCTCGCTCAAAACAACATGGGTATCGGAACTCTCACTCCCAACCCCAGTGCGCTTCTTGACTTAAAAGCTACAAACAAAGGACTTTTAATTCCCCGTATTGTCGATACCAATAATATTGTTTCTCCCGCAACCGGGTTATTAATTTACCTCGTTCCTACCAACAACTTTTACTATTTTAATGGAACGTACTGGAAATCAATTATAGCTGGAACAGGAAATTCAGGTATTCTAGGCGCAACGGGTGTTACAGGATCAACCGGTTCAACTGGTAATGTTGGAAGTACAGGTGTTATAGGAAGTACTGGACTTATTGGCGCTACAGGAAAAACAGGTTTTACAGGAAGAACGGGTGTAACGGGAAGCACGGGCTCAAATGGTGATACAGGTTCTTCCGGTGATACAGGAAATACAGGTGCAACCGGAAACACTGGGGCAACAGGTTCTATTGGAATTACAAGTTCTACCGGATCCACTGGTGATACAGGTTCTACTGGTGATACAGGAAGCACCGGTTCAACTGGAAACACAGGATCTACAGGTTCTACCGGAAGCACTGGCTCAACCGGCTCTACTGGTGGTACAGGTTCAACTGGTGATACAGGAAGGACGGGCTCAACAGGAAGCACAGGCTCTACAGGTTCAACCGGAAGTACAGGATCAACAGGCTCAACTGGTGATACAGGCTCTACAGGCGATACAGGAAATACGGGCTCAACTGGAAGCACAGGATCTACGGGTTCAACCGGAAGCACAGGCTCTACTGGTGATACAGGTTCTACAGGTGATACCGGAAGTACAGGTTCTACAGGCAACACAGGATCTACGGGTTCCACTGGTAGCACAGGCTCAACCGGCTCTACTGGTGATACAGGTTCGACAGGTGATACCGGAAGTACTGGTTCTACAGGCAGTACTGGATCTACAGGTTCTACTGGTTCTACGGGTGATACAGGAAGTACCGGCTCTACAGGTTCTACCGGATCAACCGGAAATACTGGCTCAACAGGTTCTACAGGAAGCACAGGTGCGACAGGTTCAACTGGTGACACAGGTTCTACCGGTGATACAGGTTCTACCGGTGATACAGGCTCCACTGGTGACACAGGAAGTACAGGTTCTACTGGTGATACAGGAAGTACAGGTTCTACAGGCGATACAGGTTCTACAGGTGATACAGGTTCTACAGGTGACACAGGTTCTACCGGTGATACAGGTTCTACAGGTGATACAGGAAGTACCGGATCAACTGGTTCTACTGGTGATACGGGAAGTACGGGTTCAACAGGAAACACAGGATCTACAGGCTCAACTGGAAGTACGGGCTCCACAGGAAGCACGGGGTCAACCGGCTCTACCGGAAGTACGGGCTCCACTGGAAGTACAGGTTCTACTGGCGATACAGGAAGCACAGGCGATACAGGTTCAACGGGCTCAACTGGTGATACAGGTTCTACCGGTTCTACCGGAAGTACAGGCACAACCGGAAGTACAGGGTCAACTGGATCTACCGGCTCTACAGGATCTACCGGCTCTACAGGAAATACGGGCTCTACTGGCTCAACAGGGAGCACTGGGTCAACAGGAAGCACTGGAAACACTGGATCAACAGGAAGCACTGGATCTACCGGTTCTACAGGAAGTACTGGCTCTACTGGTTCAACAGGAAATACAGGTTCTACAGGAAACACCGGTTCAACCGGAAGCACTGGCCCTACAGGTTCTACAGGAAGCACTGGTTCTACCGGCTCAACCGGAAGTACCGGCTCTACTGGTTCAACAGGTTCAACCGGCTCCACGGGTAGCACGGGTTCAACTGGAAGTACGGGTTCAACTGGAAGTACAGGATCTACAGGAAGCTCTGGATCTACAGGTAATACTGGCTCGACTGGAAATACCGGCTCTTCCGGATCAACTGGTTCAACAGGATCTACTGGCATTACAGGATCAACTGGCAGCACAGGTTCTACTGGTTATACCGGCTCTACAGGTAATACGGGTTCAACAGGAAGTACGGGATCCACTGGTTCTACCGGAAGCACGGGTTCTACCGGCTCTACTGGAAACACTGGCTCTACCGGTTCAACAGGGAATACCGGTTCAACAGGAAGCACAGGATCTACTGGTTCTACCGGAAGCACGGGTTCTACCGGCTCAACTGGAAATACTGGCTCCACCGGTTCAACAGGAAATACAGGTTCAACAGGAAGCACTGGATCTACTGGTTCTACCGGAAGTACAGGTTCTACTGGCTCAACTGGAAATACTGGCTCTACCGGTTCAACTGGAAATACAGGTTCAACTGGAAGCACAGGATCTACAGGTTCTACCGGAAGCACAGGTTCTACCGGCTCAACTGGAAGTACGGGCTTTACTGGTTCAACAGGGAATACAGGTTCAACAGGCTCAACAGGAAGTACCGGTTCAACTGGAAGTACCGGTTCAACCGGGAATACAGGATCTACAGGAAACACAGGCTCTACGGGTTCTAGCGGAAGCACTGGTTCTACAGGCAAAACCGGATCGACAGGAGGTACAGGATCAACTGGTTCAACTGGCAGCACAGGATCAACTGGTGCCATTGGGATCACAGGAACAACGGGTGCCGATGGAGCCTTAAATGCCTGGGCACTCTTAGGTAATTCAGGAACTGTGGCAGGCACAAATTATATTGGAACAAATGACGTTCAGGATCTTGTGATCAAAACTAGTACAGTTATTAATACACCTCTTGAACGGATAAGAATTATGGCTGCCAATGGTAATGTTGGTATTGGTACAGCAGCACCAGGAGGCAGGCTGGATGTTAATGGTGGCGCTCTCAGATTATCTAATTCATACCTTGATATTAACCGCGCTGGATTTTCCAATAGTGGTATTTCCTGGTATTCGCAATCCTATCCTAGCTGGAGCACATATATGTCTCCCGCAGGAGCAACAAGCACTGGGCCCCATGCAGATCTTACGGCACCTTCCGGTTCATTTGTTACTAGTTGGGCGCTCAGAAATTACATAGAAAATATAGCAGGATATGGATGGACATTCGAATCTGCTGCAAATACAACAACACCAGCAGTAAAATTTGAAATTAGAGCCAGTGATGGTCTTTTCCATTCGTACGGTAATGGAATTATTGATGGTAATGTTGGTATTGGAACAGCTGCACCACTTTTAAAATTAAAAGTGGTTGGTGATATTGAATCCAATAATATGATAAGAGCAACCGGATGGTTGATAGGAACAGGCGCAGGGCAAGGTTCGGAAATAGGTGTTTCCAGTGGTTATTCTTATTTCTTCGGTTACGACCGTACTGCAGCAGTATATACACCAACAAGATTGGTTGGTTCTACCATTGATCTGAGACATAGTGATGCATCCTCAGACCTTTTCATTACAACTGCTGGAAATACCGGTTTAGGTACAACAACTCCAGGTGCAAAGCTAGAAGTTGCAGGCCAGGTGAAAATTACGGGCGGTACCCCCGGAGCTGGTAAGGTATTAACTTCTGATGCAACGGGCTTAGCCACATGGGTTACTCCTGGTGCCGGAACCGTAACTTCTGTTACTGGAACAGCTCCAATTGTTTCGAGTGGTGGTACAACACCTGCTATTTCAATTACTCAGTCGGGAACTGCTGCAAATGGTTATCTATCTTCTACCGACTGGAATACCTTTAATAATAAAGCGGGAGGAAGCGGAACACTTAATTATATTCCAAAATGGACACCGAATGGCACCACTCTTGGTAATTCTCAAATTTTTGATAATGGTACTAATGTTGGGATTGGAACAGCTGCTCCAGCATATAAATTAGAAGTATATGGTGCCACCGCAAGTTACCCTGCAAAAGTTGGTGGCCCTGACGGATACTTGATTTTTGGACCGGCAAACACTAGCTGGAGCCATTTCGTTACGGACAGGCCTCGCTTTTACTTTAACACGGGAGGTACTTTTGATACTGGAAATATTGGCAGTTATGACGAAGACCTTTCCTTACAAACTTCCGGAACAACAAGAATAAGTGTATTAAATTCGAATGGAAATGTTGGTATAGGAACAACTGCACCAGTAGGAAAATTGCACATTGCAGGCGTACATACCAATGGGGTCATAGCTGATGGTAATGACCGGCCAGGAGTTGGCGCTACCGGCCACTACCCTCAAATGGTACTGATGGCAGGAGGTTCAGCTAATGCAAGCCACGGGTCAACTCTTATGCTTGGAAGCTATGATGCGGGCACTTCAGGTGCTCATAAACACTGGTCAATAGGTACTGCAGGGAATGGAAGTACGTTTTTAGACATCGGCTATAGCAGTACAGATATCAACCCGCATGCAGGGATAAGAAACTATGCCGGCTCTACTTTTATGACGATATTGAACACCGGTAATGTTGGTATCGGAACAATTGCTCCTGCATTCAAATTACATGTCCCTTCCGGATATATCGGAACAGATTATATAAATACAACAGATAATGCAGTAGCTTCAGGTGTTACCGGCATTATGGTTAAACAAGGTGACAATTACCTTCGTACCAGTAATGCTGCCGGAGTTTTAACTTTTTTAGGCATAACAGCGCCCACCGGAGACAATTTGGGTAATCATACAGCTACCACCACCCTTAATATGAATGCGAATACAATTACAAACATTGGGGAAGCTTATAATAACGGTTGGTTTAGAAATAACAATTCAGGCATCGGCTTATACAACCAGGCTACAGGTAATCATTTTTATTCAGACGGAGCATACTGGAACATTGGTATGGCGGGCGGTTCAACGGGGATAAGATTGCGAAATGCTTATGCTGGAGCTCTTTATGGTTATTTTTATGCAGATGGTAGTGGTATAGGTGTTCTTCATGGTGCGGGAGGATGGGCAATACTTGCAGGAGGCGCAGTAAATACAGCTAACACCTATTTGGATTTCAGAACAAATAGTGCCCAAAGGATGTATATTGATGGAGCTGGTAATGTGGGCATTGGAACAGTTTCACCAACTGCAAAGCTTCATGTCAGCTCAGGCGATGGCTCATTGGCTCTTTTCGGACCTAATGCAACTTGGGGAGGGAAACTTTACGTTGGTGCAAGTACAACCCAAGTTGCCGCAGGAATTTCACAAGTCATTTCTACAAATGGTAATTTACACCTCGATGCTGGGACCGGTCAGAATATCTATTTAGGAAATTATACGGCCTCCAACACATTTATTAATCCCAGTGGTGGGAACGTAGGTATTGGCACCACAAGCCCAACTTTTAAATTACACGTGCCTTCAGGATATATTGGAACAGACTATATCAATACCTCCGACAACTCGATTGCCAGTGGTGTAACCGGGGTTATGGTAAAAGCCGGTGATAATTATCACAGAACGGCAACAGCTGCTGCATTGGCAACATTCTTAAACACCACTGGTACCTGGATACCCAACAATGGCAATGGTGACTGGCAGATAGCTTCTTCATCAACAGGAACCAGTTATAGCGTGGCTTCGTTAGAGTTAAGGGAATCTAATTTTACAGGAAATGGTACTGCAACTCCTCCAAGATTAGGTTTTCATTGGGGAGGTGTTGTTGCTTCACAAATAGCTATCGAAAGCAACGGAAGAATAGCGATCAGGGATAATCCAGGTACCGGTTATGAAAACTTTATCGCCAAAGATATTACAGGAACTATACTTTACGACCAGAATGATGCGAGTTATTATGTTGACCCAAATGCCACATCTCAATTGTATGCAGTTACTAATTATACAAGGGCTGCATTTAACTTAGCACGACTTTACACGAACCGCAGAAACATAACAAGTGACCAAAATTATTGGACAGGGTCAAATGGATGGGGAACAGGGGAATGCACATGGGATGATGCATGGAAATTTGGATATTCAGGATTAGATATATGGGGAACCAGCTCAGGGCATCCTCAAGGTGCAGGATACGTTCATGCACAAGGTATACAATCCGGAATGCACTATGCAAGCGCTGATGGCAGTTCAGCTTATGGGTGGCAAATGGTTGGTGCTGCTGATGCCACTGCTAACCGATATTGGCTAAGAGGAAAATGGGGTGGATCAACATCGGGATGGGTAGAGATGATTACGACAGGTAACATTGGAAGTTATTCCGGCTTTGATAATCTTGGAAATCACACCGCGACAACTACCCTGAATCTGAACAACAATAACATTTCTAATATTGGCGATATCTATGCTACAAAGGACTACGGATTAGGTTTGGTGGGTGTATATTCATCTACCAATTACCAAAACGTTTTTTCTATGGGAACCTCATGGCGTTTAGCTGCCAATGGCACAACTCCCGGCAACTTGTACGGTTTAGCATGGACCCATACAAATGTTGGCGGTCAGTCAAAAGCCGGATTATCCCATCAACTCCTAATCATGGAAAATGGAGTTACAAAAGTAGCATTGGGTAGCGGTATATGGACAAATTATACTTCTTATCTACCTTTCATGTATGATACAGATAATACGGGTTATTATTTTGATGCTAATTCCAGTTCCCAGGTAAGCGCCATTTATGCAAATAATTGGTTCCGGGCACAAGGAAGTTGCGGATTATACTTCCAGGATTATGGTGGTGGATGGCATATGTCAGATGGAACCTGGATACGTTCATATGGTGGGAAAAATGTTTATGTGGATGCACAATTAAGAGCCGATGGAGGTATTGTTTCAGGAGGTTTAGGTTCTTTAGGTGGTGGAACTATTAATGCGAATGGGAATATAGTTAATAGTGCCCCATCACAAGGTACTCTTGCACTTACAGGGGATCTTCCGGGATATGGAGTTAACACTTACCCAACAGTTAAAACGAGTTATTCTTATATGTTCTTTAGCATGGCAAACTATTATTCTGCCTATATGGATGCAAGCGGTTACTTATATGCAGTTTCATCCCGTACTAAAAAAGACAATTTTGAAGTGCTGGATAAACAAGATATTTTGAAAAAAATAAGCGAATTGGAAATGTACAAATGGAACTCTAAGAGAGGAGATGCCAGGGTTAAGCATATTGGCCCTATTGCTGAGGACTTTTGGGATAAGTTCCACCTTGGAGATAATGATTCCATGATCTCACACGTTGATCCGGCAGGGGTTGCATTGGCTGGAGTGCAAGCGCTGAATGAAAATTACAAGTCACAGCAAGTGCAAATTGAAACCATTCAATCTAATCTTAGCGATTTTGGTTCGGTAAATGTAATAACTAAGGAACTGTGGATAAATTTCAATCCGTCATTTAGCAGTTCCATTGATAAGGACCAGCTTCCTATAGTTACGGTAACTTCAAATCAGCCAGGTATTAGTATGTACGTAGCGGAAAAAAATAATTCAGGATTCAAATTGGTAATTAATTCCAATTTATCAAAAGGTTTAAATGTAGATTATATTGCCATGGCTCATGCCAAAAAAATTGCTCCTGAAAGTGTAAAACAATCCGCTAAATCAACGGATGGTATCAAAGTTGAAGCTCACCATAATCAGGATATGCAGAAATTTGCAGACCCTACAAAAATCGATTATAAAGCTCAGGCTGCTGAGTTTAATGTTCAAAAACAAATTGCAGAAAAAGTTGGTATAAAAAATGAAGAAACGAAAGGTCAAACGGAGCCACCAAAACCTATCAATCCAAAGGTTATTGAACCCAAGTTTGGTCCAAAGTTAGCTGAACAGCCTGCACCGCCTTCTGAATATCCAACAGTACCAGTATCTATGCCAGTACCTATGTCGGCACCAATACCGGTACCTGTGCCTGCGCCAGTTCCATCAAATCAGATAAACCAGAAGTAAAATGACTCGTTTACTTTGACGATCCTGATCAAAGCAAGAGATAGGCCGCTGGTACGTCTTGTACTTGAAAATTTTAAAAAAATGTTTTTTGAGTTACAAAAAAATTAATCAGTGCGGTTTAATTTATACCAATTTCAAAACTTCCGTTTTTGAAGTGATCTTTAATTCATCGATATTTTTTAACAAATTCAATCCAGGCTTTTTACCTTTTTCAATTGTTCCTAATTGTATAAAGCCTAAAAAATCAGCCCCATTTTTTGTTGCCCATAGAAGTAACGTTTGCAGCGGAATTTCCGGATATTGTTTTACGATCATTTTCAACTCATCCAAAACCGACAAACTCCAGTTGGATGCTAAACTGTCGGTACCAATGGTTACACGAACGTTTTCTTCAATGAAGTAGTTATAGTTTGGTAATTTATTTTCGATATACATATTGGCATTGGGACAGGTGCACCAAAAAAGAAGAGAGGAATGCGGAGTATCCACTGCGGATCCTTGTCCCTGGCTATTGATTCTTGTCTCTTGATTCCGTATTTGTTTTTCTGCCCAGCTAATATCTTCTTTCGAAGTAAACGTATTATGAACTAATAAAAGCCTTTCAAAGCTAAGAAAAGGCAGGGTGGATCGCAAAGAATTAAGGCCTGTATGAGACATCAGGTCAGTATTTACACCCATTTTTTTGAATGTCTCCACTAATGATCCTGATTTTGAAATAAACAAGTCGTTTTCTGCCTGGCTTTCCTGGTTATGAATACTTAAAATACTATCGTTTTTAATTGTATTTTCATTAATTAATCCAAATAGTTTTTCAGAAACAGTATATGGAGTGTGAGGTACTATTGAGCTTGAAAGTTCAACATTTAATATCTCGTTGATCTCTTTTTTTAAAGCAATTGCCTTTTCAAAAACTTCATCCGCTTTATCAGGATTCAGATCAAAAACTTCAATAAACGTATGATATAATAAATTTCCTTTTCCCTTTTGCTTAAATGTATTGTTGTTATTAGAGATATCCCCTACTGCAACAATTCCATTTTTTATCATTTCTGCTTCAGCCGCTGCAATCGCCTCTTGTATCTGCTCATTCGAAAAGCCTGATCGTTTGGAAATAATTTCTTTAATAAATCCTGCTATTCCCGTTCTTTCCGAAATTTGAGAACGCAAATGAGAAAGTTCTAAATGGCAATGGGTATTAATAAAACCAGGGCAAATAATTCCTTTATAAAATTCAATTTCGGATGGAATACCCGAACTCTTGATCCCTGATTCCTGATCCTCTTGAGTAACTTCTAATATAGTACCATCGTCATCAATAGTAATTACCCCATTTTTAATGGGCTCAGAGGAAATTGTAAAAACATAATCAGCAGAAATTTTGCGCATAAACTCAACTATTTTACACGAAAATACGAAATTATATTCTGCATTATATATCAATATCTATTTGTAAATTTGTAATTCAATAAAAATCAAATTTGAATACCAAGAAGGATATACGGGCACTTACGCTTGACGAGTTAAAAACAATTTTCACCGAAAATGGTGACCAGGCTTTTCGTGCCAAACAAGTTTATGAATGGCTCTGGAAAAAGTCGGCTCGTACATTTGATGAAATGACCAATCTGTCAAAAACCACACGTGAATTATTAAACACTCATTTTTTAATAAATGCTGTTACTGTTGATGATATGCAGATCAGCAAAGACCGCACTATTAAAAACGCATTTAAGCTTTTTGACGGAAAAATTGTAGAAGGTGTGCTTATCCCAAGCAATACAAGAATGACGGCTTGTATCTCCTCCCAGGTTGGATGTAGTTTAACTTGCAAATTTTGTGCAACGGGCAAACTGGAGCGTTTACGCAATTTGAATGCCGATGAAATTTACGACCAGGTAGTTTTAATAAAAAACCAGGCAGAACAAAAATACAATACCCCTCTTACCAATATTGTATATATGGGGATGGGAGAACCATTACTCAATTATAAAAATGTAATGGATTCTATTTTTAAAATAACTTCTCCGGAAGGGCTGAATATGTCACCACAGCGCATTACGGTAAGTACTGCAGGTGTTGCCAAAATGATCAAAAAACTAGGCGATGATGGTGTAAAATTTAATTTAGCATTATCGTTACATGCAGCGAATGATGAAAAAAGAAACCAAATTATGCCTTTAAATGAAACCAATACACTGGAAGTATTGGCAGAAGCATTAAAATATTTTTACGAAAAAACAGGAACTCGCGTAACCTATGAATACATTGCCTTTAAAGACTTTAATGATAGCATAGAAGATGCAAAAGAGTTAGCTGATTTCTGTAAACATATCCCCTGTAAATTAAATATTATTGAATACAACCCGATAGATGATGGTGAATTTAAGCAAACTACTCCTGAACGATTAGATGCTTTTGTAAACTACCTGGAGAGCAGAAAAATTATTGTAAATGTTAGAAGAAGCAGAGGTAAAGATATTGATGCAGCTTGCGGACAGCTTGCAAATAAAAATAAAGAAGGACTTGAGAAAAGGAAAATGAAAGTAAAATAATTTGCAGATGTGCCAAGCTGCATGTTGCGGTAAAATAAAATCTTTTCTTTATGACAGTTAGTGAAATAAAAGCCCCAATAGCCAATGAAATGGCAGAATTTGAATTGAAGTTTAAATCTTCAATGAAAAGTTCAGTGCCCCTGCTTGATAAGATCACTCGATATATTGTTAAACGTAAAGGCAAACAAATGCGCCCGATGTTTGTCTTTTTATCCGCCAAGGTATGTGGCGAAATGAATGAATCCACCTACCGTGCAGCTGCATTAATAGAGCTTTTACATACTGCTACTTTAGTACACGATGATGTGGTGGACGATTCAAACGTTCGAAGAGGTTTTTTTTCTGTAAATGCATTATGGAAAAATAAAATTGCAGTACTGGTTGGTGATTTTTTACTATCAAAAGGATTGTTACTTTCTATCGACAATAAAGACTTTCACCTATTAGGCCTTGTATCCAATGCTGTTCGGGAAATGAGTGAAGGTGAATTATTACAAATTGAAAAAGCACGTAAACTTGATATTGATGAGACGGTTTATTTTGACATTATTCGTAAAAAAACCGCATCCTTAGTTTCAGCTTGTTGCGCATGTGGCGCGGCATCGGTTACAAGTGATGAAAAAATCATTACGAGAATGCAAACTTTTGGCGAAGCCGTTGGTATTGCATTTCAGATCAAAGATGATTTATTTGATTATGGCGATGGAACCAATATTGGCAAACCTACCGGTATTGATATCAAAGAAAAAAAAATGACACTCCCTTTGATCTATGCACTGAACAATGCAACTTTTTGGGATAAACGTAAGATCATAAATATCGTAAAGAACAACAATAATGATCCGAAGAAAGTAGCTGAAGCAATTAATTTTGTTATTAAAAGCGGTGGTATACAATATGCTGAAACCAAAATGAATGAATACAAAAACAAGGCATTGGAAATACTTTCAGAATTCCCGGATTGTGTTTCAAAAACTTCCTTATTTGAATTGGTTAAATATACAACTGAGCGAAAAAATTAATATTCGAAAACCAGCCAGCACCCAATTGATATAAAAACAGGAATCTTCTCGGGAGGGTTTATAACCTGGGAATCTATAACAATACTTCAAAAAAACTACAAATGAAAACACGTTTATTAACAACCTTACTTATTTTAACAGGGTTATTGTCATGCATGGAACCATCCAAAACTATTGAAAATAAAAGCATACAACATGATACTATTCAAAGCGATTTTATTTTCACTGAAACAAAAGATTCGATTATTAAAAATGGTGAGTACGTAAAATATTACAAAAATGGTGTAATAGAAATGCGTGGTATAATGAAAGATGGGAAGCGTGATGGCCTATGGAAAAGCTGGTATGAAGACGGTTCTCCCTGGAGCGAAACAACTTTTAAAGATGGAAAGAAAAACGGAAAGACTACTACCTGGTACGGCAACGATAAAAAACGTTACGAGGGCTTTTATGCCAATGATATAGAAGCCGGTAAATGGACGTTCTGGGCCGAGAGTGGCAAAATCCAAAGCACACAAAACTATTAACAATTCGAATCAAGAGTTCAATATGAACTTAAGTCATTTTATAATCTATTAAAAAACACTTAATTACGTTGAGCTTAAAGATCAAAAAACTGATCAGTTCTTGTTGAACATAGCAAAAAAGTGCTATTTTTACTTAACAGTATTAAATTCATCACCATGAAAAGAATTTTGTTTTCTCTAATTCTGTTTTGTTCAGTCCAATATTCTGTTGCACAATCATTATCTCCGCAAATAATATCATCTGCCGGGAACAGTTTTACAAATGGTTCCAATCAATTAGACTGGACATTAGGTGAACCCACAACATCCACACTCAATGACGGCACTAATATATTAACCCAAGGATTTCATCAAAGTAATTTGAATATAACTTCCGTTGATAATTTTGATGATACGTATGCACTTACCATTTTTCCAAATCCTGCTATAGATCTTATACAGATCCAATTTGAAAAAGCAAATGAAAATAATTTGATAGAATTATATTCTACCGAAGGAAAATTACTTTTAACGCAGTCTTCAAATTATAAAACACTTTGTCAGATAGATATGAGTATGTATGATATCGGAACTTATTTAATAAAAATTAACAACAAGAACACAAAAGGAAGATCTTATCGAGTAGTAAAATTAAAATAGTTGCTAAATAAAACAAAAAAATAAAAAATGAAAAAAGCAATACTTATCTTTTCAATCTGTCTGACCTTTGGCTTTGCCCTTAAAGCGCAGGCTCCACAAGGATTTAATTACCAGGCAGTGGCTCGTAATAATTCAGGAGTTGCTGTAATAAATCAAAGCATTGGATTAAAAATAAACCTTCGCCAAGGTACAGCCACTGGCACAATTACATACTCAGAAACACATACTGTTACATCAAGCAATATCGGTTTGCTTAATCTAATAGTAGGCGGAGGCACAGTTGTAAGCGGAACATTTAATACTATTGATTGGTCTGCCGGTCCCTATTTCATTGAGATAAGTATGGATATAACCGGGGGCACTAACTATGTGTTAATGGGTACTCAACAGTTAATGAGTGTCCCTTATGCATTATATGCAGCTAATGGGGGAACAACCGGAGCCCAAGGAATCACAGGCTCAACAGGTGCAACTGGCTTAACGGGTGATCAGGGAGCTATTGGTGTGACTGGTGCAGTGGGCTCTACAGGGATAACAGGTACGACAGGTATAGTGGGTTCAACGGGAGCCTCGGGTACCAATGGTATTGATGGTATTGATGGTTCAACAGGAGCATTAGGGATCACAGGCTCAACCGGTGGCACAGGTATAGCAGGTCCGACTGGCGATAGATATGCAACAACATCTTCTACATCATTGAATATTTCAGTTCCAACAACACCACTAACTTTTACTGTTGAAACAGGTTTAGCCTACTCTATCGGACAAGAAGTAATTATCGCTTTTTCCTCAACACAACAAATGGTTGGAACAATAACAAGTTACACTTCAGGAACAGGAGTAATGGATGTGACCATAACAACTTCAATAGGTTCAGGTAGTGGCTTGCTGCCTTGGTCAATAAATTTAAACGGTGCCCCTGGCCCGGCAGGTCCGGTGGGTGTTACCGGAAACAATGGAAATAATGGTTCAACGGGCGCAACTGGTTTAGCAGGCAGTAATGGAACTAATGGTTCTACTGGAGCCACGGGGACTAATGGAATTGATGGTTCTACTGGATCAACCGGTACTAATGGAATCAACGGTTCAACAGGAGCAACGGGTACTAATGGAATAAATGGTGCTACTGGAAGTACTGGAGCTACAGGAAGCAATGGTACTAATGGGTCTGCTGGTTCCAATGGAACTAATGGTTCAACTGGACCAACAGGTGCTGATGCCACTTTTGCTGTTCAATTTAATGTTGTAAATAGTGGAGCTTCTTCGTATCTTTTTGATAATGCTTCAGATTATAATTCAGGATCTAATGCAAACCCAGCCATTAAATTATACCGAGGATTTACTTACAAATTTAATGTTACTGCAAGTGGACATCCTTTTATAATTGCAACGGGAACCACAGGCAATACTCCATATACAGTAGGGGTTACTAACAATGGGGATGATGTAGGTGTAATAACATTTAAAGTACCGCAAGATGCGCCTGCAACACTTCACTATATTTGCGGTAATCACTCTGGTATGACAGGTACAATTACAATATTGTAGATAGTATAATTAATAGCCTAAATTATTATTTTCAAGCCCCGTCCAAACTGACGGGGCTTTTTATTTTCTATTAATAATCTAGGTGATTAAAGATTTAACTGATTTTTTATAATTTAGCCCTCCATTATGAAACCTAAACTAGTTGTATTCACAGGTGCCGGAATAAGTGCTGAAAGCGGAATTAAAACATTTCGCGACAGCGATGGCTTATGGGAAGAGTATAATATTAATGACGTTGCTACACCTCAGGCATGGGATAAAAACAGGGCTTTGGTTTTGGATTTTTATAATAAAAGACGAAAACAAGTTCTGGAAGCACAACCTAACAGAGCTCACCTCGCTTTGGTTACTTTGGAAACAAAATATGATGTTCATATTATCACACAAAACATTGATGATTTACATGAACGTGCCGGCTCTAAAAAAGTGCTTCATTTACATGGCGAAATAATAAAAAGTCGCAATACTACCGCCCCTTCTCTTATTTATAACATTAAAGGAACTGAATTAAATATTGGTGATACATGTGAAAAAGGTTCTCAACTTCGGCCTCACATTGTATGGTTTGGTGAACAGGTTCCGGAAATGGAAAATGCTTATTTAATTGCTGACAAAGCGACTATACTCATCGTTATTGGTACTTCCTTAGCAGTATATCCGGCTGCCGGATTGATTGATTATACCCCCAGACATATTCCAAAATATTTAATTGATCCGAGTGATGTAAATGTGAATGGAGTAGATAATCTAACCATTATAAAGGAAAAAGCCAGCATCGGTTTACCGATGCTGGCTCAAGAACTTTTAAAATAGACTAAGAGGACCATTCTCAAAAAGATATTAAGTCAATTTTATTTTGACTCCACCTTATCTTCTTTGAACCAACTACTATACATCACATAATTGTTTGCAATGCGATTTATCTCACCATGAATTAATTCCGGATTAATATCTTTCACTTTTTTTGCAGGAACGCCTGCATAAATTACACCCGATTCAACTTTAGTATTTTCAAGCACTACAGCTCCTGCAGCAATAATCGTATTACTTCCTATTTCACAATTGTCCATTACAATGGCTCCCATTCCAATCAATACATTATCGTGTATGGTGCATCCATGCACTAAGGCATTGTGTCCGATAGAAACATTATTACCGATCACCACTTTTGTTTTTTCGTATGTACAATGAATCACCGCACCATCCTGCACATTTACTTTATTTCCCATCCGGATGGAGTTTACATCACCACGCACTACTGAGTTAAACCAAATGCTGCACTGCTCACCCATAATTACATCGCCAACAATGGTTGAATTTTCAGCTAAATAACAATCATTACCGAATTTAGGATGGATTCCTTTAACAGGTTTTATTAATGCCATAGAAGTGTTTATTTGAGTTTCAAGTTAACGTAATCTATTTTTCTGGTTTCAGGTTTGTTATCATAAACAAAGCTTTAATATGAAACCCGTTTTAACCAGGTCTTTATTCATGAATAGCATTGTTCTTTTTACAACAATCATTTAGTTTCCTATACGCTTTCGGATTAGCCGGAATATCATCGGCATCGTAACCAGCATTTGAAATAGCCAAACGAATTTTTTCGGGACTTGTCTTTTTTGAATTGTAAGTAACAGTTACAATTTGAGATTTAACATCCAGGTTTGATTTTTTCACTCCCTTTTCAAAAGCCAGGGCTTGTTCAATGGTTTCCTTACACATTTTACAAACTGCGGATGTTTTAATTTTTAATTCTACAATTGTTGAATCCTGCGCTTTTACAGAAGTTGTAAACAGTATAAGAATTGCAACGATTCCTGATACTATGTTTTTAAGTGTTTTCATTTTAATTTTATTACGTTTAACTAACTTTATTTAAAGAATTACCAATATTAAATCGAAAAATTTTCGAAGTAGAATCCTGTTTTTATTTGTGTTGATCTACCTATCAATGATAACAAAAATACTGCCATAGATGATACCTATTTTGTAAAAGTCCTATTTAATACTTATTCTGAATCCGGCATAAACAAACCTCCCATCTACAGGAGCATATATCATTGAAGCATCAAAATTACTGCCAAAAGGATTATCAGAAGCTATAATTGGATTTTTTTGCGTGTAATTCAAAACATTCTCACATCCTAAATATACTTCAAACTTCCGGAATTTTTTAGTGATCTGTGCATTGATTAAAAAATATTCTTTTGAACGTGTTGGCAATTGATACTGAACGGGGCTTAAAAGGGTATTTGGTATCCTGCTTTGTCCTAACCAGTTGGTAGTAAAATCGAATTTCCAGATATCCATATATGTTGCGTACGCCATGTTTAACATTACACGGTGTTTAGGAACGTAAGGCTTATCAAGTAATGCGTGATCATAAGTTGTTTTTACATCGTACCATTTATAAGCCAATTTAACATCAAACATTTTTATGGGAGTAAAACCAAAATCAACCTGCAAACTATGAGAGTATGATCGTCCATCCAAATTATAGAATACTATTTTATTAACATGCTGGTCAAGATCAACGATCACCTGATTTTGAAAATCGGTTCTAAAAAAATCAACATTTACAAACGCTTCATTATAGAACAGTTTAAATTTTTGATTGGCGCTTATACCGTAATTCCAAGCCACTTCAGGTCTTAACTTTTCTCGTATCACCAATTGACGTGAACTTGCAAATACCGATTGATTTTCCACAAAAATATTGGAGGTCCGGAATCCCCTTCCACCCGACAAGCGCAAAGTTGTTGATTTTGTTACATTATAGCGCAAGTGTAAACGTGGAGTATATTGCATTCCGTATAAATTATGATAATCTGCACGTGCCCCTGCAACCATCGAAAAATTATCAGCGTGCGTGAATGTATATTCAGCAAAAACTCCCGGAACACTTTCGGTGCGGGCAAAAGAAGAATCATTAATAGAATCATTATATCTTTCAGAATAATCATCTAAGAGATAACTTGTTCCTAATTTATATTTATGATTGGTATTATTAATGATGTTTGCATAGATCGCATTTAAATAAAAGTTCTTTTGTTCGCCATTATACCTCCTGTGACCAAAATACATATCCTGTTGCTGCCATTTACCAGATGTTTGGATACCAATACTTTTATAAGGTGTTGAGGGGAACATAAACCCTGTTTTCGAAAAATACTCGAGTACTTTAGTATTAATCCCTATCCCGTAAGGTCGTGTAGATATATGTCCATGTGTATTGTTAGCACCTATGTCATTTTTATAGTTAAAATTTGTTTGTCCACCCTGCCGTGTTTCAACCAATGCTTTTACACCAAATTGCGCTTCAAAATTCTTCTGATTGTGATAGTCCCAGCGGTTAAAAACATTGTATTGACGGGTTAAAGGCATATCGAGAAAAGAATCGTGGTTCATATCATTCTTCTTACTTAGGTCACTTACGTGAGTGAATAGCATGGTGCTCCATTTTGTATTTATTTTTTTTGCTAAATGAATATTTACTTCTGTACGGCTTTTTTCATTTACATATAAATTGATAAACAGGCGTTTTTTCTGACCTTCCGGTTTTAAAAATTCAAGGTTGATCTGTCCTGAAATGCTTTCATAGCCATTCACTACAGAGCCTGTTCCTTTGGTGACCAGGATGTTATCAATCCAAGTTCCCGGAATATAATTCAACCCATAGGCAGAAGACAGGCCACGAAGCATTGGCATATTCTCCGACAATATTTGTGTATAAACACCATCCAGCCCAAGCATCTGAATTTTTTTTGCACCGGAAACGGCATCCGTAAAAGCAACATCAACAGAAGCATTGGTACTAAAACTTTCGGAAAGATTACAGCAGGCGGCTTTTAATAATTCCTTACTGCTTATTACTTCCGTATTGATGGGATTAAAAGTCGAATATAATGTTGTATTTTGATGGGTTTCTACATTTACTTCTTTGAGGTTAACCGTGTTTATTAAAACTATTTGTAAGTCCATTCGGTTCTGCTGCTTCAAAGTAATGGTATCACTTATAAAACCGATCATACTCACAATTAAATTTGCAGGAATAGTTTCCGGATTTGGAATTTGAAACATTCCCAACGAATCGGTAGAAGTACCAATTGTAGTTCCCTGCCAGTATACATTAGCTCCGGGCAGGGCTTCTTTTGCACCTTTATCATTTGTTCCTAAAACCTTGCCCATAGTATGTTGAGCGGAAATAGTTTTCACAAATAATAAGAAAATGATCATATAAAATAATCGCATCATCATCTGTTAATTTTAATTATGTTAATTTGTTAGAAATAGAGCTGACAGGTCTTTAAACCAGCAGGTGTTTAAACATTAACAAAAATCAGATGATCAGAATGGAAATAAAAGACAGTAATTGTCGGCCATAGAGTGGCGGAGGTAGATCAGCGAATAGTAATTTTGAAGAAGGGGTGTTGTAATTTCCGCATGGAAATGAATATTTATTTATTGCTAAAACACAATCGTCAGCAACAGGGACATTGTTTTTTTGAGATGAATTAAAATCATTTAAATGAAATGAAGTACTATTAATATCACAACACTGAGCTTTAACAATAGGAAGAGCAGATTTTTCTTCAGCGCAACAATCTTTAAGATGAGACAATGAAACTTTAACCTTACCACTTTTAAAACAGATCATTTTGTTTATAGTAAAGCCAAGGCTCGATAGTATAAATACCATCGCTAAAAATAATGCTGTTGTTTTTTTAATTGCCTTCATCAGTATTACAAATATACAAAATCCATATCGAAATGTATAATTTTAGTCTATTATCATTTCAGGGATATCACCTTCAATGATCAAACGACCTTCAGTTGCATTTTTAATTTCCTCTACGCTCACTCCCGGAGCGCGCTCTAATAATCGAAAGCCCTGAGGTGTTATATCTAATACCGCCAATTCCGTTACAATTTTTTTTACGCATCCCACACCTGTTAGTGGTAGCTCGCATTTGGTCAATAATTTTGATTCTCCGGCTTTGTTAACATGCTGCATAGCAACAATGATATTTTTTGCCGATGCTACCAGATCCATTGCTCCACCCATTCCTTTAACCATTTTGCCGGGGATTTTCCAGTTAGCAATATCACCGGTATCGGAAACTTCCATTGCACCAAGAATGGTAAGATCCACTTTCCTCGAGCGGATCATTCCAAAACTCATAGCAGAATCAAAAAAAGCAGAACCGGGAACAATTGTAATGGTTTGTTTCCCAGCATTAATTAGATCCGGATTTTCTTCACCTTCAAATGGAAATGGTCCCATGCCCAAGAGCCCGTTTTCTGACTGCAAGACAATGCTCATTCCTTCGGGTATATAATTTGCTACCAGGGTTGGAATTCCTATCCCTAAGTTCACGTAATAACCGTTTTTTATTTCTTTTGCAATACGTTTTGCAATACCTACTTTATCTAACATGTGTTTAAATTTAAAATCTGGAACTGCTTAAATAAATAGAATGGAACGCAGATGACGCAGATGGTATATGATTAAAAATGATTTTTATTTTTGTTCATTAGCACATTGGTACATTTTCAAATTAATTCCGTTTTCTTACTGTCCGCTGTTCAATACGCTTTTCATAATTTACTCCCTGGAATATATGATGAACATAAATTCCGGGAACGTGAATATGGTCAGGATCTAATTCTCCCGCGGGAACTAACTCTTCAACTTCAGCAATGGTTGTTCTTCCGGCCATCGCCATCATAGGATTAAAATTGCGCGCTGTTCCTCTGAAAATTAAATTGCCCTGCGTATCTCCCTTCCAGGCTTTTACAAGAGCAAAATCAGCATCAAAAGCATATTCCATCAAAAATTCCTTTTCAACTCCTTCAACCATAAACTTCCGCACTTCCTTTCCAATAGCAACTTCCGTACCAACACCTGCTGGTGTATAAATGACAGGCATCCCGTATCCTGCGGCAAGGCAGCGTGTTGCCAATGTTCCTTGTGGAATTAGTTCCACTTCCAATTCACCACTTAACAATTGACGCTCGAATTCCGCGTTCTCTCCAACATAAGAAGAGATCATTTTTTTTACCTGATGTTTATGTAACATCAAACCAATACCAAAATCATCTACCCCGGCATTATTAGCAATACAAGTTAAGCCTTTTACACCTTTTTTTACTAAAGCAGCAATGCAATTTTCAGGGATGCCGCACAAACCAAAACCTCCAAGCATCAAGGTCATATTATCCTGAATGCCTTTAATTGCCTCCTCGGCATTTGCTATTGTTTTATTCATGAATTGCCTAAACTAAATTGTTTAATTGTTTGTTTTCTTAATGCTTGATCGCCTTCTAATAAAAAGCTTCTTCAGAATTCAGGTTTTCAACACCACTCTCCAATTCTTTATTGTATTTACTACAATCCATTTCGATATCTAATTTTTTATCGGGTTTTTCAAATTCACCTTGCGAAATTTTAATTGTTTTATCAGCATATACTTTTTGCATGTATTTAGCCCAAATTGGCAATGCCATACTAGCTCCCTGTCCCATATCGGTGCGATCAAAGTGAACTGCACGATCATCAGCGCCTGTCCAACAGCCTGAAACCAGATCAGGAGTGATGCCCATGAACCAGCCATCGGAATTATTTTGAGTTGTTCCGGTTTTACCTGCAATTGGCATGGTTAATTTATAACGATATCGCAAACGAACACCTGTACCAATTTGTACAACACCTTTCATTAATTGCAACATCACATATGCTTTTTCTTCGCTTAATACTTCTTCGGTACGAGGAAAAAAATCTGTCAATACATTTCCATTTTTATCTTCGATACGTGTAACAAAAGTTGGTTGGATCCATGTGCCTTTATTAGCAAAAGTAGAATTGGCTCCTACCATTTCAAATACTGATATTTCGGGAGTACCCAAACAGATTGAAGGAACGGGTTCTATCGGACTTACAACACCCATCCTGCGGGCAATGTCAACTACTGCTTGCGGACCAAATTGTTTTATAAGGTATGCAGAAATAAAATTTACGGAATTAGCCAATGCTTGCTGCAATGTAAGCATACGGCCATTCAATTTAATATCAGAATTATCGGGACACCATGCCGGTTGCCCGGCAGGCATATCAATACATGTTTTAACATTAGGAACACGGTAGCAAGGTGAATACCCTTCTTGTATGGCAAGTGCATAAATAAAAGGTTTAAATGTGGAGCCCACCTGACGTGAATGCCCTATCTGAACGTGATCATACTGAAAAAATTTATGCGATATTCCTCCCACCCATGCTTTGATATAACCTGTTTGAGGCTCCATTGACATAAGACCTGTTTGTAAAAACCCTTTATAATATTTTATAGAATCCCATGGGGTCATAACAGTATCTTTATCCCCATTCCAGGTAAAAATGGTCATTGCTACAGGTATTTTAAATTTCTTTTCAATGTCAGCTTCCTTCATCCCTCCCTTTTTAAGAATGCGATAACGATCGGAACGTTTCATCCCTTGCTCCATGATAGATGCAATTTCTTCCTTGGTAACATTCCAGGCAAAAGGGGCATTTCTTTTTTGTTTGCATTCCTTAAAGAAGGCAGATTGCAACTCCGTCAAATGCTCAGTTACAGCTTCTTCGGCATAGCGCTGCATTCGAGAATCGATGGTAGTGTATATTTTTAAGCCATCACGATAAATATCATATTTTTTTCCATCCGGTTTAGGATTCTCTTCACACCATTTTTTCATAAAAACATCCCTCAAATATTCACGAAAATAAGGCGCTAAACCATCGTTATGATTTTCGGGATGAAAACTTAATTTAAGAGGGAGCTTTTTTAATGAATCGGTTACCACATCAGTTAAATAACCATATTTATTCATTTGGTTAAGCACTGTATTTCGTCTTCCTTGTGACCGTTCAACAAAACGATTTGGATTAAACAAGGAAGGGTTTTTTGCCATTCCAACAAGCATTGCAGCTTCTTCAATTCTCAATGAATCGGGAGTGGTGTTAAAATAAATTTGTGCGGCCGATTTAATACCTACAGCACTATTAATAAAATCAAATTTATTGAGATACATTGCAATGATCTCTTCTTTTGTGTACTCACGCTCTAATTTTACTGCAATGATCCATTCTTTTATTTTTCTGGAGATCAAATTGAAACCATGCAGATCTTCACGGGGGAACAACATTTTGGCCAATTGCTGTGTAATGGTACTACCACCGCCACTGCTACCGCTCCCAGTAAGGGCGCCATATACAGCCCTGGCCAATGCGCGAACGTCAACTCCTGAATGTTCATAAAAACGAGCATCTTCGGTGGCTATCAATGCTTTTATCACATTTGGTGAGATCTCCTTAAAATTAACTCTGGTACGATTTTCGGCATAATATTTACCTAACACTTTCATGTCGCTTGAAAAAATTTCGGTTGCCAAATTCGTTTGAGGATTTTGTAAGGCTTCAGTATCCGGCAAGTCGGCAAAAAAGCGAACGCTCATTACAAAAAGAAATAAAGCAAGTATGGGAAATGTAAAAAGAATCCAAAACCAGATCACTCCTTTTCTATAATTTTTCTTTTTTGATTTTTCTGCGCTCATTTTGATTAAGATAATGCCCTTCGACAAGCTCAGGGTGACGTACGAATTTAAGAAATTGTGTATTATAAAATTGCCTGCTTATAGAATATTCAAAATTGAGTATTACCAGCTAAAACTTTTTAATTTTCAGCTTTTTCGATTCTTAAACCCACATCCATAATTAATGGAACATTTTCAACACGCATGCCATGTTGTATTTCAAATGTATATTTCCCTGTTTCCGGAAAAAGAACATTCTTTTTAAAAGGTATTTGATTGTCATAAATATCCCCCATACCACTACCTAACCATTTTCCTTTTTCATCCGCCAAAACACATTCCAGGGTATCGTTTGACATTTTCCCACTAGGAAATGTTGTTTTGATAAACAGAAACAAGTTATTGTAGGGATAACCATCGGCATTTCGAACATTGATGTAAAAATTTGTTGGTATTTCTTTATTAACAATACTAACATCAAATTTTAATACATTGCCGCTACTCCATGTGTTATCAGGCAGTTCTCTATTTTCTTCAAAAATACGATTGTCGTCACAAGCAGAAAAAAACGATCCAAATAACAAAATCGTTACTAAAATAAATCCTGATTTAATACGCTCTCTTTTCATAATTAAAATGATTAACCCTCTTGTTGTGGTTCTTTATTATTAGTGTTTGGCCGTGGGGGCCGGTTGTTGGGCTTGTTTGTATTTGGCCTGTTCCTGTTGGGATTGGGTTTGTTTTGGTTTGGGTTTACATTTGGGTTCGCGTTCGGATTTACGTTTGTTTTTTGGTTCGGATTCGGGTTTACGTTTGTTTTTTGGTTTGGATTTGGATTCGGATTTGGGTTCGGACTTACGTTTGGTTTGTTGGCATTCGGACCCGCGTTGCGTTTTTTATGACTGCTGTTTTTTTGTTTCTGTTTTTTTGTTTTATCGAAACGGGTAAGACTATCCTGTCCAACAACATTCTCATAATCCGGTTTTTTCTCAATTATTTTCATTGGAGCTTTCACATCCAGATCGGCAGGTTTTAAGCCTGTTTTATTCATTTCAATTACTTCTTTAACACGATCGACCGAAAGGGGAATAAAATTATCAGGCTCACTGGTATAAGAGAAAAACATCGTTCGTTTGAAGATATCTGTTTTTTGATGAAAAGCTCTTCCTTTCTCCGTTTCAAGTTTCACATTGTTAACTTCAGGAAAATCTTTAAGTGCATCTAAATAACTGTCGAGTTCATAGTTTAAGCAACATTTAAGTTTCCCGCATTGTCCTGCCAACTTCATAGGATTTAAAGACAATTGCTGATAACGGGCAGCACTTGTTGATACGGCACGAAAATCAGTTAACCAGGTTGCACAACATAACTCACGGCCACATGAGCCGATCCCGCCCAAACGGCCAGCTTCCTGACGTGCACCGATCTGACGCATTTCGATCCTGACTTTAAATTCATCAGCCAGCACTTTTATCAATTCACGAAAATCAACACGATCATCAGCAGTATAATAAAAAACTGCTTTGGTTTTATCACCCTGATATTCCACATCACTGATCTTCATCTGTAATTTCAACTTGATGGCGATGGTGCGTGCACGATACATTGTAGCTTGTTCGAGGTTTTGAGCCTCCTGCCATTTTTCAATATCGTTGGGTTTTGCTTTACGGTAAACCTTTTTAACTTCCTCGGATGTAGTAACAATACCTTTCTTTTTCATCTGCAAACGTACCAGTTCACCTGAAATAGAAACCACGCCAATATCATGGCCCGGTGAAGCTTCCACAGCTATTACATCACCAACATGGAGCTGTAAATTATTTACATTTTTAAAAAAATCTTTGCGGCTGTTTTTAAAACGTACCTCTACAATATCAAAAGCAGGCTGACCACCCGGCAATTCCATATTTGCCAACCAGTCGAATACATTAAGTTTTTTGCATCCATCTCCCACTCCGCAAGAACCGTTATTATTACATCCTCCCGGCAAACTTTTGCTTGTGGCATCGCTACCGGTTGAACATCCTACACATCCCATATTATTTTATCCTTAATTGTTTAAAAAATTAATTTTACAATTCTTCAATTTAGCAGTAGGCAATTGCCTAATGTTAAATTGCTTACTGAATAATTGCCTACTGTTAAATTGCCTACTGAATAATTGCTTACTGAATAATTGGTTTTGGTAAATTTAGTAATTCATTGAACTTAAACGCTAAATCCATAAATAATATTTTAGCATTCGCATTTCTCTCCATGTGATGATGGGCTTTATTGAGCTCATCAATAAAACGTTCCACATTATCGGAATGAATAAATGGCGAAAATTTTTTCACAAAACCTTGCTCATCTGCCCCCAGCTTTACCAGACTGGAGTCAGCGTAATTTAAGATCAAACTTTCGCGCATAATGTGCAAAGCATAATTCAAAAAGTTTTTTTGTCGCTCCCTTCCTGCAACGGCAATTTCATCGATCCAAACCATCACCGCTTTTGCATCAAATTTCAAACTTGCGCGCATCAGCTTTTGAAAACTGGCAAGATTTTGCCCCGCATTTTCATTTTCATTGATCAATGATAACGCTTCTGCATAATTACCATCCGCCAAATGGGCTGTACTTTCAGCAGCTCCTGCCGACATGCCGTGGCGATCAACTAAAGCTTCAATTAAATCATTTTCATTGATCTTTGTGATTTTGATCAATTGAGTACGAGATACTATTGTTCGCAACAATTGATCTTCACTCTCGCAGACCAATAAAAATAATGTTTTTTCGGGTGGCTCCTCTAAAATTTTAAGCAGTTTATTTGCAGCTGCCTGATTCATTTTTTCAGCTTGCCAGATGATCATTATTTTATATTCCGCTTCATACGTAGTAAGGCTTAATTTACGAAGTATTTCAGCGCTTTCTTCTACCCCTATAACTGCCTGTTTGTTTTCTGCGTCCAGCAATTCAAACCAGTTGAAAAGTGTAACATAGGGATTATCCAAAAAGACTTCCCTCCATTTAACAGCAACATCCGTACTTATACGAACATCCTTTGAAAGGGCCACAGGATAAACGAAATGAAGATCGGGGTGAACAAGTTTATTATACTTCACACAAGATAAACACTGTCCGCAAGAATCGTCTTCCAGTTTGTTTCCGCAAGAAATATATTGTGCATAGGCAAGAGCAAGGGCAAGATTCCCACTGCCTTGTGGCCCAAGAAATAACTGGGCATGACTAATACGTCCTTCCTTTACGGAACGTATTAATCGCTCTTTAACAGCCTGTTGTCCTATGATCTGGTTGAATAACATATATCACCTTGAACTTCCAGCACCATAACCAGGCTGCACAAATAAAAAGATCATTTGTACAACAATGGAAAAGGGAATCTGAAAGAATTTTTACGCTTTCAAAGATAGCAAATGTTTTAACGTAAAAAAAGGCGGATCATACAATTTTGACTGGAGTTTTTATTACTGAAATTTGCTATTATTCAGTGCTTTTTAGTCCTGACAGGTTTAAAAAAATTGCCAGGACTTCAAAGAATTGGGATTGACACATCTGCGTGTGCTATTATTGTTTTTTATTCATAAAATCATTCAAACTTTTCATGGCACCTTGTCTTACTTTCTTTTTAAAAAAACCTGTCCAACCAAGCAATGTACCGGGTATTCCTAAAGCCTGGCGCGACCATTTATAAAAATTAAAAACATCAGTATGTTTTACAATTTTGCCGTTTTCGATCAAAAAACTTGCTTTCACATGATTCACAACTTTTCTGCCGGTTACCGAAAAAGTATAATAAGCAATCCACTCCGCAGATGCCTGCGCTCCATTAGTTTGTATATTTTTAAACTCCAACCTTAAATCCTTACCTCTGACACATAACATTTCCCACATCGCTTTTCCTTCAGCAGCATTTAAATTTACAAATACAGGGTCACTGAAAGTTGCACTATCAGCATAACACTCCTGCATCCCTTTATAATCTTTATTTTGGAAACAAGTATAGAATTTGGTAATCAATTGCTGGTTGGTATTTTCCATAGTTTTAGAATTTTCAATAATGATTTGAGAGAATGTACATGTTGAGGTAAAAAACAAAAACAAAAATAATATATTTGATACAATTGGTTTCATTTATCTGTTTTTAAAAAATATAAATGTTTTGTAAGAAAACTTAATCAAATTCATCCTCAATGTTTCGCAATTAAAAAAACTATTGCCCTATTACCTATGAAAATGAAATAGAATTCACATAAAAAACTCTCCGGATAAATTCATTCAGCCCTATTACAGGCTCTATTTTAATCTACTCCACCCTTATTCCGTTTGTTGACAAAGATCCTATATTAAACCAACCAACAGCTTTTGTACTTGAATTGGGATCTATATTTTTAATATTGCAACTTACGTTAGCAGGAGGTGTTGCAAACAATCCGCCATTGGTAGTTTGTTGCAACACTTCGTTCAAATAAAAAAAAGTTTCCGGAGTGATGGCATAGATATCCACATTAACGCTATCACCTATAACAAGCGGTTTATCGCCAGGTGTAATTGCTTCTCTTATTGGAAGGATGAATAAAAAGCCATCAGATCCTCCGCCAGCAAATGCACCATCCTGAGATAGATTCATATTGCCTGGATTCGAATAAAACACACCGTTCTTATATGTTTTTATCCAATAAAAATTTGTCATGCCCGCTATATCGTAAGAATAGAAAGAAGCGAAATACCCTTGTGCTCCAGCCGTTGACCCACCACTCCCACTTTCCTGTTTGGTGCTATATCTCACAGAATCAATAACAGGTGAAGGATACGCAATTGAACTCCCCTGAAACTCTTCGCCTGAATAAGTCACAGACAATGTATAAGAATTAAAATACCGAACCAAGGTATCACCTGGAGATGGTGTCCAAACATAATCTCCATTATTGTTTACATCGGTAAAATTATAAACCCGTCCTTCATTATCGATAATTTTAACTGAGGCACCTATTGCGGCTGGTGAGGGTGCATTATTAAAATATCCGGACGTTTTTGTTAACCGTATTTTTTGAGACCCTTGCTTATTATTTAAAAATGCATCAATTGCAAGTTGGGAAGTGCCTTCATCTAACTTAACAACTATTACTTTTTCACAACCGGTAAAAAAAACAACAGATAAAATCAATAGTAATAAATTATTTTTCATATTAAATTGCTTTTAAAATTTGAAATTAAATGACACTGCCGGAATAACACTGCCTATAATAGTATATCTCACAGCTTCTGTATTTACAGGGTTGTCTGCATTTTGTCTAAAAAAGATGGAGAACGGATTTTGACGATTATAAACATTATAAACAGAAAACACCCAAAAGCCTTCCCATTTGCGACCTTCCTTTTTCTTTAATTGTAATGTTGCTGACAGATCTAAACGATGATAAGCCGGTATGCGGTAATTGTTTCTTTTTTCTTCCGAATTGTGAGGTATTGTATATCCTTGAATCTCTATGCGGTTGGTGGGGAATGTTGCAGGGGTTCCCGTAGCAAACACAAAATTACCCGAAAAGCTTAACCGTTTATTTAAATCATAATTAGCTACCAAACTTACATTATGTAATTTATCAAAACGATTTGGGAACCATTTGTTTAAATTAATCCCATTCACCTGTCGTTCGGTGCGTCCGAGGGTATAACTTAACCAGCCATTAAATTTGCCTTTTACTTTTCTCAGGAAAAACTCTGCTCCGTAAGCCCTACCCTTCCCACTCAATAGATCGCCTTCTAAATACTCATTCAATAATAAATTGGCATTGTTGATATAATCAATTTGATTTTGCAGCATCTTGTAATAGACCTCCACTGAACTTTCATACATATCATTTTTTCCGAAATTTTGAAAATAACCCAATGCGATCTGATCACAAAGTTGCGGTTTAATATTATTTGTTGATGGAGTCCATACATCCAAAGGAGTTGATGCCGTTGTATTTGAAATCAAATGCAAATATTGTGTTGTTCTGTTATAACTCGCTTTTATAGAACTTCTTTCAGAAACATCTAATTTTACTGAAAAACGTGGCTCTATATTGTAATATGGTTTGATTATTTCACTTGATTCGTATGTTTTAGTGGAAGCCAGTTCTTTTCTGAATCCTGCAATAGTATCTCTGTAAATATATTCTGTTCCTTTTCCTAAATACTGGTAAGCTGAAAACCGAAGTCCATATTGGAATATCAGCAATGCACCAACTTTTTGTTCATTACTAACATATACAGCCGATTCCAATGCATACTTATCATCTAAACTGATATTATTGGTTTTTCCACCGCTTGATGCAATTGCATTGCCAGGGACAAAATTATAATAGGTTGACTGAAGCCCAAATTTAATAGTGTTTTTTGTATTTGGGAAATAACTGAATTCAGGTTTAACACTGTAACTTATAATTTTTGATTTCCATTCAAAAGAATCTTTCCCTTTTTCACCAAATGCCAGCAAATAGTCGTAATTGCTGTATATAAGAGAAGTATTTAAAAATAATTTATCACCAAAAACATGACTCCATCTAAAAGTACCTGTTGCATTGCCCCAGTTAAATTTAAATCCGGCCCCGAATACATCACGTCCTAAATAGCCGGATAGAAATATTTTATTTTTGTCATTAACAGTATAATTTGCTTTTGCTGTTAAGTCATAAAAATTGAATTTAGCCTCTTTCAAATCCCCTTTCAAAAAAGGTTTTGCAAGCACATCTATGTAGGATCTGCGTCCAGCAATAATAAACGAGCCCTTTCCTTTCAGGACAGGTGCTTCAATAGAAAGACGGCTAAAGATGAGACCTATGCCAGCATTAACTTCTAGTTTTTTACTATTACCATCTTTCATTCGTACATCCAAAATTGAAGAAACTCTGCCTCCATATTCTGCCGGAATTCCTCCTTTAATTAACTTAACATCTTTTACAGCATCCGGATTAAAAACTGAAAAGAAACCAAACAAATGTGAGGAGTTAAATACAGGGGCTTCATCCAATAAAATTAAATTTTGATCAACACCTCCACCTCTCACGTTAAACCCGCTTGCACCTTCTCCAACAGTAGATACACCGGGAAGCAATTGAATACTTCTTACAAGATCCACTTCGCCTAACAATGCAGGGATTTTCTGAATTGTTTTAATATCCAGTTTATTCACGCTCATTTCTACATTCTTAATATTCGCATCTGACCGTTCAGAACTCACAATTATTTCCTCTAGATTCTGAGTGTTTTCGGAAAGCTCAAAATCAAGTTTCAGATTCTCATTTAATATTATTTCTTTTGTGATCGGCTGGTAACCTATATAATTAAGGACAATTGTATAATTTCCTTTAGCAATAGAAATTGAATAAAACCCGTAAACATTAGCTGCCGTTCCTGTTCCTAATTCCTTCACCAAAACAGTTGCTCCAATAAGCATTTCCCCATTTTTTGCATCTTTTAAGTATCCGCTGATCGTATATTTCTCCTGGGCAATCCCAACTAAAACCGGCAACAGGAAACAAAAGAGTAAACTAATTTTTTTCATATATTTTTTTTAAAAATCTGATATTACTTTATATAAACAATTCAACTAAAACCCCATAAATATGTTCTTCTAATTCTTTCGGCAAAAGTAGATATAATATGGCAGCCGAAAGCTAAATCAGGCTGTTTTAATAACAAAATTAGGTTAATGGTAAAAGCAAGAAGGTCAATAGTGCTTATACTAAACGGGCGGGAAATAATACAAATGTATTTAAAATGTTATCTGTTGGTTAAAAATAGTTTAATGAACAATCTCCATTTAGTGTTTTATAAAAAAACTATACTTCTTAAATTAAATAGTCCAGGTATTTCTACCACCAATAAGTTCATCCAAATCACCTTTACCTTTGCTTGCAATTGCTTCCACAATTTGTGCATTCAATGCATCTTCATAACAAACCCTATCTTCTTTGTAAAAAACGCCAAAAGGACGTGGTAAAGGGTTTTCATCGGAAGGAGTATTAAAAAATCGAACCAAAATAGTAGCTTTCACCTGATCGGCTTCATCGTGTATCCATAAGTCGTTTGCTGAAACATCAGCAAGATCTACAACAGTTGGTTTAAGTCCATCTAATTTAATTCCTTTACTTCCATTCTCTCCAAACACAAGCGGTTTGCCTTGTTCAACAAAAAGAGTATTCATTTTTTTTGTCCCTTTTTCAGTAAACACCTCAAAAGCACCATCATTAAATACATTACAATTTTGGTAGATCTCCAGCATAGAGGTTCCTTTATGCTGATGTGCACGTTTCAACATTTCACGCATGTGAACAGGATCACGATCCATTGAACGTGCAACAAATGTTGCTTCGGCACCAATGCATAAAGCCAACGGATTAAACGGATGATCCAAAGAGCCCATTGGTGTTGACTTTGCAACTTTCCCTACAGGTGATGTGGGAGAATACTGCCCTTTTGTTAAACCATAAATTTCATTATTAAACAATAAGATGTTGACATCAAAATTTCTTCGCAACAGGTGTATAAAATGATTGCCACCGATGGATAGTGCATCCCCGTCACCAGTAACGATCCAAACGCTTAATTCGGGACGTGTTGCTTTTAATCCGCTGGCAATAGCAGTTGCACGGCCATGGATGCTATGCATACCAAACGTTTCCATATAATATGGGAAACGGGACGAACAACCAATACCAGATATAAATACAATTTCTTCACGCTTTAAACCCAACTCCGGCATTACGGTTTGTACTTGTTTCAATATGGAATAATCACCGCAACCGGGACACCAACGTATTTCCTGGTCTGTAATAAAGTCTTTTGCAGTTAATTTTATTTCTGTTTGTGCTTGCATTTTTTTTTATTTTGTACAGATAATGAATCTGTGTAATAGCCTAAATCAGAGATATTAGGTCGTTTTTCGAAAGCTATAAATTTTATTTTTTTACGAATATATATTCATAACATTCATTTTTATTTTCACTATTTACTAAGCATTTCAATGATCTTTTCATTTATTTCTGCGGAAGTAAACGGCATTCCTTGTATTTTATTTAAGCCTTTTGCATCGATCAAATATTTATCGCGAATCACCTTAATTAACTGACCGTTATTTATTTCCGGAATCAATACACTATCAAAACTCTTTAATATATCGCCTAAGTTTTTGGGCAATGGATTTAAATATTTGATATGCGCATGCGACACATCGTACCCTTCGGCAATGGCCAATTTTACAGCCGTTTTAATAGAACCGTACGTTGAGCCCCAACCAAGTATCAGCAATTTACCTTTTGCATTTCCATTATCAATAGTTTGAAGAGGAATGTAGTCAGCAATTTTATCCACTTTTGCCTGACGAATTTTTACCATGAACTCATGGTTTTGGGGGTCGTAAGAAATATTGCCTGTTTCATTCTCTTTTTCTATACCACCTACACGATGTTCTAATCCTTTAGTTCCGGGTATTGCCCATTCGCGCGCTAATTTCTCATTACGTTTGTAAGGCAAGAACTTCTCTCCTTCTTTCAAAATATTTTTCGCGAAGGATACTGTCAAATCAGGTAATTCTTTTGCTTTTGGAAATCTCCAGGGTTCTGATCCATTGGCAATATAACCATCACTCAAAAAGAAAACAGGGGTCATAAATTCTAAGGCTAACCGGCATGCTTCGAAAGTGGTATCAAAACAATCATTTGGAGAATATGCTGCAATAACAGGAACAGGAGATTCGCCATTTCGCCCGTATAATGCTTGTAAAAGATCGGCTTGCTCCGTTTTAGTTGGTAAGCCTGTACTTGGTCCGCCACGTTGAACATTTAAAATCACCAATGGCAATTCCAACATTAAAGCCAGGCCAATTGCTTCACCTTTTAACGCAATACCAGGGCCTGACGATGCAGTAACACCTAATGAACCTCCGAATGACGCGCCAATGGCGGAAGTTATCGCAGCTATTTCATCTTCAGCCTGAAAAGTTTTTACGTCAAAATTTTTATGTTTCGACAATTCATGTAAAATATCAGATGCGGGTGTTATTGGATATGTTCCATAAAACAATGTTAATCCAGCTTTTTGTGCTGCGGCAATCAAACCCAATGCAGCAGCTTGATTTCCGGTAATGCTTCGGTACACACCTTTAGCTACAGGTGCGGGTTTTACTTCAAAACGATTCATTGTCGTTTCTATTGTATCACCATAATTATAACCTGCCTTTAAAACATTTACATTGGCATCAATAAGTTCAGGACGTTTTTTGAATTTCAATTTTAAAAATTCAATCGTATTATCAAGTGAACGGTTGTACATCCAATAAATGTAACCAAGCACAAACATATTTTTTGACCGGTCCATTTCTTTTGTACCTAAGCCTGAATCAGATAATGCAGTACGTGTAATTTTTGTTACATCAATTTCATGCACCTCATACTTTGCTAAAGAGCCATCACGTAAAGGATTCACATCCGAAGGGTATTTCGCCAGCTTTAAATTTTTGGCATCAAATCCATCTATATTAGCAATAATAATTCCACCCGGTTTAAGTTGATTCAAATTGGCCTTTAATGCCGCGGCATTCATCACCACTAATACATCACATGTATCACCGGCAGTGAAAATCTCAACGCTACCAAAGTGGACCTGAAAACCTGAAACGCCTGCCGTAGTTCCTTGTGGTGCACGTATCTCGGCAGGGAAATTTGGAAATGTGCTTATATCATTTCCATACAAAGCCGATGTGGCTGTAAACTGTGAACCTGTTAACTGGATACCATCTCCAGAATCGCCTGCAAATAATATTACTACGTTTGTTTTTATTTCTGTTGTTGTACTCATTTTATTTTAGAAAAAATCAAGGGGCAAAACACCCCGGATCACTTTTTAATAGAATTTATTTTTTGAATTAGTGTTTTTCTAATTGAACGATTGACAAATATCTTTTTTAGGAACTTGCTTAAGTCTATTATATAACAATAAATCAGTACAAAGATATCGTATTATTTCGGGCTATATTTAAAGAATTCCTTCCTGTTTATTAAAAAAACATCGGATTATACTGGTTAATTCGGATTTTTATATCGAAATGGTATTAGGATCTCTAAAACATGACAAAAGAGAATTTACAAGTAATAGGGACTTTGTATTTGATATAACGTTTTAGGGCTTTACGATCGGACGGGAAATCGAAGCACAAAGCCGAATATATTTTTAAAGTTAAATCGAAGAACTGCCGTTGAGTTTTGCACCAACAAGGGTTTTGCGTCAGACTGGCTGAAGTGGCAGTTTTTCTTTTTGATCAGTCAATTTTTTTTATTAGAATTCCTTTTTCCACACTTTCGTTAATTAAGTTCTCTGCATAGTTCCAAATTGATGTCGAACCGTTTTTAATTGCTTTTTTCTTATCGTAAACTTTTTGATAGGGGACATTAAATTCTGTCCAAGTTCCACCATTATTTGAGGCATTTTGTAGCAATGGTTCAAATCTGTCCATTGCTTTTGCAAATTTTGCTTCATCGGTCGTCCCTTCTTCAAATTCTTTCCAAATTGCAATAAATTCTTCTGCTTGTTCTGTCGGTAAAAGCCCAAATATTCGTTTTGCTGCAATAAGTTCTTCGTCAGTATTTGTATGGTTTTTTAAAGAGTCGTAAATAAAAGTATCACCCGCATCAATTTCTACGATGTCGTGAATTAAAACCATTTTTAGAACTTTAAGCACGTCAATTGGTTTGTCCGAATGTTCTGCCAATACAATTGTCATCATTGCTAAATGCCAACTATGTTCTGCGTCATTTTCGCGCCTGTCGCTATTGAATAATTTAGTTTTACGTTGAATGTATTTCAACTTGTCTATCTCTTTTATGAAACTTACTTGTTTTAATAAATTGTCTGTTTGCATTGTTTTATAAATATTGAGAATTTCATTGTTAGTGTAATGCCTGTTAAAAAATTGTCACCAACAAAATGGGGAAATGTCATTGATAAGTTATTTTACTTTCAGAGAGGTATAAGCGATAAGATTTAAATCAGTAAAAAACCAAGATATATTTTTACAACCGGTTTAGTTGAAATTAAATATGAAGGTAATTGCCATTTGTTATCCGGGAAATTACTCCTTCAACTTTACGTAAAACAAAGGCATATCATTTCCTGTAAGTTCACCTGCATCATCCATCTGCGTGATCAGTAAGTCAATACGTGTGATATTCTTTGTCAATTTGTATGCTTTTTTATCAAACACCCATTTTTCGTACATCCTAACCTTAGAAATATCATTTTTTGTAACCAGCTTAGGGGTATCTCCAAGTCTAACCAATGATGATTTCACTTTACTTATTGATAAAGGAGCATTTGTAACAATATCGTAAGCCTGAATCTTTCCACTAAGTACAGCATCCACAATGGAATTAAATATTTGCTGGCGGTTCACGTTCTTATTTAGCGATTTCCAATAATCATCATCGTAATCAGCAGGTTGTATCATTGGTGTTGTTGATTGGATCTGTTCTGCCCAAACTTCCTTTTTTACTGAATCTAATGGTACAATTGCAGCCTGTTTTTTAACACTGGTAAACGCATAACCTAATAAAAATTCAGTTGAAGAACCTGTATATGATTTTATCGGACTCATTCCCAGATCGTAAGCATACCCTAAACTAAAACTTTTATAACGTATACCGGCACTAATAGCAACAGCATAATTACTATGGTAGGTAACACCAAACCATCCCATTTTTTTCCAATCTACAACGGCATTAATATCAAATTGAAAGGGAGCTCCTTTAACTGCGCGTATCATAATTAAAGGAAAAGCGGTGATCTGTTTTTCTTTTGAAATATCAAATTCATATTTTATTGAACCCTGGTAGTGACGGGCTAAATTAAAATGTCGGACATACCCCACATCAGTACCATATTTTACATTATTACCCATAATTTGTGGCACAGCGAAACCTATTTCCAGTTTTTTTCGAACGTATGCTAATCCAAGATCAGCGCTAAAAACAGTTTTATTTTGTTGTTGCAGTACAAAAAACGGATCATCTTTATCACGCATTACTGCATTTGCATAATCAATTTTATTATCCAGCATCCCCATGGCCACACCAAAATATAGACCATTGTCGGCACCCACTTTTATTTTATATGAATAGCTCGCAAAGGCACCTACCTGGCGGATAATATCGGTAGAATACGAATACATTTTCAAGCCTAATCCAACATTTTTTTCTTTTACTGGTGCATCAATAGTGAAGTAACTTGTTTGAGGAGCGCCTTTCACATTGGCCCATTGAGAACGGTGACCTATAAACGCATTGCTAAATGCAGCATTGCCGGTAAATGCAGGATTAGAAATGAAGCGATTGGTATAATACTGGCTACTAAAAGATACCTGTTGAGCAAATACTTCTCCTCCCGATCCCATCTCAAAAAGAAGGGAGAAAAACATGATCACCTGAATGATGATGATATTCTTCTTATGTAGAATTAATACTTTCATTGTCTTTTTTTTATGTTCACCTCAGCATATTCCCGTCTCCATAAGGAGATAGAAAGGGCCTTACGTTTTATTCAATATTATTAAAAATGCTTATTGCACCTGAATACACTTTCTCTCCTTTTGCAAATTTGAGGAAATAGTAATAGGTGGCATCGGGTAACGGTTTGCCATTAAATGTTCCATCCCAGCTACTATCATAAGCTGGTGATGTATATACCTGTTGCCCTTGATTATTTACTACAATTACTTCTGTATTTGGATAATCTTCAATATTAACAATGATCCATGTATCGTTCTTTCCATCCCCGTTTGGCGTCATTACACTTGATATTATCAAATTTTGCTCCTTAAGAACAGTTACAGTTAATGAATCAGTACCCACACAACTATTACCATCCGTGGAGGTAAGCACATAAGTAATTGTAGATACGGCAGTAAGAGTAGGATTAGCAATATTGGGATCATCCAGTCCGGTAACCGGTGACCATGAAAACGATACACCTCCTGTACCACTAAGCGTTACAGAAGTTCCAAAGCTGACAGTAACATCGCTTCCGGCATTTACATCCAGAGAACCAACAGTAAGAACTACAGGGAAGCTTGCCCCATTTGCACAAAGGCTTGTTGATACAGTGAAAAGATAAGTGACATTTACCGCTGATGAATCGGCAAGTGTGAGTGTTTCAGCAACAGTACCGGCACCAGCACCTGCTATATTAGCTAATCCCGGCACATCAGGCCTTGTCCATGAAAATGTTACCCCTGGAAGCTGGCTTGTTGGGATGTAATTAAAAACCGAACCGCTACAAATCCTTCCAGGCGAAAGCGTACTGGTAAACTCCGGTGTTGGATTTACAGTAACGATCACGCTATAGGTAGTTGGATTTGTACAACCATTAGCCGCTAACGTATAAATATAGATAACGTTTATAGAATCCAATGTAGTGTTTATAAGCACCTCGTTAGGATTGTTTATACCACTTCCGCCTATGTTACTTATACCCACTACCGCTGCCCTTGTCCAAGAGAAAGATGTGCCTGCCGTTCCGCTTGTTGGGGTATAGGCAAAAGTAGTACCACTGCATACTTCAGGAGGCAATAAACTACTTGTAAATAACGGTACCGGATTTATTGGAACCACCACATTGTAGGTGCTTGAATTTGTACAACCATTTGCAGATAGTGTATAAACGTAAGTAACATTTATTGGTGCTAATGTTGTATTGGTAAATGTTTCGTTCGGGCTACCTGTACCATTGCCCATAGGGTTAGTGATACCGGTTACTGCTGCTCTTGTCCAAATAAATGTTGCGCCCAATGCAGAACTCTGAGGGATATAGCTGAAAGCGGCACCACTGCAAACAGCAGCCGGAGCTGAGGTGCTTATTAATAATGGTGATGGATTTACAACAACGGTAACATTATTATTATTTTTTGTGCAACCGCTTGCTGATACTGTAAACACATAGGTAACACTCACAGGATCCGTTGTTGTATTTGTAAGCACTTCCGACACGTTACCGGAACCTGCACCTGCAATATTACTTATTCCAGGTATAGCATCCCTTGTCCACGTATAAGATGCACCGGTAGTGGTACTTAATGGGATATAATTAAAAGCTGTACCGCTGCAAACTGCTGGAGGAGTTAAACTGCTGCTTATTGATGGTACAGGATCTACAGGAACCTGCACATTATAAGTTGTTGGGTTTGCACAACCATTAGCCGATAATGTATAGATGTATACAACATTTATAGTTGCAGCTGTTGTATTCGTAAGCAGTTCATTTGGATTATCCGTACCACTACCAGCTATATTGCTGATTCCTGTAATTGCTGCCCTTGTCCATATAAATGATGTACCCGGCATGCCACTTGTTGGAGTATAGGCAAAAGTACCACCACTGCATATTGCAGGAGGGAACAGGCTACTGCTTAATGCCGGTGTAAGACTCACAGCAATCACTACATTGAAAGTGGATGGGTTTACACAACCATTAGCCGAAACAGTGAATACATAGGTAACGTTTATACCTGCTCCTGTTGTATTAATAAGAGTTTCATTCGGATCGCCACTTCCACTTGCTGCCGGATTACTAATTCCTGTTATGGCACTTCTTGTCCATGTAAATACTGCACCAGCAGTAGGACTTGTAGGTGTGTAGCTGAATAATGTACCGCTACAAATTGCAGGAGGAGACAAGGAACTACTTAATGTTGGTAATGGATTTATAGCCACAATAACGTTTTGATTATAACTACAACCGCTGGCGGTGATTGTATATACATAAGTAACACTAACAGCAGCAGCTGTCACATTAATAAGTGTTTCGCCAGGATTGTTCACACCACTCGCTGCCGCGTTGCTAATGCCCGCTACTGTGGCCCTTGACCATGCAAATGTTGCACCCGAAGTCAAACTGGCTGGTGTAAAACTGAAAGGAGTTCCACTACAAACTGCAGGAGGGGTCAAACTGTTACTTAATAATGCCATTGGTTTTACAGCTACCACTACAGTATCATTTATAGGATTTGAACAACCATTTGCTGCCAGCGTATAGATGTATTTAACATTTACCGATACTGAAGTTGTATTATTAAGGATTTCATTGGGATTATTAGTTCCGCTGCCGGCTACATTGCTTATACCTGTTACTGCCGGCCTTGTCCAGGCAAAAGTAGTACCTGATGTTGCACTCGCTGGTGTGTAGCTGAACAAAGAACCGCTGCATACTGCCGCTGGGCTTAGCGTACTTGACAATGTTGGAAAAACATTTACAACCACCACAACATTATATATTGTTGAGTTTAAGCAGCCATTAGCAGACACCTGATAAGCATAGGTAACACTTATTGGAGATGTTGATGCATTGGTCAAGGCTTCACTGACATTGCCTGTACCAGAACTTGTAGCGGGTGTTATACTAGTAATTGCCGCACGGGTCCAAGGGAATGTAGCTCCTGAGGTTGTGCTTGTGGGAGTATATGAGAAAACAGTTCCGGTACAAAATGCAGGTGCTGTGAGGCTACTGCTTAGAACCGGTGTTGGATTTACTACAACCGTTGCTGTTATTGCCAAACCTACACATAAGGTTGGATTTGGTCCTGTTGGAGTTATCGTAAAGGTCACCGTTTGAGAAGAAGTAGTGGTATTAGTTAATGTAAGCCCAGTAATATTACCGGCCCCACTTGCAGCAACACCTGTTACTTCAGTTGTTTTATCTCTTGTCCATGTAAAAGTGGAAGTAACACCATTACTGGTACCCAATACCATTGTTGTAAATGAAGTTCCGGAGCAATGTGTTTGACTGCCATTGGTTGCTGTTGCAACAGGTATTGGATTAATAGTCATTCCAATTGCAACGGAAACATCTGTTACACTTATACATGTAGTTACTATTCTTCTAAACCATGTATTTACAGCTAAGGTCCCCGGACTATAACCAGCGCTGGTATTTATACCTGATGCAGAAGAAAAGCCTGAAACATTATCGGTAGTGGATGATTCCCATAAATAGGTATACGAATTATCACCTCCTGTTGGGATAGTTCCGGTTAATGCAACCGGAGCGGCTCCATTGCAAATAGTTTGCGCTGCACTTACTATATTATTTCCAATAGGGGCATTAACCGTTACAAGCACATCACTGTTGGCAGTACAAACAACACCAGCTAAAGTACTTGAAGTTATCCTTCTAAAGGTTGTAGTAGCACTTAAACCTGATGGCGCATCATACGTTGCGGTTGTTGCCAGCACGGCTGCGTACCCATCGCTGCTTTTTGTCCATTGGTAAGAAAGTATCCCGGAACCGGTAGAAGGAACAATTTCAGTAAATGCAGCAGGATCACCACCACTACATATCGTTTGAGCAGCGGCAATAGTACCACCTGTAACAGCATTGATCGTTACCACTATATCATTACTATTGGCAGTACAAGGCACTCCGCCTAAGGTACTGGTAGTTATCCGTCTGTAAGTAGTGGTGGCAATTAAACCGGTAGGAACATCATATGTGGCAGAAGTACCTATGATAGCGCTATACGTATCGGTACTATGTTTCCACATGTAACTAAGTGTTCCGGAACCGGTAGATGCAGCACTTTCCGTAAAAGTAACAGGATCACCACCACTGCATATCGTTTGAGCCGTAGCAACGGTACCACCGGTAACCAGGGTCTGAACTGTTACAAGAATATCATTGCTATTTGCCGTGCAGGTTACACCGCCTAAAGTACTTATTGTTACACGTCTGTATGTAGTAGTTGATGTTAAACCCGATGGAACATCATACGTTGCCGTGGTTGCCAAGATGGCGCTATATCCATCAGTGCTTTGTTTCCACTGGTAAGTAAGTGCACCGGAACCCGAAGGAGCTGCGCTTTCTGTAAAAGCTGCAGGATCACCACCGTTACATATTGTTTGAGCAGTAGCAATGATACCCGGAGTCACAGCATTTACTGTTACAACGATATCATTACTGGCCGTGAAGCAAGGTATACCGCCTAAAGTACTGGTAGTTATTCGCCTGTAAGTAGTAGTTGTAGTTAAACCGGAAGGAACATCATACGTTACTGTGGTTGCCAAGATAGCAGCATATCCATCGGTGCTGTGTTTCCATTCATACGTAAGCGCCCCAGAACCCGTTGCCCCGGCACTTTCTGTGAAAATTGCGGGGTCACCACCACTGCATATTGTTTGAGCAGAAGCAATGGTACCACCTGTAACGGCATTAACCAATACAGTTATATCATTACTGCTGGCAGTACATCCTACACCATTTGTAGTACTGGTAGTTATACGTCTATAGGTGGTAGTAGCTCCTAAACCAGAAGGGGCATCATACGTTGGAGTGGATGCCAGCATAGCTGTATAGCCATCGGTGCTGTATTTCCACTCATAAGTAAGCGAGCCGGAACCGGTAGATGCGGCACTTTGTGTAAAAGCAGCAGGATCACCTCCACTGCATATTGTTTGAGGCGATGCAATGGTGCCACCGGTAACCACACTCTGTACTGTAATAAGTATATCGTTACTGCTGGCAGTACAGGTGGATGTACCTAAAGTACTTGTAGTTATACGTCTGTAAGTAGTACTAGCGGTTAAACCCGCTGGAATATCATACGTTGCAGTAATTGCGACAGTTGCAGCATATCCATCCGTACTATGTTTCCATTGATAGGTAAGGGCACCTGAACCGGTGGAAGAAACACTTTCTGTAAATGCAGCAGGATCACCTCCACTGCATATCGTTTGAACAGCAGCAATAGTACCTCCGGTAACTATACTCTGAACAGTTACAACAATATCATTGCTGTTGGCTGTACATGTTACACCACCAAAAGTACTTATCGTTATACGCCTGTATGTAGTTGTAACAGCTAAGCCCGATGGAACATCATACGTTGCAGTGGTTGCAAGGGTGGTTGCATATCCATCGGTACTTTGTTTCCACTGATAGGTGAGTGTGCCGGAACCTGTCGATGGGGCACTTTCTGCAAAAGCAGCAGGATCACCACCGTTGCATATCGTTTGAGCCGCAGTAATGGTACCACCTGTAACTACACTTTGTACAGTTACAAGTATATCATTACTGTTAGCGGTACACGCTACAGATCCTAAAGTACTTATCGTTATACGTCTGTACGTAGTAGTGGCAACCAGCCCCGAAGATACATCATAGGTTGGAGCAGCTCCAAGGGTAGCACTATATCCATCTGCACTCTGTTTCCACTCGTACGTTAATGCTCCGGATCCCGAAGACGGGGCACTTTCTGTAAAAGCAGCAGGATCGCCACCACTACATATTGTTTGAGCCGCAGCAATGGTACCTCCGGTAACTACACTCTGCACTGTTACCAGTATATCATTACTGTTTACAGTACACGTTACACCACCTAAAGTACTTGTAGTTATACGTCTGTAAGTAGTAGTGGCTGTTAACCCTGCCGGAACATCATACGTTGCAGTGGTTGCCAGGGTAGCGCCATATCCATCCGTGCTTTGTTTCCATTGGTATGTAAGGGCACCAGCACCTGTTGAAGCAACACTTTCGGTAAATGCAGCAGGATCACCACCACTGCATATCGTTTGAGCTGCAGCAATCGTTCCACCTGAAACAGCATTAACCGTTACAATTATATCATTGCTATTTGCAGTACAGGCAACACCGTTCAATGTACTGGTGGTAATTCGTCTGTAAGTGGTAGTAGCGGTTAAACCCGTTGGGATATCATACGTTGGAGTGGTTGCTAAAGTAGCACTGTACGTATCGGTGCTATGTTTCCACTGATAGGAAAGTGGCCCGGAACCCGTAGCAGCAACGCTTTCTGTAAAAGCAGCAGGATCACCACCGCTGCATATCGTTTGGGCTGCAGCAATCGTTCCACCTGTAACAGCGTTAACAGTAACAATTATATCATTTACACCGGCAACACAAGCAACACCATTGAGTGTACTGGTGGTAATACGCCTGTATGTGGTAGTAGCGCTTAAACCTGCCGGAGCATTGTATGTTGGAGTATTTGCTAAGACCGCTAAATAACCATCACCGCTTTGTTTCCAATCATAAGTAAGTGTGCCGGAACCTGTGGATGCAACACTTTCTGTAAAGGCGGCAGGATCACCACCACTGCATATCGTTTGAGCTGCTACTATGGTACCGCTGGATACGGAATTGATCGTCACAACCAGATCATTACTGTTGGCGCTACACGCAACACCATTTACAGTGCTGGTAGTTATGCGCCTGTATGTGGTGGTAGCAGCTAAACCTGCCGAAACATCATAGGTTAAAGTAGTTGCCAATGCAATGCCATACCCATCCGTGCTGTGTTTCCATTGGTAAGTAAGCACACCGGAACCGATAGAAGCAACACTTTCTGTAAAAGCAAGAGGATCACCTCCACTGCATATCGTTTGAGCTGCAGCTAAGGTACCACCGGTCACAGAATTGACGGTTACAATTATATCATTGCTGTTGGCTGTACAAGCAACACCACCAAAGGTACTGGTAGTTATACGCCTATAAGTAGTAGTAGCTACTAAACCTGCCGGAACATCATACGTGGGAGTGATCGCAATAGTAGCTGCATATCCATCTGTGCTTTGTTTCCACTGATACGTAAGCGTTCCGGAACCGGTAGAAGCAACACTTTCTGAAAACACAGCAGGATCACCACCACTGCATATCGTTTGAGCTGCAGCAATAGTACCACCGGTAACTATGCTCTGTACTTCTACAAGGATATCATTACTATTAGCAGTACAGGTTACACCGCCTAAAGTACTGGTAGTAATACGCCTGTAAGTGGTAGTAAGTGTTAAACCTACAGGAACATCATACGCAGAAGTGATCGCTAAAACTGCAGCATATCCATCAGTGCTCTGTTTCCACTGGTAGGTAAGGGCTCCGGAACCGACAGCTGCTACGCTTTCTGTAAAAGCAGCAGGATCGCCACCGTTGCAAATCGTTTGGGCAGATGCAAGAGTACCTCCGGTAACGGCATTAACCGTTACAACAATATCATTACTATTGGCAGAACAGGCAACTCCATTCACTGTACTTGTAGTTATACGCCTGTAAGTAGTGGTGACAGCTAACCCTGCAGGAACGTCATACGTTACTCCAGTTGCCAAGGTGGCACTATATCCATCGGTGCTATGTTTCCACTCATAAGTAAGCGTGCCTGAACCGGTAGCACCTACACTTTCTGTAAAAGCAAGAGGGTTGCCACCGCTGCATATCGTTTGAGCCGAAGCAATAGCACCACCTGTAACTACACCCTGAACGTTTAAAATAATGACATTACTGTTTGCGGAGCAGGTTACCCCACCTAAAGTACTGGTAGTTGTGCGTCTGTATGCAGTTGTAAACGTTAAACCGGCCGGAATATCATACGTTGGGGTGGTCGCTAAAACCGCAACATAACCATCGGTGCTTTGTTTCCATTGGTAAGAAAGGGTACCCGAACCGGTAGAGGCAGCACTTTCTGTAAAAGGAGCCGGATCACCACCGCTGCATATTGTTTGAGGGGCAGCAATTGTACCACCTGTAACTGCATTAACGGATACCGTTATATCATTGCTATTGGAAGTGCATGCTATACCATTAAGAGTACTGGTAGTTATACGTCTATACGTAGTAGTAGCTACTAAACCTGAAGGAACATCATGCGTTAGAGTTGTTGCCAAGGTCGCACCATAGGTATCGGTGCTGTGTTTCCATTGATAAGTAAGTACACCGGAACCGGTAGATGCGGCACTTTCGGTAAAAGCGGCAGGATCATCACCACTGCATATTGTTTGAGCGGAAGCAATTGTTCCACCGGCAGCAGCATTAATTGTCACAACTATATCATTACTGGCTGTTGTACAAGCAACACCATTTAAGGTACTGATCGTGATCCTTCTAAAAGTTGTGGTTGCGGCTAAGCCAGATGGGGCATCATACGTTGCTGAGGTTCCTAAAGTAGCGCTATACCCATCGGTACTTTGTTTCCACTGATAAGTAAGTGTACCGGAACCGGCAGATGCTATACTTTCTGTAAAAGCAGCAGGATCACCACCGCTACATATTGTTTGAGCAGCGGCAATGGCACCACCACTAACAGCATTAACAGTTACAATGATATCATTACTGGCAGCAGTACAGGCAACACCGTTTAATGTACTTGTAGTTATCCGTCTAAAAGTAGTAGTGGCTGTTAAACCGGAAGGAACGTCATACGTTGGAGTGGTTGCCAGGGTGGCAACATAAGTATCGGTGCTTTGTTTCCACTCATACGTAAGCACACCGGAACCGGTAGATGCAACACTTTGCGTAAAAGCAGCAGGGTCGCCACCATTGCAGATTGTTTGTGCTGTTGCAATAGTGCCACCGGCAACTGAATTAACTGTTACTACAATATCATTACTGTTCACAGCACACCCTACGCCACTCAATGTACTTGTTGTTATTCGTCTGTATGTGGTAGTAGCTACTAAACCTGCAGGAACATCATACGTTGTGGTGGTTGCCAACGTAGCAACGTAACTATCGGTGCTTTGCTTCCATTGGTAAGTAAGTACACCTGAACCGGTAGATGCCGCACTTTCAGTAAAAGCCGCAGGATCACCACCACTGCATATGGTTTGAGCAGTTGCAATGGTACCACCGGCAGCAGCATTTACTGTTACCACAATATCATTACTATTTGCAGTACAAGTTATAAGGCCCAAAGTACTTGTAGTTATACGTCTGTACGTGGTGGTTGCAGCTAAACCCAACGGAACATCATACGTTACAGTAGTGGCCAGGGTAGCACTATACCCATCGGTACTCTGTTTCCATTGATATGTAAGTGTACCAGGGCCTGTAGAAGCAACGCTTTCCGAAAAAATTGCAGGGTCACCTCCGCTACAAATTGTTTGAGCCGCTGCAATGGTGCCCCCCGTAACTGCATTAACTGATACAAGGATATCATTACTGTTGGCGGTACATGCAACACCGTTCAGCGTGCTGGTAACAATACGTCTATACGTAGTAGTAGCAGCTAAACCCGCAGGTACATCATACGTTGGAGTGGTGGCCAAAGTAGCAGCGTAGGTATCGGTGCTATGTTTCCATTGGTAAGTAAGAACACCGGAACCAGTGGAAGCTACACTTTCTGTAAAAGCGGCAGGATCACCACCACTGCATATTGTTTGAGCAGTTGAAGTGGTACCTCCTGCTACAGCATTGATCGTTACAAGTAGATCATTGCTATTGGCTGAACAGCCTACACCATTTATAGTACTGATCGTTATCCGTCTGTAAGTAGTAGTAGCAAGTAAACCAGCAGGAACATCATATATTAAAGTGGTTGCTAAAGTAGAAGCATAGGTATCCGTGCTGTGTTTCCATTGGTAAGTGAGAGCACCGGAACCGGTAGAAGCTGCACTTTCTGTAAATGCAGCAGGATCACCGCCACTGCATATTGTTTGAGCCGCAGCAATAGTCCCACCTGTTACTGCGCTCTGAACAGTAACCACGATATCATTGCTGTTAGCTGTGCATGTTTCTCCCCCCAAAGTACTTATCGTTACGCGTCTGTATGTAGTTGTTGCAATTAAACCGGAAGGAACATCGTATGTTGCTGTGGTAGCCAAAGTAGCACTGTAGGCATCGGTGCTTTGTTTCCACTCATAAGTAAGTGCACCAGAACCCGTAGATGCGACACTTTGCGTAAAAGCAGCGGGATCACCACCATTGCATATTGTTTGAGCGGCAGCAATGGTACCACCGGTAACAGCATTAACCGTTAATACCACGTCATTACTATTGGCAATACAGGCAACACCATTAAGTGTACTTGTAGTAATACGTCTGTATGTGGTAGTAGCTGCTAAACCTGCCGGAACATCGTACGTTGCAGTACTTGCTAAAACAGCAACATAGGCATCGGTGCTGTATTTCCACTGATACGTAAGTGAACCGGAACCGGTAGAAGCTGAACTTTCTGTAAATGCAAGGGGATCACCACCACTGCATATCGTTTGAGCCGAAGCAATGGTACCGCCTGTAACAGCACTTTGAACGGTAACAAGAATATCATTGCTGGTGGCAGTACAAGTTACCCCCCCCAAAGTGCTTATAGTTATGCGCCTGTAAGTAGTGGTAGCAGTTAAACCGGAAGGAACATCATAAGCAGCAGTACTCGCTAAGGTCGCGACATATCCATCGGAGCTTTGTTTCCATTGATAGGTAAGTGCGCCAGAACCGGTAGAAAGAACACTTTCTGTGAAGGCAGCAGGATCACCACCGTTGCATATCGTTTGGGCAGCTGCTATTGTACCACCGGTAACTGAATTAACCGTTATAATTATGTCATTACTGTTTGCAGTACAGGTTACACCGCCCAATGTACTTGTAGTTATCCGCCTGTAAGTGGTAGTGGCGGCTAAGCCTGCCGGTACATCATAGGTTGCGGTAGTCGCCAGCGTTATGCCGTACGCATCTGTGCTGTATTTCCATTGATACGTAAGAACACCGGAACCAGTGGATCCAACACTTTCTGAAAAAGCAAAAGGATCCCCACCACTACAAATAGTTTGCGCGGCAGCAATCGTACCACCGGTAACAGCGTTAACCGTTACAAGTATATCATTGCTATTGGCGGTACAGCCAATACTATTTACAGTACTGGTAGTTATACGTCTGTAAGTAGCAGTTGCGGCTAAACCTGCCGGAATATCATACGTTGGAGTGGTTGCCAGGACTGCAACATAGCCATCAGTGTTATGTTTCCACTCATAAGTGATAGCACCAGAACCTGTAGAAGCAGCACTTTCAGTAAAAGCAACCGGATCCCCACCACTGCATATCGTTTGGGCTGCAGCAATGGTGCCACCGGTAACCGCACTTTGAACTGTTACAAGGAGATCATTGCTGTTTGATGTACAGGTTACACCGCCTAAGGTACTTGTAGTTATACGCCTGTAAGTAGTGGTGGCTGTTAAACCCGCAGGAACATCATACGTTGGCGTGGCTGCAAGAGCAGCGCCATAAGCATCAGTACTGTATTTCCATTGATAGGTAAGTATTCCGGAACCGGTAGATGCGGCAATTTCTGTAAAGGCAGCAGGATTACCACCATTACAGATCGTTTGAGCGGAAGCCAAAGTCCCACCTGCAACAAGATTAACCATTACAATAATATCGTTACTGTTTGCCGTACAAGCAACACTACCGAGGGTACTGGTAGTTATCCGCCTGAAAGTGGTTGTGGCAGCTATTCCTAATGGAACATTGTAGGTTGCAGTGGTTGCTAAGATCCCGGAATACCCATCGGTGCTTGCTTTCCATTCATAAGTGAGTGCACCGGTACCGGTGGATGCTACAGTTTCAGTAAAGGCCGCTGGATCACCACCGCTGCAAACTGTTTGGGCAGCAGCAATGGTACCTCCGGTAACAGCATTTACAGTAACGATGATATCATTGCTTGTGGCAGAACAGGCAACACCGTTTAAAGTACTGGTAGCTATCCTTCTGTAGGTGGTAGTAGTAGACAAGCCCAATGGAACATCATACGTTGGGCTGGTTCCTAAAGTAGCAACATATCCATCACTGCTATGTTTCCATTCATACGTTAAAGTACCGGTTCCAGAGGCAGCTCCGGTTTGTGTGAAAGAAGCGGGATCTCCTCCACTGCAAATTGTTTGTGCAGCGGCTATGGTACCAGCGCCAACGGAATTTAAAAAGGAAGTAAAAGTTGCGTGTGTAGCCCCGTTCACATCACCTGCTATTATTGATGTTCCTGCAGTACGGGTAACATTGCTTGCTACAGTTGCAGCATTTATTCCCCTAACCAGGATGCCGCTGATCGTAATTACGTCTAGATTGATAATACCAGGACCGGTAATCGTAAACGTTATAGTACTGGCTGTAATACTTACACCGGAGATGCTAATATCCCTACCGGCAGTACAGGTAACGCTGCCAGTTGCATTTAAAAATTCAAAATTAGCAGGGGCTGTAAGAGTTAGCGTGCCAAATCCTGAAATATCATTGTTGGAAGTTTCTGTAATAATAATATCTCCCAAATTGCTATAAGCAGTAGGGAATGAACAACCTGTAATTATTGGTAATGTTGGAACTGTTATGGTTACTCCCGCAAACGCGTTATTAAAACCAGCAGACAGAAGTAAAATGGCGGCAATGAGCCCCATTTTAGCAGTTGCAAGTGTTTTAATAATACTGTTTGGACAGTAATTTTCTTTCATTTCTTAAAAATATGTTAACAATTATTCTATGTTTTTTAAGATCAAAAGAATAAAATAAAGAAAATAAAAAAACAGCAAATAAAGTCAATATACCCGCTGTACCTAAGGAACGAGTATTATAAACTTTCTTGTTTGCGTTTTTCGCCTTTTGTTTTACGTAAAACTATAAAAAGAGTTACATACAAACCTGCCTCCAAACTTATGTAAAAAAATGCACAACAACAACGTTTATTTCAGACAGTTTTAAAGTTAAAATGTTAGAAACTAGGGGTTAAAATAAGGAAAGAAAAAAACGGCTCTAAGGAGCTTAAAACAGGGCAATTTATAGCCTGACAATTTAAAAAAGGGATATCGATCGCAATAGACATTTTTTCTTTTTCAATGGGTAAGAAAATAATTACAATTCCTCCTATAAAAAATCCACAGGGATTCGAATGTTTTAAAGAAGGTTTCCTTTGGGTTGTATTGTTCGACTCCTGCCGGAGTCGCAGAAGATAACAGAATTGTTTCTATAAACATGGGATGCCGCTGGCATCAAGCTATTTTGGGCTTACCTAAATTTTATGGCAAAACTGATTACAAACACATTATCAGATAGTTACAAGAGAATAATAATAAAAAAATCACCTAAATTTACAGTTCGAGCACTTTGATATTGACATTAATTTATTTACTTTGCACTCAATTTTTATTCCAACAATAAATTATTTCATACTATTGAAATATTCAAAATCATTAAACTACTAATCACAAAAAAACAGCAACGTGAAGAGATTTACATTTATACTAACCATTTGCTTTTTAAGTTCAAAGACATTATTTGCCGGAGGCTTTCAAGTTAATCTTCAAGGCCAAAAGCAATCTGGGATGGGGCATACAGGCACAGGATTGTTACTCGATAATTCAAGTATTTTATTTAATCCGGGGGCTGTTTCCTTTTTAGACTCTTTGAGAGGACTCTCTTTTGGAGCAAGCCTGATCTTTCCAAGAACAATTTATTTAGAGCCCTACCCTGGAACTTATACTGCAAATATTGAATCGCATGTGGGAACACCGATCACAGTATATGCTGCTTTTAAATTCAAAAAAATAGATAAACTGAGTGCAGGAATAGGTATTTACAATCCTTTTGGAAGCAGGTTAGAATGGGCTGATGACTGGAAAGGTCAATTTTTGATCCGCGAAATTGATCTAAAAACTTTTTTTATTCAGCCTACTTTATCCTATAAAGTAAATGAAAAGCTGGGAATTGGTGCGGGTTTTGTTTTTGCTACCGGTAGTTTTAGTTTACGTAAAGGTGTTCCAATACAAGATAGTTTAGGAGATTACGGTGAAGGAAATCTAAAAGGTAATGCGAGCGGCATTGGGTTTAATGCAGGTATTTACTTCAAAGCATCCGAAAAACTTTCAATCGGAATTGATTACCGTTCACAAGTAAATGTGAAAGTTGAAGAAGGTACAGCAGAGTTCACTGTGCCTAATTCTGTTGCAGAATTTTTCCCTCAAACAACTTTTTCCACCGAATTAAAATTACCGCAAGTAGCTACTCTTGGGTTCGGTTACGTGCTCAACAACAAATTAAAACTGGCATTAGATATAAATTATATCGGTTGGAAATCATACGATTCGCTGATCATTAATTTTGAACATAATACTGATAAACTTGCCGATATCCATTCTGCCCGAATGTATGAAAATGTGTTTATTTTTCGAATTGGTTCACAATACCAATGGACTGATAAATGGACAGTTCGATTAGGTGCGTATTATGATATGACACCCGTTAAAGCCGGCTACCTGACTCCAGAAACACCGGATGTGAATAAAATTGGAATCACTTCAGGTGCCTCATTTAAGGTCACTAAAAAAGTTCAGCTTGATCTATCGTTGCTTTTCATAGAAGGTATAAAACGTACTGATACCAATATTGAAACGCAATTTAGTGGAACTTATAAAAGCAGAGCTGTTATACCAGGCTTTGGTCTTCAGTATCTTTTTTAATCAAATTCTTTTAAGCTTTTCCGGAAGAAAGAGTTGATCTGCATACGTAAAACCGAGTTCGCTTAATAAAACAAATGGTCTAAAGCTGGTTCTTCTGGGCGTTCCCCTTTCTAAAAAAGAAAGGGGCGGGCTTTACGCTGCAATCTTTTCTAAACAGAAAAGGATTTTCACTGCAATCCCTAACGCAGCATTACCAGCCATTTATAAATTTAGCAACAAATTTTATCTACCATTGTTACTTAATGGCCCTTGCTATAAAGAATGTGCCTAAGAATACAATTCAATTATTGAAATCCCGTTTACTAAATTATCTCTGTTATTAAAACTGTTGATAATCAAGAAAAATATGTTGGATGCATTATTCCTTATGGATTAAATTTGATGCAGAATTTTAATAAACATTTTGAAAAAATATTTTATAATACACTTCTGGTTATTTGCAATTTGTAATTGCACCTCACAGATCATCAATAATAGGCCCGTGGATATTGCTGTTGGTCCGACCAACTTCAACGCTGATCAAATTAAAAAAAACAAGATCAAAAGCATTTCTATCATCATCGTTGATAAACCTGATGGCACTATAATTATTGATAAAGGTGCGAGCAAGGGTTATGAATTTGACGAAAGCGGCAACATTAAACGTTATTACTTTACTGTTTTAAACAGAACTCAAACAGAGGAGATTGAATTACCTGCTATTAAAAAAAAGGGTAGAATAATCCGGCCAGCAAGGACACGTACCAATATCAAATATCTCAATGATACTGTTTTTATAAATGTATTTTATGATGCTAAAAATCGCATTATTACTAAACGGGTAAAATCAGGAGATTACTATGATGCTTATTATTATGAATACAATGAACATGGTCAAATAAAAAAAGAAATGCATTGTAAAGAAACGAATGTAAGCGAAAACAAAAAAGAGTTCAAGATGGGGGTACAGAATATTCTATCATCCGAAACATTTGAATATACAGCACTTACACCTACTCAAATAAAAAAAAGATGTTTAAACGATGAAGGACGAGAATATAAAAAAGCGATCATCAATTATGATATTAAGGGGAATAAACTTTCGGAAACGTATGAATTTATGGTTAGCTGGATGCGGCAAGAAACAACCTATCAATATGACTTCAACGAAAAACTGCTAAAAAGAGCTTATCAAAGTAATGAAAGCGGTGAAGTGAGAACATTTTCTATTTTTGAATATTCTAAAAATGAAGTTTTAATTACTGAAACGAAATTTAAAAATGAGGTACTCACCGATGAGATCAATTACCTTTATGATGAAACGAATACGCTTGTAAAATCGGAAGTTAACCGGGATCACAAAAATTCTTCTATTGGTATTGTGAAGTATTTTTATACATTTTATTAGACTTTATATAAGTTAAATCGTTATGGTAATCAGTCGCACTTTCTCGACAAGCTCGAAATGACTGCGCGCGTGGTCATTTCGAGCTTGTCGAGAAAATTGTGCGTAGGCATTTTAATCATCAATTTCATTGTAAACATTAAAATGTATTTTAACTTATATAATGTCTATTAAGGATTTGCTTTTTTTTTGCCGGCAACAAAATCTTTTAAATAAAAAGGTTCAAAATAAGCAACATCTTCAAACTCTTTATTTACAAAGGCTTGCTCAGAAAGCGAGATCATATTTTTTGCGGAAGGAAAAACATCATCAATAAAAATTGCATTTTTATTTGCTGATAAAGCATCCTTACATTTTGCAGCACCATCACCGAAAAAATAAATCATCCGGTTATTTAACAGATCAGAAAAAGACTGTTCATCAATTATTTCAGCAGTTGTGGGCCTAATTTCATTATTTAATGAATCGAACATAGCGCAGTAAACTTCCATTCTGCGGGCATCAAGCATTGGACAAAATAAAGAATTGAGAGCTGAGCCTTTATATTGGGGATCTTCGGAAACTGACAAAGAAATATGTTGTAAAGTACTGACGGCAATCAGTGGTTTATTCAGGGAATAACACAAACCTTTTGCAGTGCTCACGCCTATTCGTAATCCAGTATATGATCCGGGTCCTTTGCTAACTGCTATCGCATCAATATCAGAAAGTTTAACATCTGCTTGTTTTAAAACATCTTCAATAAACAATGTAAGATTTTCTGCGTGGGAATAATCTCCATTTTGCTCCTTCACTGCAAGCAGTTGACCATCTTTTGAAAGGGATACGCTGCAAACGGTTGTTGCAGTTTCAAGATTTAATATTAAAGCCATTGGATCGTCTCAAACCTACCCACACTCTTCGATAAGCTCAAAGTGACAGCGACAGGTATATATTTTTGTTATTTAATCCTAATTCAAAAAAAGATAAATTTGATAAAATTATTTTTTAGTTCCACTAAATAATTCAGATTTATCTACCTTCTTAACTTCTGTCCCTTCTTTCAATTGCTTTGCTATAGCACTGTATGGACCAGAAATTACTTCATCACCTTCTTTTACTCCTACAATAATTTCTATGTAATTATTATCCTGAACACCTGTTTTCACCTTCACCTTTTTCGCCTTGCCATCACTATAAACAAAAACACATTCTTCTACTTTTAATACATCTTTCAGGTCCTTTTTATCATCGTTGTTAGTATTATTAACCACGATCCCCTGTTCGCCTTCCTCTTCTTCTTCAACCTTCATATCCTTTGCTATAAATGCACTGCTATCCGTACGAGTGGTTACCGACTGGATAGGCACTGTAATTATACCCTTTGCTTCTTTAGTTTGTATATCCACCGTTGCACTCATTCCCGGGCGAAAGGGTGCGCTGTTTTTATTTGCAGTTATCAGATCCTGATACGATTCCTGTAATATTCTAATTTTTACCGTGAAATTTGTAACCTGTTCTGCGGTCACCCCGGTGGTGTTTGCAGAGTTTGCTATCTCCGTTACAATACCTTTAAATTTGCGATCGATGTACGCATCTACTTCAATTAACGTGGTGTCGCCACTCTGTACACGCACAATATCATTTTCATTCACATCAACACTTACTTCCATTTCGTTTAAATTGGCAAGGCGCATGATCTCGGTGCCCTCCATTTGAGCAGTACCAACAACACGTTCGCCTTTTTCTCTATTTAATTTTGAAACCGTTCCGTTAACAGGAGAAAAAATAGTTGTTTTAGCAAGATTATCACTTGCTTCTTTTAATGAGGCTTCTGTGCTTTTCACATTAAAATCCGATGCGTTCACATTTTCTTCGGCACCTTTCACATCAGCAACTGCGCCATCGAAAGCGGCTTTGGAAATATCAAACTCCGATTGTGAAATTGCACCTTGCTCAAGCAATTTTTTGTTGCGCAAAAATGATGACTCGATATTTACAAACGAAGCCTTCATCTGCTCTAAACGGGCTTTAGAATTTGACAAATTAGCTTTTGCTCCATTCAAGGTAGCAACCATCCTGGTTAAATTAGATTCATATATTAAGGGGTTAATTTTACATAATATTTCACCTTTTTTTACCTGGTCCCCTTCTTTAACAAACAACTCCACTATTTCACCGGATACGTCCGAGCTTATTTTCACTTCTACTTCGGGTTGAATTTTTCCATTGGCAGAAACACTTTCAATAATAGTTCTTCTTTGAGCGATCTCAGTGGTAACAGCAATTTCCTTAGTACCGGAGCACTTTTTCATCGTGAAAACACCAATTAAAATCAAAACTCCTAAACTAATTATCCAAATTATTTTTTTCATTTTTTTATTTTTTATTTCGCTTCCCTCATTGAAAAAAGATGGTTCAAAATGCAGGATTAAAATTTTAAAGGTTTCCCCTGGTAAAAATCAAGGACTTTTGTTTTAAAAATATATTCGTATTTCGCCTGCAATAAATCACTTTCAGCTTTGGCTAATTTATTTTTTGAATCATTATAATCATTTGTATTAACCATCCCGACATTAAATTTTTGTTCAGCATATTTAAATGATTCTTTCATAGCATCCACGGCTCTTAAAGTAGCGTTGTATTTTTTCAATCCACCATTTGCGTCAGCATAAGCTTGCTGAATATTTTTTTGTATTTGAAGCTTGGTAGATTCAACATTTAACTCGGCATTTAATTTTTGAATACGTGCTTTATCAATAGATGTTTTAGTTTGAAAGCGATTAAAAAGAGGCACTGTTAAAAAAAAGCCAAATGATTTATTTACGTTGTCTTTATACTGATCGAAAAAAGGGATCTTTTCAGTAAGCGGGTTTGAAAAAAAAGGTGAAAAAACAGTATCCCCGCCAGATGTAACGCTTCCATCAGGAGTATACCCTTGAAATAAAGGAGGTGTAAGCACACGCTGACTAAGTCCGGAATACCCGGTACCATAAGCGGCACTGAATGATAAACGGGGACTAAGTCCCCCCCAGGCCACATCAACAGCTTTTTCCGAGCTTTTTACGTTATACTCCGCACTCTTAATTTCCGGTAAATTAGTAACCGCTGTATTATAGATCTGCGTTGCATTTGAAGTCAACAATGTTTCATTACCGACCATTAAATCAGGTTTTACAATACTAAAACCTTCTGCTGTTGGTAGATTGAGCAATTGCGTTAGGGATAAATATGAAATGTCTAAGGAATTTTGAGCATTTGTGAAATTTAATTCTTCCAAAGCCAGCTGAGCCTGTATATCCAGTAATATTCCTTTTGCCGCTGCACCTGCTTCCACTAACTTTTTAGTTCTCTCCACCTGAGAATTAGTTATCCCCATTTGGTTACGGGCATTTTCAAGGGTTTCGATAGCAAATAATATTTGCAAATAAGCGGAAGCAATATTTAAGGAGATGTCATTTTTCATTTTGTCGACATCGTATTTGCTTGCCAGGTAAAGATATTTATTTTGCTGAATAGCATTGATATTTTGCAAGCCACTGAACAAAGTAATATCGGTGCTTAAGGAAAGATTTTGTGATAGCACCTGCTGCGTTGCAAATTGATTGGTAAACCTGTCAATAGTACGTCCGAAATTATAACTATGTGCGGCATTTGCATTAAGGGAAGGTAGCAAATTGGCTTTGCTTTGATTTAAGCCTATTTGCGACAATTCAGTATTTAATTCCGATTGTTTTATTTGAATATTGTTTTTTAACGCGTAATCAATACAAGCCTCCAAAGTCATTGGCTGAGTGATCTTTACCGCATCCTGAGCAAGTATTGACAGCGAATTAAATAAAAATAAAACGAAGATAATTTTTAGACTTTTTATTTTCATAATTGCAAATGTAATTAATAGAATCGCATCTAATACTATTAAAAGCAGAATTAGGTCTTTAGAATTTTAACAGTAATAGTTTCAAAATTTATTTGCTTTGGATTTTTACACTTTTTTATACGAAAACGCCTTTTATCAACGCTTTTTAGTAAAAATTCACTTACTTTTCCTTCCGGACAATCAGATACTTGAATTTTTACATTTTGATTTAAATTTAAAAATTCCCGTAAACCAATATAATCGGGGTCTATATAAGGTTCTGGATGAGTATTCTGTGAACTAAGTTCAACGGTTTCTCTTGTGATGATATCTCCTTTATTAATTCTCAGCAATTTTAAAACGTAAGAGGTATCATAGATGGGGGTGTCAAAAGTTTGAGTATGCCAGATATACCCTTTGGCATTTGAAACAATACCCATTTTTTGATTACCATTTATTGCTAAAGAAATTACTTTACCATTTTCTGTACTTATAACAGTATCTCCAACAGTATAATAATCAAATTTTGCATTTATAGGGGAATTGGTAATAGCATCAACTGCCTGTATTGTTATAATGATCGAAGGCCTGAAATCCTCTTTATTAATAGCCACAGGAGCTGCATCAATCAAACCATAAGGTTTAAATTTTTTTTTAACAGAATCTTTCTGACCAAATACAACTGATTGTGAAACTATAAAAAGCAACAACAATAAACGTAAATCACTCATCTCTTAATTATTTATACAAATTTACTGAAATGTAAATACAATCTGCCTTTTTTATTGGATCAACAATACCAATTTGAGTAGCTTTGCAACGAAATAAAAGGAATATGAATTTTACTACGATAATAGGACTATTAGCGGCAACAGGAACTACAACTGCATTTATCCCTCAAGTATATCAAATAATCAAAACACAAGATACAAAGGGGATCTCTCTTGTTATGTACATCATTTTTACAATAGGAATTGTGTTTTGGCTGAGCTATGGCATACTGTTGAGTGATATTCCAATTATTATAGCCAATTCAATTACCCTGTTTCTGGCAATCACCATTTTATTTTTAAAAATAAAGAACGGTTAAGCTAAGAAATAAAGTTTTTGCCTGAGAAGCAATATGTCCATGATTAACTATCGTTAAAATTGGATAAAAAATAGTTCATTTAGCAAAATAAAAATATGATTTATACTACCTTTGACAGAAACATCGTGGCAGAATAAATCAGAAAGTAAGATTTAACAGTTATTAAGAACAAAATTAAAACTTATAATAATGCAAGAATTTTTCGTTGATATCCACTGCCACTCCTCTCTGAGGGCTTTTCATACCACCCCTAAAGGAACCGAAAAGAATATTTGGGACTGTACAAAAAATGATTTTATTGACACATTTATTGGAAAATGGGCATGGAATCAATCAAAAAACGTGTCGAAATTTTCTCAATCTAACTTTTATAATTGTATTGACGGTAAAGTAAGGGTGGTCTTTGACTCTCTTTATCCTGTTGAAAGAGGATTTATTAATTTTAAGAGGATCCCGGAATTAATAATCGGAAAAAAAGCGAATGAAACCCTTGTTGTAACAGCATCCGGAGTTTCGGTGGAACAATACAGAAGTTACAAAAAAGGACATAATTATTTTGACGACTTAGTTGATCAATATAATTTTTTAGCAAACAATCAAGGAGCTTCGCCTTGTGGTAAATACAATTATAAGATCCCTGCTAATTACAATGAACTGGAAGAATCTTTACAATCAAGCGATTCTACAATCAATGTTATTGTTACAATAGAAGGCGCTCATGTTTTTGGCTGTGGTACAAAAGATTCTGAAAAAATACCATTGGAAGAGTTAAAACAAATTCTTAAAAACAATATCAGTGTAGTAAAAAAATGGAAGCATCCGCCCTTTTTTATTACGTTTGCTCATCATTTCTGGAATCAGTTATGCGGGCATGCAACAACGTTGACAGCCGCAACAAAATTTACCTGCGACCAGATACCCGGCCTAAATACCGGTTTTACAGAACTTGGTTTATTTGCATTAGAAGAATTGCTTTCTAACAAAAATGGAAAGAGAATATTAATAGATACACGGCACATGAGTGCTAAATCAAGGCTGCACTATATTAATTATGTCTCCAATCACAACAAACAAAACCCTAATGATCTGATCCCTTTAATTTCGAGCCATTCAGCAGTTAATGGTTTTGAAAAAATCAATCATTCAGATGTGGCCAAAGACTCTTCCTCGAAAAAGAAATTAACGCCTTTTTGCGCCTGGAGTTTAAATATTTCTTCGGAAGAAGCCATTGCTATTCATGAATCAGGTGGAATTGCCGGAATTATTTTGGACAAAGGAAGACACAGCGGAATCAATCTTCTGAAATCAATCGAAAAAATAAAAAATCCTGCGGATAAAAAAACTCTTTTTGTAAAATTGATATGCGACAACATTTTTTTCTTTGTAGGAGCAATAAATGCTAAATCGGGATGGGATGTACTAACGATTGGAAGTGATTTTGATGGTGTTATCACTCATTTCGATCCATACGAAAACACATCCACGCTTCCTGACCTGAAAAAAGACCTGATCAATTTTTTAACAAAAAACAATTATCAATCACACCTCTGGTTCGGATATTCTCCTGAAGAGCTGATGAATAAGATATTCACACATAACGCAATGGATTTTTTAAAGAGAAATTTCAATTGATTTTGAATATCCTATTATCAAAATTTAAGGCTATACACATATAATTAAAAAATTTGTTTTAGAAATGAACCTAATCTTTTAACTTTGGGCTTTTACCGGCTATAATACTAAAGTCGGTAAAATAAATCCAAATTAAAATGAACAGACCCAAAATACAGTTTCCTTCAACAGCTTCCAGCAGGGAAGAAATGTTTGACTATATCAGTAAAAAAAAATTAAAAGATATTGACTGGAGAAAAGGCAAAGCCTTTTGTTTAGTATACCATCCGGGCGATGAGCGCGCTAACCTGATAAAAGAAATTTACAATCTTTACTTTTCCGACAATGCCTTAAACCCCACAGCTACGCCAAGTTTGGCCGAACTGGAAGCCGAAACGGTGAGTATGTGTGCTGACCTGTTTAATGGTGATGAAAATGTAAGGGGGAATATTACAACAGGAGGAACAGAAAGTATTTTGTTAGCCGTAAAAACGGCAAGAGATTGGGCTAAAAAAAACAAGCCACATATTACCAAACCAAATGTGGTATTGCCTATGTCTGCGCATCCTGCGTTTATGAAGGCATTTCATTATTTTAATGTAGATTTCATACCAGTTGAATTGGGCAGCGACTATCGCGCTAACCCCACTGCAATGTGCGCAGCTGTTAATAAGGATACCATTATGATCGTTGGTTCTGCTCCCTCCTACCCGCACGGGCTAATGGATCCAATTCCTGAGATCGCTGCCATTGCAAAAGAGAAAAATATTTTTTGTCATGTTGATGCTTGTATAGGAGGCTTTATGTTACCGTTTGTTAAAAAATTGGGATATCCAATCCCGGACTTTGATTTCTCAGTTGATGGCGTTACGTCTATCTCTGCTGATATTCATAAGTATGGCTACTCATCAAAAGGTTCGTCCGTTATACTTTATAAAAATTCAGAGATACGTAAATTTCAATTTTCATTATATACCAAATGGAATGGCGGGGTTTATGGTTCACCTACTATGACCGGTACACGCCCTGGAGGAAGTATTGCCGGTGCCTGGGCTGCATTAAAAGCCATTGGTATGGATGGTTATCTCGAAATGGCCAAAACCACGATGGAGGTAACTGCTAAAATAAAAACGGCCATCGATTCTATTCCTGAACTGGAAATGATCGGGCATCCGGATATGAGTATCCTTGCTTTTAAATCAGACAAATTGGATGTATTTAAACTGGCTGATGAACTCAATAAAAAAGGCTGGCATTTTGAAAGACAGCAATTACCACCTAGTTTACACTTTACTATCAATTATATTCACAGACTTGTTACCGATGAATTTATTATTGACCTTAAAGAATGTGTTGAAGTTGCAAAGAAATTTACTTTAGAATCATTTGCAACCAGCTTGCAAACGAAGGCAGTAAAAGGCTTAAGCAAAATATTGCCTTCAGGCACTATTGCTAAATTTCAAAAAGGCGGCTCCGGCTCCGCAATAAAAAAAGAAAATACAGCAGCAATGTATGGTATGATGGGCGCATTGAGCGGAACTGATGACCTGGAAGAAATTGTTCTTGATTTTCTGGACAAAATAAATTCAGTGCAATAAATATTTTCAGCAAATGTATGAAGCCGTTTTTCAGGGAATAATGATGGGCTTAATTTTAAGCACTTTTTGTGGTCCTATCTTCTTTATGCTTATTAATCTTGGGATAAGCAGTACATTAAGATCTGTTTTTTACTTAGCTTTTGGTGTTTTTTTAAGCGATGCGATCATCATTTTTTTGTTGCTTTATGTTGCACTTGGCTCTATTTCAGAACTTAAATATTTAGAAATCCTATATTACATTGGTGGGGCAGTTTTAATTTATTTCGGTGTCCGAAATTTACTTAAAACACCTGTGGTAATGGAGCAAGAGGAAGATTCACAAAAAAGATTGAATACACTTTTTATAAAAGGCTTTATGATCAACAGCCTTAATCCCACCATTTTCTTTTTTTGGTTTGGAGCAATGATGCTTGCTTTTAGCTCCTACCACAACGATAAAGATCTTGTTTTAACGCATTTTATATGCGGCCTTGGTGTTACCCTATTAACAGACTGTCTGAAAGGGTACTCTGCATTTCATCTCAAAAAATATGTAAAGCCAGGGTTTTTAAAAGCTCTTAATATATTTTCGGGAATAATAATAATTGGTTTTGGATTGAAACTGATATTTTTTCATTGAGGGGTTGAGTATCATTCAGCTTCCACACGTTTCTCGACTCCGCTCGAAATGACTGCGCTCGTGAGTGTTTCACGCAGAGGGATCTTCATCATCATTGGCAAGATCATTAATAATAGCAAGATCCCTCGCGAAAGCTCGGGATGACATGGCTTGGTTAACTAAGAGCTAATCAAAGATTTGTAAGTCGTACGCTTTCTTCCCATAATTTTTCTTTCATACCCGGTGTTTGGGAATAACGTGAGTGCCATTTTTGTTTGCTATTAGCGAAATATTTCCCTGAAATATCTTTTACATCTTCGGAATGAGCCAGGTATATTGATGTTTCAGCCCCCTTTTCAATACTTATTGATGAAAATATTTTGAAAAATGTCCATCCTATTGTATAAAGCAAGCCTGAATTTTTGCTTCCAATATCCGTTTTTACTCTTCCCGGATGGAGTGCATTTATTGTAACACCAGTATCTTTAAGTTGTTCGGCAAGTTCAAGAGTAAAAAGCACATTGCTGAGTTTTGAGCGCTCGTATGCTTTTAACCCGTTGTAATTAGCACTCATGTTCAGATCATTAAAATCTATTGTACCTCGGTAATGTGAGTCTGAAGCCACAATTACAATTCGAGCCGGTGCAGATTTTTTAATAAGATCGAGCAACAGGTTGGTCAATAAAAAATAACTTAGATGATTGGTTGCAAAAGACATTTCAATATTATCTTCTGATAAACGAAAATGCTGAAAAGTGGCTCCGGCATTGTTAATTAGCACATCCAGCTTCGTTAGCTTCGCTTTTATTTCCTCAGCGAGTTTGCGCACTTCCTTTTGTGAAGAAAGGTCAGCAACAAAAAAATGTATGCTGTCGTTTCCGCTGTGTTCTTTAATTTCCTCTACTGCTATTTTAGCTTTTTCAATTGTACGCGCTACAATATAAATATTGCCACCTTTTTTTGCAAGTGATTTGGCTGTTTCTAGACCGATGCCGGCAGTAGCGCCTGTTATAAGTATGTTTTTATTTTGCATAGTCTTATTATTTTATTTACCAAAATGTCTTCGACAACGTAACTAATTAGCATTTGTAGACCTGTCAGGTTTTAAAAACCTAACAGATCTTTTTATCATTAACAAAAAAACCTAATACATAAATTCCCATGCTGATTTATAAGCATTGATCGATTCCGTATAGTCAAGAAAGTTTTTATAAAAAGGATGATTGGCAAGTGTGGCGCTATCTCCAATTACCACCAATTTTTTCTTGGCACGTGTAAGCGCTACATTCATTCTTCTGATATCATTTAAAAAACCAATTTCCTTCAGATCATTACTTCTTACTAAACTGATATAAATAACATCACGTTCCTGTCCCTGGAATCCATCAACAGTTTTAATTGCAATTTGTGATCTATAATTATTGAAGTCCTCATCCTCTTCCACTTTATTGATAAGGTATTGCACCTGCTCTTTGTATGGAGAAATAATGCCAATGGTTATTCGTTTGCCTGATTTATTGCTTTGCGAATACTGCTCCAACAGCAGCTTCAGATGTTTAATAAGCAATAGCGCTTCTTCAGGATTAGCAATACTTAAACTTTCGGGATTTATAATTTCATTATAACCACACCCCGCGGTGTCAATAAAATCAACAGGTGTATGCAATAATAGTTCATTGGGATCAAAACTCAACACTGTATCTTTTACAGACGCATCCGCAACTAAATTATTTTGATAGAATTTTTTATTCGAAAAATTCATGATGTGTTCATGCATCCGATACTGTGTATTGAGCATCACTGAAACATTATCCAAATGCATGCATTGCTCAAACAATGTTTCTTTCAACCCTTCTACTTCAGCTTTTTTAGATTTAACAGTAGGGGGTAACTGAAAATGGTCACCGGCAAATATTACACGATCGCTTCTTGTAATTGGTATCCAGCACATCGGCTCTAAAGCCTGTGCTGCTTCATCAATAAAAACAGTGGAAAAATGTTTGTTGCGCATCATCTTACCGGATGATACCACAGGAGTGCAAGCAATTACCTGCGCCTTTTCAAATTGCTCCTCAAAAATATAATCTTCTAAATTACGTGCTTCGTGTAAAATTTTACGGGCTTCCATGTAAAACAATTGGCGCTGTTCACGTTCCTCTCTTCCAAAAGTTCGTTTGTATTTTCCGGCCATACGAAAATACTCTTCAGCAGTTTTACGATATTTTTTTAACTCTTTATACGATTCATGTGCAGCCATTTTTACATCCAGTGTATTCATCAACACTTCCTCCGAAATCCGCGCAGGATTGCCCAATCGCAATACATTGATCCCTTCGCGATGTAACTTTTCCGTTAACAAGTCAACAGCGGTATTGCTTGAACTGCAAACCAAAACCTGTTTTTCTGTCAGTAATGTTTGACGTATGGCTTGCACCAAGGTTGTTGTTTTCCCTGTTCCCGGTGGGCCGTGAATAATAGCAATATCTTTAGCGGCAACTATTTTTTGAACAGCGGTATTTTGAGATTGATTTAATCCTGTAACGTGAATTGACTCATCTATTTTATTGAATGTAGGAGGTTTTATTCCATACATCACATCGCGTAACATTGCCAAACGGTTGTGTGATGCGCTGATCACTTTTTCCATCGCAATATCCATTTCACGATAACTGCTTTCATCAAACAATAAATTGATCCCGAGCTTTCCATCATCACACCAATCGGGCAATTCATCAATGGTAAGCGAAAGCCGGATTTTGTTAGGATTAATTACTTTAATTATCCCATTAATTGGCTGTTCGTCAGGATAGGTATTTGAAAAAAGCGCTGCATTCTTATTTCCCGAAAACTGATGTGGTTCATTATGATTTGTAGTACGTTCGATCTCAATGGAAAGGTATTCGCCATGTCCGATCTCAACATTAGTAATAACTACAGGATACCATGAAACGCCTTTTTCTCTTCGGTAATTAATATTATTACGGGAAAAATGTTGCTTGTACTGTGCGAAATCCTCATCACGTTCTACTTTTAAAAGCTTTCGTAACAGTAGTAATCTATCTATTTGTTGTTCCATTTTCTAAATTATTACTTCAACGTTTCCGAATTCTCTTTTGCTTTTTAAATTTATAATATTGTTGGAATTCATTTGGGCGTTCCCTTTTCTGGAAAAAGAAAAGGGCCGGGCTTTTCGTTCCAATCTTCTCCGATAAAAATCGGAGAAGCCCGCCCGAACGAATGAATTCGTTCGGGCGGGGATTTCCATTGCAATCCCTAACGCAACATTGGCAACCAAAAGAACATTCAATAAAATTATATATTTTTTATCAGAGCCTTGTTTAATACAATTGTACAGAAAAGCACCGATAAAATGCATGAAAAAGAACAATAATTAGATTATTTTTCAAAAATTCGCTAAAAAATGAAATTTATTTAAATAATTAGCTAATTGAATATCAGCAATTTAAAAAATATATTGAAAATAAATGATACATAATTTGCAGATACATAAAACTCTTATGTATATTTGTCCTATGTATTCATCAGAACTAATAAAAGGAACTTTAAAAACGATCATTTTAAAGTTATTATCCGAAAACAAAGAAATGTACGGATATGAAATCACTCAAAAAGTGAAAGATCTAACCGACAATAAAATTCAGATTACCGAAGGTGCATTGTATCCAACACTTCATGCACTCGAAAATGATGGAATTGTAACTACCGAAATAGTGAACATCGGAAAACGTGTACGCAAATATTATAAGCTTACACCAAAAGGAAAAAACAGTGCAACAGAAAAAGTGACTGAGTTTGCCGACTTCATCAATACGATGAAATTTTTGTTAGACATTAAACCACAATTAGGATAATGTACACACTAAGTGACCAACAAATTGATTTTATTCTCAACGATATCAAACTTCGCGGAGTTGAGATGGAGGACCTGCAGCTAAACCTCCTTGATCATATTTGTTGTATTATAGAGTGTGAGCTTGAACAGGAAGGGGACTTTGAAGATTTCTATCACAAAACAATTCCGAAATTTTTTAAAAAGGAGTTGAAAGAAATTGAAGAGGAAACTAAGTTATTACTAACCTTTAAAAACTTTTACGCCATGAAAAAAACGATGATCAGAACCGGAATTTTTTCCGCAATAACAATTGTATTAGGTTCCTTTTTTAAAGTTATGCACTGGCCGGGTGCCGGTGCTTTATTAGTATTAGGAATAGGAAGCATCAGTTTATTGTTTCTTCCATTGATGATTATTTTAAAAACAAAAGACACCAGCAATAAACGTGACAAATTTGTACTTGCCAGTAGCGGAGCGGTTGGATTTTTTCTCTGCTGGGCTACATTATTTGCTGTGATGCACTGGCCCGGAAATGGGATTTTCTGGATAATTGCAATATGTATATCCGCTTTTGTCCTTATCCCGGTTTATTTTTTTACAGGAATCAGAAACCCTGAAACAAAATTAAACACAATTGTTACTACTGTTGTATTAGTTGGTGCCACCGGCTTGCAGTTTACTATGCTAAACATAAGACCAGCAGTAAAACAAACACAAATAAAAATGTATAGTTATATTCAAGGGGAGGAACTACTAAAAAAAATACAAAATAGCTCCTCTGGCAGAACGCTGGAATCTGCTTCCCGAAGCATTATTGTCGAAAACATTAACAATAAAGCCGAACAAATAAAGAGTATGATAATAATGAATGCTATTGGAGAATCAAAAATCCCAAAAAATTTCGAAAGTGAAGGTCATTTTATAGAAGAAGGAAATTTGGGAATTAATTTTTTTGATAATGGAAAAGGGATAAAATTGCTTAGTGATCTTAAGGCCGAAATCAATAAATACAATGCTTCAGGAGGGATGAACATGGAGAATAAAATCCCTATTGATCATTCCGTGTTAGATATTGAGTTTGATAAGATCGGAAGGTATAGCAACTATTCTGTTTTAAACAGTATCACACAAATACAAATGTATCTTGCAACAGCAGAAAATAAACTGACAGCTTTTAAATAACAGATTTGAAAAATTAAATAATTTTAGCAGCTTTTGTAAGAAATCAATTAAAACTTTGAAATAAACAAAACACCCTCCTCATTCAATGAGGAGGGTGTTTTGTTATATGGTCAACAATTTTCAAAATGTTCAAAAATGTTTTAGAATAAAACACTTTTATTTTTATAAATTATGTCTTTCGTCATTCCTTTTAATATCTGTCCTGCCTGCAACAGCATATCAAACCCCGAAGGGAAAGGTACAGGTTTAGGTCCTAGCTTCGCTTTTGTTTCAGGTTTTAAGGCATTGATATCACCGATGGCTCCGAAAGAACGGTATTCAAAAAAGTTTTCACTTGCTATCGGATCCGTTTTTATGAGTTGACCGGTACTGTTATTTATATAGTCGAGACTTCCTGCAATAATGGCTTTTTTATTTTGGTAGGTTTCTATCACATTACAGAAAATGGTTTTTGTTTTAGGTACTTTTATATCATTCCCCAACGAATCTTTTTTTACATTTCCATTCGCATCAAAAACATATTGAAAACCATCCGGAATAATTTTTGTTTCCGTAAAATTAGTTTCTTTAACGCCTTCAGGAGATACGTTTATATTTTTCATGTTCACAACAATAACATAATCGTAGTCCAGACCTTTGACTTCATGAGTATAATACCTCAACCACTCACCATTTAAATCGGTCAAACTTATTTTTGTTAGTTCATCTTCAAAGGAAGGAGGAAGAGGCACACCTGTTGTGTTTTTCATTTTAAAAAGCACATAACTGGTTCCAATATCCTTTGCCCGTTGTAGTTCTTTATCTACATCTTTATAATTACCGGAATAACCTTTTACACGAAGTAACTCATCGTGTGCCAATCGTGCGTCAGGCTTATTGTTCCTGCCGAGCAGAGAAAGTGCATGAGCATAAAAATATTCGGTGGCATTTTTTTTTGCTTGTATAATCTCATCACTATAATTTACGATCTCAAAATTCGCATCTCTATTTTGACCTGTAATACGCAATGGTAATAATGGTTTCAAATTTTCCTGACGCTGAGCCATCCCGGAATAAACAGCAAAAATCTCATCCCAATTATCAGGTTTTCCTTCTTTCTTTAAAAAAGCGATCCGCTCTCTATCGCGGTCATTGGCCTTTTGGTAAGACTGTTCCAACACAACAATTTCTTTATCATTTTGTTTTTTACGCTTCAGCTTTTGAGTCGATTTTCGGATCGCAGCATCATAATTTCCGCTTTTCATCAATTTTGATGACTGTGAACAGGAAATAATGAGTGTGGATATTAATAAGCAGACAACAATTTTTTGAGTAAGAAGTAGTAATCGATTTTTCATAGGATTTTTTTATATAAAGTAAAAATAGTATTATTTTTTGTTTGAAATGCTGTTCTAATTAAAATCTAATTTCTACCCCCCACTCCCTAAATTCTAAATCCAAATTTGGAATTTCCATCCTTGATTTTTGCTTTTGTTTTATGCAACCGGATCATTGAAATTACCAAACCGTGTGCCAATACTCAAAATTCGTTATAAAGCTTTACTGCCATTGGATTTCAGAAAACAACAATTTTCCATTAAGCAAAAAACGGAACTTGTGTAATTCGATACAATTATCAAAATAAACACACTTATTTCTTCGTTTTTTCTTAATTTTGTACCTCAACAAAAATAAAAACGGATATGTCAGAAATATTAACTGCAAAAAGTTTCGGAATAGAAAGTGTTCTGAAAGAATTAGGAATTAAAGAAAACAATTACGGTGCCTCTACGGGCCTAAAACATATTGCTACAAAAGTGAAAAAGATAGAGTCGTTCTCTCCTGTTGACGGATTACTTATTGGTAGTGTAAATGCTGCTACGGCAGAAGATTACACGAATGTGATGAAAACTGCAGAAGAAGCTTTTAAAGTATGGCGTTTAATGCCAGCTCCAAAGCGTGGTGAGATCGTTCGCCAGGTGGGTGATGAGCTACGTAAATATAAAGATTCACTAGGTAAATTGGTTTCCTATGAAATGGGAAAAAGTTTACAGGAAGGTTTAGGCGAAGTGCAGGAGATGATCGACATCTGCGATTTTGCTGTGGGCTTATCCCGCCAATTATATGGTTTAACAATGCATAGCGAACGCCCTATGCACCGCATGTATGAGCAATGGCACCCTTTTGGTGTTGTTGGAATTATTTCTGCTTTTAACTTCCCTGTTGCTGTATGGAGCTGGAATGCTGCATTAGCATGGGTTTGTGGTGATGTATGTATCTGGAAGCCAAGTTCAAAAACTCCATTATGCGCTATCGCTTGTCAGAATATTATTGCAGATGTATTGAAACGCAACAATGTTCCGGAAGGTGTTAGCTGCCTTGTAATAGGCAATGAATCAGGTGATCTTATCAATAACGACAAACGAATTCCATTAGTTTCTTTTACTGGTTCAACGCGTATTGGCCGTCACGTATCAAAAACAGTAGCTGAACGTTTCGGAAATACTATTTTAGAATTAGGTGGGAATAATGCGATCATTGTTTCTGAACATGCTGATCTGGGTATGGTATTGGTTGGTTCAGTATTTGGTGCTGTTGGAACGGCAGGTCAGCGTTGTACTTCAACACGCAGATTAATTATTCACGATAGTATTTATGATAAAACAATTCGCATTTTACAACAGGCGTATGCTCAGTTGCGTATTGGAAATCCGTTGGATGCCAACAACCACGTGGGTCCGTTAATTGATCAAAATGCAACAAAAGATTATTTGAATGCAATTGAAAAAGCAAAACAAGAAGGTGCAAAAATAATTGTAGAAGGTGGAATAGTAAAAGGTGAAGGATATGAGAGCGGATGTTATGTTAAACCTTGCATTATTGAAGCTAAAAATGAATTCCACATTGTACAGGAAGAAACATTTGCTCCTATACTTTATGTGATGAAATACAAAACCATTGAAGAAGCAATTGCGATGCAAAATGGCGTTCCTCAAGGTTTATCATCATCCATCTTTACCAACAACATGCGCGAAATGGAATTATTCCTTTCACAAGCAGGTTCTGACTGTGGTATTGCCAATGTAAATATTGGAACATCCGGTGCTGAAATAGGTGGTGCATTTGGTGGTGAAAAAGAAACCGGTGGTGGACGTGAATCAGGCTCTGATGCGTGGAAAGCGTATATGCGCAGACAAACAAATACCATCAATTATGGTAATAGCTTACCATTGGCGCAAGGGATAAATTTTACGATTTAATACTTTGTTCTCGAAATTTGAAAAAAGCGCCCCGACAAATTATCGGGGCGCTTTTTTTACAGTTTAAGCCAATGCTATGCAAGGAAAAGCGTATAAATTGATTTTAGTTACAAACATAAATAAAGCCTACCAAATATATGTCAATACAACGACCACAAACAATCCAAATTTTCTTACCAGATGGAAATCCAACAAGCATAAAAATTGTTGACTTAACAAACAGAATGATGACCGCTGTTCTTTTTCCTAGAAATAAATTATCGGAAGTAGGGATAAGAGATGAAGTTAGAAAACATGGTGTATATTTCTTATTTGGTTATAACGAAGAAAAAGCAAAACCTATTTCTTATATAGGTGAAACAGAAGATTGTTTTGAGAGAATTAAATCACATAATAAAACTAAAGACTTTTGGAATTACGCAATTGTGATTACTTCTAAGTCAAATGCTTTTACAAAGTCTCATGTAAAATATTTAGAATATTTATGCATTAAGAATGCTAATGAAATCGGGCGTTACGACACTAACAACTTAGCCACTCCTGCAAAACCATACATAACTGAAAGTATGGAAGCCGATCTGCTTGACAATTATGACACTGTTAAAATTCTATTGGCCACTTTGGGTTACCCAATATTTGAAGAACTTATAAAATCAGCAGTAAAGAAAAAACAAATTCTTTATTGTAAAGGGAAAGATGCATTGGCGGAGGGTGACATGGTGGATGACGGTTTCGTAGTTTTTAAAGGTTCGATAGCAAATAAGGAAGAATCGAATACTGTTGGAACTTGGGTTACTGGTTTAAGGACAAAACTTCAAGACAGTAAAATACTATTAGAAGAATCCGGGAAATTTATTTTTACAGAGGACTATTTATTTGGTTCACCGAGTGCAGCAGCAGCAGTTGTTTTGGGCCGAAGCGCAAATGGTTGGACAGAATGGAAAAACAAAGAAGGCAAAACAATTGACAAGTTATTTCGTGGCGACTCTTTGGATAACAACAAAATTTAACTAAATTCCAGTTACTAATAGGGCTAAAATATAACGGAGTTGGTGCAAGATGCGAATGATTTTTTCAGTTGTATAAATTTATGTTTTGAATATGTCATAAACAGTTGTACTTTTAATTTATTTTTTATTTAATACCGCAATTTTTTAATTTTTTATACATGAATTATCCTAATTCAATTAATAGTAAGTTACCAAATGTTGGGACAACCATATTTACGGTGATGAGTAAATTAGCTACTGATAACAATGCCATCAATCTTTCTCAAGGTTTTCCAGATTTTAGTTGTAATGAAGAACTGGTAGGTCTGGTAAACAAATATATGTTGAAAGGCTATAACCAATATGCTCCAATGGCAGGATTAATGAGCCTTAGAGAGATCATTGCAGAAAAGACGGAAGATATTTATTCGGCAAAGTATGATCCCGAAACAGAGATAACAATTACAGCAGGTGGTACGCAGGCTATATTTACTGCAATTTCAGCAATGATCCGTGAAGGAGATGAAGTTATTATTTTTGAACCGGCTTATGATTGTTATAAACCCGCAATAGAATTGAATGGGGGGAAAACAATTTATTTACAATTAAAAGCCCCTCTTTATTCGATAGATTGGGAGGAAGTAAAAAAGGTAATTAATTATCGTACAAAAATGATAATTATTAACACTCCGCACAATCCTACTGGCAGTATCATGACAGCCGGAGATATGGCAAAACTGGAGAAAATTACCAAAGGTACCGACATTGTTATTGTGAGCGATGAAGTATACGAACACATTATTTTTGATGGCTACGAACACCAAAGTGTGGCACGCTTTCCAAAGCTTGCCGAACGAAGCTTTATTATTTCATCGTTCGGTAAAACATATCATGCTACCGGTTGGAAAATGGGGTATTGTGTAGCACCTAAAAAATTGATGGCTGAGTTTAGAAAGGTTCACCAGTTTGTTGTGTTCTGCGTCAATACACCTATACAATATGCTTTGGCTGAATTTCTAAAAAACAAAAAAAACTATTTAGGACTAGGAAGTTTTTATCAAAAGAAACGCGACTATTTTAATAAAATGATAAAAAATTCCAATTTCAAGTTGGAACCCGCTTCCGGCACCTATTTCCAGCTATTGAATTATAGTGAGATCAGCAAAGAAAAAGACTCCAATTTTGCAATTCGTTTAACAAAAGAATTTGGTATTGCTTCTATTCCTGTTTCGATGTTTTATCATCATTCAATTGATAATAAAATGTTGCGGTTTTGTTTTGCGAAAAAAGAAGAGACCTTAGAAAAAGCGGCTGAAATATTAAATAAAATATAGACCTCACCCACATAGCACAGGCTGGCTCAAACAACCACTGGTTGTTTGCCCTCCCCTCTCCATTTGGAGAGGGGGAGCTATATAAAAAAAGAAAAGGTTTCTTATGGATGATTTAAAAATCACGATCATACAATCCAGTTTACATTGGGAAAACAAGGAGATGAATCTCAATATGTTTTCTCAAAAAATAAATGATATTACGGAAAGCACCGATTTAATTATACTTCCGGAAATGTTCACAACCGGCTTTAGTATGAGTCCAAAAAAATTTGCTGAACCTATGAATGGTGCAACAGTAAACTGGATGAAAGAAAAAGCGAAAGAAAAAAACTGTGTAATTACCGGTAGTTTTATTTGTGAAGAAAATGGAAAATGTTTTAACCGCCTTGTTTGGGTCAATCCTGATGGCAGCTATAGCACTTACGATAAAAGGCATTTGTTCCGCATGGCAAATGAAGATGCGCATTACAGTGCAGGACAAAAAAAAATAATTGTTGAATTAAAAGGATGGAAGATCTGTCCGATGATCTGTTATGATCTGCGTTTCCCGGTTTGGAGCAGGAATAAATTAGTTCAGGGAAGTAAAGAAGATTCAAACCCTCAATACGAATACGATCTGCTGATATATGTCGCAAACTGGCCTGAAGTACGTAGTTATCCGTGGAAAACACTATTACTTGCTAGGGCCATTGAAAACCAAAGTTATGTTG
>JAZKBF010000043.1:0-279 GCA_040388745.1 Bacteroidota bacterium | reverse complement strand
AAATGACGGCAATAAAATTTATCACTCCGGTGATTCTGCCGTGATAAATGCAAGAGGTGAGATCATCAGTAAAACAAAGGCTCGGGATGAATCAACAGAAACAATAACGTTAAATTATTCTGAACTGCTTGCGTATCGGAAATCATTTCCAGCCATGTTAGATGCAGATGCATTTGAAATTTTGAATTGACCTTTATATAAGTTAAAATACATTAAATGTTTGCATCGAAAATTGTAGTTACAAAATGTGTCCAGCCACACTTTCTCGACAAGCTCGAA
>JAZKBF010000042.1:0-29591 GCA_040388745.1 Bacteroidota bacterium | reverse complement strand
AGGGATTGCAACGTAAATCCTTTTCTGTTTAGAAAAGATTGAAGTGGAAAGCCCGCCCCCTTTCTTTTTTCAAAGAAAGGGGAACGCCCAAATAAAAATTTTAGATGATTTTATTTTATTAATCGAAATCAGCTTATTAATAAGCCCAGGAAGAAGTAGTTCCAATAAAAGGCTGAACGCTCATTACCGGGATCTTTGAATGATTTACGATCTGTTGTGCATACGGGCCAAGCAAACGACCGGTCATATTTTCATCCTGATCGGTCATTATAATAATTAGATCAGTGCCGGTGGATTGTGCATAATCAGCAGTCATTTTGGCTTGATTTTTTCCATGAATGATTTCTTTTGTACACGTAAGATCACATTTTTTAATGTACTCTTCAATTTGCTCGAGTTTAATTTCAAATTTATGAAGTTCTGTTTCATCTTCAAAATCAGCTAAGCCAACAATATGGAGTTTTGCCGAAAATTGTCGTGCCAACACAATGGCATGATTAATTTTTTGACGGGAATGGGCTGAATTATCAATTGGTACAAGTATATCTTTAAAACCTAATTTTTGAGAATGTGTTTGAACGGATATTACCGGGCATTCTGCACTTGTAACTACTTTGTAAGCATTGCTTCCAACAAAAAATTCTGCAAATCCTGAAGTACCATGGGTTCCAAGTATTATCAGATCAACATTATGTTCTTTCGATACCGAAATGATTTCACTGAAAATAGTTCCATTTGCTGTAATACAAATTGATTTTATTCCGTGTTCCGAACGAATGTTCGCAGCAAGTGTCTCTAATCTTTTTTCTATCAAATTTATAATATCATCCGGTGGTGCAATACGCATTTCAGGAACTACAATGCTGAATTTTTCCCAATGTTTTTCTACAACATGTAATAGTACCAACTCTGCTTTAAACAACTTTGCAGTAAATGTTGCGTGCTCAATTGCAAGCATCGAAGTTTCTGAAAAATCAATTGGAATTAGAATTTTTTCAATTTTAAATGGTTGCATAATTATTTGGAGATTTAGAGATTTTGAATTTATTGAATTAGAGATTTAGAGAATTAGTGATTTAAAGATTTAGATTAGTTATTTAGAAAATTAATGATTATTAATTTCTTAATTTTGAAATTTTTCCAACTCTCCAATTTTTTAACTCTCCAACTCCCTATCTATTTTAATACGGATTTGCAAAAAGGGTAGTATCTTTTCTCTCAATGGGTGTAATGCTCATTACCGGAATGGTTGAATGATGTATTATTTCCTGTGCCGCTGAACCAATAAAGTATTTTGTAAAATCAACCTCTTGCTGCGTCATGATCATAATTAGATCACCATCAACCTGGGTAGCATATTCCAAAATGTTTTGTGCCAATGTTTCATTGCTTTTTATGCTTTTAATGATTTCGGCAGTGCATTCAACACCTTCTTTTTCTAAAAACGCTTTAACCTGTCCTAATTGACGTGTAAGGCGGTTTACTAAAAATTCATCAGTAGTAAATAATACAGAAACCACACGTACTGCAGCACCATTAAATAATCTTGAAAGTTCAATTGCCTTACTTACTTTCTCACGGGTTTGTTTTGTCAGATCGAGTGGTAACACAATATTTTTGCACCCGTTACGGTGATGTTTTCCCCTGATAGTGATCACAGGTATTTTGGATTCGCGTGCTACACGCAGCGCATTTGAGCCAATAAACCGTTTTTTTAATCCTTCTCCACCATTGGTTCCCATAATTATCATGGTTGCATTGATAAGGTCGGCAACTTCAGCGATTTTTTCATAAATAACACCTTTGGCAATAAGGGTGCTTATAGTTATTTTACTTTTCTTTTCAGCAGCTGCTGCTAATAGATCCAATTGATATTGAACATTTTTTCTGTGGTCCTCATGTTGGTCGCTTGAAAACAATTTTGCAAGCATTCCACTATCTTCGATCACATACAGTAAGGTGATCTCAGCATTATATTCTCGTGCTAAATTATAGGATTGTTCTAAAGCGATATTGGATTGTTCCGAAAAATCGATCGGCACTAAAATTTTATTGGTATGTTGAATCATAAATTTTGAATACTTTTGGTGATATTTAATAATTAAACCAATTGGTTTATATAAAGAACAAATTTACAAAATCCTTTTTAAAAAGCTAACAAAATGAACAATATCATTCCCGAAACAGAGCTTATCCTTAATCCGAATGGAAGCGTTTACCATTTAAAATTATTGCCTGAAAATATTGCTGATAATATTATCATTGTTGGTGATCAAGGCCGTGTTGAGGCTGTTTCAAAGTTTTTTGATATCATTGATTTCAAAATGCAAAATCGTGAATTTATCACTCATGCCGGAACTTACAAAGGTAAACGTGTGATGGTTTTGTCGTCCGGTATCGGTACCGACAATATTGATATTTTAGTGAATGAATTGGATGCCGCTGTTAATATCGATTTGAAAACACGGACCATAAAAGAGCAAAAAAGAAGTTTAAACATAGTGCGCATCGGTACATCCGGTGCCTTACAGCAAGATATCCCGGTTGATAGCTTTGTGGTTTCTACTCACGGTTTGGGTTTTGATGGATTGATGAATTATTATCTTGATCTCCCTTCAATAAATGATAATGAAATTTCTGAAGCATTTATCAAACAAACCAACTGGAACAAAAATTTGCCATACCCTTATGTTGTTAAAGGGTCTGAAACCTTGATCAATAAAATTGGTTTCGATCTGATAAAAGGCGTAACTGCAACAGCACCAGGGTTTTATGGTCCGCAAGGACGTAAATTACGTTTAAGCCCATGGGTAGAAGACTTTAATCAGCAATTAACTGACTTTAAATTCAAGGAAAATCGTATCACAAACTTCGAAATGGAGACTTCCGCGCTCTATGGTTTGGGTGCATTGCTTGGTCACCAAACCTGCACGGTTTGTGCCATTATAGCAAACAGGGTTGCCAAACAATACAGCAAAAATTATCATGTTGCTGTTGAGCAATTAATACAACTTGTATTAGAGAGATTAACAAAGTAACGTTGAAATCTTCTTGATTTTGTAACAAATACCCTAAATATCCGGTATACTTTTGCAATAAGATTCCTACAAATGAGAAATAATAATGAGTTTTGAATTCTTCCAAGAAGAATGGGTACAAAATTTGTATGTTTTTATTTGTAAGGGGTAATAATTAGTTTGCATTCGTAATTCTCTTGGATATGAAAAAAAAGGAACTAAATGCGCTTATCAGCTTACTTGACGATCCTGATGAAAAGGTATTTGAACAAGTGAGCATGAAGTTTTTATCTCTTGGAGAAGAGATAATTCCTGTATTGGAAGATGCCTGGGAGCATTCCTTTGATACCCTTATTCAGAACCGGATCGAAAACATTATTCATCAGATTCAATTTGATCTGATGAAAGATGCTTTAAAAGAATGGTCGCACCCTGAGCAACAAAACCTTCTTGAAGGTGCATTGCTTATTGCAAGATATCAATATCCCGATATTGATATTGCAAAAATTAAAAAGCAGGTTGACCAGATCAAGCAAGATATCTGGTTGGAGTTAAATGAAAATTTAACTGCTCTCGAAAAAGTGAAGATCATAAATCACATTATTTTTGATGTGCATAACTTCAGCGGAAACACCACTAATTACCACGCTCCACAAAATTCGTACATCAATAATGTTTTGGAAAGTAAAAAAGGAAATCCTCTTTTGCTAGCTATCATTTATACTATTGTTGCGCAAAGCCTTGATATTCCTATATATGGTGTAAATCTGCCCGAACATTTTATCTTGTGTTATGTGGATACGGATCACATGGGAGTACCTTCCACACCTGGTAATGAAGGAAGCAATGTGTTATTTTACATCAATCCCTTCAGCAAAGGAACAGTATTCGGACAAAAAGAAATTGATGCTTTTTTGAAGCAATTGAAACTAGAGCAAATGCCGGCTTTTTACGAACCCTGCTCTAACCTCGAAATTGTCAGAAGATTACTTCGCAACCTTATTTCATCCTACGAAAAATTAGGTTATCCTGATAAAAGCGCAGAGTTGAAAATATTGCTGGACTCATTAGGGTAAAATAATTCAGATTTTTTACAATTGAATCTTCATCCGGTTCGATTAATAAAGAAAATATTATCTCTAAAGCCTTTTCATTTGGGCGTTCCCTTTTTTTTCTCCACCCTTCCACTCTCCAATTGGCGAGGGGAAGGGCGGAGAAAAAAAGGGCGGGCTTTCCGCTTCAATCTTTTCTAAACAGAAAAGCCTGCCCGACTGAAAGACATCAATCGTTCGGGCGGGGATTTACGCTGCAATCCCTAACGCAGCTTTTGCAATGAAAGATGATAAGTGTTCATCAAAACAAAACCCAATTTAGGGCAATTCCAATCTGAATATTTAATTTATTTACTGTTTTTAAAAAACAAATAAAGGAAATAGCTCATAGATTCTATAATTTGTTTTTTTTTAGATATATTTGTTATCTGTAAAACAAAAACAATGAAGGCTGCATATCGCTTATTCCTATTGCTGATTTTTTATATTTCATCATTGATTTCTTATTCACAGGATCTTCATTTTTCACAATACACACAAAATCCTTCATTAGTAAACCCTGCACTTACAGGTTCTTCTCATACCTTAAGAGCTTCCATCGTATACAAGGACCAATGGAGAGGGGTTACCGTTCCTTATAAAACGTATGGTGCATCGTTTGAAATGAAATTCAAAGCCAGTAACTGGGAAAAAGCAAAACAGAATAAAACAAAGGCCTATAGCAAATCTATCAGCAGAATGGCTGGAGGGATTGCTTTTTATAGTGATAAAGCAGGGGACGGCAATATGGGAACATCCCAGGTAAATTTATCTTTAGCAAGCTTTGTTCCGATCAATAGAGAAAATATACTTTCTATGGGTTTGCAAGCCAGTGTGGTTCAACGAAAGGTAGATTTTTCAAAACTTATTTTTCCCGATCAATACAATGGCACGGCCTATGATCCGAATATTAGCAACGGAGAGAATGCAAATTCTCAAAATTTTATTTATCCTGATATTGCTACAGGTATAAACTGGAGTTATAGTTCCTCGAAAAAAAAATCAATGGGCTCCACGAAAAATTTCAAATCCAATGTTGGGGTTTCTATGTACCATATAAATCAACCAAAACAAAAATTCTTGACCGCTAGCAGCGAAAAATTGAATGCAAAATTTGTGTTGCATGGCGATCTTTTGATAGGTATAAAAAATACAAATGTTGCGCTGGAACCAAGTTACCTTATTCAATTTCAGGGGCCTTCAAAAGAAATTATTATAGGAATGATCTGTAAATATTATTTTAAAGAGGATTCCAAATATACCGGTATTATAAAACAATCGGCCTTCGGTATTGGTGGAGCCTTCCGAAACAAAGATGCATTTATTGTAACCGCATTGGTTGAATCAGGTCAATATGCCTGTGGATTTAGTTATGATTTGAATACCTCTAAACTTACCTCTGTAAGTACTGGACGTGGCGGACCCGAAATATTTTTGCGTTTTGTAACTCCAAATCCGTTTTTATATCAAATGAAAACAAAGGCCAGATACAGGCTATAAGGTTTGATCTGGATTTTTTTATTTTCGGAAAAAAGGGGTGTCAATTGTTTTTTAATTCCAGGTATATGAAAAAAGTTTTATATAGCATCGTTTTAGTTACTACACTTATTTTTACTTCCTGTGATTACGTTAAAGATCCATATCCTGAAGCGAATGTAAATGTTAGTGATACCACAACATGTCCCGCACCGGTATTTCCGGCTCTCACCAGTCATATAAAAAAAATATTAATAGAAGATTTTACCGGACATACATGTGGCAATTGCCCTAAGGCTGCTAAACAGTTACATGAGATCGATTCTATTTATCCCGGCAAAATTATTGGGCTTGGATTACATGTTGGAGGGTATGCTGCACCAACACCGGGATACAACGGCTCTGTTTCAACTTCATATACTGCCGATTACAGAACTACAGTGGGCGAACTTTATGATGCAACATTTGGTGCAAGCGAATTCGGTTTGCCTCAAGGCATGTTCAACAGGAAAGAGTATGATGCTGTAAATAAAACACATTTGCAATTTTATCCCAACTGGAAAACTTATGTAGCCGGTATTGTTGCCGAACCTTCCGTTGTTGATCTTCAAATTAGTTCCGATTATACAAGTTCTACCAGGAAGATGTGTACTGCTGTTCGCGATTCATTTCTGACCACAATGAGCGGTACCTTCAACTTAGTTGTTCTTTTAACTCAGGACAGTATTGTTGATTGGCAGGATTATATCGGAGTAAACAAATCAGACTATCTTCATCGCCATATTTTGCGTGATGCAATTACACCTTTAGGTGCTTTGGGTGAACTGATTGAAACAGGTACGATAGCAGCAGGAACAAAGCATATTAAACGTTTTGCCTATACTATTCCTGCCGATTACAAAGGAGTAGTATGTGATGTAAGTAAATGCCACATCTTAGCATTCGTATATAATACGGCCACTTACGAAATAATACAATCGGAAGAAATAAAAGTTATTCCTTAATATTTACGGATAAACAAATTATGGTTACGGATAAACGAATAAAAAACGAATTTACGAAACAAGTTATGAATACACAGTTTCGTAAATTAGTAACCATTCGTTTATCCGTAACCGGGAAATTCGTTTTTTATTCTTTATTAGTAATCTTTGTTTCTTCCGAAGTAAAAGCCCAGCAACGTTTTAATGCAGGAATAAAAGCGGGATTAAGTACCAGCCAGGTAGCTGGAGATAATTACAGTGGTTTCGATAAAGCCGGTTTTGCGGGTGGTTTTTTTGTTAGAGGATTATTCAACGAAAAGTGGACCGGCCAATTTGAGATCATCTACATTCAAAAAGGTAGCAGACACAATGCGAATCCTGAAAAAGGAGATTTTAACTATTATTATTTAGGATTGGATTATATAGAAGTTCCTGTATTGTTTCAGTATCATCAAAAAAAATTCACATACGAACTAGGTCCTGGTTTTAGTTATTTGATGAGGGAACGAGAGTATTTAGACTGGCAGGATCTGACTGGAATGCGACCGTTCAACAAAAATGAAATAAATATTAACATGGGAATCAGTTATACTATTTTTAATAATTTTGATATCAATTGGCGTTATTCCAATTCAATTTCTTCAATAAGGGATCATGCTTCAGGAGCCAGGCGATGGTACAATCCCGGGCAAACAAATAGTGTGATTGCTTTTACTTTAACATATCAATTTGCTGGTGGAAAATCGGAATAAACATAAAATAGTAGTAGCGGTAACAGGTGCAAGTGGAGCTATTTATGCTAAAGTACTGTTGCGCAAGCTTCAGGAATTGCACGAACAGATTGAGGCAGTTGGTATCATCATGTCCGACAATGCAAAAGATGTTTGGAAATTTGAATTGGGAAATGCGGACTATGAAAAATTCCCTTTTCCTGTTTATAGCAAAACTGATTTTTTTGCTCCCTTTGCTTCAGGTTCTGCCAAATATGATAGTATGATCGTTTGCCCTTGTTCTATGGGCACTTTAGCGCGCATAGCAAGTGGTATTTCGAATGATCTGACCACACGTGCTGCTGATGTAATATTAAAAGAAAGAAGGAAACTAATTTTAATAACACGTGATACCCCTTTAAGCCTGATCCATATCAACAATATGAAAACGATTACAGAAGCTGGCGGTATCATTTGTCCTGCAAGTCCATCCTTTTATAGCAAGCCTACTGATTTTGATGCCCTTGCTGCTACTGTAATTGATAGAGCGCTTGATCTCTGCGGCTTTGATCAACCTTCCTTTCGCTGGGGCGATAACTCCTGATTTTTTTCTCAAAAAAGTATGTTTTTTTTTTACTGAAAATGCAATGATCATTGTTGCTTTTTTATAGCAATAATTTATGTTTTTCTTACCTGTTCATAAAACCAGGGAGATGTTCATAATCCATAATCTGTTGATTATGTTTGATTTACAGGTTTTTGCTTTAGTTAATTTTTGCAGAATAAAAACCTACGCATTAGATTATAGCAGCTTGGTAATCATGTTATTAATTGGTTGATAAGTATCTTTTCTTTTAACATTAGTTGTGACAATGATTTAGATCATAGAAGTAACTTTATGTTTTAATTAACGTTGCAATCATTGTTCTGTTTGCTGAAATTTATTAACCTAAAATACTTCAAGCCATGTATGAATTAAGTAAAAACATATTGGAAAAAGTAAGTTTTGATAAAACCCTTTTCCGGAAAGAATTAACAAAAGCCGTTAAATGGCTTAAGCCCGATGAAAAAATGTTGTTGATGGTTTGGTGCATTGGCACATTCGGCCATAAATATAAAGATGTGATCAATGAAGTTTACAAAAATATTACCCAGGCTCAATAACTGGTAATATAGGGTATTACAGAATTTTTTTTGCAGACCTGTTGGGTGTTTAAAAACCTGACAGGTTTTTTTGTGACACAAAAAAAGGAAATAGATTATTTTAAAAATTCCAGGTTCCTTTTTAATCCGTTGAATTTAGTGCGTTTTACTGCAGAGTTTTTGAATACCCGTTTAAAGGTTTCTTCTGTTAATTCTTCCCAATCGCTTTTCGTCATTCCCAACAGGTCATCTTTAGGTTGAAAGAGCTTTTCTGTATGAGGTTTCGAGAATCGGTTCCAGGGGCATACATCCTGGCAAATATCACAACCAAACGTCCAATTATCAAATTTGCCTTTTACTTCGTTTGGAATGTTTTCTTTCAGTTCAATAGTAAAATACGAAATACATTTACTTCCATCCACTACGTAAGGCGCAACAATAGCATCTGTAGGGCAAGCATCCATGCAGCGGGTGCAAGTTCCGCAATAGTCTTTTATGGGGCCATCCTGTTCTAATTCCAGGTCAATGATCAATTCAGCAATAAAGTAAAATGAGCCATTGTTTTTATTGATCAGGTTACTGTTTTTTCCAATCCAACCCAAACCGCTTTTTTTCGCCCATGCTTTATCCATAACAGGTGCAGAGTCAACAAATACGCGTCCATCCACATCACCAATGTTTTCTCTGATGAATTCCAACAGCTGATTTAATTTTTCTTTTATCACAAAATGATAATCCTCTCCAAAAGCGTATTTACTTATTTTTGGTGCTGTTTCATCTTTTTGTTTTTCGGAAGGATAATAATTGAGTAATAATGAGATCACTGATTTTGCCCCGGGAACAAGTAATCGTGGATCTAATCGTTTATCAAAATGATTTTGCATGTAGCTCATTTGCCCATGCATATTATTGTTGAGCCAATTCTCTAAACGTGGTGCTTCTTCTTCTAAAAAATCTGCTTTTGAAATACCGCAATAATCAAATCCCAAACGCTTGGATTCGGTTTTAATTTGTTGAGCATAATTAGCGTTTGCGGATAAATTCATGGCTTCAATAAAATGTCATTTTGGTGCTGTGTATTATGGTACGCTGATTTTCGCAGATTGTTAAGATTAAATTAAGATTTTATAACGTAAGTAATTTATAAGATTCGCCCTTGGCGAAATGATAAAAACCACTAAAGTTACTGCATGGGTAAATATCATATTATAAAAAAACATACAGTACTTAAATCATTTTTTTTCATAACCATCTTAATAGATCTGCGTACCATATTACCAAGTAAAATAATAAAAAAATTATTGAAAAGCCTTGTAAATTAAAGGATATGCAGATCCATTATGATCAAATAAGATTATAAGTTGATGTTTGAAAAATAAAAAACGCCCCGCAAGTATTGGCGAGACGTTTTTTTTAGATAATTCAAAAAATTAGTGCGTTGCTGCAGAATCTGCAGTAACTGCGTGTGCTGAATCAACAGCAACTGTTTTTGTACTATCAACAGCTTCAACTTTTGGAGCAACTTCTTTCTTAGGTTCTGCAGCATGGCCTGCAGCGTGTCCTGCTTCAGCACCGTGTTCTGTTCCATGGCCGCCCATACCTGTCATTGCCATTAATTTATCTTTCATCATAAAACCAGTAACACCCAATCCGGCTACTACCACTCCAATTATAATAAACATAATTAGTTTCTTTTTGGATTTTGGTTTTTCCTCAGTATGGGATTCTATATTTTTAGGATGCTCATCGTGTCCATGTCCATCTCCATGTCCGGCAGCTTTATGCGCTACCTTTTTTTGTGCTTTTTCAGGAGCTAAACCAAGCACATATTTGCGGTTCAAATGTTCAAGCACAAAAGCTTCTTGTCCCTTGAATTCAAAGGCAATACGTGATACAAGTTTAAGTTTAGAGGATTTGTGTTTAGTGAAAAAATCAGTGAGTTTTCCTTCAAACTCTTCGCTGCTCATTACCGGGTGCTGTCTTCCTTTTGTTTCTTCCACCATACCGGAAGTTTCAAATTCTGAATTATCCGTAGCGTCATCGCTTATCATGTCGTTTGTATCTTCACTCATATCTTCCGTAGTTTTAAATATTAAATTTTTTTATTTATTGTTTATGTGTTAAAGATATAAATATTTTTTTTGTTTTGGAAATGCCAGATAATTAAAACAAGGATTAATTATTTTATTTTATCAACATCGATAAAATAGTGTTAAAAAGTGTTTAATAATATGGGTTAGATTGTTGAATTGGCCAAAAACCTGATAAACGCTGGTAAATTCAAAAAAATAATAATTGTATAGAAGACTAAATTGCTGTTAATGCTGCGTTAGGGATTGCAGCGTAAATCCTTTTCTGTTTAGAAAAGATTGAAGCCCTTCGGCCTCGCTCAGGATAAACTCCAAGCCCGCCCCTTTCTTTTTCAAGAAAGGGGAACGCCCTAATTAACCTGCTTTACCAATCGTTTTTATTTTATTATTGAACCCGGTAAAGAAATTGATACTCTTTAATGATGAGATCAAATAACCTATTCCGTATCAAATAAACTTCCTTTATGGGCACGTGGAATTTTTCCAAGATGTTTGTATGCAAGATCTGTAGCCTCACGTCCACGGGGAGTACGCATTAGATAACCTTCCTGAATTAAAAAAGGTTCATATACTTCTTCTATTGTTCCGGCTTCTTCACCTACTGCTGTGGATATTGTAGTAATACCAACAGGTCCACCTTTAAACTTTTCGATCAATGTAGAAAGTATGCGGATATCCATTTCATCCAATCCGTTCTTGTCTACGTTTAATGCGGAAAGACTGATGTGTGCAATTTCAATATCGATTGAACCATTGCCTTTTATTTGTGCAAAATCACGAATACGTCTTAACAATGCATTCGCAATACGTGGGGTACCTCTGCTTCTGCGGGCTATTTCATGAGCTGCCTCATCCGTTATCGCAACATTTAAAATGCTGGCGGCACGTATGATAATTTTTTTTAATAATGCAGAATTGTAATAATTCAAGCGGGAATTAATTCCAAAGCGTGCACGTAAAGGTGCTGTCAATAAGCCACTACGTGTGGTTGCACCAACTAAGGTGAAGGGGTTTAATTTGATCTGAACACTGCGCGCATTGGGCCCGCTATCGATCATAATATCAATTTTGTAATCCTCCATGGCAGAGTATAAGTACTCTTCTACTATCGGACTCAAACGGTGTATCTCATCAATGAACAAAACATCGTACTCTTCTAAATTAGTTAACAAACCTGCCAGATCACCTGGTTTATCGAGTACAGGACCAGAAGTGATCTTTATGTTCACACCTAATTCGGAGGCAATGATATTTGCTAAAGTAGTTTTACCTAATCCCGGAGGACCGTGTAACAATACATGATCGAGTGCTTCGCTACGAAGTTTTGCTGCTTGTACAAATATTTTTAAATTCTCTACCACCTCGTGTTGGCCTGTAAAATCAGAGAATTCGGCAGGGCGCAATACTTTTTCAAACTCTTTTTCTGAAGAGCTTAAATTTTCGCCTTCGGGATCTATATTCGGATTCATTAATTGTTTTTATTGAGAAAATCAAAGTTACTAAAAGGCACTGAATAAAGTGTTAGATATGAGTATTGAGATATGAATATTGAGAAATTGTTATTAATGAGTTTGAGCTACTATCTACTATGTTTTAGCATCCAGCATCTAATATCTCACAGCTCAATACTCATATCTATTTAATTTACAATTAATTTTTTTGTGAAACGCTGGCGGTCAACATAAAGTGTTACTACATAAACACCTGGCGAAAGGTTACTTTTTTCAGCAATTGAATATTGATGATCGCCTGCGCTCAAATAACCATTAAATAATGATGAAACTTCACGTCCGAGTATGTCGTAAATTTTAAGTTCTACTTTTTGTTTATTAAGAATGTTGAAAGATATGATCGAATTTTCTTCTACCGGATTTGGATACACATTAAAATCAATTGTGCTTGCAATACCATCGTCAATACCATTAGCGCCTCCTAAATTGATATCATCAATAAATACATTATTACCGCCATTGCTGGTAAAGCGGAACATAATATATAAATTTGTTTGGGATGCATAACCCGAAAGTGAAACGAGGTGCTCTGTCCATTGACTTGCATTAGGCGTAAATGCCGAGCTTTGAATACCTGCTGATGAAAGCGCTGCTCCCGATTTTGTATATCGCAATGTCCAGTTAAGCCCGCAATTGGTTGATACATATACCTGTAATTTATCCACTGATGTAGAAGCCTTTTGTGCAAAAGCAGCTTTAAAAGTTAAATTATGGTTGACGGTGATAGCAGTCATATTGATGGATGGACTGATCAATTCATCAACATAAGTATCTGAAGTAGATGTGTTAGTGATCATCACTGATTTTGAGCCTGTAGCACCTGCACTTGTGGTTTGTATCCAGGTATTTCCTCCCGGTGTTTGGTTACGAATATTCCAATCAGTATTAGGGATCGAGGTACCTTCAAATCCTTCGGAATAAAAGGTATTGCTATACGTTGCAGTAGTTGAATTAACAGTTACAAAACTTGTTTTACTTGTGTTTACTGAGCCCGAACCATTGGTTACAGTAAGTCCCACATCATAAACACCTGGTGTATTATACTGTATTACCGGAACAGAATCGGTTGATGTTGCAGGTGTACCACCCGGAAAGGTCCAGTTCCAGGACGTTGGTGCGCCATTCCAGGATAGATCGGTAAAGGTTAAGGAACCAGCCTGACAAACAGTATTTGCTAAATTGTTTGATTGAAAATCCGCCTTGCACAATACTGCTGCTAAGCTCACTCCTGTTGCCGAAAGATTAGAGCTTGTCCACAAGCTGCTCCTTTGGCCGGTTGAACTCATTAAGGCATTGCGCATCCTTGTTTTTTGTCCTGCGGTGTACATGGTAGGGCAGTAGGCATATTCCATAAAATTTTGAACATTATCCAGTGTACTTCCACAGGTAGCTCCTGCAAGATTACAAGAGGTCCAACCTTCTGTTGGGGGCGTGTCGCTTACATTATCCGAACCGCTACAATCTACTCCCGGATCGTTACTATTACCCCATGGATGCAAAAGATTAATAAAATGGCCTACTTCATGTGTTAAGGCATGAGACCGGTTAGGGGTGCCTGTTCCAATGCTACCAATATAAGTGGATAAAATAATTATACCATCTACGTTAGGAAAGGCGGATCCCGGTAAATAAGCATATCCTGCAGCACCACTGCTCATCGCTTTTACCACCCAAATGTTCAAATATTTACTTCGTGGCCAGGGGTTCAGTTTTGAGCCGTCATCACCAATATTTGTTTCTGTTGATAAGATCCTATCAATTCCATTGGTGCAAACTCCGTTAGGATCTTTTTGTGCTAACCGAAATTCGATCTCACAATCGGCTGCATCTGATTGAAATGCACTAACTGTATTTGCTGCTGTTGCATTAAGCATTCGAAAGTCTTCATCTAAAATTCGCATGGCATCAAAAACCTGGGCATCAGAAATATTTTCGACTCCTCCCTGGTGAATAATATGAAATACTACAGGGATGGTATAAATGGGGAGCAATTGTTTGCCAACATTATTAGAATAACCTGTTGCAAAGGCTTGTTGATCCTGCAATGTGGATATAGCTTCACGTTCAAGAAAGGCTTTTTTTAGTTCAGGATTTGCAATAAAAAGTTTGTTCATTGCCTCGGTGCTGCCACAATGTAAATAATCATCTTGCGAATAAATAAATTGGCTGAAGAAACAAAAGAAAAATGTAGCCAATATAATTGTAATATTTTTTTTCATGAACTGATGATTTAATTTTTGTTATTCGTAATCTTTTAATGACGACAGCACATCTTTAATTCCGGTTGCATTTTCTAAAATATTAAAAAACTTTCTTGAAACAGTTGCAGGCTCAAGAAGTTGGTTATTTGCTTTGTATTCTATAAAATTTTCTAAACGGCTGAAATCATCTTTTGATGCACTTCTTATTTCATCCTGCATAGCCGTATTTACAACCCCGGGAGCAATAGAAAATATTTTGAATCCTTTATGAATATTTGATGATGGATGTTGAGCTCTTATTTTTTGTTCTTCGTCCACCACTCTGCTAAACATATCTATCCCTGCTTTTGACGCGCAATATACCGCCCAGCCATCAATAGGGGTTTTGCCGGCACCCGAACTCATATTTACAATTACTTTTTCGGCATCGGTAGTGTCGTAACAATTAATAAAAGAATTTGTTAAAACACTTGGCGCAATTAAATTAAGTGTGTAATTTTTTATAATAATAGATGCTTCTAATTTCCCTACCGGTTTTATAAAACCCAATGAACCTGCATTGTTTATCAGGTATATCTTTTTTGCATTGGTATGCAATTCAAATTTAAAATCGGCAATTAAATTTACATCCGTTAGATCTAAATTATAATGTCTGTAATTGGGGTGGTTGATACTACGCTGACGGGAAATGCCAATTACCTTGTTAGATGGGTTTTCCAATAAATGTTCGGCAAATGCTTTGCCGATCCCTCTGCTTGTTCCGGTTATATAATAGTAATTCACAGGTTTTTTGTATTTGTTAAGTATAAAACTAATCATTTTAAACAAAGAAAGCAAAAGGTTATTGACCTTTTGCTTTCTTTGGTAATAGATATCAGGTCTTTAGCCCGATATCGTTATAAAATTAAATGTAATAATGATCATGTATTGCGAATGCCGCGTTAGGGATTGCAGCGTAAATCCTTTTCTTCCGCCACTTTGCGGAAGAAAAGATTGAAGCGAAAAGCCCGCCCCCTTTCTTGTTTAAGAAAGGGGAAACGCCCAAATGAAGCCTACCCCAATGCTTGTTTTAGATCAGCGATCAGATCCTCAATATCTTCAATTCCAACGCTAAGGCGAAGCAGTGATTCTACAACACCAGCTTTATCACGTTCTTCTTTTGGAATAGATGCATGCGTCATAGTAGCAGGATGATTGACCAATGATTCCACACCACCTAATGATTCAGCCAAAGAAAAAACTTTCATGCTCGAAGCAATTTTAAAAGCATCTTCCTGTTTGTTGCCTTTTAATGAAAAGGAGATCATTCCACCGAAATCACGCATTTGCTTTTTAGCAATGTCATGATTAGGATTATCAGGAAACCCCGGCCAATACAGTTTGTCTATTTTAGGATGTGTTTTTAAAAACTCTGCAACTTTACGTCCATTATAACAATGGCGCTCCATGCGGATGTGCAGTGTCTTAATTCCACGTAATACTAAAAAGCTGTCTTGTGGGCCAGGAGTAGCACCACAGCTGTTATGGATAAATGCCAATTGCTGATATAAATTATCATCGCTCAAACACAAGGCACCCATGATCACATCACTATGTCCGCCTAAATATTTAGTAACCGAATGCATAACGATATCAGCACCAAGAGCCAAAGGATTTTGTAAAAAAGGAGAAGCAAATGTATTGTCAACAGCACAAATCAATTTATTTGCTTTTGCAATTTTTGCGCAAGCTTCAATATCAATAATTTGCATGGTAGGATTGGTAGGTGTTTCCAGCCAGATCATTTTTGTATTTGCATTGATGTATTTCGAAATGTTGCTGGCATCTTTCATATCAATGAAATGAAATTTGATCCCAAAATTCGCAAATACCTTGGTGAACATACGGTAAGTACCGCCATACAAATCATCACCCGTAATTACCTCATCACCCGGACGAAGTAATTTAGCAACTGCATCAATAGCGCCCATTCCACTGGAAAAACACAAACCATATTTAGCACCTTCCAAAGCAGCTAAACAATTTTCGAGTGCAGTACGTGTAGGGTTTTTACCACGTGCATAGGCATATCCTTTGTGACTTCCGGGGCTTACCTGCGTATATGTTGATGTTTGATAAATTGGAGTCATGATCGCTCCTGTAGTTGGGTCAGGTTCCTGACCAGCATGTATTGCTTTGGTGCCAAAGCCTAAATTTTTTGAATCTGCCATGTTTGAATTTTATTTTTGTGGCGCAAAGGTAATTGTTTTAAAAAGGCTGGGGATTTTTTTTTAATAAATAGAGAAATAGGTAGAGAAGGCGAAATGATTTTCTTTAAATGGTTGTATTTATTAAGATTTAAAAAAGTTGGACTAAATAAAAAATGTGTTTTTTTAATTTGGAGTAAAAAAAGGGAAGGGGCTGTTACAATATATCTGGGAGTTATTTACTCTTAATTTCCTTGTTAATAAATGTCCCAATTTCTCCGGCTACTTTTCTGGTTTCTTTCCCGTTAGGATTATCGTCAATTTGTATTGATGACTTGTCTTTAAGTCGCAAGTTGAGTAAGTAAGAATCGCTTCCTCCTTCGCCTCCGGAAATATTTACAATCTCTATAAATTCAACTTCACTAAAAGTTGTCTTTAGGTCATTGTTATAATAAATGGTTTGCGAGGTTAGGTCGAAGGAAAACTGTTCTTTTGAAATAATTGTCTTAATAGGTTTGTATGAGTTATATAAAATGCTCGCTAGAACTGCCCAAATGATTATTAATTCAACATTCCCAATATTGTCTATGGAATTAATAATAAAACCGCCAATAACAATTGATAATAAAGCTCCTCCAATTACCAACAGTTGTCCAATTATCGTTTTTCTAATGATAAGCTCAGTTTTATTATTGTAAATAATCTTAAGTCTGTCGAAGTTTAGTGTCATAATATAATTACCAATAATAGTTGAAAGGTACGAACTAATAAAATAAAAATTATTTCATCTGAAATTATTATAGTCGAACGGAAAGTTCTTTTCGTTCTGTATTTTTAATTGCCTGTGCTTAACGGTCAGTGTATTGCCAAAGGCACGCATTTTAGCACTACTGTTGATTTTAAAAATTAAAGTTGGTGAAGCACAGACTGTCATAGAAGCACGTCACCACTGCTTTGGGCAATACCTTGTTATAGGCTGTGTTTCTTTTTCTCGTGTCGGTCACTTTTAAATTATAAGTAAAAATTTATTCAATCGTTCGTTAGTGGCATTATGCAACTCGCAAAATCTTCACCATTTTACGTCCTTTAGCTAATTCATCTACCAACTTGTCCAAATACCTTACCTGTTGCGTTAATGGATTTTCGATCTCTTCCACCCGATAGCCACAGATCATACCAGTTATTAGGTGAGCATTAGGGTTTATTGTAGCATTCTGAAAGAATTTTTCAAAAGTTACTTTTTCTTCTATGAGTTCTTGCAGCTTTTTTTCATTATAACCAGTTAGCCACTCAATTACTTGATGCAATTCTTTTTTTGTTCTGTCTTTCTTCTCAACTTTTGTGAGATAATGTGGATATACCGAGGCGAAGGTCATTTTTGCAATACGCTCATCGTGATTGTTTGTGTTGTTCATACCTATAATTTTAAGGTTAATCTCTTAATTTATTTCAACCTTTCTAATTGTCCTTTTCTTTTTACTAAGTTTTTGTAATCCCACTGAATATCTCTTGATTTTTTCAGCCAACGTTTAAGGTCTTTTGTATTGATTTGTTCAACTTTGGTGAAGAAAATAGAAGCGTCTTTAAATTTATCGCCTCTTATCACTAAATTATCTTCTTCAAAGTCAGCACCACTCCAAAACATCAAACGCCATCCTGCTTTCTGTTTGCTGTAACCAACAATGGGGTTACCGTCTAAAAACCAAACAGGATGGGCGTGCCAAATTTTGCTTTCTGCTTCGGTCAACTCTTTGTCAATAGTCGGAGCAAGCAAGTTGCAAATTGCTTTGTCGTCCGATGTCTGTTTGTCGTTATATGTTTTAATCTCTTTGTTCATTATTGTTTAATTTGGGGGTTGTTTAACATAGTCTGTAACAGCCAAATATGCATATTCTCGCGCATATTTGGTGTTAGCGGGAATAATTTCTATCAAGGGAATAGCTTATTCCAATCGTAAATGTAAAACCATTCTGCCGAAGTGTCGAAATATCTAAGTTTTGTCCTTTTGAGAACCATGTGGGCTTCCATTTTGTAGATGAAATGTCGTAGCAAAATTGTCCTGATGTAAATATTGTGATATAAGAAACAGTCGTTCGAAGAACAAGTCCTACAAATGGTCCAAATAACGAGTTTTTTATTTTCTTTTGTTGCTCGTCAACTAGTTTCAATCGCCCTCCCTTTATTCCTTCAGTTAAAAACAGACCAATATTTTTCTTTCTAATTATGTTCTGACCAGCAATTGATAAAGTGTAATTAAATCCTTTTAATTTTTCTTTAACTGAATCATTTATAGTTATTGTTGATGGTATTAAGTATGAAATAGTCCAAATAGCTGCAAAAGAGTATGATCTGCTCGTACTTAGTTGACCAAAATATCCAAATGAAACAAAATCGCATGGTTTTTGAAAACTGATTTTGTCTAGAGGTTTTAGTTGGTTTTGAAAGTCCTCAAGGAAGTAATTTTGTTCATATGAAATGGTTGCTTCTTCAAATAAATAATGCCTTTCTGAAGTATCATTCTTAGTTTCTAAGATTGAATTGGTCACTTCCTTCTTGGGTTTAACAACTTTTATTGTTCCTTTTTGAGAAAATAAATTACCGGTGACAAAAGTCAGTATGATGAATATGGTGGAAAAAAATTTCATATTTATTTTCTATAACGAAACTTACTTTAAAAGATACAAATGAAATTATCATTCTAGATAATGTTCTTTAATTCAGCAATTCAATCTTAATTATTACAGCTAACGGTCAAATATGCGATGCCGTGCATTTGGTTTTTGAGCGTGTCGGCTAAGGTATTGCATATTTTATGTTAGATGCTGTATTATATAATAACAAGTTCTATTTTCCGTACTTCTCAGCTAATTCTCTTATAGTCTTTGCGAGTGCTATTCCATCATACATTTCGTCATTGTATTCAATAAAAGTTTCTTTTTGATAATTGTAATTTAAAGTAATGGCGAGTTTGTCTTCACCGTTTTCCGTAAAATAAATATATAACCAATTGTCTCCCCTAATATTTTCAATGTATTTAGCCGGAAGAGATGATAGGGTCGTACAAAAGAAGTCAATGTCCTGTCGATTTGTAAGAGTAAGTTTTGTGTCTCGAGAGAAGTCCCAAACTTTGTCTCCCCAATTCCAGTTGCCTTCTTTGATTTCAATTTTTGTAATTTGATTAGAATTAATTTGTGGTCTGCCTGAGGTGTCGAAATGAGTTTTTTTGTAATAATAATTATAATAAATATTAATGAAGCCAACAATATTTACAATTACAACTAATGCTATAATCCATTTCGCACTCCGGTTTTTTATGATTTTTTGAAAAAAGTTCATGTCTCTCAATATTGCAGCTAACACGTTTATAAGCGCAACTAGTTGCGCTTATTTCTTGTTTTGGGTCGGTTGACGCTATCGATAGCGTATATTTCCTATTATACGCAATTATTTTTGTATTATTTTTTGTTTTGAATTATCTAAGTTCAAAAATATTCTCAACCCCAATAGTCCGCTCAACAGTGAATCCTTCTGCATATTCAAAACCGGCATCACGACCAAAAACAGTCATTTTGCCTTTAACTACATCTAAAAAATTTTTCGTGGAAATAGGTGATTCCGGTTCTGTTGAATCAGGATTATAGAACTGAGATTTGAATGCTTGAATAGCCTCCATTTTTTTTTCTACAAATGCTGTTATATCTACTACAAAATCGGGCTTTAATTGCCTGTCTTGTACATAATGATATACGGCTTTTGGTCTCCATGCTTTTTGGTTAATAGAATTAAGCTGTGTTTCAATTCGTATTAATCCGCTGTAAAAACAAGCCTCCGAAACCAATGCGGATGCTCGTCCATGATCGGGATGGCGATCACTTATAGCATTACAAAGAATAATTTCGGGTTGGTATTCACGTATTTTTTTTATGATCTCGAGTTGGTGTTCTTTATCATTTTTAAAAAATCCATCGGCCATTCCTAAGTTATCACGGACACTTACACCCAGTATTTTTGCGGCATTAGCAGCTTCTACTAAACGTAATTCTCCACTGCCACGTGTCCCCAACTCACCGGAGGTTAGATCAACAATTCCGCATTTTTTTCCTAAAGCGATATGTTTTAAGATTGTTCCTGAGCACGACAATTCAACATCATCGGGGTGTACACCTATTGCAAGTATGTCTAATTTCATTGGTTATAGATAATGAATTTATACGAGTTTATGAATCCAGTTTATAAAAATTGCCTACGGTTAAATTGAAAAATTGACCAATTATTTTATTTACTTATCCAATTTACAATTTTATCATCCATTGGTTTTTCCTTAGAATAGGCAACATCCATCAGGTTTCCTTTTTCATCGATCATGTATTTCTGAAAGTTCCACTTTACTTCCGAATCCATTTTTCCATTTTTTTCTTTTTGAGTAAGCCATTGGTAAACAGGATTGATATCGTCACCTTTTACCGAAACTTTTTCCATGATCTGAAAGGAAACGCCATAATTTTTGGTGCAGAACTCTTTTATATCTGCATTTGTTCCAGGTTCCTGGTGCATAAAATTGTTTGCAGGGAAGCCAATAATCACAAAATTTTTGTCTTTATAGGCTTGAAATAATTTCTCAAGGTCCTCATATTGTGGAGTGTAGCCACATTTAGAGGCTGTATTCACAATCAGCACTTTTTTACCTTTTAATGATGAAAAATCAAAATCATTTCCTTCAATGGTTTTGGCTTTGAGGTCATAAAATGATGTTTGTGCCTGAACCATAGCAGCGCTTATCAGGATAAAAGCTATTAATAAAATATTTTTTTTTGTTTGCATGGATCGAGGTTTATATTTAGGTTTTTACTCTTAAATTATTGTTCATTTATAAGGCTGGTAAATGTACGAAAAAGTATAGGTTGGTGAAATTAAACAAATTTAAAGCAAGAGGTTGATAGTATTATCGAATAGAGCGTTACCTTTGTGAAGTTTATTGATCTGATTTGAATACTATCATGTACTATTTCCAAGCTTTAATGGATATTAGATAATTTTATTCAATAGGTGTAATAAGAGTTGAATTCGTAGTGTGTTATAACCCTAACAGGGTTTGGAACCCTATCAGGGTGGAGGAGAAGCGTTTTTGTAAAGTATATTTCAAATTAATTGTATGTTATTTCTTCAGGTAAAGTATCTTGTAGCAAAAGAAGTTAAACTTGAAATGCGTAATAAATATGCCTTAGGAGGTATTTTATTATATGTGGTTTCAACCATATTTGTGAGTTATTTGTCTTTTAAACAAATTATCAATCCTGCCACCTGGAATGCTTTGTTCTGGATCATTTTACTTTTCGCTTCTATTAATGGCGTTGCTAAAAGCTTTTTGAATGAAACACGCGGTAAGTTGCTGTATCTCTATACATTGGTGAGTCCCCAGGCGGTTATCCTTTCTAAAATTATTTACAATTCCTTATTGCTCATTGTTTTATCAGGGTTATGTTTATTTGTGTACTCGGTATTCATTGGAAATATCATTCAGGATCTGTCCTTGTTTTTGGTTACGCTTTTATTGGGTAGCATTGGCTTTTCATCACTGTTAACAATGGTTTCAGCAATTGCTTCCAAAACAAGCAATAACTTTACATTGATGGCCATTTTAAGTTTTCCGATAATGGTTCCATTGTTGATGGTACTGATCAAACTTTCAAGAAATGCCATTGATGGTTTGGAGAATTGGGACTTAAACTATTTAATGGTTTTGGTGTTTTTAAATATAATAATTATCGCTTTATCATATTTATTATTTCGTTACCTTTGGCGTGATTAAAAGCCCCTCAGATCTTCCTATTTGTGGAGAATTTAAATGATAAAAAATCAAGGGGCTTATAAAAATTTTAAATAAATAAATCAAAATTTCTTCCCGCCAATTGGCAGGAGGTTTTAAGGCTTTCAAATGAAAAAAAATTGGTGGAAAATAATTGCGGTACTGTTTGTACTGTACACCATTGTTGCAGGATTTCTCTTTAAAGTACCGGCCCAGCCTATTCTTCACGAAACCATTCGTAATTTATATTTTCATGTGCCCATGTGGTTCAGCATGATGACCATCCTGTTCGTTTCCTTATGGCATAGTATTAAAGGTCTGAGTAATTCTAATATTGAAAGCGATATTGTAGCTTCACAGGCTGCTCATACAGGAATGTTAGTAGGAGCATTGGGGCTCATCACCGGTTCGTTATGGGCGAAATACACCTGGGGGGCTTGGTGGGTTGCGGATACCAAATTAAATGGTGCCGCCATTACCATGCTGATCTATCTGGCATATTTTGTATTACGTGGTTCTATTGATGAAGAACAAAAACGTGCCCGTATTGCAGCTGTTTACAACATATTTGCCTATGTAATGCTTATCGTATTTTTAATGATCTTACCGCGTTTGAGTGATTCCCTGCACCCCGGTAATGGTGGTAACCCCGGTTTTAACAATTATGATCTGGACAGCAATATGCGTTTGGTATTTTATCCTGCTGTTATTGGCTGGATCTTACTTACTGTGTGGATCTTTACGTTGCGTGTACGCCTTGAAAAAATAAAACGAAAAACATTATTAAATGAATAGCTTTTATAAAAAAACAGCAATTTTAGCAGGTATGTTACTGCTATCTGTTGGTGCATTTGCCCAGGAGAATTGCGAAAGAATTGAAATGGCCGATGGCTTGCACCAATCCGGAAAAATATATGTTGTTGTTATTTCTCTTTCTATAATATTTACCGGGATTGTGGGTTATTTAATTATGCTGGACAGGAAGATCAGCAAACTGGAGAAAGAGATAAAAAATAAGTAAAAACCGTTCCATCTCTATGAGTCATTCTGAATTTATTTCAGAATCTTTGGATAGGTTTGATTAAACAGATGCTGAAACAAGTTCAGCATGACATTACAAAAATAAAAAAAATGAAAAAGATACACATTGTCGGAATTGTAATTATTGCCGTTGCTATTGGCGCCATATTTACAACAATAAATAATACAAGTACTTATGCAAGTTTTGTTGAAGCTGCCAAAGAACCTGGTAACGAATTTCACGTTGTTGGTAAATTAAATAAAGATAAAGAAGCTGTTTATGAACCCAAAGTAAATGCAAACCTGTTTACCTTTTATATGATCGATAATAAAGGAGAAGAACGTAAAGTGATATTACACAAAAATAAACCTCAGGATTTTGAACGTTCCGAGCAGATCGTATTGATCGGTAAAATGGAAGGTGAAGAATTTGTTGCATCTGATATTTTAATGAAATGTCCATCGAAATACAATGATGGAAAACCACAAGAAACAGCATCAAAATAATTGATCAATTTTACAGTAGGCAATTCAAAAACAATTGCCTACTGCACAATTGCCTATTGAATTAATTAAACTATGGAATACATCGGTGAGCATTTATTGATCGGAAAAGTTGGAAATGTATTCGTTATTCTTTCCTTTGTTTTTGCACTAATAGCAAGCATCTGTTATTTTTTCGCTGCCCGTGATAACGATGAGGCTGTATCCTGGAAGCGTATTGCACGCATTTCTTTCCGGGTTCATGGGTTATCGGTTATAGGTATTGTGGCCACCTTATTTATCATGCTTCAAAATCATTATTTTGAGTATGAGTATGTATGGCATCACAGCAATAAGGAAATGCCAATGCGTTATATTTTATCCTGCTTTTGGGAAGGGCAGGAGGGAAGCTTTTTATTATGGAGCTTCTGGCATGTGATCCTTGGTTTTATTTTACAACGTACTTCAAAAAATTGGGAGGCTCCTGTAATGGCCACCATTTCAATTGTCCAGGCATTCTTGGCTTCAATGCTGTTAGGGATCTTTGTTTTTGAATATCGTATCGGAAGCAATCCTTTTACTGTTTTACTTCGCCAACACCCCGATTTTGCTAATATCCCTCTTTTCGACAATCCCAATTATTTAGAAAAATTAGATGGACGTGGTTTAAACCCTTTGCTTCAAAACTATTGGATGACCATACACCCGCCAACTCTGTTTTTAGGCTTTGCTTTAACTGTTGTTCCTTTTGCATATGCCATTGCAGGTTTATGGAAAAAGAAATTCAGCGAATGGTTAAAGCCGGCATTACCCTGGACATTTTTTGGGATCATGGTTTTAGGAACCGGTGTATTAATGGGTGGCGCATGGGCTTATGAAGCATTAAGTTTTGGAGGCTTTTGGGCCTGGGATCCTGTGGAGAATGCATCATTGGTTCCCTGGTTAACATTAGTAGGAGCAGGGCACGTAATGCTTATCAGCCGCAATAATCCTCAATCCTTATTTATCACATTCCTATTATCTATACTAAGCTTTATACTGATATTATATTCTACATTCCTTACCCGTAGTGGTATTTTAGGTGAATCATCAGTTCACGCGTTTACTGATCTGGGTATGTCGGGTCAATTATTGATCTATCTTTTTTTCTTTTTAATATTAGGTATAGTCCTTATAACTGTCAATTTTAAACACTTTCCAAAACAAAAAGAGGAAGAAGGAATTTGGTCCCGTGAATTTTGGATGTTCATTGGTGCCGTGGTATTGCTTGTTTCCTCTTTCCAGATCATGTTTTACACTTCCTTACCTGTATGGAACAAATTATTTAATTTGAAAATGGCTCCGGCAAAGGATATAATAGATTTTTACAATACCTGGCAATTGCCATTTGCCTTTTTAGTGACCTTATTAATTGCGATTGGGCAATATTTCAAATATAAAAATACGGACATTAAATTTTTTGTTAAAAAGATCTCATTGTCATTTATAAGCGCATTATTGATCTCCTTAATTATGGGGTATTTCCTGAATTTCAGTAAGCTGTTTTATTTTTTATTGCTCTTCTCATCGGTCTTTGCTGTTGCCGCAAACGCTGATTATATGATTCGCATATTAAAAGGCAATGTTAAAAAAGCAGGGGCCTCTATTTCTCATATTGGTTTTGCCTTGATATTGTTGGGAGCTTTAATTTCCACTTCTAAAAAAGATATTATTTCTCAGAATAGTTCAGGCAGAAGCATTGAAAGTTTGGGTGATAAAATGTCGAACAATGATAATATTTTATTGACCCAGGGAGATACATTACCAATGGGTAAATACTTTGTAACCTATACAGGAAAGCGATTTGAAGGTATCAATATCTATTTTGATGTAGTTTATTTCAGCAAAAATACAGACGGTAGTTTTAAAGAAGAATTTTCGTTGGCCCCACTTGTTCAAACCAATCCCCGTATGGGAAATGTTGCAGAACCCGATACCCGCCATTTTTTAACCTTTGACGTGTACACCCATGTTACCTATGCTGATCTGGAAAGCTTAAAAGAAAAAAAGGCTGAAACCAAAGATGAATATTCCCTTGCAAAAAACTATACATTGAAAAAAGGCGATACAATTTATTCTTCCAATGCCATTATTATTTTTGATTCACTTTCAACTTCTTTCGACAAAACACCATATAATTTAGAAAAGGATGATATTGCTGTAATGGCCAATCTGCGGGTATTAGATGTTACTAAAAAACATCAGGCTAAGCCCATATTTGTAATTCATAATAATACAATACAACCGATAGGATCAAAGATCGATGAACTTGGATTACAATTTATGTTCTGGAAACTCAATCCGAAAGACGGAAATATTGAGATCTCCGTGCAGGAAAAAAAGGAAAATGTTCGCGATTTTATTGTGATGCAGGCAATGATATTTCCTTACATAAATATTTTATGGATAGGTTGTATCATAATGATAATAGGTACTGTACTTGCTATTTTGGAAAGATTAAAAAGAAGTTCAAATTAAAATTTATCGCATAGACTCCTGGGCGCAGAGAAAATAAAAAAATCTTAGATCTTTGTCCATCATTGCTGTGAAAATATTTTTATTATTTATTTTTTAATGGAATCAAAATATAAAATAGTAATTATTGGTGCCGGGAATGTGGCCACACAGCTTGGTTTAACATTAAAAAAATCAAAACATTCTATTCTCCAGGTTTATAGCAAACGTAAATCTTCTGCAAGTAAATTAGCGCAATCCCTGAGCTGCGATTTTACAAATTCTCCCGAAAAAATAGATACTGCTGCTGATATTTATATTATTGCCATTAATGATGATTCTATCATTGAAGTGGCAAACCTTTTAAGGTTAAAGGATAAAATCGTTGTACATACTTCAGGGAGTGTGGAAATGAATATTTTAAAACCTATATCCAAAAATATTGGCGTGTTTTATCCTCTGCAAACATTTTCAAAAAATAAGATAGTCGATTTTAATGTTATTCCTGTTTGTATTGAAGCCAATAATACCGCTACGTTTAAAGTTCTTCAAACACTTGCAAAAAGTATTAGCAGTAATGTTCAAAAAATAAATTCGGAGCAGCGGAAAACCATTCATTTGGCTGCTGTGTTCGCATGTAATTTTAGCAATCACTTATATACAATTGCTTCCTCTATTTTAGGATCAGCTAATATATCATTTGATGTTTTAAAGCCTTTGATCGAAGAAACTGCTAAAAAGATAAAAAACACTTCTCCTGTTGAAGCCCAGACCGGTCCAGCGGTGCGTAATGATATAAAAACGATCAATAACCATTTGAAGATGCTTTCGGGAAATAAAGAATATCATCAACTTTATAAGTTGATCAGTAAAAGTATTAGAACTACTATACAAAAATGAAAAAAATCAAATTGGTTACGGATAAACGAATCTATACGAATTTACGAAACTGGAATGTGAAAAAGTAGTAAACGCAGTTTCGTAAATTCGTTTTTTATTCGTTATTAGTAACCAAGTAAATTAATAGCAATGGAAAATTTCAAAACAAAATTAACACGTGTAAAAACTTTTATTTTTGATATTGACGGAGTGCTTACCGATGGCTCTGTAACGCTTATGCCTGATGGTGAACAGCTACGCACTATGAATATTAAAGATGGTTATGCCTTACAACTGGCTGTAAAAAAAGGATATAAAATTGCTATTATTTCCGGTGGCAGATCAGAAAGTGTCCGTAAACGACTTAACGGATTAGGTGTTTTTGATGTGTATTTAGGATCGGATAATAAAATAGAGACGTATGACGAATTTATACTTACGTATGACATCAATCCCGATGAAATTCTATACATGGGCGATGATGTGCCAGATTATGAAGTAATGAAGCGCATTGGAGTACCAACCTGTCCTAAAGATTCTTCACAAGAGATAATAGATATTTCGATATATGTATCTGATAAAAATGGTGGCAAAGGTTGTGTGCGTGATGTAATAGAACAAGTAATGCGGGTACAGGGTAAGTGGTAGCGAAATTCAAAACGATTTGTAATTGAAAGGTATGAAAAATATTTTAGTAATAGGCGCTGGGCGCTCCGCATCATCTTTAATTAAATATCTTTTAGATAATTCTATAAAGGAAAGTTGGAATGTCACTGTTGGTGATATTTCCCTTGATCTGGTAAAACAAAAAACGGCAGATCATCCGAATGCACGTGCTATTGTTTTTGATATCACTAATGATATTCAACGTGAAGAGGAGATAAAGCGCGCTGACATTGTAGTTTCAATGCTGCCTGCATCGATGCATCTGAATGTTGCAAAGGATTGCGTTCGTTTCAAAAAACATTTAGCAACAGCTTCTTATGTTTCAAAAGAGATGGCTGAATTGGACGCAGAAGCAAAAGCTGCAGGTATTATTTTAATGAATGAAATAGGTCTGGATCCGGGTATCGATCATGCTTCTGCTATGAAAGTGATCGATCATATTCATGCACAAGGTGGAGAATTAACTTCTTTCAAATCTTATTGCGGAGGCTTGGTTGCCCCCGAAAATAATGACAATCCATGGGGGTATAAATTTTCATGGAATCCACGTAATGTAGTACTTGCGGGACAAGGTACCGCTCAATACATTGAAAATAATGAATATAAATACATTCCCTACAACCGTTTGTTCACACAAACAAATACGATTGAAATAGATGGCTATGGTTCTTTTGAAGCGTATGCAAATCGTGATTCATTATCGTATCGTAAATTTTATAATATTCCCGCTATTCCGACCATGTTGCGTGGAACCTTACGTATGCCGGGCTATTCCAAAGCATGGAATGTATTTGTGAAATTAGGTTTTACAGATGATACTTATAAAATTGAAGCATCCGATAAACTAACCTACCGACAATTATTAGAGGCTTTTTTGCCTGCCGGCAATCAATCAACAAAAGAAAAACTGATCGCCTTTATGGGGGCTGAATCGGATGCCGAAACAATGAGTAAAATAGAATGGCTTGGTGTATTCGAAGACAAAAAAATACGTCTTGCCAATGCAAGCCCAGCACAAATACTTCAGGATCTATTGGAAGAAAAATGGAAATTACAAGAGCATGATAAAGACATGATCGTAATGCAGCATCAATTTGAGATCCGAAGCCCAAAATCCGAAATCAGAAATATCACATCTTCATTAGTTGTGAAAGGAGAAGATCAAACATATACAGCAATGGCAAAAACAGTGGGTCTTCCATTAGCCATCACCACTAAATTAATTTTGCAAGACAAGATAAATGCACGAGGTGTACTTATACCTACCACTAAAGATATCTATGAACCATTATTGGCAGAATTAGAATCCTTCGGAATTAAATTTGTAGAGGTTGAAGTGTAATAGGTGAAAGACCGCGTGCGTGGGTCATTTCGAGTTTATCGAGAAACGTGCGGAGGCAATAACATGTGCAATAATAAATCTGTGTGCGTAGGTCATTTCGAGTTTATCGAGAAACGTGCGAAGGCAATAACATGTGCAATAATAAATCTGTGTGCGTAGGTCATTTCGAGTTTATCGAGAAACGTGCGTAAGCAATAACATGCTAAAATTATTGAATGAACTATTATGTTTACATACTTAAATGTGCTGATGACAAATATTACACAGGCATTACCAATAATTTAGAAAGACGATTAGAAGAACATCAACAAGGCATAAATATAAATTGTTTTACGTTTGCCAGACGGCCACTAGAATTAATGTATAAAATCAACTTTACAAACCCTGAAGAGGCGATAAAATGGGAGAAAAAAATAAAAGATTGGAGCAGGAAAAAGAAGGAAGCATTAATGACTGAGAATTGGAATGATCTAATAGAATTTTCAAAGAAAAAG
>JAZKBF010000041.1:23446-60773 GCA_040388745.1 Bacteroidota bacterium | reverse complement strand
TTGCAAAAAGATACTTCCAACTCTCAAAAAGAGGCTGTGGAGCATATCTACCGTCAGTTACGTAACGCTGAACCACCTGATGAAGAAACAGCACGTGGGGTAGTGGATAAATTATTTTTCTCTGATAAACGTTATGATCTTGGTGAAGTAGGTCGTTACAGAATCAACAAAAAATTGAATCTGGAAACTCCTTTTACTGTTAGAACATTAACAAAAGAAGATATTATTTGCATCATTAAATATTTGATCGAATTGATCAATGCAAAAGCAGATGTGGATGATATTGACCACTTATCTAACAGACGTGTACGTACAGTTGGTGAACAATTGTATTCACAGTTTGGAGTCGGTTTAGCACGTATGGCTCGTACCATCCGTGAAAGAATGAATGTTCGTGATAATGAGGTGTTTACACCTACTGATTTGATCAATGCTAAAACATTATCTTCAGTTATTAACTCGTTCTTCGGAACCAATCAGTTATCACAGTTTATGGACCAAACCAATCCTCTTGCAGAGATCACGCACAAGCGTAGACTTTCGGCACTAGGGCCTGGAGGTTTATCCCGTGAGCGTGCTGGTTTTGAGGTACGTGACGTTCACTATACTCACTACGGTCGTTTATGTACTATCGAAACTCCTGAAGGTCCGAATATTGGTTTGATCTCTTCTCTTTGTGTATTTGCAAAAATAAACAAACTAGGATTTATCGAAACACCATATATGAGTGTTACTGATGGTAAAGTAGATGTTGATAAACCAGTTACTTATTTAAGTGCTGAGGAAGAAGGACAAAAGATTATAGCTCAAGCGGTTACCCCTATCGATGAGAAGGGTAACTTTAAAGAAGCTAAAGTTAAGGTTCGTTATGAAGGAGATTTCCCGGTAGTTGAACCATCAAAAATTAACTTGATGGATGTTGCTCCAAATCAAATTGCATCTATTGCAGCATCATTGATTCCTTTCTTGGAGCATGATGATGCTAACCGTGCGTTGATGGGTTCTAACATGCAACGCCAGGCTGTACCTTTGTTACGTCCTGAAGCTCCAATTGTTGGTACTGGATTAGAGCCTTTAGTTGCTCGTGATTCACGTGTATTGATCAATGCCGAAAGTGATGGTGTTGTTGAATACGTAGATGCTAACGAAATTGTTATCCGTTACAACCGTAATGATGATGATCGTTTAATTAGCTTTGATGATGATGTTAAACGTTACCAGTTAACTAAGTTCCGTAAAACCAACCAAAGTACTTGTATCAACTTGAAGCCTACTGTAAAGAAAGGTGAAAAAGTTACTAAAGGACAAGTATTATGTGATGGTTACGCAACTCAAAGTGGCGAATTAGCGCTTGGACGTAACATGAAAGTTGCATTTATGCCTTGGAAAGGTTATAACTTTGAGGATGCTATTGTAATTTCTGAGCGTGTTGCACGTGAGGATATCTTTACATCCATCCATATTGATGAGTATTCTTTGGAAGTACGTGATACAAAACGTGGTTTAGAAGAATTAACATCAGATATTCCAAACGTTTCTGAAGAGGCTACTAAAGACCTTGACGAAAACGGATTGATCCGTATTGGTGCAGAAGTTAAAGAAGGTGATATTCTTATCGGTAAAATTACTCCAAAAGGTGAAACAGATCCTTCTCCGGAAGAGAAATTGTTACGCGCTATCTTTGGAGATAAAGCTGGCGATGTTAAAGATGCATCTTTGAAAGCGCCTCCATCTTTACGTGGTGTGGTTATCGACAAAAAATTGTTTTCAAGACGTATTAAAGATAAGCAAACCAAAGCTGAAGAAAAACCTTTGTTGGATAAGATCGACAAAGAAAACAATGTTGAGGTTGCTGCTTTGAAAGCAAAATTAATTGATAAACTTTTTATATTGGTTAATGGAAAAACTTCTCAAGGCGTTTTCAACGTATTGAAAGAAGAGGTTGTTCCTAAAAGCACAAAATTTACACAAAAAAGTCTTGAGAAAATTGATTTCTCTACTGTTAATCCGGGTAAATGGACAACAGATAAAGATCTGAATGAAAAGATCAAGACCTTGCTTCATAACTATTATATTAAGTTCAATGATTTATTAGGAACTTTCAAACGTAAAAAATACGCACTTACCATTGGTGATGAGTTGCCTGCTGGAATTGTTCAGCTTGCAAAAGTTTATATCGCTAAAAAACGTAAGTTGAAAGTTGGTGATAAAATGGCGGGTCGTCACGGAAATAAAGGTATTGTTGCTCGTATCGTAAGAGATGAGGATATGCCTTTCCTTGAAGATGGAACTATCGTTGACATTGTATTAAATCCCCTTGGTGTACCTTCTCGTATGAACCTTGGTCAGATCTATGAAACTGTTCTTGGTTGGGCCGGACAAAAATTAGGTGAAAAATTCTTTACTCCTATTTTTGATGGTGCTTCTCCAGATCAATTGAACGAATGGTCAGATAAAGCAGGATTACCACGTTTTGGACGTACCTTCTTAACAGATGGTGGAACAGGAGAAAAATTTGATCAACCGGCTACTGTTGGTGTTATCTATATGTTAAAATTAGGTCACATGGTTGATGATAAAATGCACTCCCGTTCAATCGGACCATATTCACTTATTACACAACAACCTTTGGGTGGTAAAGCTCAATTCGGTGGTCAGCGTTTTGGTGAGATGGAGGTTTGGGCACTTGAAGCATTTGGCGCTGCCAACATCCTTCAGGAGATCCTTACCATTAAATCTGATGACGTTGTAGGACGTGCAAAAGCATACGAAGCTATTGTTAAAGGTGAAAATATGCCAACTCCGGGAATCCCAGAATCATTCAACGTATTGTTGCATGAGTTAAGAGGTTTAGGATTGAATATTGCTCTTGACTAATAAAAAGATGTTCTTTCTTCGATCTCCCTTGTTAGGGAGATTGAAAGAAGGACTTTTTTTTCAACTTTGGATTTTCAACTTTTTAAACATATAAAACAAACATGGCTTACAAAAGAGATCTCAAATTAAAAAGTAATTTCACAAAAATCACAATCAGTCTTTCATCACCGGAAGCAATTTTAGAGCGTTCCAGTGGTGAAGTAGTAAAGCCAGAAACCATCAATTACAGAACTTACAAACCAGAAATGGGTGGTTTGTTTTGTGAGCGTATTTTTGGACCGGTAAAAGATTGGGAGTGTGCTTGTGGTAAATATAAACGTATCCGTTACAAAGGTATCGTATGTGACCGTTGTGGTGTAGAAGTAACTGAAAAGAAAGTACGTAGAGAACGTATGGGACACATCAGTCTTGTTGTTCCTGTTGCTCATATCTGGTATTTTAAATCATTACCCAATAAAATTGGTTATTTATTAGGTTTACCTACTAAAAAACTGGACGTTATCATTTATTACGAACGTTATGTTGTAGTAAATGCTGGTGTTAAAGGTGCTGATGGAATCAATTATCTTGATTTTTTATCTGAAGAAGAATATTTGAATATTTTGGATACTCTTCCAAAAGAGAATCAATATTTAGATGATAACGATCCTAATAAATTCATCGCTAAGATGGGAGCAGAGGCATTAGTTGCCCTTTTGAGCCGCGTTGATCTGGATTCATTATCATTCGACTTACGTCACAAAGCAAATACAGAAACATCTCAACAACGTAAAAACGAAGCATTAAAGCGTTTACAGGTTGTAGAAAGTTTCCGTCAGGCAAATACACATATTGAAAATCGTCCTGAGTGGATGGTTGTTAAAATTGTTCCGGTTATTCCACCTGAATTACGTCCTTTGGTGCCTTTGGATGGTGGCCGTTTCGCTACTTCCGACTTAAATGACTTATACAGACGTGTTATTATCCGTAACAACCGTTTGAAACGTTTGATCGAGATCAAAGCTCCTGAAGTAATTTTACGTAACGAAAAACGTATGTTACAGGAATCAGTAGATTCATTGTTCGATAATTCACGTAAATCAAATGCTGTTAAAACTGAATCAAACCGTGCTTTAAAATCACTTTCTGATTCATTAAAAGGTAAACAAGGCCGTTTCCGTCAGAACTTACTTGGTAAACGTGTTGATTATTCTGCACGTTCGGTAATTGTTGTAGGACCTGAATTGAAATTACATGAGTGCGGATTGCCAAAAGATATGGCAGCAGAATTATTCAAGCCATTCATCATTCGTAAAATGATCGAAAGAGGTATTGTTAAAACTGTAAAATCTGCTAAGAAAATAGTTGATAAAAAAGAGCCTATCGTTTGGGATATATTAGAGAACATCTTGAAAGGACATCCTGTTCTTTTAAATCGTGCTCCTACATTGCACAGATTAGGTATTCAGGCATTTCAACCAAAATTGATTGAAGGAAAAGCGATACAGTTACACCCTTTAACGTGTACTGCATTTAACGCGGATTTTGACGGTGACCAGATGGCGGTTCACGTTCCATTGGGACATGCAGCTATTTTGGAAGCTCAGTTATTGATGCTTGCTTCTCATAACATCTTAAACCCTGCTAATGGTGCACCAGTTGCTGTACCTTCTCAGGACATGGTGCTTGGTCTATACTATATGACCAAGGGTAAGAAAACTACTGCTGATGAAAAAGTGAAAGGTGAAGGCCTTACTTTCTATTCACCTGAAGAAACTATTATTGCTTATAACGAAAAACGTGTTGACTTACATGCATTTGTAAAAGTACGTTTACAAGTAAAAGAAGGCGATAAATTGGTAAACAAATTAGTTGAAACTACTGTTGGTCGTATCCTGTTCAACCAGGTTGTGCCTAAAGAAGTAGGTTATATCAATGAATTGTTGACTAAAAAATCATTACGTGATATTATCGGTAACATCGTTAAAGAAACAGGTATGGCTAAAACAGCTAAGTTCCTTGACGAAATGAAACAACTAGGATTTATGATGGCATTCCGCGGAGGTCTATCATTTAGTCTTGGTGATGTTATGGTACCGGACGATAAAGGTAAAATGGTTGCTGATGCTAACAAACAAGTTGATGAGGTAGTTGCAAACTACAACATGGGTTTCATTACCAACAACGAGCGTTACAATCAGGTGATCGATATCTGGACACATACTAACTCACGTATCACTGCTAAGGTATTAAATACCTTAACAAATGATCGTCAGGGATTCAACCCTGTTTATATGATGTTGGATTCAGGAGCACGTGGTTCGAAAGAACAAATCCGTCAGTTGGGCGGTATGCGTGGTTTGATGGCAAAACCTCAAAAAGGTGCAGGTGGTGGAGAGATCATTGAAAACCCGATCCTTTCTAACTTTAAGGAAGGATTATCGATCCTTGAGTATTTCATTTCAACTCACGGTGCTCGTAAAGGATTGGCGGATACAGCGTTAAAAACTGCTGATGCTGGTTACTTGACAAGACGTTTGGTTGATGTTGCTCAGGATGTAATTATCACAGTTGAAGATTGTGGTACGTTGCGTGGATTGGTTGCTACAGCATTAAAGAAAAATGATGAGATAGTAGAATCATTATACGATAGAATTTTAGGTAGAACTACTGTACATAATGTATATAACCCTTTAACAGGAGATATCATTGTTGAAGCAGGTGAAGAATTGACAGAAGATTACGCAAAACAAATTGCGGCTTCTCCGATTGAAGCAGTTGAGATCCGTTCGGTATTAACTTGCGAAAGCAAAAACGGAGTTTGTGGAAAATGTTACGGACGTAACCTTGCTACAGGCCGTATGGTTCAAAGAGGTGAAGCTGTTGGTGTTATTGCAGCTCAATCAATTGGTGAGCCGGGTACTCAGCTTACATTGCGTACCTTCCACGTGGGTGGTATTGCATCTAACGTTGCAGCAGCATCTAAATTAGAAGCTAAGTATGATGGTATCATCGAAATTGACGAATTAAAAACAGTAAAACGTAAAAACGCTGACGGTCAAACGGAAGATGTTGTAATTGGCCGTTCGGCTGAGATGCGTATTATTGACTCTAACACTAGAATTGTTCTTACAACCGGTAATATTCCTTATGGTTCACAAGTATATGTGAAATCAAACGGAAAGGTTAAAAAAGGCGATCTAATATGTGATTGGGATCAGTACAATGCTGTTATCGTTTCTGAATTTGCCGGTAAGATCGAATTTGATAACGTAGAGGAAGGTATTACTTTCCGCGAAGAATCAGATGAGCAAACAGGCTTTAAAGAAAAAGTTATTGTTGAAAGCCGTGATAAATCTAAGAATCCTTCCATCAAAATTGTTGTAAACAAAGATGTATTACGTACCTACAGTATTCCTGTTGGAGCACATATCATTGTAAATGACAACACTAAGATCGAAGCTGGTCAGATCCTTGTTAAGATCCCTCGTTCTTCTGGTAAAACTGGGGATATCACGGGAGGTTTACCACGTGTAACCGAATTGTTCGAAGCACGTAACCCAAGTAATCCGGCTGTTGTTTCCGAAATTGATGGTATCGTATCATTTGGTAAGATCAAACGTGGTAACCGTGAGGTACATGTTGAATCAAGAACAGGTGAAAAGAAAACATATTTGGTACAACTTTCTAAACATACATTGGTTCAGGAAAATGACTTTATCAAAGCTGGTGAGCCATTATGCGATGGAGCGATCACACCTAGTGATATTCTTGCTATCAAAGGGCCAACTGCTGTTCAGGAATACTTAGTGAACGAGGTACAAGAGGTATACCGTTTGCAAGGTGTGAAGATCAATGATAAACATTTTGAAGTAATTGTTCGTCAGATGATGCGTAAAGTTGATATCAGCGAAGCAGGTGATACTATTTTCCTTGAAAAACAATTGGTTAACAAATCAACGTTCATGGAAGAGAATGATAACCTATATGCTAAAGTAGTTATACTTGATGCAGGGGATTCAACCTTGTTCAAAGCAGGTCAGATCGTTAGTGCACGTAAATTGAGAGATGAAAATTCCTCATTGAAACGCAGAGACATGAAAACCATTGAAGCGCGCGAAGCAATTCCTGCTACTTCAAGCCAGGTATTACAAGGTATCACACGTGCATCATTGCAAACTAATAGCTTTATGAGTGCTGCATCGTTCCAGGAAACGACTAAAGTATTAAATGAAGCTGCTATAAGCGGAAAAGTAGATGGCTTGTTAGGATTGAAAGAAAACGTTATTGTTGGACATTTAATTCCTGCCGGTACCGGCTTAAGAGCTTACGACAAAATGATCGTTGGTTCTCAAGAAGAGTACGATCGCCTAATGGCTTCTAAAAAAGAAGCTTTGGAAGCGGAAGCATAAATACTACTAATTACGAATTTGTACGAATTTACAAATCGTGATTTGCTAAAATGCTTAACAAAAAAAAGGGGTAGCAGAAATGTTTGCCCCTTTTTTAGTTAAAAAAATAAGTAATTTTACATTTCGTATATAGGTATGAAATTTAAGAGATCAGATGTTAAATAGGTTATATTTTACATCTAATTATCAAATTATCAAATCTAGTATCTCAAATCTCAAATCTCAAAAAATATGGAAGAGCAAAACCCAAATCAATTAAATATTGAACTTAGCGAAGAAATTGCTGAAGGTATTTATTCAAACCTTGCAATTATTACACATTCAAACTCTGAATTTGTAATTGATTTTATTAAAATGATGCCCGGTATACCCAAAGCAAAAGTGAAATCACGTATCGTACTTACTCCTCAACACGCGAAACGCTTGATGAAAGCCTTGAAAGATAATATCTCAAAATTTGAACAAGCTCATGGTGCTATCAAGGATACAGATATGCCAAATGGTTTTCCTCTAAATTTTGGTGGGCCAACTGCACAGGCGTAATATTTATTACAATTTCCGATCCTTACGAATTTATTAATCTTATTCAAGCAATATAGATTAATGAATTTGTAAGGATTTCGTTTATAACATTTTTTTTGGTAATAATACCCCTAACCTGCGGAACGAGGTGGGGGGACGATCAATATTAGGCAATTTCATGGGGCAGTTAAATCAAAGCTGTCTGGATCATACTCATACCATTAATGCAGACGGTTCTCATTCTCACACGATCTCGCCCCATAATCATACGTTGAGTGTTTTTTTAGGTAATATGAGCAGTTACTATTGCAACAGAAAGCAGACCTGTTGCGGTGTTTTTTTGGAGAAGGGAACAGTAGATTTGGTGAATAGGTTAAAGCAATGTATGTTTTGAAACTGTTAATTGAGCTATTTTGAGGTGCATTATTGATGATACGTAGCTATTATAGTTATATTCGCACTAATAATAACTAAGTTAACCGATTTATATACAGTGTACTTAACGGTATAAAATACGGACTTCTCCGTATTGAATAAGTAAAAATTATTTTTGATTTTTGATTCATTATTCTTTGACTTTATAAAGTTAAATGGAATATCAAAAAAATTAACGTTTAATTTTCAAATTGCATTGATTATGGTGTTCTGTCTAAATGAATTAGCTACCCTCGTATGCAATTAAGATGTGTTTTTTTTATATTATTTTTGTTAGGGATTCATGATCTCATCGCTCAATGTGCTGTTACTATTGCTCCGCCAAGTTCTACAAATATTTGCAGCGGAAATTCTGTTTCGCTGCTTGCTTCCGGCAATAATGGTACATGGTTGTGGAGTCCTTCAACCGGATTAAATACAACAAGCGGTAACACTGTTTCTGCTTCACCCGCCATCACAACCACCTATACGGTAACACGAACATGTCCTGATCTAACTACAGGAACAGCAAGTGTTAGTGTTGTTGTAAAACCAAATCCGACACCAAGTATTTCAGTTAATCCGAATACTGCGAAATGTAGCGGAACAGCAATTACATTTTCTGTTCCAAGTCCTCAGGGAGGTGCCACTTATGCCTGGAATTTTGGTGATGGTACAACAGGAAGTGGGACAAGTGTTTCTCATGCATTCTCCTCTTTTGGTAACGGAAATACCTCTTTTAATGTTATTGTTACAGCAACCTTTACAAGTACAGGATGTTCAGCAACAGCTTCGGCAACTGTTACAGTAAAAAAGCGACCAGAAGCTACATTGGTAGACTTAGTGAATACTCCTGAATTTATTAATTGTAATGGTGGTGTTTTTTCATTATCGGTTGGCGATGGTGCTGTGAACACGTATACAAACTATTTAATTAGCTGGGGCGATGGAAGTACTAATTATACTTCAACTACTCCTCCTTCAACTTCTCCCGGTGTACCACATTCATACTCCACTCTTGGATTTAAGACCATTTTATATACTGTTTCGAATTCAAATGGATGCACCACCACAAGCACCTACAGTGCTTTTAATGGTGGAAATCCACAAGTTGGGTTAGCAAATCCCGGTGGGACTACCGGATTATGTACTCCAACTACTTTATCGTTCCCCATTAGTAATTATTCAAACAATGCTCCCGGTACTATATATGTTGTAACAACTAATGATGGAACTCCGGCTGACACTTTTCAGCACCCCCCTCCAACAAGTTATGTTCACCAGTTTACAAAAACCTCTTGCGGAAGTACTAGTCCGGGCTATCCTAATTCATTTTATGTTAGAATTGAAGCGATAAATCCTTGTGCAAGTTCTTCAGCAACTGTAGAGCCGATAACCACCAATGCATTGCCGAATGTAGATTTTACAATTTCTCCCGATAGTATAGCATGTGTAAATTCAACGGTAACATTCACAAACACCTCTTTTGGAGGTGCTTGGGTGAATGCCCAAAACCAATGTGACACAACCAAAATTAGCAACTGGAAAATAACACCTGCTACCGGATATACAGTAACATCGGGTAATCTGGGGAACAATCCGCCATCTGTAAATTTGCCCGCTACTTGGGGAAGCGGGGCTTTGGGGGTTACGTTTAATACAATTGGTAGTTATTCCATAAAACTAAGAGTTCGAACCAAAAACGCTTGTGGTTATGATACTATCGTTAAAACGGTTTGCGTTCAGCCGGTTCCGGTTCCTGCATTTTCGTTAAATAGTGTTATTGGTTGTGCTCCTTTGAGTATAACAGCAACAAATTCCTCCAATACATTGAATACGTGTTCTCAGGCAACCTATGGTTGGGTTGTTACTTATGCTGCCAGTAATTGTGGAACAGCTTCCGCTTTTAGTTTTACCAGCGGTACAAGTGCTTCTTCCATAAGCCCCTCCTTTGTTTTTACCAATCCGGGGACATATACCATCACCCTTTCTGTTACTAATAAATGCGGTGTTTTTACAACTCTGAAAACTGTAACGGTAAAAGAAAAACCAACCGTTGTGGTTAGTACCTCACCACCAAGTGCTTGTTCTAGTCCAGCTTCAACTACTCCTACAGTAACAGCAACTAACTGTGGAGCAAATTCTATGACGTATGCCTGGACTTTTGCAGGAGGAACACCTGCTACTTCGGGCATTGCAAATCCGGGAAGTATTTCTTTTTCAAGCGTAGGTGCGCATGCAATTTCTGTGTCTGTTACAAATGAATGCGGAACTACTGTGGCTATTACACCATTTACAATTAGTACGATCCCAAATCCGCCAGTAGTTGCAAATGTTAGTCCTGTATGTATTGGTGACTCTATTCATTTATTCGCTTCCACTGTTGCGGGTGCAAGTTATAATTGGACCGGTCCGAGCAGTTTTACTTCAACATTACAAAATCCGGGCATTGGCAATGCTCAACTTGCAAATGCCGGAGCCTATTCTGTAACCATTACAATAAATGGTTGTACTTCCAGCCCTGCATCCAAAACATTGACAGTGAATCCATTACCGGTAGTTATTGTGAATTCTCCTACCATTTGTATCGGACAAAGTGCAACACTTACTGCAAGTGGTGCAAATACCTATTTCTGGACCCCAAACACAAATATTTCGGGCATAACTGGTGCAAGTATAACAGCCAATCCTACATCCACTATATCCTACACCGTAACAGGGACCAATACTACCACCGGTTGTAAAAATACATCAGTAAGCCTTGTAACTGTAAAGCCATTACCGGTTGTAAATGCAGGGCCGAGTATCACACTTTGTAATCAGCCGGTGCCGAATACCTTAACAGGTTTTTCACCGGCTGGTGGTACCTGGACTGGGTCAGGAGTAAGCCCCGCAGGTGTTTTTACACCTTCCGCGTCCGGTAATTTTATTCTTACGTATTCCTATTCTGATGGAAGTTGTTCCAACCAGGATACGATGAAAGTTACCGTTATCGCGCCTCAGACGGTAAATGCAGGAACCGGATTTGCTATTTGTGAAAACATAGCTGCTCAAACACTTACCGGCTTTACCCCGGCAGGTGGTACCTGGTCAGGAGCGGGTATAACCGGCAACTCCTTTGATCCGGCAGCAGCAGGGCCGGGAATTCACATTCTAACGTATTCACTTGGTGCAGGTACCTGTTTAACTAGTGATACAATAAAGGTAAATGTGAAGGCTTCACCTGCAGTTATTGTAAATTCGCCAACTATCTGTGCGGGTCAAACGGTTTTGCTTACTGCTTCCGGTACTAATACCTATTCATGGCTGCCAAATACCAATCTCTCGGCTGTTACAGGTGCGAGTGTATCGGCAAATCCAAGTTCAACCATTTCGTATACTGTAACAGGTACAACTACACTAACAGGATGCTCGAAAACAGCTGTTAGCAACGTTACTGTAAATCCTTTACCGGTAGTAAACGCAGGTCCAAGCATTACCTTGTGTAATCAGCCTATTCCAAATACCTTAACCGGCTTTTCACCTTCCGGTGGTACCTGGAGTGGTACTGGAGTTACCGGAGCGGGTGTTTTTACGCCTTCTACGGTTGGAAATTTCATTCTTACTTATAGTTTTACCAGCTTAAATTGCACCAATCAGGATTCGCTCATCATTACTGTTGTTACCCCGCAAACAGCCAATGCAGGTAATGGATATAAAACCTGTGTGAATGCACCAATTCAAACACTTACCGGTTATACTCCAAGTGGCGGAACCTGGACAGGCAGTGCGATAACAGGCAATACATTTAATCCGGCAATTGCGGGAACAGGAATGCATATCCTTACGTATTCTTTCGGAACTGGAACGTGTTTAAGCACGGATACTATTAGGGTTACCGTTAATTCAGCTCCTGTAGTTACTGTAAATTCAGCGTTATTCTGCTCCGGAGATTCAGCAACTTTAACTGCAGGGGGAGCAAATACGTATGTGTGGGGGCCATCAACGGGATTAAATTTAAGCACAGGTGCTAGTGTGATCGCATTTCCAACAACAACTACTGTTTATACTGTGACTGGAACCGTAACTGCAACGGGCTGCTCAGCAACAGCACCAAGCACCATTACTGTGAACCCTTTACCTGTTGTGAATGCAGGTGCGAGTATTTTGCTTTGTGATCAGCCAATTGCTTACACCCTAACGGGGTTTTCGCCTACCACGGGCGGCAGTGGTGTTTGGACAGGGGCGGGGGTAACAACAGCAGGAGTTTATACACCTCATGGAGTGGTTGTAGATGTGCTTACTTACACTTTTACCGATTTAAACACCTGTGTAAATTCAGATACAATAAAAGTAACAGTTGTTACACCCCAGGTTGCCAATGCCGGTGGGAATGACACTTTGTGTTTGAATGATGGATTGTTTAATTTATCAGGTTTCACTCCTTTGGCTGGTACATGGACTGGGGTAGGGATAAGCTCCCCGGGGGGGGTGTTTGATCCGTTGTTAGCCGGTGTGGGAACTCATTTACTTACATTATCCTACGGGGCCGGAACATGCTTTACTACGGATACTAAAAAAATAACTGTTAAACCTATTCCTGTTATTAATCCGGGAGCAAACGATATCACCTGTATAAGTGATGCTGAATATATTTTACCCGGCTTTTCTCCGGCTGGCGGAACATGGACCGGTAGTGGGATCACCAATGGCACAACAGGGGCGTTTGATCCTGCTGTTGCAAATGTAGGAATCAGTACGCTTACCTATTCTTTTACAGATCCTGTTACCCTTTGTACCAATACGGGTACTAAAACGGTTACTGTTGGAGCTCTACCGGTGGTTGGATTTTCAAAAGCATTATCTGAATGTGTTAATATTCCGGTGGTCTTTACAAATTCCACAACAGGTGCCAGCAATTTTCAATGGGATTTTGGCGATGGCGGAACGAGTGCAGCTATATCGCCTTCACATTCGTACACATCGGCAGGAACTTTTACTATTAAATTACTATCCTTTTCTGTATTGGGTTGTACTGATTCACTTTCGGATACGATACATATTATTGCTCCTCCAACCTCCGGCTTTACGGTGGTTACTGATACCGGCTGTGCTCCGCTACAAACGGATTTTAACAATACAACCACAGGTTTATTTTGTTCCTACAGCTGGAGTTATGGTAATGGGAATACTTCTGCATTAAAGGTTCCTGTGGCACAAACCTATTTGCAGGGGCTATATGACACTACTTACTATGTTACCTTAACTGTAACTAATCTGTGCGGGGTATCCACCAAAACCAATTCCGTTTTTGTGATGCCAACACCAGTAGTCAATTTTGGAACAAATGTAAACTCCGGATGTTCCCCGTTATTGATAACGATGAATAATAACTCAACAGGCAATGCAGCTCAATATATTTGGGATTATGGTGACGGGAGTGCAACGGTGAGTGCTATAAATCCACCAGCGCATGTTTTTACCACAGGTGTAAACGATACCATTTATAAGATCAGATTAATAGGTTCAAATACCTGTGGAGCAGATACCATATCCAAATCTATACTTGTACATCCGAATACGATCAATGCTTTTTTTAATACAAGTAGTATTTCGGGCTGTTCGCCACATACTGTTGCCTTTTCGGATTTTTCTTCAGGAGGTACGTTTATTTCATGGGATTTTGGTGATGGTAATGTAACTACTTCAACGAATGCTGTTCATACTTATTTAACAGCAGGAACCTATATTTGCCGCCAATTTGTAAATAATGGCTGTAGTTATGATACCGCTTTGGTAAGCATCACTGTTTATCCTCCACCCACATTGTCGTTTACAGTTGATGTAACTACGGTTTGCGTTAATCAGGCCATTTCATTTAACAACACCTCAACTAATTCGGTAAATTTTGCCTGGAACTTTGGGGATGGAGATACTTCTATCCTAACCAATCCTTCGCACAGCTATACCAACTCAGGAAATTATACTGTGTTATTGATAGGGACATCCACTACATTTGGATGTATTGATACCATTTCACAACCAGTATCCGTTAATACAGCGGTAATTCCTCAAATTAGTTCAAATGCATTGTTTGGTTGTGAACCATTTACAGCAACATTTAGCAATACATCACAAAATGCACTTTTTTATAGTTGGGATTTTAATGATGGCAATGGATCAGTATTTGCGGCTCCTGTGCATACGTTCAGTTCGGCAGGTGTGTATAATGTGAATATGGTTGCTCAATCCCTTAATGGATGCAAGGATTCAGCACAAATACAAATAAATGTTTATCCAAATCCTGCGGCTTCCTTTAGTTTATCGTCTCTGTATTCTTGCTTTGCTCCTGCAACTGTTAATTTTACAGATAACTCAATAGGTGCCAATGGCTATCAATGGAATTTCGACAACGGAGGGAATTCCGCATTAACCAATCCTTCAACAAGTTACAATACGGTTGGTCAATTTAGTCCAACACTTATTACCTCTAATACTTTTGGCTGCCTGGATACGGCAATTAATACATTTACAGTTTATGCAACACCAATAGCTGCTTTTGCACCGAGTTTAACAGGAGGTTGCGAGCCTTTAACCGTATCATTTGCAAATCAATCACAAAACGGTTTATCCTATAGCTGGAGCTTTGGTGATGGTGGCACTTCTGCAACTTCAAGCCCCGATCATATTTTTCAAAATCCCGGAAATTATAATGTAACCCTGATCACCAACAATGGTTTATATTGTGCGGATACCTTGCAGTATGTTAGCAGCTTTACAGTGAACCCTAAACCGTTCGCTGATTTCAGTGTTAACCAGGTGTATACGTCCGGTATTCCGGTTGGAACACTTCAATATTTAAATTCATCGGTAAATGCGAATTCATATTTGTGGGATTTTGGTGATGGCAATAGCAGTATTTCTGAGAACCCTCAGCATCAATACAATGTATTTGGTACTTATACCACCACATTGATAACAACTAATCAATTTGGATGTATTGATACTGTTCAGAAGGATGTTAATCCTGATTATTTTCAGGGTTTGTTTGTGCCCAATGCCATGATGCCGAACTTCGAATCCAGTGAAGCGAACCTGTTTTTGCCCAAAGGGAAATCCCTGAAAACCTACCACTTACAAATATTTAATAGTTGGGGTACGCTATTGTTTGAATCAACTGCGCTGGATGCCTCCGGAAGCCCAGGTGAAGGATGGAATGGTGTATTTGAAGGGAAAGAATGCCCACAGGATGTGTATGTTTGGGAGATAGATGCGACATTTGTAAATGGAAATTTTTGGTTCGGTAAATTATATCCGAATGGTAAATTCAGTAATACCGGGACAGTTACGCTGATCAAATAAAAGGATTTGAATGAAAAAAATTATTATTTTTCTTTTTGTATTGACTGAATTGAATTTGGTGGCGCAAGATCCTGCATCCTCCCAGTTTTTTTTCAATCCTTTATATTTGAACCCTTCCTTTGCTGGATTCAACAAAAATGCCCGTATTGGAACGGATTATCGCAGCCAATGGACAGGCATTCCAAGTAAATTTGTAACGTATAATTTTTGGGGAGATATTTATACCCCTTTGTTCGGCTTAGGTTTTATGGCCATGCAGGATGTTTCGGGTGAAGGGTTTTTAAAAACCACCAGTTTCGGATTGCTTCAATCGTATGAAATTCTGATACCAAAAATTATCAGGATGCGGGCAGGATACAATGTAACCATCACTAATAAACGGGTAGACTGGAATAAATTGGTATTCAGTGATCAGTTGGATGGTTTGCAAGGTCAGATGTATCCTTCAGCTGTAACGGCAGGCAATGCAGAAGGAAAAACATTTGCCGATTTCAGTGCGGGGCTCATGTTCGATCTGCCTAAAATTAAAAAAATAAGGGGGGCTATAATTACCAATACATTCGGCCTGGCAATCAATCATCTTACGCAACCCAATGACGGATTAAGAGGGAATACAGGTGTTTTACCCTACAAGAGTACCTGGCATTATACTATGGTGATTGAAAAGAGAAAAGATAAGATGGACAAGTCTCCATTGTTTATATCGCCTAATTTTATTTATGAAAATCAGGGATCATTCTCGACCACCAACATAGGATTTTACGTTTCAAAAAAACCAATGATAGGAGGTTTTTTTTATCGTAAACGAACATTTAGCGACTTTAAAGATGATGATTCTTTCATTGTTTTTATGGGAATACATCAGGCGCTCAATAAAGAACTGGCATTTAGAATTGGCTATAGCTATGATTTTACAGTTAATAATTTAGCCAGTCATACACTGGGGTCGCATGAGTTAAGTATGGTATTAGAATTTAGTAATATGAAATTGTTCGGCAAAAACGAGAACGTTCGTAAGCGGAATAAAAGAATTGCAGATTGTTCTGATTTTGGCCCTTCCAAAGACTATAAGGGGTTTTAATTAATAAAAGCAGCAAATTTATTTTGAACTTTCAATCACATTGCCCAGTTCATCATAAGCAGTGTATTTGCCTGTTCTCTTGTTATCAATGTAATTCGATTCTTCTTTGATCTTTCCGTTTGAATGCCAGGAAGTAAATTTACCATTCTTTGATCCGTTTTTAAATTCAATCAATAATTGTTTATTCCCATTAGGATAAAAGAGGGTGTAGGAGCCTTGTTTTAGGCCTTTTGCATCTACCTGGTACTGTTCTTTTACTTTCCCGTCAGCATAGAAGGTTTCTGTTTTTTTTAGTTTCTGCGCACTAAGGGTATTGGAAAATAATACTGCAACAAAAAGCAGAATAGAAAAGGATAGAATTTTTTTCATCTCGTAATTTAATTTATCATTTATATTATTTGTTCGGCAAGCCTTTAATTAAAAGAACCTTACTGATTTATAGTCTTGTTTTTTCTTACCTAAAGCGCTTAATCTAGCCTGTAGCATTATTTCATGCGAACCACTGCTATACGTGTTTACAGGCTTTACATTAAAGTCGTAGGAATAGCCTATGAATATAGCATCAGTTATACTTACTCCAATTAATCCAACAATTGATTCTTTGATGCGGTAGGTTATTCCCAGGCTTATTTTTTCTTTGTAAACGGCAGTGGCGTTTAATTCGTATTGAGTAATAAATCCGCTGCTTTTTACCAGTAAAGCAGGAGTTAGGGAAAAATTGGTATCAAGCTGTATTTTATATTTTGCGTACAGGAAATAGTGTCTTGGATTAGCCAATACAGTGGAATTTTTTAATTCTCTGTTGATATGAGTTGAAGAAGCGCCTGCTGTGATGTTAGATGCGTTAAACTCTAAACCCAGACCGAAATCGGGAGAAAACGCATTGGTGGAGGTCACAATTGCTTGTGGATCACTACCTTGCTCATAAACCAATTTGCTGCCATCCAGCTTTTTATTCATAAAACCGGCTGAAAGTCCCCCCGAAAGTGTTGCAGATTCAGAAATACGGGTATGGTAGGCATAATTTATTTTCAGGTTCAATGTGTTTTCAAAACCGATCCGGTCGTTTATTGCAGTAAGGCCTATTCCGCCTTTAATTTTAGCAAGATAGGTATGTGCATTTAAAAATTGCGTGGATGGTGGATTGTCAACACCGATCCATTGTTGCCTTGCAACAATGGATGCAATTATTTTATCAGTATTACCGGTTGCGGCAGGATTGAACATGTTTTCGTTATACATGTAATGACTGAACTGCATATCGTTTTGCGCCATCGCCAAGTATGGTGAGAGCAAAAACAGGAAAAGAGTAATTTTTTTCATTCGCTTATTTTTTTATTACTTTAAATGTGGTTCTTCTATTGGTCTGATGTTCGTTCTCAGTTTGTGCATTTTTCTTAATAGGACTTGATTCGCCATAGCCCATAACGGATAGCCGGTTTTTATCGATTCCATTTTCAATAAAATAGTCCACTACATTCTGTGCCCGTTTTTCTGAAAGTTTCATATTATAATCATCCGAACCTATCTCATCAGTATGGGAATTTACCTGCACTTTTATGGCGGGTGTTTCCTTTAATATCCTTGTCATTTTATTAAGTTCCTTTTTCGATTCCGCTTTTAGTTCTGCTTTATTAGAATCATAATAAATGTTAGGTATTGTTATTTCAGCATACGTGATCTTTTGAAATTTAAAATCAAGGTCTGTTCCAGTGGTTCTTGAGAATTCAGCACTCGCCTTTATTCCAACTGTAGTTAGATCTTTAGAGTCGCTAAAAAAGCCTTCTTTTACAGCAGTAACGGCATAATCCAAGCCAGGTTGAAGATCCTGAAAGTTAAATTCTCCATCAGAACCAGTTGTTGTGGAATCTATACTGCCATCGCTGCCTTTTAAATAGATGGTTACTTTATTAACAGGCTTACCGGTTTTGGAATCAACAATTGTTCCCTTTGCAGTTAAAATAAGAGGTGCCTTTTTAAAAGAGTAAACATCATCTTCCCCTTTTCCACCTTGGCGGTTAGAGCAAAAATATCCTTCAAAAATGGAATTTCCGGTAAAAATAATTCCAAAATCATCAGCACATGAATTTATAGGTGCCAGTAAGTTTTGAGGTTTTCCGTAGGAGCTGGCTTTAATTTGAGAGGAAAATATATCAAGTCCACCATAGCCTATATTGCCATCGGAAGAAAAATATAAGGTATCGTTCAATACATAAGGAAACATTTCATTGTAAGGTGTATTCACAGGAGCACCCAAATTTTTAGGCAGCCCCCAAATCCCGCCTTTCCTTTTTATTACCCATAGATCTTTTCCACCAAGTCCTCCATCCATATTGGAAACAAAATAAAGCGTATTGCCATCAGCAGAAAGAGCAGGTTGGCCGGTGCTGAAAATCTCATCTGAAAAGTCGAAGGCTTTGGATTCGGCCCAAACATTTTCTTTTTCATTCCAAACGGAACAAAAAATATTGCAATTTTCTTTTGCGCTCTTTTCACCGTTGCATTTCATATAATAACCCGTATTGCTTTTTTTATCATAAACAAAGGCTCCTTCATTATATTTTGTATTTATTCCGCCCTTTAATTTAACAGGCTTGGTCCATTTACCTTTTTTAGGGTCTAAGGAGGTTTCATAAACATCCGAAAAGCCCTGCCCGGTGAAATTGTCAAAATTGCTTCCTTTTTCTTCCACTCTTGAAGAGGAGAAGATCAATTTTTGTTTAACCATTGTAAGGCCAAAATCACTGAAATCAGAATTTATTTCCATTTCATTTTTGATGTCATAAGAAATGTCAGATTTTTTGCCGGATAAAGCAAAATCACAACTGGCGATCTTACGTTTTACCAGTTTGTCACCTGTTTTTTTAATGTATGTTGCATACGCTGATTTTGCAGGTTCATATTCGCCTGATGTGATGAGTATATCACCATATAATAAAAAAGCAGGAGGATTAGAATAACCATTTTCAATCGATTTTTCGAGCCAAATTCTTGCCTCTTTATAACTATTTATTGCAGCATAACAAGCGCCTAATTGATAATACACTTCGTTTTTATCAGCTTCAGCCACTTCTTTTTTTAATGCTTTTTGATACAATTCAATAGCAGTGAAGTATTCCTTATGGCTTACTGCTGAATCAGCTTTATGCGTAATTGATTGCGCATACACCGTTGAAAAAAGCATTGAAACCAAGTAAAAACAAAAAAATAAACGAATTCGTGTCATTCTAAAATTATCTAAATTATTCATTAATTAAAGTAATAGGGCCGGTTTGAGTAATTAGTGTTTTATCAGGTCCATAAATATTTATGATATAAAAATAGGTTCCACCATTCACCTTTTTACCATCGAAAGTTCCATCCCAACCTTGAGTTCCTTTAAAGAGTTGTTGTCCCCATCTGTTCAGTACTGTTAAGTCAAGTCCCTTTAAAAACACATCATTGAAACCATCTCCATTTGGAGTAAAGGCATTGGCAATAGGAGTAACTTTAATGGAAAGAGAATCTGAAATAGAACCCTGGCATTGCAGATCACTTATACAACTGACACTTACAATATCTCCATCATGAAAAGCGTAAGATGAATAGGTATTTAAAGCACTTGATTGAACCAACTGGTTATTAAGATAAAACTGATACACCGAATAATGATCAGGGCTCGCGGTGATGATCATTTCCTGTCCAACAAAAACAGAGTTATTATCTAAATTGGATGCCAGCGTTGCAACAGCATAAGGTTCAATAATAACTGTTATAGGAATACGTCCGCCAATATTAGGACAGCCATTAATGGTAATAGCCTCCACCCAATAGGTGGAATCACTGTATAAATTACCTGTTACCATCGTATCATTATTTGAAACGAAATTTCCACCAAATTCGCTGTCCCACCAATAAATATTGGAAGCGATCGCACTATCTGGTAATACATAAACGGACGTTGAAGATCCATTACAAATTACAAGGCTTCCTTCCACATAATCATTAGGTAAAGTAGGTGCAGGGTAAACAATTATGGTAATAGAGTCGGGGCTATTGCTGCTTTTACATCCATATTCGTTGATCACTTCCAGGTAATAAGTGGTGGTTACCTGCGGACCAACAATAAGCGGTGAAATTCCAATAATGCTGTCATTTGGAATGGAATCGTAAAAATTATAATTCACTATACCTCCAATTGAACCATTAGCGGTAATGGTTACTGTATCTCCCTCACAAATAGCATAATCGGTAGTTGTAATAACTGCAGGTGTAGGTGCAGGTACTACATTTACTGTGAGCAGCGTGAGCGGGGAACTGCATGGATTATCACTGATAGTTAACGTTACGTTCTTTGATCCAGGAGTATTCCAATAAACCACCTGGTTGGTAGCTCCGGAACCACTTACAAGTATACCTCCATCAAAATCCCAATAGTAGGTGGCAGTTGAGCTTACTGTACCCGAAAATGTAATCAGTATGTTTTCTCCACGGCAAATAGTATCTGGCATAGTGAAAGCCGAACTTGGAATAGGGGTAACTGTTACAGTAACAGGAAGTCTTGTAGAGCCACATGTGGTAAGTGAATCATAATATTCAAGGTAAAAAGTGGTGTCGGCAATCAAATTGGGGGTAATAAATGTTGGGTTGTCAAGTAACAACATGGTGCCTCCCGTTTGAGCATCATACCAGTTAAAATTAGTATTACCTGAAGGGAAATTGGCACTTAATGTTGCCGAAGTTCCCTGGCAAATGTTTGTTCCTGTTGAAACAGGAAGAGGTTCAGCAACAATAAAACCGAAAGGAGTAAGTGTGATTGGGATCTCAGAAGTGATGGTACCACTGTTCCCTCCGGTGGGAGCGGTAGTTGTTGTCAATACATAATTAAAGTTGGACGGTGGCCCTGATTGCCCGCGAACAATTGAAAGGATACATTCTTGAATTGGAGAAGGGAAATCGCTACCAAGGTTATAATTCATGGTAATGCTTCCTACCGGAGTTCCTGTATTGGTGGTGATGGAAACATACCAGTCTGCTGAATTTAAAATTACAGGAATAACAGTATCAGCAACCATATTAACCCATGCTGCCCCGGCTGAAGAAGTTTGGCTATAAACAACAGGGCGGAATTTTATTGGCGATGAATTTAAAACACCAATAGGGTAGCTATAGATAGCAACACCTGCAATAACGGCTCTTTTTAGATTCCCAACCACAAAATTGCTGCTTGTTCCTCCTGTTAATGAGGTAGTTGTGTTGCTGTTGGAAAGATAGATCTCATATAAAGTAGAAACAACGGTATAGGTATATAAAACACCACTTGTAAGGGTAAAGTTATTTGTGACTTGTATGTTGGAACCCTGATACGTATCTCCGGAAGGTTTATTAATAGTAAAATTGTACAAATTACTACCTCCGGTCGTTATATTTTGATTCGCGGTGCCATCCAATATAACCTTGCCGGTATTTGCAGTGAAAGTGCTCGAATTATTGAAATCACCACCCACATTTATATTTAAGCTGCCTGCAGTCCAGGTCCCAAGCAAAATGGTGAAATCGTTTTGAACAGTAATGTTACTTTGAGGATCAACAATTACAGCTTTATTTATGGTCAGATTGTAAAAAGGACCATTTCCCGGGGTAATATTTTGAGTGCCGTAGGAAGAGGAGTATTGAACATTTACAGTTCCGGTTCCCGGAACAAAAGTGCCCAGGTTATTCCAATGTCCGGTAAAATACATATCAGAGGAGCCCCCGGAAATACCAGTAGCGCCATTCAGAGTAGCGCCTGCAAGGATATCCACATTGTGAAGAATTAAACTGGTAACACCTGAAACGACTGTAGTTCCCGCAAAAGTTACTTTAACATTGGGAAAAGAAGTACTGTTTCTGTTAAACACCCCATTTTGTTCAAAATTTCCGTAAATAAAGGTGTTCACTGAATTGGCAGTAACGCCCATTCCTGCGCTTCCGTTGGTATTATTAATAATTACATTTTGAAATCTGATTGTACTAGAACCATTTATAGATTGTGCAGCATTACCACTAAAATCAACAGTACTCGTGCCTCTGTTAAATGTTCCGTTTATTAACCAGTCATCTTTTAAAGAAATAGTAAAACTTGAAGCATTCAAGGTACCGCCCGAATTCACCTGAACCGAACCGATTGTAATGTTACCATTTATAGTAATATCACCACCACTTACAATCACTGCCACATCATTTTGGCCGGGAATCACCCCGCCAACCCAGGTGGAAGCTAGCAGCCAGTTGGCTGCAATGGCTTTACTGCTGATAGTTGCAGCGGACATTGAATTAACAAAAAGCGAAAAAGCGACAACAATACTAATCAGTGATTTTTTTAACATAATACTTTGGTTAAATAAATTAAGAATTTTTTTTTCTTTGTTTATTGTTGAAATACGATTTTAATAAAAGCGGAGGTGTTTTCAGTTTTTAACACAACCAGGTAAAGTCCTTTTGAAAGCTTAAGTTCAGTTCCATCAATGGTAATTTTATGATCACCTGCCGCCTGGTTCTCATTTTTTAAGGAAACTATTTCCTTTCCTAAAAGATCATACAATCCAACTTTTACCTTTTCAGATCGGGTTAAGGTATAATCAAGGGTGGATGTATTATTAAAAGGATTGGGATATAGATTTAAACCAACAACAGTGATCTCTTCTTCAATGCTTGTGGTATTAAGCACCAGCATTTGTCCGTTTGAACTGACAACAGAAGAAAAAAGTCCAGCAGCGTTTTCTGAGTGGACATTAAAATAATAGAGCTGATTTAACACCAATGGCAGCGGGTTATTGATAGCGATCATTTGCATAAAATTATCAGTAGAAGGAACCAGGTCAGTAGCTCCAGGGGTTGTACCGATAGAATAATGATATTTTGCAATTCCTGAATTAGGATCCGAAGAAGGCGACCAGTTTGCTTTAAGTTCATTGGTAGTATAAGTGGTGCTGATATCGGCACCTGAGCCATCGTTTATAAAAGTGATGTCTGATGGAGGAGTCCAGTCAACGTCAATTGGAATAGAAACGAGGGGAGACAGGTTACCAGCCGAATCTGTAACAATGGACTCTACTTTACCAGCAGCTAAAGGTGGTCCCGAATTTTCGAAACGTATATCATTTGTATTTCCTGCACCTACATTTACAGTTACGGATGGCAGTCTTGAACGGAACGTTTTGAAATAATTGATCGTCATATTTGCATCGGCTGTTCTGAAAGAAACGGCATTACCGGAAGCAATAGGGCTAGCATCGGCCCAACTTTCTGCAATAATATTATTAATGTAGATATCCATTTTTCCGGTAATACGATCGTACACTAATTTGAAATCATAGAACTGACCAGCAACGAAACTATAATTTCTGCTTTTTACTAAGGTCATCATATCGTTGGTAACCTTGTAAAACTCCAGTTTATGGTCATCAATACTGAACCATACCAAATATGAATTTCCTCTATTGGGTAATGAAGCGCTGTCACTAAAAAAATGAAAGCCAGCTTTTCTGTTGGTTCCGCTTCCATCAATTTTTGCATTCCAGTGATATAAGTACCTGTTGGACAGGTTTTGAGTTAAAGAAGCCGAAATATTTGAATTGGTTTCTGTATCATCACTTTGTTCAAGAAAACCGGTGGCGTTTGCCCAAGTACCCGTATGGCTGGTCCAATCGGGATTAATAATAGGATTATCAAAGTTATCATTTGCAAAACCTCTTGATCCGTTCGCTCTCCATTCTGTTCCATCAAAATCGATCACCCTGTAAAAACTTTTACCAAGTCCTGAGCCTCCTGAATTATCGGAATCAGTGAAGTTTGCAGTAAAATTAGTGCTTTGCCATCCTGTTACAGGAGCAATAACAGTTGTTGGAACAATTACATCACAAAAAGGAAGAATAAAATTAGGGCCATACGTGTACACGTTTCCTGTTAAAATTCTCCAATAATAAGTGGCATTGGATTGAAAATTAAGGGCAGGAGTGAATCCAGCTGGTCCGGTAAGCAATGTAACATTGGAAGCCGGTTTTGAATAAAAACTACCGAAAGCAGAATCCAGCGATACTTGTAAGGTCCAGTTTACATTGGAATTGATCCAGCTAAAGTTAACCATAGTGGTAGAGCAAGGACCAAAAGATACAATGAGATTTTCAGGGCAATCAATTATTGATACAGCTACGGAACGGCAGTTGGACCAGCAGCCCTGGCTACTCAATGAGCGCAGGTAATAGGTTCCGGAAGCAGCAACAGTATAGGTACTTGTTGAATCAGCTGTACTTATTCCGCAACTTGTGCCTTGCCAGTAATAAATTTGTCCTGTGGGCGCGTTAGGCATAGTAAGTGTTATTGAACCACAACTGTTGGTGCTGGACGTAGGAACAGGTGGCGTTGCAGGAGTGGGTGCCACAGCTACTACCACAGAAGAACATAAATTTGACCAACACCCGCCTGAATTTTCTCTGGCCCTTAACCTATAGGTTCCGTTAGCGGGGGCGGTATACGTTAGAGCGGAGCTGGCTGTGCTGGTTCCGCAGCTTGTGCCTTGCCAATAAAACGTAACGCCCGAAGGTGGAGTTCCCCTTGTTAATGTTTGGCTGCCACAAGGATTTGTAGTGGTTGTTGGTGAAGGTGGATTGTTGGGTATGTCATTTATCGTTACAATTTTTGAACTACAGGTTGACCATCCATTAGAGTTTTTTGCTCTTAAATAATACGTTCCTGAAGAACTTACATTATAATTCACAGCTGAATTGGCCACGCTTGTTCCGCAGCTTGTTCCCTGCCAATAATAGGTGGTACCTGAAGGAGGACTCGCTCTTGTGATGGTTTTATCCCCACAGGTATTACTGGAAGTAATGGTTGGGGCAGGTGGAGGAGGTGTTGGATTGTTGCAATTATTGATGATGCAATAATAATAGGGCCAGTTCCAGTTAATTCCCGGATCGGTATGTGATTGACTTGGAAACATTTGATGCCCTTTAATACATATATTACTTGGCTTTACGCAGCTTCCACTGCATGAAGCCCCATTCCAACAGCTGGTTGGATTTATACCGTAACCTGACTGAGTGATGTCCCTTGAAAGATTACCTGAGGTTGTGTACATTGCAACGGTATACCAGGATGAATTGTTGACATAGCCCTCATGTTCAAGCCCGATAGTATAAGGGTTCGAATTTCCAACATGCCATGCCTTTTGATTTTCACGCACCATTTGGGTTATCTGTCCATCAGAAGACCTTAAACAATAATGTGCGGAAACATTTGCATTGCAGTTTTTAAACCAGGAAATGCATCCGGCATAAGAACCTTGCATTGTATGAATAGTTACTGCAGAAATAGATGTTCCGCCCCTGGAGCTGTAATTACAACTAGTTGGATTCCATAAAGCCGGACCATAATCGGTACTTTGAACTGTTGGAGGAGGTGGAGTATTAAGACTTTTTTGGTACTGATTTCCATTTTGATCAATAATTGATCCTTCAGAAATACTTACCTGAGGCGAACTCAGTATTTTATAATTAGCCTCACCAAAAACGGTTACCAGGTTTATGTTGTATTCAGGAAAAGAATAAGAAAGTTGATATTCTTTATTATTAAGAAAAGTAAATATGGAGTATAACTGTGAGTTAAGAGCAAAGTCGTTTTGCAGGTCACCATCAGGAAGCTCACTTAAAGCGATAAGAATGGAAATTTGACTTTCAGGAGTAATCCATTCATTAGTAGATTGTGAGAGCAAGTACGCATAAGCTTTAGCATAGGCACTGATGTTGGTGCCAGGATCAGCGATGATATCGGCAATTTGAAATCCTGAAAGCTGAGAAACCAATTCCAGATTGTTTCTGAAATAATGCTTACCATCCAGTGTAAGACCCATAACCCCGTATGCTTTAGGTAATTCAATACAACTTTCAGGATCACCAAGGTTATGCGTTATATGATCAAAACGGGTATTGCAAAAAGAAACAGCTTCCAGAATTCCTTTTGGAATTTGAGGGTGGTTGATATATGCCTGGTTAAACTGTGCCTGGTAATTGTTTACGGCCGGGATATCCACTTGCGAAAAAGAGAAATGGAAAAGCCCTATGGAAAGTATAAGAAGTAAATGTTTTTTCATTGGCAAAAATTAAAAATTGGATTACAAATATAAACAAATTTAAGAGATTCAGTTGATAGCCTAATGTTGGTTGAAGCCCTTTATCAGCTTGTTTATTTTTAGAATTTATTTAATGAACAACATTGATTGATTCCATCAAAATCAATCAAATACAATTTTAATAAAAGCGGAGGTGTTTTCAGTTTTTAACACAACCAGGTAAAGTCCTTTTGAAAGTTTAAGTTCAGTTCCATCAATAGTAATTTTATGGTTACCAGCTGCCTGGTTCTCATTTTTTAAGGATACTATTTCTTTTCCCAAGAGATCATACAATCCAACCTGTACCTTTTCAGAATGTAGTAAGGTATAATCAAGCGTGGCAGTATTATTAAAAGGATTTGGGTACAGATTTAAACCAACCACAGTGATCTCTTCCTCCACACTTGTGGTATTCAGCACTACCATTTGGCCATTTGAACTGGCAATGGAAGAAAAAAGACCCGCACCATTTTCTGATCTCACGTTAAAATAATAAAGTTGGTTTACCACCAGTGGAAGAGGGGTATTGATAACGATCATCTGCATAAAATTATCTGTAGAAGCAACCAGGTCAGTACCTCCGGGCGTTGTACCGATGGAGTAGTGATATTTTACAATTCCCGAATTAGGATCAGATGAAGGTGACCAGTTTGCTTTAAGCTCATTGGTAGAATAGGTAGTTGCGATGTCCGCACCTGATCCATCGTTTATAAAAGCCACTGTTGATGGAGCTGTCCAATCCACATCAACAGGAATAGAAACAAGAGGGGAGAGGTTACCAGCCGAATCAGTAACAATGGACTCTATTTTACCCGCTGCTAAAGGCGGTCCTGAATTTTCAAAACGTATATCATTTGTATTTCCTGCACCCACATTTACTGTTACCGATGGAAGCCTTGAACGGAAGGCTTTGAAATAGTTGATCGTCATATTTGCGTCAGCTGTTCTAAAAGAAACAGCATTTCCTGCAGCAATTGGGGATGCATCGGCCCAGCTTTCTGCAATAATATTATTTATGTATATATCCATTTTCCCGGTAATACGATCGTACACTAATTTGAAATCATAGAACTGACCTGCAACGAAATTATAATTTCTGCTTTTTACTAAGGTCATCAGGTCGTTGGTGACCTTATAAAATTCCAGTTTGTGGGCATCCATACTGAACCATACCAAATAGGAATTACCTCTATTGGATAATGAAGCGCTATCACTGAAAAAATGAAGGCCTGCTTTTCTGTTGGTTCCGCTTCCATCAATTTTTGCATTCCAATGATATAAATATCGGTTAGACAGGTTTTGAGTTAAAGAAGCAGAAATATTTGAATTGGCTTCTGTATCATCACTTTGTTCAAGAAAACCGGAAGCGTTGGCCCATATACCTGTGTGGCTGGTCCAGTCGGGATTAATAATAGTATTATCAAAATTATCATTTGCGAAACCTCTTGATCCGTTAGCTCTCCATTCTGTTCCATCAAAATCGATCACCCTGTAAAAGCTTTTACCAAGGCCTGATCCTCCTGAATTATCAGCATCCGTAAAGCTTGCAGTAAAATTGGTGTTTTGCCAACCTAATACAGGAGCAATAGCTGTGGTAGGAGGAGTAACATCACAAAAAGGGAGTGTAAAACCAGGGCCATAGGTATAAACATTTCCTGTTAAAATTCTCCAATAATAAGTGGCATTGGATTGAAAGTTAAGGGCAGGGGTGAATCCTGCCGGTCCTGTAAGCAATGTAACATTGGAGGCTGATTTGGAATAAAAGCTATTAAAAGCAGAATCCAGGGATACTTGTAAGGTCCAGTTAACATTGGAATTGATCCAGCTAAAATTAACCATATTAGGAGAGCATGGGCCAAAAGATACGAGGAGATTTTCAGGGCAATCAATTATAGTTACTGCCACCGAACGGCAGCTCGACCAACAGGCCTGGCTGCTTAATGAGCGAAGGCGATAAACGCCAGATGTGCTTGCAATAAAAGTACTGGCTGTATCAGTAGTGCTTATTCCGCAACTGGTTCCTTCCCAGTAATAGGTTTGTCCTGCCGGAGCATTAGGCATGGTAAGTGTTATAGGGCCACAGCTATTGCTGCTCATAGTTGGAAGAGATGGTGTTGCCGGAGTGGGGGCTACTGCAACTGCAACCGAAGAGCAGGCAGTTGACCAACAGCCTCCTGAATTTTGTCTTGCCCTTAATCTATAGGTTCCTGAAACAGGAGCAGTATAAGTTAGAGCGGAACTCGCGGTGCTGGTTCCGCAACTTGTACCTTGCCAATAAAACGTAACCCCCGAAGGAGGAGTTCCTCTTGTTAATGTTTGGCTCCCACAAGGATTTGTAGTGGTAGCAGGTATAGGTGGATTATTGGGTATGTCATTTATAGTTACAGTTCTTGAACCACAAGTTGTTGACCATCCGATTGAATTTTTTGCTCTTAAATAATATGTTCCTGAATTACTTACATTATAATTCAAAGCAGAATTGGCCATACTTGTTCCGCAGCTGGTTCCTTGCCAATAATAGGTAGTACCTGAAGGAGGACTCGCTCTGGTGATGGTTTTATCTCCGCAGGTATTGCTGGAAGTTATGGTTGGGTTAGGTGGAGGAGGTGTGACAGTACATGGTGAAATATTATTTGTAGAAGTATAATTATGTCCTCTGTGAGGTACACAGTTACCGCAGTCGCTAAATCTTGCATAAACATTACTTCCCCCACCGGGGCTTTCGTATTCCAAATGGATATGGTCACCGCTTGAATTTCCTGTTGTTCCTTCAATTGCAATATAACATCCTTGTTGTACCTGTTGGCCTACGGTAACAGCAATGGATTTATTGTGTCCATACCGGGTGCGGTAATTATCCGAGTGCGTTATGATAATATGATTACCATATCCTGAATTGGAGTAGATAACAGTGGTAACCGTTCCGGCAGCAACGGCAAGTACTTTGTCGTCAGCATTATTAGGAGTATCATAATCTGTTGCAGCCGGATACGAATGAGGTCCCAGGTTAAGACAAGAGCTGGAAGACCCAACAGGTGGTGGAGGTGCATTTGATCCATCTCGCGTAACGCAATAAGTAATGCCTGCAGGCCAGGGCAAGTTAAAATTCAACTGGGCTACATTATCATTGGATGGAGGCGATAATTGTTTTTTTTGAAATGGATCATGTGAATACCAGCCCAGTACCTGATGCATTGTGCCAATATCTTCAGATAAAAGGAGTTCTTCACTGTTTTCTATGGTATAAACCATCAGCTTATCTGCAATACCATGAATTAATTCTCTTTCCTGATCACTTGTAGCTAAATAGGTAAAACGTTTTCTATCCGGTGAGACCAAGGGGGTGGTCATGTATTTATTAGAAATAGCTAATTGCTTTAATTCGCCAGTTTCAAGAGCATAACTATAAATACCTTCATGTTCGTATCCTGTATCAAATTCGAGACGTTCGAGGTATATTGTATTTTTATCAGCCGACCAGCACAAGGCATGAAATGCATAATTACCAATTGAATTGGCATTATTAATTAATAGTTTTTTTAAACCGGTATTTGTATCAAAGAGGAATAAGTTAAAATCATTGCCCATTATAGTTCTTTCAAGACAGATCCAATTGTTTTGGTCATAAGGTGACTGAATTGCTGAAAACAATACCCATCCTTCCAGCATCGTTAAGTTTTGAGAAACCTGTTCAGGAAAAAAGACTAATACATCCTCATTCCATATTTTATTTTCCAGGTTTGTTAAATTAGTGAGTTCCTCCGTCAGTTTATTCTTTTGAGGCACTTGCAGGAATATTTTTGAATTCTTTTGAAATGCAATAGGATAAGCTGCAACAAACGAATTTTGTTGAGCAAAAGAAATATGAAAGAAAAGGACAGAAAATAAAAAAAGTAAATTTTTTTTCATGAAACCGATATTAGTGTAATTCAGCTAAGTTATTGATTAAATCAGATATAAGCAAAATTGAAAAACAAAAAACAGCAAAGCATACATCAATCAAATACAATTTTAATAAAAGCGGAGGTGTTTTCTGTTTTTAACACAAGCAGGTAAAGCCCTTTAGAAAGATTAAGATCGCCACCATCAATTGTAATTTTATGATCACCTGCTGCCTGATCCCCATTTTTTAAGGATACTATTTCCTTACCTAAAAGATCATATAATCCAACCTTTACCTTTTCGGATCCGGTCAACGTATAATCAAGCGTGGCTGTATGATTAAAAGGATTTGGAAACAAACTTAAACCAACCACAGTGATCTCTTCCTCCACACTTGTTGTATTAAGCACCAGCATTTGGCCATTTGAACTGGCAATGGAAGAAAAAAGTCCAGCACCATTTTCAGATCTCACATTAAAATAATAAAGTTGATTGATCACCAATGGCAATGGGTTATTGATAGCGATCATCTGCATAAAGTTATCCGTAGAAGCAACCAGATCAGTATCTCCGGGCGTTGTACCGATGGAATAATGATATTTTGCAATTCCTGAATTGGGATCCGATGAAGGTGACCAATTTGCTTTAAGTTCATTGGTGTTATAGGTGGTGCTAATGTCGGCACCTGATCCATCGTTTATAAAAGCTACGGTTGATGGAGCAGTCCAATCCACATCAACAGGAATGGAAACAAGAGGGGAGAGGTTACCAGCCGAATCAGTAATAATGGACTCTACTTTCCCCGCTGCTAAGGGTGGACCCGAATTTTCAAAACGGATATCATTTGTATTTCCAGCACCCACATTTACTGTTAGGGATGGAAGCCTTGAACGGAAGGCTTTAAAATAATTGATCGTCATTGTTGCAGTATCTGTTCGGAAAGAAACAGCATTGCCAAAAGCAATAGGGGTAGCATCCGCCCAGCTTTCGGCAATAATATTATTAATGTAGATATCCATTTTCCCGGAAATACGGTCGTATATTAATTTGAAATCATAGAAAGCCCCCGGAATAAAGCTATAGTTTTTGCTCTTTACAAGAGTTTTCAAGTCATTGGTAACTTTATAAAATTCAAGTTTACTTTCATCCATACTGAACCATACCAAATACGAATTTCCTCTGTTGGGCAATGAAACGCTATCACTAAAAAAATGAAAACCAGCCTTTCTGTTTGAGCCACTTCCATCAATTTTTGCATTCCAGTGATATAAATACCTGTTGGACAGGTTTTGAGTTAAGGGAGCAGAAATGTTTGTATTGTTCGATGTTTGATCGCTTTGTTCAAGATAGCCGGAAGCACTTGCCCATATACCAGTGTGGCTTGTCCAATCAGTATTAATGATAGTATCGTCAAAGTTATCATTTGCAAAGCCTCTTGATCCGTTGGCTCTCCATTCTGTTCCATCAAAATCGATCACTCTGTAAAAACTTTTATCCAATCCGGATCCTAAGCTATCATCAGTATCTGTAAAGTTTGCAATAAAATTGGTGCTTTGCCAACCTGTAATAGCGGCAATAATAGTGGCAGGGGGAATAATATCACAAAAAGGAAGAGTAAAGCTTGGGCCATAGGTGTAAACATTTCCTGTTAAGATCCTCCAATAATAAGTAGCATAGGATTGAAAGTTAAGTGCAGGAGTAAAGCCTGCAGACCCTGTAAGCAGGGTAACATTGTAAGCCGGCTTGGAATAAAAGCTATTAAAAGCCGAATCCAGGGATACTTCTACAGTCCAGTTGGCATTGGAGTTGATCCAGCTAAAGTTAACCATAGCATCGGAACAAGGACCATAAGATACGAGAAGATTTTCAGGGCAATCAATTATTGTTACTGCCACCGAACGGCAATTGGACCAGCAGGCCTCGTTGCTTAATGAACGAAGGCGATAAACGCCAGATGTGTTTGCAATAAAAGTACTGGCTGTGTCCGTTGTGCTTATTCCGCAACTGGTTCCTTCCCAATAATAGGTTTGCCCTGGCGGAGCATTTGGCATTGTAAGGGTTATCGGACCGCAACTATTGCTACTCATGGATGGAACAGGTGGTGTTGCCGGGGTAGGCGCTACTGCTATAGCAACGGAAGAGCAGGAGCTTGACCAACATCCTCCGGCATTTTGCCTGGCTCTTAACCTATAAGTTCCTGTTGAAGGAGCCGAATAAGTTGGTGCAAAGCTGGCAGTGCTGGTTCCGCAGCTTGTGCCCTGCCAATAAAATTTAACGCCAGCAGGTGGAGTTCCTCTTGTTAATGTTTGACTTCCACAAGAATTTGTAGTGGTAGTGGGTGGAGGTGGATTGTTGGGGATATCATTTACAGTTACTATTTTTGAACTACAGGTTGTTGACCACCCATTTGAGTTGTGTGCTCTTAAATAATATGTTCCGGAAGAACTTACATTATAATTCAAAGAAGAATTGGCCATACTGGTGCCACAGCTTGTCCCTTGCCAGTAATAGGTAACACCCGAAGGAGGGTTCGCTCTGGTGATGGTTTTATCTCCGCAGGTATTGCTGGAAGTAATGGTAGGGTTAGGTGGAGGTGCCGGGGAGCCACCGCAAAGCGAATAACCTATTGTTGCAATAAAATAATGATTGATCATCCAGGAATAATTTTGTCCGTTTAGCGCCCAATATTGCGTTCCCCACTGACACATGCCTCTGCCATGGCCGGCAGGAGCTTTTCCGCAACAGGCATTATCAGGATAACAGTTGTATGCACCACTTCCTCCGGCTTTACAATTAGCACAATTATAGGAAGTTCCTCCATAATTATTTTGTGCAGAATACTCCGAACGTGCCGGGTTTACATTGTTTGCCGTTAAGATCTGATTGATGGTAACTTGAGCCGCGCTTTGTGCATTTGAATAAATTGCTCCGCCCCATACCTGATTACAGGTGGAAGAAGCAATATCAAAATTGGGTTTTACAGGATGATTCACATAGTACCCGCCATAAGTTCTATAAGGAATAGAGCCGGCAGCTAATGCATTAAATTGCCAACTTGGTATCCATTCATTATCAAGTCCGCTTTCAACATAATGTTGTAAACTCATCACACTTACATTGTTACAGTTTGTGCAAGAGCAATTTACCCCAACACGAATTGTTACAGGTATCATGCATGCGGCAACCTCAGGTGGCGGATTGTTATCAGATTTTGGATTAAAAGCATTTTCCTGAAGAGCTGCTTTTTCATACTGTTCTACATCCTGTTGAGTGCCATCTATAACATGCTGAATGTATTTATCAGTATAAGTTCCTGAACCTTTTTTAAGGGCAATTTTTAATTTTATTTTGTCAGGGATCATAAGAAGATCTTCAACGGTATGTGTAGTATAACCAGGCATACTAAATGAAAAATCATTACGGATCGCTTTATCTTCCGACTGTGCTATTACAGAAAATTGACCGGGTGAAACAGAGAAAAAACCATCTTTATTTGTTTTTGTATGAAGTCCTTCATTTGTTAATTCAACCTCCACTTCTCCCAGAGGTTTTCCTGTTTCAAAATCTATCACATAGCCTTCTACAACCGGTGATGGATAGATCATGTATTCTATAGCTGGTTTAAACTGTTTTTCCATGATCGCTTCTATATTTACCGTTTTACCTGGCTCAATCACAAAGTAGGTACTTAGGGAGTTATAACCAATAGCAGATATGGTAACATTGTATTTGCCTTCCGCCCCGTTAAACACCAAATGGCCACCTTCATTGGTTTGTAGTGTTAAAGCGGTTTTTCCATTGCTGAATAAGATCTCGGCAGGAGTTCCATAACCATTTTCAGCATCGGTTACAAAAAAGGAGAGTATCCCTTTATGAATTGAATTTGATTGAAACGCAACAGGATCGACAGGAAGAATAGAGCTATTCTGCTGTGAAAAAGAAAAAAGGGAGAGACCAAGAAAAAGTAAAAAAAATAATTTTTTTTTCATGGTTGGATCTTAAAAGCAGAATGGAGAATTATTGTTTTAATTCAGGTGTTTACAATAATACAAAATATTGCCCTTTAAAACAAAGTTAAGGTATGATAATACTATTGTTTTTAAATAATATCACCTCTGTGCCAGTTTAATATCTCATTGGAGGAATGAGCACGGCTTAATGGAAAGCAATGATTATGGCTGGACACTGCTATGTTAAAACTACAAAAAGGTATGAAACGGAAAAATTCGATGAACTGGAAGAGCTGCTGAAAAGTGTTCACCCAATGGAACAGTTTGATTTTACTGTTTAATTAATTTAATGGATAAAATATTTTTTTCATTCACCGCCTGAACAAAATAGATACCTGCATTAAAATTACTACAATCAACTTTTACGCTTCCCGCAGCATTTTTGTTTTCATATACTTTTCTGCCGGTTATATCATAAACAAACAGATTAAATTTTTGTTGATTTGGAAGTTCGATATTAAAATATTGTTGAGCAGGATTTGGATAAACTTTTATTGATAAATTTTTATTAGCGACTTCATTAATTTCTGTTTCACAGTCAATCATTGTATTTGGATAACTATAGCTATCTAAAAAACTTGGTAAACCATAGTCAGAGGTTTTACCATTTAAGTAAATTCCATTATGAACATAATTTGCGGAAGTACCCGCTAAATTTGGATTATTAATAACTCCTAAATAATCGGGCGAATCTTGTCTTGCCACATATATTTTACCATTAGGAGCTAATTGCATTCCTTTGGGAGAAGAGTTATTAGGTAATGAGATAACCGTTTTATTATTTCCATTACTTAGGTCATATTGATTTATCTGATTGACATTTAAAAACTCCGATATATATAGTTTGGAGTTATCAGAAGAAAAGGCAACGCCATAAATGGTTGAAGCTGACGGCAAAACTGTAGGGTTTGAAATAACACCAGTACTATTATTAAAATCAAAAAAAATTGCCTTGTTAGTTCCTTGTCCATCAGCTATTGCCATTTTTGAACCGCTTGGTGATATTTTCATTTGACCATACGCATTTGCACCACCGCATATAGCCCCAACTGATGAAACAACAGTATCTGTAATACCATTCTGTGTAAGTAAATAGACATAATAATCGTTTGTATTATTCATTGTAGTAATCACCCAGTAATCCACTCCATTGGCGTGTTTGGTTGCTGTTAACTTTTCCGAAGCAATATTAAGTAAAGGGATATTTTTTGACCCCGAAACAACACCACCAATTTTATTATTGAGACACATGTCTACAATAGAATAACAAAGACCATTTTGAAAGTTATTAATGAAAGCATCCGTTGTAAATACATAATAAAGATGATTGTTAAGTGGTAATGGAAGAATAAAGGCAGATTGGGATGATGATTTATTACCCTTTAAACTATCACCATTAGACATTGTTTGATGGTTTTTATTCCAAATCTTTTGTCCATCTGTGTAAAAAAGAAGAGTACCTGAACTGTCTGATATTGTTGCGCAGCCTTCTTGGTTTGCAATACCAATATCAGTTTCTGTCTGTCCTCCCAGAATTGAAATTGGTGTTCCGCTATTAAAATCTAAGCCAGCACCTTCTCCGAAATACCAAATGTTACCCTGCGTTTGTGCATTACAAAACAAAGGAACAATTACAACTAAAATACTTAAAATCTTTTTCATTATATAATAAAGGTAAGATTGCTTCCTTTTAAAAGCAAAAAATCCAACAATAAAATATCGCTGGATTTTTTGGAATTACATTGTTTATTTACTTCGAACCATTTTTTTGCTGTCAATTATTTTTCCATCTACTACAAGAGTATACGTATAAATCCCACTTGATAAATCGTTTGCATATACATTCAATAGCCCTTTTCCTTTTTGGATTAACTCAACAGATTGAATTAACTTACCTTGTGAATTATAAAACAGCATTTCTGCTTTTCCAGTATTGTCTGGTAAATAATAATTGATAGAAGTTCTTTCGGCAAATGGATTTGGAGAATTTTGCTCTAAAATTGTTGTTTGAGCATTATTGAGCTCCACATCCGTCTGTATTATTTCACCTTCGGGAATAGTTAGTGATTTAGTCTGCTGATTATTAGTAGGGGATTCCATTGACCGATTGCAACAACTATTTATTGTTGTCATTAATTCGTTCAGTTGGTTTTGAAATGTGGTATTAGATGCTATTAACTGGTTTTGCAATGAAGCAATAATAGAATTTTGGTTTTGTAATTTAGCATTCAAGATTGAATCTGTTGCCTCTAATGCTTGTATTTTAGAATCATTAATTGAATCCTTTGAAACTAAACCAGTATTAATTGAATCTAATTGTTTTATACCTTCAACTATGACTGGAACAATTTTTGAGTAATCCAGTGATTTAAACCCTGTAAGAGTATCTGTTAAAACAATAGAAGATAAAACAGTATCAACTTCTTGAGCAATAAAACCGATACTCGGTTCTCCACTTGCAATCCAGTCGTATGTTACTCCTCTAAGACTCAGAACTTTTTTTAACGCATCTTTTATCGTTACAACATTGGTTTTAAAATTTGCATCAGAAAATGTATTCCAAGCATTTGCCTTAGCAACAGTGCCATCGCCTGAACTTCCCACTTGCAAAAGGACTGTAGGTGATGTAGTTCCAATGCCTACATTGTAGCTTGTTGAATTTGGGTAAAGACTTGTGCTG